>JAXLXR010000014.1:0-97612 GCA_046327815.1 Candidatus Eiseniibacteriota bacterium | reverse complement strand
GTCCAATATTCTCTGCATCGACGACGAGCCGTCGGTCGGGGTGGTGCTCGAACACCACCTGACGGAAATCGGCCACCATCCGGTGCTGGCGACGAGCGTGGACGAGGGGCTGAAGGCCGTCCGCGAACAGTCGTTCGACCTGATCATCTCCGACTACCGGATGCCCAACGCCACGGGGCTCGACCTGCTCGAGCTGCTGCGCGCGCAGGGCTACGAGATCCCGGTCATCATCATGACCGGCTACTCGAGCATCGAGCATGCGGTGCTCTCGATTCGCCACGGGGCCGTGGACTACCTCACGAAACCCCTGCGGCAGGAGGCGCTGCGCATCGCGGTCAACAACGCGATCGAAGTGGCCCGGCTGCGGCGCGAGAACGAGGCCTACCGGCGCGAGATCACCTCGCTGCGCGGCCAGCGCACGATCGTCGGCGAGTCGCCGGCGCTGCGCGAGGTCATGGACACGATCGCCATGGTCGCCCCGACGCGGGCGACGGTGCTGCTCGAAGGCGAGTCCGGCACGGGCAAGGAACTGTTCGCCCGGGCGCTTCACGAGCAGAGCCCGCGCAAGGACGAGCCTTTCGTGACCGTCAATTGCGCCGCCCTGCCCGAGGGGCTCGTGGAGAGCACGCTGTTCGGTCACGAGAGAGGCGCGTTCACCGGCGCCACGCAGCGGCAGGCGGGCGCGTTCGAACGCGCGCACCGCGGCACCTTGCTGCTGGACGAAATCAGCGAAATGCGGCTCGACCTGCAGGCGAAGCTGCTGCGGGCGATCCAGGAGCAGGAGTTCGAGCGCGTCGGCGGCAGCCAGCCGGTGCGCGTGGACGTGCGCATCGTGGCGACCACGAACCGCGACCTGCTGGCCGAGGTCGAGGCCGGCCGGTTCCGGCGCGACCTCTACTACCGACTTGCGGTCGTGCCGGTGAAGACGCCGGCGCTGCGTGAACGGACGGGCGACCTGCCGCGGCTGGTCGAGCACTTCGTCGCCGTCACGTCGGCCGAACTCGGCGTCCGCGCCCCGGTCGTGCGGCCCGAAGCGCTCGCCGCGCTCGAACGCCGTTCGTGGCCGGGCAACATCCGCGAACTCGCGAACGCCGTCGAGCGCGCCGTGCTGCTGTCGCGCGGCAATCCGCTCGGTGCGGAAGCCTTCGGCACGCCGGGTGGCGTCGCGCCCGCGGCCGCGACCGCGGCCGCCCCGACGGTGCTCCCGACGTCCTCCGAGGCGCCGGCGGCCGCCGCACCCGCGGGCGAACTGCCGCTCAACCTGCGCGACCTCGAGCGCATCGCGATCGAACGCGCGCTGGCCGCGACCGGCGGGCACCGCACGCGTGCGGCCGACCTGCTCGGGATTTCGGAGCGCACGCTGCGCAACAAGCTGAACGGGCCGCCCGAAGCCGCGGCCTGAGTCTTCCCGCACTTCGCCGTACCCGCCGCGCCCGGTGGCTCACGCCGCCGGGCGCGGCACTTTCTTCCGGACGGATGTTCCGCCGGTGGGACGCGAGCTGCGGTCCGGAGCCGATCGCGTGCCGCGCGGTCGCGAAATCACGCGGCGACCAAGCACCGTGCTCACCGGCATTTCGCGGCGCCTCGCGCCCGCCCGCACGACCCGGAACGGCTCGCGGCCCGGGGCTTGCAGTGACCGGGTCGGACCAGTGCCTTCGAGGGGGGGCAGGACGATGATCCGTTCGTTGTTCGGAACCGGAAGCGTGAGCGGGATGCTGAAGGGTGGTCTCGAGGAGACCGCCGCGACGCATCGTGCCATCGCACAGCGCGTCGCGAACGTGCTCGGCACCAGCACGAGCACGGACTTCGCGTCGGCGCTTCAGGCGCGCGTCGCCCAGGGCAAGCTCGACGCCGCCGACCTCGAGCGCGACATGGCGTCGCTGGCCGACACCCAGCTGCGCTACGAAGCGGACGCCAAGCTGCTGCAGGCGGCCTACCAGCGCCTGCGCACCGCGATGAGGGAACGTGGCTAGCCCGATCTCGCGGTTCCCGCAATGGCCGCGCCCCGTGCGGCAGCTCATGCCCGGCCTGGGCACGAGCGCCGACGGCATGTCGGTCCAGCAGCGCTTCATGGAGGTGATCGCGCGCAACCTCGCGAACGCCGAAACGACGCGCACGCCCGAAGGCGGCGCCTACAAGCGCGAAGTGGCCGCGGTCGGCGCCGATCCGAACACCGGCCAGCCCACCATGCAGGTCACGCAGGACCCGAATCCCGGCCGCATGGTCTACGACCCGTCGCATCCGGACGCGAACGCGCAGGGCTTCGTCGAGTACCCGAACGTGGACGTCAACACCGAACTCGTGGATCTCATGATCGTGCGCCGTGTGCACGAGGCGAACGTCAGCGTGTTCCAGGCCGCGAAGGCGATGATGCGCCGCGCGCTGGACATCTGAGGGAGGCATCGCGATGAGCGTTTCCGGTCCGAACGCAAACCCGTTCCGCCTTCCCGGCGCGGCGACCTACGCGCGCCCCGTCGCGCCGAAGGCCACGCCCACGGCGCAGGCGTCCTCCGCGCGCCCGGCCGCCGAGCCCGGTGCCACCGCCGCCGCGCAGGAGACTTCGCTCTGGGACCTGCTGACCGCCGAGGAGCGCGACTTCTTCCAGCAGGCCGCCGAACTCGGTTCGATCACCTACCGGCCGTCGCGCGCGAGCGCGGCGCCGCTCGCCGCCGCCCCCGTGGGCCAGCGGCTCGACGTGCGGGGCTGAGCCATGGCGATCGACGGGATCGGCCGCGGGTTGCCGGGCGGGGTGGGCGCCGCGTTCAACGGCGCGCTCGAACGTCCCGAGATGCCGGGCGGCACGACCGCGCCGGGCGGCTCGTTCTCCGACGTGTTCCGCAAGGCGATCAACGACACCTCCGGCATGCAGGACAACGCCAAGGACATGATCCAGGCGTTCCTGCGCGGTGAGCCGGTGGAGCTGCACCAGGTCATGGCGGCCAGCGAAGAAGCCGCCATCTCGCTCGAACTGCTCGTCGAGGTGCGCAACAAGCTCACCGAGGCGTATCGCACCGTGATGAACATCCAGTAACCACAGGACCCCATGGCCGACTCCGCGCTTCCCATCGTCAGCTCCGTCCGGAACATGGACGCCTCGCGCCGCTTCCTGGTGGCCGGGCTGCTCGTGGCCCTGATCGTGGGCATCGGCTTCGTCGGCCGCTGGGCCTCGACGCCGACCTACGTGACGCTGTTCCACGACATGGATCTCAAGGAGGCCGGCGAGGTCGGTGACGCGCTGGCCAAGTCGAACATCGCCTACCGGCTCGGCGCGAGCGGCACCGAAGTGCAGGTGCCCGCGGCCGACGTCGCCCGCGCACGCGTCGCGCTGGCGAAGGGCGGACTGCCCGCGAACGGGCGGCCCGGCCTCGAGCTGTTCGACAAGCCGTCGTGGGGCATGACCGACTTCACCCAGCGCGTCACCTACCAGCGCGCGCTCGAGGGCGAACTGTCGCGCACGATCGGCCAGCTGCAGGGCGTCGAGCGCGCCGAGGTGCACCTGCTGCTGCCGAACACGAGCAGCGTGCGACGCCAGGACCGCCAGACCGGCGCCTCGGTCGTACTCACGCTCAAGGGCGGTACGCCGCTCTCGACCGAGGCCGTGCAGGGCATCACGTACGTGGTGAGCAACAGCGTCGAGGGGCTGTCCGCGGACAACGTGGCGGTGATGGACAACACCGGCCGCGTGCTGTCCATGCCGAGCTCCGGTGCCGGTGGTGCGGGGCTGACGGGCCGCCAGCTCGAGGTCGCGCACGGCATCGAGGGCAGCACGGTCGCCAAGATCCAGGACCTCGTGGGCACGGTCGTCGGCGTCGGGCGCGTGCGTGCGCAGGTCACCGCGCTCGTGAGCTTCGACCAGGTGGACGCGACGACCGAGACGTTCAATCCCGACGGCCAGGTGCTGCAGACCGAGCAGCGCTCGGAGGGCGGGCCCGCCGACGGCGGCACGCCGCAGACCATCGTGAGCAACCAGTACCAGAACTCGCGGCGGCTCGAAAAGAGCACGAGCCTCGCGGGCCGGCTCACCCGCATGACCGTCGCGGTGCTGGTGGACGAGAAGGCGATCCGCGCGGGCGAGAAGGAGAAGCAGCTCGCCGACATCGACGCCATGGTGCGCAACGCCGTGGGCGTGGACACCACGCGCGGCGACCGGCTCACCGTGCTCGCGGTGCCGTTCGAGCCCGTGCAGGCGGCCGGCGACGCCAAGGACGCCAAGCCCAAGCTCGACCCGGTCGCGGTCGCCGAGCGCGTGAGCCACCCGCTCGTCGGCGTGGTCGCGATCGTGGTCATGCTGCTCATCGCGCTGCAGGTGAAGAACCTCCTCACGCCCCCGAAAGGCGCCGCCGCCCCGCGAGGCGCGGCCCTGAGCGCCGGTGGGGCCAGCGGAGCCGCGGCCGTCGCGACGCTCGCCGCAGAACCCGAGCACCCGCGGATCCAGGAAGACAGTGAGGTCGTGAAGCTGAAGAACCGGCTGAAGCAGGAGTCGAGCGAGCGGCCCGAAGTGACGGCCCAGGTGCTGAAGGCCTGGCTGGCGGAGAGCTGATGACCAGCCTGCAGCGCAAGCCGCGCGTGGACGAGACCGAGCGCCTGTCCGGTCCCCAGAAGGGGGCCGTGCTGTGCATGGCGCTCGGCGCCGAGCGTTCCGCCAAGATCATGCAGCTGCTGTCGCCGCGCGAGGTCGAACTGGTCTCGCGCGAGATCGCGTCGCTGCCGCTGGTCGGCGCCGACCGCGTCAATCACGTGCTGTCCGAGTTCCAGCAGGTCTCGCGCGCGGTCGAGTCCGTCGCGCGCGGCGGCGTGGACCTGGCGCAGGAGATCCTCGAGACCGCGCTCGGTCCCGTGAAGGCCAAGGCGATCCTCGAGAAGATCCAGGAACAGCTCGTGGACACCGGGCTCAAGCGCCTGCGCAACGCGCAGCCGGAAGTCCTCGCGGGCATCCTGCGCGGCGAGCATCCGCAGACGATCGCGCTGATCCTCGCGCACCTCGACCAGCGGCAGGCGGCCAGCGTCGTCACGGGCATGGACCCGACGTTCGCGGCCGAGGTGCTCTACCGCATCGCGCGCATGGACAAGATCTCGCCGGACATGCTGCTGCTGGTCGAGAGCGGGCTGTCGAACAAGACCGACCTGTCGCTGTCCGAGGAGATGCGCGTGTCGGGCGGCCCGAACGCCGTGGCGAAGCTGCTCAACCTGACCGGCCAGAGCCTCGAGAAGGAGCTGCTCGAGACGATCGGGCAGCGCAGCGTCGAGATCGCCGACCAGATCAAGGCGCTCATGTTCGTGTTCGAGGACCTGCTGCTCGTGGACTCGAAGGGCATCCAGCGCGTGCTGCGCGACGTGGACGCCAAGGATCTGGCGCTCGCGCTCAAGGCCGCGAGCGACGAACTCAAGAAGCACATCCGCTCGAACATGTCCGAACGCGCGGGGCAGGCGCTCGAGGAAGAGATCGAGATGCTCGGGCCCGTGCGCGTGAAGGACGTCGAGGCGGCGCACGCCCGCATCATCGAGATCGTGCGCGGCCTGTCGGACTCGGGCGACATCATGATCTCCGGGCGTGGAGGCGGCGATGACATCATCCAGTGATCGCGATCGCTGGACGCCGCTGTCGCTGACGCGCGTGGAACTCGCGCCCGGTGCGGGCGTGGTCGCCGAGCCCGAGCCCGCGGCGCCCGCCGCCGTGGCCGTGGAGGCCGGGCGCGGCTGGCTGCCGGCGCTCGCCGACGACGGCGCCCGCGCGCGCGCCCAGCTGGAGGACGAGGCGTACCGTCGCGGCCGCGCGGATGCGGCGCGCGAGGAACGTGCGCGTGCCGACGAACGCTGCCGTACCGCGCTGCAGGCGGTCGCCCGCGTGGCCGCGCACCTCGAGAGCATCAGCGCCGAGTTCGCCCGCGACCGCGAGAGCGACCTGCAGGCGGTGGCGCTCACCGTGGCGCGCAAGCTCGTGCGCCGCGAGCTCGACGCCTCGCCGGAACTGCTCGGCTCGCTCGTCACGAAGGCCATCGAACTGCTGCCGCTCGACCACACGCTCGACGTGCACCTGCACCCCGACGACCTCCGCACGCTCGGCTCGAACACCGAGTCGCTCCTGCCGGCCGGCCGCAGCGTGCGCGTGCAGTGGATCGCGGACGCGGCCGTGGACAAGGGCGGCTTCCTCGTCGAGAGCCCGGCGCGAATCGTGGACGGCCGCACCGACACCGCGCTGCGCGCGCTCTACGAGAGGTTCGACCATGAGTGAGCTCGCGAACGCCGGCTGGGCGGCCCGCACGTCGGCCGTGCTCGACGACGCGGACCGCTTCACCGTGCTCGGGCGCGTGACCCGCGTGATCGGCCAGGTCGTCGAGGCGTCCAGCCTTCCGGTCGCGGTCGGGGACGTGTGCCGCATCGCGCCGGACGACCGCACGGGAATCCTCGCGCAGGTCGCCGGGTTCCACGAGCGCGGGGTGCTGCTCATGCCGCTCGGCGAACTCGAAGGCATCCGCCCGGGCGACGTGGTGACGCCGCTCGGCCGCGGGTTCTTCGCGCGCGCCGGCGAGCAGATGGTCGGCCGCGTGCTCGACGGACTCGGCCGCCCGCTCGACGACGGCCGGCCGCTCGGCCACACGCGCCGCATGCCGCTGTCCGCCGACCCGCCTTCGCCGCTCACGCGCCCGCGCATCCACGCGCCGCTCGCCACCGGCGTGCGCGCGATCGACGGGCTGCTCACGCTGGGGCGCGGCCAGCGCATCGGCATCATGGCCGGCTCGGGCGTGGGCAAGAGCGTGCTGCTCGGCATGATCGCGCGCCGCTCGAACGCCGACATCAACGTGATCGCGCTGCTCGGCGAGCGCGGGCGCGAAGTCCGCGAGTTCCTCGAGCGCGACCTCGGTCCCGAAGGGCTCGCGCGTTCGGTCGTCGTGGTCGCGACCAGCGACCAGGCGCCGGTCGTGCGGGCGACCGGCGCGTTCGTGGCGACCGCGATCGCGGAGTACTTCCGCGACACCGGCCGCGACGTGCTGCTCATGATGGACTCGGTCACGCGCGTCGCCATGGCGTGGCGCGAGATCGGGCTGGCCGTGGGCGAGCCGCCGACCACGAAGGGCTACCCGCCGTCGGTGTTCGCGCAGCTGCCGCGCCTGCTCGAACGCGCCGGCACGGCCGAGACCGGCAGCATCACGGGCATGTACACGGTGCTCGTCGAGGGCGACGACTTCAACGAGCCCGTGGCCGATTCGGCGCGGTCGATCCTGGACGGCCACATCGTGCTCACGCGCCGGCTCGCGCACCAGAAGCACTTCCCGGCGATCGACGTGCTCGAGAGCGTGAGCCGCGTGCGCGACGAAGTGCTGCCGCGCGACCGTGGCGAGGCGGCGAACCAGTTCCTGCGCCTCGAGGCGGCGTACCGCGCGAACGAGGACCTCATCTCGGTCGGCGCCTACAAGGCGGGCGCCGATCCGGCCGTGGACACCGCGATCGCGATGCGTCCACAGATGCTGGCGTTCCTGCGCCAGCAGGCGGAGGAAGGCACGACGTTCGAAGAGACGCACGAATGGCTCGGCGAGCACGCGCGCGTGACGCAGCAGGCGATGCAGCGCACCGCGGGAGGTGACGCGTGAAGCGCTTCACGTTCCGGCTCGAGCGGCTGCGCGAACTGCGCGAACGCGCCGAGCGCGAGCAGGCGTCGGTGCTCGGCGCGGCCATGCGCGACGAGCAGCGCGAACGCGACGCGCTGGAGCGCGCCCGCCGCGCGTTCGACCGCATCGGCGAACAGGCGGGGCGTTCGGCGGAACACGCGACGCTGCCCGCCGGCGTGCTCGGCAATCTCGGGCTCACGCGCGACCTCGCCGGGGCGCACGTGGAGGCGGCGTCCGAGGCGGTGAAGGAAGCGGAAGTCCGCGTGTCGGCGGAACTCGAGCGGTACGGCGAGAAGCGCCGCGAACTGCGCGTGGTGGAAAAGCTCAAGGAGAAGCGTTTCGAGACGTGGAAGGACGACGTCTCGCGCGCCGAACAGAAGGACGTGGACGACGTGGCGCTGCGGCGCCGCGGTCAAGCTCGCGAGGGGAAACCATGAAGCTCGTCATCTTCGGCGTCGCCGCGTTCCTGATCGGCATCGGCGGCACCACCGGCACGCTCGTGCTCACCGCCCCCAAGCTGCCGGCGGGGGCCGACTCGCTGATCGCGGCCGCGCACGCGGACACCACGAAGCACGAGGCCGCGGCGCACGCCGCGCCCGGCGCCGAACACGCCGCGGCTCCGGCCGAATCCACGCTCGCGCACGAAGCCGCGCCGGCGGGCGAAGCCACGCCGGCCGAGCCCGAAGGCGCGGCCGCGCCCGCCGAGCACACCACCGATGCCGCGACCGCCGCCCACCAGGCCGCGATCGAGCCGGTGCGCGTGCCGCCGGTCGTGGCCCGGCCCGGTGCCGCGGAGCCCGATCCCGAGACGTACAAGCAGGTGGGCAGCATCCTCATGAACATGAAGCCCGCCGAGGCCGCCAAGATCATGGGCTACCTGAACGACACCCAGATCGAAGGCCTGCTGCGCTCGATGTCGCCGCGCAACGCCGCCACGGTGCTCTCGCAGATGCCGCCCGAACGGGCGGCCGCGCTCAGCCGCCGCCTGCTCGTGCCCGCGAAGGAGGCCCGCCCTTGAACACGATCGTGAACCTGCCCGCCGCGCCGCGCACCGGTGCGCGCGTGAACGGTGCCTCGCACGACGACGCCGACGGCGTCGAGTTCCAGCTCGCGCTGGGGCTCGCGGCTGCGTCGCAGTCGCGCGCGAGCGAACCGTCCGTCGCGCCGACCGAGGCGCGCGAGACCGACGCGCCGCGGGCCGAGGAGCAGGAGCGGCCCGTCGTGGACCAGGACACGACCTCGTCCGACGGCGGCGATCGTGTCGCTTCGCAGGATGCCCGTACCGGACGCACGCGCGAAACGCAGGAGCGTGCGCCCGCACCCCGTCACGAGCGCTCTGCTCGTGAGGCGGCCGAGACGCCGGGGACCGCGCAGAACGCGGCCTCCCCGGCGTCCGCCGCCGTGTCTTCCGGCGCGGCCCCGGCCGCCGCCGCGGCTCCCGTCGCGGCCGTGAAGCTCGTGCCCGTGGCCCCGCTGCCCGTCGCACCCGCGACGGTGGCCGATCGCCCGCGTCCCGCACTGCCGCAGGACGAACCGGCGGCGCTGCCCGTGCCGGTCGCCGCCGCAGGTGCGAGCGTGCGCGTCGTGGCCACCCGCACGCTCGCGGCCCCGGTCACACCGGCCGCCCGCGAAGGCGCGCGCGCCGCCACGAAGGCCGTCGCCGCGCTCGGCGCCGTCGTGGCCAACGCCGCCGCCGAGCCCGCGGAATCCGCGGCCGCACCCGCGGCCACGACCGCGGCGCCGCAGCCGGCTCCCGAGCCGGTCGAGACCGCGTGGAACGGACGGCCCGCGCCGGTCGTGACGCCCGCACCGATCCGCATGAGCGCGATGCCCGCCGAGGGCGCGCCCGCGCCGGCCCCGCAGGCGGCGGAACCCGCTCGCGAGGCGGTGCTCGATCGTGCACTCGCTCCGGCGCCCGTGCGTACGGACGGCGAACACGCGCCGGCGAAACCGGCTTCACCCGTGGCGCAGGCCGTGGTCGCGGCGACGCAGGACGCGTCGCGCGAACCGCGTTCGGTCGCCGGTGCCGCCCGGGCTTCGAACGAACCGGACGCACGCCCGGTCACGCCGCGCTCGGACGCGCCGCGGTCCCAGGCGCCGCAGCCGGTCGCGGCGGCCACGCACGCGCAGGGACGCGCGGGCGGGCAGCCGGACACGACGCGCGACGAGCGCGGCGCGGACCGGGCTTCGCACGGGACGCGGCGCCGGCGCCCGCGCCGGCACCCGCGAGCGCCACGGCCACGGCCGCGGCACCCGCGAACGGCGCGGCCACGATGGCCGCGTCCGCGCCGGACACCGGCGGCGCGCAGTCGTCGTCGGCGCGGCTCACGGCCGACGCCGCCGCGGCCGCGGCGCAGGCGAACGCCGGCGAAGGCGTGCAGGACCCGCGGCTCGAGCCGATGCGGCGCGCGGCCGACCAGGTGACGCTCCAGTTCCGGGGCGAGAACGGGCTCGAAGGCCGGCTGCGCATCAGCGTGCGGGGCGACAGCGTGCGTGCGTCGATCCTCTCGTCGCACGACGGCACGCTGCAGCGGGCGGGTGGCGAAGTCGGCGCGCTCAAGCGTGCGCTGGCGGAGCAGGGATTCACGGACGCGAAGGTCTCGGTGCAGGACACGCGCGCGCTGAGCGGCGCGGGTGCCGGCCGCGAGTCGCAGTCCGGTGAGGAACGGCGGCAGGGAGAGCCGCGGCAGCAGCGCAACACGCAGGGACGCGAAACGCGGCAGGACGGCGGGGGCTCCAACCGGGGCCGCCGCGAGCCGCGCGACGAAAGGCGGGACGCATGATCTCTCCGACCACCTCGCCGCAGTACTTCGGCGGCACTTCGGGCACGACGGACACGGGCCCGAAGCAGTCATTGGACAAGGACGCGTTCCTCACGCTGCTGGTCGCGCAGCTCAAGCACCAGGATCCCACGAGCCCGCTGCAGCCGCACGAGCTCGCCGCGCAGCTCGCGCAGTTCACCAGCGTCGAGCAGCTCACGCAGCTGAACACGGCGATGGCATCGCAGACCGAGGCGGCGCACATGGCCACGCTCGTCGGGCAGACGTCGCTGTCGGCGTCGCTGATCGGACGGCAGGTGCTCGCGCTCGGTGACCAGGTCACGATCCCGTCTTCCGGCTCGGCCTCCGTGCACCTCGAGGTCGGCGGTTCCGGCGGCGCCGGCACGCTCAAGATCCTGAACGCCGAAGGTGCAGTCGTCGCCACGCGCGACCTCGGCCAGCTCGGAGGCGGCGCGATCGACGTGACGCTCCCGAGCGACCTGCCTCCGGGCACGTGGCACTACTCGGTCGAAGTGAAGGCCGGGGAGAAGAGCCTGAACGTCACGACGTTCACGAAGGGCGTCGTCTCGTCCGTCGAGTTCAAGAACGGCTCGATCGTGCTCCACGTCGGCAAGATGGACATCACGCTCGACGATCTCGTGCAGATCGAGCCCGCGACGTCGTCCGGCAGCGGCACGTCCGGCGACACGAGCGGCGGCACGAGCGGTTCGGGCAGCACGACCACGAATCCCACGCCTTCACCCGGGGGCGCCGACACCGGCGATCCCTACGGGGACGGCAGCGGCGACACGTCCACGGTGGCCGAACGCCTGAGGGGCTACGCCAACCGCTGACGCACCGGTCGCGATCCGACAGTTTGCGAAACGAAGTTGGGGACAGAAGTCCAACGAGGGGAGACTTCACACCATGATGCGAGCGCTCTTCGCCGGCGTGTCCGGTCTGCGCAACCACCAGACCAAGATGGACGTGATCGGCAACAACATCGCCAACGTCAACACGACCGCCTTCAAGTCGTCGCGCGTGACGTTCAAGGAAGCGTTCGTGCAGCTCCTGCAGGGCGCGTCGCGCCCGCCGGGCAACACGGGCGGCATCAACCCGATCCAGATCGGCACGGGCATGAACGTCGCCTCGATCGACCAGCTGTTCACGCAGGGCTCGCTCGAAACCACCGGCCAGCCGCTCGACCTCGCGATCCAGGGCGACGCGCTGTTCGTCTGCTCCGACGGCCCGCGCCGCGTGTTCACGCGTGCCGGCAACTTCCAGCTCGACGCGCAGGGCCACCTCATTTCGCCGAGCTCGGGCTTCATCGTGCAGGGCATCAACGCCGACGCGCTCGGCAACTTCTCGACCGCGGCCGCGATCGGCGACGTGCAGCTGCGCCTCGGCGACAAGGCGCCCGCGCAGGCGACGGACACGATCAGCCTGTCGGGCAACCTCGACGCGAACGCCGACGTCGGCGACACGCACCAGATGGGCATCACCGTGTACGACAGCACGGGCGCGCCGCACAACCTGCAGATCACGTTCACGAAGACCGCGACGGGCGCGTGGGACTGGGCGCCGGCGTGCCCGACCGCGGCGGTGACGCCCGCCGGTACCGGCGCCGTGACGTTCAGCAACACGGGCAGCATCTCGTCGTTCACCTACCCGGGCGGCGGCACGGGGATCACGCTCACGCCCGCGGGCGGCGGCGCGCCGTTCACCGTGTCCATCAACCCCGGCACGATCAACGGCATCGACGGCCTCGCGAGTTTCACGAACCCGTCGAACGCCGTCATCAGCAGCCAGAACGGCTACCAGGCCGGCTCGCTGCAGAGCATCTCGGTGGACCCGCGCGGCGTCATCACGGGCTACTTCACGAACGGCGTGAGCCGCTCGCTCGCCCAGATCTCGCTCGCGCAGTTCACGAACCCGTCGGGCCTGCTGCGTTCGGGCGACAACACCTACCTCGAGTCGGCGAACTCGGGCGGTCCCGTCGTCGGCTTCGCGGGCGGCACGATCACCTCGTCCATCACGCCGGGTGCGCTCGAAGGCTCGAACGTGGACATCTCGGCCGAGTTCACGAACATGATCATCGCGCAGCGCGGCTTCCAGGCGAACGCCCGCGTCATCTCGACGTCGGACGACATGCTGAACGAGCTCGTGAACCTGCGTCGCTGATCCTTCCGGCAGCGACGACGGCGGTTCCGCGGGGGCGCCTCCGGGCGCCTCCCGCGGGGCCGCGCCTTTTCCCCGGGCGGCAAGTTCTGCCGCCCGCCGGCGGCAGACTCCGCCGCGCCGCGACCCTCGCGGCGTGCCGCGCCCCGCCGGCCGCCGGCGCCGCCGCGCCGCCCCCGTCCGGGGCATGCGTGCAGCGGCCCTTTTCACCGGCATTTGCGCGGCCCGCGCTTGCACGCGCGCGCGCATCGCCCGCCGATCCCGATCGTGGCACCACGGTTGCAGTAGCCGGTGTGGATTTCCGGCTGTTCCGACCACCACACGAGGCAGGGACGCATGAGCGAAGAAGCGAAGGAACCCCAGGCGGCGCCCGAGGCCGGCGCCCCGGCCAAGGCCGCCAAGCCCGCGCAGCCGGCGATCGTCGTACTCGCGGGTGTCGTGCTCGTGGCGCTGATCATCGGCTCCGCGCTCGGTGCCCTCGTGCTCGCGCCGCGGATCATCCAGTCCCGGCAGGCCGCCGCGCTCGCCGAGGCGAAGGACCCGCACGCGAAGGACAAGGACAAGAAGAAGGGAAAGAAGAAGGAGAAGAAGAAGGAAGGCAAGGAAGGCGAGGGCAAGTCGCCCGTCTACCGTCTCGACAACATCATCGTGAACCCGGCCAACAGCGACGGCCAGCGGTTCCTGATGTGCTCGATCGCGATCCAGGCCGACGATCCCGCCGCGCTCGACGTGCTGCGCGAACACGAGATCGAGCTGCGCGACCGCGTGGTCACGCTGCTCGCCGCCGAAACGATCGAGACGCTCACCGCCGCCGGGGCGCGCGACAGCCTGCGCAGCCGGATCCTCACCGCGATCGTGCCCGTGCTCGGCGAAGAAGGTGAAGGCGTCGAGCTCCAGGTGTACCTGCCCCAGTTCGTGATCCAGTGACGCCGAGGCTCCGGGAGCGCGCATGAACGAAGGCCTGAACCAGAAGGACGTCGACTCACTGCTCAAGCGGACGTCGTCCGGCGGCAAGGTGACCGCCGATTCGCTGACGCAGCGCGAGATCGACGCGATCCTCCAGAAGACCACGCCGGTGCCGCTGGCGCCGGTGGTCAGCGAGGACATCGTTCCGTACAACTTCAGCCGCCCGCCGCGCGTCTCCAAGGACCGCCGGGCGAACCTGGAGTCCATCTACGCCCGCTTCGCGCTCAGCGTGCAGGCGCTGCTGTCGTCCATGCTGCGCATGCCGGTGGACGTCGTCGTCGGCAGCGTCGAGCAGGCGATGTTCTCGGAGTTCATCCTGTCGCTCGGAACGCCGTGCGCGTCGTTCGTGTTCTCGATCGGCGACCGGATGGGTGGCGAGGGCGCGATGGACCTGAGCACGGACTTCGCGTTCCACCTCGTGGACCGGCTGTTCGGCGGGCCCGGCGACCCGCAGGTGCTGCAGCGTCCGCTCACCGCGCTCGAGCAGGCGGTGGTGCGCAACGTCGCCGACCGCGCGCTCGGCCTGCTGCGCGAATCGTGGCAGGAGCACCTCACGATCGATCCGCAGATCATCGGCTTCGAGTCGAACCCCGAGATGCTGCAGATCACGAGCCGCGAGGACAACGTGCTCGTGACCAACCTCGAGATCCGTTCGACGCTCTTCAACGGCTTCATCACGCTCTGCCTGCCGATGTCGTCGCTGGAATCGTTCCTGCAGGAGAAGGGCTCGAGCCGCCCGCACGCGAAGCAGACCGACGCCGACGCGCACGCGCAGCGCCGACACGTCGAGGAGAACCTGCACCACGCGCACCTCGGCGTGGCCGCCCGGTTCCCGACGCTGTGGCTGTCCGCCCGGCAGATCTCCGACCTCGTGCCCGGCCGCGTGCTGCACACCGGCCAGGCGTCCGATCAACCCGTCGAACTGCTCGTGAACGAGCGCCTGCGCTTCATGGGGTCGCTCGGCCAGTCGCGCGGGCATCTCGGCATCCGCATCGTCGAACGCGTCCAGAAGCCGGTCGCCGCGCGTCCGGTCCAGTCCAAGCAAGGGAGGGTGCTGTGAGCTTTCACGAATCGTCGCCGGCCATGCCGTCGCTCGTGGAGATGCCGGGCTCGGAGAACGCGGGATCGCCCGCGTTCGATGCGCTCCTCGACGTCTCCATGCCCGTCGCGATCGAGATCGGGCGCGCGAGCATGACCGTGCAGGAGATCCTGCAGCTCGGGATCGGCGCGGTGGTGCAGCTCGACCGCATCGTCGGCGAGCCGGTGGACATCTACGTCAGCGACCGCAAGTTCGCGCAGGGCGAAGTGGTCGTGGTCGGCGAGCACTTCGGCGTGCGGATCACGAAGGTGCTCGGCGGGCCGAACGGGGAGATCGCGGCGTGACGGGTTCGTCCGCCCTCGGACTCTTCGCGGCCTTCGGCGTGACGATCGCGCTGTGCCTGATCGCCGCCTGGCTGCTGCGCCGTCTCGCGCCCGGTGCCGTGCTCGCGGGCCGCGGACTGCCGCTGCGGATCCTGCAGCGCACGAGCCTCGGACCGAAGCAGGGTGTGGCCCTGCTGCAGGTGGGCGAGCGCGTGCTCGTGGTGTCCACCGCGGAAGCCGGCGCGCACCTGCTCGCCGAACTCGAGGGTGACGATCGCGAGCGCGTGCTCGCCTCGGCGGCGGCGCTCGCGCCGTTCGCGACGGGGCGGGTGCCGGCCGCCGGAACGCCGGGTGCCGCGCTCGACCTGGGCGCACTGTTCGGCGGCATCGCGCGTGCGGCGCGCGGCGGTGCGGGCTTCCTCGCCCTGCTCGTCACGCTCGGGCTCGCGTGCGGCTTCGCGCCGGACGCGGCCGCGCAGCACGTCACCGCTCCGGCGCCCGTCAAGGGCGTCGTCGCCAAGGTGCCGCCGGCGGCGCCCGCGCGCGTGAACTCGGCGATCGCGGCCCCGACGGTGACGCCTCCGCCCATGCCGCAGGTGGACATCCGCATCGGCGAGGGCAAGGACGCGATCCGGCTGTCGGGCGCGGTCGGGCTCGTCGTGTTCCTCGGCGTGCTCACGCTGCTGCCCGCGCTGTTCCTGCTCATGACGAGCTTCACGCGGATCCTGATCGTGCTGCACTTCCTGCGTTCGGCGATGGGCACGCAGACCGTGCCGCCGGGGCAGCTGCTCGTGGCGCTCGCCGTGCTGCTCACCGGGGTGGTCATGCACCCGGTGCTCGAGGAGACGAACCGCAACGCGCTGCAGCCGTACTTCGCCGGGCAGATCGACCAGTCGAAGGCCTACTCGCTCGCGATCGAGCCGTTCCGCGGCTTCATGCTGCGCAACGTGCGCGAGCAGGACCTGACGACGTTCGCGCAGATGTCGGGAATCGAGTCCGTGAACGACGAGAGCGAGCTGCCCACCGTGGTGGTCGTGAGCGCGTTCGTGGTCAGCGAGCTGCGCACCGCGTTCCAGATGGGCTTCGTGCTGTACCTGCCGTTCGTCGTCGTGGACGTGGTCGTCGCGTCGGTCCTCATGAGCCTCGGCATGTTCATGCTGCCGCCCATGATGATCTCGATGCCGCTCAAGCTGCTGCTCTTCGTGCTCGCCGACGGCTGGACGCTGGTGGTCCAGAACCTGGTCGGCAGCTTCAAGTGAGGCATCCGTGAACGGACAACTCGCGGTGGATCTCGTGCGTCAGGCGGTGATGCTCTCGCTCGCCGTGGCGGCGCCGCTGCTCGCGACCGCGCTCGTGGTCGGCATCCTCGTGAGCCTCGTGCAGGCCGTGACCCAGCTGCAGGAGCAGACGCTGACGTTCGTGCCCAAGCTGCTCACGCTCGCGCTCGTGTTCGTGCTCACGCTGCCGTGGGCGCTCACGCGGCTCGTCGAGTACCTCGCCGGCGTCCTGCGCAGCCTGCCCACGCTGGTGTCCTGATGACGCCCTTCGTCCCGGACTTCCTCGCCACCGCGCTGACTCCCGAGCGCTGGCCCACCTTCGCGCTCGTCACGGCGCGCATCGGCGGGCTCATGCTCACGGCGCCCGGCTGGTCGGGAACGTCGCTGCCGCGGCTCGTGCGCACGGCGCTCACCGTGGTGCTCGCGGCGCTGCTGCTGCCGTGCGCCCCGGTCGCGAAGCTGCCCGACCAGGTGCTCGACATCCCGTTGCCGATGGCGGCCGAGATGGCGATCGGCCTGATCATCGGCATGGTCGCCGCGGTGCTCGTGCAGGCCGTGTCGCTCGCGGGCGAAGTCATGTCCATGCAGATGGGGCTCTCGATCGCCCCGAGCTACTCGCCGATCCCCGAGCTCCAGGTGTCGGGCATCGGGCCGCTCACCAGCATGCTCGCGCTGCTGCTCTACTTCATGATCGGCGGGCACCTCGTGCTGCTGCGCGGGCTCGCGGACAGCCTGCAGACGCTGCCGCCCGGCGGCGGCATCGCGTTCGGCGCGGGGGAGACCGCGTCCATCGCGCTCGCCGGCAAGATCTTCTCGTACGCCGTGAGCGCCGCGGCGCCCGTGATGGTCGCGCTGCTTCTCACCAACGTGGCGCTCGGCATCCTGAGCCGCGCCGTGCCGCAGCTGAATGCCATGACGGTGTCGTTCCCGCTCTCGATCGGCGTCGGCCTGCTCATGTTCTCGGTCTCACTGCCCATCGTCGCGTCCGTGATCACCGGCTGGCTGCACGGCATGCCGGAAGACGTTCGCGCCCTCCTCTCGCACCTCCAGCTCTGATCGCGCCATGGCGGAAAACGAAGACGGCCAGGAAAGAACAGAGAGTCCGACCGCACGACGGCGGCAGCAGGCGCTCGACGAAGGCAACATCGCGCGCAGCGCCGAGCTGTCGGCGGCCGCCGTGCTGCTCGCAGGCGCCGCGATGCTGGGAATGTCCGGCGGCGGCTCGCTCGGGAACTTCGCGACGCGCGTGATGCGCGAGTCGGCCGGTGCCCTCTCGGCCGGGCCGTTGACGCCGGTCGGCGCGGTCAACGTGATCCGCACGGTCACGCTCGGGCTGCTCGTGGCGCTGGCGCCGTTCATCGGCGGCGTGGTCGCCGTCACGGTGTTCGTCAACCTCGCGCAGGCGCGCGGCCAGATGTCGCCCGGCGCGCTTTCGCCCAAGTGGCAGAACCTCAACCCGACGGGCGGCCTGCGCAAGCTGTTCAGCAAGGACGCGCTCATCAACCTGCCCAAGTCGCTGCTCAAGCTGGTCGCACTCGGCTGGATCACCTGGGTCGTGCTCAAGTCGCACTGGCCCGAGCTCGTGTCGCTCTGCATGACGGGACCCGGCGCGGTGCTCGCGGTCATGCAGACGCTCACGGTGCGGCTCGTGCTCACGATCGGGCTCGCGTTCCTGGTGATCGCGGGCGCGGACTACGCCTGGCAGGTGTGGCGGCACGAGGAAAGCCTCAAGATGACCAAGCAGGAAGTGCGGAACGAGAACCGCGAGACCGACGGCGATCCGCACGTGAAGGCGCGCATCCGTTCCATGCAGATGCAGCGCGCCCGCAGCCGCATGTTCCAGGCGGTGCCGAAAGCCGACGTCGTGGTCACGAACCCGACCCACGTCGCCGTGGCGCTGCAGTACGACCCCGAGATCTCGCCCGCCCCGATCGTCGTGGCCATGGGCGAGCGCAAGGTCGCCGAACGCATCAAGAAGATCGCGCGCGAATCCGGCGTGCCGTGCGTCGAGAACAAGCCGGTCGCCCGCGCGCTGCTCGCGACCTGCGCGATCGGCAAGCCGATCGCCCCGGCGCTCTACGCGGCCGTCGCCGAGATCCTCGCGTGGGTGTTCCGCACACGGAACCCGCACTACGGCCGCACGGCTGAACGGAGGGCCGCGGCGTGAGCTCCGTGACCCTTCCCGGCGCCACGGCGCCCGTCGGCGGCGGTGGCTCGCACGCCGGCACGCCGCACGCCTCGAGCCACGCGAAGCACGCGCACGGTCCGGCCGCGGCGGCGGGTGGGAAGCGTTCGCTGCTGAGCGGCAACGCCGAGATGTTCCTCGCCGCCGGCGTCGTGGCGATCGTCGCGCTGCTCGTGATGCCGCTGCCGCCGTTCCTGCTCGACGCGCTGCTCGCGCTGTCGTTCGCGCTCAGCATCGTGATCCTGCTCGTGACCATGTCCACGCGCGACCCGCTCGAGTTCAGCATCTTCCCGAGCCTGCTCCTGCTCGTGACGCTGCTGCGGCTCGGACTCAACGTGAGCACGACGCGCCTGATCCTGAGCACGGGACACGCGGGGCAGGTGATCGCGGCGTTCGGCAATTTCGTGATCGGCGGCAACATCGTCGTGGGTCTCGTGCTGTTCCTGATCCTCGTCGTGATCAACTTCATGGTGATCACCAAGGGCGCCGGTCGCGTGGCCGAAGTCGCCGCGCGCTTCACCCTCGACGCCATGCCGGGACGGCAGATGAGCATCGACGCCGACCTGTCGGCGGGACTCATCGACGAAGTCGAGGCGAAGCGGCGCCGCGAGGAGATCAGCCAGTACGCCGACTTCTACGGCGCGATGGACGGCGCCGCGAAGTTCGTGCGCGGCGATGCCGTGGCCGGGCTCGTGATCACCGCGATCAACCTGGTCGGCGGATTCATCATCGGCATGACGCAGCAGGGCCTGTCCGCGGGCGACGCGCTGCGCACGTTCAGCACGCTCACCGTCGGCGACGGCCTCGTCACCCAGATCCCGGCGCTCATCGTGAGCACGGCGTCCGGCCTGCTCGTCACGTACGGCTCGGGCGGCAAATCCATGGCGCCGTCGCTCGGCCTGCAGCTCACGCGCGACCCGCGTTCGCTCTGGACGGCGGGCGGCATCCTCGCGCTGTTCGGCCTCGTTCCGGGCCTGCCGACGCTGCCGTTCCTGACGCTGGCGGCGGCCGCCTGCGCGCTCGGCTGGTTCACGGGCAAGCAGCACCAGCGCCGTGACGCCGAAGCCGCCGCCGCAGCGCCCGCGGCCGAGGCCGAGACGGCGTCGCCCGCCGGCGCCCCGGCCATGAAGGACGTGCTCAGCGTCGAGCCGCTCGAAATGGAGGTCGGCTACGCGCTGATCCCGCTCGTGGACGAATCCCAGCAGGGCGACCTGCTGCAGCGCATCGGCATCCTGCGCAAGCAGCTCGCGTTCGAGCTCGGCGTGCTGGTGCCGCCCGTGCGCATCCGCGACAACATCCAGCTCGGCTCGCAGGAGTACGTCGTGCGCATGCGCGGCGTGCGCATCGCCGGGGGCGAGGTGCTGCCGCGTCACCTGCTCGCGCTCGACACGGGCACCACGATCGGCACTCCGGAAGGCATCGCGACCAAGGACCCGAGCTTCGGGCTGCGCGCCGTGTGGATCACGCCGGACCAGCGCGCGTCGGCCGAAGCGCTCGGCTGGAACGTGGTGGAGGCGTCCACGGTGCTCGCGACGCACCTCATGGAGATCATCCGGCAGCACGCGAGCGAACTGCTCACGCGCCAGAACGTGCGCGAGATGATGGACGGCCTCAAGGAGGCGAACCCCGCGCTCGTCGAAGACGTCGTGCCGGGCAAGCTCTCGCTGGGCGTGGTGCACCGCGTGCTGCAGCGCCTGCTCAAGGAAGGCCTGCCGGTGCGCGACTTCGCGGGCATCCTCGAGGTGCTCTCGGACGCGGCCGAAGTCACGAAGGACCCCGAGCAGCTCACGGAACACGTGCGCCGTTCGCTCGCCCCGGTGATCGCGCAGATGCTGCAGGGCGACGGCCCGAGCGTGCGCGCGATCACCGTCGGGCCGCGCATGGAGGTCGCGCTGATGCAGCTCTTCGGGCCGCGCGCCCGCGAGAACGCGCGCGCGCTGGAGCCCGAGGAGCTGACCAAGGCGCTGCAGTCGCTGCACCGGATCGCGAACGAGTACCAGGCGGACGGGCAGTTCCCGCCGCTCGTCACGCCGCCCGCGCTGCGCGTGGGGATCCGCCGGCTCGTCGAACCGATCCTGCCTCGCCTGCCCATCATCTCGCTCGGCGAACTGCCGACGCAGACGCCCATCCAGACCCTCCGCATGTGGGAGATCGCCTAGGCCATGCCCATCGAGATCCTGACCGGAAGCGACGTCCCGTCGCTTCTCGCCCGCGCGCAGCTGCTCATCGGTGAAGACGCCGTCGTCGTGAGCGTGCGCCGCATTCTCGACGGCCGCCGCATGGGGTTCGAGATGGTGGCCGCCGATCCCGTGACCGCTTCCGAGCAGCGCCGCCGCACGTCGCTGCGGCCCGTGAGCGGCGAAGGTGCCGGTGCGCTGCTGCGTGCCGACGCCGCGGCAGCGCCGGCACCCGTGCCCGCCGAACACCGGCGATTCGCGCCGCCCGCACCGGCGGAGCGCCGCCCGGACGCGCGTCGCGCCGTCGCGCGTCGTCCGCGCGTGGTCGCGCTCGTCGGGCCGACGGGGGCGGGCAAGACCACGACGCTGGCCAAGCTCGCGCGGCACCCGCTCGCGTTCGGTGGCAGCCGCGTGGGCGTGCTGTGCCTCGACACCTGGCGGCTCGGCGCGGTCGAGCAGGCGCGGTTGGCCGCCGAACTCGCGCAGATCCCGTTCGAAGTCGCCTACGACGCGACGGACCTCGGTCCGGCGCTCGAGCGGCTCTCGGCCTGCGAGATCGTGCTCGTGGACACGCCCGGGCGCGGCCCGCGCGCGATCGCGGACCTGCGCGAGGCGCAGGCGCTGCTGCAGGCGCTCGCGCCGGACGAAGTGCACCTCGTGCTGCCCGCGGGCCTGCAGCGCCCGCTCGCCCGCAACATGCTGACCGCGCACCTGCCGTTCGGCGTGACGCACCTGTTGCTCACCAAGCTCGACGAGTACGCCGACGAACGCACGGTGTTCGAACTGGCCCGCCAGTTCGGCGTGCCCATGCGCTGGGTCGCCGACGGCCAGGACGTCTCGCGCCATCTGCAGCCCGCGCCCGACACCGGCGTCACGCCGGGCTCGGTCGCGCACTTCGCGCATCACGCGGAGGCGGTGTGAGCGAAGCCTTCGCGCTGCACGCGACGCCGGTCGTGCCGGCACCCGCCGTGCTCGCCGCTCCCGACGTGACGGTGTTCGGGTCCGGCAAGGGCGGCGTGGGCAAGTCCACGCTCGCCGTGCTGGTCGCGGCCGCGCTCGCGCGGCGCGGCCGTCGCACGCTGCTGCTGGACGGCGCGCAGAACACGGGGAACCTGCACATCCTGCTCGGCGTGCGGCCGCCGCGGTCGCTGCGCGCGCTGCTCACGGGCGAAGCGACGCCGGGCGAGCTCGTGCTGCCGCTGGCACCGCATCTTTCGCTGCTCCCGGCAGATTCCGGCGCGGAGCACCTGTACGGCCTCACCGCCGTGGACCGGGCGCGCCTGCATCACCGCCTGAGCACGGTGTACGACGGCTTCGACCACGTGATCGTGGACGGCGGCCCCGGGCTCGAGAGCGCGGTGCGCGCGGCCGGGATCCGCGCCACGCGGCTCGTCGCGGTGGCGACTCCCGAGCCCGCGGCGCTCGCGGACGTGTACGCGCTCCTGAAAATCACGAGCCTCCAGCTGCCTTCGGTGCCTTTGGAGGTGATGGTCAACGGCGTGCTGGCCGATGAAGAAGGGCAAGCCGTATTCGATCGGCTGTCGCTGGCGGCGCAGCGGTTCCTGCAACGCGAGCTCGCCTGGGCGGGTTGCCTGGCGGAGGACGAGGGCCTCCGGCGGTGCGCCCGGAATCCCGGGGCGCTGCTCGGGGAACGACGCGAAGCCACCGACGCGATCGCACGACGGCTCGAGGAGACGGCGCGGCACGACGCCGCGACGGAAGTCGGCCCGGCAGGCATGCCATCGAGGGGATTGCCGACATGACGGACCTGATCGAAGCGCTGTGGACGCGCTATCGCGAGACGGGCGACGCCCGTGTGCGCGCGCAGTTGCTCGACCGTTACCTGGGACTCGTGCACCACAGTGCCCACCAGCTCGCGCGCCGCGTGTCGCGCGAGATCGAGATCGACGACCTGATCGGTGCCGGCACGCTCGGCCTCGTGCAGGCGCTCGAGGGCTTCGACCCGGGCCGCGGGCTCGCGTTCAGCACCTACGCCATGCCGCGCATCCGCGGCGCCATGCTCGACGAGCTGCGCAGCCGCGACTGGATGCCGCGCTCGATCCGCATGCGCAGCCGCCAGCTCGCCGCCGCGCGCCACGAACTGCAGCAGAAGCACGGCCGGCAGCCTTCGCACGAGGAGATCGCGGAGTCCCTGCAGATCGACATGCCGACCTACTTCCGCTGGCAGGAAGAGGTGGACGGCCGCGTGATCCTGCAGCTCGACGGTGGTCACGGTGACGACGATCACGAGCCGCGCCTGTCCGAGAGCATCGCGGACGTGTTCGCCGCCGGTGTGGGCGACGAACTCGACCACGAGGAGACGGTGAACCGGCTGCGCGAGGCGTTCCAGCAGCTGTCCGGCCGCGACCGGCTCGTGCTGTCGCTGTACTACTACGAAGAGCTCAACCTGAGGCAGATCGGCGAAGTGATGCACGTCTCCGAGTCGCGCATCTCGCAGATCCGCACGCGCGCGCTGAAGCGCCTGCGCGACCTCGTGCAGGTGGCGACGCGGGAGGCGGCGTGAAGCGCTCGACGCTCGTCGCCGTGCTCGTGACCGCGGCCGTGCTGGTCGTCGCGGGCAACCTGCCGCGGCTGCCGTGGGAATCGCTTTCGCGCCAGTGGCGTGCCGGTGCGGCCACGGCGGTCGCCGCGTGGCCCACGAAGGTCCGGATCGAGCTGCCCCGTCCGGAGCCGCGCATCGCGGCGCCGCGCGGCGCCGACGGCTGTGCGACGCGTTTCGGCCGCCTGCGCGAACCCGGGTGGGTGAGCGCGTCGCGCGACGCGTGGCATGCGGCGGGTCCGGTGGCGTTCGCGGTGAGCGGCGCGTTCCTCGGGCTGCTGCTGCTCGCGGGCGTGCTGGGCGTCGCGCGTCGCGCCGCGCGCGACACGCGCGCGACGGTGCTGTCGCTCGCACGCGCGGGCCGTCCGGCGGCCGCGATCGCGCGCACGAGCGGTCTGCCGCGTGACGCGGTGAGTGCGCTGCTCGCGCCCGAGTCGCCGTTCTCGCGCCCCGTGCCCGCGCCCCGTGCCCCGCGCTTCGCGGGCCTGGCGCGCCTCGTCCGCCGCGGCTGAGGCCGCGGCTCCGGCAGGGCTTTCCGGGCGGCACGTTCTGCCGCGTCCCGACGCGCCCCGACGCCCGCCGACGGCCCTCGCAACCGCGCAAATGACGGCCGTTGCGTGCGGCCGGGCCGCCGTCCCTCGCGGCACATGGCTTGCTGTTCCTCCGTCCGAGTGGCCGTGCCCGCGATCCGCGCGGGCCCCGCTCCGGAGGACGACATGCCGCTGCAGGGAATCCTCAACACCGCGCGTTCGCTGTCCTACTACATGCGCAAGCAGGAAGTGACCGCGAACAACATGGCGAACGCCAGCTCCGACGCGTTCAAGGCGGACCGCATCACCGCGCGCCGCGTGGGCGGTTCGGCGTTCCCGGTGCCGGTGCAGGAGCTCGACCTGCAGCAGGGCACGTTCCGCGAAACCGCCCGGCCGCTCGACCTCTCGCTCGACGGCAAGGGCTTCTTCGTGGTCGAGACGCCCGAAGGCGAGCGGCTCACGCGCGGCGGTTCGTTCCGGCTCGACTCGGTGGGTTACCTCACGGACCAGCAGGGCCATCGCGTGCTCGGCGTGGACGGCCCGCTGCTGCTGCAGGGAGGCACGGTGGAAGTGCACGGGGACGGTTCGGTCGTGGTGGACGGCGGCAACGCCGGCCGGCTGCGAGTCGTGGACGTCGGCGACACGTCGCAGCTCCGCAAGGAGGGCTTCGGCCGCTTCTCGTGGAACGGCGAACTCCAGGCCGCCGACGCCGCCGCGACGCGGGTGCGGCAGGGCGCCGTCGAGGAAGCGAACCTCGATCCGCTCACCGCCATGGTGGACCTGGTCACGATCCAGCGCGCGTTCACCGCGAACATGGACGCCCTGCGCGCCATGGACAGCGTGCTCGGCGCGGTCTCGAACGAAGTCGGCAAGGCCTGACGCACCGCCACCCCGGATCGCCGCGGCCCGCGAGGGGCGGCCCTGACGAAAGGACCAGCATGAACGGCAGCATGCGTACTTCCGCGAGCGGCATGGCCGCACAGCAGCGGATGATCGACGTGATCGCGAACAACCTCGCGAACGTCAACACCACGGCGTTCAAGCGCAGCCGCGTGAGCTTCGAGGACGTGCTCTACGAGACGCTCGAGGGTTCGCGCATCGTGAACTACCAGGCCAGCCAGACGGTCGGCCCGGTGCAGGTCGGCAAGGGCGTGCGCGTGGGCGCGATCATGCGCCTGCAGGCGCAGGGCGCGCCGGAGAACACGCAGCGGCCGCTGGACGTGGCGATCGAGGGCGAAGGGTACTTCCAGGTGCAGCGTCCCGACGGTTCGACGGCGTACACGCGCGACGGCAGCTTCACGATCTCGGACCAGGGCGTGCTCACGACGAGCGGCGGCTACCAGCTGCTGCCCGGCGTCACGGTGCCCGCCGACGCGTCCGGGCTCACGATCTCGGCGAACGGCACGGTGAGCGTGCGCACGAGCACCGCGGTGCAGGAAGTCGAGATCGGCCGGCTCGAGCTGGCGCGCTTCCTCAACCCGAGCGGCCTGCAGGCGATCGGCGAGAACCAGTACGCCGCGTCGCCGGCGTCGGGCGACCCGATCCTCGGCTACGGGCAGGAGGAGGGCTTCGGCCGCCTGTCGCAGGGCATGCTCGAGACGAGCAACGTGGAAATCGTGCAGGAGATGACGGACATGATCGCGGCGCAGCGCGCCTACGAGATCAACGCGAAGGCGATCCGCGCGGCGGAAGACATGATGCAGGCGACCCATGACATCATTCGCTAGGTGGCTGCTCGCGGGGCTGTCGCCCCTGCTGCTCGCGTCGCGTTCGGACGCCGCCGACATGCCGCGCCCGCTCGCGCAGCGCGTCGCCACGCGGCTCGCGGACCTCTGGCGCGTGCCGGTGGGCGAGGTGCGGCTCGCGTGGGGCCTGTCGAGCGCGGCCGCGGCGCCCGAAGCCGACGCGCCGTTCCGCGTGCTCGGCGACGGGGCGGGCGGCTGGTTCGTGGTGGTGTTCCATCCCGGCGGACTCGGCCGCCGTCGCGGTGCGGCTGCGCGCCGGCGTCGAACGCCCGGTGATGGTCGCGACGCGGCCGCTGCGCGCGGGCGCGTCGCTCGCGCCGGCCGACCTGCGCGAGGAAGTGCGCGTGCACTGGGGCGCGCCGGCCGGCGACAGCCTCGTGCTGCCCGCGGTCGGCTGGGAAGTGCGCCGCGCGATCCGCGCGAACGAAGTGGTGATGCCGCCGGCCGTCGCCGCACCCGCGCTCGTCCTGGCGGGCGAACCGGTGCGCTTCGAATGGCGCAGCGGCGACGTCGAAGTCTCGGTCACGGGCATCGCACTGAACTCCGCCCGTCGCGGCGAGCAGGTGCGGGCCCGGCTCGAAGAGCGCCCCGCGCGGCTCACCGGCACCGTCACGGCGCCGGGGCTCGCCACGCTGGGTGCGGGAGGGGATCGGCGATGAAGCGACTCCTGGCGGCATTCGCGACGATCGTCGCGCTGGCCGGTGCGGGCGCGGCGTTCGCGCAGGACGCGACGCCCGCGGACTCGACGGTCGTGCCCGACAGCACGACGGCGGCGCCGGCGAAGCCCGTGCGCGCCGCGCGCGCGTCGTGGCTTTCGGATCGCACCGCGCTGCGGCCGGGCGATCTCGTCACGGTGCTCGTGGACGAACAGACCGAGGCACGCGAACGCACGCAGCACGTGGCCACGGGCACGCGTTCGCAGCGCGCGGACCTGAACGCGGGCATCGGCACGGACCTGCGCGTCGGGCCGGGCAAGTCGTTCGGCTCGAGCCTCAACAACAACACGCGCGAGGTCGGCGACGCCGGGCATTCGGCCGACTTCACCACGGTCATCACCTGTCGCGTGCTCGACGTGTCGCCGAACGGCGTCGCGCGCATCTCGGGCACGAAGAAGACGTCGGTGGACGGACGCGTGCAGGACGTCACGCTCACGGGCGCGATCCGCGCCGAGGACGTGAACGTGCGCAACCAGGTGCGTTCGGACGCCATCGTGGACGCGGTGATCACGTACAAGGGCAAGAAGATCGCCCCTCGCAACGGACTGCTCGGCAAGCTCCTGGGAGCCCTCTGGCCATGATCCTCCGCCTGTTTCGCCGCGCGCGCGCGTGCGCACCGTTCCTGCTCGCCGTCGCGTGCCTGCTGCTGCCCGCGGGCGCGTTCGCCCAGACGCCCGCGCGCGTCGGCGACCTCACGCTGCACACGGGCAACGTGCCGCGCCGCATCGTCGGCTACGGGCTCGTCACGGGTCTCGACGGTTCGGGCGACCGCAGCTTCGGCAACTCCACCGGTGCGACGCCGTCGGTGCGTTCGGTCGTGAACCTGCTGCGCCGCTTCCAGCTCGAAGTGCCGCCGGAACAGCTGCGGCTGCGCGACGTCGCCGCGGTGCTCGTGACCGCCGAAGTGTCGCCCTACCTGCGAGCCGGCGGCCGCTTCGACGTGCAGGTGTCGGCGCTCGGCGACGCGTCGTCGCTGCGCGGCGGCGTGCTGTGGATGACGCCGCTGGTCGAGGACCCGAACGAACCCCCGGTCGCCACCGCGCAGGGCAACCTCTACCTGCCCAACGAGGCGGGCGCGCGCGGCCTCATGGGCCGGCGCTCGAACTCGGCCCGAGTGCCGCAGGGCGGGTTGCTCGAAGTGGACCCGGCCAGCGTGCCGGTGGCCGAGAGCCGCCTGCTGCTGCGCCAGCCCGACCTGCCCACGGCCTCGCGCATCGCCTCGGCGATCAACGCCGCGTTCGGCGAAGGCACGGCGAAAGTGGACGATCCGGGCTCGCTGACCCTTCAGGCCAAGCCGGGTGCGACCGAGACCGTGATGGGATTCCTCGCGGCGGTGGACACCGTCGCGGTACTCGCCGAGGGACCGGCCCGCATCGTGATCGACGGACGGGAGGGCACCATCGTGGCGGGAGGCGGCATCCAGCTCGGGCCCGCGGTGATCCATCACCAGGGCGTGACGCTGCAGATCGGCGGCCGCGCGGCCGCGGCCGCGGACAGCACCGGCAACCGCGCCGGCATCGTGCGCGTGGACGCGCGCTCGTCGGTGCAGGAGGTCGCGACCGGCCTGCACGCCGCCGGCGTGAAGCCCGAGGACATGGCGGCGATCTTCGAATCGCTGCGCGCCTCCGGTGCGCTCGTCGCGGAAGTGGTGGTGCGATGACGCCCGTGACGCCCGCCATCGCCCAGGCGCTGCGCGCGGCCCCCGCGCCCGATCGCGACGCCCAGCTGCATCATCTGTCTCGCCAGCTCGAGGGCGTGTTCCTCAACCAGCTCTTCCAGGCGATGCGCGCGAGCGTGCCGCAGGACGGCCTGCTCACGCAGGCGCCGGGGCAGGAGATGTTCACGCAGCTGTTCGACGAACGCATGGCCGCCGAGGCCGCAGACCACATGCAGCACGGATTGAGCGAAGCGCTCTACCGGCAGCTGGCGGGCCGGCTCGCGCAACAGGAGGCCCCGAAGCCATGACCCGCATGCTCGACCGTACGGAGACCGCACGCATGGACTCCCCGAACCGCCGCGACGCGGCGATCGCCGAACTGACCCGCGCGCTGCACCGCGAGACCGAGACCGTGCGCGAACTGCGCGAAGCGCTGCTGCGCCAGCGCGCCGGCGTGGCGGCGGATTCGCCGGGCGCCGTGAACGAAAGCTGCGACGACGTGGCGCGGCTGCTCGTCGCGATCGAGGCCGCCAAGAAGAACCGCGCCATGCGCATCGAGGCGATCGCGCCGGAGGCCGGCCCGTCGCTCGTGCGGCTCGAGGCGCTGCTCGGGCCCGCGTGCCCGCCCGAACTCGTCGAGGGGCATCGCACGCTCCGCCGCGAGGCCGAGGCCACGGCGCGCGAGGCCGCGGTGAACCGCGCCGTGCTCGCGCGCACGGTCGAAGCCGGCGAGGCGTTCCTGCAGGCGCTGTTCTCGGGTTCGACCGCGCCGGAGCCGGTGTACCGGGCCGGAGAGCGCCGCGAGGACGACGGCGCGGGCTTCCTCCTCGACCGAAAGGCCTGAACATGTCCCTCCAGAGCATGCTCAGCATCGCCCGTTCCGCGCTGTTCACGCACCAGCGCGCGATGGACGTCACGTCGCACAACATCGCGAACGTGAACACGCCCGGGTACAGCCGGCAGCGGCTCGTGCTGCAGCCCGCGACGCCGCTCGTCGAACCGCTGTACACGCTCGGGCGCGGCGTGGACGCGGTCACGCTGCAGCGATCGCGCGACACGTTCTACGACTCGGCCTACCGCCGCGACAACGGCATGCTCGGGCTCGCCACCGGGCGGCGCGACTACCTCTCGCAGATCGAGACGTCGCTCAACGAACCTTCCGACAGCGGCATCTCGGCGTCGCTCGACGGGCTGTTCCGCTCGCTGTCCGACCTGTCGGGCGATCCCGCGAACCACACCAACCGCGAACTCGTCGTGTCGGCCGCGAACCGGCTCGTGAACCAGCTGCATTCGCTCGACTCGCAACTGGGCCGCGTGCAACAGGAAGCGCTCGATCACCTCAACGTCCAGGTGAGCGACATCAACGCGCTCACGGCGCGCATCGCGGACCTGAACAACAAGATCCAGTCCTCGGGCGGCCCGACCCACAGCGTGCCCGACCTCATGGACCAGCGCGACGCGCTCGTGGACGAGCTGTCGCAGAAGATCGGCGTGCGCGTGCTCGACCGCGGCGACGGCACGATCGGCGTGATCGCCGGCGACACGCTGCTCGTGGACGGCGCGCAGCACACCGACATTGCGGTCACGACCGTGGGCAGCGGCTGGGGCATCGCACCGGCGGGCGGCGGTGCGCCCATCGACGCGCAGTCCGGCACGGTGCAGGCGCTGCTCGACGTGACCCAGACCGAACTGCCGCAGGTCAAGAGCCGGCTCGACCAGCTCGCGAACGCGCTGGTCACGGAGTTCAACGCCGTGCACTCGACGGGCTGGACGCTGAACGGCACGACGGGCGTGAACTTCTTCGATCCGACCAAGACGACGGCGGGCTCGATCTCGCTGTCGGCGCAGCTGCTCGCGTCCTCCGACAACCTCGCGGCCTCCGCGAACGGTGCGGCCGGCAACGGCGCGATCGCCGGGCAACTGGCCGGGCTCGCGAGCACGGGTGTCGGCTCGCTCGGCGGCCGCACGCTGCGCGAGCACTTCGTGGTGCTCGCGGCCGACGTCGGCCTCGACGTGCGCAACGCCGAAGCGGACATCGACTCCGAGCAGGCGCTCGTGGACCGCGCCGACCAGGCGCGCGAATCGGTGAGCGGCGTGAACGTGGACGAGGAGATGATCTCGCTGATCTCGCAGCAGCAGGCCTACCAGGCCGCGGCGCGCCTCGTGAACGTCGCCGACTCCATGATGCAGGAGATGCTGGGGATGCTCGGCTAGGCGCCCGGACGACGCCAGGCCGGAAGCCGCACCTGCATCGCGCCGGGTGCGGTCGTCACGCTGCCGCGCGCGCGCTCGGCGAGCGCACGCGCCGCCGCGCCCGGGTCGGCTTCGATGCTCGGGGGCGACGCGATCGTGACGCAGACGCCGTCCCCTTCCTCGCGGGCGTCCACTCGCACCGCGAGACGCTCGTCGCCGGCGGCACGCTTGGACGCCGTCACGCAGGCGAGCAGCAGGTGCATCAGGTCCTCCGGCCGCATCGCGAGCGCCGGCAGCCCCGGTTCGAGCGTGCAGTCGAGCGGCGCCGACGGGAACTCCATCTGGAGCCGCTGCAGCCGGTCGAGATCGTCGAACACCGGCGTGAGCAGCAGCGGCGCGGTCCCCGAAGTCGTGCGGAGCGCCTGCAGCGCCGCGGTCGTGTCGGCGAGACGTTCCCGCGATTCCGTCAGCGCTCCGGGCGGCACGTCGTCCAGCGCCATCATCTGCGCGACGTTCGCGAGCTGGTGGGAAAGTCCACGCACCAGCGAACTCCAGAGCCGCCAGCGGTCGGCGGCGACGAGGCTCTCGTGCTCGGGGTTCGACGGGTTCACGCGCGGCTCCGGCGGCGAAGAGGAACGGGACTCCGATGGGGAGTCCCGTCACGCTACGCGCGGCACCGCGCCGGCCGCAAGCCGGACGGGCCTACGCCGCGCTCTTCCGCAGCACCGCCGCGCCGGACACGATCGGCTCGAGCGAATGCCGCCGGCGGATCGTCTCCAGCGTCTCGGTCGAGATGCGCGTGTTCCGGGCGAGCAGCTTGATCCCCGAGTCCGTGCACAGGTCCTCGGCGAGCACCATGCCGACCTTGAGTTCGGGCACCGGCACGACGATCCGGTCGCCGCGCACGTCGCCGCCTTCGCCGCGCAGCACCGAGCGCAGGTGCACGAGCACCATGGCGTCGTAGCGCGTGCCGACGAAGTTCTGCATGTCGTCGAGCACCGTGTCGCGATCCGGCGCCCCGGGAGCGGCGAGCGCGGCGAACAGGTCCACGATCACGCGCAGGATGCGGCTGCGGAGCGGGATCTGGCCCTGTACCCAGTGCTCCGGATGCCCGGTGCCGTCCCAGTTCTCGTAGATCGCGCTGACGACTTCGGTCGCGCCCTCGAGCCCGTCCACGCGCGAGAAGATCGCGCGCGTCGACAGGATGTACTGCCAGTCGTCCACCGCGTGCGCCGACTGCGTGGACGTCTTGCCGGCCTCGGCGTTGATGACGCGGCCGAGTTCGTGCAGCCGCGCGGCGATCTCCATGTCGCGCAGGTGCGTCTCCGGCACGCCGAACCGCGCGGCGACCTGGAGCGCGACGTCGGCGATGCGCTTGCCGCGATCGCCCGCGCCGGGCAGGCGCAGGTCGAGGATGTGCGTGAGCAGCTGCAGCATCTGGTCGAAGCTCGACCGCAGGTGCTGGTGCAGCTCCTCGAGCTCCAGCTTGTCGCGCAGGATCTGGTCGTACGCGTCCTTCATGCGCAGCATCGAGTGCAGCTTCGTGAGCACTTCGGCCGGCTCGATGGGGTGCACGAGGTATTCGTCCACGCCGTGCGTGAGCCCGGCGAAGCGCATCTCGTTCGCGTGCGGAGGAATCGTGAGCACGATCATCGTGCCCGACAGCGCCGGGTCCTGCCGCAGCGCCTGGCAGAACGAGAAGGCGTTCATGCCCGGCACGTCGTGCGTGACCACGACGAGGTCGGGACGAAGGTCGTGCGCGGTCTTCACCGCCTCGACGGGGTTCAGCGAGATCACCAGCCGGACGCGGCGTTCGAGTTCCAGCGTGCGGCGGAACGTTTCGACGTGCGCGGGGTCACGGTCCACCAGCAGCAGCGTGGCCTGCTCGCTCATCGGTGCGCTCCTTCCGCCGCCGCGGGGACGGCCGTCGCCGCAGGGGCCGGCCCGGCCGCGAGCGAATCCGCTGCAGCCACCTCGTCGAACTTCATGGTGATCGAGACGCGGCGATTGCTCGCGGCGTACGGGTCGTCGGGATCGTGCAGGTCGCGATCCGCGAAACCGCGCACCTCGGCGACCTGGTGCGCGCCGACGCCGTTCAGCTCAAGGATGCGGCGCGCGGTGTTCGCGCGATCGGTGCTCAGTTCCCAGTTCGTGTAGCCGTCCGCGCGGCGGTAGGGCTGCGCGTCGGTGTAGCCGGCGATCAGGATCGGGTTCGGGAGCTGCCCCAGTTCCTGCCCGAGAATGGCCAGCACGCCGCGCCCGCGCCACGACGGCGACGCGTTGCCGCTCTCGAAGAACACGCCGGTCGAGTCCTCGAGCAGCTGGATCTGCAGGCCTTCGTCGGTCAGCTTGATCTCGATCTTGTCCATCACGCCCTTGAGTTCGGGCGCCGAGGCGAGCTGTTCCTCGAGCTTGCGCGACATGACCTGCATCTTGTTCATGCGGAGTTCGGTCACGTCGGTCTGCCGCATCGGGCGCACGACCGATGCCTGCGCGCCTTCGCCCGGCACGATCGAGCTGCCGAACTCGTCGGACCGGCCGAGCGGGTCCTGGAAGTAGCCGGCGATCGCCGACTTCACGTCGGACGACTGGTTGATCAGCCAGAGCACGAGGAACATGGCGAACATGGCCGTCATGAAGTCGGCGAACGCCACCTTCCACGCGCCACCGTGGTGACCGTGTCCGTGCCCCTTCTTGCGGTAGATGATCCGGACGGGGACTTCGCGTTCCTTGTTCGCGCTCATGGCATGCGCCCCGTCACGCGGCCTTCTGGCCCTTCACCGCGCTCTCCATCTCGGCGAAGGTGGGCCGGTCGTCGGCGAAGATGGCGCGGCGCGCGAACTCGGCGGACACGATGGGCGAGAAGCCCTTCGCGAACGACACGACCGCGGCCTTCAGGAAGTGGTAGTAACGCGCCTCGGACGAGTTCACGTGCTCGATGGAGGTCGCGAGCGGGTTCAGGAACCCGTACGCGAAGAGCACGCCCATGAACGTACCGGTCAGGGCGGCGCCGACGTGGTGGCCGATCTCCTCGATCGGGCCGGCGATCGCGCCCATCGTCACGATGATGCCGGCGACGGCGGCCACGATGCCGATGCCGGGCAGCGCGTCACCGACCTTCTGCAGCACGCCGACGGTCTTGCCCTCGGCTTCGTGGTGCGTGTCGATCTCGGAGTCCATGAGGCCTTCGAGGTCGTGCGGCGGGACGCTGCCGACCAGCACGAGCCGCAGCGAGTCGCACAGGAAGTCCACGGCGTGGTGCTCGTGGAGCACCGCCGGGTACTTCTTGAACAGCGAGCTCTCCTTGGGCTTCTCGATGTGGCCTTCGATCGCGACCAGGCCGTCCTTGCGCGCCATCTGGAACAGCTCGTAGAGCAGCTTGAGCGAGTCCAGGTAGAGCTTCTTCGTGAACGGCGACGGCTTGATGACCGCCTGGAGCTTGCCCGAGGTGGCCTTGAGCACCGGGGCGGGCGTGGAGATGAGCACCGTGCCGACGGACGTGCCGACGATCGAGATGATTTCCGAGATTTGCACGAGCGCGGCCGGGTTGCCGCCGGCGATCATGAAGCCACCGAGGACCGACCCGATCACGACGACGAGACCGACGATGGTGAGCATCCCTGTTCTCCACGTACGAGAGCGGAAGAGGCCGGGTGTTCCACCCGGTCAGCCCCAGTATCGGAGCCCCGTTCCGGCGCTTGAGGCGGGCGCGGCCTTGCAAATCGCGCGAATCGGGCTCAGGCGGCCCGGTCGTCCACGCCGTCCGGCTCGCCCGCGAGTCCCTCGGTCCAGCGCTCGAGCGCCTCGCGGACCCGGTCCTCGCGGATCGGCTTCGACACGAAGTCGTCCATGCCGGCGTCCAGGCACCGCTGGCGGTCGCCTTCCATGGCGTTCGCCGTCATCGCGACGACCGGGGTCCGGCCACCGCTCGTGGCCTCGATCCGGCGGATTTCCGCCGTCGCCTCGAATCCGTCCATCTCGGGCATCTGGCAGTCCATGAACACGACGTCGTAGGGCAGGTCGCGGTACATGGTCACGGCCTCGCGACCGTCGGCCGCGAGGTCCACCCGGCAGCCGAGCTTCGCGAGCACGCGCGACCCGACCTTCTGGTTGATCGTGTTGTCGTCCACGAGCAGCACGCGCCAGCGCATGGGCGTCGCGGCGGCGGCCGGCGCCGCCTGCGCGACGGCCTGCGCCGGACGGCGGCCGTTCCGCCGCGAGTCGATGCCTCGCGGACCGCGGCGGCCAGCCCCGACGGGCGCACGGGCTTCACGAGCGCGTGATCGGCGCCCGCCTCGAGCAGCGAAGTACGGCCCCGCGCCGGGTGGCCGGGACGAGCACGAGCACGGCGGGCTGGCGCAGCGAGGCCGTTCGCAGTTCGGCGAGATTCGCGGCCGTGGGCGTACCCGGGTCGTCCTCGAGCACGAGCGCGTCCACGGCATGCCCGAATCCCGCGGCCTGGCGGACGAGCGCGAGCGCGCTGCCGGCGCTGTTGCCGCCGCTCACCTGCGCACCTTCGGCGGCCAGCTGGCGTTCGAGCGCGGCCCGCGTCTCGTCGTGCGAGTCCACGACCAGCACCCGCAGGCCGTCGAGCGACCGGGACGGCACGGCGCACGCGAAACCGGGATCGAGCGGCAGGCGCAACGTGCACGTGAAGGTCGAGCCCCGGCCGAGGGTGCTCTCGGCCGTCACGCCGCCACCCATGAGTTCGCTCAGCTGGCGGGCGATCGCGAGCCCGAGGCCGGTGCCGCCGAAGCGCCGCGACATGCTGCTGTCGGCCTGCTGGAAGCGGCTGAAGAGCACGGGCAGCTTGTCGGCCGGGATGCCGATGCCGGTGTCCTCGACCGCGATGCGCAGGCGCACGTCGCGAGCGGTGCGCTCGAGCGACTCCACGCGCATGCTCACGTGGCCGCGCTCGGTGAACTTGAGCGCGTTGCCCGCGAGGTTGAGCAGGATCTGCCGGATGCGGCCGGGGTCGCCGATCAGCCGGGACGGGGTGTCGGGTGCGAAGTCCACCACGAGCTCGACGCCCTTCTCGGCCGCGCGCGCGGCGAGCAGCTCCGCCACGTCCTCCACGGTGGTGTGGAGATCGAACGGCAGCGGCTCGATCGCGAGCTTGCCGGCTTCGATCTTCGAGAAGTCGAGGATGTCGTTGATGATCGCGAGCAGCGCCTCCGCCGACGCCCGCGACGTCTCCGCGAACTCACGCTGTTCGCGCTCGAGCGTGGTGTCGAGCAGCAGGCCGAGCATGCCGAGCACGCCGTTCATGGGCGTGCGGATCTCGTGGCTCATCGTGGCGAGGAAGTCGCTCTTCGCGCGGTTCGCGGACTCGGCGAGTTCCTTCGAGCGCACGAGCTCGGCCTCCGCGGTCCTGCGATCGGTCACGTCCACCGCGACCGCGTACAGGCGGCCGCTCGCGACGTCCCCGGTCGCGTTCCACGCGAGCCAGCGCCAGCCGCCGTCCTTCGTGGAGAAGCGGTTCTCGAACGCGATCGTCGAACCGCCGCGCGCGAGCAGCTGGTCGAACTCGCTCAACGTCGAGCCGACGTCGTCCGGGTGCACGAGTTCGATGATCGGCCTCGCGAGGAGCTCGTCGTCGCTCCAGCCGAGCGTGCGGCTCCACGCCGGGTTGATCTGGACGAAGCGGCCGTCGGCGTCGGAGATGCACACGAGGCTGTTCGAGTTCTCGAACAGCACGCTGTACTCGCGCGTCTGCCGCAGCGCCTCGCGCAGCCGGAGTTCCGTCTGGCGGCGCTCCGTGACGTCGCGGATCAGCGCCATGCAGACGTAGAGGCCGAAAGCGTCGGTGCCGGCGGAGAGCATGCGCGCTTCGAACGCGCGCCGGCCCTGGGGACCTTCGGACTCGAACTCGAACACCGGGACTTCACGTCCGGACTGCACGGCTTCGAGCGCCTGCGAGAAGGCTTCGGCCGCGTCCGGGAACAGCTCCGCGACCGGGCGGCCGAGGTAGTGCTCGCGCGGCTGCCGCAGGGACTCCTGGTCGCCGGGCTTGGCGTCGTCGCAGCGGCCCTGGAAGTCGAACACGAGGACGAGGTCGGGGATCGCGGAGAACAGGATGCCCTGGCGCTCCTGGCTCGCCTGGAGCTTCTGTTCCGCGAGCTTCTCGTCGGTCACGTCCTGGAAGATGCCCGTGATGCGCACCGCTTCGCCGGCCGCGTCGCGGACGGGAGCACCGGTCACGCGCACGTGGCGCACGTCGCCGAGCGGGGTGATCACGCGCTGCAGGTACGTGTGCGTGCCGCCCGAGGCGAGCGCGGACGCGACGAGTCCCTCGAACTTGCCGCGATCTTCGCGCGGGAGCATGTCCTCGTAGGCGGCGAGCGAAGGTTCGCCGGCGACCGGTTCGAGTCCCACCATCCGGTAGAGACCGTCGGACCAGTGCCATTCGTGCGAGCGCAGGTCCCAGTCGAAGCTGCCGAGCTGCGCCATGGCGAGCGCCTCGCGGAACCGGGCCTGCTCCTGTCGCAACGCTTCCTCGGCCTGCATCGCCCGTTCCGCCTCTTCCCGGGCCTGCGACCATTCGACGTGCAGCCGTCGCGCGACGTCGTCGAACGAGCGGACCACGCGGGCGAGTTCGTCCTGCGAGGCCACCCGGATCGTGTTCTCGAACGAGCCCTTCGCCATGTGCTGTGCCGCGGCTTCCATGTCGCGGACGGTGCGCATGACCAGCAGGTAGAACGCCGCGAGCAGGGTCCCGGCCGCGAGCACGGCCAGCACGAGCACGCCGTTGACGATGTCGCGCCGGCGCGCCTGTGCGGCGATGCGGGCCTCGAGCAGGCCGTCCAGTTCGCGTACCGAACGGTCCCACAGCGACCAGGTCGCCGCGTTGGCGTTTTCGAACTCGCGCCGTCCCCGTGGGTCCCGGGTCTCGTGCGCCACCTGGTCGTGCAGGTGCGCGTCGAGCAGCGACCGCGTCGACACGCAGGCCGACACGGCATCGAGCAGCGTCACGTCGAGCTCGCCCTCGCGCACGCTTCGCCAGGTGGTCGCGTAGGCGGTCTGCATCGCCGTGGTGTTGTTGTCGAGCAGCCGGCGGTAGAGCTGCAGGCGCTCGGCGGTCTCGGGATCGGCGCCTTCGCGCTGGACGCGCTGGTGATCCCGCTCGAGCTCGGTGGTGTACGTCGCGGCCTGCGGCAGGAGGTTCACGACCGCGTTCATGAGGTAGTACGACGGCAGGTCCGGGTCGAGCACGAGGTTCGAGTGGTCGCCGACTTCGGAATCGAGCGCCCGGACTTCCTGCGACAGGCTCTCGAACAGCTCCCCGATGCGCTTCGACGTGCCGCTGTCGAGCCGGTCGTGCAGGTAGACCCAGTTCGTGGCGATGGACTGCACGCGCCTCCCGATGTCGAGGCGGGCGCCGTCGCTGCGGTCGGCCGCGATCAGGCGCGCGAGCGCTTCGTCGAGTTCCGTGCTCTTGCGGACGAGCGCGGGATGCGCGGCCTCGTCCCCGGCGGCGACGCGGTCGTGCAGCACGATCGCGGCCTGCAGCGGCTCGTCGAACTGGCGCACCGCGCGCAACATGCGCGTGCCGACCAGCTCCTGCCGCGTGAATGCGATGCTCCGCTCGACGTCGCTGCCGAACATGAACAGCACGAGCGTCAGCGGCAGCAGCAGCAGCGCGCTGACGAGCAACATCTTCTGCGGGAATCGCAACCGCGCCATCAGCCGGATGGCGGGGTGCAACGCGCGCTCGAGCGTCGTGACCGGAACGGTCGTGGGGACGGACATGCCCATGGCGGAACGGAGTCTCGGCCGGTGCCACGCGGCCTGAACACCGCATGCGCGCGGAGTCAGGGCTGGGCGTGGTCCTCCGCCCAGAGCACGGCTTCCGCATATGCCCGCGCGACCTGCGCTTCGTCGGCCGAGTGCTCGTGGAGCCAGCGTTCGACGACGTCCCACTCACCGCGTTCCCATGCGAGCACCATCGCCAGCACGGGCCCGAGCGGCATGGCGCCGCACAGCAGCGCGTCCGCCACGTCGGGTGCGAGGCCGAGCGGTCCGAGCGCGGCCTCGAGCGGCAGGTCGGTGAGCGCGTCGGCGACCGAGAGCAGTCCGGCGAGGAACAGGTCGTCGGCGCGCGCGGACAGCGTGGTGTGGTGGGCGAGCTGTTCGGCGAACCGTGCGCGCGTCAACGCCACCACGATCAGCTCGTTCGGCTTGCCCTGCGCGAGCCCGAACACCGCGACGAGCGAGACCCACTGCCGGATCTGGCGCTCGCCCATGATGAGGAGCGCCTGCCGGATGCTCGTGACCTGCGAGGCCCACGCGTTCGCGGCCGAGTGAAGGAAGCGCAGCAGCTTGATCGAGAGCGCGACGTCCTGCTGGATCAGCTCCTCGAGCTGGGCGAGGTCGTACGGCGGGGCCTGCACCGCGCGGAGCAGGCGCAGGTACACGATGCGGTTCGGCGCCACGTCGCGGGTGCGCATCATCTCGGGCCGGCAGAAGAAGTAGCCCTGGAAGAGCTCGTAGCCCGCGTGCATCGCTTCGACGTGCTCCTCGTGCGTCTCGATCTTCTCGGCGAGCAGCTTCAGCGGGTGGCGCCGCAGCTCGCGCTCGACCGCACGGCGCGCCTCGGACGGCTGGCCGCGGAAATCGAGTTTCACCCACTGCGCCAGGTCGAGCAGTGGGCGCATCGCGGAGGAGTGCACGTAGTCGTCGAGCGCCAACCGGAAGCCCGCGTCGCGCAGGCGGCGGCAGGCTGCGACCACCTCGTCGTCGGGCTCGATCGTCTCGAGCACCTCGATCACGGTGGATTCCGGCGGGAGCAGTTCCCAGTGCCCGCGCACGAGCATGCCGCGCGAGGCGTTGATCCACGCGTCGTGCTCGCCGGTCAGCGTGCTCAGGCCGAAGCCGAGCAGCGTGCGTTCGAGGCTCATCGAGGACACGACGTCCGGGTCCCCGCCTTCGAAGCGGTTGCGTTCGCTCGCGCGGTAGAGCAGTTCGTAGCCTGCGACACGCCGTTCGCGATCGAACAGCGGCTGGCGTGCGGCGAAGACTTCGACGGGCTGGCGGTCCATGGCGTCCGGTGGTGGGAGTGGGAAGATCTCGCCCGCCGGGTATCGGCGTTCCCGCGCCGGACTTCACGCACGAAGGCGCCCCCGCGGTCGCCGGCGTGGGGCGCCTGCGCGCGTCGCGATCAGTTCAGGCCGGGTGCCGGGGGCGGCAGCGCCTGCGATCGCCGGAACGCGTCGCGCGCCTCTTCGGCCAGCACCGTCAGGCGCCGGCACGCCTGGTCCATGCGCTCCCAGGCGAGCTCCAGCCGCTCGAGTGCGCGCGTGCTCTGGAGCGAGTTGCGCACGATGTCGTCGTGTCGCCGGATGGTCTCCTCGGCGAGTTCCTCGAGGGCAGCACGTTCGGTTTCCGGCAGTTCGGCGATGCGGGCGCGAATCTCGGCCATGCTGCGTTCGAAATCGGGTCGGGTCATGAAATCCTCCTGTGACATCGAGTGTGCGGAGGGTGCTTCACGGCGACAAGACGAAACTGCGCCAAAGTCCCCCTCGCACCGCGACCCCCCGCGCGGATTGCACGATTTCGGGTGATCCCGCCGCACCGCGTGCCCTCAAGGCCCGGGCGAAGCGTCCGAACCTTGCACGGGCAGGCTCGTTCCGAGGCGGCCGCGCGTGCGGCACGCCGGGAAGGACCCATCGAGCGGGAGAAGGTCGTCAGCATGGCGGATTTCATGGCTGGTCCGGGCACGCCCGGTTCGCAGGACGTCGTGGCCGCAGCCGGGCTCCAGACGCTCTCCGACGCCGACTTTCGCGTCCTGCGCGACCTCATCTACGAGAAGTCGGGCATCACGCTCAGCGACTCGAAGAAGCAGCTCGTCACGTCGCGCCTCGCGCGGCGGCTCCGCGCCCGCGGGCTCACGTCGTATCGCGACTACTACGAGTTCGTCATGCGCCGCGATCCGCAGGGCGACGAACTGCGCGAGATGCTCAACGCGATCACGACGAACAAGACCGACTTCTTCCGCGAGAAACACCACTTCGACTTCATGGCCTCGACGTTCTTTCCCGAGTGCATCGAGCGCGCGAAGCAGACCGGCGAGCGGCGCCTGCGCATCTGGAGCGCCGGTTGTTCGACGGGCGAGGAGCCGTACACGCTCGCCATGACGTTCCTCGACGCCTTCCCGAACAACGGCCAGTGGTCGCTCGAACTGCTCGCGACCGATCTCGACACGCAGGTGCTCGAACGCGCGCAGGCCGGCGTGTACTCCGAAGAGGTCATCGCGCCGGTTTCCGCCGACCTGCAGAAGCGCTACTTCCGGCGCGGCACCGGCGCGAACTCGGGCAAGGTGCGCGTGTCGGACGCGCTGCGGCAGATGATCACGTTCCGCCAGCTCAACTTCGTCGAGCACCCGTGGTGGGTGAAGGGTCCGTTCGACCTGATCCTGTGCCGCAACGTGATGATCTACTTCAACCAGGACACGCAGCGCACGATCGTCGAGAACTTCGGCCAGCGGCTGCGGCCCGACGGCTACCTGTTCATCGGGCACTCCGAAACACTCAGCGGGTTGAACCATCTCTTCGAGCCGCTGCGCGGAACGATCTACCGCCGCCGCGGCGCGGGCGAGTCGGAATCCCGCCCGTCCGCGGCCCGCGGCGCCGAGCCGCGCGTCGCGCCGGAGCGTCCGGCCGCGGCTTCCCGAACGTCGCCCCCGCAGCCTTCGTTGGCGCCGCGCGCCGCGGCTCCGGCGGCGCCGGCGGCACCGGCGGCGCGCACGCGGGCCGCCGAGCCCGACGTACGCAGCCTGCCGCGCGTGAACGTGATCATCGGCGGCGTCCGCGCGAGCCGTGATCCGATCATCCTGCGCACCGTGCTGGGCTCGTGCATCTGCGCGTGCGTCTACGACCCGGTCGCGCGGATCGGCGGGATCAATCACTTCATGCTGCCCGACGGCCTCGACGAACGCGCCATGCCGACCCGCTTCGGCGTCAACGCGATGGAAGTGCTGATCAACGAGGTGCTCAAGCTGGGAGGCGACCGCCGCCGGCTGCAGGCGAAGGCGTTCGGCGCCGCACACGTGCTTTCCGACGTCGGGCTCAGCCCGGACGTGCCCCGGAAGAACGCGAAGTTCATCAAGGAGTTCCTCCAGGCGGAAGGCATTCCGCTCGTCAGTTCGCGCCTCGGCGGGAGTGCGCCGGTCGAAGTGGTGTTCACGACGGACACCGCCAAGGCCATGGTGCGCGCCCTCGGCGACGCGGTCGCCCGCGACCTCGCGCGGGAAGAGAAGAGCCACGACCTGGAGATCAAGAAGCAGCTGACGTTGCCGCAACCGAGCTCGGTGGAGCTCTTCTAGGAGAGGCCATGCCGAAGACCCGCGTCCTCATCGTCGACGACTCCGCCATCATGCGGCAGCTCCTGACGGAGATCATCTCGCAGGATCCGAACCTGGAAGTCGTCGGTTCGGCGTCGGATCCGTTCGTCGCTCGTGACAAGATCAAGTCCCTGAACCCGGACGTCCTGACGCTCGACGTCGAAATGCCGCGCATGGACGGCCTCTCGTTCCTCGAGAAGCTGATGCGCGCGCACCCCATGCCCGTGCTGATGGTGTCCTCGCTCACCGAGCAGGGAGCCGCGACCACGCTGCGCGCCATGGAACTGGGCGCCGTGGACTTCGTGACGAAGCCGAAGCTCGACGTGCGCACCGGGACGCTCGAACTCGCCGACGAGATCGTCGAGAAGCTCAACGCCGCCGCGCGGGCGCGCATCCGGACGCGCCGCCTCGGCGAGGTCGGCGCCCGTCCGGCCGCGACCGCCGTGCACGCACCCGCGGGCGCGCTGCTCAAGAGCACGCACAAGGTGATCGCCGTCGGCGCTTCGACCGGCGGCACCGAGGCGCTGCGCGAGTTCCTCGTGCCGCTGCCGCCGGACACGCCCGGCATCGTGATCGTGCAGCACATGCCCGCCAACTTCACCAAGTCGTTCGCCGAGCGGCTCGACTCGCAGTGCCAGATGCGCGTGAAGGAAGCGGCGGACGGCGACCGCATCCTGCCCGGGCACGTGCTGATCGCTCCGGGCAACTTCCACATGGGCGTCCAGCGCAGCGGTGCGACCTATTCGGTGCGCGTGTACTCGGCCGACCCCGTCAACCGGCACCGCCCGTCGGTGGACGTGCTGTTCGACTCCTGCGCGCAGACGATCGGGGCGAATGCACTCGGCGTGATCCTGACCGGCATGGGCAACGACGGTGCCCGCGGCATGCTCGCCATGCGCAAGGCCGGCGCCCGCACGTTCGCCCAGGACGAGGCCACCTGCGTCGTGTTCGGCATGCCGCGCGAGGCCATTCTCGCCGGCGGCGCCGAGCAGACGCTGCCGCTCCAGGACATGCCCGCGGCCGTGCTGCGCGCGCTGGCGGAAGGGGAGCGCGGATGACGCGATCCCACGCCGCCGTTCGCGCCCGGCCCGCTCCGGGCTCTCAAGGATTCTCCGTTCCCTTCGATACTGCGAGCTGCAACCACGCGTTCCCGGGCAGGCCGGAGCGCGTCGAACGGTCCGCAGAAGCAGGCCCACCGGCTCCGCATTGTGAGGTTGTCCCGTGAGCAAGACCGCACTGGTAGTCGACGATTCCGCGACGATGCGGGAGATGGTGTCGTACACGCTGAAGCAGGCGGGCTTCGAGCCGCTGACCGGTGGCAACGGTCAGGAAGCGCTCGACAAGCTCACCGGCCAGACCGTGGACCTCATCATCACCGACCTGAACATGCCCGTGATGGACGGACTTTCGTTCATCAAGGCGGTCCGTGCCCGCGACGAGTACAAGTTCGTGCCGATCCTGATGCTCACCACCGAGTCGCAGGCGGACATGAAGGCGCAGGGCAAGGCCGCGGGAGCCACGGGCTGGCTCGTGAAGCCGTTCAACCCCGAAATGCTGCTCCAGGTGATCGGGAAGGTCGTGCCGAAGTGACGACGGCCGGTCGCGCCCCATGCGGCGCGGCGCCGTGCAGTCGCCCACGATCCCCCCACCTTCACGATCGGAAATGACCATGTCGGACAAGCCGGTGAGCCGGGAACAGGAAATGGCGGATGCCGCCGAGGTGGAATCGCTCGCGAAGTACCTCGAGAGCTCGCGCGAGATGGTCGAACGCCTGCAGCAGCTCCGTGAGGGCGTGCACGACACGCTGAACGAGCAGTTCCAGATCGTCACGTGCGACCTCGAACAGCTGCGCGGCCTGCTCGGCGACGCCGCGGGCAAGCTGTCGAGCACGTTCCGCGTGATCACCGCCGGAACCACCGAGATGGGCGCGACGCTCGACGCGCTCGCCTGCCCCGATCCGGGGCCGGCCCTCGCACGTATCCGCGAGATCACGACGGAGATGACTTCGACCACGGGAACGACGATCCAGAGCCTGCAGTTCGAGGACATGGCGACGCAGCTGCTCGCGCACGTCAATCGCCGCCTGGACGCGCTGCAGCAGTTCTCGAAGGAGATGGCGATCCTCAACGCCGGCACCAACCACCTGCCGCCGTTCCTGACCCGGGAAGAGCTCGACAGCGCGTTCGAGAGCCTCGCGCGCCACCGCAACCTGCTGCAGAACGACGTCCGCAAGGCGGTCCAGCAGCAGTCGCTCGACAGCGGCGACATCGAACTCTTCTGAACGTACGTCCACACCCACGCAGGCCGGGGCCATGAAAGCACTCGTCGTCGATCCCGATCGGTCCGCGCGGGCCGTGGTCAAGCGCCTGCTGAGCCACGTCAACGTGGACGTGATCGAAGCGGACAACGGACTGATCGCGCTCAACGCGCTCGAGCAGACCGATCCCGACTTCGTGGTGGTCGAGATCGACATGCCGATCCTGACGGGCCCGGACTGCCTGGCGGCGATCCGGCAGTCGCCCGTGCGCCCCGACATCCCGGTGATCGTGATCTCGGCGTCCGGCACCCGCGAGAACGTCCACCGGATGGTGGCGCTCGGGGTCGCGGACTTCCTGCTCAAGCCGATCAACCCGGTGGAAGTGCTGCCGCGCATCAAGAACCTGCTGATCCGCGTGGCGCAGTGGCGGCAGCGGCAGTCGAACCGCTCGATCAACAGCCTGCTCGTCGTGGACAACGACCCGAACTTCCTCGCGTTCGCGAAGCCGTTGCTCGATTCGACGTTCGAGATCCTCGAGGCCGGCTCGAGCACGAGCGCCGCGATCACGTATCGCGACGCGTCGCCGAAGCCGACCGTCGTGTGCCTCGCCGAAGGCCTGCCGCTCATGAACGAGGACCTGCTCGTGGACGTCATCCGCAAGATGGCGATCGAGACGGGCAGCAATCCGCCGCAGTTCTTCCTGCTGGCCAAGACGGGCGAAGTCGCCGCGGAGAAGGCCGCGCGATACGCGGGCGTCGTCAAGAAGACCTTCATCCCGCAGACGTTCGTGGACGACTTCCGGCGCATCGTGCTGCGCGAACAGAGCCCGTACGAGCGGCTCCGGCACATCGTGCGCGAGGGGCTCCGCTCCGAGCTCGTGACCGCGACGCAGCAGACGATCGGCGTGATGATCGGCAGCGAAATCGCCGAGCTGGCCGAAGGCGACGGCGTGGAGGTGCCCGCGGGCATCGTCGCCGAGCTGGGCCAGATGGACAGCGGCTCCGGCGTCGGGCTGCGCACGATCATCATGAGCGGGCGCAGCGAGGTCGAGCGCATGGCGAGCCAGATCGTGCGCCGCCAGATCACGTTCGAGGAAGGCGCGAACGAGGTCGTCGGCGAACTCGCGAACACGATCGCCGGCCGCATGCGCGCCTGCCTGATGTCGCGCGGTTTCGACCTCAAGATGGGCCTCCCGGAGATCCGGACGCTCGCCGAGGGCGAAGTTCCCGAATCGGGTTTCGACCTGGTCGCGGGGTTCCGCTGCACGAGCGGCGAGGTCTTCCAGGTGGCGCTGCACGTGAAGCAGACGAGCCTCGGGCTCGGGGTGGTCGGGGGCGGCGAGGCCCGTGCCGAGGCGTCCGCGGTCGAGGCGGGTGCCGCGGCCCCGGCGGCGCCGGCCCCGGCGGCTTCGCCCTCCGAAGCGCAGACCCAGCAGAGCGTGGACGACGTGCTGTTCTGAGCGCGGCCCAGCCGGCCACGCGGAAGGAGACGCAAATGGCGGAAGCGACGAAGGAACCCATCCGGGCCGAAGCGGCCGGGGATGTCCGCATCCTCCATCTCGAGGGCCAGGTCGGCGTCGCGCAGTCGCGCCGGCTCCTCGAGATCGCCCGCAAGCTCGGCAAGGAAGGCCGTCACGTGACGGTGCGCTGCGAACACCTGACGCACCTCGACTGTGCGGGCGTTCAAGTTCTGCTCGCCCTGAACGAGACTCTCAAGGGACAGGGCGCGGGGCTCGCGCTCAGCAACCTTCCGGAATCCGTCCAGCAGACGATGCGCGTCGCGGGTCTCGCCGACGCCTGGTGAGTGTGCCGGGCGCGTCCGACCGGGACACGCACACGGCAACCGGTCCGAGGGAGCGGCCGTCCATGCAGATTGATCTCAAGAAATTCCAGGAGACCTTCTTCGAGGAGGCCGCGGAGCATCTCTCGACGATGGAGTCGGGACTGCTGCACCTCGAGGAGAGCAGCTCCGATCGCGAGTTCCTGAACACGATCTTCCGTGCCGCCCACTCGATCAAGGGCGCCGCCGGGAGCTTCGACTTCAAGGAGATCGTCCGGCTCACCCACGTGATGGAAAACGTGTTCGATCGCCTGCGGTCGAACCTCCTCGCGCCGTCGGCCGACCTCACGCAGATCCTGCTGCGTGCTTCCGATCGCCTGCGCGAGGTCGTGGACGCGACCCGGCGCGGCGAACCTTCGGTCGTGCCGATCGACGACGTCGTGCCCGAACTCGAGGCCGTGCTCCACGGCGCGCAACCGTCGGAAGCCGGCGTCGCGGCGGCCGTCGCGCTGTCGGGTGAACCGCGGGGCGAGGTCGTCTACTCGGTGTCGTTCGAGCCCGAACGGGAGTTTTTCCGGCAGGGGCAGGACCTGGTCCTGCTGCTGCGCGAACTCGCCGAGCTCGGCGAAGTGCTCTCGTCCGAATGCCGCGCGGCCGCGTTGCCGCCGCTGGACGAACTCGATCCTGAGCTCTGTTTCCTCGCGTGGACGATTCGGGTGCGATCCGCCCGCGCCGCGCACGAGCTCCGCGACGTGTTCATGTTCGTCGAGGGATCGTGCCGGCTCGAAGTGCACGCCGAGGCGATCGCCGCGGCTCCCGATACGCCGGCGGGCGCCGCCGGCCCAGCCGCAGCCGCGCGCGTGGAACGCCGTTCCGGCGGAGTGGATCGCCGCGTCGAGTCCACGTCCATCCGTGTGTCCACGGAGAAGGTGGACGGACTCATCAATCTCGTGGGCGAGCTCGTGATCTCGCAGGCCATGGTGAACCAGGCCGTGTCCGCGCTGGCGATGACGCCCGAGCTCGAAGAAGCACTGATGGTGGTGCAGCGCAGCACGCGCGAGCTGCAGGAACAGGTGATGGCGATCCGCATGCTGCCGATCGGGACGGTGTTCAACCGCTTCCCGCGGCTCGTGCACGACCTCACCGTGAAGCTCGGCAAGCGCGCACGCCTCGACATCGAGGGCGCGGAGACGGAGCTGGACAAGAGCGTGATCGAGCAGCTCGGCGACCCGCTCACGCACCTGATCCGCAACTCGATCGACCACGGCATCGAGGATCCCGAACAGCGCTCGCTCGCGGGCAAGCCCGAAGAGGGCGTCATCACGCTGCGCGCGTACCACGAGGGCGGCACGGTCGTCATCGAGGTCGCCGACGACGGCAAGGGGCTCGATCGCGACCGCATCCGCGCGAAGGCGCTCGCCCAGGGGCTGATCCGCGAGGACCAGCCGATGACGGACGAGGAAGTGAACGCCCTCATCTTCGCGGCCGGTTTCTCGACCGCCGCGGTCGTCAGCGACGTGTCCGGGCGTGGCGTCGGCATGGACGTGGTCAAGCGGAACGTCGAATCGCTGAACGGCGCGATTTCGGTCCAGAGCACGCCCGGCAAGGGCAGTCGCATCCGCATCCGGCTGCCGCTCACGCTCGCGATCCTCGACGGGCTCTCGGTACAGCTCGGGCGCGACACGTTCATCGTGCCGCTCCTGGCCATCCGGCAGTCGGTGCGACCGGAAGCGAACGACATCAAGACGGTGCTGGGCGGCCGCGGCGAAGTGTTCGTGCTGCGCGGCGAGCACCTGCCGCTGGTCCGGCTGTCGCGCCTCTTCGGCGTGGCCGGCGCGGTCGAGGACCCACAGCAGGGCATCGTGGTCGTGACCGAGAACGACGGACATCGCTTCGGCGTGCTGGTGGACGACGTGCTGGGGCAACGGCAGGTCGTCGTCAAGAGCATCGAGAAGAACTACCGCAAGGTCGAAGCCGTCATGGGGGCCACCATTCTCGGGGATGGCCGCGTGGCATTCATCGTGGACGTGGCCGAACTGCACCGCATCGCGATGCGCCGGCGCGCGCCCGAAGAGGATGGACGGTCCGCAGAGTGCGGCGCCGCCGCACCCGCACAGGAGGAAGTGGCATGAACGACATTCCCGTTCAGGACGTCCGCACCGAGGGCGCCGAAGGCAGCCAGCAGTTCCTGACGTTCACCCTCGGCGGCGAGGAGTACGGCGTCGAGATCCTGCGCGTGCAGGAAATCAAGGGCTTCTCGGCGGTGACGCCGATCCCGAATGCCCCGGACTACGTGAAGGGCGTGATGAACCTGCGCGGCACGGTCGTGCCCGTGTTCGATCTTCGCCTCAAGTTCGGGATGGACCGCAAGGACTACGACCGGTTCACGGTCATCGTCGTGGTGAACGTCGGCGCCCGCGTCGTGGGGCTGATCGTGGATTCGGTCTCCGACGTGCTCGACGTGGAGCGCGACGCCATCGAGACGTCCCCCGACCTCGGTGCATCCGTGGACACGAGCATCCTGCAGGGCATCGCACGGAACAACGACCGCCTCATCACGCTGCTCGACATCGATCGCGTGGTCGGTGAGTCGCGAGTCGCCGCCGAAATGGCCGCCTGAAGCGGCGTTCACACGGAGCTGTTGTCGATCGGTCACGAGCCCCCGCGTGCGGTGTGGCTCGTGTTCCGTGAATGGGTGGTGGGGAACCCATGGCGCAGGCTTCACGCGTCGGGCGATCCGGACAGGTTGGGGCTGTCGAGTCGGAGTCGCCCGACCCTCGGGCGCTCGCAACGGAAGGGAGCGATGATGAACTGGACGATCCGAAGGAAGCTGGTGAGCCTGGGTGTTGCGGGCATCCTGGTGGCCGTGGTGCTCGGCATCACGGGCGTGGCCGGGTTCCGCATGCTCGGTTCCGCGATCCACGAGATCAACGTCACGGGGCACGCGCTGTCGAACCACGACGACGCCGACATGATGCACGACGCGCTGCGTGGTGACGTGCTCGCCGCCATGCTCGCCCGTACCGACGACGAGCGGGCGGCAGCCGCGACCGACGTCGCGGCGCATGCCGACAACTTCCGTGCGCAGCTGGCGGAGAACGAGAAGCTCGAGCTGAACGCGGAGGTCCGCAAGGCGCTCGCCGGGGCGAAGCCCCGCATGGAGGAGTACATCACCGCCGCGACCGAGATGGTGGAGCTCGCGTCGCGGGACCCGAATGCGGCGCGTTCGGAGTTCCCGGCGTTCATGGAGAAGTTCACGGCGCTCGAGGCCGAGATGGAGGACCTGAGCGTCGCGATCACCGATGCGAGCGGAAAGGCCGAGGCCGCGGCGGACGCGGAACAACGCCGGTACATGCTGCTCATGCTCGGATTCGTGATCGCCGGCTCGGTGCTGTTCGCGTTCGCCGCGATCGCGATCGTCCGCAGCGTCGTCGAACCGCTCGCGCGATTCGAACGCGCGATGCACGACATCGCGACGGGCGACGGCGATCTCACGCAGCGCCTCGACGCGTCCTCGCGCGACGAGCTCGGCTCGATCGCCCGCGCGTTCAACGAATTCGTGGAGAAGATCCACGACGTGATCGCGCACGTCCGCGAGTCCGCATCCGCGGTCGCGCAGGCGTCGAAGGAACTCACGGCGGCCTCCGACACGATCAGCGCGGGCGCGCAGGAGCAGGCCTCGAGTCTCGAGGAGACGGCGGCGAGCCTGGAGGAGATCACGAGCACCGTGCGCCAGAACGCGGACAACGCGCAGACGGCGAACCAGCTCGCGAACAACGCGCGTGAGGTGGCGGAGAAGGGCGGCTCGGTGGTGTCGAGCGCGGTGTCGGCGATGGGCGAGATCAACGCGTCGAGCCGGCGCATCGCGGACATCATCACGACGATCGACGAGATCGCGTTCCAGACGAACCTGCTGGCGCTGAACGCGGCGGTCGAGGCCGCGCGTGCGGGCGAGCAGGGCCGCGGATTCGCGGTGGTCGCGGCGGAAGTGCGCTCGCTGGCGCAGCGTTCGGCCACGGCGGCGCGCGAGATCAAGGGGTTGATCGAGGACTCCGTGCACAAGGTGGAGTCCGGTGCGGCGCTGGTGAATCGCTCGGGCGCGACGCTGGACGAGATCGTGACCGCGGTGAAGCGCGTGACGGACGTGGTGTCGGAGATCGCGGCGGCGTCGCGGGAACAGTCGGTCGGCATCGAACAGGTGAACCGCGCGGTGACGCAGATGGACCAGCTCACGCAGTCGAACGCGGCGCAGACGGAGGAGCTCTCGGCGACCGCCGGGCACCTTTCCGAACAGGCGGCCGAGGTGCAGGGGCAGGTGCTCCGGTTCCGCGTGCAGGGCGGACCGGGCGCGAACGTGCGGCCGAAGCCGACGGTCGCGGGCCCGAGGCCGACGGTGAAGCGCGCCCCGACCTCGATCGCGTCGCACCCGAAGTTCGACCGCGCGGCATCGGCGGCTGCCACTCCGCCACTCGCGACGGCCGCACGCACCGGCACGAACGCGACCGACGGTTTCGAGGAGTTCTGAGCCCAGGCCCGGGACGCGCTCGTCGCGCGCCCCGGCTCACGGAAGAGGGAGGAGGCGTCATGTTCGAGCGTCAGAAGAACGCGCTGGCCGTCGCGCTGCTCGCCGCTGCGTGCGTCGTGCCCGGCGTCGTGCAGGCGCAGGGCCGTGCCCTGCCACGCTGGACCGAAGAGTGGGCGGCACGCGGGCTCACGAGCAGCGTGTCCGCGAGCGGACTCTGGATCGGCGACGTGGCCGGCGGACTGAAGCAGGGCGGCGTGTACAACACGCTCGGCACCGCGACGTTCGAGGCCGACCTCGAGAAGCTGACCGGTGGGTGGCACGGCGCGTCGGCCGGGGTCGACCTGTACTGGATCCGCGGCAAGAGCGCGAGCTGGTACTTCGTCGGTGATGCCCTCACCGTCAGCAACCTCGACGGCTTCGACAGCATCCGGCTCTACCAGGTGTGGCTGCAGCAGGAGTGGGCCGAGGGACGCGTCTCGCTGCGCGCCGGCAGTCTCGCCGCCGACGAGGAGTTCGCCGGGACCGAGAGTGGCGGCATGTTCTCGAACGGCGCGTTCGGCTGGATCGCGGGCATCGGCGCGAACATCGTCAACGGCGGGCCGATCTACTACGCACCCGCGCCGGGCGCCCGGCTGGCGGTGAAGCCGGCGGAGTCGTGGACCGTGCAGGCCGCGATCTACGACGGGGATTCGTTCGACAGCCCCGGTGGCGATCCCGAGGTCAACTCCCACGGCCTGCACTTCGCGATGAACTCGGCGCAGGGTTCGTTCGCGATCGCCGAGCTGTCGCACGACTGGCAGGCCGATCCGAACGCGCCGCTGCCGGGCAGCGCGCGGTTCGGCCTGTGGCGCCACAGTGCCGACTTCGAGGACCAGTGGGCGGACGCGAACGGCGCGTCGTTCGCGCTCAGCGGCGAGGCGCCGGCGGTGCACCGGGGCAATCGCGGCTGGTACGGCGCGCTCGAGCAGCGCGTGTGGACGGAGCGTGGTTCGGAGTCGCAGGGGCTGACGGGCTGGTTGCGCGTCGCCGGTGCGCCGGCCGAGCGCAGCGCCGTCGAGTGGAGCACCGATGCCGGCGTCCGCTGGGCGGGGTTGATCCCGGGACGTGACGACGATGCGTTCGGCGTCGGCGTCGCGACCGCCTACGTGAGCCGTGCGGCGCAGCGCTCGCAGCTCGACGCGTGGAGCCGCGACGGCGAGAGCGGCGTGCTGCCGGACTTCGAGCGTGTCGTCGAAGCCACGTACCAGTGGCAGCTGGGCGAGCGCTGGATCGTGGCGCCCGGTGTGCAGTGGGTGCAGCATCCGGGGCTCAGCGCCGAGACGCCGAACGCCTGGGTGCCGTCGCTGCGCGTGTCGTTCGAGTAGCGCCGATCCGGCCGATCGAGGGGCGTTCCCCGCCGGGGAGCGCCCCTCGGGTGTTTCCGGTGGGCGGCAGGGCCTGCCGCCCGCGCCGGAAGAACCCGACCCGGCATCGCTCCGTTCGCGCCGGCGTGCGGCCGGGGCGAACGGGCGAAGACCCGGTCAACAGGGCGCTTGGCCCGCGCGGCCCGCGTCGTACGCCGCTGGCACCGGGATTGCCTTACTCCGTTCGGACTCCCATCCCGACGGAGGTGCGATGACGCTGAAGCAGCGGTACGAGCGGCTGTACGCCGGGCTCGTCTACGACGCGATGACGTTCGACGTGCGGCATCCGCACCCGTTCGTCGTCCATCACGCCGTGCGCGCCGCGTGGCCGATCGGCGATCGCGCGGTCTGCGGACCCGCGTTCACCTGCCGTGGCGAACGCGTGCGCGAGGAAGCTCACGTGCGCGACATGGTGCGGATCGAGATGTTCGACTCGTTCACGCCCGGCTGCGTGCAGGTGATCGACACCGGCGGCGACGAGTCCGTCGCGCACTTCGGCGACATCAGCGGCAAGCTCGCGCGCCAGCACGGCGCGGTCGGCGCCGTGATCGACGGGTTCACGCGCGACCTGCGCATTCTCGAGAAGGACGACTTCCCGGTCTTCTGCCGCGGCGCGCAGCCGATCGACGCGTTCGGCCGCTGGCAGATCGTCGAGTACCAGAAGCCCGTGTGGATGCCGGGCGTGGACGGCCGCGTCCGCGTCGAGCCGGGCGACTGGATCTTCGCCGACGGTGACGGCGTCATGGCCATTCCCGCCGCACTCGCCGAGCGCGTGTGCGAACTGGCCGAACGCCGCGGCGAGCAGGAGGACGAAGTGCGCAGGCGTCTTCTCCAATCGCGCGACCCGGTCGCGCTCTATCACGAGGTGGGCCGATGGTGAACCGCACTCGATTCGTCGCCGAGTTCACGACGAACCACATGGGCAACCTGAACGTCCTGCTGCGCATGGCCGAGCGCGCGGCGGCCGCGGGCTGCGACCTGATCAAGATGCAGAAGAAGGACGTGGAGAGCTTCTACTCGGCGGCGAAGCTGGACGCGCCGTACGAAAGCCCGTACGGGCACACGTACCGCGACTACCGCACGATCTTCGAGTTCGACGTCGAGGACTTCCATCGCTTCGACCGCCGCTGTCGCGAACTCGGCGTGAGCTGGTTCACGACGGTGCAGGACATCCCGTCGCTCGAGTTCATGGCGCGCTTCGACCTGCCCGTGTACAAGGTCGCGTCGAGCAACGCGCGCAACCACCAGATCCTGTCCGAAGTCGCGCGGCAGATTCCGCACGATCGCGAGATCGTGGTGTCCGTGGCCGGCTCGACGCTTCAGGAGATCGAGCAGACGCTCGCGCACTTCCCGCACCACACCGTGACGCTGCTGCACTGCGTGGCGCGTTATCCCTGCCCGTCGCACGAGCTGCGGCTCGGGAACATCGAAGTCATGCGCCGGCGGTTCGGGGGCGAACGCGTGCACATCGGCTATTCGGGCCACGAGATCGGGCTGCCCGGCAGTTTCGCGGCGGTCGCGCTCGGCGCCGAAATGGTCGAGCGGCACTTCTGCCTGTCGCGGCATTCGTTCGTGCACCACATCGAATGCAGCCTGGAGCCGGCGGAGTTCCGGGAGCTGGTCGAAACCGTGCACGCCGGGGAGCGGCTCGACTCGCATTTCGCCCAGCTCCCCGACGAGGCGTTCGCGTCGTCGTTCGGCATGACGCCCGAGGAACGCGAGTTCCTCGTCGAGCAGACGTACAGCCGCCGTCACGTGGGTGCCGAATCGGAATTCCATCACGACGGGGCCGGCCTCGCGCAGGAAGGTGCCCGGCGCCGGGCGGCGCTGTCGTGGGGGCGTGCGGCGTGAGCGCGCGCCGCGTCGCCTTCGTGCACGCGAAAGGCACGAGCGAACGCGTGCCCGGAAAGAACCTGCGCAGGCTCGGCGACCGGCCGCTGTTCTGTCACGCGATCGCGATCGCGCGCGCGTCGACGCTCGTGGACGAGGTCGTCGTGGACTCGGACTCGGACGAGATCCTGCGCCTCGGGGCGGAGCACGGCGCCACGCCGCTGCGCCGGCCGGCCTCGCTCGCGACGAACGCCACCACGGGTGACGACCTCGCGTGGTGGCAGGCGAGTGCACGGCCCGAAGCCGACTTCGTCGTGCAGGTGATCCCGACCGCGCCGTTCCTCTCGCCCCGCAGCGTGGACGCGGCGCTCGAGTTGCTCGCGAACGACGCGTCGCTGAACAGCGTCGCCGGAGTGACCGGCGAGCCGCTGTACTTGTGGGAAGACGGCCGGCCCGCCTACTTTCTGCCGGACGGCCGCATCCCCAACAGCAGCTCGATGCGTCCGTACGTGTGGGAGACGACGGGGCTGTACGCGAATCGCGCCGCCTTCGTGCGCGAGCATCGCCGGCGCATGGACGTGACGCGCGTGCACGGCCTGGTGCTCTCGAAGCTCGAGGCGCTCGACGTGAACACGCCCGAGGACTTCGAGTTCGCGGAACTCGTGTGGCGGGGACTCCATGCCGCTGACGCACAACGTACTGCTGCTTAGGCACGGCGAGACGGAGTGGAACGCGGTCGGCCGCCTGCAGGGGCGGGACGACTCGCCGCTCACGGCGCGCGGAATCGCGCAGGCCGAGGTGCTCGCCGCGTGGGCCGCCCGTCGCGGCGTGCGGCGGATCGTCGCGAGCCCGCTCGGGCGCGCGCAGGCGACCGCGGCGTGCATCGCGGCCGCGTGCGGCGGCCCGGTCGTGACGGCCGACGCGCTCGCCGAGATGGCGTTCGGCGATTGCGCGGGACTGACGCTGGACCAGTGCGAGCAGAAGTTCCCGGGCATTCGCGCGGAGCGCGCGAAGGATCGCTGGGGCCATCGCTGGCCGGGCGGCGAGTGCTACCACGACGCCATCGCGCGGTTGCGCGCGTGGCTCGGGGCGCAGCCGGACGTGCTCGCCGGCGAGGGCGTCGCGGTCGTCGCGCACCAGGCGCTCAATCGTGCGCTCCTGCACGTGCTCACTGGCTGCCCGCCGGAGCGGGCGCTCGAAGGTGCGCAGTCGGCGGCGCAGGCGCTCGAAGTGTCGCCGGACGGGACGTGGCGCCTGATCGAGATCGCCGAGAGCGCGCCGGCCACGCACGCGCACGGCGTCATCTGACGCGGCGCCGCTTCAGACGAGCGAGCCGCTCTCCAGGGTGACGCACGCCAGCTCGATCCACGCGTTCGGCAGCGACGGCGGGAACAGGAACGCGAGTTCGGTGTGGTGTCCCTCGCCCAGCGTCGCGTCGCCCACGGCGGGAATGGTCACCGTGTAGCGGAACTCCTGCCACTCGGGCCCGACCGCGAAGCTGCCCGGATCGGTGCCGCGTGCCGGCGAACCCTGCGCGCCGAACTGCTGGTAGAAGTACACGCTCACCGCCTCGCCGTCGGAGCCGCGGGCGAGGAAGCGCACCGTGACGAACGCACCCGCCAGCTTCCGCAGGTCGGCGAGGCGCTGGTACAGCACGGTGCCGCTCGTGCCCGGATCGCGGCGCTCGAGCCGGAACGCCGGGCCGTCGTTCGGTCCGGCCACGCTGCCGGGGGACTGGTCGGCGCCCGCCCCGGACAGCCAGCGCCAGCCGTCGGGCGTGCCGTTCGGGCGGCCTTCGAGCCGGCCGTTGTCGAGCCATTCGCCCGACACCTCGATCGGTTCGGGCAGTTCGGGCAGCGCGCGCAGCACCGCGGCCTCGTAGCGCTCGAGCGCGCCACTGTCGGCGAGCAGTGCGAGCCCGCGCGCGCCGTCGCGGTGACGGGCGAGCATGCCGGCGATGTGCGCGTGCAGCGTCGGGCCGTCGAGCGCGCCGTGGAGGTCCATCCAGTAGTGGCGCATGAGCCACGCGAACGCGGCGTCGTGGTTCGTTGGCGGCGACAGCGCGCCTTCGGCGAGGTCCTCGACGCGGCCGGAATCCGCCCACTCGCGCAGGTGGCTCCAGCCCGGCGCGATCAGGCGCTTGCCCCAGAACGCCGCCTGCAGCCCGAGCGACGAGCTCACGCTGATCACCGAATCCACGTGCGGCACCAGCATCTGCCCGGCGTTCGCCGCCGCGCCCGGCGGCACGAAGATCGCCTGCGGGCAGGCGTGGGCGAGGTACTCCTGCGTTTCCTCGTCGATGCGATCGCCGACCCAGAGCGAGGTCGGATGGTGCGACACGAGCAGCCCGACGTCGGCCGGGATGCGCTCGAGCACGTGGAACAGGTACTCGCCCTGGTTGCGGAACGGGCCGTTCGAGTCGAAGCCGAACTCGCCGCCGAACTGCAGCGGCAGCAGCGCGAGCGTGCGGAAGCGCTCGCGCAGCCGCCGTTCCGTGCCCGCGAACACCGTGGTCGCCGCGTGGTGCCGCGCGAGCGCGTCGCGCATGCGCCGGAACGCCGCAACGTCCTCGGCAGCGGCGACATCGCGCGGATCGCGGCGGCCTCGGTGCCGAGCAACGATCGCCCGAAGCAGCCCGCCGGGTCGAGCACGACCTGCGCGGGGTAGGGCGGGCGCGAGAATGCGCCGACTTCGGCGTGCAGCACGAGCGCGTCGGGAAACGCCTCGCGAAGCGCGGCGGATGCGGTCCACGTGATCACCACGTCGGGCACGAAGCCGCCCAGCCGCTCGCGCAGCAACCGCGCATGGCGCGCGATCCGGTCCGCCGGCCAGCGCCCGTGGTGCAGGCCTTCCACGATCGCCGAGTTCGGCGCGTCGTAGATCTCGCGGATCTCCTCCTGCGTGAACAGCACGACCTGCTCGCGCGGCAGCCCGTGGGTGCGACGCGGGTTCGCGTGCTCGCCGGGGCGCCGCGGCGACACGGCCCGGGTGGCGAGCGCGTGGTTCATGGCCCAGCGCACGTTCCACTCGCCCGTCCCGGACAGTGCGCGACCCATCCCCGAACCCCGGTCCAGCCAGTCCCAGTAGTGGAACGGCCGGCTGTGCATCACCAGGGGCTCTATAAGAAGAGGAGGTTCACGGGGCCGGTTTCGGCCTTCCGGGCGGGTTTCTTGACCCATCCGGCGCCCTGCCGGGGGGCGCCGAGCGGCGGGCGCGGCCCCCGCGGGGCGGTTCGCCCCGACCAGCCCCGCGCGCGCCCGGCCGGTTTCGCGTACGATGCGGCCCGCTTGCGCCCGCACGAGGTCGTCCGGGACGGCAGGCTCCCCGCGGCGCGCGTCGCGCCGCAGCCACCGGAGGTTTCGTGCCTTTCGCATCTCTCGGCCTGCCCGCGCCGCTCCTGCGCGGAGTCCGCGCCGCCGGCTACCAGAACCCGACCCCGATCCAGCAGAAGGCCATTCCCGTGATCCTCGAAGGGAATGACCTGGTCGGCGCCGCCCAGACCGGCAGCGGCAAGACGGCCGCGTTCGTGCTGCCCATCCTCGCCCGGCTGCTCGAGGGCTTCCACGCGCTGCGCGGGCTCGTGCTCGTGCCCACGCGCGAACTCGCCGCACAGGTCGAGACGGCCGCGCGCGACTACGCGCGCTACACGCGCATCCGCGTGGGCGTCGCCTACGGCGGCGTCCGCATCGAGCCGCAGGAGCGCATGCTCCGCGGTGAGGGCGTGGACCTGCTCGTCGCCACGCCGGGACGCCTGCTCGACCTGCACGGCCGGCAGAGCGTCGCGTTCGAGGACATCGAAGTGCTCGTGCTCGACGAGGCCGACCGCATGGTGGACATGGGCTTCGCGCCCGACCTGCAGCGCATCCTGCGCCTGCTGCCGAAGAAGCGGCAGACGCTCATGTTCTCCGCCACGATGCCGCCCGACCTGAACAAGGTCGCCGCGCAGGCGCTCGTCGAGCCGGTGCGCATCGACCTCGCGCCGACGACGCGCACGGTCGCCGGCATCACGCAGGCGATCTACCCGTGCCCGAAGCACCTCAAGACCGACCTGCTGCACGAGATCCTGCAGCGTGAGTCCATGGGCGGCGTGATCGTGTTCGTGCGCACGAAGCACGGCGCCGACCGGCTCGCGCGCCAGCTCGACCGCCGCGGGCACTCGGTCGCGGCGCTGCACGGCAACCGCACGCAGAGCCAGCGCGAACGCGCGCTGCGCGACCTCAAGCGCGGCCGCGTGCAGGTGCTGGTCGCGACCGACATCGCCTCGCGCGGCATCGACGTGGACGACATCACGCACGTGATCAACTTCGACGTGCCGCACACGCCCGAGGACTACGTGCACCGCATCGGCCGCACCGGCCGCGCCGAGGCGACCGGCGACGCGTTCACGCTCATGAGCCCCGAAGAACGTCGCGATGTGGACGCGATCGAGAAGTTCCTCGGCCGTTCGATCCTGCGCGTGCAGGTCCCGGACTTCGACTACGCGCGCCGCCAGGCCTCGCCCGAGCCCGCGGGCCACGGTGGTCACGGCGGTCACGGCCGCGACGGTGGCCGCGACGGCGGCCGCAGCTCGCGTTCCGAAGCGCCGCGTCCCGCCGCCCCGGCGGCGCCCGCGGGCCCGGTGCACGGCCGCCGGCCGTCGCGCGGCACCGACCGGCGCGATCGCCGGCGCATGTAGCCGCTCAGTCGAGCGGGGTGACGGCGGGCGCGCGGAGTTCCACCGCGCGCCCGCAGCTTTCGCAGCGCAGCGGCGTGCGTTCGCGCAGTGCGCCGCTCACCGCGAAATGCTGTGCGGTCCCGCAGGCCGGGCACGTGCCGCTCGCGGCGAGCACGCTGCAGTGCTCACCCAGGCGGGCGAGTGCGGCGATCGGCCCGGCGACCAGCAGCGAGGGCACGAGCACGAAGTGCAGCACCGGCAGGAACACCGCGAGCACGGCGAGTCCCCAGCAGGTGGCGAGCGCCCGCACCGCGCGCGCGGTGCGCTCGGGACGCGACCAGTCGCGCACGCTCAGCGCGGCGGCCGCGTCGGCGTGGCCGTGATACGCCAGCGTGGCGGCGACTTCGCGGGTCGCCGCCGAAGTATTCCGTGGAGCCTCACGCATCCCCTGGCTTATCCTCTCCGGCCCATCCTTCGTCGTCCCCGCTCGGAGTCCCCCGCATGCCCGCGATGCTTTCGGAGTGGCTGAACATCCTGCTGCGCTGGACCCACCTGATCGCCGCGATCATGTGGGTCGGCGACTCGTTCCTGTTCATGTGGATGGACAGCCACCTCGAGAAGCCGTCCCGGCCGCGCGACGGCGACGTCGCGGGTGAGCTGTGGATGGTGCACAGCGGCGGCTTCTACGAGATGGTGAAGCGGCGCACGCTCGCGCCCGGAGAGTTGCCCGAAAACCTCCACTGGTTCAAGTGGCAGTCGTACACGACCTGGCTTTCCGGTTTCGCGCTTCTCGTCGTGGTGTACTGGATCGGCGGCCACGCGTTCCTGCTCGACAACGCGGTCTCGTCGCTGTCGGTGGGGCAGGCGATCGCGCTGTCGGGCGGCAGCCTCGTCGCCGGCTGGCTCCTGTACGACGCGCTCTGGATGTCGCCGCTCGCGAAGCGGCCGGCCGTCGCGGGGCTCGTGTCGTTCGCGTTGCTCGTGGTGGCGATCGTGGGCTTCACGCACGCGTTCTCGGCCCGCGCCGCGTACCTGCAGACCGGCGCGCTCATGGCCACGATCATGGCCGCGAACGTGTGGCGCCGGATCATTCCCGCGCAGACGCAGATGCTCGCCGCGACCCGCGCGGGCACGGCGGTGGACACTTCGCTCGGCGCGCGCGCCAAGCAGCGCAGTACGCACAACCACTACATGACGTTCCCGGTCGTGTTCTGCATGCTCAGCAACCACTTCCCGGGGATGTACGGCAACACGCAGCCCGCGGTGGTGCTCACGCTGTTCGTGGTGTTCGGCGCGTCGTTCAAGTTGTGGATGAACCTGCGCGGGCGCACGCCGCTCTGGGCGCTCGGAGCGGGCGTGGTGTCGCTGCTCGCGCTCGCGGGGCTCACCGCGCCGCGCCGGCACGCGGCCGTCGAGTCCGCGGGCGCGCGCGGCATCGGTGCGGTCAGCTTCGCCACGGCGCGCGGCGTGATCGAACGGCGCTGCGTCACCTGCCACGCCACGCACCCGACGAATCCGTCGTTCACCGAACCGCCCGCGGGCGTGCGCTTCGACGATCCCGAACGCATCGTGGCGCTGGCCGAACGTATTCGCGTGCGCGCGGTCGAGACGAAGACCATGCCGCTCGGCAACCTGACCGGCATCACCGATGCCGAGCGCGACACGCTCGGCGCGTGGATCGCGCAGGGCGCGAAGCCGCGGTAGCGGCCTAGTCGCGCCCGCCGGGGTAGCGCATGCCGCGCAGCTCGCGGTAGAGCCGCACCGCGTAGTGATCGGTCATGCCGGAGATGTGGTCGGTGAGCCGCTGCAGCTGTTCGTACGCCGTGGCGGGCGCGAACAGTCGCGGGTAGAGCCGCCGCAGGTGCCCGCCGCGCAGCGAGCCTTCGTCCTCGAGCGCGCCCACGAAGATCGCGAGCAGGCCCTGGATCGCCTCGGCGCCGGCCAGTTCCATCTTGAGCACGTCGCGCGCGCGGTAGCAGCGCTCGAGGCAGACCTTCGAGATGCGCTTCATCGCGTCGCGGTGCCGCATGGAAGTCTTGAGCTCGTCGGTGTGCGTACCCCCGAGCAGCGCGTCGTGCGCGCGGTCGAAGGCGTCGGCCGCGTCGTGCACGAGCGTGTTGACCGCGATCGCGCGCAGCAGGTCGGCGCGGTCCATGCGCGCGTTGTAGTCGCCGGCGCCGGGCGTGAGATCGGGGCAGCGGTCGCTCGCTTCGCACAACGGGCGCAGGCAGTCGAGGAACACCTCCTCGCTCACGTGCTTGAGCCGCAGCCCGTCCTCGAGGTCGAGCAGCAGGTACGCGATGTCGTCCGCGGCTTCGGCGAGGAACGCCAGCGGGTGGCGCTGCCAGTGCTCGTCGCCGGTGCGGGCGAGGCCGAGGCCCAGCGCCACTTCGTCCCAGACCGCGACGTCGGCGTCGAACAGGCCGGGTTTCTTGCGGCCCTTCGCGGGCGCGTCCTTGGACGCCGCGAGCGAACTGCACGGGTACTTCACGAGCGCGCCGAGCGTCGCCAGCGTGAGCTGCAGGCCGCCGTGGCGCGAAGGGCGCTCGAGCCGCGTGACGATCCGCAGCGTCTGGGCGTTGCCCTCGAACGCCAGCAGGTCGCCGCGCTGGCGCTCGTCGAGGCGGTCCCAGATCGGCTTCTCGCGCGCGAAGAACTCCTTGATCGCGTCCTCGCCGACGTGCCCGAACGGGGGATTGCCGAGGTCGTGCGCGAGACAGGCCGCTGCCACGCAGTCGCCGAAGTCGCGGGCGTCGAGCTTCTCGGCGAGCGACGGCTGCCGCTCGAGCACCCGCGTGCCCACCAGCGTGCCGAGCGACCGGCCGATGCTCGCGACCTCGAGGCTGTGGGTCAGCCGCGAGTGCACGTGGTCGTCGTAGGGCAGCGGGAAGACCTGGGTCTTGTCGGCGAGCCGCCGGAACGCACCACTGAACAGCACGCGGTCGTAGTCGCGCTGGAACGGCGAGCGCGCGGGGGCCTGGTCTTCGGGGGCGCCGAAACGCGCGGTGGACAGCAGCTTCAGCCAGTCGGCGGACATGCGTCGGAGGCTCCGGAGTCGTCGTCGAGCAACGCGGGCCGCGCAGTATGGACCACGGCCGCCGCGGCGCGAAACTCGCCCCGCCCGGGCGGCCGCCTGACGATTCGTTTTCGCGGGTCCGAACCTTGTCACGAATGTCGCGCGGCCCCGGGCGGGCCCGAAATCCGGTTCTCGCGCGTGGCATCCGGCCCCGGTCCGGGGCTAGACTGCCGCAGTCCGAGCCATGTGCGCGCCCGTGGGGTGCGCGACCGGTGCCCGCGCCGAGCGCGGGCGAAAATCGTGAAACGGACGTTCCAGCGACACCGACCTCTTCCGAACGAAAGGCGGTTCACGCCATGAATAAGCAGCTCGAAACGTGGGTGAAGGAAGTCGCGGCCATGACCCAGCCCGATGCCGTCGTGTGGTGCGACGGATCGCCGGCCGAGTACGACCGCATGCTGCACCTGATGGAACAGAGCGGCACGGCCATTCGCCTGAACGAGGCGAAGCGCCCGCACAGCATCTACGTGCGTTCCGATCCCGCCGACGTGGCGCGCGTCGAGGAGTTCACGTTCATCTGCTCGAAGTCCAAGGACGACGCCGGCCCGACGAACAACTGGAAGGACCCCGAGGAGACCAAGGCGCTCCTGAAGCCGCTCTTCACCGGCTCCATGAAGGGCCGCACGATGTACGTGATCCCGTACAGCATGGGCCCGATCGGCTCGCCGATCGCGAAGATCGGCGTCGAGCTGACGGACTCCGCGTACGTCGTCGCGAGCATGCACATCATGGCGCGCGTGGGCACGAAGGTGCTCGAGGCGCTGGGTGACGGCGAGTTCGTGCGCGGCCTGCACTCGGTCGGCGCTCCGCTCGAGAACCCGGCGCAGCAGGACACGCCGTGGCCCTGCAACGCGAAGACCAAGTACATCTGCCACTTCCCGGAGACGCGCGAGATCTGGTCGTACGGCTCGGGCTACGGCGGCAACGCCCTTCTGGGCAAGAAGTGCCACGCGCTCCGCATCGCGTCGGTGCAGGCGCGCGACGAGGGCTGGCTTGCCGAGCACATGCTGATCCTCGGCATCACGAACCCGAAGGGCGAGAAGATCTACGTCGCCGCGGCGTTCCCGTCGGCCTGCGGCAAGACCAACCTCGCCATGCTGCAGCCCACGATCCCGGGCTGGAAGGTCGAGACGGTCGGCGACGACATCGCCTGGATGAAGTTCGGCCCGGACGGCCGGCTCTACGCGATCAACCCCGAGGCCGGCTTCTTCGGCGTCGCCCCGGGCACGAGCGACAAGAGCAACCTCAACGCGATGAAGTCCATCGAGAAGAACGCGATCTTCACGAACTGCGGTCTCACGCCCGACAAGGACATCTGGTGGGAAGAGATGTCCGACGTGCCGCCGGCCGAACTGACCGACTGGCTCCGCCGTCCGTGGACGCCCACCAGCGGCCGCAAGGCGTCGCACCCGAACGCGCGCTTCTGCGTTCCCGCGAGCCAGTGCCCGGTGATCTCGTCGGAGTGGCAGAACCCCGCCGGCGTGCCGATCTCGGCGATCCTGTTCGGCGGCCGCCGCGCGACCGTCATGCCGCTCGTCAACGAAGCGCTCTCGTGGCAGCACGGCACGTTCCTCGGCTCGATCATGAGCTCCGAGACGACCGCCGCCGCCGCGGGCGCCGTGGGCGCGCTGCGGTTCGACCCGTTCGCGATGCTGCCGTTCTGCGGCTACCACATGGGTGACTACTTCGGTCACTGGCTCAAGGTGGGCGCCAAGGCCGACGGTGCGAAGCTGCCGCGCATCTTCTACGTGAACTGGTTCCGCAAGAGCGCGGAAGGCAAATTCCTGTGGCCGGGTTACGGCGAGAACAGCCGCGTGCTCAAGTGGGTGTTCGAGCGCGTGACGGGCACGGCGACGGCGGTGGACACGCCGATCGGCCGCCTGCCGGCGCCGGGTGCGCTCGACACGAACGGCCTCAAGGTGGACGCGGCCGCCATGGACGAGCTCACGAAGGTGGACGTCGAAGGCTGGACGGCCCAGCTCGCCGAGTTCAAGAAGCACTACGAGAAGTTCGGCGACAAGATGCCGCAGGGCCTCAAGGACGAGCTCGCCTCGCTCGAGAAGCGCCTGCAGGGCGCGGGCGCGAAGGTCTGACGCCCGATCGCAGCACGTTCGGCCCCGGTCGCCTCGTGCGGCCGGGGCCGGACTCTTTTCACGCCTGAACCGCCGGGTGCTAGTTTGTCCGCGCCGCGCGATCCCACCCGCTCCCTCGGAGTCCCGTCCGTGAACACCGCAGCCCGCACGTCCCGCCCGCAGACCACGGGCGAGGAGATCGCGAACAGCGTCAGCCACGGCGTCGGCCTGCTGGCGACGCTCGTCGCGCTGCCGTTCCTCGTCGCTCACGTGCTGCCGCGCGGCGCGTTCGCCGTGACCGGCGCCGCCGTGTTCGCCACCACGCTCGCGCTGCTGTACCTGGCTTCGACCCTGTATCACGCGATCCCGAACCCGCGCGCGAAGCGCGTGCTGCGCGTGCTCGATCACGCCGCGATCTACCTGCTCATCGCCGGCACCTACACGCCGTTCACGATCGGGGTGCTGCGCGGACCGTGGGGCTGGTCGCTGTTCGGCGTGCTGTGGACGCTCGCGATCGCGGGCATCGTGCTCAAGTCCGCGGCGGGCTTCCGCTGGCCGAAGCTGTCGGTCGCGCTCTACCTCGCGATGGGCTGGATGGTCGTGATCGCCGCGAAGCCGCTCGTCGAGCGCATGGAGCCGGCCGGCATCGCGTGGCTGCTCGCCGGCGGGCTCGCGTACACGGCGGGCGTGGTGCCGTACGTGCTGCCGCGCGTGAAGTACGCGCACTTCGTGTGGCACCTCGCGGTGATGGCCGGCACCGCGTGTCATTTCGTGGCCGTGTGGAAGTACGCCGCGTGAGGGGACCGCTTCGCCGCCTCCTGCTGGTCTGCGCCGTGGCGCTCGCGTGCGCCGCCGGTCGCACCGCGCAGGCGGCCGCGCCGCCGGCCGCGGCCGGCTGGACGGAGCATCCGGAATGGGGCGCGTGCTTCGCGGCCGAGAGCCTCGCCGGCACGATCGCGGTGTACGACGAGCGCACCGGGCTGCGCGGCGCGTACGATCTCGCGCGCGCGAGCCGGCGCTACGTGCCTGCGTCCACGTTCAAGATTCCGCACGCGCTGTTCGCGCTCGACGCCGGGCTCGTGAAGGACGAGTTCACGGTGTTCCCGTGGGACTCGATCCCCGGCGAGTTCGACGGCTGGGATGCCGACCAGACGCTGCGCACGTCGATGAGCCGCTCGGTGCTCTGGGTGTACCAGCGGTTCGCGCGCGCGCTGGGCGCGAACCGCGAACGCGCGTACCTCGTGCGCGCCGGCTACGGCAACGCCGATCCCGGCGGCGCGATCGACCGCTTCTGGATCGACGGAGACCTGCGCATTTCGGCGGTCGAGCAGGTCGAGTTCCTGCGCCGGCTGCGCCACAACGCGCTGCCGTTCTCGCCCGAGCACCAGCGGCTCGTGAAGGACGCGATGATCGTGGACGCGACGCGCGAGTGGGTGCTGCGCGGCAAGACCGGCTGGTCGGGGAGCCGCAACGGCAATCTCGGCTGGTTCGTCGGCTGGCTCGAACGGGCGGAGGGCACGGTGTACTTCGCGGTGAACGTCGATCTCGCCCGAGGCGCCGAGGACCTGCCGAAGCGCGAGCGCATCGCGCGCGCCGCGCTGCGGGTGCTGGATGCGCTGCCGGAGGACCGGTGAGCACGCACGACGACCGCAAGGCGAAGAAGCGCGAGTACCTCGAGACGCCGCGCACCGTGGGGCTGTTCCGCGTCTGCCATCGCGAAAGCGGCCGCTGGTACATCGGCAGCAGCGCCGACGTCCCGGCGATGCTGAACCGCCAGCGCTTCCAGCTCGACATGGGCTCGCACCCGAACCCGAACCTGCAGCGCGACTGGCGGCGCTTCGGCGCCGAGGCGTTCGTGTTCGAGACGCTCGACACGTTGTCGCCGCCCGAGAGTGCGGCGTCGTGGGATCCGCGCAAGGAGCTGCAGGCGCTCGAGACGATGTGGCACGAGCGGCTGAAGCAGCTCTACGGCGCGGGCTACCACGTCGAGAAGTCGACCGGCATCTGACGGCGCGACGCGCGGAACGCGAACGGCCACCGCGAGCGCGGTGGCCGTTCGTGCGTGCGCGGCGTCAACCGAGCAGTGCCGACTCGAGCGTCTTCGGGATCGCGACCGTGAGGTTCTCGGGCGCGCCCTCGGTGATCCGGACGTTGTCCTCGATGCGGATGCCGCCGAACTCCATGTGCGCGTCCACCTTCGACCACGCGACGCAGTCGGCGTACTTCGCGCGCGTGTCGGGGTCGTGGAGCAGCGCCGGGATGAAGTAGATGCCCGGCTCGACCGTGATGACGTAGTCCGGCTGCAGCGGCAGGTCGGTGCGCAGCATGTTCAGCCCGGGCCGCGTGCTGCGCGTGCGCCCCGGCAGGTAGCCGCTCGCGTCGCGCACGCCGAGCCCGACCAGGTGGCCGAGGCCGTGCGGGAAGAACAGGGCGTGCACGTCGCGCTCGAACAGCGCATCGACCTCGCCCTTGAGCAGGCCCATGCCGATCAGCCCCGCGAGCACGCCGCGCCCGGCGTCGCAGTGCAGGTCGCGCCACTCGGCGCCCTTCACGCAGCCCGCCACGCCGCGCTCCTCGATGCCGAGCACGACCGAGTACAGCTCGCGGAAGAAGCCGGCATCGCCGCCCGGCACCCGCCAGGTGCGGGTGACGTCCGATGTGTAGCGCCGGATCTCGGCGCCCGCGTCGATCAGCAGCGTGTCGCCGGCCTTCAGCCGGCGTTCGCCGGGCGCGAAGTGCAGCACCGCGGAGTTCGAGCCGGCGGCCACGATGCTGCCGTAGCCGGTGCGGTCGCCGCCCGCGCGGAAGAAGTCGGCCTCGAGCTCGACCTGCAGCTCGCGCTCGCTCACGCCGGGCTTCACGTGGCCGCGCAGGCGCGCGTACGCCGTGGCGCTCGCCGCGCAGGCCGCGCGCAGGCGGTCGAGCTCGGCTTCGTCCTTCGGGCGGCGTGCGTGGGTGAGCGCTTCGCGCAGTTCCGCGGCCCGCGCGGGATCGTCGGCCACGCCCGCCAGCGCGCAGCCCAGCTGCACGATGCGGCGGCCCTTGCGGGCCTCGAGCCACGCGCCGAACTTCGAGAAGGGCGTGCCGGGGGCGTCGCCGCGGCCTTCCCACACGCGTTCGGCCACGGTGGTTTCGGGAATGAAGTCGGTCCAGCCTTCGGCCGGGTCGTAGGCGAGCACGGCCCCGGGATGCTCGTGGTCGGTCAGCCACACGTATTCCGCGTGGGCGAGGAACGGGTAGGTCTGGTCGGCGCCGCCGGGCACGCCGATGGGTTCACCGGCGGAGACCAGGACGACGTCCGAGGTGGTCGCGAATGCGGCCGCCGCGCGAGCGCGGCGCTGCTCGAGGAAGCGGGTGGGTGTGGTCATGCGGCGGAACGTAGCACGCGCGGACTCGGCGGCGAGCGACGCCGGTCGCTACCCGGCGGGCGTTCGTCGCCGCACCAGTTCTTGACACCCGTGGGGCCCGCGCTGTAAACGGTTACATCTCGTTCTTCGCAGAGGCCGGTTCCCACCCACGGAAAGGGCAGCCGTCGTGGCCACGATTCGCGATGTCGCACGCGAAGCCGGAGTGTCGATCGCGACCGTGTCGCGTGTCTTCAACGACAGCTCGCTCGTGAGCGAGGCCACGGTGCGCAACGTGCGCGAGGTGGCGGCTCGCCTGAACTACTGGCCGAACGGCGTCGCGCGCAGCCTGATCACCAGCCGCACGCATGCACTGGGCGTGCTGCTGCCCGACATGTACGGCGAGTTCTTCTCGGACGTGATCCGCGGGCTCGACAATGCGGCGCGCCAGCACGGGTTCCACCTGCTGGTCTCGAGCTCGCACGCCGACTCCGAAGCACTGGCCGATGCGCTGCGCTCGATGAGCGGGCGGGTGGACGGCCTCGTGGTGATGGCGCCCGACGTGGACGCACCGCTCGCGGTGAAGGGTTTCTCGTCGCACTGCCCGGTCGTGCTGCTGAACCCCGGCCGCGAGGTGGACGAGTGCGACACGCTCGCGATCGCGAACGCCGACGGTGCCGCCGAAATGGTGCGCCACCTGCTGTCGCTGGGGCACCGCCGCATCGCGATCGTGCGCGGGCCGGAACACAACATCGATGCGGAGCAGCGTGTGCAGGGCTACCGCGCCGCGCTGCGCGAAGCGGGTCTGGCGCCGGATCTCACGCTGGAGTTCCAGGGCGACTTCACCGAGCCCTCGGGCTACGAGGCCGCGCTCGAACTCGCGCAGCGCGGCGATCGCCCCGACGCCGTGTTCGTCGCGAACGACCACATGGCGGTCGGCGTGCTGAGCGGCCTGCGCGACGCCGGGCTTTCGGTGCCCGGTCACGTCGCGGTGGCGGGCTTCGACGACATCGCGATGGCGCGCTACACGTCGCCGCCGCTCACGACGGTGCGCGTGAACACCACGCTGCTCGGTGAGCGGGCGGTCGAACTGCTCATGCGCGCACGGCGCTCGTCGAACCCGAGCGTCAAGCAGCACGAAGTGCTGCCCACGTCGCTCGCGGTACGGCAGTCGTGCGGTGCGAAGCCGCGCGCGGGTACGGACCCGCTGCGCTGGCGCAAGGACCGGAAAACCACGGCCGCGCTGGACTGAAGCCCCACCTTCGGAGCCCCGACATGACGCCGACTCCGCGTTTCGCGCCGCGCCTCCTGCTCACCGTCGTACTCGCCGCCGCGCTCGCCGGCGGTGTGGCGTGCGCCAGCCAGCGCTCGCCCGCGCCGCGTCTTCCGAAGGGCGCAGCCGGCGTGCTCGCGCCCCGGTTCGAGGATTTCCCGCCGGAGTCGCGCGCGTTCGTGGACACGCTCCAGCACCGGACGTTCCAGTGGTTCTGGGACACGGCCGACCCGGTCACGGGGCTCACGCCCGACCGCTGGCCGACGAAGTCGTTCGCGAGCGTCGCCGCGATGGGCTTCGGGCTCGCGTCCTACCCGGTGGGCGTGGAGCACGGCTGGGTGACGCGCGAGGCGGCGGCGAAGCGCACGTTCGAAACGCTGCGCTTCCTGTGGCTCGCGCCCCAGGACTCGGCGTCCACGCACAGCATCGGCTACCGCGGCTTCTACTACCACTTCCTGAACCCGTCCGACGGTACGCGCTTCGAGAAGCTGGAGCTGTCGTTCATCGACACCGGGCTGCTCGTGGCCGGTGCGTTGTTCTGTGCGGAGTACTTCGACCGCGGCACGCCCGAGGAAGCGGGGATCCGTGCCTACGCGGACTCCATCTACCGCCGTATCGACTGGGCGTGGATGCAGCCGCGCGCGCCGCTCATGTCGCTCGGCTGGACGCCGGAAGAAGGCCACCTGCCGTACGACACCGCGCACTACAACGAGACCACGGTCATGCTGCTGCTGGCGATGGGCTCGCCGACGCACCCGGCGCACCCGGACACGTGGCGGCGTTACACGCAGGGCTACCGCTGGGGCCGCTTCCACGGCCAGGACCACCTCGGGTTCGCGCCGCTGTTCGGGCACCAGTCGTCGCACCTGTTCGTGGACTACCGCGGCATCCGGGACGCGTACATGCGCGAGAAGGGCTGCGACTACTACGAGAACTCGCGCCGCGCCACCTACGCGCAGCGCCAGTACGCGATCGACAATCCCGGCAGGTGGGACGCGTACGGTCCGCTCGAGTGGGGACTGTCGGCCTGCGACGGCGGCCCGTACGGCACGTTCGTCGTGGACGGCCGCAGCATCAAGTTCGAGGGCTACTGGGCGCGCGGCGCCTCGCACACCGAGGTGCTCGACGACGGCACCCTGACGCCGAACGCCGCGGGCGGGTCCATCATGTTCGCGCCCGAGATCGTCGTTCCGACGCTCATGCACATGGCGAACCGCCACGGCGAGCGGTTGTACGCACGCTACGGCTTCCTCGACGCGTACAACCCCACGTTCCGCGTGGCGGGCCGCGAAGCCGACGGCATCGATCCCGTGCACGGCTGGTACGACCGCGACTACCTCGGCATCGACCAGGGGCTGATCGTGCTCGCGATCGAGAACTGGCGCAGCGGGCTGCTCTGGGAGCGCATGAAGAAGAATCCGTACCTGCTGCGCGGACTCGAGCGCGCCGGTTTCACCGGCGGCTGGCTCGGGACGCCGGACCCGCCGCGGTGACGCGAACCCGCTCGCACGCCGCCCTCGCGGCCGTGACCCTGGCGTGGCTCGCCTGCGTCGCGGGCTGCGCGCCCAAGGACTCGCGCACCACGCTCCGCCTCTGGGCGATGGGGCGCGAGGGCGAGGTCGTGCAGCAGCTGCTGCCGGCGTTCGAGCGCGAACATCCCGGCGTGCACGTGATCGTGCAGCAGGTGCCGTGGTCCGCGGCGCACGAGAAGCTGATCACGTCGTACGTGGGCCGGTCCACGCCCGACGTGAGCCAGCTCGGCAACACGTGGATCCCGGAGTTCGCCGCGCTGAACGCGATCGAGCCCCTGAACGCGCGCGTCGCGCCCGGCTCGCCACTCGAGCCGTCCGGGTTCTTTCCCGGCATCTGGGACACGAACGTGATCGACGGCACGGTCTACGGCGTGCCGTGGTACGTAGACACGCGGCTGCTGTTCTACCGCAAGGACCTGCTGAAGCAGGCCGGCTACGACGCGATGCCCGGCGACTGGGAGGGCTTCAAGCGCGCGCTGCACGCGGTGAAGCGCCGGGTCGGCAAGGACCGGTTCGCGATCTTCCTGCCGACGAACGAGTGGAACCCGCCCGTGATCTTCGGCCTGCAGGCCGGTTCGCCGCTTCTCGCCGACGACGGCACGCGCGCCGCGTTCCGCGACTCGGCGTTCCGTCGCGGCTTCGACTGGTACATGAGCCTGTACGAGGAGGACCTCGCGCCCAGCATCTCGGGCAACGAAGTCGCGAACCTGTACCAGGAGTTCGCGCGCGGCTACTTCAGCATGTACATCAGCGGCCCCTGGCAGCTCGGCGAGTTCCGCAACCGGCTGCCGGCCGAACTGCAGGACGCGTGGGGCACGGCGCCGCTGCCCGGACCGGCCGGACCCGCCTCGGGCGTGTCGCTCGCGGGCGGTTCGAGCCTCGTGCTCTGGCGCGCGTCGCGCCACAAGGCGGAAGCCTGGGCGCTGATCGAGTACCTGTCGCGGCCGGACGTGCAGCTCGAGTTCTGGAAGCTCTCGGGCGACCTTCCCGGGCGCGTCGAAGCGTGGCGCGATCCCGCGCTGCTCGCGGACCCGAACATGCAGGCGTTCGGCGAGCAGCTCGAGCGCGTGGTGGCCACGCCGAAGGTGCCGGAGTGGGAACAGATCGCGATCAAGGTGCAGGAACAGGTCGAGCGCGCGGTGCGCCGTGCGGCGTCGCCGGACTCCGTGCTGTCGAACCTCTCCGTACAGGTGGACCGCATGCTCGAGAAGCGCCGCTGGCTGCACGCGAAACGGGCGGGGGTGGTGCGATGAGCCGCGTCACGGGTGAGGGCCGCCAGCAGCGCGCCGCGTGGGGATTCCTCGCGCCGGCGCTCACGCTCATCGGCGTGTTCTTCTTCGTCCCGGTGCTCGCCGGGTTCGTGATGAGCTTCACCGACTTCGACATCTACGCGATCGGCTCGCCGGACACGATCCGGTTCATGGGGCTCGAGAACTACCGCCAGGTGCTCGGCGATCCCGAGTTCTGGCGCGCGCTCCGGAACACGTTCTACTTCGTCGTGGTGGGCGGTCCGCTGTCGGTGCTCGCGTCGCTCGCGGCCGCGCTGCTCGTGAACGCGAAGGTGACGCGGTTCAAGGGACTGTTCCGCACCATCTACTTCCTGCCGGTGGTCACCACCATGGTCGCGGTCGCGATCGTGTTCCGCTACCTGCTGCACCCGAAGTACGGGCTCGTGAACCAGGCGCTCGGCCTGCTGCACGTGGGACCGGTGGACTGGCTCGGCGATCCGCACTGGTCGATGCCCGCGATCGTGCTGCTCGCGGTGTGGAAGAACTTCGGCTACAACATGCTCATCTTCATCGCCGGCCTGCAGGCGATCCCCGAGGAGCTCTACGAAGCCGCCGAGCTCGACGGCGCCACGGCGCGCGAGCGGTTCCGGCACGTGACGCTGCCGGGCCTCGCGCCGACGTTCCTGTTCGTCGGCGTCATGACCATGATCGGGCAGTTCCAGATCTTCGCCGAGCCGTACGTGATGACGCAGGGCGGGCCGCTGCGCTCCACCGTGAGCGTGGTGATGCTCATGTACGAGCAGGGCTTCCGCTGGTGGCGCATGGGCTACGCGACCGCGATCGCGTTCGTGCTGTTCGTGATCATGCTCGTGGCGACGCTGATCCAGATGCGGCTGCAGGGCGACAGGAGGGGCGCGTGAAGAAGCTGCTGCCGTCCGCCCTCGTGCACGCGCTGCTCGTGCTGGGCGCGCTCGTCACCCTCACGCCGCTGCTCTGGATGGTGTCCGCGTCGTTCATGCCCACGGGGCAGGCGAGTTCGTTCCCGCCGCCGCTGCTGCCGTCGCACCCGACGTTCGAACACTACGTGGACCTGTTCACGCGGTTGAACCTCGCGCGCACGTTCGCGAACTCGCTGTTCGTGACCGTGAGCGTGACGCTGTGCTCGCTCGTGGTGAACTCGATGGCGGGCTACGCGTTCGCGAAGCTGCGCTTCCGCGGGCGTGAGGCCGTGTTCCGTGTGCTGGTGGCGGCCATGGTGATCCCGGCGCAGGTCGGCATGATGCCGCTGTTCCTCATGGTCAAGGGGCTCGGGCTCGTGAATACGCCGTGGGGCGTGATGGTGCCCGGGCTGGCCGGCGTGTTCGGCATCTTCATGATCCGCCAGTTCGCGCAGAGCATTCCCGACGACCTGCTGGACGCGGCGCGGATCGACGGCGCGAGCGAGTGGCGCATCTACTGGACGATCGTGATGCCGGTGCTCAAGCCGATCCTCGTCACCATGGCCACGTTCAGCTTCCTGTCGGCGTGGAACGACTTCATGTGGCCGCTCATCATGCTGAGCGACGACGCGAAGTACACGCTGCCCGTCGCGCTCGCGAACCTCGTGGGCGAGCACGTGCAGGACACCGAGCTCATGATGGCGGGCTCGGTGCTGACCGTGCTGCCCGTGCTCGTCGTGTTCCTCGTGATGCAGCGCTCGTACATCCAGGGCGTGCTCATGGGTTCCGTGAAGGGTTGATCCGCATGCGTCCGTCGTTGCTCCCGTTCGCCGCGTCGCTCGTGCTCGCCTTGGCGCCGGCCGCGCTCGCCGCCGCGCCGCGCGCCGTCGTCGTGGACGGCTTCGAAACCCTCGCTCCGTGGACCGCGAATCCCGCCGACGGCGTGTCGCTCGTGCTGGCGAGCGACACCGGCGCCGACGGCCGGGCCATGCGGCTCGACTTCGACTTCCACGGCGGCGGCGGGTACGCCGTCGCCCGGCGGGCGGTGTCGCTCGACCTGTCCGGCGACTGGCGCTTCACGTTCCGGATGCGCGGCGCCTGCCGGCCGAACAACCTCGAGTTCAAGCTCGTGGACGCGAGCGGCGAGAACGTCTGGTGGGTGAACCGGCGCGACGTCGAGTTCTCGAAGGACTGGAGCACGGTCACGATCAAGAAGCGCCACGTGAGCTTCGCGTGGGGCCCGCTGGGCGGCGGCGAGCCCGGCCACGTGGCCGCGCTCGAGTTCGCGGTGACCGCCGGACAGGGCGGGCGCGGCTCGGTGTGGCTGGACGACCTGCGCTTCGAGCGCCTGCCCGCGGCACCGGCGGTGGCGCCGGCGCCGGTCGCGGGCGCCTCGAGCGGCGCCGGTGCGGCGGCGCGTGCGTTCGACCGCGACACGACCACGGCGTGGACGTGCCCCGCGGGCGGCAGCGCGTGGTGGCGGCTCGACTTCGGCGTGCCCCGCGAGTTCGGCGGGCTGCGGCTCGAGTGGGCACCGGGACGGCACGCCGCCGACTTCGCGGTGGAGGTCTCGGACGACGCGAAATCGTGGCGCGTGCTGCACGACGTGCGTGGCGCCCACGGCGGAGCGAGCTGGGTGTGGGCGCCGGAATGCGAGGCGCGCTTCGTGCGCGTGCGGATCGAGCGTGCCGCAGCGGCGGCCGGCGCGGCGCTCGCCGAGGTCGTGGTGCTGCCGCTCGAGGCGTCGGCGAGCCGCAACGCGTTCTTCGCGGAGATCGCGCGGCGTGCACCGCGCGGCGCGTACCCGCGCGGGACGCTCGGCGAAAACACGTTCTGGACCGTCGTCGGGCCGGACGCGGATCCGCGCGAGGCGCTGGTCGACGAGTACGGCCGCATCGAACCGTGGCGCGGCGAGTACGCGATCGAGCCGTTCCTGCGCGATCGCGGGCGGCTGGTCACCTGGGCGGACGTGCGCACGAGCCAGTCGTTGGCCGAAGGGCGGCTGCCGATTCCGTCGGTCGAATGGGCGTACGAAGACCTGCGGCTGCGCATCACGGTCGTGCCGATCGGCAACCCGGGGCGTGCGGCACTGCTCGCACGCTACCGGCTCACGAACACCGCCGCCGAACCGCGGCGCGACACGCTGTTCCTCGCGGTGCGCCCGTTCCAGGTCAATCCTCCCGTGCAGTTCCTCAACACGCCGGGCGGGTTCACGCCGGTGCGCGAGATCGCGATGGACGACCGCATCGTGCGCGTGAACGGCGACCGCGGGTTCGCGAGCCTCACCGCGCCCTTCGGCGGCGGCACCGTCGCGTTCGCGCAGGGCGACGTGGTGGACTTCCTGCGCGAGGGCGCGCTGCCGCGGCCCGTGCGCATGACGGATCGCGACGGGCTCGTCTCGGGCGCGATCGGCTACGCGTTCGATCTCGCCGCCGGGGGATCGGCGGAGGCCGTGCTCGTGCTGCCGCTGCACGAACCGCCCGCGGCGCCCGGACTGCCGCCGGACTCGACGAAGATCGCGAACTACGCCGACGCCATGCAGCGGTCGGCCGAGAACGCCTGGCGCGCGCGGCAGGATCGCGTCACGGTGCAGCTGCCGGATTCCGACGTCGTGAACGCGCTCAAGGCGCAGCTCGCCTACGTGCTGGTCAACCGCAACGGCCCCGCGATCCAGCCCGGCACGCGCGCGTACGCGCGCTCGTGGATCCGCGACGGCTCGCTCACCTCGAGCGCGCTGTTGCGGCTCGGTGAAACCCAGGCCGTGCGCGACTTCATCCGCTGGTTCGCGCCGTACCAGTACGCGAACGGCAAGGCGCCTTGCTGCGTGGACGCGCGCGGCGCCGACCCGGTGCCCGAGCACGACAGCAGCGGGGAACTGATCTACCTGGTCACCGAGTACTACCGCTACACGGGCGACCGCGCGTTCGCCGACTCGTTGTGGCCGCGCGTCGCGGCGGCGGCGGGCTACCTCGACACGCTGCGTGCGCAGCGCCGGACCGACGACTGGCGTACGGCCGGCGGTGGGCGCTTCCACGGCCTGCTGCCCCCGTCCATCAGCCACGAGGGCTATTCGGCGAAACCCATGCACTCGTACTGGGACGACTTCGGCGCTGCGCGGCTACAAGGACGCCGCGTTCCTCGCCGCCGAACTGCGCAAGCCCGAGCGTGCGGCGATCGAGCGTTCGCGCGACGAGTTCGCGGGCGACCTGGCCGCCTCGATCCCGGCCACGATGCGCGAGCTGCACGTGGATTACGTGCCGGGCTGCGCCGATCTGGGCGACTTCGACCCGACCAGCACGTCCATCGGGCTGACGCCGGGAGACGCCGAGGCGCTGCTGCCCGCCGGCGCGCTCGTGCGCACCTACGAGCGCTACTGGGACTTCTTCGTGAAGCGCCGCGACGGGGTCGAGCCGTGGGACGCCTACACGCCGTACGAGTGGCGCAACGTCGGCGCCATGGTGCGGCTCGGCTGGCGCGACCGCGCGCAGGAAGCGACGCGCTGGTTCCTCGGCAACCGGCGACCGAAGGGCTTCCAGCACTGGGCCGAGGTCGTGACGTACGACGAGCGCGCGTCGCGCTTCCTCGGCGACATGCCGCACACGTGGTGCGGCACCGACTACGTGCGTTCGATCCTCGACATGCTCGCGTACGAGCGCGAAGCCGATTCGGCGCTCGTCGTCGGGGCGGGCGTCACCGAGGCGTGGCTCGACGCCGGCGTGGTGGTGCGCGACCTGCGCACGCGGTGGGGCGGGATCAGCTTCACGCTGCGGCGCCAGAAGGGGCCCGGCGGCGCCACGCGCATGTTCGCGTCGCTCGAGTCGCGCGACATGCGTGTGCCCCGGGGCGGCATCGTGCTCGACCTGCCCGCCGCGTGGGCGCGCACGCTGCAGGTGGACGGCGTGCGCCGGCCCGCGCCGGCAGGCGGCACCGTGGTGCTGCATGCGCTGCCCGCGGACGTGTCGTGGTGGCCGGACGCACCGGCGCCCGAGAAGCCTCCGGCCCGCGCCCCCGGGCGCACGCGTCGCTGAGCGCCTCCACGAAGAAGCCCCGCGCGGCGGACCGTGCGGGGCTTCTTCGCGGTGCGTACGGATTCAGTCCAGCGCCGCGCCGTTCGTGCGGATCACGTCGCGGTAGAACTCGCCGCTCGACTTGATCGTGCGCACCTGCGTCGCGAAGTCCACGTGCACGAGCCCGAAGCGCTGCGAGAAGCCCGCCGCCCACTCGAGGTTGTCCATGAGCGACCACGCGAAGTACCCGCGCAGGTCCACGCCACGCTCGATCGCCGTGAGGCAGGCCTTGAGGTTTTCGCGGTAGCACGTCACGCGCAGCGGGTCGTGCACGCGGCCCTGCGCGTCGGGCGCGGGGTCGGCGTACGCGCCGCCGTTCTCGGTCACGTACAGCGGCACGTCGCCGTATCGCTCCTTCACCCAGCACAGCGTGCGCGTCAGCCCTTCGGGAAAGAACTCCCAGCCCGTGGTCATGGGGACGGCGCCCGCGGGCAGCACGCGCGCGTCGCACACCGGCGGCTCGTCCGGGGCGTGCCGCGTGAGCGCACGCGTGTAGTAGTTCACGCCGAGGAAATCCACCGGCACCGAGATGCGTTTCATGTCCTCGGCCGACGGCTCGCGCCAGCCCTCGCCGTAGATCTCGCGCAGGCCTTCGGGGTAGCGCCCGAGGAACAGCGCGTCGCAGTACTGCTCGTTGAAGTAGGTGTGCGCCCGCGCCGTGGCCGCGAGGTCTTCGGGCGAATCGGACGCCGGGTCCTTGGGCTCGAGGTTCACGACCACGCCGATCGCGTGCGGCAGTCCGAGCGCGCGGTAGCGTTCCACCGCGGCGCCGTGCGCGAGCAGCAGGTGATGCGCGGCGGCCGCGGCGTTCGTGACGCCCTTTCGGCCGGGCGCGTGCGCGCCGTGCAGGTGACCGCCGTCCACCACGACCCACGGTTCGTTGAGCGTCGCCCACATCGGCACGCGGTCACCGAAGGCCTCGAACACGACCTGCGCGTAGTCCGCGAACCACTCGGCGACGTCGCGATTCGTCCAGCCGCCGCGATCCTCGAGCGCGGCCGGCAGGTCCCAGTGGTACAGCGTCACGTTCGGCGTGATGCCGCGCGCGAGCAGGCGGTCGACGAGTCGGCGATAGAAGTCGAGGCCCTTCTCGTTCACGCGCCCCGTGCCCTCGGGCAGGATGCGGCTCCACGACAGCGAGAAGCGGTACGCGTTCAGCTGGAGCTGCTTCATGAGCTCGACGTCGGACTCCCAGCGCCGGTAGTGATCGCACGCCACGTCGCCGGTGTCGCCGGCACGGATGCGGCCGCTCTCGTGCGCGAAGCGGTGCCAGATGCTTGCGCCCGCGCCGTCGGCGAGCGGGGAGCCCTCGACCTGGTAGGCGCTCGTCGCGGCGCCCCAGAGGAAGTTCGCCGGAAACGTTTTCATCATGAGTCGTGTCCTCGCATGGCCAGCGGGTTCGGAGAAAGTCGGCGCAGGATAGGGAGCGCCGGACGGCTCGTCCAACGCCGGCCCGGGGCCGGTCATGGCGAAATCATCCAACGATAAGTGAGTGCGACCCTTAGGTGTGGCCCCGCCGGCCGGGGTACGAGTGGTCCCTCGCGGGGGAGGCTGCTCCGAAAGACCCGCTTTACAAAGTCCCAATCGCGATGTAATCGTTTTCATCGCTCGCGGCTTCGGGGCCCCTCGATCGTGCCTCCACCGCGCTCTCAGGCCAGGACCCAGTTCCATCCACAACCGCATCGGAGCCGGCAGTGGCGACCATCCGTGACGTGGCCCGCGAAGCAGGTGTCTCCATCGCGACGGTGTCGCGCGTCTTCAACCAGACCGCGCTCGTGAGCGAAGCGACCGCGACGCACGTGCGCGGCATCGCGGCTCGTCTCGACTACTGGCCGAACAGCGCGGCGCGCAGCCTGATCACGCACCGCACGCATGCGATCGGCGTGCTGCTGCCCGACCTGTACGGCGAGTTCTTCTCCGAAGTGATCCGCGGCATCGACCTCGCGGCGCGTGCCGAGAAGTACCAGGTGCTCGTCTCCAGCTTCCACGACAGCACCGAGACGATCGTCTCCGCGATCCGCGCCTTGCGCGGGCGCATCGACGGGCTGGTCGTGATGGTGCCGGACGCCGAAGCGCACATGGCGATCGAGGAGTTCGCGTCGCGCTTCCCGGTCGTGCTGCTGAACCCCGGCGCCTCGGCGCCCGAGTGCGGCAGCATCGCGATCACGAACTACGACGGTGCGTACGCCGCGGTCAAGCACCTCGCGCAGCTCGGCCATCGCCGGATCGGCATGGTGCGCGGCCCGCAGGGCAACCTCGACGCCGACGAGCGCGCGCGCGGCTATCGTGAATCGCTGCGCGACGCCGGGCTCGAGTGGAACCCCGCGCTCGAGGTGGCCGGCGACTTCAGCGAGTCCGCCGGCTTCCGCGCGGCGCAGGATTTCCTCGCCGCGAGCCAGCGTCCGAGCGCCGTGTTCTGCGCCAACGACTACATGGCGATCGGCCTGCTGAGCGCGCTGCGCGACGAAGGCGTGCGCGTGCCGCAGGACATGGCGATCGTCGGCTTCGACGACATCGCCATCGCGCGCTACCTCACGCCGACGCTCACCACGGTGCGCGTGAACGCGTGCGAACTCGGCGAGCGCGCGCTGCGCCAGCTGCTGCCGTTCGCCCGCGCACGGCGTCCGGCCGACGGCCAGCGCGAGGAACTCGAAACGTCCCTGGTCGTGCGGCAGTCGTGCGGCGCGCCCTCGGTTTCCGAAGGGCCCGCGGTGCGAGCCCGCCGCCGTTCGCCCGCCGGTCACGCGCACCATCGCGACGAGCGGCTTTCGTCACGGGGGGACAGCGCGACGGCCTGAACGCTCCCCGGCGCGCCCGCGCACGCCACACGCATCCGCCCGCAACCGGGCGCCAAGAAACCCGCAGTTCGTCATTCCGAAAAGTGATCCTCGCCACTGAAAAGGTTTTCGTCGCAGCACCATCACCGCGGAGGAGGTTCCCATCATGAAGAAGGCAGGATTGGTGACCGCCCTGATGACGGGCGCGTTGCTGTGCGCCTCGCTACCGGCGTGGGCACAGTTCCAGCGCTACGACTACATCTGGGCCCGCTCGACCAACGGCGCCGCGCTCACCCTCGACGGCCAGCTGAACGAGCCGCAGTGGGCGCAGGCCGAATCGCTCATCATCACGACCCGGCAGGACGGGCCCATCCCGGGCTCCGGTTGGAAGGACGAGGGCGGCTTCATCTCGTCGGATCCGAACCGCGCGGTGTTCCGCTTCCTCACCGTGGACAACCAGCTCTGGCTCGCGGTCACCGTGCGTGACAGCTCGATCGGCGGCAGCGACCAGTTCAACCGCTTCGACGGCCTGCTCATGTCGCTCAAGGGCCACAACGATCCCGGCCATCCGTCGCCGCCGCGCGAGCACTTCATGTCGTGGTGGTGGCCGCCGGAGAGCGGCGACCTGAATCCCAAGGCGATCAACAAGCCGATGAGCATGGTCGGCTACTGGCGCACGTGGCCGCCGAACTCGGTGCCCCCGACCACGCAGCAGCTTCAAGCGTGGGACGCGCGCTACGTCGTGAACGGCACGGTGAACTCGGACACGCTCATGGACCAGGGCTACACGGTCGAGATGCGCTTCGACCTCGGCCTGAACGGCTACGACGTGACGGACGCCGACGGCGACATCATCGAGTGGAACTGCTCGCTGTACGACATCGACAACTTCTGGCCGCTCGCGAACTTCTTCCGCTTCGCGGTCAACCGCACGTGGGTGCAGGGGCCGTGGGGCAACGCCGCGTGGTTCCACAACGTGCACGTGCTCGGCCGTCCGTCGGTCAACGTGACGTCGGGCCCGACGCCCGTCTTCGCCGCCGACATGACGATCCCGGAGGCGGGCTCCTATGCGACGCCGGCCATCGACGGCTCGCTGAGCGAGTCGGTCTGGTCGCAGGCTCCGAGCATCCGGCTCACCTACGACGACAACGCGCAGCTCGCGGCGTATCCCGGCGTGGGTCCTTACCGTTCGGGCCAGTACCAGGCACCCGTGAACGGCAACGGCGGTACGGCGTTCATCGCCGATCCGGGCGACGCGTTCGTGAAGTACTTCTTCAAGGGCGACACGTTGTTCCTGGGCTTCGACGTGAACGACCAGGTCGTGCAGACGCACACGCTCAGCGACCGTTGGGACGGCTTCGTGGTGGCGATCAACGACCGCGCGACGCGCGGTGACGATCGCAACATGAAAGGCCACAAGATGACGTTCTACGTGGGTGCCGGCGGTGCCACCAAGACGGCCGACGAACTCACGTACCTGCGCGACACGCTCGGCGTGGTGCGCTGCAAGATCGCGCTCAAGCCCGGCACGACCGTGGACACGCTCGGCGTGGACACCGACGCGGGCTGGACCGCCGAGATGGCGATCAACCTGCGCCAGTTCGGCTATCCCGCGGGTCTCGGCGACCACGCGCTGTACTGGTCGTGCGACCTCATGGACGGCGATTCGTTCTCGCCGGTCACCGACAGCTACGGCACCCGCCGCTGGTTCTTCCGCGAATGGGAGAACAACGACGGCGCCTGCGTCGCGTTCATGAACCCGGCCCAGTCGCTTGCGGGCGTGGGTGACGGCGACGGCTCGCCCTCCGCCTACGCGCTGCTCGGAAGCTATCCGAACCCGGTGCGCGAGGGCGCGATCGTGCGCTACACGCTGCCGGAAGCGTCGCTCGTGGACCTCGAGGTGTTCGACCTCCAGGGCCGCGTCGTCGCGTCGCGCGCCGTCGGCCTGCAGGGCGCCGGCCAGCGCGAGATCCGCATGCCGCAGTTCGCCCCGGGCGCGGGTGTGTACCTGTATCGCGTGAACATCCGGAACTCCGCCGGCGCCAAGCGCGCGACGCTGTCCGGAAAGATGATGGTGCTTCGGTAGTCACGTTCGGTTCCGGCGAACGCCGCCGGGGCGGGCCCGCGGGCCCGCCCCGGACGGCCCGCCGGCCGCGGCCTCAGGAGAGGGAATCGGGCATGGATCGCGGAGGGTTCGTTCGCGCGTGCGCGCGCCTCGTCGTCACGGCGGTGCTGCTCGCCGTGGCGTGCGTGGGTGCGGCGTTCGCGGGCACCACGGGGAAGCTCACCGGCAAGGTCTCGGGCCAGCGCAAGGAGCCGCTCGCCGGAGTCACCGTCCGGATCGCGGGACTTCCGCTCGGAGGCATCAGCGACGAGCAGGGCCGCTTCATGATCCTCAACGTGCCCGCCGGCAAGTACGAGGTGAAGGCGGGGCTGATCGGCTACGGCCCCGTGGCCGTCCAGAACGTCGAGGTGACCGCGGACAACACCACCCGGCTCGACATCGCCATGAAGGAGTCGGCGGTCGAGATGCAGGAGACCATCGTGAGCGCGCGCCGCCCGGTGGTCGAGGTGCACCGCACGTCGAACATCGCCACCGTGAACCGCGAACAGCTGCAGGCGCTGCCCGTGCAGGAGCTGCAGGACATCGTGAACCTGCAGGCCGGCGTCGTGGACGGCCACTTCCGCGGCGGTCGCACCGGTGAAGTGCAGTACCAGGTGGACGGCGTGAGCGTGAACAACGCCTACGACAACTCGTCCACGCTCAAGCTCGACCGTTCGCTGCTCGAGGAGGTGCAGGTCATCTCCGGCACGTTCGACGCCGAGTACGGCCAGGCGATGAGCGGCGTCGTGAACGCCGTCCTCAAGCGCGGCACCGACAAGTTCCACTGGGACGCCGAGCTCTTCAGCGGCGGTCCCGTGTACCCCGGCAACACCGGCCGCATCCTCGAATACAAGGACCGTCCGTTCTCGCAGCAGAACTGGCAGGTCACCCTGCACGGCCCGACGAAGCTGCCGAAGACCACGTACCTCGTGAGCGGGCGTCACTACCGCAACGAGGACTGGGTGTGGGGCGAGCGCCGGTTCCGCCCGACGGATCGCTCGGACGTCGCGAACCTGGCGTTCCACCCGACCGGTGACGGCGAAACGGTGCCGCTCGGCTGGTCGCACGAATGGTCGGGCATCACGAAGCTGACGAACCGTTCGATCCCCAACGTCGAGCTGAGCTGGCAGGGCATCCTGAACGTGACGGACCGCCAGAACCTGAAGTGGGCGTACCGCCTGAATCCCGACGGCGCGAGCGAGCAGCGCACGATCTCGCTCGTGCAGGGCATGGACCTCACGCACACGCTCTCGACGACCACGTACTACACGCTGAGCGCGCGGCAGAACTACTTCAACTATCGCGACTTCCTGTTCGAGGACGTCTTCGATCCGCGCTACGACGCCTACGGACCGACCACGAGCAGCGGGCAGTACGAGAACGGCGCGATCGTGCAGGGCGCCGACTTCACGCGCTTCCGCCAGAAGACGAACGGCGCCGTGCTGAAGGGCTCGTTCGTGAACCAGCGCACCAAGGAGAGCCAGATCAAGCTGGGCGCCGAGTTCCAGGCGCCCCACGTGTCGTTCGGCGTGCCCGGCTACCTGCGCTACGGCGCCGACACCTCGCAGGGCGGTGCGCAGACGCTCATGCGCGTGGTGAACTACTCGCCGGAGTTCCCCGGCGTGCAGGAATACCGCCCGTTCCTCGGTGCCGCGTTCGCGCAGGAGGAACTCGAGTGGAACGACCTCACGCTGCGCGCGGGCGCCCGGCTCGAGTACTTCGACGCGCGCGCGTACCTGCCGAGCGACCTCGCGAACCCCGCGAACTCGATCAGCGGCGTGCCGCAGTCGCACGACGTGCGCACCAGCGCGAAGTTCTCGCTCGCGCCGCGCATCGGCGTGTCGTACCCGATCAACGCGAACGCGGCGCTGTTCTTCGCCTACGGGCACTTCTACCAGTTCCCCGGCCTCGGCCAGATCTTCGAGCACGCCGACTACGACGAGCTCAAGGACCTGCAGGCGGGCGAATCGGCGCCCACGATGGGCAACCCGGACATCAAGCCCGAGCGCACGGTGCAGTACCAGTTCGGCTACAAGCACGCGCTGAACGAGTGGCTGGGCGTGGACGTGACCGCGTTCTTCAAGGACATCCGCGACCTGCTCGGCGTCGAGTTCGTCGAGACCTACAACGGCGCGCAGTACGCGCGGCTGACGAACGTGGACTTCGGCAACGTGATCGGCTTCACCTTCTCGGTGAACCAGCGCGCGCAGGGTCCGAAGAACCTGCTCAGCACGACCCTGGACTACACGTGGCAGTCCGCCCAGGGCAACTCGAGCGATCCGCGCGAGACGGCGTCGCGCGCCGCCGCGGGGGAAGATCCGCGCCCGCGTTCGGTGCCGTTCGCCTGGGACCAGCGCCACGCGCTCAACCTCACGCTCACGCTCGCCCGCGCGCAGGCCTGGAACGTCGGCACCGCGATCCGCGTCGCGAGCGGCCAGCCGTACACGCCGGAGATCGAGACGGGGTTCGGCGGCGGACTCGAGGCGAACTCGGGACGCAAGCCGGCCGGCATCATGATGGACCTGCGCGCTTCGCGTGAAGTGAAGCTGTTCGGCCTCGGCTCGTCGGTGTTCGCCCGCGTCTTCAACGTGGGGGACACCCGCGCCTTCAACGGCTTCGTCTTCGCCAACTCGGGCAGCCCGTACTACTCGCGCTTCCCGGTCCGCGACGCCGCCACGCTCGCCGACCCGACGCGCTACTACGGGCCCCGCCGAATCGAACTCGGACTCTCGCTGAACGTGTCGAACTGATGAACGCGAACCTTCGTCACGAGGACGGTGACATGACTCTGCGCAGGACGTGTACCGCCGTGCTGGCCGCCGCGATGATGATCGCATGCGGCGCGGTCGCGGCATTCGCGGACGGGCTGCTCGAGCCGGTGATCCCGCAGGAACTGCGCGGACGCATCGACGCCGAGCGCCAGGGACTGCACGACGCGAACAACATCCGCACCATGTTCCACAACTGGGGCATGGTCGGCGGCTACCCCGCGGACCCGATCAACGTGGACCTGTCGGTGTTCCATTCGGTCGAAGCGCCGAAGGGCTCGGGCATGAACTACTCGGACGGCATCACGCCGTTCGTGCTCGCGAAGATCCGCCAGACCGACGGTACCGACTCCTACATCATGGAGACGGGCTACCGGGAACGGCAGTGCAACGACCCGCTCAACCGCACCATGCGGTTCGAACCCCGGCCCGGGTTCTTCCAGCCCGACCCGACGATCAACAAGGCGCGCTCGCCCGCGATCAGCCACGATCCCCGCACATGGCCCGACGCGTGGCCGGACAAGCAGACCGACGGCGACGATCCGGGCTGGCCGGGCGCGTGGAACGGCTACTTCGGCAAGCGTCCCGCCGCCGACCAGGAGTCGTTCACGGTGATGGACGACGACTTCTACAGCACGTGGCGCTTCAATCCGGACTCGCGCGACCTCACGCGGCGCGGGCTCGGGCTGCGCGTCGAGACGCGCGGCTTCCAGTGGGCCAATCCGCAGGCCGGCAACGTCATCTTCTGGCACTACGACATCGCGAACGAAGGCACGACCGACTACGACGACAACATCATCTTCGGGATCTACATGGATTCCGGCGTGGGCGGCTCGGCGATCTCCTGCGACGGCGTGGCCGAATCCGACGACGACAACGCGTTCTTCGACAAGTCGTTCGGCCTGAACCTCACGTACACGTGGGACATGAACGGCCACGGCAAGAGCCTCGACGGCGCGTGCGCGCGCACGGGCTACATGGGCTACGCCTACCTCGAGACGCCGGGCAACGCGCTCGACGCGCTCGACAACGACAACGACGGCATGCTCAACGAACTGCGCGACGGCGGCGTGGGCGCGCTGGTCGTGGGGCAGGACGCGATCCGAGCGTGGGTCGAGTCGCACTACGACACGACCAAGTGGTACCGCGCCTACGGCCGGCTCGAGAAGCACGCGGCCTACCGGCTCGGCCGCTGGTACACGGGCGACGAGGACATGGACTGGAACGCCGAGCTCGACGACGTCGGCGCCGACGGCGTGCCCGAGACGTTCGACACCGGCGAGCTCGACGGCATCCCGACGCTCGGCGAGCCGAACTTCGACAAGACCGACGTGAGCGAGTCCGACCAGATCGGGCTCACCGGCTTCAAGTACAACCTCATCACGAACACCACCGACCATCCCGAGTACCTGCACAACGTGCTGTTCTGCGACTTCGACGGCAAGAACTGGCCGTTGATCCTCTACGACACGTTCACGAACCCCGTGACGCAGGCGCGCTTCGACTCGACGATCGTCGCGAACTTCAACATCGGGTTCCTGTTCGCGTCCGGCCCGTTCACGCTCAAGGCCGGGCAGCGCGAGCGCTTCAGCCTGGCGCTCGCGTACGGCAGCACGCTCAGCGAGCTGCGCGCGTCCGTGCAGACGGTGCAGCAGATCTACAACGCGAACTACCAGTTCGCGGTGCCGCCGACGCGCCCGACGGTCACCGCCGAATCGGGAGACGGCTACGTACGGCTGTCGTGGGACGACGTCGCCGAGCGTTCGATCGATCCGGTCACGCACGACTTCGACTTCGAGGGCTACCGCATCTACCGCGCGACCGATCCCGACTTCCGCGACGTGCAGAAGGTGTACAACGGCCAGGGCACGCAGCCCGTCGGCAACGGCCAGCCGATCCACCAGATGGATCTCGACGATTCCTACGCCGGCTACTCGCGCATGGCGGTGAGCGGCGTGCAGTACTGGCTCGGCGAGAACAACGGCATCCGCCACACCTGGACGGACACGACCGCCGTGAACGGCCAGCAGTACTACTACGCGGTCTGCGCCTACGACCGCGGCTTCGACACCGGCGCGGACTCGACGTCGTTCTACCCGTCCGAGAACTCGATCCCGGTGTCGCGCACCGCGCGCGGCGGACTGATCCTGCCGTCGAACGTGGTCGCCGTGCGCGCGAACCCGCGCGTCGGCGGCTGGACGGCGGCGACCGTGACGCCGGCGGCGCACGCGACCGGACGCGGACGCGGTGGCGTGGGCATCGAGGTGGTGAACTCGGACATCGTGCAGGACGGCCACCTCATGGCGCTCACGTTCACGACCGATTCGCCGGACTCGATCGCGGCCATGAAGTACGAGCTGCGCGACTCGACCGATCACTTCACCTGGTTCAAGAGCGGCGCCGACTTCGACTCGGCGGGTGTCGGTCCGATCGGTGCGGGACTGCTGCCGTACGTCCGCAAGGCCGCGGCGCCGGTCATGGTGCGCACGGACAGCACCGGCTGGAGCGCCGGGTCCACCACGAACGCGCGCTTCCTCGTGAACAACAGCTTCGCGCCGACGCTGTCGCCGAACCTGCGGCGCACCGGCTACCCGGACGACATCTCGATCGTGTTCGACAACGTGGTGCGCGACACGGGCGTGATCATCTCGACCGGCGATCGCGCGAATCCCGCGAAGTTCGTGGTGATCGCGCACACGCCGTCGGGCGACCGGCGCATGAAGTTCCGGTTCCGCGACGTGGGCCGCGACGGCACGATCAACGCGGCGCAGGACTACATCGAGGTGGAGACGAACGCGCCGTGGGCGCCCGCCGCGCACCAGCCGACGTGGCGCATCACGCTCGATCCCGCCGCCGTGGTGGCACCCGACACGCTGGCCCGGCCGAACCTGGGCGACGTGTGGACGCTGCGGCTCGCCACGACGCTCGGCGTGGCCGACACGTTCACGTTCGTCACCGGCGCGCAGGGCGTGAGCGCGGCCGGCGCGCAGGCCGCGTGGTCGCAGAAGCCCTACGTGGTGCCGAATCCCTACGTCGCCGCCGCGAGCTTCGAGCCGCAGCGGTTCAACGTCTCGGGGCGCGGCGACCGGCGCATGGAGTTCCGTGCGATCCCGCAGGACGCCGTCGTGCGCATCTACACCGTGCACGGCGACCTCGTGCGCACGCTGCGGCAGGACGGTTCCGTGAACGGCTACGTGCCGTGGGACCTGCGCACCAAGGACAACCTCGACGTCGCGCCCGGGCTCTACGTGTTCCACGTGGACGCGCCGGGAGTGGGCAAGTACGTCGGCAAGTTCGCCATCATCAAGTGAGAAGGGAGGACGCCATGAACTCGAACTTCATCCGGAGTGCCGTGCTCGGCGCGTGCCTCCTCGCCGTGCCGCTCACGGGATTCGCCCAGACGAACACGGGCACCACGTTCGGCGCGTTCAGCATGATCGAGCCCCACGCGCGCATCGCCGCCATGGGCAACGCCGGCGTCTCGATGTACGAGGGGCTCGGCTCGGCGTGGTACAACCCCGCGGCGATCGGCGGCGTGCGCTCGACGCAGGCCGTGTTCGCGCACAACGCGTGGATCGCCGACATCCGCCACGACTACGTCGCGACCGCACTCCCGATGGGCGGGTGGGGCACGGCGTTCGCGAGCGTCACTTCGCTCAACTCGGGTGACCTCGAGGTGCGCACGGTGGAGCAGCCGCACGGCACCGGCGAACTGTTCCACGTTTCGGACCTCGATCTCGCGATCGGCTACGGCCGCCAGATCTCGCCGCGGTTCTCGGCGGGCATGCAGGTGCACTGGCTGCAGGAGACGATCTGGCACACGTCGGCGAGCGCGATGACGCTGAGCATCGGCACGCTGTACCGCGTGTCCGAGAACGGGCTTCGCATCGGCTCGAGCCTCTCGAACTTCGGCACGCGCGCCGCCTTCGACGGTCGCGACCTGCGCTTCACGTACGACAACATTCCGGGACAGAACGGCGACAACAGCAGCCTGCCGGGCGTGCGCTACACGGATGCGTTCTCGGTGCCGGTCCTGTTCCGGGTGGGCGTCGGCATGCCCTACAAGGTGGGGAACGACGGCCGGCTCCTGCTCGTCGCCGACGCGTTCCATCCGAACGACAACTCCGAGAGCGTCAACATCGGGGCGGAGTACGCCATGCGCGAGGTGGTCGCGGTGCGTGCGGGCTGGCAGGGGCTGTTCCTCGAGGACTCCGAAATCGGGCTCACGCTCGGCGCCGGCATCCGCGGGCGTTACGATTCCATGCGCTACCAGTGCGACTACGGCTGGACGGACCAGGGTCGCCTCGGCGGCGCCCACCGCGTTTCGGTGGGCATCGGCTTCTAGACGACGTATACAATTGGGTGCCCCACCGCCGTGCGGCGGGGCGCCCGTGACGACGACACGCGACACCGCCGCGGCCCCACGCCGTTCGGCGCGAAAGGCACGACATGAAACGGGTCCTCCTGCTCCTCGCCATGCTCCTCTTCGCGACCAGTGCCTCCGCCCAGTCGCGCGAGGCGGTCCTCGACTCGCTCCAGTACACGGGCTTCCGCTACTTCTGGGACGAGGCGAACCCGGCGAACGGCCTGGTGAAGGACCGCAGCACGCCGAACTCGGTGTGCAGCATCGCCTCGACCGGATTCGGGCTCAGCGCGATCTGCGTGGCGTCGGACCACGGCTGGGTCACGCGCGCCCAGGCGCGTCAGCGCGTGCTCACCACGCTCAACACCTTCTGGAACGGGCCGCAGGGTGCCGGGACCACCGGCGTGATCGGCTACAAGGGCCTCTACTACCACTGGCTCGACATGAACACCGGCCTGCGCCGCGCGGACTGGAACTCCGAACTCAGCACGATCGACACCGCGCTGCTGTTCGCCGGCATCCTGCACGCGCGCGAGTACTTCTCGCAGAACGAGGCGAGCGAGAACCAGATCCGCGCGCTCGCGGATTCGATCACGTGGCGCGCCGACTGGACGTTCGTGCGCCATCCCAGCGGCGGGATCTACATGGGCTGGAACCCGAGTTCGGGGTTCAGCGGCTTCGGTCGGTGGATCGGCTACAACGAGGCCATGATCATGTACCTGCTCGCGATCGGCTCGCCGCGTCACCCGATTCCCGGGACCGACTGGAACGTGTGGACGAGCGGCTACTCGTGGCAGACGCAGTACGCGGCCGTGGGCCCCTACGTGAACTTCGCGCCGCTCTTCGGGCACCAGTATTCGCACTGCTGGGTGGACTTCCGGCAGGTGAACGACGCCTACATGCGCACCAAGGGCATCACGTACTTCGAGAACTCCCGTCGTGCGACGCTGTCGCAGATCACGTACGCGCGCTTCAACGGCATCCTCGCGCAGTACTTCCCGACGAACCCGGCCTACCAGCTGGGTGAGAGCGACAGCCTGTGGGGATTCACGGCGAGCGACGACCCGAACGGCTACGCGGCGCACGGCGCGCCGGCCGGCTACGACAACGGCACGATCACCCCGACGGCGCCGATCAGTTCGATCCCGTTCGCGCCCGATTCGGTGTGGCCCTGCATCCGCAACCTCTACCGCACGTACAAGGTCTACCCGATGTGGACCAAGTACGGCTTCACCGACGCGTTCAACCCGGTGAAGAACCCCTGGCTCGGCCTCGACGTGCTGGGCATCGACCAGGGCCCGATCGTGATGATGATCGAGAACTACCGGAACAACATGATCTGGGCGCGCTTCATGAAGAACGCCGACATCCAGCGCGGCCTCAGCCTGGCGGGCTTCCTGCCGGTGACGACCGACGCCGCCGACGGGCCGCCGCGGCCGCGCGCCGACGCCTTCTTCGGGGCGGGCCCGAACCCGTTCCGCGGGCAGACGTCCGTGCGCTTCCGCCTGAGCGCGCCCGCGCACGTGCGACTGGCGATGTACGACGTGCAGGGCCGCGAAGTCGCGCTTCTCGCCGACGACGAACGCGCCGCGGGTGAACACGCGATCACCATGGACGCGTCGCACCTCACGCCCGGCATCTACCTCTACCGATTCGAAATCCCCGGCGCGCGCTGGACGTCGCGAGCCGTGATCCTCAAGTGACGGGCGCCGCAGCCCTCGACGGAGCACGATGAGCACGCTGAGCACACCACTGGCCGCACTGTCCACACCCGAACGGCTGACTTCGCCCACCCCCGGTGGACGTTGGCTGTCGAACGGCCGCTACTCCGTGCTGCTCACACGCGCGGGGACAGGCTGCTCGCGCACGCCGGGTTGCGCGCTCACGCGCTGGAACGCCGACCGGATCGAGGACCGCACGGGACTCTTCTTCTTCGTGCGCGACGTCGAGGCGCGCACGTGGTTCTCGGTCGGGGAAGAACCCGCCGGCGGCTCGGCGGACTCGCGCGAGTTCGCGACGGCGCCCGGCCGGGTCACGATCGTGCGCCGCGGCGACGGACTCGAGGCGCGGCTCGACGTGTGCGTGCTCGAGGGCGCCGACGGTGAACTCCGCCGGCTCGAACTGACCAACACGGGCGACGCGCCACGCGTGCTCGACGTGACGTCGTGGGCCGACGTGGTGCTCAACCACCCCGCGGCCGACGCGTCGCATCCGGCGTTCTCGAAGCTGTTCGTGCAGACCGAATGGGCGGCGGACGACGAGGTGCTGCTCGCCCGCCGGCGGCCGCGCGGCAACGACGAGAGCCATCCGTGGCTCGTGCACGCACTGGTCGAGCGCGGCTTCGTGTCGTGCGAGAGCGACCGCGTGCGCTTCCTGGGCCGGGAGGGCTCGCCCGCCGCGCCACGGGCGCTGCGCACGCCGGGGCCGCTCGGCGGCTCGTGCGGCAACGTGCTGGACCCGGTCGTGGCGCTGCGCCGCGAGGTGCACCTGCCACCGGGCCGGAGCGCGACGTTCACGTTCGTGCTGGGCCTGGCCGCGGATCGCGACGCGGCGCTCGCGCTCGTGCGCGACGTGCGCGCCGCGGAGGCGGTCGAGCGCGCGTTCGCGGGCGCCGCGGCCGCCGAGCGCGCCCGGCGTGCCGAGTGCGGGATCGCCGATCACGAGGCCGACGGCCTGCAGGCGCTGGCCGCGGCGGCGGCGTACGGCTACTCCGGGCTGCGCGCGCCCGCGCGGCGCAGGCGCGGCAGCTGCCGCGCGAGGGACTGTTCGCCCGCCACCAGCTGCGGCCCGACCGCGCCGCGATCGCCGCATGGTGCGAGAACGGTTCGGCGGCCGCACGCGTCGCCGAACTCGAACGTGCGTGCCGCTACTGGAACGCGCTCGGGTTCGCGTGCGAGCCGCTCGCGCTGCTCGCCCCGAACTCGCCGGTGCCGCCCGCGGCGCAGGCGCGCGTGTTCGCGTGGTCCGCGCTCGATCCGGCCGATTCCGACGCGCTGCTCTCGCATGCGGCGGCCTACTTCGCCGCACCGCTGCACGAGATCGCGCGCGAGGTGCTCGCGCTCGAGACCGCGCGCCGGCCTCGTGCGGCGCGGGCCATGGCGCTCGAACGAGCGGCGCCCGCCACCGAACCGCTGCGCGAGTGGAACGGCTTCGGCGGCTTCTCGGCCGACGGCCGCGAGTACGTGATCCGGCTGCCGTACGCGCCGGGAGCCGGCCACCAGCTGCCGCCGTTGCCGTGGGTGAACATCATGGCGAACGAGCGCTTCGGCTTCTTCGTCAGCGAGACCGGTGCGGCCAGCACGTGGAGCGCGAACAGCCGCGAGCACCGCCTGACGCCGTGGCACAACGATCCCGTGCTCGACCCGCACGGCGAGGCGCTGTGGGTGCGCGACGAGGTTACGGGCGAATGGTGGTCGCCGTGCGCGGGGCCCGCGCCCGCGGCCGCCGACTACGAAGTGCGCCACGGCTTCGGCTACACGCGCGTGCGCCACGAGAGTCACGGGCTCGCGCAGGAAGTCTGCTGGTTCGCGCACGCCGACGAGCCGGTGCGCGTCACGCGCGTGCGGCTCGAGAACCGGTCGGGGCGCGCGCGGCGGCTGTCGTTGTGGTCGTACGCGCGCCTCGTGCAGGGCGTGCTGCCCGAGCTCAGCTCGCGCCACGTGGTCACTCGCCGGCTCGACGGCGCCGGTGCGATCGTGGCGACCAACGTCACCGCGGGCGAGTTCGCGCACGGCGTGGCGTTCAGCGCGATCGCCGGCGCGGCCGGCGCGGTGCGCCACTCGAGCGCCGACCGCGAGGAGTTCGTCGGCGTGGGCGGCAGCCTGGCCGCGCCGCAGGCGGTGCTCGCGGGCGGCGTGCTTTCGGGCGCGACCGGCGCCGGGCTCGATCCCTGCTTCGGTGAACAGCTCGTGTTCGAGCTCGCGCCCGGCGCGGCGTTCGACGCGTCGTTCCTGTTCGGCGAAGGCACGTCGGACGCGCACGTCGCCGCCATGGTCGCCGCGCTCGCCGCCGACGGGGGCGTGGACGCCGCGCGCGCCGAAGTGCGCGCGCGCTGGGACGCGCTGGTGTCCGGCGTGCAGGTGCGCACGCCGAGCGCCGAGCTCGACCTGATGGTGAACGGCTGGCTCGCGTACCAGACGCTCAGCTGCCGCATCTGGGGGCGGACGGCGTACTACCAGTCCGGCGGCGCGTTCGGGTTCCGCGACCAGCTGCAGGACGCCGCTTCGCTGCTGCACCTGCGGCCGGAGCTGCTGCGTGCGCAGATCGTGCTGCACGCCCGGCACCAGTTCGCCGAGGGCGACGTGCTGCACTGGTGGCACCCGCCGCTCTCGAAGGGCATGCGCACGCGGTTCGCGGACGACCTGCTGTGGCTGCCGCTGCTCGCGACCTACTACGTGCAGTCCACCGGGGACTGGGGTGTGTTCGACGAACGTGCACGGTTCCTCGACGCACCGGCGTTGCGCGCGGGCGAAGACGAGGTGTACCTCGTGCCGGGCGATTCCGGCACCGCGGCCGACGTGTACGAGCACTGCTGCCGCGCGCTCGACCGCTCGCTCGAAGTGGGGGCGCACGGCCTGCCGCTGTTCGGCACCGGCGACTGGAACGACGGCATGAATCGCGTCGGCCGGCTGGGCCGGGGCGAGAGCGTGTGGATGGGCTTCTTCCTGTACGCGATCCTCGGCGACTTCGCACCGGTGTGCGAGCGTCGCGGCGACCACACCCGTGCCGAACGCTACCGCCGGCACCGCGACGCGCTGCGCGTTGCGCTCAACGACGGCGGCTGGGACGGCGAGTGGTACCGCCGCGCCTACTACGACGACGGCGCGCCGCTGGGCTCGAAGGAGTCCGACGAGTGCCGGATCGACGGGCTTGCGCAGGCGTGGTCGGTGCTGTCCGGCGCGGCGCCGCCCGAGCGCGCGGCGCAGGCGATGGACGCGGTCGAACGCCACCTGGTGTCGGAGCAGGACGGGCTGATCCGGCTGCTCACCCCGGCATTCCGCGACACGCCGCACGACCCGGGCTACATCAAGGGCTACGTCGCGGGTGTGCGGGAGAACGGCGGCCAGTACACCCACGGCGTGCTCTGGGTGGTGCGGGCGATGGCCGAACTCGGCCGCCGCGACCGTGCGGCGGCGCTGCTCGCCATGCTGAGCCCGGTGCGGCACACGGCGAACCCGCAGCGCGTGGCGCGCTACCAGACCGAGCCCTACGTGATCGTCGCCGACGTGTACGGCGAGGCGCCGCACGTCGGGCGCGGCGGCTGGACCTGGTACACGGGCTCGGCCGGCTGGATGTTCCGGATCGCGGTCGAATCCGTGCTCGGCGTGACGCTCGTGGGCGGCCGCACGGTACGGGTGAAGCCCTGCGTGCCCGACGACTGGCCGGGCTTCGAAATGGACTACCGGATTCCCGGTGGCTCGGCGGTGCTCGAGCTCCGGGTGCAGAACCCGTCGGGCTGTTCCGAGGCGGTCGTCTCGGCGACGTTCGACGGCCAGGCAGTGGCGGTGTGCGACGGCGCGGTCGAAGTGCCGGCCTCCCGCGGGGCCGGCAGGCACCGGCTGGACCTGGTGCTGGGAGCGCGGCGAGGAGCATGACGCGCAGGCACGAACAGGCCCCTCGTGAGGGAGCTCGATTCTCGCGCCCGCGTTCATGTAACACTTGTCATTGCAGTTTCATCGGGCTTTTCGTTGACGCGTTGGAAAGGCCCATGTAATCGTTTTCAACCGTGAGCCGAGGAAGGGGCCGACGTGGCCTCCACAGCCCCGACTCGAGACTCCCACGGACATCCGAGCAGCTCACGGTTCGCCGTCGCGAACGCGAGTTCCGAGCAGGTCGCCTCGAGTGTCGGTGGGGAGTCGGCGAAGCCAGCAGCACTCTCGACAGCAGGATCCGCAGTGTCGTCCCCAGTCACACATCAGCAAGGAGGAAGTCCAACATGAAGCGGATCGGTTACCCCAGCCTGGCGTTTCTCGCGACGGCCGTCCTCGCGATGGGACTCGCCTCGGCCGCCTCGGCCGTGACGCCCATCCCGAACGGCGCCTACTTCAACCTGAACACGTGGGGCACGTGCCCGGGCTCGCCCGTCACGGTGACCAACAACTACCCGAGCTCGGTCGCCATCGAGCACAGCTTCCTGATCTGCAACGGTTGGGCGGAGCTGCACACGTGGCGCTTCTCGGATGACGGTGGCGTCAATCCCGCGTACTTCCCGAACAACTCCGACTTCAGCTTCTCCTCGACCGTGACGCTGACGGGCTCGAACGCCAACGGCGGCGAGACCGGCATCAACATCGCGCCCTGGTGGGATGGCCCGACGCGTCCGTGGGGCGGCGCCTATCCGTTCGACGGTGGTCGTGTGAACTGCCGCGTGCCCGACGGCGAAATCGCCTGCTTCGGTGGCCGCATGCCGTTCTACAACTTCACCGCGGCCGAAGGCATCCACTTCGCGATGAACACCCCGATCTCGATCACGATGACCTACCACTCGAACGGTCTCAGCTCGGTGAGCCCCGGCACGGTGAAGTACGACCTCGTGTGGCTCGGCGTGCCGTACACCTCGGGCGTCCTGAGCATGGACGAGGGCAACGTGTCCGAAGGCCCGACGTGGGGCAACTGGGGCATCCTGAAGGACGCGACGGCGGGTGGCTTCTTCCAGGCCCGCATGGATCCCGCCAGCTTCCCGGCCGATCCCGCGCACCTGAAGGTCGATTTCACGAACATCCAGTTCTCGACCTCGCAGGTCGTGCCGGCCAAGGCGACGACCTGGGGCCAGCTGAAGACCCTGTACCGCTAGTACCCGACGCACCGCAGCAACCGGCCGGCCGTTCCCGCAGCGCGGGGACGGCCGGTTCGCTTTCCCTCGTGCAACGCACGTGCGGCCGTGGCAGGGTGCGGCGTGCGCCGGCGCGCTGCCGGCAGGGAGGACGCATGAGCGAAGTCGCGACGCTGGCGGGTGGCTGCTTCTGGTGCCTCGAAGCCGTGTTCGAACGCCTCGAGGGCGTCGAACGCGTGGAGTCCGGGTTCTCGGGGGGCGATCCCCGGGTGACGACGTATCGCGAAGTGTGCGAGGGCACGAGCGGCCACGCCGAGGTCGTGCAGGTGACGTACGACCCGGCCGTGGTGAGCTACGCCCAGGTGCTCGAGCTGTTCTTCGTCTTCCACGATCCGACGACGCTGAACCGCCAGGGCGCCGACGTGGGCACGCAGTACCGCTCGGCGATCTTCACGCATTCGCCCGAACAGGAGCGCATCGCGCGCGCGATCGTGGCCGAGCTTTCGGCCGCGGCGATCTGGCCGGACCCGATCGTCACCGAGATCGTCCCGTTCGCCGGCTTCCTGCGTGCGGAGGATCACCACCAGGGCTACTACCGGCAGAACTCCGACCAGCCCTACTGCCGCGCCGTGATCGGCCCGAAGGTCGCGAAGCTGCGCACGCACTTCGCGGAGCGGCTGAAGGCCGGGGCGTGAAGCGCGCGCGCTTCGCCTGCGCGCTCGCGGCCGCGCTGGCCGTGACGGCCGGCCCGCCCGCGCGAGCCGCGCTGTCGCCCGCCGAGCACCGGATTGTGCGCGCCGTGGACCGGCACGAGGGCGCGGCGCTCGCACTGTGGCGGCGCATCGTGGACGTCAACAGCGGCACGCTGAACGTGGCGGGCGTGCGCGCGGTGGCCGACGCGCTCGAGCCGGAGTGGCGCGCGCTCGGCTTCCGCACGCGCTGGGTGGACGGCGCGGCGTGGAACCGCGCCGGGCACCTGGTGGCCGAGCGCGACGGGCGGCCGGGCGCGCCGCGCGTGATGCTCGTCGGCCACCTCGACACGGTGTTCGAGCCCGACAGTCCCTTCCAGCGCTGGGAAGCGCTGGCGGACGGCACCGCGCGCGGCCCCGGCATCGTGGACATGAAGGGGGGCGACGTCGTGCAGTTGCTCGCGGTGCGGGCGTTGCGCGACGCGGGCCGCCTCGACGGGCTCTCGCTGCGGGTCGTGCTCAGCGGCGACGAGGAGCGGCCGGGCGACCCGCTCGAGCGCTCGCGCGCCGACCTGCGGGCGGCGGCCGTGGGCTGCGCCGCCGCGATCGGTTTCGAAGACGGCGACGGCGCGCTCGGCCGTGCGATCACCGCGCGCCGCGGTTCGAGCGGCTGGCGGCTGGAGGTGCACGGCACCGCGGCGCACAGCTCGCAGGTGTTCCGCCCGGACATCGGGCCCGGCGCCGTCTTCGAGGCCGCGCGCATCCTCGCCGAGGCGCGCGATTCGCTGGCGGGCGAGCCCATGCTCTCGCTCAATCCCGGCCTGATCCTGGGCGGCACCACGCTGGCGCTCGATTCCTCGCGCGTGGGTGGCCACGCCTCGGGCAAGTCGAACGTGGTCGCCGACACCGCCGTGGTCACGGGCGATCTCCGCACCCTGACGCGCGCCCAGCTCGAGCACGCGCGCGCCGTGCTGGTGCGCATCGCCGGCCGGCACCACGCCGCCACGAGCGCGCGTTTCACGTTCGACGACGGCTACCCGCAGCTCGAACCCAAGCCCGGCAATCGCCGCCTGTTCGAAGCCGCCAGCCGCGCCAGCCGCGATCTCGGGTTCGGCGCACTCGCCGAGGTGGACCCCATGCGGGCCGGCGCCGCCGACGTGTCGCACATCGGCGGGATCGTGCCGCTGGTGCTCGACGCCATGGGCACGAAGGGCGACGGCGGCCACACGGTGAACGAATGGGCCGACCTGCGCTCGCTCGGCGTGCAGTCCAAGCGCGTGGCGGTGCTGCTGTCGCGCATCGCCGACCGGCCGGCGTGGCTCGATCCCGCGCACGACGGGGAACGCTGACGCCCGAGCGTGGCCGCGACGCGGCGAATGTGACAGGCTGCCGGGGACCATGTCCTTTCATCCCCCGACACTCGACGACTTCCGCCGCCTCGCGAAGCTGGCCGTGCCCGTCGTGTTCGCCCAGCTCGGCCTCATGGCCATGAGCGTGGTGGACACGCTCATCATCGGGCGTGTCTCGCCGACCGCTCTCGCCGGGGTCGCGCTGGGCAACGTGTACGGCTTCTGCCTCGGCGTGTTCGGCATGGGCCTGCTCACGGCGCTCGATCCCGTGGTGTCGCAGGCCGTGGGTGCCGACGACCAGCCCGCGGTCGGGCGGGCCGTGCAGCGCGGCATCCTGATCTCGGGCGTGCTCGGCGTGCTCGCGCTGCTCGCCAGCCTGCCCGTGCGCGCGCTGCTCACGGCGGCCGGGCAGTACCCCGAGGTCGTGAATGGCGCGGTCGGCTACGTGCTCGCGCAGGCGCCGACCTACTGGGCGTTCTACCTGTTCATCGCGCTGCGCACCACGCTGCAGGCGAATCACGTCACGCGCCCGATCGTGTGGAGCATCGTGCTCGCGAACGTCTTCAACGCGATCGTGTGCTGGACGCTCGTGTTCGGGCGCTTCGGCCTGCCCGCGCTGGGACCGGTCGGTGCCGGGCTGGCGACCGCGCTCGCACGCGTGTTCATGTTGGGCACGCTCGTGGCGTTCGCGTGGCCGCAGGTGCGGTCGTGGCTGCACTGGTCGCGCGCCGCGTTCGAGCGCGGGCCGCTCGTGCGGCTCGTGGCGCTCGGGCTGCCGATCGCCGCGCAGTACGAAATGGAGTTCGCCATCTTCGCGGCGGTCGCGCTGCTCATGGGGCGCATGGGCCCGGTGCCGGCGGCGGCGCACCAGATCGCGCTCAACATCGCCTCGGTCACGTTCATGATGCCGCTCGGCGTCTCGATCGCGGGCTCGGTGCTGGTCGGGCAGGGGGTCGGGGCCGGCGACGCACCGGCCGCGCGGCGGGCGGCGCTCGCCGCACTGGTCGCGGGCGTGGGCATCATGGGCCTGAGCGCCGTGATGCTGCGTTCGATCCCGCGGGTGCTCGCGCTCGCGTACTCGCCGGACGCGGCCGTGGTGGCGACGGCGTCGCTGCTGATCCCGATCGCCGGGATCTTCCAGGTCTTCGACGGGATCCAGGTCGTCTCGATCGGCCTGTTGCGGGGCGTGGGCGACACCCGCTGGCCGATGATCGCGAACCTCGTCGGCTACTGGCTCGTGGGCCTGCCGGTGAGCTGGTGGTTCGGGATCCGGCTCCAGCAGGGCCCGGTCGGGCTCTGGTGGGGGCTGGTCGTGGGGCTCGCGCTGGTGGCCATCACGCTGGTGATCCGGGTGCGGGTCCGGCTGTGGCGCAGCCTCGAGCGCCTGGACGTCGAAGCCAAGAAGGCGTGAAGCCTCGGCCCGGGCGCGAACGAATCCGATTCCGGGCTGGTGCGGCCGCATCGGAGACGGGTACCATGTTCCCCGTCATGCAGCGCCACTTCTTCACCACCTGCGCCTGTTGTCGCTGTCGCCGGAGAGACGGACGTCTCCCGTCGGCAG
>JAXLXR010000013.1:0-120101 GCA_046327815.1 Candidatus Eiseniibacteriota bacterium | reverse complement strand
TGCCACTGGGTCCAGCGGCCCACACCGAGAGCACTTCAAGATGGGCACGCAAATGAGCGATGCTCTGTCGGCGCCCGATTCCATAGCCCACGACAAGCGCTCCAAACGATAGGATCGACGTGATATCGCCCGCAGACGCGAGTGCGCTCATGAGAATCGCTTTCAGAAAGGGTGCCTTTGCCAAGCGTGGCGGCCAGCGGAACCGCTGCTCCCACTCGGCTACGGTCGGCTACGTACTCAGCGTCCATTCATGTCCAACGCCGTCTACCGTGGACCATAGACAGAAAGCGCCTCGACGTCATCAACCCGTTGAGGCGCTTCCTATTGTCTTCTCGCGACGTCCGTCGACTCACTCGGCTCAGATTGTCGTGATTTCGGCCCGGCCCGATTGGGAAGACGCTGCTTTGCGTTCTCGCGTCTCCCGAACTCGGGCGGGCCACTTGACTGCGTGGCTACGTGTTACGCCGGGCACCTCTGGCACTTTCGACGAGGGGCAGTATTGCAGCGGCTACGGTCCTTACTCGTTTCCGCCCTGCAGTCGCATGTAGGCATTGAATACTCCCACCAGGAGCCACACGGCGGCGAGTACGCCCCTCACCTTCCATGCTCCTGGTGACTTGCTTGTGAGCACCAGCGCCACACAGGCGTACACCGCAGCATTCACCATCGACGTGACCGTCAGTCCAACTCCGGGTTGTGGCTGACCGGGGACAAGCATTGCAAGCATGACGAGAGCGACAGCTGCAGGCATGTACCCGGGAAACGCGAAGCCCTCGCCCCATGCCCTGAGCAGCGTTTCGCCGTCCGAATGCGAGCGCCAAAGTCCACTGGAGTAGTAGGCCAAAGGCAGAGCTGCGCCGATTAGCGCGCCAATGGCTGCAACCCGCAACTGCCTTGCAGGGACGGTCCTGTCGTTCACTAGCCCATCCTCGCCGCTTCCCTCATCACCGCTTCGTCCGTACGCCCCGCACCCACTGGTGCGCCACGTCCGCCGGCGCCGTTCAGCGCACCCGGAACCTGGCGTGTGCTCCCACCGACCACACGTCGAGATCGGCCAGCCAGCTGTTGCGGGTCCACGCGTGGTGGTACAACGCGTCGAGGCCCACACGCATGGGGCCGACGCCGAACACATCGCCGCCCGCCATCACGTACGCGCCACGATGGAACGTGCGCTTGAGCGGCGGCATGTTCACGATGAAGAACCCCGCATCGCCCGAATACCCGGTGGTGTTCGGGTCCACGCGGTACACACCGCCTCCCACGCGCAGCCATACGGTCCGCCCGGCGAGCGCAGGCGACTCGATGGCGAGGTGCCCCGTCATCTGCACCACCTGCAGTCCCCACGTGCCCGGCCCGAACTCGACCGCGGTCAACGTGCTGTTGCGCAGGTCGGTGCTGACCGCCCGCTTGAACGCGTCGTTGACCGGCCAGTAGTGGTAGGCGTAGTCGAACCCCATACCGGCCGAGGCGTTCTCGAGCACCGTGGCGCTCAGCCCCACGTCGAGCCCGGACACGCTGCGATTCGCGGTCGCGTACGGCAGCGGCAATGCGCCCGTGGTCATCAGTTCGACCGAGAAATGCCTCGGTGCCACGGCCATGCCCGCCGAGGTCGTGTCCGACAGGCTGCGCGCGGCGTGCGCGGTGCCGGCGAAGGAGAGCAGCGCGCACACCAGCAGGGCCGTGTGCAGTCCCGTGCGATGCACGCGGCCACGCGGTCCGTCAGTGGACGATCGTGATGTACACGGAACCCGCATAGCGTGCCCCTCCGCGTCCGTCCCGCACGACGCAATCCACGTGGCCGACGTTCGCCGGCTCGGTCACGCAGGTGCCGCCGTACACCATCAGCGTGTCGCCGAAGTTGTAGACCACGTCCTGGTCGGGCGCCCCGCGCTTGACCAGGTGGCAATCCGACGCCCAGTCGAACTGCAGCGTGTCGCCGTCCGGATCGAACGCACGACAAATGACGAGCGCGCTGTCGCCCACCGCCAGCGTGCCGGCGGTCGCGCTGAGCCCCATCACCTCGGGGCTGTGATTGACCGGCTGGATCGGCAACGCCTTGCCGCAGCCATCGAGCCACACGGCCAGCCCCAACAGCGCACACAGGGTCGGCACGCGAAGGATTCGCCGCATCACGATTCAGGTTTCTCGTCCCTGCCGGGGACGCACGAGTGGGGCTCGTGGAACTTGGGAACGGCGGACGAGGGCATGATGCGAGCAGGCCGACCGCGCGTGCAATACCGAATTGGCGTGCGAGGGCTCGCGGGCGAATGCGGGCTGCGCCACGGCGGCCCGCGCCGCAGGGCGACCTGCAGATTCACTTGCGCTGGCGCAAGTGGCGACAGCACCCAATTGCTACTCCGTCACTCACCCACTCCCGCCTACCGCCTTCCGCCCTTCACCTCATCCGGCAACAACACCAGGTACCTCTCCCGCAGCAACTGCTGGTGGTGCCGCTCGTGCCCCGCGATCAGGTACGCCAGCGCTCGGCCGGTGATCGAGCCCTTTCCCACCGGCACGCGGAACGCGAACGTGTCCGGCTCGGCGGCGCGAACCAGCGCCACGGTCGCAAGGCGAACGGCGGCGAACTCGTCCATCACGTCGGCCATCGGGCGGCGTTCGAATCGCGCGGCAGGGGTCCAGGCGTTCGTGTCGAAGCCCGGCAGCGGCGTGGCATCGGCGCGTAGCGCGCGCAGCAGCCGGTACGACAGCACGCGCTCGCAGTCGGCAAGGTGCCCGACAGTTTCCCGCACGCTCCATTTGTCGCTCGCGTAGCGCAGCCCCGCATGCGCTTCGCCAAACGTGGCTACAAGCGCCTTCGTCACGTCGAGTTGCTCCGCCAGCATCGCGGCGAAGTCCGTCACGTCGGGTACCAGCGCGATCTCGGCGGTGAAGACCTCGGAGTGTTCGCCCGCGCCCGGCCTCGGCACCGCCGGGCCCGCTCGCACCGCACGGCGCGCGAGCGGTCCGGGATTCAGGCACACCACAGGTCGCTCTTCGCGCAGCGTGGCCAGGTGTGCGCGCAGGCGTTCGCGGAGTTCGGCCACACCACCGTCGGCCTCGAGTCCCAATATCTCGCACGCGCGGCGAAGCTCGGGCTCGCCCGTGTGCGGGTCTTCGGCGTAGCGGATCGCATCGTCGAGATGGGGCATGGCGCGTTCCTCCCGGGGTGAGGGCCGCAACTGGAGCACTCACGCTAGCACGGCAGCCGGGCGAACCCGGCGGGCAAACCTAACGTGCCCCGGCCTGCTCCCACGCCATCAGCCCCGCTCCCGTCGCGCCGGCGCGATTGCCCAACGCGGCGCTCACCACGCGCAGCCGCGCCACGTGCGAACGCTGCGCGTAGCGCCGCAGCGCGGCGATCGTCGGCACCAGCAGCGCGTCGCCGGCCGCGGCCACGCCGCCGCCCATCACCAGCACGTCGGGGTTCACCACCTGCACCACCGCCGCGATCTGGTGGCCCAGCGCGTCGGTCATCTCGGCGATCAGTCGCGCCGCAGTCGCATCGCCGCCCGCGGCCAGCGCAAACACCTCGCGCGCGCCGGCCACCCGCAGGCCCGCGGCCTGCGCCCGGTGCGTCAGCCCTTCGCCGCCCGACGTGGTCTCGGCGCAGCCTTCCACGCCGCACTTGCACGGCGGTCCGGAGGACCGCTGTCCCATATGAGATATCTCCCCCGCGCCGCCCCATGCGCCGCGCAGCAGGCGGCCGTCGGCCACGATGCCGCAGCCGATGCCGGTGCCCACGGTCACGGTCACGCTCACGCGTGCGCCGCGCGCGGCGCCGCACACGTGCTCGGCGAACGCGGCGCAGTTGGCGTCGTTGTCCGCCGCCACGCGCACGCCCAGCGCGCCCGACAAGTGCGCGGCCAGCCCGAAGTCGCGCGGCAGCGACAGGTGCGGGGTCTCGTCCACCAGCGCGCCGTTCGCGGGGTCGATCACGCCGGGGCAGCCCACGCCCAGCGCCACGGCGGGCAGCCGTTCGCGCGCCGCGCCCACCAGCGTCGCGAGCAGCGCGTCGGCGCCGTCCAGCGCGCGCGAAGGCACCGCGTCGAACGACAGCAGCGTGCCGTCGCGCGCCACGCGCGCCACCTTCAGGTCGGTGCCGCCCAGGTCCAGCCCGATGCAGTGCTCGCTCGTCGCCATGCGGGGCACGCTAACCCATTCCGCTCTGGACGCGCACGCGGACGACGCGCGACAGTGCGCGCCATGACCGCCCTCTTCCGCACCGCCTGCCTCGCCGCGCTGCTCGTCGCCGCGGCGTTCGTCACCGATGCGCCGCGCGCCACGCGCGCCGCGTCCGCGCGCCATGCGATTCCCGGACTCGACGGCCCGGTCGAAGTGCTCACCGACGCCAACGGCATTCCGCACGTGCGCGCCACCACGCTGGGCGACCTCTACGCGGCGTGGGGCTGGACCGACGCGCGCGACCGGCTCGGCCAGATGGCGCTGCAGCGCGCCAGCGCGCAGGGCCGCTCGCACCGCTGGCTCGGCAACTCCGCGCTCGCCGGCGACGGCGGCGCGCAGCTGTTCCGCCTGCGCGAGCGCGCCGACGCCATCTGGGAACGCGACCAGCGCGATCCCGCGCTCAAGCTGGCGCTCGAACGCTACACCGCCGGCGTCAACGCCCGGCTCGACGAATGCCGCCGCGGCGACGCCCCGTGGCCCACGGAGCTCTCCCGCCTCAAGGCCGTGCCGGAGGCATGGCGCCCCCAAGACAGCGTGCTGCTGCTGCTGGCCATGGGCATCACGCTCGATCTCGACCTGCCCGAGCTGCGCGAGGACGAACTGATCCGTCAGTCCGATCGCGCCACCGACACGCACCGCCGCCGCTTCGAAGGGCGCAACGTCTTCGACACGATCGCCGACAGCGTGCTCGCGGCGGTGGCCACGCCCGCCGCGCGCGAACCGCGCGCCGCGCACGGCGTCACGCTCGCGCCGTCCACGCTCGCACTCGCACGCGCCGCGGCCGCGCGCTGGCCCGCGCACGCCACCGACGGCTCCGATCGCGCCAGCAACGAAATGGTCGTGGCCGCCGGCCGCAGCGCCAGTGGCCGGCCGCTGCTCGCCAACGATCCGCACCTCGCGCTCACCACGCCGGGCGCGTTCCACGTGGTGCACCTGTCGCTGCCGGGCACGTGCGAAGCCGTGGGCGCCGCGGTGCCGGGGCTGCCCATCATCGCCAGCGGCCGCAACCGCGATTGCGCGTGGGGCGTGACCGCCCTGAGCGCCGACGTGGTGGACCTGTACGCCGACACGCTCTCGGCCGACGGCAAGCGCGTGAAGACGCCGCACGGCTGGGCGCCCGTGGTCGAGAAGCCGTTCGACCTGCGCTTCCAGCTGCTGGGGATCGGCATTCCCATTCCGCCGCCGTTCCAGGTGCGCCGCTACGCGCCGCACGGGCCGGTGATCGTGTACGACAAGAAGCAGCGCACCGCGCTCACCGCGCGCTGGAGCGCCATGGAGGACGAGCGCATTTCGCTCGTGCGACTGGTGGGGCTCGAACGCTCGCGCAGCGCCGCCGAAATCGCCGCGCGCGTACGCACGCTGGTCACGCCGTGCTTCAACATGGTGGCGGCCGATCGCGCGGGCGGCGCCGTGTACCAGACCGCCGGGCTCGTGCCCCGGCGCACGTTCGCGTTCACGCGCGGCGCGCTGCCGGGCGACGGCGCGCACGAGTGGTCGGGCTTCGTGCCCTCCGACTCCATGCCGGCGTGGACGCTGGGCCCACGCGACTTCGCGGTGAACGGCAACAACCGCCCCGGCGGCACGGGCCGCGAGTGGCAGCGCTTCGACTGGGTGCAGGACCGCGCCGCGCGCATGGCCGAACGCCTCGCCGGCGACGCGCACGTCACGCGCAACGACCTGGCCAGCGTGCAGAACGACGTGGTGTCGCTGTCGGCGCGTCGCACCACGCCGGTGCTCGAGCGCCTCGTGGCGGGCGCCACGCTGTCGGCACGCGCGCAGGCGGCGCTCGAAGCGCTGCGCGGCTGGGACCGCACCATGCGGCGCACGTCGGTGGCGCCCACCATCAATCGCGCCTGGTGGAACGCCTACCTGCGGCGCAGCGGCTTCGAGGGCCTGCCCGGCCTCGCGCTGGCCGCGCTCACCGGCGAGGCCGCCGGCGAACTCAAGTCACCCAAGGGCGCCGCGGAAACGCCCGAGCAGGCCGCCGCCGCCGCACTCGAGATGGCGTGCGACACGCTGGCCGCCAAGCTCGGTCCCGACGTGTCGCGCTGGACGTGGGGCCGCGCGCATCGCGCGCGCTTCGTGCATCCGCTGGCGTCGCTCGGCAAGGACGATCGTGCACGCTTCGAGCCGCCCTACACGCCCGAAGACGGCGACGGCAGCACCGTCAGCGTGGGCGGCACGCGCGCGCCGTGGAACTTCGACGTGCGCCACGGCCCGTGCTGGCGCCACGTGGTGGACCTGGCCGACAGCAGCACGTCGTTCGGCGTGATCCCGCCGTTCAACAGCGAGGCGCGGCGCGACGCCGACCTGCGCGGGCTGTGGGCGAACCACGGCTACGTGCGGCTCGACCTGGACTGGGCGCGCGTCCGGCAGGCCGCGGTGGACGCCGCCACGCTCGAAAGCACGACGCCCCGGCGCTGAAGCGCACCGGGGCGTCGCACCACTCGAGCCGGCAGGATCAGTCCGAGAACCGCATGCGCACGCCGGCCGAGAAGCTGCGGCCCGCGGCCGGGAAGTACATGGGCTCGATCACGACGTAACCGAGCGACGCGTACGATTCGTCGGTCAGGTTGCGCACCGCGCCGAACAGTTCGAACCCGCGCATCGGCTGCGTCACGCCCACGTTGAGCAGCGTGTAGTCGGGAATCGCCGCCGTGTTCCCCTCGTCCGCCCACTGGCGCGCCACGTACTGCAGTTCCACCGACACCGCGCCGCCGTGCGCGTGTTCGTACGACAGCCGTGCGAACGCGGTGCGCTCGGGCACGCTGTTGATCTGCTTGCCGTCGTTCTCGCCCCCGTCGAACGTGGCCTTGGTCCACGCCGCCGACAGCGAACCCGACACGCCGTTGACCGGCGGCATCACCAGTTGCGCTTCGACGCCCTGGTGGCGGCTGCGCGCGATGTTCGCGTGGCTGAACGTGTCGTAGTTGAAGCCGATCTCGTCGCGCACGCGCGCGTAGTAGCCCGCGCCTTCGAGCCACGCCCCGCCCACGCGCAGGCGGCCGCCGGCTTCCCAGTGATCGTCGCGCTGCGGTTCGAGCGCATGGTTCGAAATCGTGAACGGGCCGACCGGGCCGCTGCCGAAGTCGAACCAGTACGGTCGCGCGTCGTAGAGCTGTTCGAGCTCGGGAGCCTTGAACGCACCCGCGTAGCTCACCCACGCCTGGCCGTGGCCGGGCATGCTCCACGACAGCGCCGCGTTCGGGCTCACCGCGCGCAGGTCGTCGTGCGGCCCGCGCGGGTCGGCGTTCGTGGGGTCGTCCACGCTCGCGCGCGTCCAGTCCACGCGCGCGCCGCCCGTCACGGCGAAGCCGTTCGCCAGCGGCAGCCGCGCCACGCCGAACAGCCCGCCCGCGGTGCGGTTCACGTCCGCCGCCGCCACCTGCGAACCGGCGCGGACGTCGTCGAAGTAGCGCGAGCGGAGCCGGCCGCCCCGGTACTCGCCGCCCACCAGCACGTCGAGGTCGTGGTACGCGGCGCTGGTCCAGTGCAGCCGCGCCTCGGTGCGACCCGCGGCAATCGCGCTCGTGCGGTCGAGCGGCTGGAACAGCACGGTCTCGTGCGCATCCACGTGCCGCGCCTGCCCGCCCGCCAGCACCACCAGTTCGAGCGACGGCGACAGCCGGCCCGTCAGTTCGAGCGCGCCGTCGAGCGTGTGGTCCACGCGGTCGTCGGCCGGCGTCGTGGTCTGCGTCGCGCTCGCGTCCCACTCGGACTGCGTCAGCGCGCCGGGCTGGCGCTGGTCACCCGCGTGCGCGAGCAGCCGTCCGCGCAGGTCCCACGCGTCGCTCACCTGCACGCGGCCCGACGCGTAGCCCGTCGAGAACCGCGCCGCCGAGTTGTCGCGCCAGCCGTCGAGCCGGCTCACGGCCGCGCTCACCGAACCCTGCGCGCGCGCGCCGCCCCACGACGCGCCCACCGACGCGTCGCCGGCGCCGAAGCTGCCGCCGCTCACCTGCGCCCACTGCGTCACGCCCTCGCCGCGGGTGTACGTGACCAGGTTCACGAGTCCGGCCATGGTGGCACTGCCGTACAGGAACGACGACGGCCCGCGCAGGTACTCCACGCGGCGCACCTGCGACGGTGCGATCGAGTTCCAGTCCACGCGCCCGGCTTCGAAGTCGTTGAGCGGGATGCCGTCCACCAGAACGAGCATGGCGCTCGTGGTGCCCTGCGCCGCGAACCCGCGCGCCTCGACCGCGCCGCCCGAGCCCGAACCGGTCAGGTCGAGCACGTTCACGCCCGGCACGGTGGCCAGCGCCTGCTGCGTGCGCTGCAGCGTCGAGAGCCGCAGCTGCGCCGGCGTGACCAGGTTGATCGTGGTCGCGAGATCGGCGAGCCGGGAACCCAGCTTGGACGCCGACACGCGCACGGTGTCGGAATAGGTCACCGCGCGTTCCTCGGCGGCGCGAGCGGTGAGCGGCGCGCATGCGAGCGCGGCGAACGCGAGCACAACAGCCACGCGCGCCCTGGGCGCGCACGTGATCGGACTGGTCATTTCGACTCCCTGTCGGTGATGCGGTCCCGAAACGTCACCGCCGGGGTATCGGCCGCGACGCGAAGTTGCCGCGCAGATTAGGGCCGCGCTCGTGAGCGCGCGAGCAGCCGTGTTCGGCTCGGGCACACTCTCGCCGCCGTGGCCAAACACCGTCGCTCGTTCGGGCGCGCCCTGCGGAAGAAAAGAGAACGCGCCCGCAATTCCCGCTTGAAGATTCCATGACAGGTTGGTAGCCCTTGACACGCCGCTGACACGAGCCCCCGCTCGGGTTGGACGCGGATGCTTGGACTCCTCTGTCCCCTCTTCCCAAGCTGCAGGAGGAACCATGTCCCGTCGCTTCACCGGAACGCTCGTCATGATGGCCGCGCTCGCGCTGACGCTCCCCGCACTCGCCTCCGCCGCGACCGACAAGGAAGCACAGAAGAACGAGAAGTACTGGAACCCGCTCGGCCAGTACCAGTCGCTCGCCGACGTCGCCGAGGTCGAGCCCAACGGCAGCCTCGCCACCGCGCAGGTGCTCAACTGCGGTGACGTGCTGCGGCCCGCTTCGATCAGCGTGGCCAACGACACCGACTACGTGAAGATCACCGTGCCCGCCGGCACCACCATGACGATCGGCACCGACGCCGACGGCGCCACGGGACAGGTCGGCGACACGCGCATCCGGCTGTTCAACGCGAGCGGCGCCGTGCTCACGTCGGACGACGACTCGGGGCCGGGCCTGTACTCGCTCATCACGTACACCACCACCACCGGTGGCACGTTCTACGTGGGCTTCGCCGGCTACAGCGCGTCGTACACCGGCGCCTACAAGGGCTTCATCACCTGCGCCATTCCGCAGCCGCCGCCGGCCAACGACCTGTGCGCGGGCGCCCAGATGCTCGAGTGCGGCAACTTCAACATCAGCGGCACGACGCAGTACGCCAACAACGACTACTCGCCGTCCACCACCCTCACCGGCGGCTGCACGGGCTACTACGCGCAGGGCAAGGACGTCGTGTACGTGATCAACGCGGCCGGCAGCGATTCGCTGGACGTGACCTACACCAGCTCGGCCGCGGACGGCTCGATCTACCTGATCACCAACTGCGGCGCGCCGACCACCTCGTGCGTCCGGGGTGCGGACGCGGGCCTCACCGGGGCCGCCGAGCACCTCACGTACACGTTCCCGACGTCGGGCGTGTACTACCTGGTCGCCGACAACTACGGCACGGCGACGGGCGGCCCGTTCACGATGACCGGCAGCATCACGTGCCACGTGGTGCCGGCCAACCGCCGCACGTGGGGCCAGGTGAAGAGCTACTACCGCTGATCGCACCGCCACGCGCGGGCCACGCCCGCGAAAGACGAGCGCCGGCGTCCTTCGGGACGCCGGCGCTTCGTTGTTGCGTTGGCCGTTGCAGCCGTCAGAACTTCGCGACTTCCCGCACCGCCTGCTTGACCGAATCCTTCTGCGGCAGGATCACGTCCTCGAGCTTGGGCGCGTACGCGACCGGCGTGTCCAGGGCCGCCACGCGCTTCACCGGCGCGTCGAGGTCCATGAAGCATTCCGACGCCAGCTTCGCCGCGATCTCGGCGCCGAAGCCGCAGAACATCGTGTCCTCGTGCGCGATCACCACGCGGCCGGTCTTGCGCACGCTGGTGGCGATCGTCTCGAAGTCGAGCGGCTGCATGGTGCGGATGTCGATCACTTCCGCCTCGATGCCTTCGTCGGCCAGTTCCTGCGCCGCGAGGTAGCTGCGCTGCACCAGCGCGCCGTAGGTGACCACGGTCACGTCGGAGCCCGGCCGCACGATGCGCGCCTTGCCGAACGGCACCGTGTACTCGGGGCCCGGGTACGGCTCCTTGGCGTACGGCTGGCGGTACAGGTGCTTGTGCTCGAGGAACAGCACCGGGTCCTCGCTGCGCAGCGCGGTGCGCATGAGGCCGGCCGCGTCGCTCGCGCACGACGGCAGCACCACGCGCAGGCCCGGGCAGTGCGCGAAGATGCTCTCGCCGCACTGCGAGTGGTACGGCGCGCCGCCGCCCAGGTAGCCGCCGTAGGCGGTGCGGATGATCACCGGCGACGACCACGCGTTGTTCGAGCGGTAGCGCATGTAGCCCAGCTCGTCGCGGATCTGCATCATGGCGGGCCAGATGTAGTCGAAGAACTGGATCTCGACGACGGGCCGGAACCCCAGCGTGGCCATGCCGATCGCGCGGCCCACGATGTTCGCCTCGGCGAGCGGCGAGTTGTACACGCGCTTGCCGCCGAACTGCTTCTGCAGGCCCCACGTGACGCCGAACACGCCGCCCTTGCCCTTCAGGTCCTCGAGCACGTGCTCGTGCGACGCGTCGGCGACGTCCTCGCCGAACAGCACGATGCGGGGGTTGCGCGTCATCTCGTCGCGCAGCGCGTAGTTGATGCTCTGCAGGATGGTCTCGCCCTGCGCGCCCGGAGCGGGCCTGGGCTCCGACACGAACCGGTCCGACGTCGGGTCCACGTTTGGCGAGAACACGTACGTGGTGGCCGTGTGCAGCGCGGGCTGCGGCGACGCCTGCGCCTCCTCGGACGCCTTGCGCACGCCCGCCATGAGGTCGGCGTGCAGCTTCTCGAGACCGTCCTTCGTGAGGATGCCTTCCTTCACGAGGAACTCCGAGAACGTCTTGAGGCAGTCCTTCTCGGCTTCGGCCGAGCGCAGCGCCTGCGGCTTGTACTTGGTCTCGTCGTCCGACATCGAGTGCGAGTACGGACGCGTCACCTTGGCGCGCACCAGCGCCGGGCCCTTGCGGGCGCGGCAGTAGGCCACGGCCTTGGTCAGCGCCTCGTACGACGCGACGGGATCGTTGCCGTCCACTTCGCCGACCCAGTGCAGGTTCGGGAAGTTGCGCACGAGGTCGGCCACGTTGCCGCCGGCCGTCTGCACGTCCACGGGCACCGAAATGGCGTAGCCGTTGTCCTCGACCAGGAACAGCACCGGCAGCTTCAGGTTGCAGGCCGAGTTCAGCGCCTCCCAGAACTCGCCTTCGCTCGTGGCGCCGTCACCGGTCGAGACGTACACGACCTCGTCGCCCTGCGCCTGGCCCTTGAGTTCCGGGTACTCGCCCTCGAGGTCGCGGTACTTCACCAGCGCCTCGGCCGCGCCCACCGCCTGCAGGAACTGCGTGCCGGTCGGGCTCGACTGCGACACGATGTTGAGCTTGCGGTGGCCCCAGTGGCTCGGCATCTGCCGGCCGCCCGAGTTCGGGTCCTCGGCCGCGCCCACCGACGAGCACAGCATCTCCTTGACCGTCATCCCCAGCTGCAGGCACAGCGCGCGGTCGCGGTAGTACGGATAGAAGTAGTCGTGGCCCGGCTTGAGCGCCTTGCCCGCCGCCGCCAGCACGGCCTCGTGCCCGGCGCCCGAGATCTGGAAGAAGACGAGATTCAGCTTCTTGAGCCGGATCTCCTCGTCGTCCGTGCGGCGCGACGTGTACATGGTGCGGTAGAGGCCGACGAGGTCGTCAGCGGTCAGGCCGTGGTAGCGCGAGGTCGCGGTGGCGGTCTTGACGCTTGCCATGCGGGTCTCCGGGGAGGATCGGGACGGGTGGGCACGAACGCCGGGAACATTACCGGACGGCGGAAGCGGGCGGCAAACCCGAACGAAGTCCCCCGCGGGCGCGCGGGGCGCGCGGCGCGCGCGTGACGGCCGCCCGGTGCTGTCGCATCATGCGCACCGTCCGCACGTCGTTCTCCCCACTCCCGGAGTTCCGCGCATGATCCGCTCGCGCTCGCTTCGCCTGGCGGCGCTCGTCGCGCTCGCCCTGCTCGCCCCCGCACGCCTGCCCGCCGCCACCGCGCCGGCGCTCGGCCCCGAGACCGCCCGCATCCACTACCACCGCCCGAAGGCCGACTACGACGGCTGGGGCCTGCACGTGTGGGACGGCGCGCGCACCGAAACCGCGTGGACCGGCGCCGCACAGCCGAACGGGCGCGACGACTTCGGACCGTGGTGGGACGTGCCGCTCAAGAGCGGCGCGACCCGGCTGGGCGTGATCGTGCACAAGGGCGACCAGAAGGACCCGGGCCCCGACCTGTTCCTCGACCTCGCGAAGCAGAAGGAAGCGTGGATCGTGACCGGCCAGCCCACGCTGCACGCGCACGTCCCCGACGTGAGCGGCATGGCGTTCGGCGACCTGTCGCGCTTCAAGGCCGTGTGGGTGGACCGCAACACGCTCGTCTGGAACGTGCCGGCGAGCGCCGGGGCGGTGTTCCGCCTGCACGGTTCGCCCACCGGCGCGCTGCGCGTGACCAAGGACGGCGTCACCGGCGGCGACGCGGTGCCGCTCGAAGTGCTCGCGAGCGGGCCGCCGCGCGACATGCTCGAAGTGCACCCGCAGTTCGCGGGCTACACCGTGCTCAGGCTGTCGGTCGCCGACCAGGCGCGCACGCAGGTGTGGCTGCGCGGGCAGGTCGCGGTGTCGGTGCGCAACGCCGACGGCAGCGGCGACGCGACGAGCGTGCAGACGTGGGGCGCGCTCGACGACGTGTTCGCCACCCGCCTGCCGCTGGGGCTGATCTGGGCGGACAGCATTCCCACGCTGAGGCTGTGGGCCCCGACCGCCGGCAAGGTGCGCGTGCTGCTGTTCGCCGACGCGCGTTCGCCGCAGCCGGCTGCGGCGTTCGACATGCAGCGCGAGCAGTCCACGTGGGCGCTGCAGGGCGCCGCGAACTGGAAGGGCCACTACTACCTGTACGAGGTCACGGTGTGGACGCCGTCCACCGGGCGCGTCGAGACCGTGACCGTGACCGATCCGTATTCGCGCGGCGTGTCGCGCAACGGCGAGCGCTCGTTGTTCGTGAACCTCGACGACGCCGAGACCATGCCGCCGGGCTGGAAGGCGTTCGCCAAGCCGAAGCTCGAGGCGCTCGAGGACGCGGTCGTGTACGAGCTGCACGTGCGCGACTTCAGCATTTCGGACCCGACCGTGCCCGCGGCGCACCGCGGCAAGTACCTGGCGTTCGCCGACGCGTCGGACGGCACGAAGCACCTGCGCTCGCTCGCCGAGGCCGGGCTCACGCACGTGCACCTGCTGCCCAGCTTCGACTTCGCCACGGTCAACGAGGACGCGTCCACGTGGCGCGACGCCGGCGACCTGTCGAAGCTGCCGCCCGATTCCGACCAGCAGCAGGCGGCCACGTCGAAGCTCGCCGGCGTGGACGGCTTCAACTGGGGCTACGACCCGCAGCACTTCGGCGTGCCCGAGGGCAGCTACGCGACCGATCCCGACGGCGTCGCGCGCATCGTCGAGTTCCGCCGCATGGTCATGGCGCTCTCGGGGCTGGGCCTGCGCACGGTCATGGACGTGGTCTACAACCACACGCACGCCGCGGGGCTCGACCGCTACTCGGTGTTCGACAAGATCGTGCCCGGCTACTACCAGCGCCTGAACGCCGACGGCGCGATCGAGAACAGCACGTGCTGCGCGAACACCGCGAGCGAGCACCGCATGATGTACCGCTTCGTGGCCGACGACCTCGTGCACTGGGCGCGCGACTACAAGGTGGACGGGTTCCGCTTCGACCTCATGGGCCACCACATGAAGCGCAACCTCGAGTACTGGCGCCGGGCGCTCGACACGCTCACCGTGGCGAACTCCGGCGTGGACGGTGCGCGCATCCTCATGTACGGCGAAGGCTGGGACTTCGGCGAAGTCGGCGGCAACAAGCGCGGCGTGAACGCCACGCAGCGCAACATGGCCGGCACCGGGATCGGCACGTTCAACGACCGGATCCGCGACGCCATCCGCGGCGGCTCGCCGTTCTCGGACCGGCGCGAGCAGGGCTTCGCGACCGGGCTGTACACGCTGCCCGGCGACTACAACCGCGGCGGCGAGGGCGACAAGGCCAGGCTGCTCGGGCTCGCCGACCGCATCCGCGTCGGGCTCGCGGGCAACCTCGCGCGCTACCCCTTCACCGACGCGCGCGGCAACGCCACGACCGGCGAAGCGCTCGGCGCGACCGGTTACGCCGAAATGCCGCGCGAGGCGGTCAACTACGCCGAGGCGCACGACAACGAGACGCTCTGGGACAAGATCATGCTCGCCGCGCCCGCGAACGCCACGCTCGCGCAGCGCGTGCGCATGCAGCTGCTCGCGCTCTCGATTCCCGCGCTCGGGCAGGGGCTGCCGTTCTTCCATGCGGGCGGCGAGCTGCTGCGCACCAAGAGCATGAACACCGACAGCTACGACGCGGGCGACTGGTTCAACCGCGTGGACTGGTCGGGCACCACGAACCACTGGGGCATGGGCCTGCCGGGCGCGGACAAGAACAAGGACCGCTGGCCGATCATGCGGCCGCTGCTCGCACGCACCGACCTCACGCCGGGCCGCGCCGAGCTCGCGCTTTCGGCGGGCACGTTCCGCGACTTCCTGCGCGTGCGCCGCAGCACGCCGCTGTTCCGGCTGCGCACCGTCGAGGACGTGACGGCGCGGGTGAAGTTCCTCAACACCGGTCCGCTGCAGCAGCCCGGGCTCATCGTGATGACGCTGTGGGACGGCGTGAACGGCCTGCCCTCGCTGGGCTCGCCCTACACGCGCATGGTCGTGCTCTTCAACGCGAACCCCGGCGCGATCACCTACCGCTTCCCCGGCTTCACGCAGGTCGAGTTCACGTTGCACCCCGCACAGGCGAACGGCACCGACCCGGTGGTGAAGCAGGCGACGTTCGATCGCGCGCAGGGCGCGATCACGGTACCGGGGCTCACGACGGCGGTGTTCGTGGCCCGCTGACGTATTCGGCGGCAAGAACCCGACCACGGTCGCGACCGCGGCTGGAGCGGGGATTTCGCGACGAGAAAGGCCTCGGATGTCCCGCTCGCGGGAACGTCCGAGGCCGTCTTCGTTTCATCGCCGCCGGCGCGAGGTGGTCTTGCAACCACCTCGTGCCGCCCACGCCGCGCGCCGTCAGTACCCCAGCGCGCAGCCGTCCTTGCGCTTCTCGGTCGCGCCCGTGTACACGCCCGTCACGGGATCGCGCCAGATCGCCTGGTAGCCGCCGTACGCGCCGACCGGTTCGGGTTCGATCTTGTGGCCGCGCCGCCGCAGTTCGGCCAGCACCGCCTCGGGCAGGCCGTCCTCGATGTGCAGCACGCCGCCGTCGGTCATCACCGTGCCGGTGGGTTCGGTCGAGCCCGTGTGGTGAAAGCGGATCGCGTCGCCGGCTTCCTGCAGGTTCATGCCGAAGTCCACGAGGTTCACGATCACCTGCGCGTGTCCCTGCGGCTGCATGTCGCCGCCCATGAGGCCGAACGCCATCACGGGCTGGCCGCCCTTGGTCACGAATGCGGGAATGATCGTGTGGAACGGCCGCTTGCCCGGTGCGTACGAGTTCGGGCGGCCGGGCGTGAGATCGAACAGGTTGCCGCGGTCCTGCAGGCCGAAGCCGAGCGCCGGCACCACGTAGCCCGAACCGAATCCGGTGTAGTTGCTCTGGATGAGCGACACCATCATGCCGTTCGCGTCGGCCGCGCACAGGTACGTGGTCTCGCGACGGTTGAGCGCCGCGGGCTCGCCCGGCAGGTCACGATCCGCGGCGTGCTGCATGTCCACGAGCTTCGCGCGCTGCGCGCCGTACGGCTTGGCGACCAGCTCGGCCACCGGCACCGCGGCGAACTGCGGATCGGCGTAGTAGCGCGCGCGGTCGGCGAACGCGAGCTTCTTGGCTTCGGTCATCACGTGCCAGAAGTCGGCCGAGTTCCGGCCCATGCCCTTGAGGTCGAACGTCTCGAGCATGTTGAGCAGCTGCAGCGCGGCGATCCCCTGCCCCGGCGGCGGCAGCTCCCACACGTCCCAGCCGCGGTAGTTCGTCGAGACCGGGTCCACCCACTCCGACGTGTGGCGCGCGAAGTCCTCGAGCGCGAAGTAGCCGCCGTTCGCCTGCGAGTACTTCACCAGCTCCTGCGCGATCGGGCCCTTGTAGTACGCGTCGCGCCCGCCCCTGGCGACCAGGCGCAGCGTCTTCGCGAGCGCCGGGTTGCGGAAGATCTCGCCCTCGCGCGGGGCGCGGCCGCCCGGCAGGAACACTTCGGCGAAGCCCGGCTTGTCCTTGAAGCGCGGCACCGAGCGTTCCCAGTCGCTCGCGATCACCGGCGAGAGCGGGAAGCCGTTCTCCGCGTAGCCGATCGCCGGTTCGAGATCGCGCGCCAACGGCAGCTTGCCGAACTTCGCGTGCAGCTCGGCCCAGCCGTCCACGCAACCGGGCACACTCCACGAGAACGGCGAGTACAACGGAATGGTGCCGTCGGGTTCCGGCTTGATCATGGACGCCTGCAGCCCCAGCGGCGAACGCCCGCAGGCGTTGAGCCCGTACAGCTTCTTCGTCTTCGGGTCCCACACGATCGCGAACAGGTCGCCGCCCATGCCGTTGGCGGTCGGCTCCATGAGCCCGAGGCAGGCGTTCACCGCGATCGCGGCGTCCACGGCGCTGCCGCCGGCCTTGAGCACTTCGAGCCCCGCCTGCACGGCGAGCGGCTGGGCCGCGCACACCATGCCGTGCTGGCCGTAGACGGGAGAACGCGTGGCGGTGCCGCGCGCGGCGAACGTGGTCTGGTCGGTCAGTCCGCTCATGAGCGCCACCAGCAGGAGAAGGAACGGAAGACGGCGCATGCGCGCACCTCCGGGGTGTGGGACGAGGGCTTCATGCGCCGCAGGGTAGCGGCCGGACAAGTCCGGAACAACGCGTGTTTGAGCGCCCTTGCGGCGCCCGCCTATACTGGCCGCGATTCGTTTCCACTCTCGTGCGACACCGCGCCGCGACCGCGGCGCTTTCCCGCGAAGGAGCCCGTCATGGCCCGCCCGACGCGTACCGACTTCTACGATTTCGATTCCCTGCTCACCGAAGAAGAGATCGCCATCCGAGACGCCGTCGGCGACTGGGTGGACGACCGCTTCCTGCCGCTCGTCGAGAAGGCGTACGACGACGCCTACTTCCCCTCCGAAGTGATTCCCGAACTGGCCGAGATGGGCCTGTTCGGCGCGACGCTTCCCGAGAAGTACGGCTGCGCCGGCGTCGGCCCGGTGGCGTACGGCCTCACCATGCAGGAACTCGAGCGCGGCGACTCGGGCCTGCGCAGCTTCGCGTCGGTGCAGGGCGCGCTGTGCATGTACCCGATCTTCGAGTACGGCTCCGAAGAGCAGCGCACCAAGTGGCTCCCGCGCATGGCCAAGGGCGAAGTGATCGGCTGCTTCGGCCTGACCGAGCCCGACTTCGGCTCCGATCCCGGCGGCATGATCACGCGCGCGAAGAAGGTGGACGGCGGCTACGTGCTCAACGGCGCCAAGATGTGGATCACGAACGGCACCGTGGCCGACCTCGCGATCGTGTGGGCCAAGCTGCACGACGAGGCCAAGGGCCGCGAGTTCATCGCCGGCTTCCTGGTCGAGAAGGGCACGAAGGGCTACTCGGCGCCCGAACAGAAGCGCAAGCACTCGCTGCGCGCGTCGGTGACCAGCGAACTCGTGCTGCAGGACGTGTTCGTGCCCGACGAGAACCGCCTGCCGAACGGCAACGGCCTCAAGGCCCCGCTCGGCTGCCTCACGCAGGCGCGCTTCGGTATCGCGTTCGGCGTCGTCGGCGCGGCCATGGCGTGCTTCGAGAGCTCGGTCGCCTACTCCAAGAACCGCGTCATGTTCGGCAAGCCGATCGGCGGCTTCCAGCTCGTGCAGGCCGAGCTCGCCAAGATGCACACCGAGATCATCAAGGCGCAGCTGCTCGCGCTGCAGTGCGGCCGCATGAAGGAGCGCGGCGTGTGCAAGCCCGAGCACGTCAGCATGGCCAAGCGCAACAACTGCGAGATCGCGCTCGAGGTGGCGCGCCGCGCCCGCGACATCCACGGCGCGAACGGCATCACGTCCGAGTACCCGATCATGCGCCACATGAACAACCTCGAGTCCGTGAAGACCTACGAGGGCACGCACAACATCCACACGCTCGTGCTCGGCGAGAACATCACGGGAATCGCGGCCTACCGCGGCTGAGCGTTTCCGGCATCACGCGACGAGGCCCGGGGTGGCGACGCCCCGGGCCTCGTCGCGTTCCGGGCCCGGCGCAGTTCCCAGATTCACCTGCAGATCGCCCGCCCCGGGGCCGATGACGGCGGCAACATTCCCCCCGGCCGGGTACCGCGACCCGGACCACGAACTCGTCCCTCGGAGCTCGTGCATGACGCTGCCGGAAGCCATCCTCCGCGCGCTCACGCTCGTGTCGCTCGCCTGCCTCGCGCCCGTGGGCGCAGAAGCCGCGACACTGCGTGGTTCGCTCGCCGTGCCCGCCGCCGCACCGCGCGCGGCCACGCGCAACGCGTATCCCGGTCACGCCGACGCCATGGCGTCGCACGGCATGGCGCCGCGTGGAGCGGTGAACGACGCGGTGCTGTGGCTCGAGCGCATCCCGGCGGCGGCCGACTCGGCGATCGCGGCCACGCCGCGCCCGCGCCCCCGGCTCGCGCAGAAGGACCAGTGCTTCATGCCGCGCGTCGTGAGCGTGGCGGCCGGCGGCGCGGTGGAGTTCCCGAACCAGGACCCGATCTACCACAACGTCTTCAGCGTCTCGACCACCAAACGGTTCGACCTCGGCAAGTACCCCAAGGGGCACTCGCGCAGCGTCACGTTCCCCAGGGCCGGGCTCGTGAACGTGTACTGCGACATCCACTCCGACATGGCGGCGTTCGTGATCGTGACGCCGAACCACGCGTTCGCGCAGCCCGCGACCGACGGCTCGTGGGAACTCCCCGACGTGCCCGCCGGGCACTACACGCTGCACGTCTGGCATCCCGACTTCGGCGCGTTCGAACGCGACGTCGAGATCGCCGGTGACCGGCCGCTGGCGCTCGCCTTCTGACCATGCGACTGCGACTGCGCGAGAAGATCCTGCTGTTCACGGTGCCGCCGCTGCTCACGCTGGTGCTGGCGTCGCTCTGGCGGGTGGATTCGGCGGTGTCCGAACAGATCCACGGGCAGGTGCGCGACGACCTCGAACGCGCGGCGGCGGGCTTCGAGAGCATGCTGCGCGCGCGCTCGAACGCGCTGGCGGTCGAAGGCAGCGTGATCGTGCGCGACCCGAAGTTCTTCTCGGTCATCTCGCTGCCGGTGTCGTGGCAGGACGAACAGTTCCGCTCGACCGTCGCGGGCGTCGCCGCCGACTTCGAACGCATCACCCGCGCCGACGTGTTCGCGGTGCTCGACGCCAAGGGGCACGCGCTCGCGAGCGTGGGCAAGTTCGCGCTCGACTCACGTTCGCTCGCCACGCTCGATCCGGGCAGCGCGAGCGACGGCTGGGTGAACGCCGCCGACGGCTCGCTGCTGCAGGTCGTCACCACCCCGGTGCTCGCCGACGGCGGCGTCGTGGGTTCGCTCGTACTGGGCTCCGCCGTGGACGCCGCGCTCGCCCGCGAGCTGCGCGAGCTGTCGCGCAGCGAAGTCACGTTCCTCGCCGACGGCGTGGCGGCCGGCAGCACGCTCGAACGCCCGCGCGACACCCGCGCCGCGCTCGACGCCGCCGACGAAGCCGAACAGGCCGTGCGTCACGGCGCGGCGCTGCCCGGCGTGCGCGAGCACGACGCCGGCACCGACACGTGGCTCGCCGTGGCGCGCCCGCTGCCCGGCTCGCGCCACGGCGCCCGCCACACGTACGTCATGCAGCGCTCGTTGCGCGCCGAGACCGCGGTGTTGCGCCGCATCCACTTCGGGCTGCTCGCGCTGGGCGCATTGGCCGTGGCGATCGCGCTCGCCGCCGGGCTGATGGTGGCGCACCGCATCACGTCGCCGATCGGCCGCATCGTGCGCGCGGCCGAGGCCATGGAACGCGGCGACTACGAATACCCGCTCGCCGCCGAAGGCGCGGACGAGATCAGCTACCTGTCCGAACGCTTCGTCGAGATGCGCGCGCAGCAGCGCCAGGTGATCGAGAGCCTGCAGGAGAGCATGCGCGTCAAGCGCGACTTCCTCGCCGTGGCGTCGCACGAGCTGCGCACGCCGATCACCGTGATCCGCGGCTTCCAGGAGCTGTTCAGCGGCGGCGCGCTCGGCCCGGTGAGCGACGCGCAGCGCAAGGCGCTCGACGCGATCGGCCGCAGCACCGAGACGCTCTCGCGCATCGCCGAGGACGCCACGCGCCTCGCGCAGATCGCCGAAGAACGGCTCGCGCTCGACGTGGCCGAGCACGATCTCGAGCCCGTGCTGCGCGGCGCCGTGCAGGACGCGCTCGAAGTGGCGGCCGGCCGCCGCGTGCGCGTCGAGTGCGCGGTCAGCGCGGGCACCGTGCACGCCCGCGTGGATGCCGCACGCGTACGCGAGGCCGTTGCGGCGCTGGTCAAGAACGGCATCCGGTTCACGCCCGACGGCGGGCAGGTGCTGGTGTGGGCGCACTCCGACGGCGAGCACGCCTGCGTGGACGTGCGCGACACCGGCGTGGGCATTCCCGCGCACCGGCTGGAACAGCTGCTCGAGCGCCAGTCGCCGGTGCGCGACGCGGCCCACCACCATTCGTCGAACACGCTGGAGTTCAACTCGGCCGGGCTCGGGCTCGGCCTGTCCATCGCCCGCGGCATCGCGCGCGCGCACGGCGGCTGGCTGCGCGCCGAGAGCCGCGAGCAGCAGGGCAGCACGTTCACCCTCGTCCTGCCCGCGGCGCCCGCACTCGGCGCCCGGGCCGCCTGAGCCCCGGAGATCCCATGCGCCGTCACGCCTCGTTCCTCCCGACCGCCGTGATGCTCGCCGCGACGCTGCTCGCGGCCGCGCCCGCCACCGCCGCCGACGAAGCCTCGCGCCTGCACCTGCGCGGGCTGCTCGACCTCGTCCTGCACAACGACAACCACGCGGTCGAGCTCGCGCGCTTCGACCCCGAGAGCTCGCCGCTCGAATCGCAGCGGCTGCGCCTGTTCGCCGAAGGCAGCGCGTCGGCGAGCGTGGACGTGTTCACGCAGGTGGTGATCTCGCAGAACGAGTTCTGGCTCGACGGCGCGTACGCGCTGATCACGCCGTGGCACGAGCGCGACCTGCACCTCATGGCGGGCAAGGTGCCCGCGCTGGTCGGGGTGTGGGCGCCGCGCACCTACTCGAACAAGAACCCGCTCGTCACCTCGCCCCTGCTCTACCAGCACCACACGTCGCTGCGCTGGGACGACACGCCGCCGTCGGCCGAAGCGCTGCTCGCCGCCGCGGGCCGGGGCTGGAACGGCGCCGACTACGGCTTCGGCGCCGGTGCGCCGGGCATGCCGATCGTGGACGACTACGGCTGGGACTTCGGCGTCGCCGTGATCGGCAGCCGCGCGCCGTTCGAGTTCACGCTCGGCGTCACGAACAGCGCGCCGGGTTGGGCTTCGCCCGGCGAGGACGTGAACGACGGCAAGGCGGTGCAGGGCCGCATCGGCCTCGTGCCCACCGCGGGCGTGCGCGTGGGCGTGAGCGCGGCGCACGGCGCCTACCTCGGCGACTGGGTGCGCTGGTCGCTGCCCGAGGGCAGGACCGAGGCGGACTACGCGCAGGACCTGCTCATGACCGATCTCGCGTTCGAGCGCGGCCGCCTCGAGCTGCACGGCGAAGGCTGCCTGAACGCGTTCGACACGCCGTACTGCGGCGTGCTGCGCTCGACCGGCGGCTACGTGGAAGGACGCTGGGGCTTCGACAACGGGCTCTGGCTCGCGGTGCGCGGCGAGGCGCTGCGCTTCTCCGACCTCACGGCGGGCACGGTCACGCGGCCTTGGGACGACGACGTGGACCGCACCGAGAGCGGGCTCGGCTACCGGCTCGCGCGCGGCGCGGCGGTGAAGGCGGCGTGGCAGCGCACGCGACTGCACGAGGCCGGCGGCGTGCAGACGCACGACCTGTTCATGACGCAGCTGTCGCTCGAGTTCTAGCTTCGGCGCGCGCGCCCGCGTGAAGGCCGAGGCGCCGGTTTCGCACCGCTCCGGCGCGCATGTATCGTGCGCCGCATGAGAGTCCGCCCGCCGCGCACCGACTACCGCCTCGCGCAGCTGACCGAGGCCGCCACGCCCGCCGAGCCGTTCGCCCTGTTCACGCGCTGGTTCTCGCGCATCCTGAAGGCCGGCGGCCCCGACCCGCACGCGTTCGCGCTCGCGACCGCGAGCCGCGCCGGCGCACCGAGCGTGCGCATGATGCTGCTCAAGGAGTGGAGCGAAGCCGGCTTCGTGTTCGCGACCAACCAGCGCAGCCGCAAGGGCCGCGAGATCGCCGCCACCGGCCGCGCGAGCATGTTGTTCTACTGGCCGGCGCTGCAGCGCCAGGTGCGCATCGAAGGCCCGATCGCGCCGGTGGCCGAACGCGCGAGCGACGAGTACTTCGGCGAACGCCCGCGCGACGCGCAGCTCGGCGCGTGGGCGTCGCGGCAGAGCACGGTGATCGCCGGCCGCGACACGCTCACCGCGCGGCTCGCCGCGGCCGCCGGACGGTTCGAGGGCCGTGCGGTCGAGCGCCCGGCGTACTGGGGCGGCTACCGGCTCGAGGCGCGGCGCATCGAGTTCTGGCAAGGCCGCGCGAGCCGGCTGCACGACCGCATCCTGTACACGCGCACCCCGCGCGGCTGGAAGAAGCAGCGGCTGTCGCCGTAGCGCGGACCGTTCGCCCCACGGCTTCGACCGTTCGGCGGACGCGGCTGGCGCCGGTCCCCGCCCGGCGGGCATGTTGCCGTCCTCCGGAGGACCCATGGCCCGCTCGAAACGCCCCGTCACCCCGCTCGCCGATCTCGCGTCGCTGCTCTGGCGCGTGCCGCTCTACGCGCTGCCGTTCGCGGCGTTCTTCGTGCTCGTGCAGGGCGCGCCGCTGTCGCTGGCGAAGGGCTACTACCTCGTCTCGCTGATCTTCACCGCGTTCACCACCCTGAGCATCTGGTGCACCGCGCACTTCATCGCGCCGAAGATCGAGGCGCAGCGCGAGCACGACCCGCTCAAGGTGCTGCACGTGTCGGGCACCTACCTGCTCATGAGCGTGGTGGGCGTGATGCTGGCCGCGGTGGCGCTCAACTTCACGCTCATGCCGGGGTTCATCTCGGGCATGCGCGGCGTGCTGCTGATCCTCGTGTACTCGCTGCTGTTCGGAGCGCTGTTCCTGGGCACGTCGCTCGCGATCAACTACCACCGCGCCGCCATGGAGCGCGCCGGCTCCGAACGCGAACTGCAGCTGGCGCGGCGCATCCAGCGGTCGTTCCTGCTGTCGCAGTTCCCCGCGCGTCCGCGCGTCGAGGTGTTCGCGACCAACCTGTCGTCGCGCGAGGCCAGCGGCGACTTCTACGACGTCGTGGCGCCCGACGACGACCGGCTGCTGCTCGCGGTGGCGGACGTGTCGGGCAAGGGCGTGCCCGCCGCGCTGCTCGCGTCCATGCTGCAGGCGTCGCTGCGTACGCAGGCCGACGGCCGGCTCTCGCCCGCCGGCATGATGACCACGTTCAACCGGCTCGCGTGCCAGCGGAACGCCACGGGGCAGTTCGCCACGTGCTTCCTCGCCGAGCTGCACGAACCGTCGCTCACGCTGCGGTTCACGAACGGCGGCCACAACTTCCCGGTGCTCGTGCGCGCCGACGGCACGCAGCAGCTGCTCGAGAAGGGCGGCCTCGTGGTGGGCATGATGGAAGGCCTGCCCTACGACGAGGACGTGGTCACGCTCGGCGAAGGCGACCGGCTCGTGATCTACACCGACGGCGTCACCGAAGCCGCGAACGCTTCGGGCGAGATGTTCGAGGAGGACCGCCTGCACGCGCTGCTCGCGTCGGCGCCCGCGGACCTCACGGCCGAGCAGCTGGTGGAGCGCGTGATCAGCGGCGTGCGCGAGTTCCTCGGCGAGACCGAAGCCGGCGACGACATCACCGTGCTCGCGCTGCGCGTGCTGCCGGCGGCGGGCCGCCCCGCCTGAACGCGGCTCCGCGCGCCGCCCGCCCCGGCGCGCGACGGTTCGTCCGGCCCGCGCGACCGTTCATCGGGCAGGCCTGTTCGCGCCCGGCCGGATGCCGTTTCCTCGGTGCATGAACGGCCCCGTCCTCACCCCACGCCGCGAGAACCGCCCGCCGCGCAACCACCTCACGTACTTCCTGCTCACTCCGCTGTGGGCGGTCCCGTTCACGCTGTTCTTCGGGCTGCTCAACGGCAACACGCTGGAGACCTACCGGATCTCGTTCGTGGTCTCGCTCGTGTTCTCGTTCAGCATCCGTTACGCACTGCTCGCGGCCGAGACTTGGGTCGTGCCGAACGTGCTCCGCGCCTTCGGCAGGTCCGAGGCGCACTGGACCCTCGAAGGCGTCGCCTACACGCTCACGAGCCTGTTCGCCTCGTACGTGGCCGCGCTGATCGTGCACGCGTTCATCTGGCCGCGCTTCCTCGACAGTTCGGTGGCGTGGGTGGCCACGGGCCTGTACTCGCTGCTGTTCGCGACGCTGTTCAGCGGCCTCATCTACGCGCGCGTGTTCTACCGGCAGGCGGTCGAACGCGCGCGGCAGGTCGAGCGCATCCGCGCCGAACTCGCGCAGGCCGAACTGCGCGCACTGCGCGCGCAGATCAACCCGCACTTCCTGTTCAACACGCTCAACGCGATCGCGTCGCTGATCGCCGAGGATCCCGCGGCCGCCGAGGACGTGGTCACGCGGCTGGCCGACGTGTTCCGCTACGCGCTCACGTCGTCGGACCGCGAGCACGTGCGGCTCGGCGAGGAGCTCGCGTTCCTGCGCTCGTACCTCGAGATCGAGCGCGTGCGGCTGGGCGAGCGCCTGCGCGTGGCCGAGACGATCGAGCCGGGCGTCGAGACCGCGCTCGTGCCCGGGCTGCTGCTGCAGCCGCTCGTCGAGAACGCCGTGCGTTACGCGGTCGCGGCGCGGCCCGAAGGCGGCACGATCCGGATCGAGGCGCGCCGCGTCGCCGACTCGCTCGAACTGCTCGTCGCCGACGACGGCCCGGGCTTTCGCGAAGGCACGGCGCCGAGCGGCCACGGCGTGGGACTCGAGAGCGTGCGCGAGCGCCTGCGTCTGGCCGGCCCCGAACACACGCTCACCGTGGATTCCGCGCCCGGCCGTGGCGCTCGACTGCTGGTCACGCTGCCCTGGCGCGCCTGACACCCACCTTCCGGAGGCCTCCCGATGCTTCGCCGACTGCTGGTCACCTGTTCGCTCGCCGCACTCGCCGCCGCCTCCGTGGTGCACGCGGCCGACCCGTCCGCGATCGCGACCGCGCGGCGCGACCTCGCGGCGGCCGTGTCGCAGGGCGACGCGCCGGGCATGATGCGCGCGCGCGCCGAGTTCGCCGCGCTGGCCGCCGACGGCGACTCGCCGGAGCTGCAGTGGTGGATCGCGTACTGCGGCTGGCGGGCCGTGCCGCTGCTCACCGAGCCCGATCGCGAAGGCGCGCGCCGGCTGTGCAAGGAGAGTATCGCCGCGTGCGACCGCGCCGTGGCCGCGAACCCTCGCCACGCCGACGCGATCGCGCTCAAGGCGGCGCTGCAGGCGCTGTCGCTGTCGTTCAACCCGCAGGCCGCGATGTCGCTGGGCCCCGAGATGGGCGAAGCCTACGCGCGCGCCGAGGCGATCGAACCCGCGAACCCGCGCGTCCAGCTGTTCAAGGGCATCCACACGCTGCACATGCCCGAGTACGTGGGCGGCGGCCCGGCCCGGGCGCGCGCCGTGTTCGCGCGTGCGGTCGAGCTGGCCGATGCGGCGCACGAAGGCGCGGGGCTGCGCGCGCTGCCGGCGTTGCGCGCCGACGCGCACCTGTGGGCCGGCGTGTGCGCGAGCCGCGCCGGCGACTGGAAGTCGGCGGCCGCGCGCTACCGCGAGGCGCTCGCCGTCGATCCCGGCAACGCGTGGGTGACGCACCGGCTGCTGCCCGAAGCGCAGAAGCACCTCGCCGCCGCGGATTCGACCGCCTCGACCACGCCCACGCCGGGGGTGCGGTGATGCGCACGCTCCCGCTCGCCGCCGCGGCCGCCGTGCTGCTCGCGCTCGGGTGTGCGGCCGCGCCCGCGTTCGCCGCGCGCGTGACGGGCACGGTCGTGGACCGCGCGGGCAAGCCGGTCGAGTACGCGAACGTGCGCGTGCCGGCGCTGCAGAAGGGCGTCATCGCCGACGAGCGCGGCGTGTTCGCGCTCGAACTGCCCGACGGCCCGTGCGTGCTCGAGTGCGCGCAGATCGGCTACCAGAAGTCGCGCGTCACGCTCACCGTGCGCGACGGGCTGGCGCCCCTGCACGTGACGCTCCACGACGAGCCGGTGCCGGTCGCCGAGGTGAACGTCGAGGCGTCGGCGTTCGGCAAGACCGGCAAGAGCGAAGGCGCGGTGGTGCGGCGTGCGGACGTGCTCATGACACCCGGCGGCGCCGCGGACATCTTCCAGTCGCTGCGCGCCCTGCCGGGCATCAACGCGCCCGCCGAGGGTGCGGCGCTCTACGTGCGCGGCGGCGATCCGTCGGAGACCATCATCCGGCTCGACGGCGCCGAGATCGGCCACCCCTACCACTACGAGGGCGCGTCGGGCGGTCTGTTCAGCATCCTCGACGCCTACATGCTCAAGAGCGCGTTCTTCTCGAGCGGCGGCTTCACGAGCAAGTACGGCGGCGCCATGAGCGGCGTGCTCGACATCGAGACGTCCGACCCGATGAACCTGCGCGCCGTGAACGTGGGCGCGAACATGGCCGGCTACGGCGTCTCGACCACGTGGGCGCTGGTGCCCGACCGGCTGTCGCTGCTGGTGACCACCGCGAAGAGCATTCCGGAAATGCTGCTGCGCGCGAACGGCATTTCGAACGACTACGTGCAGGCGCCCTGGAGCGAGAACGGCGCGGCGAAGCTGCTGTGGCGCTACTCGCCCACCGGGCGGCTGTCGGTGTTCGGCATCGGCTCGAACGAACACCTCGCCCTGGAGGCGAACGCGCTCAACGTGAAGGAGGTCTACGCCTCGAACGCGCGCAACGCGTTCGGTGCCGTGCACCTGCAGGACGCGATCCTCGGCCGCGTCGCGGTGCGCGGCAACCTCACCACGCAGGCGTGGCGTTCGGCCTACCGCTTCGGCGATTTCACGCAGCGCACCGACGAGCGAACCACGCAGGGCGACGTGGACCTCACCCTGAACGCGGGCGCGCGTCACCAGCTCTCGGCCGGCGGCGTGTGGCGCCGGCGCGCGGCCGACCGTTCGGGACTCGCCGCGGCCGACAGCACCGACCTCGCCAGCGGGGCGCCCCGGCGTGCGTTCGGCACCGCGCGCACCACGCGCGAGCCGGGCTTCTACCTCGAGGACAAGCTGCGCGTGGCCGGCGCGCTCTACGCCACGATCGGCGCGCGGCTCGATCGTGCGCAGGCGAGCGCACGCTGGACCACCGACCCGCGTGCCGCGCTCGCGCTTCTGGTGGACGAGCACCAGACGCTGCGCGTGGCCGCGGGCCGCTACCACCAGCTGCCCAACCTCACGCTGCTCGACGCGCGCTACGGCAATCCCACGCTCGCTCCCGCCTACGCCGATCACTTCATCGCCGGCTACGAATGGAAGTCGGACTTCGGCAACGTGCGGCTCGAGGGCTACGAGAAGCGCTACCACGGGCTGCCGCTCGTGGACCCGGTCACGTGGTACCGCGCCGCCGGCACGGGCCGCGCACGCGGCGCCGACGTGTTCGTGCAGGGCACCTGGCGGCGGCTGAACGGCTGGGTGTCGTACGGCTGGCTCGACAGCCGCCGCCGCCAGAACGACGACCCCGAAGAGGTGCCCGCGTCGGGCGCGGTGAAGCACTCGCTGTCGGTGGTCGGCCAGTACCAGTGGAACGGCCGCTGGCACACCGGCGCGCGCTGGGCGCACTCGAGCGGACGGCCCTACACGCCGGTCACCGGCGCGGTGTGGGATCCGTCGCGCCACGTGTGGCACCCCGTGTACGGCGCGCACGGCTCGGCCACGATGCCCGCGTACGACCGGCTCGACATCCGGCTCATGCGGCTGTTCTCGCTGCCGAAGCTGGGCGGCATCCGCGCGAGCAACGTGTGCGTGGCGTACCTCGAGGCCATGAACGTGCTCGACACGCCCAACGTGCTCGAATACGTGTACAACTCCGACTGGTCGGAGCGCCGTCCCGAGTACTCGTACTTCAGCGACCGCATGCTGGTGGCCGGCTTCGGCCTGTCGTGGTAGAACGCCGCACATGACCACCCCGCTCCGACTGGTGCTCGTGGACGACGAACCGCTCGCACGCGCGCGCGCACGCCGCCTGCTCGAACAGCTCGGCGGCAGCGAAGTCGTCGGCGAAGCCGGCTCGGCCACCGAAGCCGAACGCGTGATCGCCGCGACCCGCCCGGACGCGATCCTGCTCGACATCCAGATGCCCGGCGACGACGGCTTCGCGCTGCTCGCACGTCTCGACCCGCGCCCGGCCGTCGTATTCGTGACCGCGTACGACCAGTACGCCGTGCGCGCGTTCGAGGCGAACGCGGTGGACTACCTGCTCAAGCCGTTCCGCGCCGAGCGGCTCGCCGAAGCCCTCGCGCGCGTGCGCACCGAACTCGCCCGCCCCGAAGAGCTGTCGCGCCGGCTGGAAGAACTGCTCGCGTCCGTCGGGCGCACCGCCGACGGCGCCGAGCCGCGGCTCGACCGCTTCACCGTGCGGCTCGGCAACAAGCAGCTGATCGTGAAGGCCGCCGACGTGCTGTGGTTCGGCGCCGAAGACAAGCTCGTGTTCGCCGCGGTCGAGGGCGACAAGCACTACGTGAACTTCACGCTCGACGAACTCGAGAAGCGGCTCGACACCGTGACGTTCGCGCGCGTGCATCGCTCGGCGATCGCGAACCTCGACCGCGCCGTGGCGCTGCGCCCCGGCTTCGCCGGCACGTGGCGCCTGCAGCTGAACGACGCGGCGCGCACCGAAGTCCCGGTGAGCCGCGCACGCGCGCGCCAGCTGCGCGCACGCCTGGGGGCCTGACACGGGACGAGTGCCGCGACGATTCACGTCGCGTGCACACCCGGCGCCACCACCGCTGCACGCCGGAAGTCCTGCCTGCGGCCGAACCGGCTGCCGCACAGCGCGACCGCCGCGAGGACGCGCGCCTCGAGCGGGCCGTCCGCGAGCGCCGCCGTGCTCGGCCGCGAGCCGCGCCTGCTCGGGCGGCGTGCCCATCCAGCGCAGCGCGGCGATGGTGTCGGCGTCGCTCCGGCGCCGGGCCTGCTCGGGCGATTCGGCCGCGTCTGCCGGTTCGTCGGGCGGCGCCTGTTCCGCGCTCGTCGCGCTCGGCATCGCCGCACGCGCTTCGGCGCGCGCCGCCTCCGCTGCTGCGCCGCGTGCTCGCGCGCCCGCGCGCGCTCGCGCTGCTCGCGCCTTGCCGCCACGTGCTCCGCGCCCAATCGCTTCGCGGCCTCGTGGCGGTTGTGGTGCGCGCACAGCAGCCGCAGGTTCGCCGCGGTGGTCTCTCCGCCCTGCGCCAGCGGCACGATGTGGTCGAACTGCAGCCCGCGCGTGTCGCCGCAGCGATGCCCGTCCGCGCCGACGAACGCGCAGCAGCAGCCGTCGCGCTCGGCCACTTCGTGGCGCAGCGCCGCGGGAATGTGCCGGCCGCGCGGCACGCGCTTCACTTCCGTCGCGGCCCGCTTCGCGCCGAAGCGGCGCCGGTGCAGGTGCGCCGCGTAGTGCGCCAACGCGCGCGCCACCACCACCGCCGGATCGCCGTTGCGCACCACGTGCGACAGCAGGTCGCGCGCCTGCTGGAACGCCGCGAACTCCTCGTCGGTCAGTTCCACGCGCAGGCCGTGCGCACCGGCCTCGGTCTCGAACACGCGGCCGCGGACGTGCGAGTTCACCCGCGCTGGCGCGGATTCGGTCAAGGGCGCGTCAGGTGCGGGCGTTCCGCAGATCTCGGCGAGCGTCGGTGTCGGCGCCGCGTTCGCCGCGACGGCGTCACTCGACGGTCGCGGCTCCGGCTCCGTCGTCATCGGCTTGGCGGATTGCGCACGCGTGGCGTCGGCGACCATCCGTCTCACCTGCAGCTTGGGCTGGTACTCGGCCGCGGCAAGCAGCATCTCGGCATTTTCGCTCGTCAGTACCGGCGCGAGCTCGCAGGCGTTCGTCACGGTCAAGCGCCCATCGGCGAGCCGCTCGAAGACGACCGGGAACGCGCGCCCCAGTCGTGCGGCACGGATGCGGCGCTGCGCCTGCTCCTCCGACATCCGCAGCCGCTCCATGCAGTACCGCTGCATGCACGAGAACCCGGCTTCCAGGTAGTCGCCGCGCGCATCCATCAGCGCGATCAGCGCCAGCCCTTCGGCGAGCCGCGCCTTCTCTTCGAGGTCCACTTCCTCCAGACGACGGCGCACCGCCAACGGCGACAGGTGGTCCACGGCGAAACATGACATCGCGCACTCCGCTTCGGGGGCGGGTGAGCGCACGTTGTATCACGAGCATTTCGGCGCGCCGTACGTCCGCGCACGCGCGCGAACGCGATGCGCGACGACAACGCGCGAGGGATTGCGCGAAGGCCGCGGCGTCACGCGAAGCTCGAGCGAACGGGGCGTGTCTCGTGTGCGAGCAGCGCTCGCTCGCAAGAGCCCGCGTGCAACCCGTCAACAGGAATCTCGCGCGTACCTCTGCCGGCCAGGCGAGCACGATGTCGCTCGAGAGCATCTCGCCGTACTGCCCCCCCCGGACGCGGTACTCGGTCCATCCCGCCCGGGCGCCGCGACTCCCGTTGAGCCGCGACTCGGACCGCCCCCGCAACTGCCCGTATTCCGGCAAGCGCAGGGGCCTCTTTGCGCCCGCTTGACCCCGTCCCCCCGCGCCGCTACAAAGCACGTTCCACGACTGACGAAACGAAGGATCCTGCACGGACGGAGGCCGCATGTCGGCTCAGCAGCCGATCCAGCACACGGACGAGTTCCTGAAGCGCCGCACGCAGAACTGGCTGGTGCTCGGACTCACCTACGCGGCGATGTACACCGCGCGCTACAACTTCTCGTTCGCGAACAAGTCGCTCTGCGACGAGTTCGGTTGGACCAAGGCGCAGATCGGCGTCGTGATCTCCTCGGCGACGCTGCTGTACGGCCTGGCCGCCATCTTCAACGGGCCCATCGCCGACAAGCTCGGCGGCCGCAAGGCGATGATCATCGGCGCGGTCGGCGCGTGCGTCTTCAACTTCGCGTTCGGGCTCGGTGCCTACCTCGGGCTCGTGAAGACGCCCGCCGTGCTGCTGACGTACTTCACCACGGTGTGGACGCTGAACATGTTCTTCCAGTCGTACAGCGCGCTGGCCCTGATCAAGGTGAACAGCGGCTGGTTCCACGTGAAGGAACGCGGCGTCTTCAGCGCGATCTTCGGCTCCATGATCCAGAGCGGCCGCGCCGCCGTGTACGCGATCGGCACCGCCGCCGTGGTCGTCGCCGCGCCGTGGCAGTGGAAGTTCTTCATTCCCTCGGCGCTCGTCGCGATCATGGCCGTGCTCACGGCGCTCGTCGTGCGCGACACGCCCGAGGAAGCGGGCCTGCCGCACTTCGATCCGCAGGACGCCACGAGCGGCGACACCGAGAAGATCACGCTGGGCTACGTGGCCAAGAAGGTGTTCACGAACCCCGTCGCATTGACGATCGCCGGCGCGGAGTTCTGCACCGGGCTCGTGCGCAAGGGCTTCGAGGAGTGGTTCCCGCGCTACATGCAGGAAGCGCAGCACATGAAGCTCGACGACCCCATTTTCAAGAGCGGCGCGCTCGCGATCGTGGGCTGCGGCATCCTGGGCGCGTTCGTCGCCGGCTACATGAGCGACAAGGTGTTCGGCGCACGCCGCCCGCCGGTGGCGTTCATCGGCTACGCGATCATCGTGGCGTGCCTCGCGATCATCATGGGCGGGCCGTCGCTCACCATGCTCATCGTGGCGTTCAGCCTCAACTCGCTCGCCATCTCGATGGTGCACTCGATGCTGTCGGGCACGGCGTCCATGGACTTCGGCGGCAAGCGCGCCGCCGCGACCGCGGCCGGCATGTTCGACGGCATGCAGTACGTGGGCGGCTTCGCCGGCATCGCCGGCATCGGCATCGGGGCGCCCAGCATGATCGCTCGTGGATCGTGTACGGCTGGGACGCCCGGGCGCCCAGCATGATCGGGTTCGCCGTGAGGCGCCATCGCCATGGTGCTCATGGGATTCCTGCGGAACGCCCGCCCGAAGCCGGGAGCGACCGCGGGCCACCAACCGCCGGCACGCTCGCAGTCAACGCCCCGCCTCGCCCCGCGCGATGCGGGGCTTCGCGTTCCGGCAACCTGTGACGTCGCCCAAAGTGGCAGCGCCGTGCGTTCCATCGGCCGCGCGCGGCAGCGGCTGCGGCCATCCCGCGGCCCCGGCCATCCTGTGGCAGTCAGCCCCCGGGGCCTGGCCCCACCGGGTCACCCCACGCGGCCCATTCACCCGGACACGGAGAGGCAACATGCTCCATCTCGATACGGGCAACACCGCCTTCATGCTGCTCTGTTGCAGCCTCGTCATGCTGATGACGCCCGGGCTCGCGTTCTTCTACGGTGGCCTCGTCGGCCGCAAGAACGTGCTCGCCATCATGATCCAGAGCTTCGTTTCGCTGTGCTGGACCACGGTGCTCTGGTATGCGGTCGGCTACTCGCTGTGCTTCTCCGGTGGCGAAGGCGGCCTGATCGGCAACCTCGACATGGCGTTCCTCCGCGGCGTCACGCTGCAGACGCCGTCGCCGAACGACACCATTCCGCTCATCGTGTTCGTCGCCTACCAGATGATGTTCGCCATCATCACGCCCGCGCTGATCACCGGCGCGTTCGCGAATCGCGTGACGTTCCCCGCCTACATGCTGTTCCTCACGTTCTGGCTGCTGCTCGTGTACTTCCCGTTCGTGCACATGATCTGGGGCGGCGGCCTGCTCGCGAAGATGGGCGTGCTCGACTTCGCCGGCGGCATCGTGGTGCACAACATCGCCGGCATCGCCGCGCTCGCGTCCGTGCTGTACGTGGGGCGCCGCAAGGTCAAGGACCCCGGCCCGCACAGCATTCCGCTGGTCGCGCTCGGCACCGGCCTGCTGTGGTTCGGCTGGTACGGTTTCAACGCCGGCAGCGAGTTCCGCGTGGACTCGATCACCGCGACGGCGTTCCTGAACACCGACATCGCGGCCTCGTTCGCGGGCGCCGCGTGGTTCTTCGTGGAGTGGACGACCACTCGCAAGCCCAAGTTCCTCGGGCTGCTCACCGGCTCGGTCGCCGGCCTCGCCACGATCACGCCGGCCGCGGGCTTCGTGAGCTTCGGCAGCGCCGCGCTGATCGGCATCATCGCCGGCATCGTGTGCTTCTACGCCGTGGCGCTCAAGAACAAGCTGCAGTGGGACGACGCGCTCGACGTGTGGGGCGTGCACGGCGTGGGTGGCTTCATCGGCATCCTGCTGCTGGGCGTGTTCGGCAGCACCGCGATCAACCCCGCGGGCGCCGACGGCCTGCTCTACGGCAACTCGAAGTTCTTCCTCGTGCAGTGCGGCGCCGTGGTGTTCTCGTCGGCGTGGGCGTTCGTGTTCACGCTCGGCATGCTGTGGCTGATCGACCGCGTCGTGCCGGTCAAGGTCGGGCAGCAGGCCGAAGCGGAAGGCCTCGACGCGTCGCTGCACGGAGAAATCGCCTACGAGTCCGGATCGCTCTGAGACGCCTCGCCTCCTCACGGCACACCACGAAGGCCGCCCGGCAGCAGCGGGCGGCCTTCGTGCGTTCCTCGCCGTGCAGGACGCGGGCGCTGCAGACCACGCGGTCAGGTTCGCCCCGCACACGGCCGGACCGGGAAGACCGGAATCGCGCCGCGCGACGCGTGCATCTGACGGCTCACCGCACGCGAACGCAGCCCCCTACCTTTCCGGAGCACCTCGCCCATGAATCGCAGAGACGCGATCAAGCTCATGGCCGTCGGCGCGACTTCGCTGGCCGCCGTCGCCGAGCACGCCGCCGCGCAGTCCCCGCCCACTCCCGCGGCCGCACCGCCCGCGCCCGCCGGGCCGTTCACGCTGCCGGCGCTGGGGTACGCGTTCGACGCGCTCGAGCCGCACGTGGACGCGCAGACCATGCAGATCCACCACGACAAGCACCATGCCGCCTACGTGAACAACCTCAACAAGGCGGTCGCCGGCCGCAAGGAAGTCGAGGGCTGGTCGCTCGAACAGCTCGTGCGCGATCTGGCGAAGGTGCCCGAGGACATCCGCGGCGCCGTGCGCAATCACGGGGGCGGTCACCACAACCACTCGCTGTTCTGGACCAGCCTGCGCAAGGGCGGCCCCCCGAAACCGGCGGGCGAACTCCTCGGCGCGCTCGATCGCGGCTTCGGCGGCTTCGACGCGTTCCAGGCCAAGTTCGACGCCGCGGCGATGAGCGTGTTCGGCAGCGGCTGGGCATGGCTCGTGTCCGACACCAAGGGCACGGTCCGGATCGTGACCACGCCGAACCAGGACTCCCCGCTCACCGCAGGCGACGTCCCGCTGCTGGGGCTCGACGTCTGGGAGCACGCCTATTACCTCAAGTACCAGAACCGCCGTGCGGACTACGTCGCCGCATTCCGCAACGTGGTGGACTGGGACGCCGTTTCGAGCGCTACCGCGCCCGGCACTGACCGCCCCCCCCGCGGCACGACTCCGCCCCCGGTTTTCGCCGGGGGCGGATCTTTTTGCCTGCCCGGGTATTTCCCGCGTTGGGCCACACACCTGTGGCCGTGAAGGTGCGAAGCCCGCACCCCGACTGGAAGCGGAAGCCGCCCCCGGCCTCCGCCCACCCTCGCCCCACGAGTCGGAGGCCCCGCGTGAATCCCATCGGCATCGGTGCAGCCCTGAGCGCGACGAACGCGGACCTTCCGCGCGGCGCGGCGCTCTCCCACCTGCCCCACGTCGAACTCGTCCGTCCCGGCACGCCCCGGCGCCCGCCGGCCCGCGCGTGCGCTACTACCGTTCGGCGAGCCAGCTGCCGCACCTGCCGCCCGACGTGGCGAAGCAGATCGAGGAGATCTCCAAGCGCTACGTGTTCCGCGCGAACAGCTACTACCTCGACCTGATCGACTGGAACGACCCCGCCGACCCGATCCGCCAGCTCGTGATCCCGCGCATGGAGGAGCTGAACGACTGGGGCGCGCTCGACGCCAGCAACGAGGCGAGCAACTACGTGGTCAAGGGCGTGCAGCACAAGTACCGCGACACCGCGCTGGTGCTGGTGAACAGCGTGTGCGGCGCGTACTGCCGCTACTGCTTCCGCAAGCGGCTGTTCATGAACGACAACGACGAGACCATTCACGAGCTGGGCGAAGCGTACGAGTACATCGGCGCGCACCCCGAAATCACCGACGTGCTGCTCACGGGCGGCGACCCGCTCATCATGAGCACCGGCAAGCTGCGCCCGATCCTCGAGCGCTTCGCGGCCATGCCGCACGTGCGCACGATCCGGATCGGCTCGAAGATGCCCGCGTTCAACCCGTACCGGATCCTCGACGATCGCGAGCTGCAGGCGCTGCTGCGCGAAGTCACCGACGGCCCGCGCGCGGTGTACGTGATGGCGCACTTCGACCATCCGCGCGAACTGACCGCCGAGGCGCGCGAAGGGATCCAGACGCTCATGGACTGCGGCGTGCGCGTGGTCAACCAGTGCCCGGTGATCCGTGGCATCAACGACGACGCCGACGTGCTGGCCGAGCTGTTCGGCGAGATGAGCCTGCTCGGTGCCCCGCAGTACTACCTGTTCCAGTGCCGGCCCACCGCCGGCAACCAGGCCTACGACCTGCCCATCACGCGCGGCTACGAACTGTTCCAGGCGGCGCAGCGCAAGGTCTCGGGACTGTCGCGCCGCGCCCGCTTCAGCATGTCGCACGCGAGCGGCAAGATCGAAGTCATCGGGCTCGACGAACGCCACCTGTACCTGCGCTACCACCGCGCGCGGAACCCGCAGGACGAAGGCCGCGTCATGATCTGCCGGCGCGACGATTCCGCGCACTGGTTCGACGACCTCGTCGAGGTCGGCCGCGCGTGAGCCACGCCCCCGCCATGGACGTGACCGCGGGCACCGCGAACGCCGTCGCCACCGCGCACCCGCTCGCCACCGCCGCCGCGCTCGCGACACTGCGTGACGGCGGCAACGCGGCCGATGCGGCCGCCGCGGCGGCGTGGATGCTGGCGGTCTGCGAACCCAGCGGCTCGGGGCTCGGCGGCCAGGCCACGGTGCTCGTGCACCGGCCGGGCGGCGCGTGCACGGTGCTCGACGGGCACTCGCACGCCCCGCAGGGCGTGACCCGCCGCACCGTGGATCGCGACGCGCAGCGCCGCGGCCCTCGCGCCACGACCGTGCCCTCGATGCCGGCCACGATCGGTGCGCTGGCGGCCCGGTTCGGGCGCCTGCCGGTGGCGCGCACGTTGGCGCCTGCGATTCAGGCGGCACATGAAGGCATCCCGGTCAGCCCGTTGCTGCGACGTCACATCCAGTGGTGCCGATCCGCGCTCGGCGCGACCGCGTTCGGGGCCCGCACGTTCCTCGTGGACGGCCGCGCTCCCCGCCGTGGCGCCCTGCTGCGCCAGCGCGAGCTGGGCTCCACGCTCGAGCGCCTGGCGGCGCACGGCGTGCCCGACTTCTACCTCGGCGCACTCGCGCACGAGATGGCCGAGGGCATGCGCGCCGCGGGCGGATTCGTGACCGAGGCCGACCTGGCCTCCGCCGCCGAGCCGGCCGAGCGCGAGGCGCTCGCGATGGACTTCCGCGGCCACGAGGTCGTGACCGCGCCCCCGCCCGCCGGCGGGCTGCAGCTGCTGTTCGGGCTCCGCCTCGCCGAGGCGCTCGGGCTCGACGAGGTGGCGGACGACGACGGCTGGTACGAGCGCTTCGCACTGGTCGTGGACGGCGTGTTCCGCGAACGCTCGCGCCTGCCGCTCGCGCCCCATCGCCTCACGCCGTCGCTCGTGGACTGGATGCTCGGCGCCGCGCGCGCGAACGAAGTCGCCGCCGAAGCACTCGCCCGCGTGCCGCGTGCCCGGGTGCGCGAAGCCGAAGGCCCCGGCGACACCACGCACCTGTGCGTGGCCGACGCCGACGGCATGGTGGTGTCGCTCACGCAGTCCATCCAGTCGCTCTTCGGCGCCAAGGTCGCCGACGAACGGCTCGGGTTCTTCTGGAACAACTACCTCACCACCTGCTCGCGCCGCCGTGGTCCCGCCATGCTGCGCCGGGGCGCACGGCCGCAGTCGAACGCGGCGCCCACGATCGTGTTCCGCGGCCCCGCCGGCTCGGCGCGCACGCCGTGGTTCGCGCTCGGCGCCGCCGGCAGCCGCCGCATCATCTCGTCGCTGCTGCACGTGATCGCGCAGACCGTGCTGCGCGGCCGCACGCCCGCCGACGCGATCGCGGCGCCGCGCGTGCACGCCACGCTCGGTGGCGCCTACATGGTCGAGTCCGGCGCCGCGAGCGATGCGCTGCTCGCGCGGCTCGCCGCGCGCTTCCGCGGCCCGCACGTGCCGCGTGCGGCCCACAGCTACGCCATGGGCTGCGTGCAGGCGATCGTACGCACGCGCAACGGCGCGTGGAGCGGCGTCGCCGATCCGCGCCGCGAAGGAGTCGCCGATGGCTTCTGAGCCCCTGGCCGCGCCGGTGCCGCTGCCGGTCCCGAAGCGCGGCAAGGCCCGCCGTAGTGCGCGCCGCCGCCTCGCGATCGCAGTCCTGCTCGCCGTTCCCGTACTGGTGCTCGCGCTCGAGGCGACGGGCTCCCCGCTCGGTACCGCGCTGCGCGACTGGCTCTCGCTCGCGACGGCGGCGCGCCGCTTCGACAATCACCTCGCGCACGTGCTGCTCATTCCGTTCGGCGCGCTGCTCGCGGTGTTCTTCCGCCTCACGCTCGGGATCCGCGTGCTCGGACCGTTCCGCTCGGCACTGCTCGGCGTCGCATTCCTGCTCACCGGCCTGCCGGTCGGGCTCACGTTCGTGACGCTCGTGCTCGCCACCGTGGTGGCGACGCGGCCGCTGCTCGCGAAGTTCAAGCTGCCGAACTACGCGCGGCTGTCGGCCACGCTGAGCGTGGTCGCGATCGTGATCGCGCTCACGCTGCTGGTCGGCCGCGGATTCGGCTGGCACGCGCTGCACCGCGCCGCCTACTTCCCGCTCGTCGCGCTTTCGCTCACCGCCGACGGCTTCGCGGCCGCGTGGCGGCGCGAAGGCCGCGCGTCCGCGCTCTGGCGCGGCGCCGCCACGATCGCGCTGGGCGTGGTGATCGCGCTGCTCGCGGGCCAGCACGCGTTCTCGCACCTGCTGCTCTCGCACCCCGAACTGCTGCTCGCCGAAGTCGCGCTCATGTTCGCGATCGCCGAGTTCTTCGGCTTCCGGTCTTCGCCGCGCTGAACCCGCCGGTCAAGAAGCGGCGCCGCAGGAAGCGCCGCAAGCGGCTCGAGAAACGGCGCGCCGCGATGGTCGCCGAGTTCGAACTCCCTTCCGCCCACTCGTCCCCCACAACGGAGCACCAGCCGTCATGAAAATCGCCGTGGTCCGCAACCGCAGGAACGAAGGAGTCGTCGCCCGGTTCGGCGTCCCGACCGCCGAGAAGTACGGCCGCACCGCCGTGCAGGGCGTCGTCGACGCGCTGCGCCGCGCCGGTCACCAGGTCGCGATCCTCGAAGGCGACGGCACGCTGTTCGCGCGGCTCGCCGAGTTCATGCCCGCGGATCCCGGAACGGGCGCGCCCACGGGCATGGTGTTCAACATGTCGTACGGCGTGCAGGGCGAATGCCGCTACGTGCACGTCCCCGGGCTGCTCGAGATGGCAGGCGTGCCGTACACGGGCTCGAGCCCGCGCGGCCACGCGGCCTGCCTCGACAAGGTCGTCACCAAGCTGCTCATCGCCAAGGCGGGTGTGGCGACGCCGCGCTTCTGCACCATGTGGGTGCCGGCGGACTTCGACTCGTCGCTCCGGTTCCCGCTCATCGTGAAGCCGCGCCACGAGTCCACGAGCCTCGGGCTCGCGCTCGTGCACGACCGGTCGCAGCTCGACGCCGCCGTGGCGAACATCGTGGCGACGTACGGACAGGACGCGCTGGTCGAGGAGTACGTGGACGGCCGCGAGGTGGCGATCGGCCTGCTCGGCAACGACCCGCCCACGGTGCTGCCGATCGTCGAACTCGACTTCCGCGGCCGTTCGTCGCGGATCGTGTCCAAGGGCGACAAGTTCCACAAGACCGACGACGAACCCGAGAAGCTCTGCCCGGCGCCGCTCGATCCGGCGCTCGAGCGCGAACTGCACGCGCTCGCGCACAAGGTCTGGCGCGCGTGCGGCTGCCGCGACTACGCGCGCATCGACGTGCGCATCGGGCTCGACGGCCGGCCGAGCGTGCTCGAGATCAACTCCATGGCGTCGCTGGGCGCGGGCGGCTCGTACATGCGCGCCGCCACCACCGCCGGCTTCACGTTCGATTCGCTCATCGCCGAGATCGTGGACCGCGCGCACCTGCGCTGCTTCGGCACTCCCGCGCCGCGCGACCCGATCGCCGTTCCCGACGACGCGCAGCTCGCGCTCGCCACCGAACTCGAGGACTGATCCCATGGCCGCCCGCTCGTTCCGTTCCCTTCCGCTCACCACGGCACTCGTCGCGCTCGCCGCGCTCGGCGGCGCGCTCGCCGCGGGGCACGCGCGGCGCCCGGCGCCCGCGGCACGCGCGGCCGTGGCGACCGCCGCCTCCGCGCCGCGCATCGCTCCCGAGCGCGCCATGGCGCTCGCGCTCAACGACCTCGCGCCGGCCGACGGCGGCTACACGCTGGTGCACCCGCGCCACACCGTGCGCTTCGACGCGGGCGGCGTCACGTTCGAGCCGCGGCGCGGCCGCGCTGGCGCTGGAGCCTGCGCGGCGCGCATGCCGCCGTTCCGGTGGAGCGCGGCGGCGACGTGACGTTCGCGCGCGACGGCTTCGTGGAACGCTGGCGGCCGGGCGCGCACGCGATCGAGCAGGACTTCGTGATCGCCACGCCGCCCGCACCGGGACACGACCTCGTGTTCGAGGGCGACATCGCCTGCGAAGGCACGTTCGAGACGCACGCGCGCGGCTGGACGTGGCGCGACGCCGGCGGCGTGGTGAGCCTGGGACAGGTCAAGGTCACCGATGCGAACGGCCGCGAGCTCGCCGCGCGCATGGACGTCACGGCGCGTTCGAGCCGGATCGTGGTCGCGAACGCCGAGCTCGCTCACGCGGCGTGGCCGGTCACGGTGGATCCCGAGGTCGGCACGAACGACTTCCGGATCAGCACCATGGGCCCCGACGGCGACATCACGTTCGACGCCCGCCAGGTCGCGGTCGCCTACAACGCCACGAACGCCGAGTACCTCGTGGTCTGGGAAGGCGACGACGACGTGCCCGGCGGCGGCGACGGCCAGTTCGAGATCTACGGCCAGCGCGTGAGCGCGGCCACGGGCCTGCCGGTCGGCACGAACGACTTCCGCATCTCCGACATGGGCACGGACGGCGACCCGAGCGCCGACGCGACCGCACCCGCCGTGGCGTGGAACGCGACCAACAACGAGTACCTCGTGGTCTGGGCCGGCGACGACAGCACCGGCGTCACCGCGAACGGCGAGGCCGAGATCTTCGGCCAGCGCCTCGCCGGCGCCACCGGCCTCGAAGTGGGCACGAACGACTTCCGCATCTCCGACATGGGTCCGAACTTCGACCCCGCCTACGACGCGGACGAGCCCGCCGTGGCGTGGAACGCCACGAACAACGAGTACCTCGTCGTGTGGGAAGGCGACGACAACACGTTCCTGCTCGTGAACGGCGAGTCCGAGATCTTCGGCCAGCGCCTCGCGGGCGCCACGGGGCTGGAGGTGGGCACGAACGACTTCCGCATCTCGGACATGGGGCTCGACGGCGTGATCACCGCCGGCGCGCACACGCCCGCCGTGTCGTGGGCGTCGGGCGCGGCGCAGTACCTCGTGGTGTGGTCGGGCGACGACGGCATCGCGCCGCTGGCCGACGACGAGTACGAGATCTTCGGCCAGCGCCTGACCGCCGCGACGGGCGCGGCCACGGGCGCGAACGACTTCCGCATCTCCGACATGGGCCCGGACGGGCTCTCGAGCTACGACGCCATCGACCCGGCGGTCGCCTATGGCGCCACCGACAACGAGTGGCTCGTGGCGTGGTCGGGCGACGACACGACGCCGGGCTCGTCGAAGGCGAACACGAGATCTTCGGGCAGCTGGTCGACGCGGCCACGGGGAACGCGCTCGGCACGAACGACATGCGCTACTCCGACATGGGTCCCGACGGCGACCCGGTCTACGACGCGTTCCGCCCCTCGATCGCCTACGACTCCGCGACGCGCGAGTTCGCGATCACGTGGGAAGGCGACGACAAGGGTGGCGGCCTCACCTCGGGCGAGTTCGAGATCTTCGGCCAGCTCGTGGACGCACGCACCGGCGCCGAGTCGCGCAACAACGACTTCCAGGTGACCGACATGGGCATTCCCGGGCACACGAACGTGGGCGCGTTCGCCCCCGCCGCGATCGCGCGCACGAACGGCACGATCGAGTACTTCGTCGCGTGGCACGCCGACCAGGACACGCTCGGCACCGTAGACGACGAGTTCGAGGCCTACGGCCAGCGCCTCACCGGGCAGGGCCGCGTGACCGGCCCCGAAGGCCAGCGCCTTTCGGACATGGGTCCGGACGGCGACGTGGACTGGGACGCGCGCTTCCCGCAGGTCGCGTACGACGCCGCGGACCAGCAGTACCTCGTGGTCTGGGAGGCCGACGACACCACCGGCACGCTGGTGGACGGCGAGACCGAGATCTTCGGCCGGCGCATCTCCGCCGCGACAGGTGCGCTGCTCGGGCCGACGCAGTTCCGCATCAGCCACGCAGGCCCGGACGGCGATCCCGCCTACGACGCGCAGGACGCCGCCGTCGCGTTCGACGACGTGCACCGCCGGTGGCTGGTGGTGTGGGCCGCCGAAACCAACGAAGGCCTGCGCGTGAACAGCGAATTCGAGATCCACGGCCAGCTGCTCGACGCGAACGCCGTCCCGCTGGGCACGCCCGGGTTCCGCATCTCCGACATGGGCCCCGACGGCGACGCCCTGTGCGACGCGAATCATCCCCGCGTCGCGTTCGACGCGACGAGCGGTGAATGGCTGGTGGTGTGGGACGGCGACGACGCCGGCGGTGCGACGGTCGAAGGCGAGCTCGAGATCTTCGGCCAGCGCCTGGACGCCGACGGCGCCGAGGTGGGCGCGAACGACTTCCGCATCTCCGCCATGGGCTTCGACGGCGACCCGAACTTCGACGCGAGCGATCCCGCGGTGACGTGGAATCCCACGCGCGACGAGTACCTGGTCGTCTGGGCGGCCGACGACAGCAGCGACGTGGCGCGCGACGGCGAGACCGAGATCTTCGCCCAGCGCCTCTCGGGCGCCGGAGCATCGGTCGGCGCCGACGACTTCCGCGTCAGCCACATGGGCCCGGACTCGGACCCGCTGTTCGACGCGGCCAAGCCGGCCGTGGCCTGCGATCCCACGCACGACCAGTACCTCGTCGTGTGGGAAGGCGACCACCTCACCGCCACCACGGTCGAGGGCGAGCAGGAGATCTGGGGCCGCCGCGTGGCCGGCGACGGCACGGTGCTGGACGCGTTCGAGCGCCGCTACTCGGACATGGGCTTCGACGGCGACCCGCTGCGCGACGCGGCCTCCCCCGCCGTCGCGTGGGCGCCCAACGAGAGCGCCTTCTTCGTGACGTGGGACGGCGACGACGGCACGTTCCCGCTCGCGAACGGCGAGAACGAGATCTACGGCCAGCTCGTGGACGCGCTCTCGGGCGACGAAGTGAACGTGAACGACGAACGCCTGAGCGACGCCGGCCCGGACGGCGACGGCACGTTCGACGCGTCGCACCCCGCGATCGCGCATGCCGGCGGCCTCGCCCGATCGCTGATCGTGTGGATGGCGGACGACGATGCCGGCGCGCTGCACTCGTCCGAGTTCGAGATCTGGGGCCAGCAGTACGCCACCGCCGCCAACGTCGGCGTCGGCGACGGCGGCCCGGCCCGCACCGCGTTCGCGCTCGCGCTCGCGGGGGGCAATCCCGTGCGCAGCGCCGCGCGCGTGTGGTTCACGTCCGACGCCGCCGGCCGGTTCGACGTGTCGGTACACGACCTCATGGGACGGCGCGTCGCCCGGCAGGACGTCTCGTTCACCGCACCCGGCCGCGTCGAGCTCGCGCTCGACACCGGTGCGCTCGCTCCCGGCGTCTACCTGGTGCGCGCGAGCGGCTCGCGCCGGTCGGCCACGCACAAACTGGTGATCGCGCGATGACCGCGACGCACGAAAGGACACTCGCCATGCCCACCACCGGACTTCGCCGCCTCACGCTGCTCGCGCTCACGACGGCCGCCCTGCTCGCGCTCGCGAGCGTGGCGCACGCCTCCAGCATCGAGGAGGACGACGACGACGTGAGCGGCGCCGACCGCGCGTTCGGCCCGCCCACCGCGATGCTCGAAGCGTCGCGCCGCCGCGCCGCGACGACCGGCTTCGGCTGGGTCGCCGGCATGAGCGCGTACCGTGCGAGCGACGACAACGTGTTCCGCGGCCCCGGCGGCATGGAGCGGACGGGCATGGCGTGGGGACAGGCCGGCTACCTGCGCGGCGACCTGCGCCGTGGCGCGAACCGCTCGCTCACCACGTTCACGATCAACCGCACCGACTTCGACGCATTCCGCCAGATCGACTCGTCGCACCCGCACCTGAGCCAGTGGTTCCAGCACCGCTTCTCGCCGCGCTGGGCCGCCGTGCTCGACCTGGACGCGGTGCACCAGAACGACGACGCCACCACGATCACCGGCTTCGCCTACACGCGTGACTACAGCTGGTGGCGCGTGGGCGGCGAAGCCCAGCTCGAGTACACGCCCGGCGACCGGCACCGCTTCCAGCTGGGCGGCGAGCGGGTGCGCAAGAACTACGGCGAGGTCGCGACGCTGAACTCGCTCGACTGGACGCACTGGCGCACGAGCGCGTCGTACCGCTTCCGGCTCTCGCCGGGTCAGTTCGCCGGCCTGAAGTTCGCGCGTGGCGAGCGCACGTACGACGCCGAGCCGGCTTCGCTCGCCGACGGCAACGAGCAGCCGGGCAACCCGGTCGAACACCACCGCTACGACGACTTCGTGCTCTGGTGGGGCGCGCCCGTCGCCCCGCTCAAGCTGGAGCTGGACGCGAGCGCCGCATGGGGCTCGAAGACCGACCTGTTCCAGGGCTACGAGGACTACACCGACCGCACGCTGCGGTTGGGCGTGCTGGCACGGCCGACCGCGGGCAGCGAGCTGCGCGCGGGACTCGTGAGCACGCATCGCGACTACGCGAAGATCCTCGCCGACGGCGGCGCCCTGCTGGCGTACGACACGATCGAGGCGCGGCTGGGTGCGCGGGTGCGCGTGTTCGGCACCGCGTGGCTGTACGGCGACTTCAACACCTACCAGCGCGACACGAACCGCTCGAGCGGGCAGGACTACCGCGACTACCGCGGCACGTTCTCGCGGCTCGGGGTCAGCGTGTTCCGCTGACCGGGCGCGCGGCGGCCGATCGCACGACCGACGTCGGCGACCGGCCGCCGGCAGCCGCCCTCAGGCCCCGGCGTGTCCGTCCGTCGCCTCCTGGATCGCGCGGCGGAACTCGAGCGGCGCCTGGATCGCGGCGAAGCGTTCGCGCGTGCCGCCGCTGCCCGTGACCTCGATGTCGCCGTAGCCGAAGAGCTTGCCCCACATGGTCTGCTCCACGCCCACGCCTTCGATCTTGGACGGCAGCAGTTCCTGGGAGCGCGTCGTGAACACGCCCACGCGGATCACGACGCGCTTGTTCGTGACCGAGAACTCCGAACTCGTGCGGCGGATGTGCGCGGCCAGGATCCACGAGAAGCCCACGACCAGCGGCGCCACGATCCACGGGATCATCGCGTTCACGAACAGCAGCACCGCGATCGGGACCGCGACGAACAGCGTGAACAGCACGGGCGGCACGTACAGGCTCCAGTGGAGCCGGGTGCGGAACAACAGCGTTTCGCCGGGCAGCAGCTGCTTCTCGAGAGCGCTCAACCGTTCCTCCGTGAGACCGCGTTCAGCGGATGCGCACCACGCGGCGCGTGACGGACTCCCCGTCCGCGTCGAGCCGCACCCAGTAGAGCCCGGCCGGCGTCAGCGCGCCGCCGTCGTCGAGTCCGTTCCAGATCGTGTCGTGCGTGCCGGCGAGGAACGCCCGGTCGTCGAGCGTCCGCACGCGCCGTCCGCTCACGTCGAGCACCGTGAGTCGCGCGCGTCCGGCCACCGGCAGAGTGAAGCGCAGGTGCACCGGCCCGCTCGCCGGGTTCGCACCCGCGAACGCGAGCGACGCGTGCGACGCCGGCGCTTCGTCGGCGCCGAGCAGCGACACCGGCTCGAGGAACCACTGCGACAGGATCGTCTGCACGTTCGCCTGCAGCTGCGCGTGGTTCCAGCGGTACGGCCGGCCCGAGACGAACGCGAAGCGCCCGCCCCTGGGGCGCAGCCCCATGCCGTTCGCCGGCACGCGGATCACCCCGAGTCCGCGCGGGGGCGTGAATCCCGAAGTGGTGCGGAACAGCAGCTGGCTGTCGGGGCGCGTGCGCGTGGAATCGAACACCAGGCAGGTGGACTGCGTGCCGAGCGTGCTGGTGTTCACGAGCCCGGGCCGCGTCGCCGTGAGCCCGCTGAGCGTCTGGCCCGCCACGAGCCCGCTGATGCCGAGGTACGTGCGCAGCGAGTCGTCGAGGAACTGCTCGCCCATGCGCGAAAGCAGCAGCAGGTTGCCGCCCGCCTTGAGGTACTCGAACGCAGGCGACGCCTGCCACGAGGCGAGGTCGCCGCTGAAGTTGTTGCCGATCCAGATCACGTTGCGGTACTGGCCGAGCACGCTTCCGGGCACCGGTCCATGCCCGAGCGGCGCGGGCAGCGTGGCCGGGTAACCGCCCGCGGGCGTGGCGAAGTGGTCCCAGAAGTCCACGCCGTACGCGCCCCAGAAGGCCTTGTCGGTGTACGCGGAGGTGATCTCGGTGCCGTAGTTCGCCCAGTCCACGCCGTTCACCAGCAGGACGGACTTCGTGAACGTGGGATTCGCCACGACCATGTCGGTCTGCTTGAGGATCCAGCCGTCGCGGTCCACCTGCACGTTCACCGGCGGCTGCGGCACGTGCAGCACGAACGTCTGCGAAGCGAGCGAATCCGGCACCACGAACGTCTGCTCGCCGCCGGTCCAGCTCACGGTGAGGTCCACCGGCATCGTGAACAGCTGCCACGCCTGCGTCTGGCGCAACGTGACCGTGACGTCGTAGCCCCCGGCCGCGGACGCGCTGGTCCACGACAGTGCGTAGCGCGGGAAGTACTCGCCGTAGATCCACTGCTGGAAGAACGCCTGCAGGTCGCGGCCCGATTCGGCTTCGCACGCCGCGCGGAAGTCCTCGGTGGTCGCGCTGCGGTACGCCATGTTCGTCCGGTACCGGCGCATGGAGCGGAAGAACGTCGAATCGCCGAGCACGTGCCGCAGCATGTGCAGCACCCACGAGCCCTTGTTGTAGGACAGGTTCGAGTCGAACACGCGCGTCTCGTTCGCCGCGTCGGCCACGAAGATCGCGCCCGGGCCGTAGAACGCGTTCGCCGCGATGTCCGCCTTGTACGCGGCCGTTCCGCCCGTCGCCTCGGCCCACAGCGCCTCGCCGTAGGTGGCGAAGCCCTCGTTGAGCCAGATGTGCCCGAAGTCGCGGCACGTGATCATGTCGCCCCACCACTGGTGCATGAGCTCGTGCGCCACCACGAACTCGTTCGACGAGCCGAGGCTGGTGACGGTCTGGTGCTCCATGCCGCCGCTGAACTGGAACTGCGCGTGACCGTACTTCTCCGAGAAGAACGGGTACTCGCCGAAGCGCGCGGCGTAGGCGGCGAGCATGTCCTTCACCTTCGCCTGCACACCGGCGTAGCCCGCGACGCTCTCGGGGTAGTTCCAGAACCGCAGCGGCATCGAGTCGGCCGGCGTCGGCCGGTAGACGTCGGTGGTCAGCGTGTACGGATAGCTCGCGATGGACACCAGGTAGGTGGCGATCGGGTGGCGCTCGCGCCAGTTCGCGGTGGTGGTGGAGGCGGTGCTGCTCGTGGACAGCAGCGTGCCGTTCGACACGGTGGTCAGCCCGAGCGGCACCGTGAAGTGCACGTCCACCGAATCGGCCTTGTCGGCCGGCTGGTCCTTGCACGGCCACCACGTGCGGGCGCCGTAGGCTTCGGACAGGCTCCAGATGAGCTGGCGCGAGTTCACGACCGGGAACCCGAAGTACCCCGACGCGGTCGGGTTGCCGTGATACGTCACCGTGACCTCGAACGTCTCCCCGTTCACGTAGGTGCGCGGCAGCGCGACCGTGACGAGATCGCCCGCACGCGTGAACGTGCTCGGGGCCGCCGCAGCGGTCACGGCGTCCACGGTCATGTTCGACAGCAGGTCGAGTTCGACGTTCGCGAGCGACGCGCCGCTCACCTGCGCGCGCATCGTGACCGTGCCCGCGACGCTCTGCGTGGCGGGCGTGAACGTCAGCGCGAGGTCGTACCAGCGCACGTCGTAGGCGTCCTGGTTCAGCGTGGCCGGCCGCGCCACCATGCGCGTGCGCGCGAGCGAGTGCGCCTTCCAGGCGGACAGCAGGGGCGCCACGTCGTATTCCTCGCGCTCCTCCACCACGCCGTTCGGCAGCGGCGGGAACGGCACGGGGCGGGCGGACGCGTTGGCGGCGACGAGCAGGAACGCGAGGAGCAGGAACGATCGGGCGCGCATCGGGATCTCCGAGGGTGGCGATGGACCACCCGGCGGCGCGCGGACCGCCGCCGGGAGCGGAAACTGTAGCATTCCCGCGCCCGGAACGGCCTCGCGACTTCGCTCCCGCTCCTCCCCGGTTCAGTCCGGGATCCGCACCGGCTCCACCCGCCAGATGTCGGCGCAGTACTCGCGAATCGTGCGGTCGGACGAGAACTTGCCCATGCGCGCCACGTTGCGGATGGACATGCGCGTCCAGGCGTCGGGGTCACGCCACAGCGTCTCCACACGCTCCTGCGCCTCGAGGTACGCGGCGAAATCCGCGCACGCCCGCCACGTGTCGCGCCAGCGCAGTTCCTCGGCCAGCGGCCGGAACAGCTCGCGGTCACCACGCGCGAACTCGCCGGACTCGATGCGCTCGAGCACGGCACCCAGCACGGGATCGGCCGCGACCACCTCGTACGGCCGGTAGCCTTCGCTCCACGTGCGCTCGACCTCTTCGGCCGTGAGCCCGAACAGGAAGAACTGGTCGGCGCCCACCTCCTCGCGGATCTCGACGTTCGCGCCGTCGAGCGTGCCGATCGTCAGCGCGCCGTTGAGCGCGAACTTCATGTTGCCCGTGCCCGACGCCTCCTTGCCTGCGGTCGAGATCTGCTCGCTCAGGTCGGCGGCCGGGTACACCCACTGGGCCAGCTTCACGCCGTAGTTGGGCAGGAACACCAGCTTGAGCCGCCCCGCCACGTCGGGATCGCCGTTCACCACGTCGGCCACGCCGTGCACGAGCCGGATGAGCCGCTTCGCCATGGCGTAGCCGGGCGCCGACTTGCCGCCGAACACGAACGTGCGCGGCACGACTTCGGCCGCCGGGTCGCGCTTGATGCGGTCGTAGAGCGCGATCACGTGCATGAGCTTCAGGTGCTGGCGCTTGTATTCGTGGATGCGCTTGGCGAGCACGTCGAACAGGCTCGCCGGGTCCACGGTGATGCCGAGCGTCTCGTCCACCAGCCGCGCGAGCGCCTGCTTGCGCGCGTGCTTGACCGCGCGCCATTCGGCGCGGAACCGCGGGTCGTCGGCGTGCGCCTCGAGCCCGCGCAGCCGCGTCAGGTCGCGACTCCAGCCCGCGCCGAGCGTGCGGTCGAGCAGCGCGGACAGTTCGGGATTGCCGAGCAGCAGGAAGCGGCGCGGGGTCACGCCGTTCGTCTTGTTCTGGAACTTCTCCGGCCACAGCTCGAAGAAGTCGCGCAGCACGGTCTCGCGCAGCAGCCGGCTGTGCAGGTCGGCGACGCCGTTGATCGTGTGGCTGCCCGCGCACGCGAGGTGCGCCATGCGCACGTGCCGCGGCCCGGATTCGTCGATGAGCGACATACGGCGCTGGCGGTCCTCGTCGCCCGGGAACCGCGCCGCCACCTCGCCGAGGAAGCGGGCGTTGATCTCGTACACGATCTCCAGATGGCGCGGCAGCACGCTCTCGAACAGCGGCACGGGCCACGACTCGAGCGCCTCGGGCAGCAGCGTGTGGTTCGTGTAGCCGAACGTACGCCGCACGATCGTCCACGCGTCGGTCCACGGCACCGCGTGCTCGTCCACGAGCAGCCGCATGAGCTCGGCCACGGCGATCGCCGGGTGCGTGTCGTTGAGCTGCACGGCGAACTTGTCCGGGAACTCGGTCACCGGCCGGCCGTGGCTCGCGAGCATGCGCAGCATGTCCTGCAGCGAGCAGGTCACGAAGAAGAACTGCTGCAGCAGCCGCAGGCGCTTGCCCGGCTCGGGTTCGTCGTTCGGGTAGAGCACCTTGCTGATCGTGCCCGAGCGCACCTGGCGCAGCACCGCGCCCTGGTAGTCGCCCGTGTTGAACGCCTGGAAGTCGAACGCCTCGGGCGCCTCGGCCGACCAGAGCCGCAGCGTGTTCACGTTGTTCACGCCGTGCCCGAGGATCGGCGTGTCCACCGCCACGCCGCGGTAGACCTCGTGCGGCAGCCAACGCACGCGTTCGCGTCCGTGCTCGTCCCGCCAGCGTTCCGTGCGCCCGCCGATGCCGACCTCGTACGCGATGTGCGGTCGGCGCACTTCCCACGGGCAACCGTGGCGCAGCCAGGTGTCCGTCACCTCGTGCTGCCAGCCGTCGCGGATCGTCTGGCGAAAGATGCCGAACTCGTAGCGCAGGCCGTAGCCGATCGCGGGCACGCCGAGCGTGGCGAGCGAATCCATGAAGCAGGCCGCGAGCCGCCCGAGCCCGCCGTTGCCGAGCCCCGGTTCCTCCTCGTACGCGATCAGCGCGTCGAGGTCCACGTCCAGCCCCGCGAGCGCGGCGCGCACTTCGGCGGTGATGCCGAGCTGGAGCAGGTTGTTGTCGAGGAACGGCCCCGGCAGGTACTCCGCCGACAGGTAGCACACGGTGCGCGGATCGGTCTCGCGGTACGTGTTCACGGTCGAGACCAGCCGGTGCAGCATGCGGTCGCGCACCGTGTACGCGAGCGCCATGTAGCGATCGTGCGTGGTCGAAAGCGCGAGCGTGCGTCCCTGCACGTAGAAGAGGTTGTCGAGGAACGCGAGGCGCAGCGCCTCCTCGCTCAGGCCGGTACGGATGTCGCCGCCGTCGGTCCGCTGCATCGCCGGGCTCATCGTCGCGCTCATGGCGCCTCGTCTCCGCGGGAACTCGCCGGGCACGCCTCGATCGCACGAGGCGTCGTGCGGCCGGGGCCATGGCCGCGCAAGCGCGTTCCGTCGCCGTGCCCGCCCTCAGGCGGGTGTCATGCCGGGTATCGTCCACCCGGACGGCCGCCTCGACATCACACTCGCGCGCGGCCGGACGCTCGCGGGAGAAGAGACCGGGCCCGGACGCGATCGTCCGGGCCCGGCGCCGCGCCTACTCGACGCGCACGAGCTTGAGCGAACCCTCGAAGCCCGCCGCGCGCAATCGCGCGAGGTACACACCCGCGGCGCAGCGACGGCCCTCGCCGTCGCGGCCGTCCCACGCCACGTCGTGCGGCCCCGCGCCCTGCACGCCGCGCAGCAGCGTGACCACGCGCGCGCCGCGCATGTCGTACACGTCGAGTTCGACCTCGCCCTCGCGCGCGAGCTCGAACCGGATCGCGGTCGAGCGCGCCGAGGGATTCGGCGACGCGTACGCGAGCCGCGTGGCGGCCGGGACGCCCGCCTCGACGTCGGCGGTGCCGCTCGTCACCTGGATCGAATACCGGCCCACGTCGGCGACGTCGGCCTGCGCCGCCTTCCAGACCGCGAGCGCGTGACGGCCGGGCGTGGCGATCGTGACCGTGAACGTCTCGCCCGCGCCCTCGGGCGCCAGCCACGCCGCGCCGAGTGCGTCGCCGGCGCTGCGGTTCGAGAACGCCGCGCCGGGCGCGTGCAGCGCCATGCCGTAGTCCACCGCGCCGCTGGTCGGCGTGAGCACGAAGCGGTGGATGCCCGCGGGCAGGTCGAACTCGTGCAGGTCGAGGATGTCGCCCGCCGCGATCTGCCCCGAGTGCGTGCCGCCGAGCGTGGACCACGACGTGGCGCGCTCCGGCTGCACGACGTAGCTGGTCGTGTCCGAGCTCACGCGCTGCAGCCCGAGATCGAACTCGCGTCGCGTCTGCACCGAGGCGTCCCAGAGCACGTAGTCCACCGCGCCGCGCCCCCACTCCGACGACGCGAGGAACTCCTCGAAGCCGTCCTTCGCGCCCGTCGAGCGCTCGTGCACGTACAGGTCCACGTCGCTCTTGAAGCCCGGCAGCACCGCGGCGCCGAACCAGCGCGTCGGCTGCGGCGGCCACGGCACGCGCACGCCGTCGGCGTTCGGCCACGCCACCTCGCCTGCGGACAGCGAGCCCCAGAGCGCGTTGCGCGCGCCGTTCGTGCCCTTGCGCCACGCGCCTTCACCGAACGACAGCGAATCCGCCGTCCACACCCACTGCTCGGCCCACACGTTGTTGCCCTCGTCCTCCTCGAGCAGCGTGCCGGGCCAGTCGAGCCCGAGCGAGAGCACGTGCCGGCCGCCGGGCAGCGTGAACGGCCCGCTGTTGGTGACCGTCGAGCGCTCGAACGCGTTCATGCCGCCGATCAGCAGCGGGGTGGCGAGCGTGGTGAGATCGTGGCGCACGCGGCCCTGCAGCAGGTCGGGAAAGCCCGCGCTCGCGTTGTTCACGTACGACCAGTTGAGCCACGTGCCGGCGTCGTCGCCCTCGAGCGCCGTGGGCGCGGTGATGCCGAACGTGTAGATGCCGCTCGAGGCGCGCGGCACGAGCGGCCCGTACCAGTTCGAGGGCGGGTTCACGACCACGTCGGGCAGCACGCGCCGCACCTGCAGCGTGAACGTGATCGTGGATTCCGCCGGCGACGAACTCGGGTTGCGGTAGAACGCGAGCGGCACGATGTCGCCGGCCGCGGCGCTGAAAGTCATGCGGATCACGCCGTCGTCGTCGGCCGCGACCTTCTGCGCATAGTCCTCGATGCCGCCCTTCTGGAACGTGGTGGCGAAACGCAGGCCGTACAGGTAGGTCGGCCCGCGCACGGTGTGCGCGGTCACTTCGATCAGGCCGGCGTCGGCCGAGCCGATCGTGAGTTCGCGCAGCGACAGCATGACCTGCGCGCCCTGCGTGACGAGCACGGAATCGCCCATCGCGAGCGGCGACGCCACGACGTGCCGTACCCGGTAGCTGCCCGCGCTCGAGTCGGCGTTGATCACGCCCACGTCCCACTTGTCGGTCGTGTGGTTGCGCCGGTTCGAGAACACGGCGTCGAGCAGGCCTTCGTCGCGGCTCGAACGGGCCCGCGTCACGTCGTAGCCCACGCCCGACAGGTCGGACGCGTCGAACAGCTGCAGGTCGTCGTCGTCGGCCCACTCGACCTGGTGCAGTGCGACCGCGCTCCACCACGACGTGATCGGTGAGAGCGAGTTGGCGCGATGCTGGAACCGCAGTCCGTCGCAGTTCCAGTGGAAGTCCTGCGACACGTCCATGGTCGAGCGCCCGGCGTCGCGCATCGGCGGCGCCGGCCGGGTGTAGGTCAGGATCGAGGACAGCGTGAGCGGCAGGAACGTGTACTGCGTGGTGTAGAGGTTGTCGTCCTCGTCGGCCTCGCTGTAGGCGTTGTCGGAGTCCCAGTACACCTGCAGCGCGTGACGGCCGCCGCGCACGGTGTACGGGCCCCGGTTCAGGAAGCCCTTGCCCTCACCCACGGCGAACGAGCCGCCGGCGATCGAGTCCACCTTCACGCCGTCCACGAGCAGGTGCGCCTCGATCGAGCTCGTGGCGAGCTCGCCGTGGTTGCGCGCGTACACGTTGAGCCAGGTCCCCGACGTGTTGCCGGGGAGCGACGCGGTCGGCTGTGCGCCGCCCGACTCGTCGCCCGCGTCGCGCGCGACCAGCGGCCTGTACCACGCGCTGCCCGGCGTCGTCGCCATCATGTCCGGCGGCGACGGATTGCGCAGCGCGTAGGGCCCGACCCACCGCCAATTGCCGAGATTGCGTTCGTTGTCGAAGGGGCGGATCGAGACGTAGTAGCTGTGCCCCGCCGTCAGGAATGGGGTGTGCCATTCCGACGCGCCGGCGGACACCTGATGGTCGTTCCAACTCGGAGCCTCGAGCGTCTCGCTCACGTGCAGGAGATACCCGAACATCCCCGATTCGCCGTCGGTCGCCGGCTGCCACTGCACCGTGATCGAGCGGTCCGGAGAACTCGAGCTGGTCGAGTGCGTCGGCGACCAGAACAGGCCGTTCATGACGGGTGGCACGCCGTCGGGCTCGTAGAAGCCGGCGTTGTTCAGCGTGCTCCACCAGTCCGCGGCCGGGATCTCGGGGTGCTGCGAGCGGATCTCGTCGAGGAACTGCTGGGTGGTGTTCACCGAGTTCATGCTGAGCACGTCGAGCGCGTCGTCCACCGTCAGGTCGATGCGGTCGAAGTAGTACGACTTGCCCGACTCCGGGTCGTGCTCGCCCGGCGTGTCGTCCACGAGGTCCTTGAAGAGCGTCTGGAAGAAACCCTCGGTGCGGAACGGGTCGCAGGCGCACACGTTGCCGCTGCCGTCGCGGCACTCCTGGATCCACTCCGAATCGCGCGTGTGGTTGGCGGCCACGCCGTAGCGGCTCGCGTACTGGCTCAGCACGTGCCCGGCGTACCAGTTCGGCCAGCCCTCGTTGATCGCGGTGGCGCCGGTCTCCGAGCACCAGCCGCAGTGCCCGGGGCTGCCGTCCTCGCGATTGCAGATGCCGTTGTCGTAGTCCGACGCTGCCGGGTCCTGGAACTGGTAGCGCAGGTGGTGCGCGTACTCGTGCACGTGCGTGTCGGACGCCCAGCGGAACGCGCGGCCCTCCGCCGAGTACGGCATGTGGATCTCCTGCGTGGAGGCCACGTAGTGCGGCCACGTGACTTCCGGGTACAGGCAGTCGAGGTGATCCACGGTGTTCGAGCGGTTCTCCGCCCACCAGCGCCACGCCCGCACGAGGTTCGTGAAGATGTGCAGCACCGGCCAGTCCGCGGCGTCCGGCATGAGCGTGCCGTAGGCGATCTCGCTGCCCGTGAAGTTCGTGTGGCGGATCGTCTCGTAGAAGTAGTTGTTCTCCCAGAGCGAGGCGTCCTCGACCGTGATGTGGCTGTTGGACGTCTCGAACTCGACGTAGATGTCGGGCTCGCTCTCCGAGAACGACAGCGTCACGTCGAAGCTGCCGTTCGTGCTGGTGGTGCCCTCGTAGCGCAGTTCGTCGAAATCCACGTCCTCGTCGTAGACGCGGAACGTGACGCCGTCGGCGCCCACCACCACGCCGTCGTCGCGCTGGTACTTGAACGCGCCACGGACGCGCACGATCGTGCCCTGCGGCGACTGCGGCGCGCCGCCCGCGGGATCCGTGGCCACGCGCACCGCGTGCTTGCTCGCCGGCCGGGCCGCGAGCGGCGCGGGCTCGGGCGCCAGCGCGGCACCCGCGTGCGCCGGCTCGACCGCCGCGCCGGACTCGGGCACCGAGCGCAGCAGCCCGGCACGTGAGTGCTTCGTGCGGTTCGCGGGCGAGAAGTCGAAGCTCTTGGTGACGGGCACGCCGTTGGCCGTGAACTGCACCAGCACCGGTCCCTCGGCCGCCTCGCCGCTCACCGTGAACGCGTACACGCGCGTCTCGCCGCGCGGCACCACCACCGGCGTCTCCGGCGCGAGCGACGTGAACCGCGAGCCGCGCGATTCCGGGTCGCTCGCGTGGACACCCGCCAGCGTCAGCGTTTCGCGCGCCTCGACGCGCACGGAGAACGACGCCGCGCCGCCGGGCACGGCGGGCGGCGTGTACGACTGCAGGCGCACGCGCGCCCCCGGCGCCACGTCGGCGTGCGCCGCGCCGTGCACGCCGAGGCCGGCGCCCAGCACGAGCGCCGCGAGCGCCACGCGCCGCACCCACGCACGCGGGGCGGTCATCGCGCACCTCCGCCGGCGAGCTCGAGCCGTTCGAGCCGCAGCGCGAGGCGGCGCGCGAGCGCGGCGTGCCCGAAGCGCAGCGCGAACTCGCGCTGCAGCACGATCTCCTCGCGCACGTGGCGCTGCTTCGCCGCCTCGATCGTGCGCTGCCAGCGTGCGCCCTCGGCCGGGTACGCCGCGGCGAACGCGGCGAGCGAGTCGAGTTCCGCCGCCTGTGTCCGCGCCAGCGCGCGCAGCGCTTCGACGCGTGCGGCGCGCGAAGTCGCGACCGCGTCGCGCGTGACCGAACGGCCGGGTGCGAGTTCGGGCGGTCCGCCGGATTCGGCGCGTACCGGCCCGGGGGCCAGGCCGAGCAGGGCGGCGACGAACAGCGGGCGAAGGGCACGAGCAGCGGGAGGCACGCGCGACATGAGGGCTCCGGGCGGTTCGGGGTCGGAGGACGTGGAGGATGGACTCCCCACCCCCAGAACGCCGAAGGGACCCGAAAGCGCACGCGCCGGGGTCAGTGCGACTCGAATGCCTCGCCGGCGCGGCCGATCAGCCGCTGGAGCGCGAGCCCGCGCCGCGCGTCGTGCGCGGCGGGCACGCCCTCGCGGACGGCGCGCGCGAACGACCGGCGCACCGCGGGCCACGGCGGCTCGGCCGACGCGGCGACCGCGTCGAACTCGAGCGTGCCGCCGGGCACGTCGCAGCCCAGCACGAAGCGGGTCGCCGGGCGCTCGGCGACACCCGAGAGCATGACCGCGCTCGGCGCACCGGACTCGTGCTCACACGCCAGCGCCACGGTGCGGCGCGGATCGCCGGACCCGCGGATCCGCACGATCGGCCCCAGCGCCGCTTCGAGCAGGTCGAACGCGTGCGGCCCGAGGTCGTGCAGCACGCCGTATTCGCGCCGCCACGCGCATGCGTAGGGGCCGCGCACGAACGCGCCCGAGAGGCACTCGAGCCGCGCCGCGACGGGCCCGGCGGCGCGCACGGACGCCAGGTAGGCGGCGGTCGCCTCGCGGTAGCGGTGCGTGAGCATGAGCTGCGTGACCACGCCGGCCCGCTCGCACGCCTCCACCACGCGCTCGGCGGCGGCGACGTCGAACGCGAGCGGCTTGTCGAGCAGCAGGTGCCGCCCGGCGCGGGTCGCGAGCGGCGCGAGTTCGGCCTGCACGCCGGGCGGCACGGCGAACGCCACCGCCTCGCAGCGCTCCAGCAGCGCCGCGAACGACTCGACCGCGACCACGCCGTGCGTCGCGGCGAGCGCGGCGGCGGTGGCCGGCGTGCGCGACCAGACCGCGGCGAGCATGGTTTCGGGACCGGCGGCGAGCATGGGCGCGAGCGCGTGCGTCGCCCACGGCCCGGCGCCGGCGAGGCCGACGGCGATCGGCGCGCTCACGCGCCGCCCGGCTCGGCGTACACGTTCATGCGGCCGTCGCGCACGAAGCCCGCCAGCCCGAGGCCCGCCGTGCGCGCGAGGTCCACCGACAGCGTGGTCGGCGCCCCGACCGCGGCCAGCCAGCGCACGCGCGCGCGCGCGGCCTTGAGCACCAGTTCGGCACCCGCGCGGCCGCTCACCCACAGCACGCCGCCCGCGGCGCCGTGCCGGCCTTCGCGCAGCAGCACGCCGCACACCTTGTCGAGCGCGTTGTGGCGCCCCACGTCCTCGCGCAGCACCCGCGGCTCCAGTGCGTCGTCGCACCACGCCGCCGCGTGCAGCCCGCCGGTGGCGGCGAAGCCCTGCTGCCGCTCGCGCAGCCGCGCCCCCAGCCCGATCAGCCGCTCGCCGTCGAGCGGCGCCCCCCCGGCCGGGGCGGCGCCCGCCGCCAGCCCGGCGTGCAGCGATTCGAGGTGCGCGCGGCCGCAGATGCCGCAGGCCGCGGTCGCGGCGAAGTGGCGTTCGAGCTTCGACCAGTCGAGCGTCACGCCCTCGGCCAGCGTGACGTCGGCCACGTCCGGGGCGTCGCGGTGCGGCGCGGGCTCGAGCCGCACGCGCGCCACGTCGGCGGCGGCGTGCAGCACCCCTTCGCTCGCGAGGAACCCCAGCGCCAGTTCGTCGTCGTGCCCGGGCGTGCGCAGCGTCACGCTCAGCGCGCGCTCGTCCACGCGGATCTCGAGCGCACGTTCGACCGCGACGTCGTCCTCGCCCGCCTCGCGCGAACGGCCGGTCACGCGTGTGACCGGCCGCCGCAGGTGAAGCCGTTCGTCCATCGTGTGCCTCAGACCTTGACGTGCTCCGTGTGGGTCGAGAGCGTGCCGTCGGGCAGGGGCACGAACGTGTAGTCCTTGAACATGTTCGGCGCCTCGGCCTGCATGATGCGCAGCATCTCGACCGCGACCTTGCGGATCTCGACCTCGGCGTGCTCGCTGCCGCGCAGCTCGATGAAGTGCCGGAGCGCACGGCCGTTCGCGGTCACGAAGATCTTGGTCTCGGTCGCGTTCGGCAGCACCGAGCGCGCGGCCTGCCGCGCCATCTTGCGGCGCAGCGTCTTGTCAGGCACGTCGGTGAACTTCGCCTCGAGACCGGCCACGAGCCGGTCGTAGCCCGAACGCGCGGCGTTCACCGCGTCCTGCCAGATCGCGTGCAGTTCGGGATCGCCGGCGATCACGTCGGGTTCCACGTAAGCCGAGTCGCTCTCGTCCACGTAGCGCTGCGAGAGCTGCGAGTAGGAGAAGTGCCGGTGCCGGATGAGCTCGTGCGTGAACGAGCGCGAGACGCCGGTGATGAGGAAGCTCCACACGCCGTGCTCGAGCACCGAGCCGTGGCCCACCTCGATGATGTGCTGGAGGAAGTCCTCGTTGGTCTTGCGGCCCTTGCCGTACGACATGTAGCAGACACGCCCGGCGATCTCGGCGAGACGTTCGGCGCCGACTTCGGTGTCGGTCTGCCAGGACACGCCCTCGTCGGCGAGGAAGCGCTGGATGTCCGGGTCGCTCACGACCTGCCGGCCGACGAGGTAGACGCGGGGTTCGCGGACGATCTCGAGCGTGCGGTGTTCCACCGTGGCCGTCTCCATGGCGTGCTCCTGAACTGGCGGAAGAATCGCGGGTTGCGTGCCCGCGTCGCGGTGCGCCGGTCGAGGCGCTTCCCCGCGAGAGTTCGCACGACCGTCTCCCGGACGGACGTGCATGGCGTGTCGGCGCCGGACTCTACCCGAAATGCCGCTCGCCTTCCTCCCTGTTCATCCGAGATCCCGGAAGGCCCGGAATGGTCCCAAATGACCATGCAGTTCGCAGGGGGCGAATCAGATAACTTGCTCAGCGGGTCCGCCATCTCTCGATGGTGGCGCCCCGTTCGCGCGCGAGGGTCGCTCACTGGCGGCGCCGCGGACGACATCACGCATCCCGGAGGGAACCGATGCGCAGACGGTGGTTGGCGATTGCGGTACTGCTCGCCTGCTCCGCGTTCACCCTGGCAGTCGCCCGGAGTTCGTTCTCCGACCCGACTCCCCAGCGCGTGGGCTCGGCCGCATGCAAGGAGTGCCACGACAAGCAGTATCAGCAGTTCGCGGGAAGCGCCCACGGGCGTGCGGACCAGGACCCGAGCCGCGTGGCGGTCGAAGGCGGTTGCGAGTCCTGCCACGGACCGGGCTCGCTGCACGTGCAGGCCGACGGCGACGAGAACGCTCCTGGATTCAAGACGATCAAGCGCTACTCGAAGCTGTCGGCTCAGGAGGCCAACGCGGCCTGCCTGAACTGCCACAAGGGCGGCGATCAGTTCTACTGGGAACACAGCGCTCACGCCCGCAAGAACGTCGCGTGCGTGTCGTGCCACGACATCCACAATCCGCAGGACGCGGGCCACTCGAAACTCCTGAGCAAGCCCACGACCACCGCGCTCTGCGTCACCTGCCACAAGGCGAACCACTTCGCGCTCGGCCGCACGGCTCACATGCCCGTCACCGAAGGCGAAATGACCTGCGCCGATTGCCACAGCCCGCACGGCAGCGCCGGACCGAAGCAGATCCGCGCCCTCTCCGTGAACGAGCTGTGCCTCAGCTGTCACGCCGACAAGCGCGGCCCGTTCCTCTGGGAGCACTCGCCGGTGCGTGAGAACTGCCTCAACTGCCACGAAGCGCACGGCTCGAACAACGACAAGGTGCTGGCCGCGAAGCGTCCGTACCTGTGCCAGCGCTGCCACGTCGCGACGCGTCACCCGTCCACCATGTACGACCTGCCGGATCTCGCGAACAGCAGCAGCAACCGTTCGCTCAACCGGTCGTGCACGAACTGCCACCCGCAGATCCACGGCTCGAATCATCCGTCGGGCAAGTACTTCACGCGGTAGGAGGCCATCATGAGAGCGCACATGATTTCGATGATGGTGCTCGCGGCCTTCCTTTCCGTCGCGAGTACTGCGGTGGCGCAGCCCACCGGCAACGTCACGTTCGGTTCCCAGTGGTGGAACCAGAGCGTGGACGAAGCGAAGCTGCAGGAGTTCCGGGTCATCCCGAAGGGCGGCTTCCTGGAGTCGTATTTCCTCAGCCAGTCCAAGGGCAACGTGTCCGCGAACCTGTGGGGCAGCAATGCCCTCGAGGACGACCAGCGCCACAACCTGAGCCTGACGAACGGGCTCAAGTGGCGGGTGGACGCCGAGGTCAGCGGCACGCCGCACGTCTACAGCATGACCGCCCGTTCGCCGCTCGTTCAGGTGAGCCCGGGCGTGTTCGTGCTGCCGGACACGCTGCAGCGCGTCATGCAGAACTACCTCAACCAGGGCAACAGTGCCGGAACGAACGCCTACACGGCGGCGCTCCGTGACCTGCTCGCCAAGGCGCCGGGCGTCGGCCTCGGCATCCAGACGAACGTGCAGAAGCTCCGCATGCGCGCGCGTCAGGGCAAGGAATGGTCGTTCGACGTGAGTGCCGTGCGCCGCGACCGCCAGGGCAGTCTCGCCTTCGGCGTGCCGTTCGGCATCGGCAGCGCGACCATGACCGAAGTCGCCGCTCCCATCGACCAGGAGATGGTGGATGCGGACGCGACCGCGTCGTGGGCGAAGGGCCGCCACAAGCTGATGGCTTCGGCGGGTCTTTCCACGTTCCAGAACGACATCAGCACCATGCGGGTGGACAACTCGCGTCGCCTGACGGACCAGACCACCGGTACGAACTCCGGCACGGCAGCCGCGCAGCTCGACCTGTGGCCGGACAACACCGTCATGCGCGGCCGCGTGGCCTATTCGGCGCAGCTGCCGAAGGCGTCCACGTTCACCGCCACCGTCGGCGTGAGCCAGGCGAAGCAGGACGACGCGTTCCTGCCGTACACGAGCAACACCGCGATCGCCTACTCGCGCCTCGATTCGCTGCCGGAGAAGAAGGTGGAAGCCGAAGTCCAGACGCTGGTGACGGACTTCCGCCTCACGGGCCGCCCGGCCGCCAAGCTGTTCGGCACGGTGCGCTTCCACTCCGAGACGAACGACAACAAGACGCCGGTGATCGAGTTCCAGGGCTTCTCGCCCTACGACCAGACGTTCAGCGTCGGCACGATCGAGAACGAGGAGTGGGGCATGAACTCCACGAACCTCGGCCTCGACCTGTCGTACGAGCTCTCCAGCCGCGCCGACCTGACGCTGCTGGGCGAGCACAAGACGCGCGAGCACAAGCTCCGTGAAGTCGAGAAGGACGCGGAGAACGTGTTCGGGGTGGGCCTGCGCCTGCGTCCGCTGGACGACGTGGACGTGACCGCCAACTGGCGCATGGGCCAGCGTCGCTTCGATTCGCTGAACGAAGAGGACTACGAGAACGCCGCCGGCGTGTTCGTGGAGCCCTCCGGCCTGCAGCGCTACGACGTGGCCGATCGTGACCAGAACTCGGCGACCGGTGCGGTCTCGTGGGCGCCGAACGCGAAGTTCGACGTCACGGTCAGCTCGACGTGGACGAAGGACGACTACAAGGACGCGACGTACGGCCTGCAGAAGGCCGAGAACGCGATGGTCTTCGTGGACGGCACGCTGCGCATGACGAAGACGCTCGACGTGACGGGCGGCTACGGCTTCGGGCAGCTGATCTCGACGATGGCGTCGAACGAAGTCTCGGCCGCGGCGCGCTACGACACGCTCTTCACCACGAACTGGTGGATGAACGAGCGCGATCGCAACGTGTACGTGTTCGCGAACGCCGAGTGGCGGATGAAGCCGAAGTTCACGTGGAAGGTGGACTACACGCTCAGCCGTTCCATGAACGAGTACGACTTCAACGCGGTCCGCATCGCTCCGCGCGTCGCGCCCGTGGTGCAGCCGGCGGCCTTCGTGCCCGCGCAGGACGTGCCCAACACGTTCTACCGCACGCACGACGTGACGCTGGAAGCGCGCTGGAAGTGGTCCGCCCAGATGGACCTCGCCTGCCAGTTCCAGTACGTGCAGTTCGACGTGGCGGACTTCGCGGTCGAGGACGCTCCGCTGGTCGGCGGTTCGCTCTCCGGCACGACGTTCACGCCGAACGCGATCTACCTCGGCGACTGGTACCACGACTTCACGGCTCGCCGTGTCGCGTTCGTGGCGACGCGCCGGTTCTAGTTCGCAGCGGCACTTCAGCAAGCGCGAGCGGCGTGGCCTTCGGGCCACGCCGCTCTCGCGTGCCCGGCGCATCGGGACCGCGGGCGTGGCGAGCCCCCGGCGCGACGTTGCACTCCCTCACCCGGCAGGGCCCACGGACGCCGTGGCGTCGCCACCGAGGGAACGCCCGCCGTGGCCGGAACGCCCGCCGCGCCCGGCATGCGAACGGCGGCAGGTCCGTGGGGACCCGCCGCCGTCGCTGCGTCTTCCGTCTGCCGAAGCGTTACTCGCCGGCGCCCGCGGGAATCGGGTGCGCGATCTTCGCGCTGTCGGCCGGCCAGTTGACCGGCTTGCCGGAGGTGCCGCGCTCGTTGTGGCACTTCGCGCAGACTTCCTTGGTCGGCATGACCAGGCCGAGGGGCTTGCCGTCCGTCGTGCCGGCCTTGATGGCCTTCATCGTGGACGACTTGTAGTAGCCGCTGCCCGGGCCGTGGCAGGACTCGCAGCCGACGCCGGCGGAGTCCGAGTAGGTGGCTTCGAACATGCTCGGATCGGAGCCGTAGCCCGTCACGTGGCACTCGAGGCACTCCTTGGCCTTCTGCGGATCCTTGATGCCCTTGGCGGCCGCGATCTCGAGAGCCTTCGGGCTCGCGAGCACGAGGAACGCCTGGGAGTGCTTCGACTCGGACCACTGCTTGTACTGGGCACCCTTCGCGGCGCCGCTATGGCACTTCTTGCAATTCTTCACACCGACGTAATGTCCGACGACCGCGGGCGCTTCACCTTCCTGCGCGGCCGTGAACGACGCGGCGAAGATCGCGGTCATGACGGCGAGGCCGACCCAGAGACGCGATTTCATTTGGTGGAACCCTCCTTGAGTTTGTCCCGATGCCCGCTTGCGACCACTGGAGACCATCGGTGGGCCGTTCTGGCCTCCCCCAACGGGAGCACCTTATACGAGGGGGCGGGCGCTTGGCGAGCGGTCCAACGGTCTACCTCGGGAGGATGGACGGGTGGGATACGCCGGCCGCGGGGAGTTTCTTCCCGGCGATTTCGGCCGCCCCGCCCGGGGGTCAGTGCGCGCGCCGGCCCAACCCCGCGGCGACGAGTTCCGCCACCTCGACCGGGCGGTCCGCCACCTCGACATGCCGGAAGAGGTGCTGCGGAATGAAGTCCGGGCTGTCGTGCAGCGCGAGCCACTCGCGCCAGTGCGCTCCCATCAGCACCAGGGGCGCCGGCGGCCGCGCCGAGACCGCGAGCAACGTCCACGCGAGGAACAGTTCGGTCAGCGTCCCGATGCTGCCCGTGACCGCGACGAAGGCGTCCGCTTCGCGCACGAGGTGATCGAGGCGGGCGTGGAGCGTGGGCGTGTGCACCCGCTCGGTCACCCAGCGATTGACCGGCCCGCGGCGCTCGAACATCTCGACCGTCACCCCGATCACGTGCCCCCCCGCTTCGTGCGCACCCTGCGAAGCCGCACCCATGGCGCCGTGGTAGCCGCCGGTCATGACCGTGAGCCCGCGGCGCGCGAGTTCGCCCCCCAGGTCGCGGACTTCGGCGTAGGCGGCGGAATCCTCGGTCAACGTACTGCTGCCGAAGACGGCGACGATCGGGCGGCGGGAACTGGTTTCGCTCACGTGGGCTCCGGGGCGGGGGTCGCGACAGGAACGCGCCGCACTCTGCCACGTCGGGAGCAGAAGTGGCACCCGCCGACCTGGCCACGGCGTGGCCCGGGGGAGCGACCGATCGGCGGGTGCTGGGGGAAATGGGCGGAGGGGGGCTCTCCTGTCGGGCAGTAGAATCCGAGACTGGTATGGCCACAAGGGCCGCATGGCTCTAGACTGCAGGCACCAATTCCTCCTCCTCGGAGCCACTTTCAGGGGTTCCATGCCTCGTCGCCCGACCATTTCCAGCTTTCGAGCGTTTTCGCTCGACCCGCAGTCCCCCGAACCGCTCCATCGCCAGCTGTACGACGAACTCCGTCGCGCCATCCTGACCGGCCGCCTGCCCGCGGGCTCGCGGCTGCCCGCCAGCCGCGAACTGGCGTCGGTGACCCGGGTGTCGCGCAACACGGTGCTGAGCGCGTACGAGCAGCTGCTCGCCGAGGGCTACATCCAGAGCCGCGCCGGCTCGGGCACGTTCGTGGCCCCGGCCGTGCCCGAGAGCGCGGCGCCCGTGGCGGTCGAGCCCGCGGTGGTCACCGACCACGCCCCGCGCCACTTGTCGCGCCGCGGCCGCAGGCTCGCCGAGACCCGCATGGTGGACCTGCCGGTCATGCCCACGGCGAACGCGTTCCGTCCCGGCCTGCCGGCGCTCGACCACTTCCCCATGGAGATCTGGAGGCGGCTGCTCGACCGCCGGCTGCGCCGCGCCTCGGTGCGCATGCTCAGCTACGACGATCCCCAGGGCTACCAGCCGCTGCGCGAAGCGATCGCCGCGCACCTCGGCGCCGCGCGTGGCGCGCGCTGCAGCGCGGACCAGATCCTGATCGTGAACGGTTCGCAGCAGGCCATCGCCCTCGTCGCGCGCATGCTGCTCGACGAGGGCGACGAGGTCTGGATGGAGTCCCCCGGCTACTTCGGTGCCCGCGCGCGCTTCGAGGCGGGCGGCATGAAGGTCGTGCCCGTGCCGGTGGACGAGAACGGCATGGACGTGACGGCCGGCATGGCGCGCTCCCCGCGCGCCCGGCTGGCGTACTGCACGCCGTCGCACCACAACCCGCTCGGCGTCACGCTGAGCCTGCCGCGCCGCATGGCGCTCATGCAGTGGGCCGCCACCGCGGGCAGCTGGGTGCTCGAGGACGACAACGCTTCCGAGTACCGCTACCTCGGGCGGCCGCTCGCGGCGCTGCAGGGTATCGACGCCCACGGCCGCGTGCTCTACGCGGGCACGTTCAGCAAGGTGCTCTTCTCGTCGCTGCGGCTGGGCTACCTCGTGCTGCCCCCCGACCTCGTCCGGCCGTTCGTGCTCGCCCGCGAGCTGAACGACCGCCAGACGCCGGGCATCGCACAGGCCGTGCTCGCCGACTTCATGAACGAAGGGCACTTCGCGCGCCACATTCGCCGCATGCGCACGCTCTACGCACAGCGGCTCGACGCCCTGCGCGCGGCGCTGGAACAACACGCCCGCGGCGAGCTCGAGCTGCACGAGGCCGAAGGCGGCATGAGCCGCGTGGTCTGGCTGCCTCCGGGCACCGATGCGCACGAGGCCGCGGTCGCCATGGCGCGGGAGAACCTGCAGTGCGTGCCGACGAGCGCGTACGAATGCGGCGAGCCCGTGCGCGCCGGGTTGGTGCTCGGGTTCACCGGCATCGACGAGCAGGAGATCCACACCGGGGTGCGCCGCATGATGGAGGCGATCCGGCCGCTGTTCGGCCGAGCGGCGCGCACGTGAACGGGCCCGCGGTGTCCGTCGGTCCGCCCGCCGCCCGCTGGAGCGAGGGCGATTCGGCACGCTTCCGCGTGGTGCTCGACGGTGTCGAACGCGAGGCGTTCGCGGTGTGCTGGCACGGCGCCGTGCACGCGTTCGTGAACAGCTGCCGCCACCAGTCGCGAGCGCTCGATTTCGGTGACGGGCACTTCTTCGACGACGCGTTCGACGCGCTCGTCTGCTGCCACCACGGCGCGCGCTTCTCCCCCGAGACCGGCGAGTGCGTCGAAGGCCCGTGCCGGGGCGCGTTCCTCACCGCGCTCGCGCTCGTGGAGCGCGACGGCGCGCTCTGGTGCGTCGGGCGCGCCGGGAACGCGACGGACCGGCACCCGCAGGACTGACGGGCGCCGGTCCGGGAACGGATCGCGCTCAGCCGTTCGGCGTGTTGCGGTTCTTCACCACGCCGGGATCGCGCACGTCCACGTAGCCGACCATGCGCGCGTGACGCCGCACCGCGTCACCGAGGTCGGCGGCGACCTTGTCCTTCACGATCGCGCGCGCGAGCGCGGGCGAAAGCACCAGCGGATGCCCGCGGTGGCCCTTGAAGCGCGGCACGAGCGCGTACGGGAATCCCGCCGCGCCGTCCTTGAACGCCTTGAGCGCGTCGAGCATCACGCCGGTCATGGCGCTCACCGTTTCGCCGCTCACCTCGGGATGGTCCACCGGCAGCACCGCGATCGTCGCCGGCTTCGCCTTGAGCGCGGCAGCGAGCCCCACCTTGGCCGACGACAGCATGCCCTGCTTCCACTTCGCGTTCGTCTCGAAGCGCAGTTCGAGCCCGCGCGAGCCCTTGCGGCGCGCCTCGTGCAGGTCCTGCGTGAGCGCACCGGATTCGACGAGCGCGGTGAACTCCTTCTCGAGGCTCGAGCGCACGGCCTCGCCGTTGCTGCCGAGCACGGCCACGACGACGTCGCACGACGACCACAGCGCGCGGGTGCCGTGCACCAGGAACGAGTGACCCTTCCACTTCACGAGCGGCTTCGGGCTCTTCATGCGGGTCGATGCTCCCGCGGCCAGCAACACACCCACGTTCATCCGGCACTCCCTTCGGTGGACTTCGCTTCCGCGGCGCGCGCGTTCGCATGCCGCGTGCGCACGGCTTCTTCCCAACCCTTCTCCGGCGCGGTCTCGCGCCGCACGGCGACCAGTTCGGCGACGACGCTGACGGCGATCTCCTCGGGCGTGCGCGCGCCGATCGGCAGCCCGAGCGGCGTGCGCAGGCGCGCGACCTGTTCGGCCGTGAAGCCCCGCGCCTCGAGCCGGCGGCGGAACTTCGCACGCTTGCCGAGGCTGCCGATCATGCCCGTGAAGCGCAGCGGCTTGCGGAGCAGTTCCTGCACGATGCGCTGGTCGAGATCGTGGTCGTGCGTCACGACGATCGCGTAGTCGTTCGCGGTGGTCTCGAGCGCGCGCGCCACGTCGGCGGGATCCTGCACGCGCACCGTGGCGCCGGGGAACCGCTCCGGCACCGCCCAGTCGTCGCGACCGTCGCACACGCTGACGGCGAAGCCGCAGCCGGTCGCGAGCGCCGCGATCGGGCGCGCGAGGTAGCCCGCGCCGAACAGGAACAGCCGCGGCGGCGACTCCAGCGACTCGATCGCGATCACCATTTCGCCGCCGCAGCACATGCCGAGGTCCTGCGCGAGCTGCTTGCGGATCGTGATCGAACCGCCGCCCGCCTCGAGCAGCGCGCGCGCCTCGCGCAGCGCCTCGTGCTCGATCGCGCCGCCGCCGATCGTGCCGGCCGTGGCGCCGTGCACGTCCACCAGCATGCGCGTGCCCGCCTTCTGGGGCGTGAAGCCGCGCGACTCGACCACCGTGAGCAGCGCCATCACCCGGCCCTCGGCGCGCCAGCGCGCGAGCATCTCCCACACGTCGGGTTCGCGCGCGTCGCCGAAGGCGCGCAGCGCCTGGTCGGCGTGGGCGCGCGGCTCGGGGCGGTCGCCGGCGGATGTGCTCACGCGGGACTCCCGAGCGCGTCGGCGAGCGCACGCTTCACGAACACCGGCACCATGTCGCGCCGCCAGTCCGTGTCGTAGGGCACGTTCGACAGCGGATGGCACTGCTTGTGCGCCGCGGCGCCGACCGCCTCGGCGAGCGCGGCCGTCCACGGGCGGCCGTGAGCGAGCGCGTCGAGGCCGCCGAGCAGGCGCGGCTTGGCGCCGAGCGCACCGACGACGATGCGCAGCTGCTCCACCGCGCCGGCCGCGTCGAGCCGACCCGCGACCGCCACGGAGAGCATCGGGAAATCGATCGCCGCACGCGGCCGAAGCTTGCGGTAGGCCGTGCGCAGGGCCAGCGATTCGGCGGGCACGCGCACGCGCGTCACCAGTTCGCCGGGCTGCAGCACGTTGTTGTGCACGCCGTCGCCCACGAAGAACGCGTCCACGTCGAGCGTGCGCAGCGCGCCGTCCGTCGCGGCGATCTCGACGCTCGCACCGAGCGCGATCCACATGGGCGCCACGTCGGACGAGTGCGCGGCCACGCAGCGCTTGCCCTGCGGCACCACGTGGCAGCGCGTGCCGTCCTTCTTGAGGCAGAAGCCGAGCGCCTCGCGCCAGAAGTACGTCTGGTTGTAGTAGGTGCAGCGGGTATCGAGGCACAGGTTGCCGCCGATCGTGCCCATGTTGCGGATCTGCGGGCTCGCGACCGCGGCAGCCGCGGCGGCCAGTCCCGGCAGCGCGGCGCGCACGCCGGCGTGCGTCGCGAGCTCGGTCAGCGTGACGAGCGCGCCCGCCTGCAGCCCGTTCGCGTCGAGCACCAGCCCGCGCAGTTCGGCGATGCCGCCGAGGTGCACGATACGCCGCGGCTCGTGCAGGCCGTGCTTGAGGTTCGGCACCGCGTCGGTGCCGCCTGCCACCACGAGGCACTCGCCCGGGTGCGCGGCGAGCAGCGCGAGTGCTTCGGCGAGCGTGGCCGGGCGCGACCAGGCGAAACGCGGCAGGGTCAGCATGCGACACCCTCCCCGCGCCCCTGCGCGCGTGCGGCCTGCCAGCGTGCGCGCGCGTCCGAGGCGCGCAGCAGCCGCGACACGCTCGGCGGGTCGAACGGCAGCGCGTCGCAGCGCACCCCGAGCGCGTCGTAGATGGCGTTGGCGATCGCCGGCACGCTCGGGTGCAGCGGGCCCTCGCCGGCTTCCTTCGCGCCGTAGGGACCCTCGGGATCCACCGACTCCACGATCAGCGCGTGCAGCTCCGGCGTGTCGAGCGAGGTCGGCATGCGGTAGTCGAGCAGGCTCGGGCCCTGGTGCAGGCCGAACGCGTGACCGGGCGCCGCGGGCTTGTAGCGCTGCGTCTCCATGAGCGCTTCGCCGAAGCCCATGTAGGCGCTGCCTTCCATCTGGCCTTCGACCGTGACCGGGTTCAGGGCGCGGCCGCAGTCGTGCGCCACCCACAGGTTCGTCACCTTCACGAACCCCGTCTCGGGATCGCAGTCCACTTCGGCGACGTGCGCGGTGAACGAGTACGCCGGCGACGCGCCGATCGTGCCGCCGCGGTAGTCGCCGCCGAGCTTCGGGCTCTGGTACCAGCCCACCGAACCGAGCGTGCCGTGGCGCGCCTCGGCCCACTGGAACGCCTCCTTGATCGGGACGGCGAAGCGCGCGGGATCGCTGGTCGCGCAGGCCACGCCGTTCGCGAGCACGATCTCGCCCGGCGCCACGCCCCAGTGCTCGGCGAGCGTCGAGGCGATCTTCACGCGCAGGTGGCGCGCGGCGTCGAGGCAGGCGTTGCCCACCATGAACGTCTCGCGGCTCGAATACGCGCCCAGGTCCACGGGCGTGAGGTCGGTGTCGGCCGCGACCACGCGCACGTCGCGCAGCTCGAGGCCCAGTTCCTCGCACACGATGTACGCGAGCACGCTCTCGACGCCCTGCCCGATGTCCGAGCAGCCGCTCATCACCGTGGCGCGGCCCGAGCGGTCGAGCCGCAGCTGCACCGCGGCCTGCGGCATTTCGTTCGGGTAGATGCAGTAGTTCGTGCCGCTGATGTACATGCTGCCCGCCACGCCGATGCCGCGGCCGTAGGGCAGGCGGCGGAACTTCTCGCCCCAGCGCGACTCGCGCTCGACCGCCTCGAGGCAGTCGAGGAAACCGTTCGACGTGACGCGCATGCCGTTCACGGTGGTCGTGCGCTCGCCGATGAAGTTGCGGCGCCGCACCTCGATCGGGTCGAGTCCCGCGCGTTCGGCGAGCTTGTCGAGCTGGCACTCGAACGCGAACCGCGGTTGCACCGAGCCGTGTCCGCGCTTCGGTCCGCACGCCGGCTTGTTCGTGAACAGGCGCGTCGAATCGAATCGGTAGGCCGGCAGCGCGTACGGCGCGGTGAGCAGCTGCCCCGAGTAGTACGTGGTCACGAGCCCGAACGAGCTGTACGCGCCGCCGTCGAGCTGCACGAGCGCGTCGGTCCCGGTGATCGTGCCGTCCGCCTTCATGCCCGTGCGGTAGCGCAGGCGCATCGGGTGGCGGCCACGGTGCGCGTAGAACACTTCTTCGCGCGTGTACAGGATCTTCACCGGTCGGCCGGTCACCATGGACAGCTTCGCCGCGCAGAACTCGAGCGAGAACGGCTCGCTCTTGCCGCCGAAGCCGCCACCCACGACGGGCTGGATCACGCGCACGCGCTGCGTGGGAAGTTCGAGCACCTTGGCGAGATCGCGGTGCAGGTAGTGCGCGACCTGCGTGCTCGACCACACCGTGAGGAACCCGGTCGCGTCGAACTCGGCGACGCAGCAGTGCGGTTCGAGCGGCGCGTGCGTCGAGCCCTCGTACCAGTAGTCGCCCTCGACCACGTGGTCGGCCGACGCGAGCGCGCCGTCCACGTCGCCGAACTCGAGCCGGACGTGCTTGCTGACGTTGCCCTCGGTGGCCTTCTCGTTCACCTGCCATTCCGGGTGCGCGAGCGCGGTCTCGATGTCGGTGACCGCGGGCAGCACCTCGTACTCGACGCGGATCCACTTCAGCGCTTCTTCGCACGTGCGCTCGTCGTCGGCGGCCACCGCGGCGATCGCGTCGCCGACGTAGCGCACCTTGTCCGTGCACAGCGCCTGCTCGTCCTCGGTCCACGGGATGATCCCGAAGTACCCGGGCAGGTCGCGACCGGTGACCACCGCGTGCACGCCCGGCAGCGCCAGCGCCGCGCTCGCGTCCACCGACACGATGCGCGCGTGCGCGTGGATCGAACGCAGCAGCTTCGCGTGCAGCATGCGCGGCAGCACGAGGTCGTCGGCGTAGATCGCGCGCCCGGTGACCTTGGCCAGTCCTTCGACCTTGCGGTTGCGCTTGCCGATCGTGTGGAAGTCCCCGTTCGGCGGCGCGGCGCGGCCGCCTTCCCACGCCGGGGGCGTGAGCCGGTCGGCCTTCGGCATGATGCGCGACTTCGGGACCGCCATGCCCGGCTTGCGCTCGTCGCTCATGCGCGCTCCCGCAGTTCCTTCGCGGCGAGCTCCACCGCGTCGAGGATCTTCGTGTAGCCGGTGCACCGGCACAGGTTGCCCGACAGCGCGTGCGCGATCTCGTCGCGCGTCGGCTGCGGGTTGCGGCGCAGCAGCGCGGCCGCGCTCATCAGCATGCCCGGCGTGCAGAACCCGCACTGCGCGCCGCCCGTGCGGTCGAACGCGTCCTGCAGCGGGTGCGGCACGCCCTTGTCGGCGAGCCCTTCCACCGTGGTCACCTGCCTTCCCTCGCAGGCGAGCGCCAGCGTGATGCACGCGAGCGCCGGTTCACCGTCCACCAGCACGGTGCACGCGCCGCAGTCGCCCTTGTCGCAGCCCTGCTTCGAGCCGGTGAGGCCGAGCGTGTAGCGCAGCGCTTCGAGCAGCGTCGTGGCGGGCGTGACCGCGCACGTCCGGGTGTCGCCGTTGACGTCCAGCTTCAGGGGCACGAGCTCGGCGGCGTCCACGAAATCTCCTCGACGTGGGGCGGTGCGGCGGGAAAGAATGGCCGAGATTGAAACGGCTGCGCCCATGGGTGTCAACGTCCCGGCGGGCGCTTCGGGAAGGGGCCGCATGCGTTTCGGGAAACTGCCGTTCCTGCTGCTGGCCGCGCTCGCGTGTACGAGCGTGGCGCCGCGCGTCGCGCACGCCGCCGACGCCGACTCCGTGCGCGTCGGCGTCGGCGTGATGTCCCGCCGCGCGCTGATCGACCTGCACTCGCCCTCGATGTGGTCGCCGGCCGCCGAGCGCACGGCCGACTCGCTGCACCTGCCCGTGCCGGGGGCCGCCACGGCCATCACCATCGCGGGGGCGGTCGTGCCGGGCGTGGTCTTCAGCGGGGTCGCCGCCTCGAGCGCGGAGGGAGTCGCGCTCGGCGGCGCGATCGCCGCCAGCGTGATCGGCCCCGGGCTCGGCTACTACTACGGCGGCATCGGCGCCCAGGCCCTGCCGGGGCAACTCGTCCGCACGGGGGCGCTGGGAGGGCTGGCCGCGATCTGGATCTACGCCTGGGACTCCGAGAGCGCAGGCATCGCGCTGATCCCGGGAGCGGTCGCGTGCGCGGCGCTGTACGTCGGCGCCACGCTGTACGACATCGGCAACGTGGGACCAGCGGTGGAGCGGCAGAACGTTCGCCGGGTGGCCGCGGCGCGTCCGGATCTCGCGCTCCGGACGCTCCACGACGGCTCGCCGGCGGTCGCGGTCCGCGTTCGATTCTGACCCCACGCTCATCCCTTCGGCCCGTTTGCCGCTTTCGCGGCACCCGTGCATCATGCCGGCCATGAGCTCTTCCCACGCGCACCCGACGTCTCTCTGGTGGGCCGGTCCCACCCCCGATTTCGCCCCGCTCGCCGAGAGCGTGGACGCCGACGTCACGATCGTCGGCGGCGGCATCACCGGCATCACGCTCGCGTGGACGCTGCTCGACCAGGGCGCGACGGTCGCACTGCTCGACGCCGGCCCGCTCGCAGGCGCCGCCAGCGGCAACAATGCCGGCTTCCTGCTCGCCGCCCCGGCCGAACCGTATTCCGAGCGCATCGCGCTCTGGGGCCGCGACGGCGCTCGTGCGGTGCTGCAGATCGGCCGCCGCACGCACCAGCGCATCCGCCAGCTCGCGCAGTCGCTCGAGCTCGACTGCCAGTACGCGCAGACGGGTTCGCTGCGGCTCTCGCGCACGCGCGAGGAATCCGAGGACCTGCGCAGTTCGCTGCCCGAACTGCGCCACGACGGCTTCCCCATGCGCGAGATCGCGATCGCCGACGCCGTGCCCGCGCACGCGACCGCCGGGTTCGACGCCGCGTTCGAGGTGCCCGAGGACGGGCACGTGCACCCGGTCAAGTTCCTGCACGGGCTCGCGCTCAAGGCGGCCGCCAAGGGCGCGCGGCTGCACGCGTACTCCGAGGTGAAGAGCGCGCACTGGAACAACAACGTCTGGGAGACGCAGGCCAACGGCCACGTGGTGCGCTCGCGCACGCTGGTGCTGGCGACGAACGCGTACACGCCGAAGCTCGTGCCCGCGCTCGCGCCGCTGATCGCACCGCGCCGCGGCCAGGTGATCGCCACGGCGCCGCTCGACGTGGAGCTGTCGCAGCGCCCCACCTACGCGCACTACGGCTACCAGTACTGGCACCAGACCCCGGACCGGCGGCTGGTGATCGGCGGCTGGCGCGACACCGACTTCGACACCGAGAGCGGCTACGACGCGGTGACCACGCCGCGAATCCAGGCCGAAATCGAAAAGGGCCTCGCCGAACTCGTGCCCGGTGGCGCACCGATCGAGTACCGCTGGGCCGGCATCATGGGCTTCGCGCGCGACGGCCGCCCGCTGGTCGGCTGGCTCGACGCCGCGCATCACCTCGCCATCTGCGCCGGCTTCACCGGCCACGGCATGGGCATGGCCGCGGCCTGCACGCTCGACCTGGCCGAGTTGCTCGCGTGGAAGCGCGCGGCCGGCATCTCGACGTTCGATCCGCACCGCTTCCCCGAGCTGCGCCAGACGCGCGACGGCATCGTGGCGCTGGGCGCGGCGAAGGGCTGAACTTCACCCGCGGGCCGCGCCCGGCGCGCGCGCCGCTGCGGCCCGCATCGCTTTCCCCCGAGAAGGGCTCTTGCATGCGCACTGCAGCCGGCCTCGTTCTCGTACTCGCGGCGCTGCTGACCCTCGCGCCCTCCGCCGGTGCCCAGCTCGGCACGCCGCGCCAGCTGCCCCCTCCCGCCTCCGGCTCGTTCGACTCGTACGGCTCGGCGCCCGATCCCGACCTCGCGCACACGATCGCGCTGGTCGCCACCGTGCTTCCGGTCGGTGCCGGCGCGGTGACGTGGGCCGTGCAGGGCGAATCGTCGGTCACGAGCTGGCTGCTGACCTACTTCGGCAGCGTCGAAGGGCCCGCGCTCGGCTACCACTACGCGGGGTTCCACCGCGCCGCGGCCGAGGGCGAGTCGCTGCGCGGCTCGATCGCGCTGCTCTCGGTGCTGCTGGCATTCGACCGCAAGACCGACGCGGACCGCGAAGCGGTGCTGATCGCCGGCGCCGCGGCCACCACGGGGCTCGCGCTGTACGACGTCGCGCGACTGCCCGACCGCATGAGCACGGTGCACTACGGCGTGCGGGTACGTGTCGCCCCGGCGCTGGTCGGTGGGCGTGTCGTGCCTGCGGTCGCCTTCCGGTTCTGAACGCCCGCTCCGGGGCTGGGAACGTTTTCATGCAACACGTCCGGGGCGTGTCACGGGTCTTCCCGGACGCGGGTTCGCGGCACGGCCGCGTGTTTCCCCGAGCCTCGCGGCACGTCTATACTGCGCGCGTCCTTTTCCTTCACTCTCACTTCCCTTCGCGCCGCGGAACCGACCGGGTCATGGAGCCGGGCCGGGCGCTCCAGGATGGAGCTGTCATGAGTCTCGAACTGAAGAACCTCGACGAAGTCCGGCAGGCGATCGCCGTGATGGTGGCGAACAACATGGAAGCGCTCGACCGCCTCGTCTGGACGGGCGTGTTCGGCACCGGCGACGTGCGTGACGCCGCCCGCCAGGGCGTGTTCGACCAGTGCCAGTCCGTCGGCATCTACCCCGCCTCGATCCACGAGCTGTACATGGCGCGCGGCCGAGGCGACGCGCCCGCCACGTTCACGGTGCCCGCGATCAACATCCGCGGCATCACGTACGACACGGCGCGCGCGCTGTTCCGCGCCCGCAAGACCCTCGAAGCCGGTGCGGTGCTCATCGAGATCGCGCGCTCGGAGATTTCGTACACCGACCAGCGCCCGCTCGAGTACACGTTCGTGCTGCTCGCCGCGGCGCTGCGCGAAGGCTGGCGCGGCCCGGTGTTCATCCAGGGCGACCACTTCCAGATCAACGCCAAGAAGTACGCCGCGAACGCCGCCGCCGAGAAGCAGGTCGTGTTCGACCTGTCGCGCGAGGCGCTCGCCTCGGGCTTCTACAACATCGACGTGGACACCTCGACGCTCGTGGACCTCGACAAGCCCACGCACGCCGAGCAGCAGCTCGTGAACGGCACGCTGTGCGCCGAGATCACCGCGTTCATCCGCAAGCACGAGCCCGCGGGCGTGCACGTGTCGGTCGGCGGCGAGATCGGCGAAGTCGGCGGCAAGAACTCGACGGCCGAAGAACTGGTCGCGTTCGTGGACTGCTTCAACGCCGCGCTCGCGAAGGCCGCTCCCGGCAAGCCCGGCATGAGCAAGATCTCGATCCAGACCGGCACGAGCCACGGCGGTGTCCCGCTTCCCGACGGCACGATCGCCAAGGTGAAGCTCGACTTCGACACGCTCGAAGCGCTCTCGAAGCTCTCGCGCGAGAAGTACGGCTTCGCCGGCGCGGTGCAGCACGGCGCCTCGACGCTGCCGAGCGAACTGTTCGGCGAGTTCCCCAAGCGCGGCGCCTGCGAGATCCACCTGGCGACCGAGTTCCAGAACATGATCTTCGATCACCCCGCGTTCCCGGCCGAGCTCAAGAACACGATCTACGCCAGGCTGCGCGAGACCGAGGCCGGCGAGCGCAAGGCGTCGGACACCGACGAGCAGTTCTTCTACAAGACGCGCAAGAAGGCCTGCGGCATGTTCAAGAAGGAACTCTGGTCCATGGCGCCGTCCGTGCGCCAGGCGATCGGCGAGGCGCTCGAGCAGCGTTTCACGTTCCTCCTCACGCAGCTCAAGGCCGACCACACCGCCGAAATCGCCGCGAAGTACTGTCCGTTCGTTCCCGGCTCGTTCCCCACGGCGGCCGCCGGTGTGGGCGCGGCCAAGGGCCCCGAGGACGTCACCGGACTTTCCGACTGACGGAGGAGCGCATGATCGACCGCGCCGTGACGCTGTCGCAGTTCGTCTTCCAGCAGGAGCGTGAACACCCCGAAGCGAGCGGAGAGTTCACCTCCGTCCTGCTCGACATCGCCCTGGCCGCCAAGATGATCAACAAGGCGGTCATCCGTGCCGGGCTCGTGGACGTGCTGGGCGCGACCGGCGGCATGAACGTGCAGGGCGAGAAGGTCCAGAAGCTGGACGTCTTCGCCCACGACACGATCATGAAGGTGCTCGGCTCGACCGGTCAGCTCGCCGTCGTGGCCTCGGAAGAGGACGAAGGCATCGTGCCGATGCCCGACGGCGCTCCCGTCGGCAAGTACGTGGTGAACTTCGACCCGCTCGACGGCTCGTCGAACATCGACGCGAACGTCAACATCGGGACGATCTTCTCGATCCTGCCGCGCATCTCGCGCAAGGGTCACGGCACCGTGGAAGACTGCCTGCAGGCCGGCCGGCGCCAGTTGTGCGCCGGCTACATCCTGTACGGCACGACCACGATGCTCGTGTACACCACGGGCGACGGCGTGCACGGCTTCACGTACGAGCCGAGCATCGGCGAGTTCCTGCTCTCGCACCCGAGCATCCGGACGCCCGCGCGCGGCCGCATCTACAGCGTGAACGAGGGCAACTACGCCAAGTGGTCCGAGGGCATGAAGCGCTACGTGGACTGGCTCAAGATGGAGGACAAGGCGACGGCGCGCCCGTACAGCGGACGCTACGTGGGCTCGCTCGTGGCCGACTTCCATCGCAACCTGCTCTACGGCGGCATCTACCTGTACCCCGGCGACGCCAAGAACCCGAACGGCAAGCTGCGCCTGCTGTACGAAGGCGCTCCGCTCGCGTTCATCGCCGAACAGGCCGGTGGCGCGGCCAGCGACGGCACCAAGCGCATCATGGACCTGGCGCCGCAGTCGCTGCACCAGCGCACCCCGCTCTACCTCGGCAGCCCCGAGGACGTGCGCGAGTGCGAGATGTTCCTGGCCGGCCAGCACGAAGCGGTGGGCGTCGAACGCCGCGGCTGCTGAAGCGGCACCCGAAGCGAATCGGGCCTCCCGGAGCGATCCGGGAGGCCCGACGTGTGTCCGGGCGACCGCCCGCTCACCGCACGACGACGCGGCGCACCTCGCGCCAGTCCCCCACCCTCGCCTGCACGAGGTAGAGCCCGGGCGCGACGCGGTGCCCGCCGGCGTCGCACGCGTTCCAGCGCAGCGTGTGCAGCCCCGCCGGACGCGCGCCCGCTTCGAGCGTGCGCACACGGCGGCCGGCCACGTCGAGCACTTCGACCGTGACCGCGGCCGCCCGCGGCAGCGAGAGCACCAGCACACCCTCGCGCTCGATCGGGTTGGGCGCCACGCCGGAGAGCGCCAGCCGGGTGGGCGCGACCGCGCCGCCCGCGTCGAGCACCGGATGGTCCTGCGAAAGGAACGTGTAGGTGAGCGCCCCGCCCGGGCCGTCGCGATAGACGACCACCGGGTGCCAGCCGACGCGGTTCGGCACGAACACGAGCGAGTCGAGGCTGTCGCTCGCGGCCACCGAATGCGCGGCCGCGCCACCCGATCCGCGTGCGTGCACGCTGCCCGCGCCGCCGCCGAGCACTTCGAAGCCCAGCGCTCCACCGCCGTGCGAGACGAGCGCGAGGTGATGCGGCGTGAGCGTCTCGAAGTACAGGTCGTAGACGTGCACCGAGCGGTCGGCGGGCATCGCGCGATTCGTCCAGATCCCGGTGCCGACGTCCGAGAACCGCTGCCGCGAATCGTCGTACTCGAGGACGTAGGGCGTGGCCGCATCGCCCGCCGCGAGCGTGACCGTGGGATACAGCGTCATCGGGGGGCCGGCCGCCAGGCCCGCGATGAAATCCACGGCAGTGCCGGTGGCTTCGGAACGGGCGATCTCGCCGGCGAGTCCGGCGGTGGGCCCGGAGTAGTCGGTGCACATGCCGAGATCCACGTCGGCGGACGCCACCGGTGAATGCACCGCCACGACCCACGCGTAGCGCGGGTCGCGATCCACCCGGAACGCGTCGCACTGCGCATGCGCCCCGGAGCCCGGCTCCGGCGGGCCGATGCGCGACCTCGGGACGCCCCACGCGAGGCGCGCGGGCCGCCACAGCCACTGGTGCGAGGCGACGTTGTTCGTCTCGTCGAACTCCGGCACGAGTTCGGTCGCGTCGGCCACGCCCGTGAGCGTGTGCCAGCCGCCCGCGATCGCGAACGGACCGAGCCGGCGCTGCGTGAACAGGTCCCACGTCGGACTCGCCTCGAACGTCATCGGGTAGTCGCCGAGCGCGCGCCCGTCCACCGCGAGCCGGTAGCGCCAGTCGGCGGCGACCGCCAGGTCGCTCACGCGCGCGGCGGCGCTGAACCAGGTCGTGAGCGAATCACCGAACAGTTCGAGCGGCTCCTGCGTGCTCGACGCCACGGTCGCAGACGAGTCGCTGCGCGGCACGATCGGTTCGCCCCAGCCGTCGGGCGTCGTGATCGCGAGATCCGGGGCGCTCTCGACGCAGCGGAGCCGCACGGCGAGGCGCTTCGCGGTTCCCGGGCACGCGTCACCGAACACGCTCTCGGACGCGAGCACCGCGAGCCGCGTGGCGCCGAGGCAGGCCTCCTCGACCATCGACTGCGAACCGGGAGCGTGACACGGGCCCTGCGCGAGCGACGCGCAGTCGGTCGTGTCGCCCTGCGGCGTGCCGAAGCTCGCGAACTCGACGGCGCCGATGCGCATGCCCGCGGGCGCGCGCAGCGTGAGCGAATCGCCTTCGGCCGCGATCGCGCAGACCAGCGACTCGCGCGGCGCCGGCGCCTGCGTCGAGGCGACGCGGTACTGGATCACCAGTTCCTTCGCCAGATTCGCGCAGGGCTCCCCGAACAGCGCCGAAGACGCCGCGATGTCGCAGGTCGTCCGGCCCAGCGCGAGGCTCTCGACCACCGCCAGCGAGCCCACCGCATCGCACGCGCCCTTCTGGTAGAAGCCGCACACGCCGACCGGCGTGCCGTAGCTCGCGAACTCGACGGCGAAGATCAGGGCCTGGTCGGCGCTGCCGAGGTGCGCCGTCTCGCCCTCGTGCACGCGCGCGCACAGTGCGCGCGTTCGCGCCGTGGGCAGGAAGTGCGCGACCAGCGCCAGCGGCCGGTCCACGACGATCCGCAGGGCCGGTTTCCACGCGACGGTGTCCCCGCCCCAGCCCGTGAACACGGACCCGGGCTCCGGCGTCGCGGTGAGCCACACCGTGTCGCCGAGCGCGTAGGTCGCGAGGCTCGGCGTCCGCGTGACGGCACCGCCGGAATCCGCGACGGCGTTCACGGCGTAGCGCGGCAGCGCCTGGAAGTGGGCGGTCACGAAACGGTCGGCGTTCACCACCAGCGTGAGCGGATTCGCGCTCGTCACGGTGTCGCCGGTCCACCCCGCGAACACGTGGCCGGGGTTCGCCACGGCCGACAGCGTGACCACGCTCCCGGCCGCGAGGGTGTCGCCGGCGGGGCTGCGCTGCACCACCCCGCTACCGTCGGTGGTGACGGTGAGCACGTGCGCCAGCTGGGCCACCTGCTCGACGTCGGCGGGGCTGCGAGGGCAGATCCGGAACGAGCTGCTCGAATAGTGCAGCACGCCGGTCACGTTCACCGCGGCTCCCAGCGTCGGCGCGACGAACGGATCGAGGACGCCGTTGAAGTTCGACACGAAGATCGTGTCCGTACCCGCGAGGTTCGCGACGTGGAACCCGTTCGTGGGCGGCGTCACGAGCCCCGCGGCCAGCACCACGCGGCCGTTCGCGACGCGAACGAGGCGGCCCTCGTAGTCCTCGGCGTCGTCGAGCCCCTGCGAAGGGTCGCAACCGTCATGATCGAGGACCCCGAGCAACGGCGTCACGGGAACCGGCACCGCGGTCGTGCCGCCGTCGAACACGGATTGGATCCCGCTGAGCTCGGTTTCACCGAAGAACTCCTGCACGCCGCCGACCAGCTTCACGAGCCGGCCTGCCGCGAGCGTCAGCGGCACACCGAAGACCAGGAGTCCCGAGCGCGCGCCCCCCGCCGCGTCGGCGAGGGCGTCATACGCGCCGTAGTGGCCGCTGACCACGCCCTGCACGGTGCAGCGCGGGCCGAGCGGCCCCTGGCTGGACTGGCCCTTCCCGCCCGCGAAGCGCGACATGTCGAGGCACGGCGAGGCGGCGAGCGAGTCGGGGTTCGGCGCCTGTACTTCGGCGCACGAAAGCACGCCGTTGACGAACGTTCGCGACTGCGCGGTCGTCAACACGAGGCCGTTCGCCAGCCCCACGATGCCGGTCGCGGTGATCGTCTCGAGCGCGCCGTGCGGCAGGCCGTTCGAAATGGTCACGTCCGCCGCGTCCTGCCGCCCGCTCACCATGCTGGCCGAGAGCACGGCGCCGAGCGACGCGAGCGAGTAGTGCGCGGGGTTGGTCGCCGAGGCCGTCGTGACCGGGCGGTCGAACACCACGCGCACCACCTGGTCGAGCATCGGCCAGGCGTCCGTGAGATTCGGCGGCGCCTCGGTGAGGATGTCGTTCCCGTCGCGCAACTGGATACGGTAGCCGCGCGCACGCTGGTTCACGATCCCCTGCACGAACGTCACGGGCGTACCGAGCGCGGGCGCCGGGTACGTGGCGAGCGTGGCGCCGTCGATGAAGACCGAGTCGCTCGGGGCGGCGCTGTCCACGACGATGAAGGCGTTCGCTCCGAGACCGGTCACGCGCGCCACCTTGAGGGTGCCGGAGCCGGTCTGGTTGATGCGCGCCAGCATGCCTTCGTAGGCTTCGGCGGTCGTGTTGGTGGGCGTTTCCTTCAGCTGCGTGGTCGTGCCCACGAAGAACGGGGGCAGCGGGTTGCCCGACGACACGACGCGGACGATGCAGTCGTCCGTGCCCTGCACGCCGTCGTAGCCTTCGATTTCGGCTTCACCCTGGAAGACCTGCACGCGGCCGTAGACCACGACCGAGTCGCCGATCGCCAGGTTGTAGGGCGCGGCGGCCTTGTTGTACGAGCCCGTGAAGATGTCCACGCCCGTGTACGGCAGGCCGCCCGAGCGCTGGATGTAGAAACCGTAGCCCGACGACTTCGCGTCGAAGCCGGTGATGATCCCGCCGATTCCGTAGACCGTGTCCGGAGAGGTCAGCACCGGGACCGCGGAAGGGCTCTGCACGTTCACGATGGTCAGCGTGTCCGGGTACGCGTTCCCGGGGCCCGGCGGGAAGCGCCGCGCCTGTCCGGCGGGTGCGAGCGAGAGCAGGAGCGCGAGCGCAAGGGGCGCGACGCGGGCCGCTCGACGGATGGTCGGGAGCATGCGGACTCCGCTTCCGGAGAATGTGGAAATACGGGACCCCGGTCCGGGGCGACATGGGAACGATAGTCCCGATATTGCCGGAGGGGCCAGCCGGAACTGGCCGACGGGCCCAACGGCTACCCGCTGCCCGCGCCCCTACCCCGCCAGCACCGCCCGCACGGCTTCGGCCACACCGCCGTCGTCGGCTCTCGCGACGGTGAGGCGTGCGGCCGCCTTCACGCGCGCGTGGGCGTCGCCCATGGCGATCCCGAGCCCGGCGGCCGTGATCGCGTCGAGGTCGTTCTCGCCGTCGCCCACCATGGCGACCTCGTCGATCGCGAGCCCGAGGTGCGCGGCCAGCCAGCGCAGCGCGGTGCCCTTGTTCGTGCCCGCGCGCGTGATGTTCGAGAACACGGCGCCGGGCGCCCACGGTGCGGTGGCGGGATTGATCGCGAGCCCGGGCAGCGCTTCGGTGAGCGCTCGGAAATGCGGCCAGCGCGATTCGTCCACCACCCACTGCGCACGCACGACGGGTTCGGTCAGCGCCAGCAGGTCGGTGACGACCGGCTGCAGTTCGAGGTGGTGTGCGTGCACGCGCAGCAGTTCGGTGTGCGACTCGAGGTAGAACCCGTCGGGCGTGAACGCCTCGAGCGGCTCACGTTCGCGGCGTGACGTCTCGACGAGCGCGCGAAAGGCCTCCGGGGGCAGCGTGCTCGCATGCGCCGCGGGCCCGCCCGGCCGTGACACCACTGCGCCGCTCTGGAAGATGTGCAGGCCGTCGGGCGCCACCTGCCGCGCCAGCTCGCGTGCGAACCCGAGCCCGATGCGGCCGGTGCACAGGCCCAGCGTCACGCCGGCGCGGCGCGCCTCGTCGAGCGCCGGCCACGTGCTGGCGTGCACGCCACCGTGCCCGACGAGGGTGCCGTCGATGTCCAGCAGGAGCAGCCGGATCTTCAGCGCGCTCACTGCGTGACGCGTGACTTCTCGATGATCATGGCGCCGGTGCGGATGCCGAGCGTGAAGGCCTTGCGGAACTCGCCCTCGACGCCGACCTTCGCGCCGTCGCGCGGCGCGCCGTTCTCCTTGGTCACGATCGTGATGCTGCCGGTGCCGTCGTCGAGCATGTAGGCGCCGTAGCCCATGATGCTCAGGCCGCCGCTCGTGGTGCCGGCCACGTGCACGAGCTTCTTGTCGTACTGGCCCGGGTCGTCCATGAGCTGCTTCACGGTGGTGAGCGGCAGTTCCTTGTTGCAACCGGCCACGAGCGCGAGGGCGAACAGCGAAGCGACGGCCAGCGTGCGGAGCAGCGTCCTGCGGGTCATGTGGTGTCCTTCGTGAGGGGTCGAGGGGGAGCAGGGAGTTCGGGATCAGTCGCGGCGCGGCCAGAACGACGCGACGCGCCAGCGGATCTCGTCGCGCACGGCGCGGAACGCTTCGAGCGTGTTGGGCGCCGACGGATCGGGAAGCGGCCAGTGCACGCGGCGCACGTCGCCGGCCACCTGCGGGCAGACTTCGGCGCCTTCGCCGCACAGCGTGATCACGGTGTCGGCCTCGCGCCACGGCACTTCGTCGATGTGCTTGGAGGTGTGCGCCGACAGGTCGATGCCCACCTCCTGCATGGCGGTCACCGCGTGCGGGTTCACGCCGCGCGGCTCGGTGCCCGCGCTCATCACGGTGACCGAAGCGGGCGCGAGCGCGCGCGCGAAGCCCTCGGCCATCTGGCTGCGCGAGGAGTTGTGCAGGCACAGGAACAGGATCTTCGCGGGCGGGCGGCTGATGAAGGCGGCGGGCACGAGGGGCGCGGTCATGGCGGTCAGGGCCTCAGCACGACGCTCTTGTAGACGCGCGAAGCGGCGATGGCGCCGAGCAGCGGCCCCACCCACCAGATCCAGTGGTGGCTCCACGTTCCCGAGATCAGCGCGGCGCCGAACGCACGCGCCGGATTGAGCAGCGCGCCCGACAGCGGCCCACCCACGAGCACGCTCATGAGCGCCGCGAGCCCGACGCCGAGCCCGCCGATCTTGGGGGCGCGTTCGTCCACGGTCGTGCCCCAGAACACGGTCACGAGAATGAACGTGAGCACGAACTCGAGCAGCACGGCCTGCACGGGGCTGATGAGCGGGTTCACGACGCCGGCCCCGTAGTGCGCGGCGTCGCCCGCCTCGCCCGGCACCACCGCGCGCAGCAGGAAGCTGGCGACCACGGCCCCCAGCACCTGCGAAATCCAGTACGTGATCGCCGAAGTCTTCGACTGCCGTCCGGTGACCACGAACCCGAGCGTGATGGCCGGGTTGAAGTGCGCGCCCGACGTGGCGAGGAGCGCCGACGTCATGACCGCGAGCGCCAGCCCGCAGGCCACCGCGATGCCGAGCACGCCCGGCTGCTCGCCGGGCAGCTGCTCCAGCACGAGCGCACCCTGCCCGATGAAGCAGAGCGTGAACGTGCCGAGGAACTCGGCCCAATAGGACTTCGGCCCCTGGTCCATCCCGACCTCCGTGTGGGTGGCGGGCGCTCCCGCCGTGCGATCGCGGGCGGACGCTACGCGAGGGCTTCGCCGCGCGTCAACGGCCGCGGCCTGCTCACGGCGACTGCTGGCGGCGCAGCAGCTCTTCCATGAGCTTCGCGTTGCGCGCGGCCTGGCCCGCGTGGCAGTTGTTGAAGAACAGGTAGGTCTGCTTCGCCTGTTCCGACAACTTGCGGACCCGCTCGACCCACTCGGTGAGCTGGCGCTCGGAGTAGTCGTAGTCGTAGCGGTCGCCGCCGCCGCGCCCCCACCACGTCTGCTCGTTGCGGCCGTGGAACCTCACGTACGCCGAACCGTTGGTCACGTGCCCGAGCGGCGGTACCAGCCCGGGCAGCGCGGGTTCGTCCACGTCGCAGTAGCCGAGCTGGCGCTCGGCGAGCCAGCCGGGCAGCGCCTTGTGCACCCAGGAGGCATGGCGGAACTCCACCCACAACGGCTCGCCCGGCAGCGCGCCGCGCAGGAACTCGAGATGCGCCTTGGCCGCGTCGTCGCGCCGGAATCCCCACGGGAACTGCGCGAGCAGGCCGTCGTACTTGCCCGCGTCCTTCAGCGGCTGGATCACGCCGAGGAACTCGCGGTACAGCGCTTCGCCGGTCGCGCGCTCGTGGGTCATGGACTGGTGCAGCTTGACCACGAACCGGAACCCGTCCGGGGTCTTCTTCTGCATCGCGTCCAGCGTGCGCGGTGGCGGCAGCCGGTAGTAGGTCGCGTTCACCTCGACGCACGAGAACTGCGTGGCGTAGTGGCGCAGGAAGTCGGCGCTCTTGGTGCCCGGCGGGTAGAACGGCCCGACCCAGTCGGCGAACGAATAGCCCGACGTGCCCACGTGCACGGGCGAGGCGGCCGCGCTCACGGGCCCTTCCGGTTCTCGTCGCGCAGCTTGCGCTTCACCTGCGCCGCGGTGCCTTCGCGCGACAGCGCGCCGGGCGCGTCCGCGTCCTTGCGCTTCATGGCACCGAACGGCACGTGACCGGCCTGGCGCCGGTGCGTGAGCGAACCCGCGGGCACGACCGACGCCTCGCCGAGCTTGTCGCGCACCTTGTCGAGCGCCTCCTGCAGGCTCTTGCGGCGGTCGTCGCTGGCGAACAGTTCGCCCTGCTCGCCTTCGCCCTTGTGCTCCAGCGCGCTCGCGCTCACGCCCACCAGGCGCAGCGGCTCGCCCTTCCAGTTCGCGCGCCAGAGCTGGCGCACGACTTCGTACAGCGCGAGATGGTCGTCGGCGCCGCGCGCGAGCGCCTTCTGCCGCGTGATCGTGCGGAACCGGAAATCGCGCAGCTTGAGCGTCACCGTGCGCGCCGTGAAGCCTTCACCGCGCAGCCGCCGCGCGACCTGGTCGCACAGCCGCAGCAGCGTGCCCTCGAGGAACGCCTCGTCGCGGCTGTCGTCGGCGAGCGTGACTTCGTGCCCCATGGACTTGGGATCCACGCCTTCGTGGTACGGCACCACGGGCGTCTGGTCGCGCCCCCACGCGGCGTGCTTCAGGTGCACGCCCACCACGCCGAACGCCTGCTCGAGCATGGGCTCGGACGCGCGCGCGAGGTCACCCACCGTCGCGAGCCCGAGCCGCTTGAGGTGCTCGGACATCTTCGGGCCCACGCCCCAGAGCGCCTGCACGTCCTGCGGCCAGAACACGCCGCGGAACTCCTCTTCGCTCATCGGCGTCAGCCCGCGCGGCTTGTGCACGCCCGACGCCATCTTGGCGATCAGCTTGTTGGGGCCGATGCCGATGGACGCGCCCAGCCCGTGCTCGTCGGCGATGCGCTGCTGGATCTCGCGCGCCATGGCGATCGCGGCTTCGCGCGTCGCGCCGCGCGCGCCCAGCTTGGACAGGTCGAGGAACGCCTCGTCCACGCTGAACGGCTCCACGTCGGGCGTGTACGACAGGAAGATCTCGAGCAGTTCGAGCGACTTCTCGACGTACTTGCGCGGGCTGCCCTCGACGTACTCGGCCTTCGGGCACAGCCGCCGGGCCTCGGCGAGCGGCATGCCCGCACGCACGCCGAACGGCCGCGCCTCGTACGACGCCGCGGTCACCACACCGCGCCGCGAGGGATCGCCGCACACGATCACGGGCTTGCCGCGCAGGTGCGGGTGGTGCGCCTGCTCGACCGACGCGAAGAACGCGTCCATGTCCACGAGCAGGATCACGCGCGCGGCACTCCCCTCGCGCTCAGGCCGGTCCCGACCACGCGCGGTTCAGGATCCATCGCGGTCCCCTCGAGTCGAAGCACAGCTCGTAGCTTTCGTCCTGCGGTCCCTGCACCGCGAAGTAGCGCAGCACGGTCTGGCCTTCGCGGCGATTCCACTGCCCCGTCACCTTGCGCACCGGCACCACGCGCCCCTGCCAGCGAAAACGAATGGGACGCACGGCGCCGTCCACGAACGCGGTGAGCACGTCCACGGGATCGTTGAGCGATTCGAACATCGGTCTGGCGGTCCTGGCACCGCGCGCACCATACTGCACATCCGGGCAGCGATTCCAGCGCGAAGTTCGGGCGCGGGCGCCGCGGCGTGCTTCAGCGCGGCGCGGCCGCCGTGTCGGCGTGCGCCAGCGCCCAGGCGCGCGACTCGTAGCGCACCCAGACGAACTGCTCGGCGTCGAGCTGCACCGCGGCCGCGTCCTCGGCCGGCGACACCCAGAGCGCCGCCGCGGTCAGCGGCTCGCGCGCGAGCAGCCGGCGCTCGCGCCCCACCCACTCGCGCGCCGGCGGTCGCGCCGGGGCGATCGTCTCGGCGGGCGGGCCGTGCAGCGCGGTGAGCCGCGTGACCAGCGTGTCGTACAGCGCACGCGCGTCGCCCTCGGACTCGGGGAAGAACTTGAGCGTCACCGCGGCGAGCGCGCCCCGGGCGTCGTACTCGGGCAGCAGGTCGGCCGAGCGCCCCCACACGCGCGCGATCACGCGTTCGCGGCCACGCTCGTCGGGCAGGCGCAGCCGCCAGCCCTGCTTCGCCCACTTCTCCAGCGCCTGCGCGCGGCTCGCGCCCCAAGCCACGTTCGCGAAGCGCAGCGGCTCGGGCGCCTTCGCCAGCGCCGGAACCGCGAGCGGTCCCGCCGGCGCAAACGCGAGGGGCGCCGCCATCGCGATCGCGACGGCGGCGCCCCGGAATGCGCGCAACGTGCGGCTCACGCCGCCGCCTGGTCCCGCTGCACGTCCCCGGCGCGCCGGAACACGACGAGGAAGGTGGAGACCAGCATGACCAGCGAACCGAGCCACACGAGGTTGATGAACGGCTTCGTGCTCACCTCGACCGCGAGGATCTGGCTCTGGCCCTGCGTCTGGTCCATGCCCGGCATGTTCAGCACCACGCTGCCGTCCTGCGGATTGGCCGACACGATGCTCACCTGTCCGCCGCCCGGCATGTAGTCGGGCGTGATCACCGGCGTGCCGCCGCCCATCTGCACCTCGAACGTCGGGTGCAGCGGCACGGTGCGGCCGCCCTGTTCGGCGGTGAGGTTGGCGGTCAGCTTCATCTTGCCGTCGCCCATCTCGGGCGTGAAGCCCTCGAACGTGTACTTCGCCTGCCCGAGCTGCTTGGTCTCGCCCGGCGTGAACTTGACGCCGTGCGCGTTCGGGTCGTCGCCCATCATTTCGAGCGGCGAGATGTACAGGTCCTTGTGGGCGAAGCGCTCGATGTGCGGGTTCTTCATGTAGCCCTGGTTGTACTCGCTCCAGAAGAAGTGCGCCCGCGCGGTGAACGTGCGGTCGGGGCCCTTCACGGCGATCACCGCCAGGTCCTTGCCGTCGGTGCCGCGCTGCATGCCCTGGAACGTCATCTGGTAGCCGAGCGCGTCCACGGCTTCGCCCTTGGGCAGCTGCACCTGCGTGGACTTGCCGTAGCCCGACGACGTGATCACGCCGATCAGCATGACGGACACGCCCATGTGGCCCATGTAGGCCACGCCGTGCTTCCAGCCGGCGCGGAAGCCGCGCACGGTGGCGCCGTAGTTCGCCACGAGCGCGAACGCCATGGCGAAGATGACCGCCGCCGGCAGCGCGTCGCGCACGCCGAGGAACATGGCGATCGCGGTGATGATCGCGCCGCCCACCACGGCGACCGTGGTCACCGGCGCGTAGAGCACGAGCGCGGTGACGAGCCAGCCCATGAGGCCGATGCCGAACCACGCGGTCGCCTGCTCGGCCATGGGATTCGAGCCCTTGAGCAGGAACGACGCGAGCAGCCCGAGCCCGAGCACCGCGAGCACGCCGGTGAGCAGGTTCTGCGTGCCGGCCGCCTTCGCCTGCTCGGGAATCTCGTTGCGGCGCCAGCGCAGCAGCGGCGAGATGCCGAGCAGCAGGCCCATGGCGATCGCGAGCGGCGCGTTGACGAGGTTGTAGTAGCTCGTCTGCACGTTCGCCGGCGGCCCGAACAGCCGCGTCACGAGCGGCGCGCTCATGCCCAGCGTGACGAGCAGGCACATGAGCATGAACACGAGCTGCCCGAGCCACATGAACGACTCGCGCGAGTAGCTGCCGAGCGGTTCGGGCGGGTTCGGGATGTCGTTCAGCCGCGCCAACAGCAGGCCGTAGCCCGCGAGCCCCGCGATGCCGATGAACGACAGCAGGAAGCCCGACAGGCCGAGGTTCGCGAACGAGTGCACCGAGAAGTCCGCGAGCACGCCCGAGCGCGTGAGGAACGACGCGTACAGCACGAGCACGTAGGCCGTGATCGCGAGGAAGAAGTTCATCTTGCGCAGCGAGCCCGTCACGCGCTGCACGAGCAGGCCGTGCAGGAGCGCCACGGTGGCGAGCCACGGAATGAGCGAGCCGTTCTCGACCGGGTCCCAGCCCCAGTAGCCGCCCCAGCCGAGCACCTTGTAAGCCCAGACGCCGCCCATGATGAAGCCGGTCGCCTGCACGGCCGTGGAGAACACGACCCACGGCATGACGGGCTTGACCCAGCCGTCGTAGTCGCGCTTCCAGAGCGCCGCGCCCGCGATCGCGAACGGCACCACGAACGACGAGAACCCCAGGAACAGCACCGGCGGGTGGATCGTCATCCAGTAGTCCTGCAGCAGCGGGTTCAGCCCGACGCCGTCCGAGAACAGCTCGGTCGCGCGCAGGAACGGCCCGCGCATCACGCTCACCAGCGCGAGCATGACCAGCGGCAGGTTCAGGAAGAACATGGCCGCGGGCTTGAGTTCGTGGCGCCACTTCATGAGCACGAGGCCGAGGCACGCGGTGAGGAACGCCCACAGCAGGAACGTGCCCTCCTGCCCGCCCCAGAACGCCGCGAACACGAAGTGCGACGGCATGTTCTTGGACGAGTAGTCGTGCACGTACTGGTACGTGAACTGGTGGCTGAAGAGGATCCACCACAGGAACACCGTGCCGCCGAGCAGCGCACCCCACTGGATCCGGAACGCGGTCCGGGCCGCCGCTTCGGCACCCTCGCCGCGGCCGAGCGCGGCCGCGAGCCAGCCGAACGCGCTCACGAGCGCCGCGATGAACGCGATCCACGTGAGCCACTGGCCCGGGTTGATGGCGTGCGTGCTGAGGAGGTAGCCGCCCAGCAGGACGGAGGGAACGAGAATCGCGGCCGCGGTGGTGAGCACCGCGCGGTTCACGAGGTCGCCCCCGTGGCCGCCGGCTTGGTCGCCGAACCGTCCTGCGGCACACCGTCGGGGTGCTTGCCGCCGGTCTCCTTCTCCATCGCCTGGTACTTCGACGGGCACTTCACGAGCAGCTGGTTGGCCTCGAAGTGATCGCCCTTGAACGAGCCGATCGCCACGATGCTGACCGCCTGGTCGAAGTTGCCCGGGATCACGCCGCGGTACTCGACCGGCATGACGTCGCCGTTCGTGTCCTGCAGGCGGAACTTGAGGAACTGTTCTTCCTTGTTGATGACGTAGTCCTTGCTGGCCAGTTTGCCGTTCACCTGCACCATGCCGCTGGCCTTGCGGGCCTCGGCGAAGCCGATGTACGGCGTCATGGTCTGCTTGAAGCTGCTGACCCCGATCGCGATGGCGGCGATGCCGAGGCCGATGGCGAGTAGCGTCTTCACGTTCATGGTCACTTCTCCAGATCCTTGACCCGCTTCTCGACCTGGAGCAGCCAGAAGAACAGCAGCCCCCACACGAGCAGCGAGACGCCCAACACGACCCAGTTGCGGTCCATGATCAGATCCCTCGAGCCAGATCGCGTGCGCGCTCGATGCGGGTGATCCGCACGCGCAGCGTCTGGAGCCAGAAGTACAGAGCGGTGAAGCCGAGCAGCATCGCGAAGAAGCAGATGCGGATCAGCGGATCCATGTCGACCTTGCCGCGGTTGTTGATGATCGGGTCCGGGTGCAGCCCCTCGTACATGCGGGGCACCACGAACATGAGGAACGGCACGGCCACGAACGCGACGGCCGAGTAGATCGCCGAGAGCCGGGCGCGCTTCTCGTCACCTTCGATGCTCCCGCGCAGCGCCAGGTAGGCGATGTACAGGATGAGCACGAAGAAGATGGACGTCTCGCGCGGGTCCCAGTTCCAGTACGAGCCCCACATGGCCTTCGCCCACAGCGAACCGCTCACGGTGGCGACCACCGTGAACAGCACGCCCAGTTCGGCCGCGGCCGCCGCCTGGTCGTCGTGCTTGAGATCGCGTTTCACCAGGTAGAGCACGCTGTGCACCATGCCCCAGCCCAGCGCCAGCACCGCGATCCACGCCGACGGGATATGGAAGTACAGGACGCGGGTGGTTTCCATGAGCACCGGAACGAGCGGCGCCTTGAGCAGCGCCGTCACCATCCAGCCCGCGATCCACAAGAAGATGAGCCAACGCCACATGCGGGGTCTAGTCCTCCCAGAGATGGTCATAAAGTAGCAGGCTCGCCGCCAGCAACGCCACCGCATAGGCCCCGAGGAGCTTGAGCGACGGTGCGACGGAGTTCGCGGCCCACATCTCGCGGGTCCCCCCCACGGCTGCAGCCAGAACCGGCAACAACAACGGCAACGACACGCCGGCGAACAGCGCGCCGCGCCCGCGCGTCTGCGCGATCACGGCCCCCACCAGCGTGGACGAGGCGGCCAGCGACACGGTGCCCAGCGCCAGTACCGCCAGGAACTGCCCCCAGTGCACCGGCGGGGCGCCCATGAGCACCATGAACAGCGGCACGGTCACCACTTCGATGACCATCAGGAACAGGAGATTGAACAGGAGTTTGCCCACGGCGATCTCGGTCGGGGTCGCGACCAGCCGCAGCAGCAGCATGGTGCGGCTCTCGACCTCGCGCACGAACGCGTGGCTCATGGACGCGAGCGTCGCGAACAGCAGCACGATCCAGAACAGCGCCGCCATGATGTCGGTGCGGTTCCCGAGCCGGCCCGCGGCGAAGCTGACCGCGGTCAGGCTCGCGATCGCGAAGAGCAGCGCCGCGTTCAGCCCGTACCGCGTGCGCCACTCCGTGCGGCATTCCTTACGCAGTACGCTCCAGACCGCGACCGCTGAGTTCGATGTGCCGTTCGGCAAGCGCCATCTCCCGGGGTTCGTTGGTGGCGATGAGCACGAGCGACTTGGGCCCGTACGTACGCACGATGTGTTCCACGACCGACCGGCCCGCGTCGTCCAGGTGCGAGCCGGGTTCGTCGAGCATGACGACCGGCGGTTCGTGCAGGATCGCGAACGCCAGCCGCAGCCGCTGCTTCATGCCGGACGAAAACGCACTGACCCGGTCGTCCGCCCGGGGCGTCAGCCCCACCTGTTCCAGTGCGAGACGCACGGCGTCCGCCGGATTCGGCAAGCCCCGCGTCTCGGCCGCGAACGCCAGGTTCTCGGCCGCGCTGAACTCCTCGTAGAAGCTCAGCTCGGGCGTGGCGAGCCCGGTGAACAGCCGGCGCCGGCGCGGTTCGACCGGCCTGCCGCCGACCTCGAACGTGCACGTGCCGCGGCTCGGCCGCAGCAGCCCGCACAGGATGCGCAGCAACGTGCTCTTGCCCGAACCGTTCTCGCCGGTCACCGCGACCACGCCGGGCGCGGACACGTCGAACGAGACGGGCCGCACCGCGACACGCGCGCCGAAGCGGTGCGCGATCTCGCTGCCGGCGAGCCGCACGGGGACGGTCGCGCTCACGCGCGCGGCGCTCCCGCGCCGGGGGCGCCCGCGGCGCCGGAGGCGCCGGCCGCATCAAGTTCGGCGAGCAGTCGCGACAGCTCGGGCAGGATCTTCGCCTTGGCGTCCTCGCGCGAGCCGCGCAGTTGCGCGCCGGCCGCGTGCTGGTGCCCGCCGCCGCCCAGCTTCGCGACCACGCCGTCGATGGCGATGCGCCCCATCGAGCGCAGCGACACCTTGATCTTGCTCGGCACGACTTCGCTGACCAGCACCACCACCTCGACGCCCGCGATCACGCGCGGCATGTCCACGAGCCCTTCGGTGTCGGCGCCCACGAGGCCGTGGCGCTCGAACTGGTCGGGGCTCGCTTCGATCACCACCACGCGGCCGCCCTCGAGCATCTCGAGCCGGGCCAGCACTTCGCCGAAGAAACGCAGCCGGCCTGCGGGGGCCGTGGCGTTCACGCGCAGGTTCACGACCTGCGGCTGCACGCCCAGCGCCACGAGTTCGGCAGCCATGCGGTGCGCACCGGCGTCGGTGTTCGAGTAGCGGAAGTTGCCCGTGTCGGTGGACAGCCCCACGTAGAGCGCGTCGGCCATGGCCCGATCGAGCGGGGCGCCGGACTCGCGCACGAGTTCGTACACCAGGCTCGAAGCCGACGGGCGCTCGGGCTCGATCACGTTGACCGAGCCGAAGCCGTCGTGCGTCGCGTGATGATCCACCACCGCGACCGCGATCATGTGGCGGTCGATGTGGTCGGACAGCCTGCCGATGCGCGAGCGGTTGCCGGTGTCGAGCACGACCAGCGCGTCGGCCCACTCGAAGCACTGCTCGGCGAGCGCGGGCTCGTACAGCTCGACCGCGTGGTGCACGCACAGCCACGCGAACGCGGCCGGCGTCGGCGAGTCGTTGAGGATGCGCACCTGCTTGCCCATGCCCTGCAGCCAGCGCGCGAACGCCAGTTCGGAGCCGATCGCGTCGCCGTCGGGATTGACGTGCGTGGTGAGCAGGAACTTCACGTGCTTCGCGACGAACGCGTGCAGCGCGGCACGATCGGGCGTGGCGGCGTTCATCGCGCGGCTCCGGGCAGCGGCAGCTTCGCCACGTCGCGCAGGAACCACGCGTGCAGCCGCGTGTCGCCGGTCAGTTCGGGATGGAACGCGATCGCGACCGCCTGCCCCTGCCGCACGCCCACGGGCTCGCCGCGCCACGTGGCGATCACCTCGACACCCTTGCCCACCCGCGTGATGCGCGGCGCGCGGATGAACACACCCGGCACGTCGGCGTTCAGCGGCCCGACGTGGACGTCGTCGGTGAACGAGTGCACCTGGCGGCCGTACGCGTTGCGCGCGGCGCCGATGTCGAGCACGCCGAACGGCGGCGCGGGCAGCTTGTCGGCCGAGCGCGAGAGCAAAATGAGCCCCGCACACGTGCCCAGCACCGGCTTGCGGCGCACGAACGCCTCGACGCCCGGGCGCAGGCCCGTGGAGTCGAGAAGGCGCAGCATGGTGCTCGACTCGCCGCCGGGCAGGATCATGGCGTCGAGCGCGTGCACGTGCTCGGGCAGCGAAATGCGCACCGGCTCGGCGCCGAGCGTGGCGACCGCGTCGCGATGGCGCTCGAAGTCGCCCTGCAGCGACAGCAGCCCCACGCGCGGAACGCCGTTCGGGCGCTTCGCGCGCGGGGAGGTCATCGGTTCGAGCTCACCAGCCACGCTTGGCAAGGAGCTGCTCCTCGGACAGCGTCTCGAGCGAAATGCCGCGCATCGCCTGCGGCAGGCCCGTGCTGATCTCGACGAGTACGTCCGGGCGGTCCCAGTTGGCCACGGCCTGCACCACGGCCTTCGCCATCCGGGCCTGCGCCTTGCGCGCTTCCTTCGGGCGCGTCGCGTCGCCGACCTCGAAGATGCCCGAGCCCACGAACACGGCTTCGGCGCCCAGCTTCATCATGAGCGCGGCGTCGGCCGGGATCGCCACACCGCCGGCGGCGAAGTTCGGCACCGGCAGCTTGCCGGTCTTCGCGACCTGCTGCACCAGTTCGAACGGCGCGCCGAGGTGCTTGGCTTCAGCCATGAGTTCGTCCTGCGACATGGTCGTGAGCTTCTTCATGTGCCCGACCACGGTGCGCATGTGGCGCACGGCCTCGACCACGTTGCCCGTGCCGGCCTCGCCCTTGGTGCGGATCATCGCGGCGCCTTCGCCGATCCGGCGCAGCGCTTCGCCCAGGTCGCGGCAGCCGCACACGAACGGCGCCTTGAAGTCGTGCTTCCAGACGTGGTTCGCCTCGTCGGCGGGCGTGAGCACTTCGGACTCGTCGATGAAGTCGATCTCGAGCGCCTCGAGGATCTGCGCCTCGACGATGTGGCCGATGCGGCACTTGGCCATGACCGGGATGTCCACGGCCTTCTGGATGCGCTGGATCATGGACGGGTCGCTCATGCGCGCGACGCCGCCGTCCTTGCGGATGCGCGAGGGGATGCGCTCGAGCGCCATGACGGCCGCCGCGCCGGACTCCTGCGCGATCTCGGCCTGCTCGACGTTCATGACGTCCATGATCACGCCGCCCTTGAGCATTTCGGCGAGCCCGACCTTGAGCCGGAACTGCTCGGCCTGGCTCATGACCACTCCCGGCTTGCCGTTGCCCTTGTGCCCGTTCGTGGCCGCGCCACGCTTGCTGGGACGCTTCATGACCGTGTCTCCTTCTCGAAAACGGAGCGTCTCTACGCGCTCCTGCCCAGCGCCGGACCGGCGAGCGCGCGGAGGCGCTCGACGATCGGCGGCGTCGTTTCTGCGATGTATGCGACGCAATCGTCGCCGTTCTCTTCGCCGAGTGAGAAGCGCACGCTGGCGTGCGCGTCCTCGGAGGTCAAGCCCATGGCCGTGAGCACGTGGCTCGGGCCGGCCTCGCCCGAACTGCACGCCGAGCCCGTGGACACCGTGATGCCGGCCTTGTCGAGCTCGTGCAGCAGCGCTTCGCCGTCCACGCCCGCGAAGCACACGTTGATGATGGCACCCGCGCGCTGGTTGAGGTCGCCGTTCAGGCGCGTGTCGGGCACGCGCATGAGCAGCTCGGCGAGCAGCCGCTCGCCCAGCGCGCCCAGCCGCTGCGGCTCGCCCGTGGCCAGCGCGGTGCGCGCGCGCACCGCCGCCACGCCCATGGCCGCGATCGCGCCCACGTTCTCGGTGCCCGCGCGCCGGCCGCGCTCCTGCCGGCCGCCGTGCACGAGCGGCACGAGCCGCGTGCGCCGGCGCACGAACAGCGCCGCGGCGCCGGTGACGCCGCCGAACTTGTGCGCCGCGATGCTCACGAGGTGCGCGTTCCAGCCGTCCACGTGCAGCGCGAGCTTGCCCGGCGCCTGCACCGCGTCCACGTGGAACAGCGCGCCGCACGCGGCGACGCGCGCACCGATGTCCTCGAGCGGCTGCATGACGCCGGTCTCGTTGTTGACGGCCATGACCGACGCGACCGCCACGTCGTCGCCGAGCGCGGCCGCGAACTCGTCGGGGTCCACCTGGCCGTTGCCGCGCACCGGCACCACGGTGAGCGCGAACCCGCGCGATTCGAGGTGCCGCGCGGTGGCGAGCACCGACGGGTGCTCGATCGCGGTGGTCACGAGGCGCCGGCGGACGCCCTCGGCGGCGAGCATCGCGCCCTTGAGCGCCAGGTTGTTGGCTTCCGAACCGCTCGCCGTGAACACGACTTCTTCGGGCTGCGCCGCCATGAGCCGCGCGACTTCGACGCGCGCCGATTCGACCGCCTCGCGCGCCGCCTCGCCGCGCCCGTGCACGCTGGACGCGTTGCCGAAGCGCTCGCCCAGCCACGGCAGCATCGCCTGCACCGCTTCGGGTGCAGGCCGCGTGGTGGCGGCGTGATCGGCGTACACGTGCTTCATGCGCGGGCCGCGGGCTCCGAAAGGGTGTGGATGGACACGCGCTGCGCGAGCGCGCCGGCGATGCGGCGCAGTTCCATGCCGTACGGGCTGTCGGGCTGGTCGGCCACGACCGGACGGCCGGAGTCGCCGCCGGCGCGCACTTCCGGGTGCAGCGGGATCGCGCCCAGGAACGGCAGTCCCATGGCGAGCGCGCGATCCTGCCCCGCGCCGGTGTTGAAGATGTCGTGGCGCTCCTGGCACTTGTTGCAGATGAAGTACGACATGTTCTCGATCACGCCCAGCACCGGCACCTGCAGCTTGTCGAACATGGCGATCGCCTTGACCGCGTCCTCGATCGCGACGGTGGACGGCGTGGTGACGATAACCGCGCCGGTGACGACCGTCTGCTGGATCAGCGACAGCTGCACGTCGCCCGTGCCCGGCGGCAGGTCCACGATCAGGTAGTCGCAGCCCGACCAGTCCACGTCGTGCAGGAAGCTCTTCACCGCGCCGTGCAGCATGGGGCCGCGCCACACCACGGCTTCGCCCTGCTCGACGAGAAGGCCCATGGACATGAAGCGGATGCCGTGCGCTTCGAGCGGAATGATGCGGCCGTCCTGCGTGTAGGGCTGGCGGTTCACGCCCATCATGCGCGGCAGGTTGGGCCCGTAGATGTCGCCGTCCATGAGGCCGACCGTGGCGCCGGTCTGCGCGAGCGCGATGGCCAGGTTGGCGGCCACCGTGCTCTTGCCCACGCCGCCCTTGCCCGCGCCCACGGCGATCACATGCGCGACGCCGGGAATGGCCTTGCGGTCGGCGCTCGGGTCCTTGGGCTTGCGCACGCGGCTCGTGGTGGTGAGCTTCACTTCGGTGACGCCCGCGATGGCGGACACCGCGCGGCGGCAGTCGTCCTCGATCTGGCCCTTGAGTGGGCACGCCGACGTGGTGAGCACGAGCGTGAACGAGACCTTGCCGCCTTCGATGGCGACGTCCTCGATCATGCCGAGCGTGACGAGATCGCGGTGCAGATCGGGGTCCTGGACCGTGCCGAGCGCGGCGAGGACCTGTTCCTTGGTGATCGTGGACATGCGCTTCCCTGTTTCGGCGCGGATGGAGCGCCGGGATGGACGGTCAGCGCGCGCGGCGGATGCGCTCGCGCTCTTCCCGCCATTCGCGCACGCGGTTGATCCCGATCGCCAGACCGACGGTCATGACGATCAGGCTCGTGGCGACGATGAGTCCGTAGAAATACATGGCTACTCCGCCACGACCTGCGTGACCTGCGGCAGCTTGTGGCGAAGGTAACGTTCGATGCCGTTGCGCAGCGTGGTCGTGGAGCTGGCGCAGCCGACGCACGCGCCCATGAGGCGGATGGTCACGACGCCGTCGTCGGACACGTTCACCAGTTCGAGGTCGCCCCCGTCCGGCCGCACGACGTGCTCGCGGAGTTGCTCGATGACTTTCTCGACCTGCTCTCGCATAGTGCCTCCGGTCCCGTGGCCCGGCCGGCTCGCAGATCGCGCGAACCCAGCGGCCCCACGGTGTTGCATGAGAACGCGATACATTAGGAACAGCTTCGCGTGGCGTCAAAGCCCGCGGGGGCTTCCCGGCGGGAGATTTGGCCCCGCCGTGACGTTTGGGTTGCGGGCGGCGAAGACCGTTCGGCCGTGACCCCTTTCGCCGCCCCTTCCGACCCGCCGCGACCGAGTCCGCGAGTGCACGTCCAGCCCTTCCATCACCTCGACACCCTGTGGATTCAGGTGGCCGGCACGCAGTGCAATCTTTCGTGCGCGCACTGCTTCGTGCCCAGCGGCCCCGGCGTGACGCGCCACGCCATGCTCGCGCGCGCCGACGTGGCCGCGCGCGTGGCCGAGGCCGTGGCCATGGGCGTGAAGGAGATCTACTTCACCGGCGGCGAGCCGTTCCTGAACGCCGAACTCGAGGCGATCGTCGAAGACACGCTCGCCGTGGCGCCCGTGACCGTGCTCACCAACGGCACGCTGTTCACCGCGCGGCGCGTGACATGGCTGGCCGCGACGACGCGCACCGCGCGCTACTCGTTGGAACTGCGCGTGTCGCTCGACGGCGTGACCGCCGCCGCGCACGACGCGCTGCGCGGCGCCGGCGCGTGGTCGCGCACCATGGACGGCCTGCGCGCGCTGTCGGCCGCGGGACTGCTGCCGATCGTGACCGTGACGCAGTTGGAGCGCGGCGACGCGCTGCAGTTCCGCGAGCGCGTGTTCGACGTGCTGCGCGCCGAGGGACTCGCGCAGCCGCGCGTGAAGGTGCTGCCGCTGTTCAAGCTGGGCCGCGAAGCCGAACGCGCCGGTGCGTACGGCGAGCGCGAGTCGCTGGCGCTGCTGCCGGCCGGCGCGTTCGACGCCGACCGGCTGCAGTGCGGCGCGTGCCGAGCGGTGACGTCGCAGGGCGTGTTCGTGTGCCCGCTGCTGGTGGACGAGCCCGCCGCGCGCATGGGCGACACGCTCGCCGAATCTGCGCGCGGCTTCGAGTTGTCGCACGGCGCCTGCCACACCTGCTGGGTGACCGGCATGACCTGCGCGAACGGGTGACGCGATGACCACACTGGCACTCTTCGGCGGCGTGTACTCGAACCCGCATGCCCTGCGCGCCGTGCTCGCCGACAGCGCCGCGCGCGGCGACGCCCAGGTGTGGTGCCTGGGCGACCTGGGCGGCTTCGGCCCCGACCCCGAAGCCTGCGCCGCACTGCTGCGCGATGCCCGCGTGCCCATGCTGCAGGGCAACTACGATCATTCGATCGGCCACGCGCTGGCCGACTGCGCGTGCGGCTACAGCGACCCGCGCGACGTGCACTTCGCGCAGGTGAGCTACGACTTCACGAACGCGCGCGTGGGCGCCGCAACGCGCGAGTGGCTGCGAACGCTGCAACCCCAGGCGCGGCTCGTGGTGGAAGGCCGCCGCGTGCTGCTCTGCCACGGCTCACCGCGGCGCGTGAACGAGTTTCTCTGGGACAGCGCCTGCTCGGATGCGTTCCTGTCGTGGCTCTGCGACACGTACGAAGCCGACGTGATCGCGTGCACGCACACCGGCCTGCACTGGTCGCGCGCACTGCCCGGCGGGCGGCACGTGGTGAACGTGGGCGCGATCGGCCGCCCCGCGCACGACGGCCGCACGTGCGTGTGGTACGCGGCGCTGACGTTCGCCGACGACGGCACGCTGGACGTGACGTTCCGTCCGGTCCAGTACGACCACGAGGCGCTGGCGCTTCACATGGAGCGCGAAGGCCTGCCGGCCGAGTTCATCGAGACGATCCGCACCGGCTGGTGGACGACGTGCCTGGAGAACGTGCCGGTGAAGGAGCGGGGGCGGCGGGGGCTGTAGGCAATCGCGGCTTGATACGTCGGCGCGACGAGGCCGCGGGCGGGGCACGCTGGGATGGATGACTACGAGTGCGCAAGGCACAGAAGGCGATGGTAGAGCTGCTCCTGCGGGAGATGGCTACGGTCGTGGCTACGGTTTGGACTCCGGCGACCACACGATGAAGCCCTCAGCATCGTACGCGCTGATCCACACGGACTCGATGAGCAGGTCTCCCGGACTCTCGTCCGCGAGTCCGGCTTCCAACGCCCCGAGGATGCGATCCCCGGTGCAGAAGAACCATGCATCGAGCCAGTGACATGATCCTGCATACAAGTCATCGGAGTCGGGTCCTTGGCCTAGCCTCCTCGTGATGAAGTAGCAGGACTCCCGGATCGCTCGCCATTCACCGATGTGCCTGGTAAGGAACGGATCTGTCGGGTCTGCTGCCTGACTTTCCAGCATGACGAAACGATGTTCGGATGCTCCGATGAACTGCGCAGCATGCGACTCTAGTTCGGACAGCCCTGCCGCTTGACTTGCCTCATCCGTGAGCCCACCGGTCCCGAGCGACGCCGGAAGATCTGGAAGCGACTCGACGGGAACGTAGGCGCTTAAAGTGCCCGCCCCCGATGCCATCCAGCGCGCCAACCGGGCCGTGAGCGGCTTGGACCCGGCACACAACTCAACCAGTTGTGACCTCACCGCGCTATCGGCGACCGGCCTCAGCTCGAACATTTCGCGACCTCCATCCTTGCCGCCTCCCGCATCACCGCCTCATCCGAGAGCCGCGCGTACCGCTGCGTGGTCACGATGCTCGCGTGGCCAAGGACTTGTTGCAGGGCGGCAAGCGAGCCGCCGCGCTCCAGCCACTGACACGCGAACGTATGGCGCATCTGGTGAACGTGGAACCCTTCGACACCGCTGAGCCGCCGGACCGCGTTCGCGAACGAACCCGGTGAGCCGGTGGCGTACGGCGCGAGGCGGCCCGCCATCTGCCGGACCTCTTGAGCTTGGCCCGATTTCGTAGACAGTTGAACTACGCGGCGTGAGTGGCTCGTGCCTTCTCGAACGCGGCCGGGCTGATCTGCCCGAGCGTCGAGTGCCGTCGCCGCTGGTTGTAGAACACTTCGATGTAGTCGAACAACTCCATTTTCGCCTCGCCGTGGCTGTCGAAGCGCTCACCAACTCGCTCTTCACGCTCGAGAAGAAGCCTCCATCACGGCGTTGTCGTAGCAGTTGCCGCGCCGACTCATGCTGCACGTGATGCCTTGCGCCAGAAGCGCATCCTGGTAGTCCTCGCTCGAGTACGGCGAGCCCCGATCCGAGTGGTGCAGCAGCCCGTCCGCCGGGCAGCGCCGCTTGAGCGCCATCTCGAGTGCGCGCGTCACGAGGTGCCGGTCGTTGATCGCACTGACCGCCCAGCCCACGACGAACCGCGAGAACAGGTCGAGGATCGCCGCGAGGTACAGCTTGCCGCTCGAACCGATCACGAACTCCGTGGTGTCGCCCACCCAACGCTGGTCGGCGCAGCGGCCGTGAACTCGCGGTTCAGCAGGTTCGCGGCAACCGGCTGGTCTCGATCGCTGACCACCGACTTCTTGTACCGCTTCCTCGCTCGCGCTCGCAGGCCTTCTTCCTGCATGAGACGCACAACGCGCTTGCGGGCTCACGTGAATGTCGTCCTCGGCGAGGTCTTCCCAGATGCGAGGACCGCCATAGCGCTGCTTGCGTTGGCGTCGAATGAAGCACGGATCCGCACACGCAGCTGGCGATCCTGCTTCGCGCGCTCCGACTCCGGCCGTTCGCACCACGCGTAGTACCCGCTGCGCGAGACCCGGAGCCAACGGCAGAGCTTCGTGATCGGGACTGCGGCCTTCTCCGCTCGGATGAACTCGAACCTCAGCTGCTCTCCTTGGCGAAGAAGGCCGCTGCTTTTTAGGACGTCACGCTCCAGCTTGAGCTCGCGAACTTCCTTGCGCAGTCGCGCCAGCTCCTCGCGCTCGACGGTCGTGAGGCCGCCGGACTTACCCTTGGTTCGATCGGCCGGCCCGCGCCACCCACTCGCGCACCGCCGAATCGGTCAGGTCCAGATCGCGGGCCACGGCCCCCGCGGACTTGCCTTCATCAAGGACCAGCCGTACCACGCCTGCCTTGAACTCATCCGTGAACTTGCGCCGTGCCCGGCGCCCCTCGGTCTTGGCCATGCGGGACATCGTATCCGCCTCTCGGAAGATGTCCACGAGAGCGGGTCAAGCCCAAGAAGCGCCTCAACGTCAGTAGCTCGTTGAGGCGCTTCCTATTGTGTTGCCGCGACGCCCATTGAATCGCTGCGGGCGAAAACTGTGGTATTCGTGTGGACTGCCTAAGGAAACCGCAGCTCGATCCGTCTGAGGCGCGGGGCTACGCGTCAGTTCCCTAGCGCACATGGCTCATCGACAATCCAATCCAGCACCCGGTCCCTCAGCCCGCTTGTCCCACTGCGCACCCAGGGCGAGGCGACTTCGCGGGCGCGCAGCCGGGGAGCTACCATGCGCGCGCTAGTCAGCTGCGCGCCCGGCACTTTCCCGCCCTGAGGAGCCCATGAAGACCCTGCTGCTGGCACTCGCGATCGCCGCACTGGTAGCAGGCGGCCGCCCAGCCAGCGCGCGCGATCTGGCCGTTCCCGAGGGCGCGCGCACGCACTGGGTCGTCCGCGATCCGCACGAGATCCTCGCGTGGGTCGCCTTCGACACCGCCACCGTGGGCGAGCGGCTGCCGGTCGAGCTGCGATTCGTCACGATCGGCGAACTCGCGGCGGGAGGTGTCGGTTGGGCGGCCGAGCACCTCACCACGCATCCGGAGCGCCGCGGCTGGGGCGTTTCGTTTCTCGAGATCCTGCAGGCCGGCACGTTCATGCTCGACGGGCGCTCCCCCACGTGGCCGGCGCACGGCGCCGGGGCGATGTGGTTTGCGCGAGTCGCGCCGGCGGACAGTGCGGCAGATCTGGGGCCGGGGCTGCCTTACCTCATGCTCGAGTTCTGGCTACCCGACCGCGCGTTCGTCCGGTTCATGCGCGGCAAGGGGCACTACGCCACGTACGGCCGCGCGGAACTGGCGCGCGACACGCGCGGCCACTGGCGAGGTTTCGTGCACGCCGACGGGCTCGACGTCGCGGCCGACTGCCTGCCCGCCGGGCCCGTCGAGGGTGGGGACGCGTCCGCGGGCTCGCAGGTGTTGTTCCCGCCGCGCGGCTCCGGGATCACGAGCGTCGTCCGCATCGCGTTCGCCGGGCATCGCGTGCAGGACTGCGCGGCAGGTTCGTCGTGGCGGCTGCGCGGCTCGCACCCGCTCGCGCGCGGCGTCGTGCTGGAGCCTTCATCGTACGAGTTCGGTTACGAACTCGTGGGTGGAGCCTGCGCGCGCTGAGCGCCGCCCGGGCTCGCAACGGTGCGCCGGGCAGCGCTGCGCGCTTCGCACTGCATTCGTCTCGCGCGGCTCAGCAGCCTTCGTCGAGCTTGATCCCCTTCTTTCTGGCGATCTGCTCGAGGACCCGGCGGCATTCGGGCACGCCGTAGGTGTTCCAGAAGAGCTGGTTCTTCTGCACCCGGCCGTCGCGGTCCACCGCGGCCACGGTGACCGGTCCGGGCGGCGGATCGGCCAGGTTCACGCGCAGCATCCAGTCGCCCCGCTGGGGCCAGCCGCGCTGGAACGTATAGACGCCCGGCTCGGCGGTGGGCTGCAGGTCCAACCGCACGTACTGCAGCTTGCCATCCGCCAACCCGTCGGCGACCACCCAGGGCTTCAGCGTGACCCCGGGCGGGCAGTCGAGCGCGCGCACCGTGTACGTGACGCCATCCGCGGCCGGCCCCTCGAGGGTGGCGTGCAGGCCACCCGCGTGGGCAGGGCCAAGGGTCACCGCGAGCAGTGCGAGTATGGCGAGCAGCTTCCTCATGAGGGCCTCCGGGTGGCGGTGCGGCCGCGTCCAGGGAACAGCGTACGGTCCGAGTGTATCGGACGTCGCAATGCCCCGGAACGTTGGAGCATGTTCTCGCGCCGCTTGCCCGCTCCTACTTCGTACGCGGCCGCACACCGCCCCACGTCTCGGACGGCCGCGGCGCCCGCTCGGTGCCCTGCCAGAAGTTGCCGACCAGCGAAGGCGGGCTGGCGGTCTTCCAATTCGAATCGAGCGATCGCACGTAGACCTCGCCGTTGGGCGTCCACACGTACAGGTAGCCGTCGGCTGCGCACATGGCCACGTTGCCCGTGGTGGTGCGCTGCGCGTTCGCACGGCTCGCGCCCAGGTGGTGGCTCAGCGCCAGCAGGAAGATCCCGGCACACACGTAGAAGAACTTCTTGGCCATGGCGATTCCCCTTGTTCAGGGACCGGCACCGCCTGCCGTCGCGGTACGGGTCCCTCGCCATCCCTGTGCTGCCCGCCGCGCTTCCGGTCATGGCGCCATCGGCAAGGACACGCCACGCGGCGCCCGGGTGGAACGATCCCGGGCTGCTCCTGCCACTACCCCGCGGGGGCGGGTTCGTTCCCTTCCATCCGTGGCGCCGGAATCGCCACCCTCGGCGTGTGCTTCCGGCACCCACGTGAATACCGTTACTCGAGTGCCTTCAGAAGCAGCTCGGCATCGGAAGGCCTGCGGCGATAGCCTCGCGGCAATTCATAGATCGCGAGATTGGCAGGCACGGTCTCGAACCGCACGCACTCGTCGCGGAACGAGCCCCAGTCGCGTCTGAGCGCCTGTACCAGGGAGTCCGCATCGTCGGCAGGGTTCGAAGCGAGCTCCGGACGCTCGGCAATGGCGAGCCGAAGCGACCAGCCCAGGACGCAGCCATCCTGCAAGCCGCTTGCGGCGAGCAGGCGCGCATCGAACTCTCGCGAGGCCGCCATCTCCTCGCCCAGTTCGCAGCCCCGCAGCGAATCCAGGCACCGCGACTCGAACGCGCGCAACTGCCCGCATTCCGGGAAGTCCGCTGCGATCCACGCCTGGCCTTTCGCCGTGTCGGGGGGCTGGGAACTGGCTGCGGCTCCGGCTTCCGGCGTTTCGCGCGCGAACAGGGCTTCGATGTCCACGCGCTCGGCTGCCCTGCCGGCGACCTGCTCCCTCCGGCCGCTGCGCAAAGCGCCCGACACACGCTGCGGTACGGGACGTACGTACCCGGCTCGCGCCCATGCCTCCCGCAGAACGGCGAAGCTCGTCTCGGTGTACGTCGTGTCCTGCTCGCGCACCTCCCAGACCAGACCGAGGTCGAGCCGCACGATGACTCGGACCGCGGTCACTCCGGGAAACGGCTTGCCATCGAGCCCCCAGCTGCGTACCTGGTACTCCGTACATCGGCGATCGCTCGAGGTGTACTCGCGGGTGTTCGACTCCGAGCGCAGGAGCAACCACTGGAACATTCGGCTCTCACGCAGCACGTCGGCCCGCGCCACGGGCACCCACGCCGCCGCGAGCGCGACGACACAGGCGACGATGCAGTCCGGGCGGCGCATTTCGAACATCCTGTTCTCCCCTGGTCAGTCCGAAGAACTACCGGCGTCCACCACGCCCGCCACTGCGACCAGTCCGCTTCTTCTGCTCCTCCGCCCGCACGATCATGGCGCCCTTCGCGCCCGGCACGAGCCGCACCTTCGCCAGCTTCACCGCGGCCGCCAGCAACGCCTCGATCTCGGCGCGGTCCAGGTCCGCGGGCTTCGAGAGCGCCACATACCGCACGGTCTTGCCGCTCCCCTGCAGCAGCCCCTTGGGCGCCGACTTCGCCAGCGCCGCGCCCTGGCCGAACGCCAGTCGCACTTCGCCCGGGTACAGCCCCAGCGAGCACAGGCCTTCGTAGCCGTTCTCCGTCGCCGAGTACGTCACCAGCAGCACGCCCTGGTTCTCGTACACGTACACGATCTCGTGCAGGCCGGGCAGGCGCTTGCGCAGCTTCGTGCGCAGCGCCTTGCCGAGCTTGGCCAACGCGGCCGGGTGCCGGGCGAAGTAGCCGGCGAGCTGCTTCTCGGCATTGGGCGCCTTGGCCGGCTTCGCCGCCCTGGCGGTGGTCGCGCCGCTCGCGGCCTTCTTCGCGGACGCGGACTTCTTCGCCGCGGGATGCCCCAGCGCCACCGCCTGCGTGAGCAGCGCCACGAGGTCGCGCTCCACGACGTCGCGCGGCGTGCGCAGCTTCACGTGGCGGATCCACGCGCCGCTCCCCTCGAGCAGGCGCTTCGGGTCCTTCAGCTTCGCGCCCGACATGAACCCGAGCTGCGTGTAGCCGTCGGCGGCGTACACGTAGGCGATCGGCCACTTGCCGTCCACCCAGCAGCCGTTGCCGTACTTCACGGCCTCCACCAGCGTCGGCGCGGCGCGCTTCACCAGCTTGCGCAGCGCACGGATCACGCCCTGGTTCGCGGCGGGCTGGTCGTCCAGGTACGCGTCGAAGCTCGGGTACGACTTCATCATGGCCACGGCTCCCCCCCAACGTCGCCGGCGCGAACGCCGCACTCTGCACCACGTCCCGGCACGTCGGGTAGACGCGCGCGTGCGCCCGCATGCCGCCTCGGGGTGCGACCCTAGACGACTCCGCCCGCGACTCGCTACGGCGAATCGCGGGCGGCGGCCGGTCCGGCACACGGGGCAGGCGGCCGGGTCGGCACGAGTGTGAGCCGGCAACTACTCCCCGTGCGGATGCCGCACGATCAGCACGTCGCACGGCGCGTGCGTCGCCACGTGCGAAGCGACGCTGCCCGACACGAAGCGCTGGAACGCCGAGCGGTCGTGCGCACCCACCACCACCAGGTCGGCGGCGTGCGTCCGCGCTGCTTCGACGATCGCATGACGCGGATCGCCGTAGCGCACGTCGTCGCTGGCGGTGAAGCCCGCCGCGCGCAGCGCCTTCACGGTCTGCGCGACGATCTCGTGGTGCGTGCGCACGTGGTCGGCTTCGAGCACCGCCAGGTTCTGCGCCACCGACGCCAGCAGTACCGGCGAGGGCACCACGTCGAGTTCGTTGGTGCCGACCACCGACAACACGACCACCTGCGTCTGGTTCGGAGCGAACATCCGCTGCACGGTCGCGATCGTCTCGGTGGCGATCGCGGAGGTGTCGAGTGCGAGCAGGACTTTCATCGTGCTCCCCCCTTCTCCGCGCGGCCGGTCGAGGTACGGCCGCCGGCGGCCGGCGATCGCTCCCGCGCCCGCGGATCGGGCGATCCTGGTGCCATGCACCAGGGGCGGCGCCACCGGCTCCATGGCCAACATAGCACCGCACCTGCCGCGGTGGCCGCGACAATTGCCGGGCCAACGCGCGCACCGATGTTATGGTCCGAAGTGCTGCGCCCGGCACCCCGGGCGCATCGCACGATCCGCCCGTCCCACGCCTCACGACCACCGCCCGGAGCCGCTTCGATGGACGATTTCACCCGCCGCGCCGCCGCCTCCGACCGCCCCGGGCTGGCCCGGCTGCTCGCCGCCCACGTGCGCGAGCTGGCGGCCCCGGCGTGGCTGGAGGTCTGGTTCCGGCGCGCCGACGGCGCTTTCGCCTCGGCCGACGCCGAGCAGGCGGACGTCGCGGTGCTCCACCTCGACGCCGACCCCGCCACGAGCGAGCGGCTGTGGTCGGGCGCTCACTGGGACGGCGAATCGCTGGCGGCACTGCACGAACGGCTCGGGCTGCCCGGACCGCCCGCGGCGATCGTGCCGGTGTTCGACCGGCGCGACCATCCCGTGGGACTGCTCGCGCTGGGCTGCGAAGGCGCGCTCGATCCCGCGCTGCGGCCGCGGCTGGTCACCGCATGCGCGCACGCGGGCGTCGCGTTCGAAGTCATCCGGCTCGCCGAACAGCTGGCCGAACGCATGGACTACTCGCGGCGGCTCGACCGCGAACTGCAGATCGCGCGCGACGTGCAGGCGCAGCTGTTTCCCGCCGCGCCGCCCGAACTCGAGAGCGCCACGCTCGCCGCACACTGCACGCAGGCGCGCAGCGTGGGCGGCGACTGGTACGACTTCCTGCCGCTCGGCGAGCGCCAGGTCGGGCTCGTGCTCGCCGACGTGTCGGGCAAGGGCGTGCACGCCGCGCTGCGCATGGCCAACCTGCAGGCGCACCTGCGCAGCCAGGTGGGCAGCACGCCGCAGGATCCGCTGCGCGCGCTGCGGCAGGTCAACGCGCTGCTGCGCGAGCGCTCGCGTGCGGGCCAGTTCGCGACGCTGTTCTTCGGCATGTGGTCCGACGCCACGCGGCGCCTGAACTACATCAATTGCGGCCACAACCCGCCGCTCGTGCTGCGCGCGAACGGCGACGCCGAATGGCTGCCCGCGACCGCCACCGTGCTCGGCGTGTTCGACGACTGGCAGTGCCACCTCGGCCGCGCCTCGCTCGCCCCCGGCGACGTGCTGTTCGCCTACAGCGACGGCGTCACCGAAGCCGAAGGCGACGGCGAACTGTTCGGCGACGAACGTCTCGTCGCCGCCGTGCGCGACGCGCGGGCCCTGGGCGCTCAGGCGATCGTCGCCGAAGTGCTCGCGCGCGTGCAGGCGTTCGAAGACGGCGCGCCGACCGACGACCTGACGGCGATGGCGCTGGTGGTGAAGTAGCGGCGCGACGCCGGACGCGGTAAGAACCCGGCCACGGTTTCGCCCGCGGCCCGCGCGGGGATTTCGTGGCGCGGGCCGGCCCGGATTCGGCGGCGCGGCAGCATCCGCTCGCGCACCGGCTCATGTGGCGGCGGTCGTCGCCGCGTCTGCCGGCCGCCGGAAGTCCTGCCTGCGGCCGAACCGGCTGCCGCACAGCGCGACCGCCGCGAGGACGCGCGCCTCCAGCGGGCCGTCCGCGAGCGCCGCGGTCCGCTCGGCCGCGAGCCGCGCCTGCTCGGGCGGCGTGCCCATCCAGCGCAGCGCGGCGATGGTGTCGGCGTCGCTCCGGCGCCGGGCCTGCTCGGGCGATTCGGCGGCGTCTGCCGGTTCGTCGGGCGGCGCCTGTTCCGCGTTCGTCGCGCTCGGCATCGCCGCACGCGCTTCGGCGCGCGCCGCCTCACGCTGCTGCGCCGCGTGCTCGAGCGCCCGCGCGCGCTCGCGCTGCTCGCGTCTTGCCGCCACGTGCTCCGCGCCCAATCGCTTCGCGGCCTCGTGGCGGTTGTGGTGCGCGCACAGCAGCCGCAGGTTCGCCGCGGTGGTCTCTCCGCCCTGCGCCAGCGGCACGATGTGGTCGAACTGCAGCCCGCGCGTGTCGCCGCAGCGATGCCCGTCCGCGCCGACGAACGCGCAGCAGCAGCCGTCGCGCTCGGCCACTTCGTGGCGCAGCGCCGCGGGAATGTGCCGGCCGCGCGGCACGCGCTTCACTTCCGCCGCGGCCCGCTTCGCGCCGAAGCGGCGCCGGTGCAGGTGCGCGGCGTAGTGCGCCAACGCGCGCGCCACGACCACCGCCGGATCGCCGTTGCGCACCACGTGCGACAGCAGGTCGCGCGCCTGCTGGAACGCCGCGAACTCCTCGTCGGTCAGCTCCACGCGCAGGCCGTGCGCACCGGCCTCGGTCTCGAACACGCGGCCGCGGACGTGCGAGTTCACCCGCGCTGGCGCGGATTCGGTCAAGGGCGCGTCAGGTGCGGGCGTTCCGCAGAGCTCGGCGAGTGTCGGTGCCGGCGCCGCGTTCGCCGCGACGGCGTCACTCGACTGTCGCGGCTCCGGCTCCGTCGTCATCGGCTTGGCGGATTGCGCACGCGTGGCGTCGGCGACCATCCGTCGCACCTGCAGCTTGGGCTGGTACTCGGCCGCGGCGAGCAGCATCTCGGCATTCTCGCTCGTCAGGACCGGCGCGAGTTCGCAGGCGTTCGTCACCGTCAGGCGCCCATCGGCGAGGCGCTCGAAGACGACCGGGAACGCGCGCCCCAGTCGTGCGGCACGGATGCGGCGCTGCGCCTGCTCCTCCGACATCCGCAGCCGCTCCATGCAGTACCGCTGCATGCACGAGAACCCGGCTTCCAGGTAGTCGCCGCGCGCATCCATCAGCGCGATCAGCGCCAGCCCTTCGGCGAGCCGCGCCTTCTCTTCGAGGTCCACTTCCTCCAGACGACGGCGCACCGCCAACGGCGACAGGTGGTCCACGGCGAAACGGGACATCGCGCACTCCGCTTCGGGGGCGGGTGAGCGCACGTTGTATCACGAGCATTTCGGCGCGCCGTACGTGTGCGCACGCGCGCGAACGCGATGCGCGACGACAACGCGCGAGGGATTGCGCGAAGGCCGCGGCGTCACGCGAAGCTCGAGCGAACGGGGCGTGTCTCGTGTGCGAGCAGCGCTCGCTCGCAAGAGCCCGCGTGCAACCCGTCAACAGGAATCTCGCGCGTACCTCTGCCGGCCAGGCGAGCACGATGTCGCTCGAGAGCATCTCGCCGTACTGCCCCCCCCCCCGGACGCGGTACTCGGTCCATCCCGCCCGGGCGCCGCGACTCCCGTTGAGCCGCGACTCGGACCGCCCCCGCAACTGCCCGTATTCCGGCAAGCGCAGGGGCCTCTTTGCGCCCGCTTGACCCCGTCCCCCCGCGCCGCTACAAAGCACGTTCCACGACTGACGAAACGAAGGATCCTGCACGGACGGAGGCCGCATGTCGGCTCAGCAGCCGATCCAGCACACGGACGAGTTCCTGAAGCGCCGCACGCAGAACTGGCTGGTGCTCGGACTCACCTACGCGGCGATGTACACCGCGCGCTACAACTTCTCGTTCGCGAACAAGTCGCTCTGCGACGAGTTCGGTTGGACCAAGGCGCAGATCGGCGTCGTGATCTCCTCGGCGACGCTGCTGTACGGCCTGGCCGCCATCTTCAACGGGCCCATCGCCGACAAGCTCGGCGGCCGCAAGGCGATGATCATCGGCGCGGTCGGCGCGTGCGTCTTCAACTTCGCGTTCGGGCTCGGTGCCTACCTCGGGCTCGTGAAGACGCCCGCCGTGCTGCTGACGTACTTCACCACGGTGTGGACGCTGAACATGTTCTTCCAGTCGTACAGCGCGCTGGCCCTGATCAAGGTGAACAGCGGCTGGTTCCACGTGAAGGAACGCGGCGTCTTCAGCGCGATCTTCGGCTCCATGATCCAGAGCGGCCGCGCCGCCGTGTACGCGATCGGCACCGCCGCCGTGGTCGTCGCCGCGCCGTGGCAGTGGAAGTTCTTCATTCCCTCGGCGCTCGTCGCGATCATGGCCGTGCTCACGGCGCTCGTCGTGCGCGACACGCCCGAGGAAGCGGGCCTGCCGCACTTCGATCCGCAGGACGCCACGAGCGGCGACACCGAGAAGATCACGCTGGGCTACGTGGCCAAGAAGGTGTTCACGAACCCCGTCGCATTGACGATCGCCGGCGCGGAGTTCTGCACCGGGCTCGTGCGCAAGGGCTTCGAGGAGTGGTTCCCGCGCTACATGCAGGAAGCGCAGCACATGAAGCTCGACGACCCCATTTTCAAGAGCGGCGCGCTCGCGATCGTGGGCTGCGGCATCCTGGGCGCGTTCGTCGCCGGCTACATGAGCGACAAGGTGTTCGGCGCACGCCGCCCGCCGGTGGCGTTCATCGGCTACGCGATCATCGTGGCGTGCCTCGCGATCATCATGGGCGGGCCGTCGCTCACCATGCTCATCGTGGCGTTCAGCCTCAACTCGCTCGCCATCTCGATGGTGCACTCGATGCTGTCGGGCACGGCGTCCATGGACTTCGGCGGCAAGCGCGCCGCCGCGACCGCGGCCGGCATGTTCGACGGCATGCAGTACGTGGGCGGCTTCTTCGCCGGCATCGGCATCGGCAAGCTCGTGGACGTGTACGGCTGGGACGCCTGGGCGCCCAGCATGATCGGGTTCGCCGTGATCGCCATGGTGCTCATGGGATTCCTGTGGAACGCCCGCCCGAAGCCGGGAGCGACCGCGGGCCACTGACCGCCGGCACGCTCGCAGTCAACGCCCCCGCCTCGCCCCGCGCGATGCGGGGGCTTCGCGTTCCGGCAACCCGACGTCGCCCAAAGTGGCAGCGCCGTGCGTTCCATCGGCCCGCTGCGCGCGGGCAGCGGCTGCGGCCATCCTGTGGCAGTCAGCCCCCCCCGGGGCCTGGCTCCACCGGGTCACCCCACGCGGCCCATTCACCCGGACACGGAGAGGCAACATGCTCCATCTCGATACGGGCAACACCGCCTTCATGCTGCTCTGTTGCAGCCTCGTCATGCTGATGACGCCCGGGCTCGCGTTCTTCTACGGTGGCCTCGTCGGCCGCAAGAACGTGCTCGCGATCATGATCCAGAGCTTCGTCTCGCTGTGCTGGACCACGGTGCTCTGGTATGCGGTCGGCTACTCGCTGTGCTTCTCCGGCGGTGAAGGCGGCCTGATCGGCAACCTCGACATGGCGTTCCTCCGCGGCGTCACGCTGCAGACGCCGTCGCCGAACGACACCATTCCGCTCATCGTGTTCGTCGCCTACCAGATGATGTTCGCCATCATCACGCCCGCGCTGATCACCGGCGCGTTCGCGAATCGCGTGACGTTCCCCGCCTACATGCTGTTCCTCACGTTCTGGCTGCTGCTCGTGTACTTCCCGTTCGTGCACATGATCTGGGGCGGCGGCCTGCTCGCGAAGATGGGCGTGCTCGACTTCGCCGGCGGCATCGTGGTGCACAACATCGCCGGCATCGCCGCGCTCGCGTCCGTGCTGTACGTGGGGCGCCGCAAGGTCAAGGACCCCGGCCCGCACAGCATTCCGCTGGTCGCGCTCGGCACCGGCCTGCTGTGGTTCGGCTGGTACGGTTTCAACGCCGGCAGCGAGTTCCGCGTGGACTCGATCACCGCGACGGCGTTCCTGAACACCGACATCGCGGCCTCGTTCGCGGGCGCCGCGTGGTTCTTCGTGGAGTGGACGACCACCCGCAAGCCCAAGTTCCTCGGGCTGCTCACCGGCTCGGTCGCCGGCCTCGCCACGATCACGCCGGCCGCGGGCTTCGTGAGCTTCGGCAGCGCCGCGCTGATCGGCATCATCGCCGGCATCGTGTGCTTCTACGCCGTGGCGCTCAAGAACAAGCTGCAGTGGGACGACGCGCTCGACGTGTGGGGCGTGCACGGCGTGGGCGGCTTCATCGGCATCCTGCTGCTGGGCGTGTTCGGCAGCACCGCGATCAACCCCGCGGGCGCGGACGGCCTGCTGTACGGCAACTCGAAGTTCTTCCTCGTGCAGTGCGGCGCCGTGGTGTTCTCGTCGGCGTGGGCGTTCGTGTTCACGCTCGGCATGCTCTGGCTGATCGACCGCGTGGTGCCGGTCAAGGTCGGGCAGCAGGCCGAAGCGGAAGGCCTCGACGCGTCGCTGCACGGCGAAATCGCCTACGAGTCCGGATCGCTCTGAGACGCCTCGCCTCCTCACGGCACACCACGAAGGCCGCCCGGCAGCAGCGGGCGGCCTTCGTGCGTTCCTCGCCGTGCAGTACGCGGGCGCCGCAGACCACGCGGTCAGGTTCGCCCCGCACACGGCCGGACCGGGAAGACCGGAATCGCGCCGCGCGACGCGTGCATCTGACGGTTCACCGCACGCGAACGCAGCCCCCTACCTTTCCGGAGCACCTCGCCCATGAATCGCAGAGACGCGATCAAGCTCATGGCCGTCGGCGCGACTTCGCTGGCCGCCGTCGCCGAGCACGCCGCCGCGCAGTCCCCGCCCACTCCCGCGGCCGCACCGCCCGCGCCCGCCGGGCCGTTCACGCTGCCGGCGCTGGGGTACGCGTTCGACGCGCTCGAGCCGCACGTGGACGCGCAGACCATGCAGATCCACCACGACAAGCACCATGCCGCCTACGTGAACAACCTCAACAAGGCGGTCGCCGGCCGCAAGGAAGTCGAGGGCTGGTCGCTCGAACAGCTCGTGCGCGATCTGGCGAAGGTGCCCGAGGACATCCGCGGCGCGGTGCGCAATCACGGGGGCGGTCACCACAACCACTCGCTGTTCTGGACCAGCCTGCGCAAGGGCGGCCCCGCGAAGCCGGCGGGCGAACTCCTCGGCGCGCTCGATCGCGGCTTCGGCGGCTTCGACGCGTTCCAGGCCAAGTTCGACGCCGCGGCGATGAGCGTGTTCGGCAGCGGCTGGGCATGGCTCGTGTCCGACACCAAGGGCACGGTCCGGATCGTGACCACGCCGAACCAGGACTCCCCGCTCACCGCAGGCGACGTCCCGCTGCTGGGGCTCGACGTCTGGGAGCACGCCTATTACCTCAAGTACCAGAACCGCCGTGCGGACTACGTCGCCGCATTCCGCAACGTGGTGGACTGGGACGCCGTTTCGGAGCGCTACCGCGCCCGGCACTGACCGCCCCCCCCGCGGCACGACTCCGCCCCCGGTTTTCGCCGGGGGCGGATCTTTTTTGCCTGCCCGGGTATTTCCCGCGTTGGGCCACACACCTGTGGCCGTGAAGGTGCGAAGCCCGCACCCCGACTGGAAGCGGAAGCCGCCCCCCGGCCTCCGCCCACCCTCGCCCCACGAGTCGGAGGCCCCGCGTGAATCCCATCGGCATCGGTGCAGCCCTGAGCGCGACGAACGCGGACCTTCCGCGCGGCGCGGCGCTCTCCCACCTGCCCCACGTCGAACTCGTCCGTCCCGGCACGCCCCCGGCGCCCGCCGGCCCGCGCGTGCGCTACTACCGTTCGGCGAGCCAGCTGCCGCACCTGCCGCCCGACGTGGCGAAGCAGATCGAGGAGATCTCCAAGCGCTACGTGTTCCGCGCGAACAGCTACTACCTCGACCTGATCGACTGGAACGACCCCGCCGACCCGATCCGCCAGCTCGTGATCCCGCGCATGGAGGAGCTGAACGACTGGGGCGCGCTCGACGCCAGCAATGAGGCGAGCAACTACGTGGTCAAGGGCGTGCAGCACAAGTACCGCGACACCGCGCTGGTGCTGGTGAACAGCGTGTGCGGCGCGTACTGCCGCTACTGCTTCCGCAAGCGGCTGTTCATGAACGACAACGACGAGACCATTCACGAGCTGGGCGAAGCGTACGAGTACATCGGCGCGCACCCCGAGATCACCGACGTGCTGCTCACCGGCGGCGACCCGCTCATCATGAGCACCGGCAAGCTGCGCCCGATCCTCGAGCGCTTCGCGGCCATGCCGCACGTGCGCACGATCCGGATCGGCTCGAAGATGCCGGCGTTCAACCCGTACCGGATCCTCGACGATCGCGACCTGCAGGAACTGCTGCGCGAAGTCACCGACGGCCCGCGCGCGGTGTACGTGATGGCGCACTTCGACCATCCGCGCGAGCTGACCGCCGAGGCGCGCGAAGGGATCCAGACGCTCATGGACTGCGGCGTGCGCGTGGTCAACCAGTGCCCGGTGATCCGCGGCATCAACGACGACGCCGACGTGCTGGCCGAACTGTTCGGCGAGATGAGCCTGCTCGGCGCCCCGCAGTACTACCTGTTCCAGTGCCGGCCCACCGCCGGCAACCAGGCCTACGACCTGCCCATCACGCGCGGTTACGAACTGTTCCAGGCGGCGCAGCGCAAGGTCTCGGGGCTGTCGCGCCGCGCCCGCTTCAGCATGTCGCACGCGAGCGGCAAGATCGAGGTGATCGGGCTCGACGAGCGCCACCTCTACCTGCGCTACCACCGCGCGCGGAACCCGCAGGACGAAGGCCGCGTCATGATCTGCCGGCGCGACGATTCCGCGCACTGGTTCGACGACCTCGTCGAGGTCGGCCGCGCGTGAGCCACGCCCCCGCCATGGACGTGACCGCGGGCACCGCGAACGCCGTCGCCACCGCGCACCCGCTCGCCACCGCCGCCGCGCTCGCGACACTGCGTGACGGCGGCAACGCGGCCGATGCGGCCGCCGCGGCGGCGTGGATGCTGGCGGTCTGCGAACCCAGCGGCTCGGGGCTCGGCGGCCAGGCCACGGTGCTCGTGCACCGGCCGGGCGGCGCGTGCACGGTGCTCGACGGGCACTCGCACGCCCCGCAGGGCGTGACCCGCCGCACCGTGGATCGCGACGCGCAGCGCCGCGGCCCTCGCGCCACGACCGTGCCCTCGATGCCGGCCACGATCGGTGCGCTGGCGGCCCGGTTCGGGCGCCTGCCGGTGGCGCGCACGTTGGCGCCTGCGATTCAGGCGGCACATGAAGGCATCCCGGTCAGCCCGTTGCTGCGACGTCACATCCAGTGGTGCCGATCCGCGCTCGGCGCGACCGCGTTCGGGGCCCGCACGTTCCTCGTGGACGGCCGCGCTCCCCGCCGTGGCGCCCTGCTGCGCCAGCGCGAGCTGGGCTCCACGCTCGAGCGCCTGGCGGCGCACGGCGTGCCCGACTTCTACCTCGGCGCACTCGCGCACGAGATGGCCGAGGGCATGCGCGCCGCGGGCGGATTCGTGACCGAGGCCGACCTGGCCTCCGCCGCCGAGCCGGCCGAGCGCGAGGCGCTCGCAATGGACTTCCGCGGCCACGAGGTCGTGACCGCGCCCCCGCCCGCCGGCGGGCTGCAGCTGCTGTTCGGGCTCCGCCTCGCCGAGGCGCTCGGGCTCGACGAGGTGGCGGACGACGACGGCTGGTACGAGCGCTTCGCACTGGTCGTGGACGGCGTGTTCCGCGAACGCTCGCGCCTGCCGCTCGCGCCCCATCGCCTCACGCCGTCGCTCGTGGACTGGATGCTCGGCGCCGCGCGCGCGAACGAAGTCGCCGCCGAAGCACTCGCCCGCGTGCCGCGTGCCCGGGTGCGCGAAGCCGAAGGCCCCGGCGACACCACGCACCTGTGCGTGGCCGACGCCGACGGCATGGTGGTGTCGCTCACGCAGTCCATCCAGTCGCTCTTCGGCGCCAAGGTCGCTGACGAACGGCTCGGGTTCTTCTGGAACAACTACCTCACCACCTGCTCGCGCCGCCGTGGTCCCGCCATGCTGCGCCGGGGCGCACGGCCGCAGTCGAACGCGGCGCCCACGATCGTGTTCCGCGGCCCCGCCGGCTCGGCGCGCACGCCGTGGTTCGCGCTCGGCGCCGCCGGCAGCCGCCGCATCACGTCTTCGCTGCTGCACGTGATCGCGCAGACCGTGCTGCGCGGCCGCACGCCGGCCGACGCGGTCGCGGCGCCGCGCGTGCACGCCACGCTCGGTGGCGCCTACATGGTCGAGTCCGGCGCCGCGAGCGATGCGCTGCTCGCGCGGCTCGCCGCGCGCTTCCGCGGCCCGCACGTGCCGCGTGCGGCCCACAGCTACGCCATGGGCTGCGTGCAGGCGATCGTACGCACGCGCAACGGCGCGTGGAGCGGCGTCGCCGATCCGCGCCGCGAAGGAGTCGCCGATGGCTTCTGAGCCCCTGGCCGCGCCGGTGCCGCTGCCGGTCCCGAAGCGCGGCAAGGCCCGCCGTAGTGCGCGCCGCCGCCTCGCGATCGCAGTCCTGCTCGCCGTTCCCGTACTGGTGCTCGCGCTCGAGGCGACGGGCTCCCCGCTCGGTACCGCGCTGCGCGACTGGCTCTCGCTCGCGACGGCGGCGCGCCGCTTCGACAATCACCTCGCGCACGTGCTGCTCATTCCGTTCGGCGCGCTGCTCGCGGTGTTCTTCCGCCTCACGCTCGGGATCCGCGTGCTCGGACCGTTCCGCTCGGCACTGCTCGGCGTCGCATTCCTGCTCACCGGCCTGCCGGTCGGGCTCACGTTCGTGACGCTCGTGCTCGCCACCGTGGTGGCGACGCGGCCGCTGCTCGCGAAGTTCAAGCTGCCGAACTACGCGCGGCTGTCGGCCACGCTGAGCGTGGTCGCGATCGTGATCGCGCTCACGCTGCTGGTCGGCCGCGGATTCGGCTGGCACGCGCTGCACCGCGCCGCCTACTTCCCGCTCGTCGCGCTTTCGCTCACCGCCGACGGCTTCGCGGCCGCGTGGCGGCGCGAAGGCCGCGCGTCCGCGCTCTGGCGCGGCGCCGCCACGATCGCGCTGGGCGTGGTGATCGCGCTGCTCGCGGGCCAGCACGCGTTCTCGCACCTGCTGCTCTCGCACCCCGAGCTGCTGCTCGCCGAAGTCGCGCTCATGTTCGCGATCGCCGAGTTCTTCGGCTTCCGGGTCTTCGCCGCGCTGAACCCGCCGGTCAAGAAGCGGCGCCGCAGGAAGCGCCGCAAGCGGCTCGAGAAACGGCGCGCCGCGATGGTCGCCGAGTTCGAACTCCCTTCCGCCCACTCGTCCCCCACAACGGAGCACCAGCCGTCATGAGAATCGCCGTGGTCCGCAACCGCAGGAACGAAGGAGTCGTCGCCCGGTTCGGCGTCCCGACCGCCGAGAAGTACGGCCGCACCGCCGTGCAGGGCGTCGTCGACGCGCTGCGCCGCGCCGGTCACCAGGTCGCGATCCTCGAAGGCGACGGCACGCTGTTCGCGCGGCTCGCCGAGTTCATGCCCGCGGATCCCGGAACGGGCGCGCCCACGGGCATGGTGTTCAACATGTCGTACGGCGTGCAGGGCGAATGCCGCTACGTGCACGTCCCCGGGCTGCTCGAGATGGCAGGCGTGCCGTACACGGGCTCGAGCCCTCGCGGCCACGCGGCCTGCCTCGACAAGGTCGTCACCAAGCTGCTCATCGCCAAGGCGGGTGTGGCGACGCCGCGCTTCTGCACCATGTGGGGGCCAGCCGACTTCGACGCGTCGCTGGGCTTCCCGCTCATCGTGAAGCCGCGCCACGAGTCCACGAGCCTCGGGCTCGCGCTCGTGCACGACCGGTCGCAGCTCGACGCCGCCGTGGCGAACATCGTGGCGACGTACGGCCAGGACGCGCTGGTCGAGGAGTACGTGGACGGCCGCGAGGTGGCGATCGGCCTGCTCGGCAACGACCCGCCCACGGTGCTGCCGATCGTCGAACTCGACTTCCGCGGCCGTTCGTCGCGGATCGTGTCCAAGGGCGACAAGTTCCACAAGACCGACGACGAACCCGAGAAGCTCTGCCCGGCGCCGCTCGATCCGGCGCTCGAGCGCGAACTGCACGCGCTCGCGCACAAGGTCTGGCGCGCGTGCGGCTGCCGCGACTACGCGCGCATCGACGTGCGCATCGGGCTCGACGGCCGGCCGAGCGTGCTCGAGATCAACTCCATGGCGTCGCTGGGCGCGGGCGGCTCGTACATGCGCGCCGCCACCACCGCCGGCTTCACGTTCGATTCGCTCATCGCCGAGATCGTGGACCGCGCGCACCTGCGCTGCTTCGGCACTCCCGCGCCGCGCGACCCGATCGCCGTTCCCGACGACGCGCAGCTCGCGCTCGCCACCGAACTCGAGGACTGATCCCATGGCCGCCCGCTCGTTCCGTTCCCTTCCGCTCACCACGGCACTCGTCGCGCTCGCCGCGCTCGGCGGCGCGCTCGCCGCGGGGCACGCGCGGCGCCCGGCGCCCGCGGCACGCGCGGCCGTGGCGACCGCCGCCTCCGCGCCGCGCATCGCTCCCGAGCGCGCCATGGCGCTCGCGCTCAACGACCTCGCGCCGGCCGACGGCGGCTACACGCTGGTGCACCCGCGCCACACCGTGCGCTTCGACGCGGGCGGCGTCACGTTCGAGCCGCGGCGCGGCCCGCGCTGGCGCTGGAGCCTGCGCGGCGCGCATGCCGCCGTTCCGGTGGAGCGCGGCGGCGACGTGACGTTCGCGCGCGACGGCTTCGTGGAACGCTGGCGGCCGGGCGCGCACGCGATCGAGCAGGACTTCGTGATCGCCACGCCGCCCGCACCGGGACACGACCTCGTGTTCGAGGGCGACATCGCCTGCGAAGGCACGTTCGAGACGCACGCGCGCGGCTGGACGTGGCGCGACGCCGGCGGCGTGGTGAGCCTGGGACAGGTCAAGGTCACCGATGCGAACGGCCGCGAGCTCGCCGCGCACATGGACGTCACGGCGCGTTCGAGCCGGATCGTGGTCGCGAACGCCGAGCTCGCTCACGCGGCGTGGCCGGTCACGGTGGATCCCGAGGTCGGCACGAACGACTTCCGGATCAGCACCATGGGCCCCGACGGCGACATCACGTTCGACGCCCGCCAGGTCGCGGTCGCCTACAACGCCACGAACGCCGAGTACCTCGTGGTCTGGGAAGGCGACGACGACGTGCCCGGCGGCGGCGACGGCCAGTTCGAGATCTACGGCCAGCGCGTGAGCGCGGCCACGGGCCTGCCGGTCGGCACGAACGACTTCCGCATCTCCGACATGGGCACGGACGGCGACCCGAGCGCCGACGCGACCGCACCCGCCGTGGCGTGGAACGCGACCAACAACGAGTACCTCGTGGTCTGGGCCGGCGACGACAGCACCGGCGTCACCGCGAACGGCGAGGCCGAGATCTTCGGCCAGCGCCTCGCCGGCGCCACCGGCCTCGAAGTGGGCACGAACGACTTCCGCATCTCCGACATGGGTCCGAACTTCGACCCCGCCTACGACGCGGACGAGCCCGCCGTGGCGTGGAACGCCACGAACAACGAGTACCTCGTCGTGTGGGAAGGCGACGACAACACGTTCCCGCTCGTGAACGGCGAGTCCGAGATCTTCGGCCAGCGCCTCGCGGGCGCCACGGGGCTGGAGGTGGGCACGAACGACTTCCGCATCTCGGACATGGGGCTCGACGGCGTGATCACCGCCGGCGCGCACACGCCCGCCGTGTCGTGGGCGTCGGGCGCGGCGCAGTACCTCGTGGTGTGGTCGGGCGACGACGGCATCGCGCCGCTCGCCGACGACGAGTACGAGATCTTCGGCCAGCGCCTGACCGCCGCCACCGGCGCGGCCACCGGCGCGAACGACTTCCGCATCTCCGACATGGGGCCGGACGGGGTCGCGAGCTACGACGCCATCGACCCGGCGGTCGGCTACGGCGCCACCGACAACGAGTGGCTCGTGGCGTGGTCGGGCGACGACACGACGCCCGGGCTGGTCGAAGGCGAGCACGAGATCTTCGGGCAGCTGGTCGACGCGGCCACCGGGAACGCGCTCGGCACGAACGACATGCGCTACTCCGACATGGGTCCCGACGGCGACCCGGTCTACGACGCGTTCCGGCCCGCGATCGCCTACGACTCCGCGACGCGCGAGTTCGCGATCACGTGGGAAGGCGACGACAAGGGCGGCGGCCTCACCTCGGGCGAGTTCGAGATCTTCGGCCAGCTCGTGGACGC
>JAXLXR010000012.1:0-120259 GCA_046327815.1 Candidatus Eiseniibacteriota bacterium | reverse complement strand
CGCCAGATTTCAGGAGACGCGAGAACACAAAGCAGCGTCTTCCCAATCGGGCCGGGCCGAAATCACGACAATCTGAGCCGAGTGAGTCAACGGACGACGCGAGAAGACAATAGGAAGCGCCTCAACGGGTTGTTGGCGGTGAGGCGCTTTCTGTCTATGGTCCACGGTGGACACGGCAGAACGTGAAAGGACGGCGAGACCGTAGCCCACCGTAGCCATCGGCGCCTAAGAATGGTCGGTGGGGGGAAGCGTTTGAGGATCGGCGGCCGCTGAGGGAACCAGGATGCTCTGGGCGCGTGCGATAGCCGGCGATTGAAAGGAAGAGAAGGATGCTGTGTGCACAACTGATTGCCGTTGGGCTCTTGGTCTGCGGCGCATCGGCAGACACCATCGACAATGCTTGTAGATGCGCGCCCGGATCCGAACACGTCAGGGTAGCAGTCTCCAGTGAGCGTTCCATGAAGGCGTATTATCCACAGTTTGAGGAGTACTGCCGCAAGAAGGTCGGCGGCGGGTGGGTGAAACATGGACACTTCGTGCTCTGGGGCCCTAATGGAGAGCGACTTGAGGAGGGCGAGTATCGAGACGGTGTTCGGATCGGCTCCTGGGCGAGGTGGGTGGCAAGCTCCGCCTACGCGTGGAAGACCCCGTCGGCAGAGCGCCAGTACGATATGGGCCTCAAGCCGAGCGAGCCGCCCCCACAAGTCACGATCGATTTCTGCGCATGCAACAAGCAGTGGATTGGCAAGCCGACGACGATGGGAAGTGTTCACTGGAAGATCTTTGGCGTCGAAGGGAACGACTGCATCATGGAAGTGGGAGGAGAAATTGAGGGAGGGGAGTTGCGACCTGAGTATTTCCGGGTGCCACGAGACGTTGGAAGGCTGAATTTCCCCGCGCCAAACCGGGTGGATTTCTCAGCTTTGTCCCGCTACGGGGTGCCAGATACATCCGCAGCAATTGTGCGATTGAGAGCGAAGGTCGCATTCAAATGATCGCCATGCCCGAAGGCGCCCGCAGCTTGGCTTAAGAACACATAACTCAAAGCCAGTGGACAGCGGTGGACAGGCATGGACAGAGGCCGGGCGTGTGTTTGCCGCCCGCAGGATTGGCGTTGACCGGTCCTGTCCGCGCCGATAGGTTGCTCCGCACTGGCGGTATTTCCGGCATCCTCGTGCCGGTGAGGCGACGCTCCGTCGCCTGATCTCTGCGGGTTCCTCACCCGCATCACTGACTCCGCCATTCATCGAGTCAGCAGTTCCATGCCTGCACGGCGTGTAGTGCGCCATTCGCACTCGGCCGGTGGCGGCGTTCCCCAACATGGAATCGAGGTCAGTCATGCTCATGAAGGAACACGGGCTGCGCATCCTTGCGGGCGGTTTCGCGCTGCACAGTGATGGCCGCCGCCGCGCCTGGTCGGACGATGGCGTCGAGGAGATTCCGAAGCGGTCAACCTTGGCAGAGACCACGCGCGGCGGCGTGAAGGCGTTCTCGATCGCCAGCCGTAAGCGGCTCGAGCTGATCGCCGCGAGCGCCGCGAACGAGTTTCGTTCGCTTCTCACGCTCACCTACCACGCGCTGAGCGAGTCGTGGGAGACCGAGCCCGCGCGTAACGCGCGGGTGGTGCGCCGAAGCAAGCGTGACCTGAACCGCTTCCTCTCGGCGATGCGCCGGCGTCTGGGTGCGTACATCTGGATTCAGGAGTTCCAAGAGCGGGGCGTGGTGCATTACCACGTCATCTGCGAGGGGCTGGTGGAAAAGTCCCGCGCTGCGCTCGCCTGATGCCGGGCGACCGATGCCCTCGATGACACGGACGCGCTCCGGCATGCGGTAAAGGTCGAGGCCATTCGCGGCGAACGCGCGGCAAGGCATTACCTGAGTCGCTATCTCGGCAAGGCTCGCCAGAAGCTGCTACCGCCCGGCGTCGAGGCAGTGGGGAGATGGTAGGGGGCGTTCGCGGAGCGTCACGCTCTCGGTGATTGCGGACAATGATGGTCGGAAGCCTCGGCGGGCCACCGGCGAACGGTCAACGCATCTTTCGATCGTGCTGCCGTGCGCACTCAGAACCGATACCAGTAGGGCTGCAGGAAGCGAACCCTGCCGTAGCGTTGCTTCGCGAGCGGTCCGGCATCGACGGAGTCGGTCGGCGACCAGATCAGCCCCGTGTGCCACACCGGGAAACCGTTCTCCGTGAAGAACGTCACGAAGAGTCCCAGCGAGTCACGCTCGACTCCCACGCCATCCACGAGCAGGGGCAGTTCGACGCCGTCCAGCCTCCGGTAGTACTTGTGAGTGAAGGGCTCACGTGCTTCCTCGGCGAACTGCGGCACCATCCGGTGGCATTCGCGAAGCAGCCACGGGTCCAGCACCGCTCGCACGGGCCACGCGACCACGATCGGCAGCACCAGCGCCGCGATGCAGGCGCCGAGTGGCAGAAGGCCGCGGGGGGCGCTGTGACGCAGGCCCATCGCTGCGAGCATGATGCTCGTGAGCGTCGCGATCAGCCAGAGCGGCAACAGGAGCATCCAGGCGAGCTGGGTGCTCGAGTCCCCGTGACAGCAAAACAAAGCGAACGGGACCGCAAACGCGACGGCGGCCCCGTAGACGGCGCGGCGAATCCACAGTCGCCACTGGCCGCGCTTCGAGACCGCCGAATCGTCCATGCTGCCCTCGTTGATGCGCGCTACTTCGCCGCGAACTCCACCGCCGCGCGCGTCGTGTCCCAGTCCAGCTGCAGTACTCCGCCCCCCGCGCGCGGCATCACCGCGATCGTGAAGCGTTCGACGACGTCGGGCAGCGGTTCGACGCCCATGGGCACGCGGTACAGGTCCTTCGTGGCGTCGTGCTCGGTGCCCCACTGGCCGGTCTGCGAGTTGAACACCAGCGTCCAGCCGGACTTCGTGGGGATCGTCCACAGCGTGTACTTGCCCGCGGGCACGACCACGCCGCCGAAGTCGAGCGGCTTGTCGGTGCTGAACTGCGTCGCGGCATTCGCGCCCGTGCGCCACAGCTCGCCGTAGGGCACGACCTCGGGGAACACGGTGCGGCCGCGCTTCGACGGGCGGCCGTAGTCGAACCAGAGCTTCGCGCCGCCGGCCTCGACGTTCACCGTGTCGCGCACCGACAGCGCACCCATGGCGCCGGCGGACTTCTCGGCCGCGACCCACTGTGCGGTCACCGCGGCCAGGTCGGGCGTCGCGCGGTCCACGGTCACCTTGCCGGTGCCGCTCACGGGGCGCGCGTGTACGAGCCGCCCCGCGCGGTCCACGTGCACGTGGAACACGTCCTGGTGGTCGTTCTCGATCCGCACCGAGTCACGGCCCAGCCGCTGAACGCGCTGCCAGCCGGCCGTCGGAGCACCCACGAACCACACTCCGGTGCGGGCGGTGTCGCCCTTCGCGGCGCCGGCGCGGCGCATGAACCGCTCGTACTGCGTCCACGGGCTGCTCGAGAACAGCACCAGCGAGCCCGCGGGCAGCGCGACGCGCGCCCACTGCTGGCGGCCGGGCGTGCGGACGTCGGCGATCACCGAGTCGGCGGTGCAGGTGCCGACGATCTCCTGCGTGGGCGGTGCGTCGGGCGCGGCCGCGGCGGCGTTGACGCGCAGCGAGAACTTCACCAGCGCGCCCTTGGCGTCGTACTCGTACTCGAAGTGGCGCTTCATCACGCGCGGCGCGCGGCCGACCTGGTCCACGACGAGCTTGTTGCCGGCCTGCGACCAGCGCTCGACGCTCACGGTGTCGGCGCCGAGGCGGACCACGAAGCCACCGGCGTTGGCGGGGACCTTGGCAGGTGCGGCCAGCGCGGCGGCGTGCAGCAGGCACGCCGCGGCGGCCAGCGCGAGCGGGGCGAAACGCATGGAATGCTCCTTCGATGGAGAGAAGGGGAGGCGCGGCGCGCGATCGTCGGGTGCGGGGGCGAGGCGGGAAACTACCAGCTTCGGCCGGAGCCTCCACCACCCGAACTGCCGCCGCCGAACGAACTGCCGCCGCCGGACGAACCGCCCGAGGAACCCGAACCGCCGGACGAACTGTCGGCTTCGATGCGCGCGATGGTCTCGACCGTCACCGCCACGTAGCCGCAACCCGGCTTCGCGCAGCGCCGAGTCACCTCGCGCTTGCCCGTGTGCGACGTGGTGGCCGCCACGAGCACGTGGGACTTGTAGCCCAGCGTGCGCCGCGTGCACTTCGGGCAGTTCGAGTACGTGCTGAACAGCCGCCGGTGGTGCTCGATCACGTTGGCGTCGCACGGCTCGCAGCGGAACACGCGGTGATCCACGCTGTGCAGCTGCTCCTCGAGCTGCTCGTCGCCCGACAGGAACGAGCCCTCGAAGCGCCCCGGCACGAACCGCATGAGCCGGCCGCACTGCGGGCAGCGCCTGCGGAACGCCTTCCAGCGCAGGAACCCGATCGTGCCGCCCATGGCCGCGACGACCAGCGCGAGCACGCGCGCGGCGAGCGGCACGCGCCGCACCGGCTCGGGCAGCGGCGAACGCGCGTCGCGTTCGAGCGCTTCGGCCATGGCGTCCACCAGCGTTCCGATCGCCGCGTCGTAGTCGCCCGCGCGCAGGTTCGGCACCGCGTGCTCGTCGAGCAGGCGCCCGACCTTGCCGTCCGGCAGCACGGCTTCGGCGCCGTAGCCCGTCTCGACCTCGATCCGGCGCGGCTCGAGCGTGAGCAGCACGAGCACGCCGTTGTCGCGCCCGCGCTGGCCCACGCCCCACGCCGCGAACAGCGCCGTGGCGAACGTGCGCGGCGTGTGCATGGTGTCGAGCGAATCCACCGTGGCCACCGCGATCTGCGCGCCGCACGCCTTCTCGAGCGCGAACACGCGCGCGTCCACCGCGGCGATGCCGGCGGGCGAGAGCAGGTGCGCTTCGTCGGCCACCCACGACTGCCGCGCCGCGAGCGGGTTCGGCACGTCGGCCGGACCGCGCACGACGGTCGCGCGGGCGGCGCCCGTCGCGCACGCCAGCGCGAGCGCGCCGGCGCACACCGCCCGAAGCAGCACGCGCGCGCTCACGCGTTGCCCGCCTCGCGCCGGCCGCGCTCGAGGTCCACGCGCGTCAGCAGCCACGCGCCGCCCACGAACAGCGGCAGCAGCGTGAGCGTGGCCAACCGGCCGCCGCCCGAGAGCTGCGTGACCACGCCGAACAGGATCGGGCCCACCACGCCCGCGAGCTTCTCGCTCACCGAGTAGAACCCGAACAGCTCGCCCGCCTGCGTGCGCGGCACGAGCGAGGCGAACATCGAGCGCGACAGCGCCTGCGTGCCGCCCTGGAACATCGCCACCAGGGCGGCGAGGATCCAGAAGTGCACCGGCGTCGAGAGGAAGTAGGCGAACACGCTGATGCCCGTGTAGCCCGCGATGCCCACGAGCACCGCGCGCTTCGGTCCGAGCGGCCTGGCCATGCGCCCGAACGCGAGCGCCGCGGGCGCGGCGAGGATCTGCACCATGAGCAGCGCGCCGATCAGGTCCTTCTGCCCGATCCCCACTTCGGCGCCGTAGATGGTCGCCATCTTGATGATCGTGCCGATGCCGTCGGAGTAGAGCCAGAACGCCACGAGGAACGTGAACAGGTCGCGCCGCTCACGCAGGTGCGCGGTGGTGCGCGCGAGCTGCGCGAGCGTGGCGCGCAGCAGCTCGCCCGCCGGGCGGCGCTCGGCCGCGGCCTGCGGCTCGGGCACGTCGCGGAACAGCGGCAGCGCGAACGCGAACCACCACACCGCCGTGCTCGCGAACGCCACGCGCGTCGCGGCGGCCGCGTCGGGCAGCCCGAACTTCGTGGGCATGAGCACCAGCGCCAGGTGCACGGCCAGCAGCAGCCCGCCGCCCAGGTAGCCCCACGCGAAGCCGCGCGAGGACACCGCGTCCATCTCGTGCTCCTCGGCGACCGCGGGCAGCAGCGAGTCGTAGAGCACGTTGCCGGTGGCGAACGCCACGAACGCCACGCCGAATGCCGCGAGCAGCGACACCCAGTTCGACGCGGGCGCCAGCGCCAGCGTGATCGTGCCCGCCACGCCGGCGGTAGCGCAGGCGAACAGCAGCGGCTTGCGCCGCCGCGCCTGGTCGGCGAGCGCGCCGACGATGGGCGACAGGACCGCGGTCAGCGCGAGTGCCGCGGCGCTGGCGTAGCCCCAGAGGGCGGTCGCCTCGTGCTTCGCCATGGTCTTCGACGCCACGCTCGCGAAGTACACGGGCAGGATCGCGGACACCACGCTGGTGGCGAACGCGGAGTTCGCCCAGTCGTACAGGCACCACGCGCGCTGGGCGCGGCGGCGGCCGGGCTCGTCTGGGATGCCGGATGGAAGGGGCATGGCGGGGAGGTATACCGCACCGGCGGTCCGATGTGACCGGTTTTCAAGCTCCGGACTCTCCGTTACATTGTTTCCGAACTCGTCACATCGTGAGGAAGGGAGGTGATCGGGATGCGTCACGCACGTCTCACCACGCCGTACGTGCGCGAGAACGGGAAGCTGCGCCCCGCGTCGTGGGAAGAAGCCATGAAGCGGGCCGCCGACGGCTTCGCCGCCGCGCGCACCGAGGGGCCGCAGGCGTTCGGGCTGTTCAGCTGTTCGAAGGCCACGAACGAGATGAACTACGCCGCGCAGAAGTTCGCCCGGCAGGTCATGGCCACGAACAACGTGGACTCCTGCAACCGAACTTGACACGCGCCCAGCGTCGTCGGTCTGGCGACGGTGTTCGGTGCGGGCGGTGGCACCAGCTCGTACCGCGATGTGGAAAGTGCCGACGTGATCGTGCTGTGGGGTTCGAACGCGCGTGAAGCGCACCCCATCTTCTTCCATCACGTCCTCAAGGGTGTGCGCAACGGCGCGAAGCTCTACGTCGTGGATCCCCGGCGGACCACGTCGGCCCAGTGGGCCGACCTGTGGCTCGGGCTCGACGTGGGCACCGACATCGCGCTCTCGAACACGATCGCGCGCGAGATGATCGCGTCCGGCCTCGTGCACCGCGAGTTCATCGCGAAGGGCACGAGCGGCTTCGAGGCGTACGCCGCCTCGGTCGAGCCCTGGACGCTCGAGCGCGGCGAACGCGTGACCGGCGTGCCGGCCGAGCGCATCCGCGAACTCGCGCATGCGTGGGGGCGCGCGCGGTACGGCCAGATGTGCTGGACGCTCGGCATCACCGAACACCACAACGCCGTGGACAACGTGCTCTCGCTCATCAACCTCGCGCTGCTCGGCGGCCACGTGGGCCGCGAGCGCGCCGGCATCCAGCCGCTGCGCGGCCAGAACAACGTGCAGGGCGGCGGCGACATGGGCGCGATCCCGAACAAGCTGGCCGGCTTCCAGGACATCGAGAAGGACCACGCGGCGCGCGAACGCTTCGCCGCGAAGTACGGTGTCCCGATCGCCCCGAAGTACGGCTGCACGCTCACGGAGATGTTCGAAGCGATGGAACACGGCAGCATGAAGGCCGTGTGGGTGATCGGCGAGAACCCGGCCCAGTCCGAAGCGGACGGCCAGCGTTGCCGCCGGTTGCTCGAACGTCTCGACACGCTCGTCGTGTCGGACGTCGTCATGACCGCGACGGCCGAGTTGGCCGACGTGGTGCTGCCCGCGAGTGCGGCGTGGTGTGAATCCGAAGGCACGGTCACCTCGAGCGAGCGACGCGTGCAACGGACACGAAAGGCACTCGAACCGCCCGCGGGCGCACGTGACGACGTCGCGATCATCGCCGACATGGCCGCTCGGCTCGGCTTCGACTGGGGCTCGCCGACGCCCGAGCAGCTGTGGGAAGAGCTGCGCACGCTGTCGCCGATGCACGCGGGCATGAGCTGGAAGCGCCTCGAGGAACTGGGCGGCATCCAGTGGCCGTGCCCGGACGAGTCGCACCCCGGCTCGACGTACCTGCACGGCCGGCTGTGGGACGACGATCCCGCGAAGCGCGGCACGCTGGCGCCGTTCTCGATCCTCGAACACTCGGGCCCGGTGGACGAGATCACGCCCGAGTACCCGCTGCTGCTCACGACCGGCCGCCGGCTGGACTCGTACAACACCGGCGTGTCCACGCGCGCGTTCGCGTCGCCGATCCGCCGCGACCATCCGCTCTACCTGTCGCCCGAGGACGCCGCCGCGCTCGGCGTGTCCGAAGGCGAACGCGTCCGCATCACGTCGCGCCGCGGCTCGATCGAGACCGAAGTCACGCTCGATCCGTCGTTGCGCCCCGGGCTCGCGTTCATGACGCTGCACGCGCCCGACCGGGCCGACGCGAACGTGCTCACCATCGACGCCACCGACCCGAAGGCCGGTACGGCCGAGTTCAAGGCCTCGGCGATCCGCGTGGATCGCCTCGGCTCGGGCGTGGCGGGAGGCCGCTGAAGCGTGGACCTGCATCTTTCCGGAGCCCAGCCCACCGACGCCGAACGTGCCGCCGTGGATGCGCTGTTCGGCGCCCCCACGAGCCGCTGGGAAGGCGGTGACCGTGGCGACGCCGCGGACTCGCGCTTCGCGACCGGCGGCCACGAGGCGCGCGCGAGGCGTCACCTGCTGCTGCCGGCCCTGCACGCGGTGCAGGACGCCGTCGGTTTCGTGTCGCGCGGCGCGGTGGACTACATCGCGCTGCGGCTCACCGTGCCGCCGGCCGAGATCTACGGCGTGGCGTCGTTCTACGCGCTCTTCGAGATGCACGAGACGCCCGCGACCGTCGCGCACGTGTGCGACGACATCGGCTGCATGGCGCGCGGCGCAGGAGAGCTGATCGGGGCGCTCGAACGTTCGTGCGGCCGCGAAGGCGAGCCCTGTTCGAACGGTGCGGCCACGTGGAAGCGCAGCCCCTGCCTCGGGCTCTGCGAGAAGGCGCCCGCCGTGCTCGTGCGCCGTGCCGGCGAAGGCCGTGCCGACGCGAGCATCGCCCCGGCGTCGCCCGGCGCCGTGATCGCCGAGCTGTCGGGCACGCCCGCCCCGCCGCGCGCGTTCGACTCGGTGCCGCAGCGCGGCGCGCCGCACCTGCGGCTGCTCGCACGCGTCGGTGCGGTGGACCCGCGCAGCCTGCACGACTACCAGAGCCACGGCGGCTACGCGGCGCTCGCGCGCGCGTTCGAGATCGGCCCCGAAGGCGTGGTGAAGGAAGTCACGGACGCGAAGCTCGTGGGCCGCGGCGGCGCCGCGTTCCCGACCGGCATCAAGTGGGACGCCGTGCAGCGCGCGCACGCGCTCCCGCACTACGTGGTGTGCAACGCCGACGAGTCCGAGCCGGGCACGTTCAAGGACCGCGTGCTCATGGAAGAGGACCCGTTCGCGGTCATCGAGGCGCTCACGCTCGCCGGGTACGCGACCGGTTCCACGCAGGGCTGGCTCTACATCCGCGGCGAATATCCCGAGGCGCACGCGGCGCTCGCGCACGCGATCTCCGAAGCGCGCCGCGCCGGGTTCCTCGGGCAGGACGTGATGGGCCGGCACGGCTTCACGTTCGACATCGAGCTGCGCAAGGGCGCCGGGGCGTACATCTGCGGCGAGGAGACGGCGCTGTTCGAGTCGCTCGAGGGCTACCGCGGCGAGCCGCGCAACAAGCCGCCGTTCCCGGTGCACTCCGGACTGTTCGGCAAGCCGACCGCCATCAACAATGTCGAGACGCTGGTTAACGCGCTCGAGATCGTGCGCGACGGCGCCGCGGCCTACGGCGCGATCGGCACCGAGGGCTCGAAGGGACCGAAGCTGTTCTGCGTCGCGGGCCACGTCGAGAAGCCCGGGCTCTACGAACTGCCGTTCGGCGCCACGCTGCGCGAGCTGCTCGCGCTGGCCGGCGGCGTGCCCGGCGGCCGCGCCCCGCAGGCCGTGCTGCTCGGCGGCGCCGCGGGTTCGTTCGTGACGCCCGCGGAGTTCGACGTGCCGCTCACGTTCGAAGGCACGCGCGCGATCGGCGCGTCGCTCGGCTCGGGCGTGGTGCTGGTGTTCGACGAATCCACCGACATGCGCGCGATCGTGCGCCGCATCGCGCGGTTCTTCCGCGACGAGTCGTGCGGCCAGTGCGTGCCCTGCCGCGTGGGCACCGTGCGCCAGGAAGAGGCGCTCGCGCGGTTGTGCGCGGGCGGCCACGACCGCGACGCCGACCTGGTGCTGATCGACGAACTCGACCGCGCCATGCGCGACGCGTCCATCTGCGGCCTCGGCCACACCGCCGCGGTCGCGGTGCAGTCGGCGATCCGCAAGCTGCAGCTGTTCGGCGAGGTGGCCCGATGAGCGCGCCGGACCTGCTGACCATCACCGTGGACGGCGCGCCCGTGCAGGTGCGCGAAGGCGCCACGCTGCTCGAGGCGCTGCGTGCGCACGGCGTGGACACGCCCACGCTGTGCTTTCTCGAGAACCTGACGCCCGTGAACGTGTGCCGCGTGTGCGTCGTCGAACTCGACGGCGCCCGCACGCTGGTGCCGTCGTGTTCGCGCAAGGCCGAGGCCGGCATGGTGGTGCACACCGATTCGCCGCGCGTGCGGCACGCGCGCAAGCTCGTGTTCGAACTGCTCGGCTCGTCGGTGGACCTGTCGCGCTCCGGCGACGACGTGCAGCGCTGGGCGAAGCGCTACGGCGCCGATCCCGCGCGCTTCGGCGCGCCCGCGGCCGCCGCGGCCGACGGCGAACGCGACCACGCGCACGCCGGGCACCACGCCGCGCCCACGGGCGAGCGGGCCCAGACCGTGGCGCAGCCGCCCAAGCAGGACAACGACCTGTTCGTGCGCGATTACGCGCGCTGCATCCTCTGCTACAAGTGCGTCGAGGCCTGCGGCGAGGACGCGCAGAACACGTTCGCGATCGCGGTCGCCGGGCGCGGCTTCGAAGCCCGCATCTCGACCGAGTTCGCCGCCGGCCTCACCGACTCGGCGTGCGTGTTCTGCGGCAACTGCATCGGCGTCTGCCCGACCGGCGCGCTGATCCCGTCGGCCGAGTTCGCGCTGCGCGAGTCCGGTGCGTTCGCGCCCGAGAAGCAGGCCGTCACGCGCACCGTGTGCACGTACTGCGGCGTCGGCTGCAACCTCGAGCTGCACGTGCAGGACAACACGATCTTCAAGGTCACCAGCCCGCTCGACCACGACGTGACGAACGGCCACCTGTGCATCAAGGGCCGCTTCGGCTACGAGTTCGTGCAGGTGCGCGAGAAGCGCAAGGACTGAGCGGCGCCGATCCGAGCGGTCCGGCGACACGAACGGCCCGCGTCCCGAGCGGTCGGGATGCGGGCCGGGTTCTTACCGCCGTCCGCGCGACGGGCAGACGAGAACCGCCCCGGTTGCCCGGGGCGGTCTCGCGTTCGAGGGGCCTGCTGTCGTGCGTGCTGCGTTACCAGCGCGGGGGCTTGGCGAAGCCGAGTTCCCCACGATCCCGCTCGTACACCCGGCTCGGCCGGACGTCGATCCCCAGGGCGCGCAGGCCCGAGGCGTATTCGTAACGGACGATGATCTGGTCCGTGGCGTTGCGTTCGGCGAGGAACTGCGTGGTGCCGATCCGGTCCGTGCTGCGTTCGCCCCAGCCCGTGCCCGGGACGCTCTCGTTCGACATCTGCGGCGCGACACCCTTGGCCATCGGGCCGGCCTCGCCACGCGCGGGAGGAGCCGCTTCCGTGCTCGGGGCGGGCGCCGCCTGCGGCGCACGCTCACCGAGGTCGTCCTGCGCTTCGCGACGCTCGGCCTCGCCCTTGAAGCGCATGTCCGGACGCGGCGTCCACCAGCGGCGCTGTTCGCGGAAGCTCAGCACCCGGATCCAGCCCATGTCGCGGTTCGCCTGGCCCGTGCGTTCGGCGTAGCTGCGCTCCTCGTCCACGAAGACGAACTTGCGCACTTCGTCGAGGCTCGTCCGCCAGCCGCGGATCGTGGCCGTCTCGTACGGGCTCAGCACGTACATCTGTTCGTTGCTCGAGAGCCGCGTGCGTTCGCCGTTGATCACGTTCAGGCCGTCCACCGCGAGCAGCACCGCGACGCGTTCGTTCGAGTTGTTGCGCACGACCAGCGAGTAGTTGCGGCCCGCGAACGCCTGCACGTAGCGGCGGTCGTCACCATTGGGCGAGAAGTACAGCGGCGCGGCGGAACCTTCGACGCGCACCTGCACGTCCACGAGGCGGCCGTCGGCCCACGTGTCCGCGACGTAGTGACGGGCATCGGCGTCGGCGGCGACGAGGCTGCCCGCGAGGGCGCCGGCGACGGCCAGCGCGAGGGCGGCGTGCTGCGTGCGGAACTTCTTCAGCGTGGGCTTCATGGCGCTCTCCTTTCGTTCCTGTGGCGTGGACCCTTCGTGCGACCGGGTTCGAAAGGGAGTACGGCGGCCCGGGCCGGGTATTCCCGGGGTTTTTCGCGGCGTTCGGGCGCGTTTCCCGGCCGGGCATTTCCCGCCGGGGCCGCTCTGTGTTACCCCTCTGATGCTCGCAGGGATGGTGGCCCGCCCGACGCGTTCCGCTCCGCGGAGGCGCCGGGTGCCCGATTCACTTCATCCGACCATTCCCGTCGAAGGGGTCCACGATGGATCACCATCTGACTGAAGAGCAGAGGACCATTCGCGATCTTGCCCGCACGATCGCCGAAGAGAAGGTCAAGCCGGTCCGTGCGAAGTACGACGCCGAAGGCACCTTCCCGTGGGACATCGTCCACGAACTCGCCAAGGTGGACCTGTTCCGCGTGCTGATTCCCGTCGAGTACGACGGCCTGTGCGAGAGCGGCTACGGCATCACGAACATGTGCATCGTGACCGAAGAACTCTCCAAGGTGTGCGCCGGCATCGCGCTCGCGTTCGCGGGCACCGCGCTCGGCACGTTCCCGATCCTGCTGTACGGCACCGACGAGCAGAAGAAGAAGTTCCTGCCCGACATCGCGTCCGGCAAGAAGCTCGCGGCGTTCGGGCTCACCGAGCCCATGGCCGGTTCCGACGCGAGCGCGCAGCGCACGACCGCGAAGCGCGACGGCGACGACTACCTGCTCAACGGCACCAAGGTGTTCATCACGAACGGCGGCGAAGCGGACATCTACACGACCGTCGCGCTCACGAACCCGGCCAAGGGCGCGCGCGGCGCGTCGTGCTTCATCATCGAGAAGGGCACGCCGGGCTTCTCGTTCGGCAAGCGCGAACACAAGATGGGCATTCGCGCGTCGGTCACGAGCGAGTTGATCTTCGAGGACGCCCGCGTGCCGGCCGCCAACATGCTCGGCAAGGAAGGGCAGGGCTTCCTCGTCGCCATGAAGACGTTCGACATCTCGCGTCCCGGCGTGGGCGCGCAGGCGCTCGGCATCGCCGAGGGCGCGCTCGAGGAGACGCTCAAGTACGCGCACACGCGGCACCAGTTCGGGCAGAGCATCCTGAACTTCCAGGGCCTGCAGTGGATGCTCGCCGACATGGCCATGGAGACCGAAGCGGCCAAGGCGCTCATCTATTCGCTCGCCGCGCGCATCGACTCGGGCGACGTCAAGGACATCGGCCACCTGTCGGCCATGTGCAAGGTGAAGGCGTCGGACGTGGCCATGATGGTCACCACGAACGCCGTGCAGATCTTCGGCGGCTACGGCTACATGGCCGAGTACCCGGTCGAGAAGATGATGCGCGACGCCAAGATCACGCAGATCTACGAAGGCACGAACCAGATCCAGCGCAACGTGATCGGCTCGTATCTCATGAAGGAAGGCGCGCGGCTCAACGGCTGAGCGCGGCGCGGAACGACGGCGGCCGGCCCGGGGCATCGGGCCGGCCGTTCCCGTCTCCGGCGGACCGGCGTGGCGCGACCTTCAGCGCGACACGACCAGCTTGCGCCGGCTCACGTGGCCGTCGGCGACCAGCCGGCAGAAGTAGAGCCCGGGCCGGGCGCGTGCGCCGCCCGCCTCGCGCAGGTCCCAGCCGATCGCGTGCGGTCCCGCGTCGAGCGGGGCCGCGCAGGGGGTGGCCACGAGCCGGCCGGCCACGTCGTACACCTCGAGCCGCACGTCGCCCGCGCGCGCGAGCGCGAACCGCAGCGTGACCGGCCCGGCAGACGGCGACGGCGCGGGAGGCGCGAGCTCGGCGCGCGTCGCGACCGCGCCGGGCACGTCCATCGAGGCGATCAGGTCGAGCCCCGCCTGCACGCGCGGCGTGGTCACCCCGAGCGCGCCCAACTCCCACAGCCAGCCGAGGTTGTCGCCCGCAAGCCGCGAGTACAGCACCGGGATCGCCTCCCAGTCCGAGAAGCCCGCTTCGAGCAGGCGCGCGCGGAGTCCGGCCAGTTCCACCTGGTAGCCGTACATCAGCGAGCGGTGCAGTTCCCAGCCGTAGCGGGTGTACAGGACGCGCTCGATCCACTGCAGGCACTCCGTCGCGTCCCACACGTCCTGGACGGGCGTGCCCTGTGTGAGGTGCCGGAACACGAGATCGTGGCTGCCCCATTCGCTCTCGATCAACGAGGTGGCCACCAGCGGCTCGAAGCCGACCAGGCAGAGCAGCGACGCGTAGCTCTCGCCGTACTCCTGGTACGGAACCTGGAGCGTGCGCTCGCCGTCGGGATGCAGCAGGCGCACGTGACCCATTTCGTGGCCGACGAAGAACAGTGTGCGCGGGACGCGCGGGTCCACGTCGCGCTGCACGCTCAACGGCACCTTGAGCGGCACGACTTCGCCGGGCATGCCGCTGCCGTCCACGTCGATCACGTACTGCACCGGCGCCGGCATCTCACCGGGCGAGAGGTACTCGAGCATGTCGCGGTAGCCCTGGAGGAAGTCCACGACGCGGCTGGTGCGCGCGTCGAACTGCCCCGGCGCGAACACGGCGAACTGCGGCGTCTGGATGCGGCTCGTGGCGTACAGGGTCCACGGCTCGAACAGCCGCCCCGAGAGCTCCATGGTCCCGAAACCGCCGGCCGGCACCGCGGCGCTGAACGTGGTCGTGGAGTCCACGGGGAACCACGCCGGCACCGAGAACGCGTAGCGGTCGAACTCGTCGTACGTGGCGGGCACGCCGTCCACGTACGTGCGGAACCGCACCGGCTCGCGGGTCGGCGGCCACAGCAGGTCGTGCCCGTGCGCGTCGCTCACCTGCAGCCAGACCTGCGTGCGCTCGCCGAACTCGGGGTTGTTGCGCGGGATCACGTGCACGAACGAGTTCAGCTGCCCGCCGAACGCGATCGTGGTGTCGAGGCCGGGGTACGCGTCGCACACGTCGCCGTCGAGGTAGAAGTACTCGCCGGCGTAGTCGAGGAACCGGTAGTTGAGCTTCACCACCGGCGCGTTCGTGTGGAACACCCGCGTGGGCGCGGTGCCGAAGTCCCACAGGAAGTTGTTCGCGTCGAAGTCCGGCGGCCGCACCTCCACGTTGCCGTTCGCCGGCACGCCGTTCATGTCGAACGACTCGAACCGGAACGTCGCGAGCGCCGCAGCGGCCGGCGCGAGGACCAGCGGCTCGCCCGCCTGAACGACGCCCTCGAGCAGCCACGCGTCGTCGCCGGGGTCGGCGCGGTGCACCGCCGCCAGCGCGATGTGGCCGGTCGCGTCGGACGTCTCGAGCACGAGCGTGCCGTCGCCCGACCAGCCGCACGCCGCCGAGACCCAGCCGGGCCGCTGCCAGTCGAGCACCGCGCGCAGTTCCTCGACCGCGAGCGGCGTGCCGTCCGGCCTGCGTACCTGCACCATGCTCGTGCGGTCGGAGCGCAGCGTCACATTCGTGCTGGCTGCGGAGACCTCGAACGGCTGCACCATGTACAGCGCGTGCCCGGGGTGGGCGTTCGAGAACACGAGGTCGCCGGCCGCGACGGCGCTCCAGCGGCCCTGCGTGAGCGGCATCGTCACCTGGCCCTGGGCATCGGTGCGCGCCCAGTCCCATTCGTCGCGAGGCGTGCGCCAGTTCCAGTCGTCGCTCACGAGGCGCACGATCGCGTCGGGCACCGGTGTGCCGTCGGCGCGCTGCACGGTGACCGTCACCGTGCGCACGGTGAGATCGAGCGGGTTCATGCGTGCGTGGGCCGGCGTCCACGCGAGTGCGGCGAACCACGGCAGCCAGGCCGCGAGCCGTCGCCACGGCCGGAAGGGACGAGCGTTCACGCGGGAGTCCTCCTCGAGGAGTCCGGCGAAGGGGGGGGGCGGCCGCGGTGGCCGCGCGCAGCACCCGGACGGGCGAAGGCTAGTCCCCGCCAGTCGGCGCCGCGCGTCGCGTTCCCCGGCGGGCGGCGCGTCGTGCAACGCGTTTTCGCGTGGCGGCGCGGGAGTGCCGTACGGCATGATGCCGCACTCATGGCTCCCTTGACTCCGCACGAACCCGCGCGCTACCTGCCCGGGGCGATGATCGCCGGCCGCTGGCGCGTGGTCGCGCTGCTCGGCCGTGGCGGCATGGGCGAGGTGTACCGCGCCGACGACCTCAAGCTGGGCGAGCCGGTCGCGCTCAAGTTCCTGCCCGAGCGCTTCGAGCGCGACGCCATGCTGCGCGAACGCCTGCTCGGCGAGGCCAAGCTCGCGCGCCAGGTGGCGCACCCGAACGTCTGCCGCGTCTACGACGTGGGCGAGGTGGACGGGCGGCTGTTCCTGTCCATGGAGTACGTGGACGGCGAGGACCTCGCCACGCTGCTGCGCCGGATCGGGCGCCTGCCGAACGAGAAGGCGCTGCAGCTCGCGCGCCAGATGTGCGCCGGGCTGCAGGTGGCGCACGAACTCGGCATCGTGCACCGCGACCTGAAGCCTTCGAACATCATGATCGACGGCCGCGGCCGCGCGCGCATCGCGGACTTCGGGCTGGCGGCGATCGCCGAGTCGGTCGGTGGCGCCGAAGCCGGCGCGGGCACGCCCGCGTACATGGCGCCCGAGCAGATGGAGGGTCGCGAGGTCACCGTGCGCAGCGACGTCTACGCGCTCGGGCTCGTGCTCTACGAGCTGTTCACGGGCCAGCAGGCGTTCGCCGGCAGCACGGCGGCCGAACTGCTCGACGCGAAGCGCTCGCGCACGCCCAGCTCGCCGTCGCAGCTCGCGCCCGGCACCGATCCGCTCGTCGAACGCGTGCTGCTGCGCTGCCTCGCGCCCGATCCGGCGGCGCGGCCCGCGAGCGCGGCCGACGTGGCGCGCGCGCTGCCGGGCGGCGACCCGCTCGCCGCGGCGATCGCGGCCGGCGAGACGCCGTCGCCCGAGATGATCGCCGAGGCGGCCGACGAAGACCCTCAGGCCGCCCGCAAGGCGTGGACCGCGGTCGCGGTGCTCGTGCTCTGCATCGTCGTGACGATCGTGCTCGCGCCGGCCTACTCGCTCATCCGCCGCGTACCGATCGAGAAGCCGCCGGCCGTGCTGCTCGATCGCGCGCGCGAGGTGTCGGCGCAGCTCGGCTGGAGCACTTCGCCGGGCGACGAATGGAGCGTGCTGTTGTCCGACTCGCGGCAGGCCCCGTGGCTCGCGAAGACGTTCGGACGCGATTCCGTCACCGCGCACCTCCTGCGCGCGCGCGGCGGTTCGCTGCGCCACGTCTACCGGCGTGCGGCCGTGCGCATGCGGCCGCTGAACGACCTCGCGTGGTCTCCCAACATGGCCGACCCGCCGCTGCTGCAGCCGGGCATGCTGCGGCTCGAGCTCGACGGCTCGGGCCGGCTCGCGCACCTGTCGGCCGTGCCGTGGATCGGTGATTCGGCCGCGCCGGTGAGCGCGGCGAAGTTGTTCGAACTCGCCGGGCTCGACACCGCGAAGTTCGTGGCCGTGACGCCCGAGTGGCAGCCCGGTGCGGCGTCGGACTCGCAGGCGGCGTGGCTGGGGCGATCGCCCGGCGACACCGCGGTCGCGCTGCGCGTGGAGGCCGCATGGAAGCAGGGCCGGCCCGTGCTGTTCCAGCTCGCGCCGCCGTGGCTCACGCCGGTCAAGGGCCTGCCCGTGGACCCGTGGGCGCGTGCCCAGCTGCTCGTGTGGTCCATCTGGAGCCTGGTGCTCTCGCTCATGTTCGCCTCGGTCATGCAGGCGCGCGCGAACCTGCTCGCCGGCCGGGCCGACGCGCGTGGCGGCCTGCGGTTCGCGCTCGCCGCCGCGGCGCTGATGTTCGCGCACTCCATGCTCGCCATGCACTGGAACGGCGACGCCACCTACCTCGCGAACCGCATGCTGGCGGCCGTGTCGCGGTCGGCGCTGCCGTTCCTCATCCTCGGTTCGCTCTACCTCACGTTCGAACCCGTGCTGCGCGGCACCCGACCCGTCGTGCTCGTGTCGTGGATGCGCCTGCTCGACGGGCGGCTGCGCGACGCACGCGTGGGGGTGGACGTGCTGGTGGGTCTCGCCACGGGCGCGGCCGTGCACTTCGGTACCGTCGGGGCGGTGCTCGCGTGGGCGCACTTCACGCGCACGCCGGTCGTCACCACGCTCGTGGACAACTCCGGCAACCAGACGGATGCGCTCATGGGCATCGCGCCCGCGCTCGTCACGCTGCTCGGCAGCTGGATCGGTGCGCTGCAGGCGGCGCTCGCCGGCGCCGCGCTACTCGGGTTCTTCACGCGCGTGCTGAACGGCCGCATGGCGCTCGCGATCGGGGCGTCCATCGCCGTGCACCTGTTCGTGCAGGGCAACTACCAGGTGGGCCCGTTCGAGTGGGTGCTGCAGGCGATCCAGGTGACGATCGGCATGATGCTCCTGGTGCGGGTCGGACTGGTCGCGGCGCTCGCCGCTTCGCTCGTGCTGCTCTCGTTGCCGAGCGTGCCGCTGTCGGCGCCCGGTTCGTGGTACTGGAGCTCGACCGCCACCATGCTCGGTGCGATCGCGCTGCTCGCGGCGTGGGCGCTGCGTTCGGCGACCACGCGCCGCGCGCACGCCGCGCTGCCGGCGCACACGACGTTCGCGCCGCGGCCGCACGCGCCGATTTCCGGCAGCGTCGTGCGTGCCACGCCGGCGCCGCCGCGCACCGACACGCCGTCCGAGCTGCCGACGATCGTGTCGCCGCGTCCGGCCGAGCTCGACGAGACGCGCCCCGCGGACTGAACGAAGTCCGGACTTCTCCGGCGGGCGTGCCGCCGCATTGGCGAGCCGCGCGCGCGGGTGGACCATGTGCGTGCCGCTCACGCGCTCCTCGCGTGGGCCGAACGGAGAACTCGCACATGCACGTCGAACTCACCGAATCGCAGCGCGAGCTGCTGACCCAGCTGCTGCTCAAGGAACACCGCGAACGCACGCACGAACTCCATCGCACGGACTCGTTGAGCTACAAGAAGCTGCTCCGCGAGAACATCACGATGATCGAGGACCTCTGCGACCGCATCGCGATCCCGGAGGTTTCGCGCTGATCCCTGGTTGTGGTTCGCAGATTGTTTCTCGCCAGCGGCGTGGCCTTCGTGGCCGCGCCGCTGTGCGTTCAGGCGGCCAGCTTGAGCGTGTGACGCTTGGGGTTCGCGATCTCCGCCGTGTCCACGCCCCCGAAGTAGTACCTCCGCCACTCGTCCGTCAGCTCGACCTGCGTCACGAAGTGCCGCTTCTTGAGCAGCACCTCTGGCCGCAGGGGCGTGTCGAACACGCCCGCCTTCATCGCCGGCGTCGCCCGGTCGTGGTTCACCGAGTTCGGCGACCAGTAGTTCGCCAGCATCAGGTGGATCGCCGCCCGCTCCACCACGCCCTGGTCGCGCTTGGAGAACGCGATCGTCTCGCGCCGGTGGTTCGCCCCGTTGTGCCGCAGCATCAGGTCGCGCTTGTTCGCCGGGAACAGGTCGTTGTCCGCCGTGCGCGGGTCCGTGGACGGTCGATCCGCGGTGCGCGATCGCGCAACCCTGTAGCCGACAGAACGCTCGCTTGTACGCCGGGTGCTCGTCGGAGCGGATCTCCAGCGGCTGGGGCGCCGGCGCCGACATGCGGATCGCCTCGGCCATGCCCTTCTCGACGGCCTTGGGGTCGGGCGCCCGTAGGCGGCTTCGAGGCCTCGCGGCGGACCTTCTGGTGGCTGGTCATGGTGCCCTTGCGGCGCAGCGGCGAGTGCGTGAACGCGTAGTGGAACCCGGTCACGGCGCCGATGGCGAGTTCAGGTGCAGCGGGTGGTACTGGCTGTAGGCGAAGCTCTCGAACCCGTCGATGACCAGCGGTTCGTCGAGCGGCCCCTTCGGCCGGTGCTCGGCCATGAACAGCAGCGCATGGCGCCCGAGCCGGGCGGCTCGTGCACCAGCGTGCTGTGCGCGCACCGCATCTCGCGCGCCATCTGGCGGTACCTGGAGCCGGCGTCGATGCGGTAGAGCAGCGGCAGCTGCAGCTCGGGGCGCTTCAAGTAGTAGTCGTGCTGAAGGTCTGCGAGGAGAAGCTGGCGCCGCAGTGACAACAGCGGAAGCGCGGTGGATCACCTTCGGTGACGCCTGCCGTGTGAGGTGCCGGCACGCTTGAAGCGCCAGCCGGTGGCGTTGAGGTGGTAGGGACAACGACTTCGCGGACAATGCGGGGCACGAATGCAGCGATCGTGCGGTCCATGCCCGGAAGTCACTGCACGCAGCGGGCCGGACCATTCTGCGAACCACAATCCTGATCCCTTCGTGACCGCGGAGTAGGCGACGGGCCGCCGGGAGAGCCGGCGGCCCGTCGTCGTTCCCGCCCGGGGATCAGTCGTCGTCGCCGCCGTGCCCGCCGCGGCGTTCGTGCCCGCCTCGGCCGTGCTCGCCACCTTCGCCGTGCTCGCCGCCTTCGCGGTCGCGCGGGCTGCGGTGGCAGCGCACGCAGTCGTCCACGTTGCCGCGCACCTCGCCCTCGTGCTCGCGCGCGACGCGCGCGGGGAGTGTTCGTGGCAGCCGTAGCACGTACTTCTCGAACACGCTGCCGGGGTGGCAGGTCACGCAGGCCGCCGTGTGATCGCGGTCGAGCGGCCAGTACTTCGCGTGATCGAACGTCGCCGGCTTCCAGCGCTCGGTCGTGTGGCACGAGGCGCACGAACTGGTCACGCCGCGATGCAGCGCGTCGCCTGGAGCGGCGTGGCACGACGCGCAGTCGTCGCGGTCGGCGGCGGCGAGCATCGCGTGCGTGAAGCCCGCGTGGGCCTGCGCGCCCTTCGAGCCCGGGTGCTCGACGTGGCACGCGAGGCAGCGCGTCTGCCGGAGGCGCTGGTGGAACGACGCCTTCACGTTTGGCTTTGCGATCGCCACGCCCTTCGTGTCGAACAGGCCGATGCGCGCGACTTCGTGGCACTTCACGCAGCGCGTGTCGGGCACGCCGTGACCCAGCGCGTGGCACGCGAGGCAGTCGCGTTCGAGCGCCGCGTGCGCGGGGGTGAGCGCCGCGGGCGACAGCGCGGCGTGCGGTTGCCGCAGCGCCGTCGTGAGCACCACGGCGAGCAGGATCCACGTGACGAGTCCGCCGACCGGGAGCTTCATCGCCACCCCCAGAGCAGCAGCGTCGCGGCCACGTGGGCCAGCGCGAGCACGCCGAAGACGGTCGTGATCGGGAAGTGCACCGCACGCCACTGCTTCATGGCGTTCACGGCGGCGGCGTCCCAGAACAGCGCCTGCGTGACGTCGGCGTCGGCCACGCCGCCCGCCCGCAGCGCTTCGCGGCGCGATTCGACCCGCTTGCGCGCACGCGCGAGCAGCGCGCGCCCGACGTAGCCGCTCGCCACGTTCACGAGCATCGCGGCCAGGGCGGCCCACGCGAGCCACGCGTGCAGGTGGATGCCGGCGTGCACGAGCACGAGCAGCGAACCGGCCCATGCCAGCTGTTCGTGCAGGTCGAGCAGCCGCGCCGGCGAACCCGACGCGACGAGCTTGCGCTTGCGCAGGCTGTAGGCGAACGACGCGAGGATCAGCAGCGTGCCGGGAATGCCGAGCCAGCGGCCCACCCACGCCAGCTTCATCGCGTGCAGCAGCGCGTCCGTGGCCGCGGTGGCGGCGATCAGGAGCGCGAATCCCCAGATGGACGGCAGCACTTCGCCGTGCAGGACGGAACGGTTCAAGCGGGACACCTCGGAGGGAAGAGTGCGGGTGTCCGGGGGGGATGCGACGGCGGGAATCCTAGCGAGCCGCGCGGGGTCGCCGCAAATCGCCACGCCCGCCGCGCCGGCCGCGTGCGGTCAGTCCTCGCGTGCCGGACGGGTCGCGTAGCGCAACAGCCCGGGCAGCTCGCGCGCGATCGAGTAGACGTCGCGCGGTTCGAAGAAGCGCGCGTGCGCCTGGCCCACGGGGGCGATGCCGGCCCGCCGGCAGGCGAGCGCCATGCGCGGCACGTGGAAGCCCTGCGTCACGACGACCGCGCCGTGCCGGTCGTGCGCGGACAACCAGGCGGCGGCGTTGCGGGCGGTGCGCCACGAGTTGGCGCCGAGCGGGTCGGCGACCACGGCCGAGTCGGGCACGCCGTGCGCCGTCAGCCAGTGCTTCATGCACGCGGCCTCGTCCATGCCGTTCGGTTCGACGCCGCCGCTCACGAACAGCACGGGCGCGGCGCCCGCGCGCCACAGTTCCAGCGCCTTCGCACAGCGTGCCTCGAGCCGGGGCGACAACGTGCCGTCCGCGTGCACGAGGTTGCCCGGCACCACGAGCAGCGCCGCCGGCACGAGCCGGTCGCGCGTGCCGGCGAACACCAGCGCGAGCGCCGAAACGCCGAACGCCGCCGCGACGAGCGCGACGGCGTTTCGGAGGCCTCGAAGGTCGGGGCTCACGTCACATGCCGAGGATGTGCCAGCCGGCGTCCACGTACAGCGTGGTGCCCGTGATGCCGCTCGCCAGGTCGGAGAGCAGGAACAGGCCGGACGTGCCGACTTCCTCCTTGGTGATGTTGCGCTCGAGCGGCGCGGCGCCCGAGTGCTCCTTGAGCATGTCGGTGAAGCCGCGGATGCCGCGGGCGGCGAGCGTGTTGACCGGGCCCGCCGACAGCGCGTTCACGCGGATGCCCTTGGGGCCGAGCTCGTACGCCATCTGGCGCGTCGCCTGTTCGAGCACCGCCTTGGCCGAGCCCATGACGTTGTAGTTCGGGATCGCGCGGTTCGCCGCGAGGTACGACAGCGTGATCACGCTCGCGCCGTTCTTCTCGAGCAGCGGCAGCATGCGGTTGGTCACGTTGATGAACGAGTACGCGCTCACGTCGAGCGCCAGCTGGAAGCCCTCGCGCGGCGTCTTCACGAAGCTGCCTTCGAGGTCCTCCTTGCGCGCGAACGCGATGCCGTGCACGAGCATCTCGAGCGAGCCCCAGCGGCCGGCGATCTTCTTGGCCACTTCGTCGATCTCGTAGTCCTTCGTGACGTCGCATTCGGTGACGAACGCGTGCGGCAGCGTGGCGGCCAGCTCCTCGACCGTGTTCTTGAGCCGCTCGTGCGCGTAGGTGAGGCAGATGCGGGCGCCGGCCTTGGCGAGGCACTCGGCGATCGCCCACGCGAGGCTGCGGTGGTTGGCGACGCCCATGACGAGGGCGTGCTTGCCGCGCATATCGATGTTGTACATGCGAGTCTCCTCGGGATGCCGCCGGGCGCACGCGCCGCGGCGCGTCGCTCAGGCGGTCTTCTTCTGCTCCCAGACGCGGATCGGAAGAATGATCACCTGGATTCCGGCGAACTGCAGACGGCGCTGGATCGAGAAGGCGGTCTCGTGGTGCAGCGCACGGGTGAACACGGTCTCGCGCTGGAACACGAGCTGGCCGGCGAACACCATGGAACGCCGGAACTCCTTCTGCAGGTCCATGCAGATGTGCTCGAGTTCCTCGATGAGGTCGGTGCCGAGCGTGAAGCGGTACTCGGAGTAGTAGCCCATCTTGTTCGCGAGCTCGACGTACTTCTCGAGGTCGGCGCGGGTCTTCTCCTCGAGCGCGGTGACGCTCTCGGTGCCCTTGAACTGGCCCGAATCCACCAGTCCGACCGACACGAACACGAGGTTCTTGAAGTGCTTCGGGAACATGCGCTGCACGGTGAGCAGCGTGTGGATCCCGAGTCCCGCGTAGCCCTCGACGAGCACGATGCCGGTGGGGCCGTCGGGCGCCAGCTCGGGGGCGTCGTCGCGCGCGGGGAACGGCAGGTCGGTGAGCACGTCGTCGAGGCTCTTCAGCACGCCGCGCACCTGCTGGTAGTGGTTGCGCACCAGCACGCACACGCCCACGAACGCGCCGGTCACGGCCAGCGTGACCCAGCCGCCCTGCGTGAACTTGATGATCGCCGTCACCACCAGGATGCCGCCGGTCACGAACGTGCCGAGCGAGGCGATGAACAGGCGGCGCTTCCAGTGTCCCGCCACGTCGCGGCCGCGGCTCGTCCACCAGTGCCGCACCATGCCCAGCTGCGACAGAGTGAACGTGAGGAACACGTTGATCGAGTACATGACGATCAGGATCTTCACCGAGCCCTGCGTGTACAGCAGCGTGGCGACGGCCGCGAGACCCATGGCCACGACGCCGTTCTGCGTGACGAGGCGCTCGGACAGGTGCGCGAAGCGCTTGGGCACCCAGTTGTCCACGGCCATGGCGGCCAGCGTCGCGGGGCCCGCGAGGAAGCCCGTCTGCGCGGCCACGAACAGCAGCGCGCCTTCGGAGAGCAGCGTGAAGATGACGAACCAGTGCCCGATCGCGAACGAGCCGATCCGCCACGAGTCGGTGATCGCGGTCCACAGCGTGGCGTTCAGCGTGCGGCCGGGCACGTGGTGGATGTTCCAGAGCAGGTAGCAGAGCAGGATGCCGCCCGCCGTGATGGACAGCGACAGCGACATGTACAGCATGGTCTTCTTGCCGGTCTCGACGCGCGGCTCGCGCAGGATGGCCGTGGAGTTCGACACGGCCTCGATGCCGGTGAACGTACCGCCGCCGAGCGAGAAGGCCTTGAGGAACAGGAACACCACGGCGAGCGCACCCATCTCGCTGACCGCGGCATGCGTGTCGGCGGTGGTGTCGGCCACGATGTGGCCGAGGTCGGCCGCGTGCCCGAACAGCCCGACCGCGATGAGCGCGAGGTGGCTGAGCACGAACGCCACGAAGATCGGCATGAGCACGGCGACCGATTCCTTCACGCCGCGCAGGTTGAGCCCGGTCAGCCCGACCACCACGAACAGTTCGGCGGGCAGTTTCCAGATGTGCCATTCGGGTGGCAGGAACGACCAGATCGCGTCCACGCCCGAAGCGATCGAAATGGCGATCGTGAGCACGTAGTCCACGACCAGCGCGCCGCCCGAAATGACGCCGGGCGTGGAGCCGAGCAGCTTGGTGGCGACCACGTAACCGCCGCCGCCGCTCGGGAACAGCTCGATGATCTGGCTGTACGAGGCGCTGATCAGGAAGACCGTGAGCACCATGGCCACGGTCAGGTACAGTGCGAGGTGGGTATGGTGCCCGAGTGCGAGGAATGCCTCTTCGGGACCGTAGGACGACGACGAAAGTCCGTCGGATCCGAGGCCCACCCACGCGAAGAAGGCGACGAGCGCCAGCTGGTGGTGAATGTGTGGATCGAAGAGGTTCTTCCGGCCTCCGATGAGGAGGCCACGCAATCGGTCGAGCACGGCGGGAAGCTAGTGGATTGCCCCAGCGACTTCAAGAAGACGTCAGGTCGGGCGTGGGCGCCGTGAGCCGGGCGATTCTCGCCCTGGTCGCGGTCGCGGCCGCGGCCACGCTGGCCCGTGGCGACCAGCCGCCCGCCCCGTCGCGGGTGGCCGCCCCGCGCGCCGCGGCCACGGTCGGCGCCGGCGTCCTGCCGCGCTTCGCGCTGTTCGGCTGGGTGAGTCCGCCGGAGTCGTTCGCCTCGGCGGCTCGTTACGCCGAACTCGCCGACGCCGGGTTCTCGGTGGTGCTGCCGGCGTGGGAGGACCGCGGCGCGGTCGCCCCGAACCTCGACCGGCTCGCCTGGACCCGCGACCGCGGCGCGCGCTGCCTGCTGCTCGACCTGGCGTTCGACCGCGTGGACCCGGCGGTGCCCGCGAGCCTGCGCTGGGCGGATTCGCTGGTCGCGCGCTACGCCGCCGATCCGGCGTTCCTCGGCTGGTACCTGGGCGACGAGCCCGCACGCGACCGCTGGCCGCAGTTGCGCGGCTGGTTCGACCTCATGCGCGCGCGCGACCCGGCGCACCCGGCGTGGAACAACCTGCTCGGACGCATGGCGTTCGATACACGCGCGGAGTACGAGCAGTACCTGCGCGACTACGTGCGCGACGTCGCGCCGTCGGCGCTGTGCTCGGACCACTACGACTTCCGCACCGACGGCGACCGCCGGCAGCTGGTCGAGTGCGTGGCGACGCTCGCGGCGGTCGCGCGCGAACACGGCCTGCCGTTCTGGGGCATCGTGCAACTGGTGCGGCACCGCGGCTACCGCGACGTGGACGAGGGCATGCTGCGCTGGCAGATGGGGCACTGGCTCGCGTACGGCGCGCGCGGGATCGGCACGTTCACGTACTGGACGCCGGCGCCGGACAGCGCGTGGGAATGGCACGACGCCATGCTCGCGCGCGACGGCACGCGTACGCCGCTTTACGACGTGGTGCGCCGCGTGAACGCGCACGCCGCGCCGGCCGGGCTGGCGATCGCCGGCATGACGTGGGTGTCGGCCGAGATGGCGGGTTCGGTCGCGCCCGGGGGCACGCCGTTCGCACCCGACGACGCGGTCGCCGCGGTCGAAGGCCGCGCCATGCTCGGCACGTTCGTGGATTCGCTCGCGCGCACGCACGTGCTGGTCGTCAACTCCGACTCGCTCGCCGCGCGCACGGTCACGCTGGCGCTGGCCGGCGCCGGCCGCCGCGCGTGGCAACTGGGCGACGACGGCACGTGGACGCCGGCCGCGGTGGGCGCCGACGGCCGTTGCGCGCTGGCGCTTGGCGCGGGCGACTTCGCGCTGCTGCGGCTGTCCGACGCGGGCGACGTGATCGCCGCCGGCAACGGCCGCGCGCGCTTCGTGGCCGGCCCGAACCCCGCACGCGGCCGCGTGCGCTTCACGCTCGCGTCGCTCGCGCGCGGCGCGCGGCTCGAAGTGCTCGACCTGTCCGGGCGCCGCGTGTGGGCGCGCGACTGGACCGCCGGCGGCAGCGGCATGGCCGAGTGGCACGGCGAGCGCGACGGCGGCGGCACCGTGCCGCCCGGCGTCTACCTGGCGCGGCTCGAGGACGGCTTCGGCGTGGTGGCGCGCCGCGTCACGTGGCTGGGGAGCCGCTGACCGTGGCCGCGTTCCGCACGCTGGCCGCCATGAACCGCGCGATCGTCGCGTGCGAGCGCTGCGAGCGCCTGCGCACGTACTGCGCCGAAGTCGCGCGCGTGAAGCGCCGCATGTACCGCGAGCACGACTACTGGGGCCGCCCGGTGCCGGGCTTCGGCGATCCCGACGCCGTCGTGCTGCTCGTGGGGCTCGCGCCCGGCGCGCACGGCGCCAACCGCACCGGCCGCATGTTCACGGGCGACTCGAGCGGCGACTGGTTGTACGAGGCGCTGCACCGTCACGGCTTCGCGTCGCAGCCTGAAAGCACCGGGCGTGACGACGGCCAGCGCTTGAGCGGCGTGTGGATCGGCGCCGCGGGCCGCTGCGCGCCGCCCGACAACAAGCCGTTGCCCGAGGAACTCGAACACTGCCGCGAGTACCTCGTGACCGAGCTGCGGCTGCTCAAGCGCCTGCGCGTCGTGCTCGCGCTGGGCCGCATCGCGCACGACGCGTTCCTGCGCGGCAGCGGCATGTGGGAGCGATTCGCGGCGGCGGAACGCCCCGAGTTCGCGCACGGCGCCGAGCACGTGCTGCCCGGCGGGCTCGTGCTCATGGACACGTTCCATCCCAGCCGGCAGAACACGCAGACCGGCCGGCTCACGCGCGCCATGTGGCACGCCGTGTTCGCACGCCTGCGCGAACGGGTGGACGCGGCGCGGTGAGGGCGCCTCGAGGTGGTCCTGAAACCGCCTCGTGCGCCGCGTCAGTAGTAGCCGCGCATCAGCGTGTCGAACCAATCGGGCACGCGGGCGTCGGCCACGCGGTCGAACACGGGGGCGTAGGGCTTCAGGTCCAGCACGGGCGTGCCGTCGATCGCGTCGAGGCCGCGCACCACCAGCCGGCCGGGTTCGACGCGTTCGATCTTCACGGCCGTCACGCCGATCACGTTCGGGCGCATGCGGCCGCGTTGCGCGAACACGCCGGCCAGCGGCATGTCGGCGCGGCCGCGCGGGCGGCGGCGCCAGTCGGTGGGCGGGGCTTCGTCGCCCGGGTCGTGATGCATGTAGAAGACGACCAGCGCGTGGCTCCAGGACTCGAGTCCTTCGAGTCCCGAGGCGAACGCGGGCTCCAGCGTGAGCGTCGAGACGACCGAGCCCCAGTCCTCGTCGCCGGTGTGCGTGCGCGTGTTGTGCACGGTGCCGATGCTTTCGAGCGCGATTTTCAAGGGTGGAACCTCCGTGCCCAAGATAGCCGTTGATTCGGTCCGGCGCCGCGTGCATTCTGCGGGCGACATCTTCCGGGTGCCCACAACGCGTGGGTGAAGAGGGAAGCGGGTGAGAATCCCGCACGGTCCCGCCACTGTGTAGGACGTACGCGCTCGAAGTGCCACCGGCTCACGCGCCGGGAAGGCGAGCACGGTCCGGTCGAAAGACCGGCGTCCGAAGTCAGGAAACCTGCCCGGAAGCCAGCAGTGCCCCACGCCTCGGACGAAGGCGCGCACGGGTCACGGTGCTCCGGCCCCGTTTCCGCGTTCGACTCTTCGCGGAGGCGGGGCGTTTCGATTCGAGCGCGAGCGACGCCGTGATCGAGCCATTCCTGACCTTCTGCGCGGGCGCCCTCGCCCTGGCGGCGGCGGCCGCCCCGGCCGCGGCGCCCGATACGGCGCGCACCGTGCGCACGCTGCCCGTGACCGAAGTTCGGCGCGAGCGCGCGCGGCTCGACGCGCGCCGGCGCGCGCCCACCGCCAGCGTCTCCGACGTGCGCGCGGACGACGGCACGCACGCCGTGGCCAGCGTGGCCGAGCGGCTCGCCGAAACGCCGAGCGCGCGCATCGTGTCGTACGGCGGGCTGGGTGCGTTCAGCACGCTCTCGCTGCGCGGCGCGCCGCCGGGGCAGGTGAGCGTGTACCTCGACGGCGTGCCGCTCACGAGCGCGGCGCACGGCGTGGTCAACCTGTCCGACCTGCCCGCGACCGCGATCGAGCGCATCGAGGTCTACCGCGGCTTCGCGCCGCTGGGCTTCGGCGCCGCGGCGCCCGGTGGCGCGGTGAACCTGGTCACCGCCGACGACGGCGCGCCGCGCGTGGTGCGCGCGGCATGGGGTTCGTTCGGCACGTACGAGGCGCGCGGCACGGCGGGCGGCGCGCGCGGGCCGTGGTCGGCGCTCGTGCACGCCGGCGCGCAGGGCTCCGACGGCGACTTCGACTACCTCGACGACAACGGCACGCCGTTCAACCCCGACGACGACGAAGTCGTCGCGCGCGCGAACAACCGCTTCGACGCGGGCAACGTGCTCGCGCGCGTGGCCTGGTCGCCCGCCCCGGGCGTGCGCGCGAGCGTGCGCGGCGAAGGCTTCCGCAAGGCGCAGGGCGTGCCCGGGCTGGGCGCGGTGCAGGCGCCGCACCCGCGGCTCGCCTTCGCGCGCACGCTCGGCGCGCTCGAGGCCGCGTATGCGCCGCGCGAACGTGCGCCCGGCCTCACCGTGCGCGCGCACGCGCAGCGCGAGCGCACGCGCTTCGACGACCACGAGGGTGAACTCGGGCTCGGGCGGCAGGACACCGACTCGCGCTTCGCCGATCGCGGCACCGGCTTCGAGTGCGCGTCGCCCGCGGCGTGGCGCTTCGTGACCGTGGTCGCGGGCGCGGCGTGGCGGCGCGAGACCGCCGAGCCCGCGGCGCCCACGCAGGGACAGGCGCTGCCGCCGCAGACGCGGCGCGACACGCGCTCGGCGTACGTCGCGGCGCAGGCGCACCTCGTGCATGGCGCGCTCGTGCTGCACGCGGCCCGGCGCTGGGACCACCAGTCCGACCGCCTGCGCGCCACCGTGGTGGGCGGCGTGCCGTACGCGCTCGACGCCACGCGCGTGCTGAATGCGCCGCAGCTGGGTGCGCGCGCGACGCTGCCGCGCGGGTTCGAGGTGCGCGGCAACTGGAACCGCGCCGCGCGCGCGCCCGAGTTCCTCGAACTGTTCGGCGACCAGGCCGTGGTGCAGGCGAACCCGAAGCTCCTGCCCGAGTCGAGCACGTCGTGGGACGCCGCGGCGGCGTGGCGCGGCGGCTTCGCCGGCGTGCGCGCGAGCGCCGAGTACGCGCACTTCGAGTCGCGCACCGAGCAGCTGATCGCGTGGATCGCCGCCTCGCAGCGCACCGTGCGCGCCACGAACTTCGCGCGCGCGCGCGCCGCGGGCGACGAGCTGTCGGCGAGCCTCGCGTGGCGCGCGCTCACGTTGTCGGGCGCGGCGTCGTGGCTCGACGCACGCCAGGACGATCCCGCTTCGATCTACTTCGGCCGCCGCCTGCCGCAGCGGCCGGAGTTCCTGCGCTCGGTACGCGGCGGCGTGCACCGCGGCCGCTGGAGCGCCGCCGCCGACGTCGTGCAGCTGGGCGACGACTACCTCGATCCGATCAATTTCCGCCGCGTGCCCCAGCGCACGCTGGCCGGTGCGTCCGTGTCGCACGAGCAGGGGCGGCTGCGCCTCACGCTCGAAGGCCGGAACCTGACCGACCGGCGCGTGCAGGACGTGGCCGGATACCCGCTTCCGGGCCGCAGCGTGTTCGCGTCGTGCGAATGGCGCTTCGACTCGTTCCCTCGCGCCCCTCGCGCGTCACGGAGTTGACCATGCGCCGAATCGCTTCGCTGCTCGCCCTCGCACTCACGCTCGCCGCGCCCGGCGCTTTCGCGCAGACCAGGGCGTTCGTGTTCGGCACCGACTACGTGACCGGCAGCCTCAGCGCCGCGAACCTGGGCCCGCGCACGTTCGCGTGCGACGTCGCGAGCCCGCACTCCGACGCGTCGCTGCGCTTCTACGGCGGCCAGCTGTACGTGGTGAACCGGTTCGGCGGCGACAACGTGCAGGTGGTGAACCCCGCCACCTACGCCACCGTGCGCCAGTTCACGGTCGGCAACGGCTCGAACCCGCACGACATCGCGTTCGCGTCGGCCACCAAGGCGTACGTGTCGCGCTACCAGTCGAACGACCTGTGGATCGTGAATCCCGCGACCGGCGCGCACACGGGCACCGTGTCGCTCGCGGCGTTCGCCGACGGCGACGGCTTCTGCGAAATGGACCGCCTGCACGTGGTCGGGCCGCTGCTGTTCGTGTCGCTCGAGCGCATCCGCACCGACCAGGGTTACGCTCCGGACGACAGCGGTCTCGTGGCGGTGGTGGACACGCGCACCGACGCGATCGTGGACTGCGATCCCGTGGCGCCCGGCGTGCAGGCGATCCTGCTGCCGCGCACGAACCCGTTCACCGCGTTCCAGTTCGATCCCGCCACGAGCCGCCTGCTGATCGGCTGCGTGGGCGCGTTCGGTGCGGCCGACGGCGGCATCGTGCGCATCAACCCCGCCACGCTGTCCGCCGACGGCGTCGCGATCACCGAGGCCGCGCTCGGCGGCGACGTGAACGACTTCGCGTGGGGCAGCGCGCAGAAGTCGTGGGCGATCGTCGCGACCACGGGCGGCGCCTCGCAGGTGGTCACGTTCGCGGCCGCCACGGGCGCGAAGCTGGCGACGCTCTGGACGCTCGGCGCGTACGAGCTGTCCGACCTCGAACGCGTGGGCGACGAAGTCTGGGTGTGCAGCAACAGCTTCGTGTCGCCGCGCGTGCGCGTGTTCTCGGCCACGACCGGTGCCGTGGTGGGCTCCGACATGGTCTGCGCGCTGCCCGCGGTGGCCATCACGTTCGACCAGCCGAGCGGCCAGACGGCCGACGCCGGCGCCGGCGCGGCGGTGCTGGCGTTCTCGACCGCGGTCCCGAGCCCGGCGCGGCACGCGACCCGGTTCGCGCTCCGGCTTGACGAGGCGGGAGAGGCGGGCGTGGTGGTGTTCGACGCCGCCGGGCGCCGGGTGCGCACGCTGCTCGCCGGCACGCGCGCCGCGGGCGCGCACGACGTGGCGTGGGACCTGGTCGACGATTCCGGCGCCCGCGTGGCGCCGGGCGTGTACCTGGTGCGGGCGCAGGCCCGCGGGCTCGCCGCGACCCGGCGCGTGATCGTGCTGCCTTGACGCCCCGGGAGCCCCGGACGCGGGCGAAATGCCCCATCCGCCCGGCCCGGCGGGCAAGATTCCGCTTGGGGACGGCCGGGAAGTCCGGCAAAATCCCACGGTGACCCGACCTCGGGGAACGGCTTCGCCGTACCCCGAACCCGCTGCGCCCGGCCCTGCCGGAGCCCGCCAGACTTCAGACGATCGCATCCTTCTTCGGAGGGCTCATGCTGCACTTCGGACGCCGAACGTTCCTGCTGCCTGCCGCCGCGCTGGCGCTGGTGCTCGGCTGCGCACTGCTGCCGGCGCCGGCTCGCGCCAGCAACGTCATCCTCGAATGGACGGCGCCCGGCGACGACAGCACGTACGGCCACGCCATGGAGTACGACCTGCGCTGGTCGCTGCGCGAGAACCAGTTCCCGAACCGCTTCTACAGCGCACGCCGCATCGTGACGAACGCGCCGCAGTCGCCGGGATCGGTCGAGCGCGCGATCGTCTCCGACGTGCCCGAGGGTGCCGCCATCTACTTCGCGCTGCGCACGCGTGACGAGCGCGGCAACTGGTCGCGGCTGTCGAACGTGGCGGTGACGTACGCCGTGACCGAGGTCGGCGACAACGGCCTCACGCTCGAGTTCTCGCAGCCGTCCGACAACCCGGCGCACGACTACACGCAGTTCACGCTCAGCCTGCCGAAGCGCGGCAACGCGGTCGTGGACGCGATGGACGTGTCGGGCCGCCGCATCCGCCGCCTGCGCTCGGGCACGATCGACGCGGGCCGCCACACGATCGCCTGGGACCTCCGCGACGACTCGGGCCGCGCGACGGCTCCGGGGGTGTACTTCGTGCGCGCGCAGGTGGACGGGCTGAACTTCGTGCGCCGCGTGGTGGTGCTGCAGTAACGCGCGACGCCGCGATCGCGAAAGACCCGCTCGTCGGCCTGGCTCCGACGGGCGGGTTTCTCGTTTCGGTGCGTGCCGGGGCGGTTGCTCCCTGCTGCGTCGGGCGCCGAGCCGTGGACCGAAATCGAAAACGGGTCCCCGTCGCTCCCCCCGCCGCCCGAGCGACCCTCCGCCATCGCTCTCGCCCCCTTTCCGATTTCGGTCCACGGCCCGGTCCCTCGACGCGAGTGGCGCGCACGTTCGCATGCGCGCACGTTCGGGCACGCACGGTCGAGACGTCGGGGGCATGGCCGAAAGCGGAAATGGGGCGAGAGCGAGGGGACGGGACTTTCGGGTCGGGCGGGGAGCGACGGGGACCCGTTTTCGATTTCGGTCATGCCCCCGGCGGCGATGCAGCAGGGAGCAGACGACGCGGCACAGCCCCCAACAGGGCCATCACCAACCGTCACGCGGCGACCGAAGAAGGAAGGAGAAGGAAGGAGAAGGAAGGAACCCCGGACCGCGAGCCCGTCAGGCTGCGCGTTCCGTCGGGCTGTCGCCGAGCAGGGACTCGGGGAGCCAGCGCATCAGGGCGCGGACCAGTGTCACCGGGCGGAGCGGCTTGGTGAGGAAGTCGTTCATGCCCACCTCGCGGCACCGGAGTTCGTCGCCCGAGAACGCGTTCGCCGTCAGCGCGAGGATCGGCACCGTGCGGCCCGGGCCGTCGCGGCGGCGCAGTTCGCGGGTCGCCTCGAAGCCGTCCATTTCCGGCATCTGGCAGTCCATGAACACCACGTCGTACTTCCCGCTCTCGACCGCCGTGATCGCCTCGAGCCCGTTCGCCGCCAGTTCGACCACGGCGCCGAAGCGCTCGAGGTGCTTGCGTGCGACCAGCTGGTTCACCTTGTTGTCCTCGACCACCAGCACGCGCGCCCGGCAGCGGAACGATTCCGCCAGTTCCTCGAGCGATTCCTCGGGCATCAGTTCGGACTCGCGCAGCGGCAGGTCGAAGAAGAACGTGCTGCCGATCCCCGGTGCGCTGCGCAGCTCGATGTGGCCGCCCATCAGCTCGACCAGCTGGCGCGTGATCGCCAGGCCCAGCCCCGTGCCGCCGAAGCGGCGCGTCGTCGAGGAGTCCGCCTGCGTGAACGCCTTGAACAGCGACTGCTGCGCGTCCGGCGAAATCCCGATGCCCGAATCGCGCACCTCGAACCGGTAGCGGTCGTCCGCGTTGTTCGGGCGGAACACGCGCAGGCGGACGCCGCCCTGCTCGGTGAACTTCACCGAGTTGCCCATGAGGTTCATGAGCACCTGCCGCAGCCGGCCCGGGTCGCCGAGCACGAACTTGGGCAGCAGCGGATCCACGCTCGTCACCAGCGTGAGACCCTTGGCGCGCATGCGCGGGCCGAACAGGTCCGCGACCGACTGCACCAGCCGTTCCGGTTCGTACGGCGCTTCCTCGAGCGACATGCGGCCCGCTTCGATCTTCGAAAAGTCGAGCACGTCGTTGATCACCGACAGCAGCGCCTCGCCCGAACTGCGGATGATCTCGACCAGCCGGTGCTGTTCTTCGGCCATCTCGGTGTGCGCCAGCAGGTCCGCCACGCCGATCACGCCGTTGAGCGGCGTGCGGATCTCGTGGCTCATCGTGGCGAGGAACTCGCTCTTCGCCTTGTTCGCCGCCTGCGCCTGGTCGCGCGCCGTGACCAGGTCGCCGGCGTTGCGCTGCAGGTCGGACAGCGCCTGCTCGAGCTGCGACGTGCGCTCGTGCACCTTCGATTCCAGGTTGATCGCCGTTTGGAACAGCGCGAACGCGCCGCCCTGCTGGTCGAGTTCGCGCTCCACCCGCCGGGTCAGCGCGGCGTTCACCTTGCGCAGCCGCACCAGCTCGCGTTCCGCCTCTTCGAGGCGGGCCTGCAGTTCCGCACGATCGTCGTTCATGCCGCCTTCGGAAGGGAGCCGATCGCCACGCCCGTGAACGTCTGGTTCACGTGCAGTCCCTGGATCTGTTCGCCGTACGTCGAGAAGCCCACCACGCGGTGGCGTTCGAGCAGCGCGCTCACGCGGTCGCGCAGGCCCAGCCGGTCCACTTCGAGCCGGCGCAGGATGCAGTCGCAGCCCACGATCAGTTCGGGCGGGCCGATCTGCGCTTCGAGCGCGGCCAGCTCGCGATCGAGCGAGCCCGCGAGATCGCCCAGCTGCGCCAGGCTGAGCACGATGCCGTCCTCGATCGCGCAGTAGAACGTCAGGCTGCCGTCCGGCTCGGCCTTCTGGATGCTGCGCACGAACTGCTGGCCGCCCAGCCGTACGACGACCGGGTGCTCGGCGAACACCTCGGGCGTGAGTTCGTCGGCGCGCACGCCCACGAGCCGGGCGTAGCGCTCGGCCGCGGGCTCGCCGTCGAGCTCGTGCACCACGCGACGCTCGGCGTCGGCCGCCGTCACGATGAGCTTCTGGTCGGTGCCCGAGATGTGCTGCGTCTTGAACACGCGGAACGGATGCTCGGTGTGCACCACCATGAGCGCCGCGGCGTTCGACGCGAAGCCGTCTTCGGCGTACACGTGCGTGGCCTCGAAGCGCAGGCCGTCGCCCGCCGAGCCGCCGAACAGCGGCACGTCGCCCAGCGCCGCGTGCAGCGAGCTCGCGAGGGCCTCTTCGCGCACCGACAGGCCGTCCACGAGCAGCATGGCGAACATGCGCTCGGGCGCGAACGTCGCGCCCTGCGCCTCGATCGAGCCGCGCAGGCGCGCCACCACTTCGGCGGCGGACGACAGCGTGAACTGCGCGAGCGAACACACGCGCGCCGTCGCCACGCGGAAGCCGGCCTTCGGGAGCGAGAACGCCGACACTGAGTGCTCGGTCATGCCCTCGGGGCCCAGCTCGCCCGCCGTCGTGCAGCCGATCGCCGGCACGCCGGGGAAGTGCTCGCGCAACGCCGCCGCGAAGCCGTCGCGATCGAGCCCGGGAGTGGCGAAGAACGCGATCGCGGCCGCGTCGCCCGGGGCGAGCCCCTGTGCGAGGGCGGCGGCGAGCTGGCGTGGGTCGTCACCACGGACGATCGTGCGACGGATCAACGACGGAACCTCGGTGGACATGCGTGACCTCGAAGCGAGGGTGTCGCCGCGCGGGGGCGGGCGGGGGGCGAGAGCGGGTGCAACGTCGCAATCAGTCTCGGCGGACCGGCGTGCTCCTGAAGATGCCGGGTGCGCGAGCGCGCGAAGGGACACGCCACGCACTTGCCGGCACTTGCCACGCCGCGGGGCGGGTTCTAGCGTGCCGCTTCGCTCGCGACCCGGAGAATCCCATGCGCCGCCCTCGATTCTGGTTGTTGTGCCTGCTCGTACTCGCCGCGTTCGGCGTCGCGCACGCCGCGCACGCGGCCGGCGCTGCCGACTCCACCGGCGCCTCCGTGCGTGATTACCTCGCCGAGGCGCGCGCGGGCTTCACGCCCGAAAACCGCGCCTACAGCCACACGCGCGTATTCCTGCGGCTGGTGGGGCCGCTCTACGGGATTCTCGCCGGGCTGTTCGTGATGTTCTCGGGGCTGTCGGCGCGCTTCCGCGACATCGCCCACGGCCTCGGCCACCGGCGCTACGTGCGCGTGCTCGTGTACTTTTCGCTCTACGCCACCGCGATCTTCCTGTTGAGCCTGCCGCTGGCGTGGTTCGAGGACTACGCGCTCGAGCACCAGTACGGGCTCTCCACGCAGACGTTGCTCGGGTGGTTCGGCGACCAGGTCAAGGCGCAGGTGTTCTCGATCGTGGTGGTGGGCGTGGTGCCGCTGCTCGCGCTCGCGTGGTGGCGCATCGAGGCCAGCCCGCGCGGCTGGTGGAAGTGGATCGCCGCCGGCACGCTGCCGGTCATGCTGGTCGGCGTGGTGCTGCAGCCGGTCGTGTTCGATCCGCTGTTCAACAAGTTCACGCCGCTGCGCGACGCCGAGCTGCGCACCGAGATCCTCTCGCTCGCCTCGAAGGCCGGGATTCCCGGGCGGCACGTGTACGAAGTGGACATGAGTTCGAAGACCCGCAAGATCAACGCCTACGTGAGCGGCTTCGGCGCTTCGCAGCGGATCGTGCTCTGGGACACCGCGCTCGCGTCGCTCAAGCGCGACGAGATCCTGTTCGTGATGGGGCACGAGATGGGGCACTACGTGCTCGGTCACATGTGGCAGTACCTGCTCGTGATCTCGGCCGGCGCGTTCCTGGCGTTCTGGGCGTGCGCGCGGCTGGCCGAACTCTGGCTGCGCGGGTTCGGCGCGCAATGGGGCGTGCGCGAGGTGTCCGACCTGGCGGCCATGCCGGTGCTGTCGCTGTCGCTCACGCTGGTCACGCTCGCGACCCTGCCCGCGCTCAACTGGCTCAGTTGCCGCGTCGAGCACGAGAGCGACGTGTACGCGCTCGAACTCACGCACGACAACGACGCCGGCGCGCGGTCGTTCCTGCAGCTCGCGAAGGACAACCGCTCCGATCCCGAGCCGCCCACGTGGGTGCGCGTGCTGCTCTACGACCACCCGCCGCTCGGCGAACGCATCCGGTTCGCGCTCGAGTACCGGCCGTGGGAGAAGGGCGAGCCGAACCGGCTCTACAGGCCGAAGCCGCCGGCGCTCGCCGCGCGCTGAGCCGTCAGCGCGCGGACGGCGTCGCGGCCAGCGGGCGCTCGCGCCACCAGAGCGCGAACATCGCCAGCGCGAACAGCATCTGCGAGCGGTCGGCGCGGCCGCTGCGGTGCTCGGCGAACAGCGCCGCCACCGCCTCGGGGCGCAGCGCGCCCGCGGCGTCGGCGCCCGAGTCGCGCCACAGCTCCTCGGCGTAGCGGCCGAAGTCGCCGCCCACCCAGCGGGCGAGCGGCACGGCGAAGCCCTGCTTGGGCCGGTCGAGGATGCCGGGCGGCAGCCACGGTTCGACGGCCTTGCGCAGGATGTACTTGCCCGTCGAGCCGCGCAGCTTGAGCGACACCGGCACCGTGGCCGCGAAGTCCACGAACGTGTGCGCGAGGAACGGCACGCGCACTTCCAGCGAGTGCGCCATGCTCGCGCGGTCCACCTTGGTGAGCATGTCGTCGGGCAGGCGCACGAGCGTGTCGGCGTACAGCAGGTTCTCGACCGGGTCGCGGCTCGGCGGCGCCGCGAAGTACGCGGCCTCGAGCCGCGCCAGTTCGTCGCCGGGATCGAGCTGTGCGGTGAACTCGGGGCGGTAGAGCTGCGCGCGCACCGCGCGCGGGGCGAGCTGGTACTTGCTGAAGAAGCGCTGGAACGTGGATCGCAGCGCCGCGTCGGCGGACACCTTGGCGAGCCGCTGGCGGAAGTAGTTCCACTTCGGCAGCGGCGCCGCCGGCAGCTTCGCGAGCGCGGCCGCCCAGCGGAACAGCGGGCCGTTCTCCTGCACGAGGCGTTCGTTGTAGTGGCGCTCGTAGCCGGCGAACAGTTCGTCGCCGCCGTCGCCCGACATGGCCACGATCACCTGCTCGCGCGCGAGCCGCGACACGTACCACGTGGGAATCGCGCTCGGGTCGGCGAACGGCTCGTCGTAGCAGCGCGCCAGCCGCGGCAGGATCTCGGCGGCATCGTCGAGCTCGACGGTGCGTTCGGTGTGCACGCAGCCGAGGTGCTCGGCCACGCGGCGCGCGTAGGGCGACTCGTCGAACTCGTTCACCGTGAAGCCGATCGTGAACGTGCGCACAGGCTCGTCCATCACGCGGCTCATGGCCGCCACGACCGCGGACGAATCCACGCCGCCCGAGAGGAACGCGCCCAGCGGCACGTCGGCCTGCAGGTGGCGCTTCACGGTGGCGAGGAACCGCTCGCGGAAATGCTCGATCCAGTCGCGCTGCGAGCGCTCGGGCGCCGGCCGGTACGCGAACGACCAGAAGCGTTCGAGCCGCGGATCACCGGCCGCGCTCACGGTGAGCGAGCAGCCCGGCGGCAGCTTGAGCACTTCGTCGTAGATCGTGTGCGGCGCGAGCACGTGCCCGAACGCGAAGTACTCGTCCACGGACTTCGCGCGCGGCGTGAACGCCAGCCCCGGCACCACGGCGAGCGCCTTGAGTTCCGACGCCCACGCGATGCCGCCCTGCTGCAGCGTGTAGAAGAACGGCTTGATCCCGAGCGGGTCGCGCGCCAGGTGCACGGTCTTCTCGGCGCGGTCCCACATCGCGATCGCGAACATGCCCTCGAGCTTCGCCCACGTCGCCGGGCCCCACTCGACGAACCCGCGCAGGATCGTCTCGGTGTCGCTGTGCCCGCGGAACGTGTGGCCCGCGGCCTCGAGTTCGGCCCGGAGGGCCGTGTGATTGAATATCTCGCCGTTGAACGTGAGCACGTAGCGGCCGCAGTCGCTGGTCATGGGCTGGTGACCGAGCGGCGACAGGTCCACGATCGCGAGCCGGCGCATGCCGAACCCGAAGTCGCCGTCGGCGTACGTGCCCTCGTCGTCGGGACCGCGATGCACGATCGTGGCGCACATGGCGCGCAGGGTGGACTTGTCCACCGGGCGCCCGCCGCGCGCGTACCAGCCGATGATGCCGCACATGACTCAGCGCCCCTTCCGGTGCCGCGCGACCGCGCGTTCGTAGACCTGCAGCACGCGCGCGGCGACGCGCGCGGTGGAAAGTTCGGCGATCCTCGCACGGCCCTCGCCGCGCGTCGGCGACGCGAGCGCGCGCGCCGTGGCGTCGGTGAACGCCTCGACCGTGCGCGGCACGACCGCCGAGGGCGGCAGGTCGCGCAGTCGTTCCTCGCAGTCGCCCACGGGAGCGGCCACCACGGGCAGGCCGCACGCCATGGCTTCCTTGACCGTGTTGGGCGAGCCCTCGTGGAACGACGGCAGCAGCAGCACGTCGGACGCGCACATCGCCGCCACGACCGCCTCGGGCGGCCGGCCGTACACCCACTCGAGCCGCACGTCGAGCCCGCGCGCGCGCAGCGCCGTCTCGACGCCCTGCGCGAGCGCGAAGTTCTTGCGCGGCTCTTCGGGGTTCGCGGCGAACAGCAGCACGTGCCCGTCGCGGCGCCAGCCGAGCGTGTCGCGCGCTTCGTCGCGCGGCACGGGCGTGAAGCGCTCCAGGTTCACGCCGTTCGGGATCACCTGCACGTCGGGCACGTTCGCGATCACGCGGCGCATCTCCTCGCTCTTCACGATCACGGCGTCGGCGCGGCGCGCGGCCCACGCCGACAGCGGGATCAGCGCCCGGCTCTTGAGCGACAGCCGGCCGTGGTCGTCGGGGCGACCGAGCAGGTCGTCGCCGCAGAACGACACCACGAGCGGCAGCTTCACGCGCGCGCACGCCGCGCCCGAATAGCCGTAGTGCGCGTGCACGAGTTCGGCGCCGCAGCGGCGCGCGAGTTCGGGCAGTTCGCGCAGCGCCTGCACGTAGCGGCCCATGCTCTTCCAGCCTTCGATCTCGTACAGCGTGTTCGTGCAGCCGGCGGCCGCGAGCGAATCGGCCTGCGATTTCACGAACGCGCCCCAGTGCGGGCGCTCGGCGCTCGGCCACATGTTGGTGACGACGAGCACGCGCATCACAGCGGCCGCGGGTCGCGTGCGCGCGACGCCAGGTGGTGGAGCGACATGGCCAGGTAGCGCGGGTAGTCGTTGTGGTCCGACAGCACGCCGTAGTCGCGGCGCGAGAAGTGGCGGAAGCCGCCGTCGGACTTCTGGTGCGACAGAACGAACCGGAACGTGCGGTCGGCGAGCGCGCGGTGATCGGCCCAGCCGTAGTCGCTCACGGTGTGCAGCGCCATGCCCACGGCATCGGCGTAGTAGAGCACCTCGGGATCGGCCTTGTGGCAGGCCGCTCGCACCGCGCCCGACTCGGTGACGCCGCCGGTGAGGAACCCGGCGAGCCGTTCGGCCAGCGCGCGCGCGCGGGGTTCACCGTGTGCTTGAGCGAACCACGCGAGCTTCATGCACTGGAACGCGTTGTACTGGTAGCAGAGGTAGTGCTGCTGCAGCCGGTTCTCGTGCACGCTCGGCAGTTCGTAGGGCAGTTCGCCGGTGGGCTCCATGACCGCCTCGAGGAACCCCAGCATGGCCGGGACCTTCTCGAGGAACCGGCGGTCGCCCGTCGCGCTCGCGAACCGGCCGAGCACCCAGATCCACTCGCAGGTGTTGTTCGGCACCATGCCGCGCGGCTTCTGGAAGTAGTTCACGCACAGCCCGGCCGGGTGCTCCTGATAACCGATCTCGCGCTCGAGGTAGTCGTACCAGCGCAGCGCCGAGTGCAGGAACGTCTCGTCGCCGTCGCGCTCGTACGCCTCGAGCATGGCGACCGCGCCGAAGTCGCCCTCAACCGTGGCGATCAGGTGGCGGCGCTCCGGCAGCGGGTAGGCCCACGCGCCGTCTTCGCGCTGCGTGCCGCGAATCACGCGCGTCGCCGCGCGCGCGGCTTCGTGGTAGCTGCGATCGCCGGTGAGGTCGCCCAGCGTCCACGACGCGAGCGCCCAGTAGGCCTGCCCCTGCAGGAAGTAGTAGCGCTCGACCGGCCGCAGCATGGGCAGGTAGCTCTTCACGAACCGCCAGAAGCGGATGTTCCAGCGCACGCCCTGGTCGGCACCCGCGAGCCGGCCCTCGTGCAGGTGCCGCTCGGCGAGGTAGCCGTGCAGCGCGCGCACGCGCGGCAGCAGCGCGATCGGGTTCGGAGTGGGGGGATGGCCGGGCTTGTTCACTCGGGGACTCGGGAGACCTCGGGAGCGCTCAGGGCAGGACCACGAGACGCTGCCGCGCCTCGTGTGAACCGGTGCGCAGTCTTACCAGATACAGCCCCGGGGCGACACGCTGCCCGCCCGCGTCGCGCAGGTTCCAGCCCCACGCGAAGCGCGCGCCGCCCGCGGGCGCGCTCAGCTGCGCGCGCTGCGCGTGCGCGAGCCGGCCCTGCACGTCGAACACCTCGAGCGCCACCGCGCCCGAGCCGGGCACCGCGAACTCGAAGCGCGCGGCGTCGCGCGCCGGGTTCGGCGACGGCGGCGCGAGCGCGAACCCGCCCGTGTGCGGCGCGGGGCCGACGGCCACCGGCGCCGGCTGCATGGCCGGGTCGTACAGGTAGACGCGGAGCGAATCCACCGCCAGGCCGTCGAGCGCGGTGAACGCGTCCGAGCGCGAGCGCAGCCGCAGCCGCACCGCGCCGGCCGCGGGCCCGCCCGCGAACGCCGACAGGTCCATGCGGTCGGCGCGCCAGCGCCAGCGCGTGCCTTCGAACGCCGGCACGCCGGAACCCACCACGTCGTTCGCGTCGGAGATCGTGCTGCCGTTGCCGGCGAGCGCGGTCCATTCGACGCCGTCGAGGCTGGCCTCGATCACGCCGCCGTCGTAGTCGCTCTCGTAGCCCCAGCGGTCCTCGAAGAAAAGCCACGCGTGCGTGCCCGCCGACAGGTCGAGCGTGGCGGCCGGCGCGAGCGTGGTGCTCATCCCGCCCGGGTACACGCCGTTCGGGCTGTCGGTGAAATAGGTGCTCGGATGCTCGGGGTCGTTCGCGCGCGTGGCCCAGCCGGCGCCGGTGACGGTCCAGCCCGTCAGGTTCGAGCACGCGCTGAGCAGCTTCACGGTGGGCACGCCGATCACGACCTCGACCGTGTCGCGCGTGTGCAGCCCGGAGCCGTCGGTGAAGTCCACGCCGAACCGCACCATGCGCCCGGGCGTCACGGTGTCGGCGGCCGCCACGAGGAACGTGGCGCCACCGGTCGCGTCGGACGACTGCAGCGTGCCGAGGTTGGGATAGAACACCGGACCCGACAGCGACTCGACTTCGTGATCGAGCGCGGTGAGCGTGGCCTGCAGCGACGGTCCCGCCGTGCCGCTCGCGCCCAGGTTGCGCGCGCGCACGCTCAGGTGCGCCAGCCCGCCCGCGGCGAGATGGCCTTCGGCCAGCGCCGAACGTTCGATCTTGACCCACGGGCCCGCGATCCCGGCCACGTACAGCGCCGTGCGCCACGTGCTCGTGGAGATCGAGTCCATGCGAGAGGGCGGCGGCCAGAAGCCGTCGTCGGGGCCGCCCATCTCGGGCGTCCACGAGTAGCCCTTGGGTTTGAGCAGCGTGTCGCCGTAGACGAAGTCGTTGAAGTCGCCGTTGGTCTCGTACAGGATGCGCGGCCCCGGACCGCCGGCGAAGCCGTTGTCGCGCGAGAGTTCGTCGGTCCACGTCTGGAACTTGAGCGAGTCCGGCGTGCCCGCAACGGTCCAGCCCCACGGATGCACGAGCAGGTCGCTGTACGTGTGGTACGACAGCCCGGTGACCGGCCGGCGCGCGATCACCGCGTCGCGCTGCACGCGCGTCTCGGGCTCCGAGTTCGCGCTCGGTCCGCGGTAGGTCTCGCTGCCTGCCGTACCGCTCGAGCCGGTGTTGTTCCAGCCCCAGCGGAACCCGAAGTTGCGGTTCAGGTCCACGCCGTCACCCGCGCCCGTGACGCCGTTCGCGTTGTTGTCGCGCAGGTTCTTGCGCCACATGCCGAAGTTGCCGGTGCTGTCCCAGATGGACTGGTTGAAACGGTAGCCGTCGGGGTTCACGCACGGCACGAGGTAGACCCGGCGCTGGTCGAGCAGGTAGCGCACTTCGGGATCGCTGTCGTAGCGCGCGAGCAGCGTGTCGGCGAACGCGAACAGCGCGTGCATGCCGCCGGGTTCGCGCGCGTGCGTGAGCGAGTTGTAGTACGCCACCGGCCGCGTGTCCGGGCCCACGACCGCCTTGCCCAGCTGCAGCCCCCAGATGGGACGGCCGTGCAGCGACCAGCCCAGCGTGTCGAGCTTGTCGGCGACCAGGGCGCGCGTGTCGGACGCCACCATGAGATCGAGCTTCATCTTGATCTCGGCGAGCGTCCAGTACCCGCCGAGGCTGCCCCAGCCCGCCGGCGGCAGTTCCTCGGCGCGGAACACGCCGTCGGGCCCGTCGCGCTCCACACGCGCGTGCTCGCGCGGCGCGGACGCGCCGCCAGCTCGGCGCGGGCGCGCTCGGCCTGCGTGCGGCCGGGATCGGCGTCGAGCACGGTGGCGCTCGCGCCCAGCCGTGCGAGCGTGGCGTCGTCGCCCGGCCACTCGAGCAGTTCCACCGTGCCGCCGCGCACGCCGACCACGTCGAGCCCGGCTTCGAGCAGCGCGCCCATGGTGACCGCGCCCCCGAGCGGCACGCGCACGAGCCGCGGCCCGGCCGCGAGCGCGGTCGAGGCGAGCAGCAGGAGCAGGGCGACCAGCGGCGGTGCGAACGAACGGGCGATGCGGTGCATGGAGTCTCCGAGGTGCGGGCGGCGGTGCGTTCGAAGGGGTGAAGAATGTTAGCCGGTCCGGCGTGGCCCCAGCCACGGGAGAAGTGCCCGGCCGGGGGCGAAATCGTGCAGGGTGCATGGACGGCCCCGGGGCCGCGCGGCTAACTTGGCGTTCCCATGGTCACCGCGCCCGCGACGCTCGTCTGGCTGTTCGACGTGGACGGCACCCTGCTGCTCACCGAGGGCGCCGGCCGCGAGGCGATCCGCCGCGCGCTGTTCGAGCGCCACGGCGTGGACGACGACCTGCGCACCATTCCCATGGCCGGGCGCACCGATCCGCTCATCGTGGGCGACGTCGCACGCCGTCACGGGCTCGACCTGGCGCACGGCAGCGACGCACACGCCGAGTTCTGGGACTCGACCTACGCGCACATGCGCGCGCTCATGACGCCGCCGCGCGGCGGGCTGCTGCCCGGCGTGCCCGAGCTGCTCGACGCGGTCGAGGCCGAGCCCGGCTGGGTGAGCGCACTGCTCACCGGCAACGTGCCGGTGATGGCCGAACTCAAGCTGGGCGCGTTCGGCATCTGGCACCGCTTCGACTTCGGCACGTTCGGCAGCGAAGCGCCCGATCGCGACGCGCTCGCGTGCGTCGCCGTGGCGCGCGCCGCCGAGCGCCACGGCGTTCCGCCCGCGCGCTGCGTGGTGGTGGGCGACACCGAACACGACATCGCGTGCGCGCGCGCCGCCGGTGCGCACGCCGTGGCCGTGGCCACGGGCGGCCGCACGCGCGAACAGCTGGCCGCGCACGCGCCCGACCTGCTGCTCGACGACCTGACCGGCGTGGACGCGCTGCTCGACTGGGCGCGCGCGATCGCCGCGAACGGAGCCCGTACATGAAGACGCAACCGCTCGGCCGCAGCCCGCTCACCACGTCGCGCCTCGCGTACGGCTGCATGCGCATCGCCGGCACGTGGGACCTGTCGCGGTTCACGCCCGAACTCGAGGCCGCCGGGCGCCGCGCCGTGCACGCGGCGTACGACGCGGGCTACACGCACTTCGACCACGCCGACATCTACGGCAACGGGCTGTGCGAGGAGATCTTCGGCCGCGCGCTCGCCGAGGCGCCCGCCATGCGCGAGCGCATCGTGATCGGCAGCAAGTGCGGGATCCGCTGGAAGGGCGACGGCGGGCCCGACGCGCCGCACCGCTGGGACTTCTCGCGCGCGCACATCGTGTGGTCGTGCGAGCAGTCGCTGCGGCGGCTGGGCATCGAGCTGCTCGACCTGTACATGCTGCACCGGCCCGACTACCTCGCCGACCCGGCCGAGATCGCCGCGGCGTTCGACGACCTCAAGCGCGCGGGCAAGGTGCGCGAGTTCGGCGTGAGCAACTTCCGCCCCTCGCTGCTGGCCGCCGTGCAGGCCGCCTGCCCGATGCCGCTGGTCGTGAACCAGGTCGAGATCCACCTGGCGCGGCTCGACTGCTTCGAGGACGGCACGCTCGACCAGTGCCTGCAGCACGGCGTGACGCCCGTGTCGTGGTCGCCGCTCGCCGGCGGCCTGCTGGGCGACGGCGCGCACGTGCCCGACGACCACCCGCGCGCGCACGTGCTGCGCGGCCTGCACGCCACGCTCGACGGGATCGCCGCGCGTCTCGGCGTGTCGCGCACGGTGTTGGTGCTGGCGTGGCTGCTCCAGCACCCCGCGGGCATCGTGCCGATCGTGGGCACGGTGAACGAAGCGCGGCTGCGCGACGCGGTGAAGGCGGACGCGCTCGCTGTCGCGCGAGGACTGGACACGATCCTCGTGGCGGCCGAGACCGCTGCCGTAGCCGCCAGAGTGCCGACGCGACGAGGCCCGCTCACGATCGCAGCGCCCCTGTCGTACCCGTGCCTTCACGCGCACGTGCAGGCGTCTGCGTGCGGCGTCCGCGTGCATCCGGACCATGTACCACCCGGCCCGCCGACGTGCCGTTCCACGGAGCGTTGCCGCCGCCGCGAGCCGCCGCGTTGTCCGACGCGGCGGCCGCCACGTCGAACACGCCCCGTCCCGCGTGGCACGCGCCAGTCCACCGCAACGACACTTCACCGCGCGCGGGGTGGGCGAGGGCGGCGAAGTGCGAACGCCGTGCGGGTCGCACGCGACCGGGCCGCACGTCGAGCAGCGGGCCGAGTCGGTGGCACGGCGCCACACGTCGTCAGGCGGCCGTCGCCGACAGGCCGCGAACGCGATCGCGACGGACCGTTCGGGCCATGACCATGCGTGCTGGGCGCGGCGTCGGCGCGTGCCGAGAGTTGCGCCGGACCAGTCGGCGAGCGGCTGTCGCGGACGGAGCGAGTACTACTGGGGACGGGTGCAGTCGCGCGAAGTGCCGAACGGGCGCCAGCACACGCTCCGCTACGCCGCCTGAGGAAGTGCGTCGGGCGGCCACCGCGAAGGTGACCGCCCGACTCATTCACCAATCTTCCGAGCACAACCCTCGGCTTGCGTGGGACCCGTGTCGTTACTTCACGCGCACGATGCGGTGCGTCTGCGTGCGGTCGTCCGCGTGCATCCGGACCATGTACACACCCGGCGCCGCCGACGTGCCGTTCCAGCGGAACGTGTGCCGTCCCGCCGCGAGCACGCCGTCGTTCAGCGTGGCGACGCGGCGGCCCGCCACGTCGAACACGCCCACGTCCACGCGCTGCGCACGCGCCACGTCCACCGCGAACGACACTTCACCGCGCGCGGGGTTGGGCGAGGGCGGCAGTGCGAACGCCGTGCGGGTCGGCAACGCGACCGGTGCCGGTTCCACGTCGAGCAGCGGGCCGAGGTCGGTGGCACGGCGCCACACGTCGTTCAGGCGGCCGTTCGCCGACAGGCCGCCGAACGCGATCGCGACGTGACCGTTCGTGGCCATGACCATGCTGTGCTGGGCGCGCGCGGTCGGGCGCGTGCCGTAGAAGTTGCGCCGGAACCAGTCGGGCGACGCGCCGCTGCTCGCGGACGTGAGCGTCCAGCTGGTGTCGGTGTAGGCGCCGCCGATCACGCCGCCGAACGCGTCCACGCGGTCGAGCGACGGATCGTAGGCGAAGCGCGCGCGCGACCAGCCCGCGGTGGGCGCCGAAGCCGGCGCAAGCATGCTCCACGCCGGAGCGCCGATGCCGTTGCCGTCGTCGAGCACGAAGCTCTCGGCGTTCGCCACGCCGCAGCCGTCGTCACCGCCGGTCACGAGCAGGCGGTGCGTGGCCGCGTCGTACGCCACGCCCGCGAACGCACGCGCGCTCGGAGCCGTGCCCGTGGGCGCGAGCGCGGTCCACGCGGGGGCGCCGCCGAGGCCGTTCGCGTTCGCCAGCGTCCACACGTCGGCCAGCGCGCCGCCACAGGCTGCGGGCGACGTGGTGCCGCCGAACACGATCATCAGGTTGTTCGCCGCGTCGTACGCCGCGCCGTGCGCCGAACGCGCGGCGGGCGCGCCGCCGGGCGAGAGCGCGAGCCACGCGGGCGTGCCGCCGGTGCCGTTCGCGTTCGTCAGCACCCACGCGTCGACGAACGTCGTCGAGGCGCCGTCGTCACCGCCGTACACGATCATGCGGTTGTTCGCCGCGTCGTACACCGCGCTCGCGTTGGTGCGCGCGACCGGCGGCGTGCCGGTGGGCGAGAGCGGCACCCACGCCGGGTAGTTGCCGCCCTTCGCGTGCGTCAGCACCCAGACGTCGTTCTGCACGCCCGAGTTGGTGCGGCCGCCGAACACGATCATGCGGTCGCCGGTCGAGTCGTACACGGCCGTGTGGCCGTCGCGCGCCGCGGGCGGCGCGCCGTCGGGGAACACGCGCGTCCACGTCTGGTCCTGCGCGATCAGCACCACGTCGGTGTCGGAGTACGCGACCGCCCACAGCTGGCCGGGGCCGTACGACAGCCCGGTCACGGACGAGAACGTGCCCGTGCGCGAAGCCGCGTCCACGATCACGTAGCGCACGCCCGGCTTGGGGACGTAGCCGTTCGCGAGCGAGATGTGGAGCGTGCCGGCGATCGTGGCGGCGTCGCGCACGGCGAGGCGGTCGTAGCCGGTCACCGCGTCGTCACCACCGATCTCGATGTCGTACACCGCCGTCGCCGTGTTGGGGCAGGCGCCATTCAGCGTCAGCGTGCCCTGCGGGCCTCCGGGGCGGATCGTGCCGCGCTGCGCGAAGGTCGTGGCGCCGTTCATGGTGATCGTGCCGCCGCCCGTGAGGACGCCCGTCGTGTCGTTCGTGAACGACGCGCCGGTCACGGTCAGGATCTTGCCGCTCGCGACCTGCACCGTGCCGCGATTGCGGTGCGCAACGGAGGCGCGGTTGAGCGACGTGCTCGCCTGGAAGTCGGCGAGTCCTTGATTGTCGAGGTAGGAGAAGAACTGGCGGATGCCACCGCTGCCGACGGACGAGCGGATCTCGCCAGTCGGGCCGTTGAAGAAGCCCTGTCCCGGGGCGGAAATCGTGACCGTCGCCGCGGTCGCCGCGCCCGACGACGTGAGTTCGAGCAGGCCGGCGTTGCCCTGCGAACCGCCAAACGTGAGCGAGGCGTTCACACCCACCGTTCCGATCACGCGCGAGATCGAACCGGGCGCCATGTAGTACCCGATCGTGGTGTTGGTGCCGCGCCATTCGACGGTCGCGCCGCCGTGCAGGAAGAACGCGTTCGCCCAGTCGCAGTTCTCGTTGAGGATCGAGCCCGTGGTCGCGACGACCGGGCCCGTCACATTGCAGCCCGTGAGCGTCGTCGTGCCAGCGTCCGCGAACAACGTGTCCGGGCCCGCGAGAGTCGAGTTCGTGCCCGTCAGGTGGGTCGCCGTCGTGTGAAGCGGCTGGTTCAAGTTGAGTTGGCTGTTGAGCAGGGCGACCGTGCCCGCGCCGCCCATCGTGCCCGAGTTGTAGTTGAAGTTCTGCGCGGCGCCGCCCGCGACGCCACCCTGCAGCGTGAGCTTGCGGCCCGTGGGGACGTTGATCGTGCCCGTCGTCGTGAAGCTCGGCGCCACGCCGGAGATGATGATCGTGTAGTCGCCGGACGTGAGGTTGATCGTGCCGGGATTTACGTGCGCGACGGACCCCTTGTTGGTCGTCATCGTCTGCGCGACGGTGATCGTGCCTTGGTTGTCGAGCTTCGCGTTCAGGTTGCGGCCGCCACCGGAGCCGGCCAGCGACTGGATGGCCGCGCCCGCGACGTTCGTGAGCGTGCCGTTCGTCACGGTCAGCGACGCCGCGGTGGCGGCGCCGCTCGAAGTCAGCTCGATCGTGCCGTTGTTCGTGAAGCCGTTCGTGCACGTGAGCGACGCGTTGACGCCGACGATGCCCTTGAGCCGGAGCACCGAGCCGCCGCTCGTGAGGAACGGCGTCGCACCCGTGAGCGTGTTCGCGCCGGTGTACTCGACGAGGCCGTTGGTGTTGATCGTGCCCGAGCCGTCGCAGTTGAGCAGCGTGAACGAGCCGCCGTTGTCCACGTTCACCGTGCCGTTGATGCTGCAGTTGTTCATGTTCACGGTCGTGCCGGTCTTGACCGTGTAGGTCTGCGGCCCCGCGAGCGTGGAGGTCGTACCGTCGAGCAGCGCCATGTCGGAAGCGAGGGCGACGTTCAGGTTGAGCTGGCTGTTGAGCAGAGCGACCGTGCCCGCGCCACCCATGGTGCCGCCGTTGTAGTTGAAGGGCTGCGCGGCGCCACCCGTGACGCCGCCCTGCAGCGTGAGCGTGCGGCCCGCAGGCACGTTGATCGTGCCCGTCGTCGTGAAGCTGTGCCCCGTGCCAGAGATGATGATGGTGTAATCGCCGGTCGTCAGGTTGATCGTGCCGGGATTCACGTGCGCGACGGACGCCTTGTTGGTCGTCATCGTCTGCGCCACGGTGATCGTGCCCTGGTTGTCGAGCTTCGCGTTCAGGTTGCGGCCTCCACCCGAGCCGGGCAGCGACTGGATGGCCGCGCCCGCGACGTTCGTGAGCGTGCCGTTCGTCACGGTCAGCGATGCCGCGGTGGCGGCGCCGCTCGATGTGAGCTCGATCGTGCCGTTGTTCGTGAAGCCGTTCGTGCACGTGAGCGACGCGTTCAGGCCGGCGATGCCCTTGAGCCGCAGCATCGAACCGCCGCTCGTGAGAAGCGGCGTCAGGCCAGTCAGCGTGTTCGCGCCCGTGTACTCGACGAGGCCGTTCGTGTTGATCGTGCCCGAGCCGCCACAGTTGAGCAGCGTGAGCGTGCCGCCGTTGTCCACGTTCACCGTGCCGTTGAAGTCACAGTTGTTCATGTTCACGGCCGTGCCGGTCTTGACCGTGTAGGCCTGCGGCCCCGCGAGCGTGGACGTCGTGCCGTCGAGCTTCGCCATGTCGGACGCGAGCGCGACGTTCACGTTGAGCTGGCTGTTGAGCAGCGCGATCGTGCCGGCGCCGCCCATCGTGCCGCCGTTGTAGTTGAAGGGCTGGTTCAGCCCGCCCGTCACGCCGCCCTGGAACGTCATCGTACGGCCGGCCGGCACATTGATCGTGCCGGTCGTGGTGAAGCTGTGGCCCGTGCCCGAAATAAGGATCGTGTAGTCGCCGGACGTGAGGTCGATCGTGCCCGAATTCACGAGCGCCGCGGACGCCTTGTTGGTCGTCATCGTCTGCGCGACGGTGATCGTGCCCTGGTTGTCGAGCTTCGCGTTCAGGTTGCGGCCGCCGAGCGAGCCGACGAGCGACTGAATCGAGGCGCTCGCAGCGTTGACCAGCGTGCCGTTCGTCACGGCGAGCGTGGCCGCCGTCGCCGCGCCGCTCGACGTGAGCTCGATCGTGCCGTTGTTCGTGAAGCCGTTCGTGCACGTGAGCGTCGCGTTCAGGCCGGCGATGCCCTTGAGCCGCAGCAGCGAGCCGCCGCTCGTGACCAGCGGTGTCGCGCCCGTGAGCGTGTTCGCGCCGGTGTACTCGACCAGCCCGTTCGTGTTGATCGTGCCGGAGCCGCCACAGTTGACGAGCGTGAACGTGCCGCCATTGTCCACGTTCACCGTGCCGTTGACGTCGCAGTTGTTCATGTTCACGGTCGTGCCACTCGTGACCGTGTAGGCGAGCGGACCCGCGAGCGTGGAGGTCGTTCCGCTCAGGATCGCCACGTCGGAAGCGAGCGCCACGTTCAGGTTGAGCTGCGCGTTGAGCAGCGCCACCGTGCCGGCGCCGCCCATGGTGCCGCCGTTGTAGTTGAAGTTCTGCGCCGCACCGCCGGTGACGCCGCCCTGGAACGTGATCGTGCGACCGGCCGGCACGTTGATGGTGCCCGTCGTGGTGAACGACGGCGTCGTACCCGAAATTACGATCGTGTAGTCGCCGGAGGTCAGGTTGATGGTGCCGGCGTTCGTGTGCGCGACCGACGCCTTGTTGGTGGTCAAGGCCTGCGCCACCGTGATCGTGCCCTGGTTGTCGAGCTTCGCGCTCAGGTTGCGGCCGCCGCCGGAACCGGCGAGCGACGAGATCGTCGCGCCCGCGGCGTTGACCAGCGTGCCGTTCGTCACGGCGAGCGTGGCCGCCGTGGCCGCGCCGCTGGACGTGAGTTCGATCGCGCCGTTGTTCGTGAACCCGTTCGCCACCGTGAGCTGGCCGTTGAGTGCCGAGACGCCGGAGATGCGCAGGGTCGAGCCCGAGTTCATCGTGAACGTGCCGTTCTGCGTGCTCGCGCCGGTCACGGCGAACGTGCCGTTGAGCGTGAGCGCGTTCGGCAACGCCTGGTTCGTGGAGTTGAGCGTGCCGTCCACCGTGTAGCCACCGGTGCCGTTCACCGTGGCGCCGCCCAGCGTGAGCACGCCCTGCGCGCCCACGACCACCGGGCCGTTGAACGTGAGCGTGCGGCCACTGGCGGCGGTCACCGTCTGCACGCCGCTCGCCGCGCCGCTGATGCGCAGGCCGGCGATCGTCACGGTGGTGGAGTTGATCGTGACCGTATAGGTGCCGGGGGTGTCGAACACCGCGGTGTCGGCGGCGGTGGGCAGCGCGCCGCTCGACCAGTTGGTCGTGACGCTCCAGTTGCCGCCGGCGGCGTTGGTCCAGCGGACGGCCGCGGCGTGTGACGCGGTGGCGGTGGCGGTCAACAGCAGGACGAGCGCGCACAGGGCGCGCGAGACGCGGCGCATCATGAGGAGGTCACCTCGGAGGCAAGGGCGGACGACTCGGCGGACAGGTGGCCCCGACGCATCGTGGGGCGCTCGGGGGAGCGAGGCCGGAAAGTGTGTCGTACGTGCTTTCCGGCAAGCAACCGGAATCGTGAGTGGCACTGTGACTACGCACGGGATTGCGATTCCTGACGGACGCACGTGCGCCTCGCCGTCGGCGCCAAGCGAAAGGCGGCCACGTCTGCGGGCCGCCTCTCAAGTACGTTTGGTGCTGTGCGCGAATGTTTGGGTATGCGTGTCTCGCCTCAGGGCAGCTCGCCGTGCTCGTCGAGGTGCTTCTTGGCCCGCTCGAAGTGCTCGAGCGCGTCGTCGAGGTTGTCCGCCACGAAGCCGTTCGGCACCGCCTTGCGCAGCGCCTCGACCGGCCGGTACAGCACCGGCAGGTCGCAGCTGTGGAGCAGCGAGTAGTCGTTCATCGAGTCGCCCATGGCCGCGACCTTGTAGCCCGCGGACTTGAAGCCCGACACGATGCGTTCCTTCTGGCCGCGGATGCGCAGCTTGAAGCCGGTCAGCATGCCGTGCTCGTCGAGCTCGAAGCGGTTCGCGAACAGGTTCACGCCGCCCAGCTTGGCCGCGAGCGGCTCGCTGAACTCGTGGAACGTGTCCGAAATGATCACCACGTTGCCCATGGCGCGCAGCCGCGCCACGAACTCGCGGGCGCCCAGGTAGGGCTCGACCGCGTGCGCGAGCTTCTGCATGTCGGCGAGCGAAATGTTCGCCGCGCGGGCCGCGGCGACGCGGCGGCGCATGAGTTCGTCGAAGTCGCCGATGTCGCGCGTCGTGAGCGCGAAGTCGGGGTGCCCGTAGGTGGCGCCCAGCACTGGCCAGATTTCGGGGGCGAGGCAGCCTTCGAGGTCGAGTGCGAAGATCATAGGGCGGGGACTGTACGGGGCCGCCGCCGTTGCTGTCCAACGACTTGCCGGATCTCGTGGCGCCGGAACGGTAAAGATTACAGTTGAAATGGCTCGCAGCCGAATATATGCTGGTGCCATGGTCAAGAAGCCGAAACATTATCAGCCGCTGGACGCCAAGGACCGCCACATCGTCCGCCTCGTCCAGCGCGACGCGAAGCTGGCGCAGAGCGAGATCGCCAAGAAGGTGGGGCTGTCCACCGCCGCGGTGAACGAGCGGCTGCGCAAGCTCGAAGCCTCGGGCGTGATCCGGCGCTTCGCCGCGATCGTGGATCCCGCGGCCGTCGGCGCGGGCGTGTCGGCTTTCGTCGAGGTGTTCTTCGAACACCCGCGGTTCGAGGGTGGTTTCCTCGAACGGATCATGAAGCTCAACGAAGTCCAGGAATGCCATCACGTCACCGGCGAGTTCTCGCTGCTGCTCAAGGTTCGCGTGCGCGACATGGAGTCGCTGCAGGAGCTGCTGCTCGAGCAACTCGCGGGACACGAGGGCGTGCGGCAGACGCGCACGGTGATGGTGCTGTCGACCGTCAAGGAAGAGTCGTACGTCGAACCCGAGAACACCGGAGGTGAGGAATGACCGCTCGCATCGCACCGTCGCAGGTGCACGACACGCTGCACCGCCACATGCTGGCCGACGGCTACGACATCGTGCTCGATCTCGAGAAGAGCCAGGGCCGCCGCCTGCATGATTCGCGGCACAACCGCACGTACCTCGACCTGTTCTCGTTCTTCGCCACGCTGCCGATCGGGTTCAACCATCCGAGCACCAAGGACCCCGAGTTCCTCGCCAAGCTCACGCGTGCGGCGCTCGTGAACCCGACCAACTCGGACATCTACACGACCGAGATGGCCGAGTTCGTGGACACGTTCGGCCGCATCGCCATGCCGAAGAGCATGAAGTACACGTTCTTCGTGGCCGGCGGCGCGCTGGGCGTGGAGAACGCGCTCAAGGCCGCCATGGACTGGAAGGTCCGCCGCAACTTCGCCAAGGGGCTGAAGGAAGAGAAGGGTCACCAGATCCTGCACTTCCGTGAGGCGTTCCACGGCCGCAGCGGCTACACGGTGTCCATGACGAACACCGCCGACCCGAGGAAGTACCAGTACTTCGCCAAGTTCGACTGGCCGCGCGTCAGCAATCCCGGCCTGCGGTTCCCGGTGACCGACGCCGAACTCGCGCGCGTCGCGGCCGCCGAGGCGCAGACGCTCGCCGAAGTGAAGGCCGCGTTCGCCGCGAACAAGGACGACATCGCCGCGATCCTCGTGGAGCCCATCCAGGCCGAAGGTGGCGACAACCACTTCCGCAAGGAGTTCCTCGAGGCGCTCAAGGCGCTTGCGCACGAGAACGACGCGCTGGTCATCTGGGACGAAGTGCAGACCGGCATCGGCATCACCGGCAGCATGTGGGCGCACCAGGCGATCGGCGTGGACGCCGACCTCGTGGCGTTCGGCAAGAAGATGCAGGTCTGCGGCTGCATGGCCGGCGGCCGCATCGATGAAGAGCCGGACAACGTGTTCCACATCAAGAGCCGCATCAACTCCACGTGGGGCGGCAACCTCGTGGACATGGTGCGCTGCGAGAAATATCTCCAGATCATCCACGACGAGAAGCTGGTCGAGAACGCCGCCACGGTGGGCGCGCACCTGCTCAAGGGCCTGCAGGCGCTGCAGTCGCGCCATGCGGACGTCTTGAGCAACGCGCGCGGCCGCGGCCTCATGTGTGCGATTGATTTCCCCGACGGCGACGTGCGTGCCGCGGTGGGCAACAAGGCGTACGAGATGGGCATGATCATCCTGCCGTGCGGCACGAAGAGCCTGCGGTTCCGTCCGCCGCTCGACATCACGGCGGCCGAGGTGGACGAGGCCCTCGACATCATCGAGAAGGCCACCGTCGCGGTGGTGAAGAAGTAACTCCCGATCTCGCGGAGCCCGGCGGGGCGGTCGCCAGCAGGCGGCCGCCCCGTTCGCATGCCCGGGCGCCGCGTTCGTCGCGAGTTCGCATCCCGGCGGGCGCCGGGCCGGAGTAGAGTGCGCCGTCCTTCGCCGCTCCCCACGCGGCCGACCGCCCACTTCATCTTCGAGGTCCGCCCGATGATCGCTGCTTCGATCCGCTCACGCGCCGTGCTCGCGGCGCTGGCACTGCTGCTCGCGAGCGCCGCGCCCGCGACGCGCGCGTTCGCCCACGAAGGTCCGAAGGACACCGAGGGCGCCATGCCCCAGGCGAACGGCCCGCTCCTGCAGCGCGCGCCGTCGTCAGGTGCGAACGTGCCCACCGTGTCGGCCGACGCCAAATGGGACGTGGCGAACCCGCCGGGCGAGCACCACGACGTCACGCTCGACACGCACACCGGCACGTGGATGAGCGTGGACGTGAGCCCCGACGGCCGCACGCTGGTGTTCGACCTGATGGGCGACCTGTACACGCTGCCGATCGAAGGCGGCGAAGCGCGCGCGCTGACCAGCGGCCTGCCGTGGGACGAGCAGCCGCGCTTCAGCCCCGACGGCAAGCGCATCGCGTTCACCAGCGACCGCGCGGGCGGCGACAACATCTGGATCGTGAACGCCGACGGCTCGGCGCCGAAGCAGGTGACCAGGGAGACGTACCGCCTGCTCAACAGCCCCACGTGGACGCCCGACGGCCAGTACATCGCCGCGCGCAAGCATTTCACCTCGACGCGCTCGGCCGGTGCGGGCGAGATCTGGCTGTACCACTGGACCGGCGGCGACGGCACGCAGATGACCAAGCGCCGCACCGAGCAGAAGGACGAGGGCGAGCCGGCGTTCTCGCGCGACGGCAAGTACCTGTACTGGAGCATGGACGCCACGCCCGGCGGCAGCTTCGAGTACAACAAGGACGCGAACACGCAGATCTACTGCATCCAGCGGCTCGACCGCGAGAGCGGCGAGATCCGCACGTTCGAAGGCGGCGCGGGCGGCGCGATTCGCCCGACGCCGTCGCCCGACGGCAAGTCGGTCGCGTTCATCCGTCGCATCCGGTTCAAGAGCGTGCTGTGCGTGAAGGACCTGGCGAGCGGCGCGGTGACGCCGCTGTACGACGGGCTCGATCGCGACATGCAGGAGATCTGGGCCGTGCACGGCGTGTATCCCGGGATCGCGTGGATGCCGGACTCGAAGGAACTCGTGTTCTGGTCGAAGGGCGGGCTGCACCGCCTGAGCGTGGTCACGAAGACGCTCCGCGACATCCCGTTCCACGTGAAGGACGCGCGCCGCGTAACCGAGGCCGTGCGCTTCGCCACTCCGGTGGCGCCCGACTCGATGCGCACGCACATGCTGCGCTGGGTGAGCGTGTCGCCGCAGGGCGACCGCGTGGTGTACTCGGCGCTCGGTCACCTGTACGTGCGCGCGCTGCCCAACGGCACGCCCGTGCGGCTCACCAAGGCCGACGACGTGATCGAGTCGCACCCGTCGTGGTCGCGCGACGGCAGGTGGATCGTGTACGCCACCTGGAACGACGACGCGCTCGGCGCGATCCGCGTGGTGTCGAGCCGCGGCGGCGAAGGCCGTGTGCTGACGAGCCGGCCGGGGCACTACGTGGAACCCGTGCTGTCGCCCGACGGCGCCACGGTGGTGTTCCGTGCGATCGGCGGCGGCTACCTGTTCTCGAACCTGTGGGCCTACCAGTCCGGCCTGTACGCCGTGAGCATGGCGGGCGGCGAAGCGAAGCGCGTGAGCCCGCACGGCCAGCAGCCGCAGTTCGCCGCGCGCGCCGACCGCGTGTACTTCACCGACATCGACGGTGGCGACGAAGACGACCGCTCGCTCGTGAGCGTGGCGCTCGACGGCACCGACGAGCGCACGCACCTGAAGGGCGTGTACTTCACCGAGATCCAGCTGTCGCCCGACGAGAAGTGGGTGGCGTTCCGCGAGAAGTACAAGGTGTTCGTGGCGCCGTTCACGTTCGCCGGCCGCCCGGTGGACGTGGGTCCCAAGGCGTCGAACTTCCCCGTGAAGCTGGTGTCGCGCGACGCCGGCGACTGGCTGGGCTGGTCGGGTGATTCGCGCACGCTGCACTGGGCGCTGGGCGAGGCGCTGTACACGCGCGACCTGTCGCGCACGTTCACCTTCGCGTCGGGCGCGCCGGACTCGCTCGTGGACGCGCCGCTCACGCCGGTACGCGTGGGCTTCGCGTTCGCGCTCGACAAGCCCACGGGCACCATCGCGCTGACCGGCGCGCGCATCCTGACCATGAAGGGCGACGAGGTGATCGAGGACGGCACCCTCGTGGTGACCGGGAACAAGATCACCGCGATCGGCCCGCGTGCCTCGGTCGCAATTCCCGCGGGCGCGCAGGTGTTCGACGCCAGGGGCAAGACCATCACGCCCGGCTTCGTGGACGCGCACTGGCACGGCGGCATGGGCGCCGAGCAGCTGATCCCGCAGCGCTCGTGGATCGACTACGCGTCGCTGTGCTTCGGCGTGACCACCATTCACGACCCGTCGAACGACTCGCAGCAGATCTTCACGCAGGGCGAAATGCAGCGCGCCGGGCTGATCGTGGCGCCGCGCATCTTCTCGACGGGCACCATTCTGTACGGCGCCAAGGGTGACTTCCGCGCCGACGTGGACAGCCTGGGCGACGCGCTCATGCACCTGCGCCGCATGCAGGCGTACGGCGCGCACAGCGTGAAGAGCTACAACCAGCCGCGCCGCGACCAGCGCCAGCAGGTGCTGGAAGCCGCGCGCCAGCTGGGCATGAACGTGGTGCCCGAAGGCGGCGCGCTCTACCCGCACAACATGACCATGGTGATCGACGGTCACACCGGCATCGAGCACGCGCTGCCCGTGGCGCGCGTGTACGACGACGTGGTGCAGGTGTGGGGCGGCACCAGGGTGGGCTACACGCCCACCTTCAACGTGGCGTACGGCGGCCTGGACGGCGAACACTACTGGTACGCCAAGACGCCCGTGTGGGCCGACGAGCGGCTGCAGGCGTTCGTGCCGCGGCGCATTCTCGACGCGCGCGCGCGCCGTCCGGTGACCGCGCCCGACGGCGAGTGGAACCACATCACCGTGGCCGAAGAAGCCGCCAAGCTGCATCGCGCCGGCGTCGGTGTTCAGGTGGGCGCGCACGGCCAGCGCGAGGGCCTCGGCACGCACTGGGACATCTGGAGCATGGTGCAGGGCGGCATGTCGCCGTTCGAGGCGCTGCACTGCGCCACCATCGGCGGCGCGAAGTACCTGGGCTACGACTCCGAGATCGGCACGCTGGAACCCGGCAAGCTGGCCGACCTGGTGGTGATGGACCGCGACCCGCTCGCGGACATCCGCAACACCGAGAGCATCTCGCGCGTGATGGTGAACGGCCGGCTGTACGACGCCGCGCGCATGGACGAGATCGCGCCGCGCAACAAGCCGCGCGGTGCGTTCTGGTGGGAGGCCGAGCAGGCGGCCGAGCGCGCGGTGGTGCATTAGGGAGAAGATCGCGCCCGCTGGGCGCGTGGTCCACGGTCAGGTGGCGTACGGGTCGCGGGGCGTGCACGTCATGCCCCGCGACTCTTATAGTGCGCGCCTCATGACCACTCCTCCCAAGCCGAAGTTCCGCGATTCCGCCGTCGTCGTGCTCGTGCGCGGCTCGGGCGCCGACGTCGAGGCGTTCTGGGTGCAGCGCAGCGACGCCGTGCCCGTTCAGCCGGGCTTCCACGCGTTCGTGGGCGGCAAGGTGGACGCGGCCGACGCGAGCCTGCCGCTGGCCGGCGTGCCCGACGAGTTCGAGCGCGCCGCGCGCGCGTGCGCGATTCGCGAGGCGCTCGAGGAGACCGGCGTGCTTGTGGCGCTCGCCGGGCACGCCGACGCCGCCACGCTGGCCGAGGCGCGCGCGCAGCTGCTGGCGGGCGGCACCACGCTGCCCGCGCTGGCCGAGCGCCACGGCTGGACGTTCGACGCATCGCAGCTGGTGTTCGCGGGGCGCTGGCAGACCCCGGCGTTCGCGCCGGTGCGGTTCGACACGTTGTTCTTTCTCGCGCGCGTGCCCGCGGGGCAGGACGCCGCGGTGGTGCCGGGCGAACTCGCGCACGGCGAGTGGGTGAAGCCCGCCGACGCCATTGCGCGCTGGAAGCGTGGCGAAGTCACGTTCGCCGCGCCGATCCTGTGGACCATGCTGGCGCTGGCCGAGGGCGACGCCGACCTGGCCGCACGGCTGGCCGACGCGCCGCGACGCGCGGCGACGCCGGCGCGACTGGTGGAACTGCAGCACGGCGTGGTGCTGCACGCCATGAAGACGCGGCCGCTGCCGCCCGCGCAGCACACGAACGCCTACTTCATCGGCGAATCCGATTGCGTGCTGGTGGACCCGGGCAGCGGCGAACCCGAGGCGCTGGCCGAACTGTTCGCGGTCGCCGACCTGCTGGAGTCGCAGGGCCGGCGCGTGAAGATGATCGTCGTGACCCACCATCACCCCGATCACACCGGCGGCGTGGCCGCGTGCCGCGAACACTTCGGCGCGCCGGTGGTGGGACACATCGCGCTGTCGCCGCACCTGAAGCTCGATCGCGTCGTGGGCGACGGCGATGTGATCGAACTTCCCGCGGGCCACACGCCGTGGTCGCTGACCGTGCTGAGCACGCCGGGCCACACGCGAGATCACATCGCACTGTGGCTGGCGTCGCGCCGCGCGCTGTTCTGCGGCGACCTGGTGCCCGGCGGTCCCGGCAGCGTGATCATCGATCCGCCCGACGGCGACATGGGCGACTACCTCTCGGCGCTCGATCGCATGGCCGCGCTGCAGCCGGTGACGATCTTCCCGGCGCACGGTTCGCCGCAGGGCGCCGCGGTGCGCCGGATCAAGGCGCTGGCCAAGCACCGCCGCGAGCGCGAGGTGCGCGTGCTGGCGGCGCTGGGCGACGCCGAGCGGTCATTGGAAGAGCTGCTGCCGCTGGCCTACGACGACACGCCCGCCGAGCTGTGGAAGCTGGCCGAGCGATCGCTGCTGGCGCACCTGCTGCTGCTGGAAAAGCAGGGCCGAGCGGCGCGCCTGGGCGAGAGGTGGCGGCGGGGGTAGGGCGTGGACGATTGAAGTTGCCCGGGCGCTGTTATTAAGCGTAGGCTGCGAACGCTTAATAAGCGGGAGGGTTCTGAAGGAACCCTTAATAAGAGGAGCCCGATGCGACGAGCCGTTACGGGGCAATACGTTGAGGCGGCCACTGCAGGTGAAACGGTAAGGGCATTCGTGCCCGCGCCGCTCCCGCCGGACCCACCGCTCGAGCTGGGAGGCGACCTTGCCCAGCTGCTCGACCGGGCGCTGGTCGCTCTCGGCCGGCTCGACGGCGCGAGCCGCCACCTGCCCGCCCCGGACGTCTTCCTCTACACGTACGTGCGTCGCGAGGCGGTGCTGTCGTCACAGATCGAAGGCACGCAGTCGTCGCTGTCGGACCTGCTGCTGTTCGAGCTCGACGAGGCGCCCGGCGTGCCATTCGACGACGTGGTCGAGGTGTCGAACTACGTGGCCGCGCTCCAGCATGGGCTCGATCGTGTGCGCGCTGGATTCCCGTTGTCGAACCGCCTGCTGCGCGAGGTGCACGAAATCCTGCTGTCGCGCGGCCGCGGCCCCGGCAAGCAACCGGGCGAGTTCCGGCGCTCGCAGAACTGGATCGGCGGCACGCGCCCCGGCGACGCGCACTTCGTGCCGCCGCCGCCCGGCCGCGTGAAAGAGTGCATGGGGCAGCTCGAGCGCTGGCTGCACTCGGACGAGTCGCACGCGCCGGTGCTGGTGCGTGCCGCGCTCGCGCACGTGCAGTTCGAGACCATTCATCCGTTCCTCGACGGCAACGGCCGCGTGGGGCGGTTGCTGATCCCACTGCTGCTGCACGTGCACGGCGTGCTGCACCAGCCGTTGCTCTACCTGTCGCTGTACTTCAAGACGCACCGGGCGCGCTACTACGAACTGCTCGATCGCGTGCGCACGGACGGCGAGTGGGAGGAGTGGATCCGGTTCTTCGCGCAGGGCGTGGAAGAAACGGCATCCGCCGCCGTGGCGACGACCGGCGAGTTGCACGCGCTGGCCCAGGCCGACCGCGTGCGCATTCGCGGGATCGGCCGGGTCGCCAGTTCGGCATTGCAGGTGCACGAGGCGCTGACGGCGAACCCGCTGACGAGCATCAAGCGAACGGCCGAGAAGACCGGGCTGTCCACGCCCGCCGTGACCTCGGCGCTGCTCCAGCTTTCGGAACTGGGGATTACGCGCGAGATCACGGGGCGCAAGCGTGGGCGAGTGTTCGCCTACAGCGCGTACCTGGACATCCTGCAGCGGGGGCTGGAGCCGCTTTAGCATTCGTCGGTCTGCGTGGCGGTGATGGCGCGGTTCTCCCGCAGGGTTCCGGGCGTGCGTCGTGGGCACGATCGCAAATTGCTGATTCTCGTCTTGTCCGGCTCCCTGTCGCTGTTATGGTCCCGGCACATGCTGAGACCTCTGCACCGCCGGGGCACCGCCTCTGGCGACTTCGCTCCCGGGGTTCGAGCGCGCACTCGGTAACGCTGCGCCACCCCCGACGTCCTTGGGAGTGAAGCCCGATCGCCTGTCCGGCGACGGTGGCACACGACCTACCCCAAGGATCGCGACATGGCCCGCAACGATCGTCTCGCCGCCCGGACCGAACGCTGGGACCTCGGGCTCACCACGCTCACGCTTCGGCAGTTGGTGGATGAACTCAACGAGATCGTCGGCGATCCCGCCAGCAAGCGCCGCTACGACCGGCTGCTGACTGAGGTGTATGTGCGCACCGTGGATCGGGTGCGCGCGGCGGTGCGAAGCAGGCGGTCGTCACTGATTTCGCCCGACTGCTGGGAGGATTTCGTCCAGCAGACCTACCTCAAGTTCCAGGCTTCGCACACGACCTGCCACGAGTCACCGGAAGGCTTCCTCGTGCGGATCGCGCAGAACCTCATGATCGACGAAGCGCGCCACGGCAAGCGCGTCGCCGCGCACGTCGCGCTCGTGCAGGCCGAGAGCGGGACCGAGGCGAGCCTCGCACCGCTGGCCGCCGGCAACGCGCTCGCGTCCGAAACCGACCTCGCCGAATCCGGGCGAGTCCTGTTCCGCCGCGAAGCGGGCGCGCACCTCACGCGTCTCGAGAGTTGGTGGGTGCTGAACTTCACGCAGTACCAGTACCTCGTCGCCGACGAAGACTACGCTCCCGTGCCCGTGCCATTCCTGCGTGTGCGTCGAGGCGGCACCGACTGGGCCCGGGTCACCGCGCGCTGGCTCTACAAGCAGTCGTGGCACGCGCGCCGCAACGACGGAAACGGGCTCGTGCCGCGGCTTCGTGACCTCGCGCTGTTCCGCATGCGGAACCTGGCCGGGCTCGACTACGGCCCGATCCTCGCCGAGATCGTGCCCTTCGTACTGCACTGCCTTGAGCGCCTCGAGAAGCTGGGGCAGAAGCCCAGCGCGCGGAATCGCAAACTGTCGGCCCTGACCGTCGGTGCGGCGCGCAAGGCGATCACGGGAGTGTGCAACCGCTTCCGCGACTACTTCAGGGAGAACGGCCTTTCGCTGTCCGAGGACGGCTGGTGGGTCACGAAGGAATCGCACTGATCACCCGCGACCGGTACGCCGCGCAGCGCGCGCGACCGGCGCACGACCCGAGGAGACCATGAAGAAGAGACGCGTCGAACGACCGTCGGTGCCCGCGAGCAGGTCCGCGCTGGGAAGCGAGTGCCCCTCGAGCGCCGACCTGTATCGCGGAGCGGCCGGGCAGTTGCCGTTGGAGCAGGCCGGGGAGCTCATGTTCCACGTCACCGGCTGCCCGAAGTGTGCGCTGCGCATGGCCACCGCCCGGCGGGCCTGCCGCGAGGGGATCGAGACTGGCGTGACCGCCGACGCGCTCATGCCGTGGTTGAACACCACCTCGCGCCCGCTCACCGCCGACCAGGACGCGGTCGTGGATCGCCTGCTGGCGTCGCTGCGGCTGGTGGAGTTCGAGCCGGCTTCGGACGAACTGATGCTCGCGGCCGCGGCCAGCCGGCGGGCGCCGGCCGTGCGGCTCGAATGCCGTGCCGTGGACGCGAAGGGCAAGCTGCTCGCGAAGGCGGTGCGCCACACCGTGGTCGTGGAGCCCGGGATCGGCAAGGGCGGCACGCTGTCGCTGACCGTTCGTCTGGCCGACTCGGCTGCGAAGTACGCCCAGGCGCATGTGCTCGTGCGCGTCGAGTACCGCGCCCGCGGCGCACGCACCACGAAGGAAGCGGTCGCGCGCGGCAAGTGCTCGGGCGGACGGCTGCGGCTCGAGAACGTGCGCTGCACGCCCGCGCTCAAGGGAACGCTCGTGCGCGTGCAGCTGGTCTTCGGGATCCCGGCCTGACGAGCCCCGCATGGATGCCTCGCGCGACAACCTGCTGACGGCGAAGCGGCACGGCTGGCCGCGCGGCAGGGACCTGCTCGAGTCTTTCGCCAGGCGGGGCGACGTCGTGCTGTCGCGGCTCGCCATGATGTCGGGTGAGATCCTCGCGGCCGGCGCGGGCGGGTTCGCGCAGGCGGTGAGCCTGCTCGACCTGCTCGAGTCGTCGCTCGCCGATCTGCGCGCACACGGCGAGCGCGAGGATCGAGCCGCGTACGAGGCGTTCGGCGAGGAGGCCGTGGCGCGGCTCGCGGCTTCGCTCCGCGACGCGTTGCGCGAGCTGCTCGCGAACGCGGCCGGCGCCGAGGACGCGGACGCGGGACGTGGGCGCGATGCGCGCGTCACGCTCGAACACGGACTCGGCGCCGCCTCGCTCCGCCGGCTGGCCGACGATCGCGTGCTCGATCGGCTCCGGCTGCGCCGGGCGCAGGTCGCGGCGGGCACGCGGCCGGACGGTGCGGCGCTCGCGAGTGCGGCGAGCGACTGGCGGCGGCAGTTCGGCCAGCTGTCGAGCCGCGCCGGGCTCACGAAGCGGGCGAGCGAATCGCTGGCGTCGCTGCTCGAATCGCTCGATGAAGAAGAACGCCTCGCCGGGCACCGCGTGTGGGCGCTGTTCCTGCGCAAGCGCGACCGCGCCGGCATGTGCGAGCCACTGGCGATCGGCGTGCGCGCACGGTCGGGCAAGCGCGATGCGATTCGCGTGCGCGGGCCGCGACAGGTGGACCGCGAGTTCGTGCGCGCGCTCGAGACCGCGCGCCACGTGACGCGCCGCCGGCTGGGCGAAGGGTCCGGGCTGGACGTATGGCTGCGGCCGTCGTTCGCGGGGCTCAAGGTGGCGGGTTCGTCGGCCGGACTGGCCGCGGCGCTGGCGCTGATGGCGCAGCACACGGGGCGCCGCGTGGGCGTGGACTCGCCGGGTGACGTGGCGTTCACGGGCGAACTGCTGCGCACCGGCCGTATCCGGCCCGTGGAAGGCATTGCCGAGAAGCTCGACGCCGTGCGGCTGCACAACGCGCACGCGCCCGAGTCGCAGCAGGTGCGCTTCGTGCTGTTGCCGCGCGGCAACGAGCCGCAGGCGCGCGAGTGGCGCAACCGCGGCGGGCGCGGCGCACGCGGTCTCGAGCTGGTGTACGTGGACACGTTCGAGCAGGCGCTCGAACGCGCGCTCGTGGATCCGTGGCAGGGCTATCTCGAGTTGCTCGCGCGGACGCCGGGAGCGAAGCGTGCACGCGGTGCTGCCACCGAGATTGCAGATGCCGACGCGCATCTTCTGCACGTACGGTCGGAGCAGCCCGGCGACGACTTCGAGGCGGCTTCGGAACGCTGGGCGCAGGAGCGCGCGCGCACATTGGCCGCGCGACGGCTCGCCGATGAACGCGCCGCTCGCTCCGGACGTTCCGAACGTGGCGCGAAGCCGGGCGCGATCGTGGCCGCGCGCGCGCGACGCGTTCCGATCGTGGCGAGTGCGAACGAACTGAGCGCGGAGTTCCGCGACTGTCTTCGGCGTGCCGCACCCGGGCACGCGCGCATCGCCGCGCGCGACTGGGCCGAAGGCCGCCTGCACCTGATCGTGCACGGGCTCGACCTGGCGCGCGTGCGCTCGCGCACGCACTCGATGCGGCTGATCGAGACGTTCCTGCACGCGCGCGGCAACACCGTGGCGCTGGCGTGCAGCGAGGAAGCCTGTGCCGCCGTGGCGCCGTGGATTACCGGGACGCTGGCGCCGGCGTCCGCGCGCGAACGCCCAGAAGTCCGCGCGCCGCACCTGCTTCAACGCCGGCGAGCGCCGCGGTTCCGGCTGGCGGCCGCTCGGAGCCGCGCGACAGTGCGAGGGCGGCGCAGTTCTTCAGCGAGCGCGCGCGCGGGTACGTGGATGCCCACCCCGGTCGTGCGCACGGGCCGAAACGGCGTGGAGCCGCTCGGCAGCCCCGAGGACCTGCACGCGTTGCTTGGCCGCGTGCTCGATGCGGGTGCGGGCCGGACGCTGGTACTGGTCGGCGACGCCGGCACCGGCAAGTCCACGCTGGTCGAGCGATGCCTGCGCGCGGCCAACGAGGGCGCTGGCGCAGCCGCGTGCGGCGCGGTGGTGCCGTGGTACCTGCATGCCGCCGACGTCGCGCGTGCCGGGCGCGGCCGGATCGCGCTCGACGAGCGCCTCGCGCTCGAGCAAGTTGGACGGGCTGTCGTGGTGCTGGTGGACGGCCTGAACGAGATCGGCGAGTCCGAGGAGCGCCGCGCGTTCGTGCCCTTCCTGGCGCGGCTGGTCGAAGCGCTCGCGGCCAACACGCGGGCCGCGCTGCTGCTGGTCGGCCGCCCCGACGTGCTCGCCGTGAACGCGCGGCTCGACCGCCTCGAGACCGCGTGTCCCGGGCTCAAGCCCGAGGTGCACCGCGTGCTCGCGCCCGCCGCCGCGACCTGCAGCGGTTCCTTCGCGCGGGCAGGTCGCGGTGGTCGAGCGGCTGCAGCGATCGTTGACGGGCGGCGGTGTCGAACTGACGCCGCTTCATGCCGCGCTGGTCGCGTCGGTCGGCAGCGCGTTCCGGCACCGTGCGAACACCGAGGACGTGCGGCTCGCCGACCTGTTCGACGAGGCGATCACGCAGCTGCTGTCGGAGTTCGCCACGCTCGAGCGGACCAGTCACAACTCCGACTGCCTGACCGACGATGCCGACGTGGTGGCGTGCGCGCGCGGGTTGCTGGGCGTGCTGGCGCGACGGCTGGTCGAGAAGGGCCGCACGCAGCTGGACGAGAACGAGGCCTGCGACGCGCTGGCGCAGTTCCGCCGCGCCGGGCCGAAGGGCGAAACCCCGCGCTGGTGGCCCACGCGGCAGCACGCGCCCCGCGCGGACTTCGCCGTGATCGTGCAGGCGCTGGCGCGCACGGCCGTATTCCACACGGTCGAAGGGGCGGCGGGCACGTACACCTTCGCGCACGAGTCGCTGCGCGACGCGAGTTGCGCGCACGGCTTCCGCGTGGCCGAGGGCTGGACCGCGCCCACCGCGCCCCAGTCGTGGGCGTCGGCGATGGCGTTCCAACGCAAGCGGCCAGCGGCCAAGCCGGTCGTGCAGCTGTTGGCGCAGGGTCTCGTGACTTCCATGCGAGCCGAAGCGCCGCGCACGAGGCAGCGCTTCCGCGAGGAGGCCACGCAACTGGCGGCCGACCTCGGACTGCATGGCGACGTCGCGGACTTTTCCCGGCAGACCTACGAGGACCCGGAAGCCACCGCACTCGAGCGCGCGAACGCACGGCTGGCGCAGGGCCGGTCGCTGCGACTGCAGGGTCGCGTCGGGCCTTCGAACCTGGCGTTCCTGCAGTGCGTGGCCGAGGCACGAACGGCGCGCCACGGCGCGCTCATGTGCGAAGCCCTCGAGCGGCTGCGCACGGACCAGGCGCGGGTGCCGCGCGGCACCCCGGGGTTCGTGGCGCTCGCGGACCTTCTCGAGCACTACGAGACGGCCGTGCGAATCGTGCACGAGGACGCCGCGCCCGGAGCCCAGGTGATCGTCGCCGAACACCGCCTGGCGGAATACCTGCTGCACCTTCGCTGGCATGCGAAGGGTCGCGACAAGCAGGGCGTGCAGGACGACTTGAAGTCGCGCGCCATGGCGATCCTGGACGGCATTCTCGAGCGGCATGCCGGCGCCACCGACCTGGAGGAGCGGCGGTTCCTGCAGTACTCGCTCATGGCCCGGTTGCAGGACCAGAGCATGGCGGAAAAGGGCGAGCGCGTGATCCGGGGAGCGCGCGAGCTTCTGGAGCTCTTCGAACGATCGGACGACCCGGCGGCGCAGCAGCGCGTGCCCATGTTGGGGCGCGACCTGTGCGACCACTACTACGGCGCCGGCCGCATCGACGACGCGAGGCGCCAGCTGCAGCAGTCGCTCGAGCAGGCGCGCGCGGCGCAGAACAACGACGAGATGCGCATGATCGCGGCGTTCCTGGCGGTGCTGCTCGAACGCGCCGGCCAGGATGCGGAGTCCATCGAACTCCAGCGCGAACACCTGCGGCTCTCGCGCACCGCCGGCATTCCCGGCGGCATCTTCAGCGCCCTGTTCCGGCTCGCCATGATGTCGCTGCGCTCGGGCGACGAGGCGGGCTTCTGGAAGTACGGCGACGAGTGGCTGGCCGAATACCCGCTGCGGCCCGAGTTCCTGCACACGCGGCGCGGCCGGGGCGTGCAGGCGCAGGGCGTGGTCCTGCGGGCGTACCGCGATGTCCTGCGCCGGGGCAACCGTCATGCGCTGTCGTGGGCTCGGCGGCTCTCGACCCCGCGGCAGCTGAAGTGGATGCAGGGCGTGGACGACCACAACCTGCTGCTCGGGCTCCTGACCGCCGGCCACTTCTACGCGCTCGGCGGCCGGCCGGCGAAGGCCCGGGAGTTCGCGGAGCTGGCCCAGGCCAAGCGGAACGACATGAAGTACGCCAATCAAGCCGAGCAGCTGGTCTGGGAAACCCGCGAAATCGCCCGGCTCCGGGCGATCCAACAACCGCCCCGGAAATCTCGGTAACGCTCGGCCCGCTCGTTCGTGTACCGGGTGAAGGCCCGACAGAAGGCCTTCACCGCCCGAAACCCGGAAGGACACTCCTTCCGGGTTTCTTCGTTCGGGTGGTCACCGCACGAGGTCGGCATGATCGCCACGACGTTCGAAGCACCCGCTTCGCAGTTCGCGCAGACCGGTTCCCGCGTGGCCCTGTTCGTGGACGGCGAGAACCTGTACGGCTACTCGCGTTCGCTCGACACCCCGCACAGCATGCACTACGACGCCCTGCTCGCCTACGCGGCGCGGCTGGGCGCGCTCGAGCATTCGGCCTTCTACCTGGGCGCCGCGCTGCCGTCCGACACGGTCAACCGGTTCATGCTCGCGCTCAAGCGCCAGGGCTGGACGCGCGTGAAGCTGCGGTTGCGCCGCCCGCTCGCCGACGGCCGCCAAAAGTCCTGCTGCGACATGATCATCACCATGGAAGCCTGGGAGGCCGCGTTGAGCGGCCGCTACGACAAGGTCGTGTTTGTGACCGGTGACGGCGACTTCGTGCCGGTGCTCGAGCGCATGTCCGAGCGCGGCATCGAGGTGCACGTGATCGGCCCCGACGCCCGCTCGGCGCCGGAGCTGTTCGTCGCCGCTCACACCTACACCCACGCCAGCAAGGTGCCGGGGCTCGTCGTCACGCGCCCGGTGCCGGTGCCGGCCGCGGCGGCTTCGTCCGAAGCGCCGTCCGCCGAAGGGATCACCCAGGCCGCCTGATCGTCTCGTCCGCCCCAACGCGACTCCGCCCACCCCGGGCGGGGTCGCGTTCGTGTCTCCCACCCGAAGCGAAAGGAAGGACTCGCATGAACTCGATGCCCGTGTGGGCGGCGGTACTCGCCGCCCTGCTGCTGTTCGCCCTGCTCGAGCGCACGCTCGCGCAGCTCGTGGAAAAGGTCGCCGACGGCGTGCGCGCGCTGCTGGGCCCGGCGCGTGCGCCGGAACGCGGACTCGCCGACATCGTCGGCGGGGTGGCCGGCGCGATTTCGGGGCACGCGTCCGAAATCGTGCGCCGCTACCAGCTGGACGCCGGCAAGCTGATCGGCGGCGTGCTGCTGGCCGGCCTGTTCGTGTTCGCCGCGGCGATCGAGACGGCGCTCATGAAGGTGGCGCTGGAACTGGTGCTGCCGTTCGACGACACGCCGTTCACGCTCGGCCGCTGGAGCGTGTCGCCGGCGGTCGCGGTGGCGGTGGCGCTGCTGACGATCGAGGCGGTGGTCGCCATGCTGCTGCTGGAGTGCGTGGGCATGACCGACCTGTTCGCGTGGGACCGCGCCTGGCCGCAGGGCCGGCGCCGCGCCGTGGCGGTGGGCTGCGCACTGGTGCTGCTGGCGCTGATCGCGATCCAGGCGGGGCTCGCGTGGCTGCGGCTGTCGCAGCCGGACGTGAGCGCGGCGCTGGGCGAGCTGGCCGCGAACGGCGTCGCCGGCGCGCACGAGCCTCCCGGCAAGCTGGCCCGCGTGCTCGGTTCGGCGCTGTCGGCGCTGGTGCCGGTGTGCGCCACCGCCGGCGCGCTGGGCGTGAAGCTGCTGTTGGTGGCGCTGCTGGCGGGCGTGCTGGCGCTGGGCGCCGTGGTGGTGCGCGTGGTGCAGCTGGCGCTGGCCGCGGTGACCGCGGTGGTGCAGTTCGCGGTGCGGCTGGTGCAGGCCGTGCTGCGGCTGTTCGCGTGGCCGGGGCGCACGCTGATCGACGCGCTCGACGCGTTGCTCGGCGCGCTGCGGCGCGCGCCCGAGGTGCGGCGATGAACGCGCGGCCCGGGTGCCCTGCGCTCGCGCGGCGGCTGCTGCGCTGCTCGGTGGTGCTGGCGTGCGTGACCGCTCCGGCGGTCGCGCACGCCGGGTCCGGGGCGGCGCCGCGTGGCCCGCGCTCGGTGACGATCGCGATGGACGTGAGCGGTTCCATGACGCCGCATCGCCGCGCCATGGAAGAGTGGATCGTGCGGCAGACGATCCTGGGTGCGCGCAGCGGCGATCGTTACCGCGTGCTCAAGATCGGCCGGCGCAGTTTCGGCGACGCGCTCGTGCTGCCGGTGCTCGACCTGCCGGCGACCGGGCGGCTGTTGCCCGACCGGCGGGCGTTGTACGAGCGCCTGAGCGCGTGGTCGGCCAACGCGCGTGCGGTGCTGCCCACCGTGCCGCGCGAGGACGCGACCGACGTGGGCGGCGCGGTGTTCCAGTGCGCGCGGCTGCTGGCCGGCGACGGCGAACGCTTCGGCGAGCGGTACATGGTGCTGATGACCGACCTGCGCGACAACCGCCGGCTGGCCCTGCCCGAGGACGCCGCGGCGCTGCGCGGCGTGCACGTGCTGGTCGCGTTCGCCGCGCACGACGACGGCGACCCGGTGGCGTTCGCGCGCCGGGTGGACGCGTGGCGGCGGTTCTTCGTCGAGCACGGCGCGGCGAGCGTGCGCGTGCTGGACGTGGCCGAGTGTTCGAGTGGTGAGTCGTGGTGGTTGGCGCAGTCCGAACCCCAACGCGGGAGGAACCGATGAACGTGGATCCCGGCAACAACGGAACCGTGAACCTGGTCGAGCGCGCCGCGGCGCGCGAACCCCACGTTGCCGGCTGGACGCCGGTGCCGGTGCCCGGCGCCGCCGGCGCCGCAGGCGCCGCCGGCGAGCCGGCCCGGCCCGGCCACACCGTGGGCGAGGCGATCGCCACGGTGGTGGCGGTGGCGCTGGCGCTGTACGTGGCGGCCGCCTGGTTCGGCCCGGCGGCCGGTCGGTAACGCCCGGCGCGCTCGTGCGTCTTTGAGGGTGAAGGCCGCGAGAACGGCGGCCGGATCGGGAAAGGAGGAGCGAGCCGGGAGCGCCGGAACGGCGCGCAACACGGGCCGCACGGCCCGGGCAGCAAGGAGCGGGACTCGCACGCGCGGGTCCCGCTCGGCGTTTGGTGCGGAAGGCAGTGAACCCGCGGTCGAACGACCGCAAGCCGAAGGAGAGTCGAAGATGAAGAAGATCCGTGTGATGTGGACGCTGCTGGCGCTGCTGTCGGTGGGCGTGATCGGTTCGTCGCTCGTGAGCTGCGGCAAGGCGACGCAGGACACCGTGGCGGTGGCCCCGGTGGACGGCGGCGGCAGCGGTGGCGACGCCGGCGACCCGGTGGCGACGCCGGACTCGATCGTGACGCGTGACCGGGCGGTGCCGCTGTACGGCACGGCGGCCGACCGCGCGTGGTGGGCCGCGCTGACGCAGACGGCGCGCGGCAACGCGATCGTGGCCGCGGCGGTGGCGGACGTGGGCAAGTACGTCGGCCTGAACTGCAAGGAGTGGGCGCGGCGTGCGGTGCTCAACGGAAGCCGCGGCGTGGTGAACCTGCCCGCGACGATGCCGAACGCGAGCGGGTGGTACTTCGGGTCGTCCAGCTACCTGGTGAACGTGGGCAGCATCCGGAACGTGAAGCCGGGTGACGTGGTCCAGGTGAACTGGCGGCTGAACAGCGGTGCGATCACGCCGCATACGATGATCGTGGAGTCCGTGAGCAGCACGGGCTTCACGGTGATCGAGTCCAACTGGTCGGCGGCCCTGACGGTCGGGCGCCGTACGATCACGTGGACGACGTTCAGCGCGAAGGTCACGGCCTACACGGCGTACCGGATCGTCGGCTGAGCGCAGGTGGTCGAGCAGTGAGGCAGGAAGCGGGTGGGCGATGTTCGCCCACCCGCCTTTTTCGTTTGTGGCGATGCGTTCGGCGTCAGCGCGCGATCGCCCCGATCGCCCGGTCGAACTCGGCCTCGGTCAGGCGCGTGGGCGTGTACTCGCGCACCACGCCCGCGCGGTCCACGAACACGAACGTGGGCGTGCTGGAGCCGCCGTACTCGAGCATGGACGCCGTGCTCACCACCACCGGCGTGTCGCCCATGCCGGAGTAAGTCGCGGTCCACGTGCTGTCCACCACGGTGCGTTCGCGCGCGCGTTCGGCTTCGTCGCCGTACCAGCGCGTGAGCGCCACCCACTGCACGCCCCTGGCTTCCCACTTCGCGCGCACGCGCGCGAGCGTGGCGGCGCTGGCGCGGCAGTCGCCGCAGGTGGACGAGTACACGTACACCACCACCGGCTTGCCGCGCAGCGACGCCAGCGTGGTGTTGGCTCCGCGCACCTGTTCTTCGGCGCGCAGTTCGGGCGCCGGCCTGCCCGTCCACGTGAGCAGGGCCAGCCGCTTGTGCAGCCGCGCGCGCCAGCTCTTGGGCGAGTCGGCGAACCGCACCAGCTGCTCGCGCACGAACGCCGCGCCCTTGGCGGGCCCGAGCAGCTGCGCCTTGACCTCGATCGCCGAGCCGAGTGCGTACTCGAGCTCGCCGTCGTCGGCCAGCCTGGCGCCGGCGGCCAGGCGCTGGTTGCAGTAGTAAAGAGTCGAGGCGGCGTACAGTCGCGCATTGGCGGGCTCGCCCAGCAGCTGCGCGCCGCGCGCGAGCCACGAGTAGCCCACCAGCCACGGACCGTCGGCGCCGTGCTGCGTGCGCCAGACTTCGGCGAGCGATTCGGCCGAGAGCAGGTCGCCGGCCGAGATCTTGTTGCGGATGGCGGAGACCGGCGACGCGGGGGGCGCGGGCGCGGCAGTGGCCGCCGGCGCGGCGGGCGCCGCAGGCGCCGCGGGCGCCGCGGGCGGTGCCGTCTGCGCGACGGCGAACGAGGCGAGCGCGGCAAGGGCAAACGTGACGACGGCGGCGTAGCGAAGGCGCATGCGATCACTCCGGAGGGTTGGGATCGTGGCGTCGAACCTGCGTGGCCGAGGCGGGAACGGTGGCACGCACACACGCGCCGCGGGTCATGGTGCCGCAAAGTTGCCGTGCGGGAACTGTGGGTTCGCCACGCGCCGCCCGTTCGCCTACCTTGGCGCCCATGTCCCAACACCACGTACTCGTGATCGGCGCCGGCGCCGCCGGGCTGACCGCCGCCATTCGCGCCGCCGAAGCGGGCGCGCGCGTGACGCTGCTGAACGCGCACCCCAAGCCGGGGCTGAAGATCCTGATGAGCGGCGGCACGCGCTGCAACGTGACGCACGAAAAGGTGACCGAGCGCGACTTCTTCGGCGGCTCGCGCAACGTGGTCGCGCGCATTCTTCGGGCGTTCAACGTGAAGGACACGCTCGACTGGTTCGAAGACCAGCTGGGCGTGGCGCTGAAACTGGAAGACACCGGCAAGTACTTTCCGCTGACCGACGACGCCAACACCGTTCTGGACGCGCTGCTGCGCGAAGCCGAGCGCGCGGGCGTGACGCTGCGCACCGGCGCGCGCGTGGTGCGGCTGACGCGCGTGGCCAACGGCTGGCGCGCCGGCATTCAGCGCGTGCGCAACGCGTCGGCGCTGGGCGAGGGCGTGGTGTCCACCTCGCAGGAAGAATGGACGCTGCCCGCCGTGCACCCCGACGAGTGGGAAGAAGCGAACGCCGTGGTGTTCGCGACCGGCGGCCTGAGCTTTCCGCGCTCGGGCACCGACGGCACCGGCTACGCGCTGCTGACGTCGCTGGGCCACAGCATGGTGCCGCCGTTCCCGGCGCTGGTGCCGCTGACTTCGGACGACACGCTGTGCGCCGCCGCACAGGGCGTGACCACCGACGTGGCGCTGACGCTGCACGCGGCCGGTGCCAAGCCGGTGAAGTGCGAAGGATCGCTGCTGGTGACGCACTTCGGCTACAGCGGCCCCGTGGCGCTGGACCTGTCGCGCCACTTTGCCGCCGCCGACCCGGCCACGCGGCGCGTGACGTGCAACTTTGTTCCGCACGCGAACCGCGAGTGGCTGCTGAGCGACTGGTTGGCGCGCGCCGAACGCGAGAGCGCCCGCACCGTGCGCCGCCACCTGTGCAACTGGCTGCCCGACCGCCTGGCGTGCGAACTGGCGTGGGACGCCGAAGTGGACCCCGCGCGCGAACTGCCGCAGGTGTCACGCGAACGCCGCGAGGCGCTGTTCCGCCAGCTGCTCGAGCGCGACCTGCGCGTGACCGGCACGCTGGGCTACGAGAAGGCCGAAGTGACCGCCGGCGGCGTGCCGCTCTCGGAAGTGGACGCATCCACGCTGGAGTCACGCGTGGCGCCGGGTGTGTACCTGTGCGGCGAGGTGCTCGACGTGGAAGGACGGCTGGGCGGGTTCAACTTCCAGTGGGCGTGGAGCTCGGGAACGGTGGCCGGACGCTCAGCGGCGAAAGGGCGGGACGCCGAACGCGAAGCCGCGCGCTGAGTTCCGCGCGAGGCCCCGGGGAGCGCCGCATCGTCGCAGTCCTCGCCGGATGCTGCGATCGAGCGAATTTGTGCTGGAACTGTGCTAGTTCCGAGTTCGGTGCTCATCGGGGCCGGCGTGCCCTGCTGGTACGCCACGAGGCGGCGCACGGCGTCGTTGAGGTCGGCCTCGGAGACGATCGCGTAGCGGCGGTAGACGGACTCCGTGAGGTGGCCGGTCAGCTTCATCGCGGCCGAGCGCGGGACGCCCGCCCGCTCGAGGTTGCGTACCGCGCTGCGGCGCAGGTCGTGCACGAGGCGCCCGGGGAGCCCCGCCAGCCGGCAGGCCCGCATCCAGGTGTCGCGGTGGTCGCCGAGCTGCGCTCCGAGCCGCCAGAAGACCCACGGCACGACCTGGCCGTGCTCGCGCTGCCACGCCTGCGTGCGGGCGAGCTGCTCCCGCAGGAGCGCGGCCAGCATCGGTGAGGCGGCAAACGGGAAGATGCGGCCCTCGCGGTTCTTGGTCGTCCCGGGCTCCAGGCGGACCGTGCCCGCGGCGAAGTCCACCTGCGCCCACGTCAGCGACTTCACCTCGCCGATGCGCCAGCCGGTGCGCCACGCGAACTCGATCGGCGGGGCATACCAGTCTGGCAGGTGCTTGAGGACGCGCCGCACCTCGTCGTCGGTGAAGAAGCCCTTGCGGACGTTGTCGAGCTTGAGGACCGGGAGCGGTACGCGTACGTGCAGCTTCCCGGCGAGGACGGCCAGCTTGAGCATGCGGCCGAGTGCGGCGACCTCGTGGTGCACCGTCCCCCGGGCGGCACCGGCGCCGAGCCGCGCTGAGATGTAGCTCGAGACGTCGCCGTAGGAGATCGCTACCGCTGGCATGCGGGCGAACGCGGGGCGGAGGTGCTTGATCGCGTGCTCGACGCGGTCCCACGTCCGGTTCTGCTTCTGGAGGTATCGGCGCGGATCAGCTCGACCAGGTCATCGAACGTCACCTTCTCGGCATCGGGAGCCGCCAGGCGCCCGCGCGCCATCTCGGCCTGCCGCATGCGCAGCAGCCGCACGGCCACCGCGCGCACCTGTGAGCTCGACGATTCGCGGTACAGGCGACCGCGAAAGGAGTACTGCACCCACCACGTCTTGCTGCGGCGGTACAGGCTCCCCATGCCTCGGGTCTTCATCGGGAAGTGGATTTCCTCGCCTTCTTGCCTGCGCGGCGCTTCAGCCACTCTTGGACGGCCTGCCGGACCAGCTCCGTCATGACCGTGCGCTCTTCAATCGCTGCGATGGCAAGGGCTCTGTGGACGTCTTCGTGGAGGGCGATCGTCGTGACGACCATGCCCTCGCGACTCTCTGCTCGTTGGCGTTTGGTCATGCCTCTACGATATCATAGCGGTGCAGAGACCTCCAGTCGCATCTTGCGCAGGGAGCGGCGCAGTTCGGCCTCGGGGAAGCGGATCACTTTGCGCGAAAGCCGCACGACGCCCAGCTTCCGCTTGTTCCTGTAGAGCCAGCGGATGGGCACGCCGAGCAGCGCTGCAGCTTCCGCCGGCGAGAGCAGCCGGTCCGGCGCAGGATCGCTGGCTCGAGCTGGGGCAATCGTCGGGCCCGCCGCAAGCCGGGAGGCGAGCGCCGACTGGACCGCGGCCAACCTGGTGAAGAGCGCGGCCGCCTCCTCGCAGGTGAGGCCAGCCGCCCGGGCCGGGTCGCCGAGAAGCGTGGTTATCGAAGTGCCGCATTGGTCAGTCACCGGCGCCCTCGCTCTCGGGCCCACCGCCGGTCCCGCTGTTCCTTCTGCCCCGGTGAGAGCCCGCGTCTGGGCAGGACGAATCGCCGCCCTCGCGCAGCGCGAAGCCGGGGAGGGAGTAGGTGAACGCGTCGCCTTTCCGGCCCTTGCCGCCTCGCTCGACAAGGCCCTCCGCAATGAGCGAATCGAGGGCTCGCTGCACCGCCGTTCGCTTGCTGCTCGGCAGAAGCGCGCAAAGCGCGTCCATCCTGTGCACCTCGTCCGGTTGCTCACCGAGAACTCGCAGGATGCGATCGCGAACGTCTCGGCGACCGACGTCTTGGCCAGAGCCCAGGGAGCGGTAGGTCGCCCCGTCGAAGTCGACGAACAGCTCAGCGGGCGTGCCGTCGAACCGAGAAACCGCGTGGATCACGCGGATCGACGGACGGTGGGCGCCCTCGGGCCGCCGGAGCGCCATGACGATATCCACGGCGCCAGTGAACGCCGATGACCCGCGAGCGGAATCGCCGACATCGCCTCCGCCCTTGCGCTCGTGCCGAGTGACGATGACCGCGAGGCCGCTTGCCGCGGCCATCTGGAGTGGTTCCACTGCCGCGAGCGCGTCGCCCGAGGAGTTCTCGCTCTCGCCACGGAGTCCCGCGAATTGTCCCAGCGTATCCACAACCAGGACGCCGGCGCCTCGTCGGTGGGCCTCGTCGACTGCGTTCTCGACGATTCGAGGCCAGTCCGTGCCACGAACTTCATGAAAGAACTGAATGGCCATGCCAGTCTCCTGGTCGAGCCCGGCGCGAGTGAGCGCTTCCTTGAGGCTCTGCTCTGGCTGCTCACTGAGCCACACGACGTTCGTCCGTGACGTCTCCTCGCCCAGAAACTCCTTCTCGTGGAGGACTGACGCGACCATCGAGCACACGAATGTCGTCTTGCCCGCCAGCTTGACCTTGCCGGCGAGCTCGGTGATGCACCCGGTCGCGAGCCACGGCTTGGCAACCCATGGCACGGACGGTGGCAAAGCCTCGACGATCTCAACCGGGGTTCTGAATCTGGGATTCTTGCCGCCGGTTCGTCCGGCCCTTGGGACGGCAGAAACCAATGCGGTTGGTTCGGGAACGCCGCTGCCGTCATCCGTTGACGTCCGCCCGGCGTTCATGTTGGATTGCCCACGCATTCCCTCTTCCTCGCAGCAGCGGCGCCCGGCCTGCCCGCCGGGCGTTCGCGTTTCGGGTTACCTTCCTGGTGACCGCCTGTCGGTGCTGCGAGAGCCCACGAGGGACGACATCGCCTCCTCGCTGCGCCGCTTCAGCCACTCCTCCCAAGCCGCCTGGGGGATGCGGATCGCGCCGCCCACCCGGACCACGGGAATCGTCCCCGCGGCGATGAGCTGGTAGACACGGCTCCGGGTGACTCCGAGCAACTCCGCGACCTGCGCCGGTCGCAGCAAAGGCTCGCTCTGGTTCATCGCTCCTCCTTTCCGTCGGATTCCACTCCGACTGGTTGCGCGCTATTCTATGCGTGCCAACGGGAGGGTCTTTAAAATGGCACGTGGAATTCCTCGATCGAGGCCGCAGTTGCTCCAGTGGCTGGAGCAGGACACTGGTCGTGCGCCTTCGATGGTCGAGTTGGACTGGCTCGACAAGCAGGGCTGGACAACGGTGGCGGTCGATTCGGCGGAGTCCGCCGGCTACGAAGAGTGCCTCGAGGCGCTGCGGGAGCTGCGAGAGACATTCAAGGCGCTGGCCGCCGAATCGGGCACGGCGCTTCTCAAGAAGCGCGGCAGCGAAGTCGCCGAGGTGCAGCTCACTGGTGTTGCCACCCGCGCCGAGGCCGAGCGGTCCCGTATCTTCACCAACTGGCTCGCACGCGAGGCCTCCCAGAGCGCCATGGTGAGTTTCATCAGGCAGAGGCTGTTGGGCGATGCCGCGCCACTGGCGACACGGAATCAGGTGTTCGACTTGCTCGAGTCCCCGGCCGTGCACTTCCTCGATGCAAGCTTCTTCCAAAGGCACGGCGTGCCAATCTTTGGCCACCGCGCGCGAGTCACGGAGAGGGGCTTCCGTGACCTCGAGGCGGGGCGAGTCCTGGCCGTCAAGCTTCACGTTCAATGGAAGGGCGGCTCGGTTCGGCAGGAGGCGATGGTTCCCTCCCCAGCAGGCCAACTTGGGGGGCAGAACCGGCACGTGTGGTTTCCGTCACGGCGCGGCGGGCTGGGGTCGCATCTGCTGCATGCTCGCTCCTTCATGGCCCAACTCGACGAGGCCTGCCAGCAGATCGCGGAGGTGTTTCTCTGGTCGCGCCACGAGGCATTCTGGTTTCTATTCGCCGGCGAGGTCCCGAAGGCGCCGGCCGTTCGCGCGACCCGGCGGGTCACGCGCGACGCCACAGGCAGCCCCCTGCACGCATCGATCATCCTGCGCGCCAGCCCATTCGTGTCGGCGGATAGCGTCGCTCGTGCGTTCCGGCGGGCGAAGAAAGAGCTGCTTCGGAGACCTCAGGCCCGCCCTGTCGCTCTGAAGACGCTCAAGCTCTTCGAGTTCGTCGAAGGGCAGAGTTCGCCCGCGAGCAAGGAGCGTCCGTGGGCAGCCCTCATGAGGGCGTGGGATGCCTCCGTTCAACAGGGCTGGCGATACGCCGACCGTCGCCACTTCCGGCGCGACTACCTGCGGGCGAAGAAGCTCATTACCGAGCCGGGGTACCGCAGGAGTCGGGCCAAGGGCGGCGATTCGAAGCGGGCATAGGTCGAGGCGAGCGGCCGGCCTTGCGTGTGCGGCACGGTGGTGGGGAGGAGTCGGCCTTTGCGCGCGAGGCGGCGCTCACGGCTGATAGCGGACGCTGTCGGCGTTGGCGTCCACGCGCCCGGGAATGCCGGTGGTACACGAGTGGTGCGCGCTTTCCACCGTGCCGCGCTCCGAAACGCGCTCGCGAGTGCGCCAATCGCGGCCGGAACGCAAGTTGCGGGGTGGTAACTCGGTGGTACGCGGCGCGACAGGTTACCACCATGCCCCCTCGCTCCGAACGCGCGCGCGCCCGCGATTGGCGCGGTCCAGGTACACTTCGCGGCCGCGAGCAGGTGGTAAACGGGGTGGTAACTTGAAATCGGGCCCTGACGCTAGCGAAATGCCGGGGTCGCCGTCACCCGCGAGCGGGTCGCCGGGAAGGACCCGGGCAGGCCGAAGCGTGATGGGGCACGGCGTTGCGATCGGGCCACGGGAGCGCCTCCTGTCTAGAACCGCCAGCCCTCACGCCGCATCAGCCCCAAGAGGTTGATGCACGGAATGCCGAGGTCCCGACACACGTCCGGAATGAAATGGGTACGCCTCGGGTTGCGCTTCTCTGAGGCCGGGGTCTCCTGGGTGACCACGATGCCGTCGCGCTGCTGGGCGAGTGCGATCACGTAGGCATCCGCCTCCTCGAACTCGGCCTTGGGGTCGAGAAGGCCCGGGAACTGGCCCTGAATAGCTTGTGCTGGCGCCAGCAGTGCCCCGGTACTCACGAAGATGCCAGCGTGCGCGTCGGTCCACTGCTTGAGCCCGGATGTGCCGACCTTGTCGAGTTCTTCCCGCACGAGCGCCGGGGCGACGAGGCGGCCTGCTCCAACCAGCGCGTCCATACTCCCTGCCAGCCCCACGAAGACATCGATGGGGAAGTGGCGGGCCTGCCAGTCCATCAGCGAGCTGGAATCCACGGAGTAGATCGCGGGCACGGCCTGCCTACTCGCCAGCGCTGGCGCCGAAGGCGCCCTGGCGCAGGTGATCGCCCAGCTTCTCGAAGTGCTCGAACTTCAGGTCGAGGTATCGGGCAGCGTCGACGGAGGTGATGCGGTTGGCCGCCAGGGCGTCGAGCACGAGGGTGGCGAAGGGCCGTCCTGCCCGGTTTACTGCCTTCTCGACGGGGGTGGCGAAACCACCTCGTCGCGGCTGGAGCGTGGCCACGAAATCGTCCCACTCGCGGCGCCAGGCGTTGTACCTGGGCCAACTCATGAATCCCGACTCCCGAAGCCGCGTGGCCATCGCAAGCGGCGTGACCCGGAAGCGTCTCGCCAGCGCCCGCATCTCCGACAGACTCCACGAGCGATCGGCGGCAGGGAAGGACAGGGCTTCCCGAAGAGCCTGCTCCGGGATCAGGACGTGGCCTGCCACGCTCTCAGCGTAGCGTTCCACCACGTCCCAAGCCTCGGTTGAACGCTGCTCCCGGATGGCCGGGACTTCCTCTTTGCCGGCGGCGAGCATGACGTGCACAAGCTCATGAAAGAGCGTGAATGCTCGCGCTTCGGGCATCTCCTTGCTGTTGATTGCGACAACCGGCAGGGGATCGCGCAGGATGGCGAGGCCGCGAGCCTCGTCGAGGGCGACGCTCGGGAAGAGGAAGACGAAGACGCCCATGTCTTCGACCGCGGTGCGCCAGTCCGCCCAGGCACGCCACTCGTTCGGCCACGCGAGCTGCGTCTCGACGTCGATGCGAGTGGCGAGCCTGAGGCGGGAGGCCACCTCGGCGGCGGGCTCGCTCAGGTGAGCTCGAAGCGGGAAGGGCTCGACCTTTTCGGCGAGCTCTTCCATTAGGTTCAGCGCGTTCTCCCTGCGCGAGAGCATTTGACGAAGCGCGACGCGCAGCTCGGGAGACTCCTGCCCCGGGGTGACTCCGGGGAGCCGCCGGTATTCGGCCCCGAGCGGAACGAGCCGGGGAGCGCTGGGCTGGAAGAAGATCCCGAGTGGGCGCCGTAGAAACCTGGCGAGTTCCTCGAGCTGACGCACGGTCGGCTGTCGCTCGCCCATTTCCCATGCCCGGACGCGCTCCTCCTTCACATGGAGCCGGCTCGCGACTCGTCCCAGCGTGTGGCCGCTCTCTTCACGGGCCCACAAGAGGACGGCAGGGTTCACAGGGATCGAAGGAACGGGTGACATGGTCAGGACAGACTAGTCCTTCGCGGCCTCGGCTGTCAGCCAGGTCGGCGCACCCCCGAGCAGTTGGGATTGACAGAGCCTCCGGCACGCATCTAGCTTCTGACGCTCATGCGTTCCCTCCTCGTCCAAGTGACCCATTTCTACTTGGTCCTCGCGGTCCTGGCCGGTGTACCGGCTGGTGGCAGCCGCGCCGTGCTGTGCGTTGCCCCGAATGGGCACGTGGCGATCGAGGTGGGAGAGGGCAGGTGCGGAGACTATGCCGCTACCTCCAGCGGCGACCTCGAGAACTCCGGCATTTGCACGACGCCGGATGGGTGCGCGAGTTGTGTCGACCTCCCCATGGGCAAGCAGGTCCTCAGCTCCGCGAACCACGGCGCGCCCAGCACGAACGCGTCATTCGCCTCTCTGACGTTGCACGCGAGCAGCGCGCCTGTCGCCGATCTGACCGGTGCGACTGCCCGAGTCGCCGTGGCGCACGTAAAATCCTCGCGCCCGGCGTTCCCGCCCTCCCGGACGACCGTTCTCCGAAACTGAGCTCCTCTGCCGTGCGACCGCAGGACCGACTGGTCCTCGCGGCCGTTTCTATTTCGGCCGAGTCCCTCACTTGCTCTCCGGAGGTGCCGTCCCTTGATTCAGCCATTCCATGCCGCCTATCGGTCTCATCGACCCTGGACCTGCCTCGCGTGCTTTAGCGTCTGCGCCTGGCTGGTTTGCCTGCCGAGCCGAGCACGATCGGAGGCACTGACTCTCGACTCGTGCGTGGTTCGGGTTTTGGCCAATAATCCTGAGCTTCGTGCCGCCGATCACGACATCAAGGCGGCCCGTGCGCGAGTCGGGCAGGCGGGAGCGTTCGAAGCCCCAAGCCTGTCCTACGAGGCGGGGAAGCTCGGCACTCCGGTCAGCCGCGAGGAGCACGAGACTTCTGTGCGCTTGTCGCAGGAACTGGGCGCGCTCGGCGCCAGAGGTCGCGCCAGGACGGTCGCTCGAACCGAGCTGGCCATCGCCGAAGCAACACGAGCATCAGTCGCTCTCAAGCTAAGAGGCGACGCCACTCGCGCCTACCGCCGCCTTCAGGCTGATGCTCTCAGCCTCCACAGACTGGAAAGCCTGCGCCGGACGGCTGTCGATTTCGAGCAGATGGTGAGCGCTCGCCTTCGAACGGGAGGCGCACGGTATCTGGACGTCCTTCGAGCTCGCTCGGAGAGGGCCCGGATCGAAAATGATGCGGTGGAGGGCCTCCGTGCGCTTCGGGAGGATCGTCGTGCGCTGAACGCCCTCATGGCACGCGGACCAGAGGAACCCCTCGAGCCGGCCGATTCGTTGGTCTACGTCCCGCTCGCCGACAGCCTTCAGTCCCTGCTGACAGCGGCCATGGCGGATCGTCCGCGCCTGCGAGCCGCACAGTTGGAGGTCGAACGCGGTGAATCGCAGGTCGGGCTTGCTCGTAGGGGCCGGATGCCATCGGCTTCGGTCAGCGCGGGACTCGACCGCGTACCCGGATCCGACAGTCCGGGGATCGGGGGCGAGATCTCGTTCACGCTGCCCTTCGCACCATGGACAGACCGACGGTCGCGCATCGCTGAAGCGCATGCGTCGTCGAGCAGCGCGAGTGCTCGACTAGAAGCCTCGCGACGCGAGGTGGATCTCGCCGTGAGAAACGCCTTCGAGGCCGCACGTTCCGCCGAGCAGCAGGTGCAACAGTTCGATCGCGTCCTGCTCGCTGATGCCGCTGACGCGATTCGAACCGCCACACAGAACTACCAGGCCGGCCAGATCGATGGGCTCGAACTGTTCGAGACCCTGCGGACCTTCCGCTCGATCGAGCTCGAATACATCCGGGCGCTGCTCAACTACGAGCTTGCCCTGACCGACCTCTCGGTCGCGGAGTGATGACCCCTATGCGATCCCTCAGCCGATTCCTGCGGTATCTGTCGCCTCTCTTGGCCCTTTCACTGCTCATTGCCGGGTGCGGCTCGGAGAAGAGCACGCCGGAGCCTGAAGTCGCGGCTGCCGATTCTCTCATCCACGTTCCTGCCGCCAGCCTTGCGAGCGGCGAGGTCCAGGTCGAGGCGCTGCGAGCACAACCGCTCGCGGACACGGTCGTCGTCAGCGGGCAAATCCAGCCGAAGCCACTCAATCTCGCTCATGTCTCCACTCGCGTATCCGGCACCATCCAGAGTGTCCAGGCCGTCATCGGCGATCACGTCTCCCAGGGCCAGATCCTCGCGACGCTTTACAGTCCAGAGTTCTCCGCCGCCGAGGGTGACTACCTTCTGGCCCACGAGCGAGCCGAGTCGGTAACGGGGGATGCCAGCGAGTTCGTGAAGGTGGCGCATTCGGCCCGCCAGCGCCTCGAACTCCTTGGCGCGGGAACTGAGGATCTCGATCGCCTCGACCGCACTCACAATGCAATTCCATACCTGCCGCTGCGCAGTCCCATCTCGGGCGTCGTGACCGAAGTCGAAGCCGGCACAGGTCGGCAGGTGCCCGGCGGTTCCGACCTGTTCGGCATTGTGAACCTCCGTGAAGTCTGGGCGGTCGTCGATGCCTATGAGCGCGACCTCGGCCGTCTCCACGTCGGGCAGCCTGCGATCCTCAGCACGACCGCATTCCCGAGCATCGGCTTCCGTGGGCGGATCGTGAGCCTCGAGGGCTCGATCAAGGAGACCACCCGCACGCTCGACGTGCGACTCGAAGTGGGCAATCCCGACCTCAAGCTCCGTCCGGGCATGTTCGTCTCGGCACGGATCGCGACAGGTTCAACGCGCAATGCGCTCGTGATTGACGAAGCCGCGATCCAGTCCCAGGGCGATTCCAAGGTGGTGTACGTCGCTCTGACGGATTCGACGTTCGTGGTCCGGCCAGTGGAAGTAAGGTCGCTTGGAGGCAATCGCGCCGAAATCCTGACGGGCGTTCGAGCGGGCGAGCGGGTCGCCACCCGCGGCGGATTCCTGCTCAAGTCGCAGGCGTCCAAGAGCCAGTTGGGCGAGGAGTAATCGCATGGACCGCCTCGTCACCTTTGCGCTGCGACAGCGCCTGCTCGTCATTCTCGTATGTCTCGCGCTGATCGGCTTCGGCGTTCACGCGGTCAACGAGCTTCCGATCGACGCATTTCCCGACGTCACGAACGTCCAGGTACAGATCCTCGCCGAGGCCCCCGGAATGGCGCCGGTCGAGGTCGAGCAGCTCGTGACCTACCCCGTCGAAGTGAGCATGAGCGGATTGCCGGGCCTTGCGGAGACCCGATCTCTTTCCAAGCTCGGGCTCTCGCTCACGACAGTGGTCTTCAAGGACAACGTCGACATCTATTTTGCCCGGCAGCTCGTGTTCGAGCGGCTCCAGCAGGCACGCGAAAAACTTCCGCCCGGCGTGGACGTCGAACTGGGTCCCATCTCGACGGGGCTGGGGGAGATCTACCAGTACACGCTCGAGAGCCCCAAACGGGACGCCATGGAACTGCGCACGCTCCAGGACTGGGTCGTGCGTCCTATCCTTCGCGGTGTCGCGGGAGTGACTGACGTCAACAGCTTTGGTGGCCTGGTGAAGCAGTACCAGGTCCTGGTACGTCCTGAGCAGCTGACCAGCTATCGTCTGACGCTCCGTGAGGTGCTCGAGGCACTCGCCGAGAACAATGCGAACGCCAGCGGGGGATACATCGAGCACAGCGGTGAGCAGTACGTGGTGCGTGGACTCGGCCTGGCCAAGTCGCAGGACGACCTGGGCCGTGTCGTGGTCGCGCACCGCGGCAGTACGCCGATCTTCGTGCGCGACATCGCCGACGTGACCACGGGGGCGGAGCCGCGGCAGGGCTTCGTCACGCGGGATGGCAAGGGCGAGGCCGTGGCCGGAATCGTGCTCATGCTCAAGGGCGCGAGCGGTCGTGACGTCGTCGCCGCCGTCAAGGCCAAGCTTGCCACGGTCCAGAAGGCACTGCCCCGGGACGTGCGTGTCGTGCCCTTCTACGACCGTACCGAGCTCGTGGACCGGGCGATGCACACGGTGAGCGAGGCCCTGCTCGAGGGCGGAGTGCTGGTGCTCCTGGTCCTCATGCTGTTCCTCGGCAACATCCGCAGCGCATTGATCGTGACCCTCGTGCTGCCGCTTTCGGCGCTCGTAGCGTTCATCATGCTCAATGCGTTCGGGTACTCGGCCAATCTCATGTCGCTGGGCGGGCTCGCCATCGGTATCGGCATGATCGTCGACGGCGCCGTCGTGATGACCGAGAACATCTTCCGCCACCTGGCCGAGGACCACGGCAAACGCAACATCGTCGAGGTCGTGCGCGAGAGCGCCCTCGAGGTCGCGCGGCCGATCGTCTTCGGCATCTCGATCATCACGGTCGTGTTCCTGCCGCTCTTCACGCTCGAAGGCTTCGAGGGGAAGATGTTCGCTCCGCTCGCCTTCACGATCGCGGCAGCCCTCGCGGGATCCCTCGTGTTGTCCCTGACCCTCGTGCCCGTGCTGAGCACGTTCATCCTCAAGGGCAAGCTCTCGGAGAAGGACACCTGGCTCGTGGCCCGCGCCAAGGCGCTCTACCTCCCCGCGCTCGCCTGGTGCCTGAAGCGCTGGCAGGTGCCCGTTGGCCTGGCGCTGGCGGGGTTGATCGTGAGCGGCGTGCTCTTCACTCGACTGGGCCGCGAGTTCCTGCCGCCGCTCGATGAAGGCGCGATCGGGATGCAGACATTCCGTCTGCCGAGCGTCTCGCTGACCACGTCGCGGCAGATGGAGCTCGAGGTGGAGCGGGTGCTGCGTTCGTTCCCGGAGATCACGACGGTCGTCTCCAAGACCGGGCGCGCCGACATCGCCTCCGACCCGATGGGACTGGAGGTCAGCGACGTGATCGCCAACCTGCGCCCGCGCTCGGAATGGAAGACCGCGAAGACGCGCGAGGAACTTGTGGAAGCGATCCGCACGCGTCTGGAGAGCATTCCCGGCATGTCGTACAGCTTCTCGCAGCCCATCCAGTTGAGAGTGGACGAGCTTGTCTCCGGCGTGAAGGCGCAGGTTGCGATCAAGATCGTCGGTGATGATCTCACAGTGCTGCGGGAGCAGGGCGAGGCCGTCGAGCGCGTCATCCGGCAGGTGCGCGGTGCCGCCGACGTAAATCTCGAACGCACGGCGGGCACGGCTTATCTCGACGTCGACATCGACCGAGAGCGCATTGCCCGCTACGGGATCAATGTGGCCGACATCCAGGCCATCATCGAGACGGCGATTGGAGGCAGCGAAGCAACCGTGCTGCGGGAGGGGCAGCGCAGCTTCGCGGTGGTCGTGAAGTTCCCCGAGGCCGTGCGCTCCGATCCTGCGCATTTCGAGAACCTGATGGTGACGGCCGAAGACGGCCAACGGGTACCACTGAGCCAGCTCGCCCACATCCGGGTGGAGGAGGGGCCGGCACAGGTCAGCCGCGAGAGCGGCCAGCGGAGAATCGTGATCGAGTGCAACGTTACGGGGCGGGACATGGGCTCGTTCGTGGCGGATGCCCAGCGCGCCGTCGCGCGAGAGGTCACATTGCCGCCTGGGTACTTCATCACGTGGGGCGGGCAGTTCGAGAACCAGCAGCGCGCCATGGCGCGACTCTCCATCGTGGTGCCGCTGGTCGTGCTCCTGATCTTCTTGCTGCTCTTCACCAGCTTCAGCTCGCTTCGCAACGCCATTCTCATCGTGCTCAACATCCCGTTCGCACTGATCGGCGGAGTCATCGGGTTGTTCATCTCGGGGCAGAACCTGAGCGTTGCCGCATCGGTCGGCTTCATCGCTTTGTTCGGCGTGGCGGTCCTGAATGGCGTCGTGATGGTGTCCTACTTCAATCAGCTCCGTCGCGAGGGAGCTACGCTCGAAGACGCGGTCTTGCGCGGAGGCGAGCTGCGTCTGCGGCCGGTCCTCATGACCGCGCTGGTGGGGGCCCTGGGGCTGATTCCGCTCCTGATCGCGTCCGGGCCCGGCTCGGAGATCCAGAGACCGCTGGCATCTGTGGTCGTGGGCGGCCTTGTCACCTCCACGCTGCTGACTCTGTTCCTGCTGCCCATCCTCTACCGCTGGCTCGAACGGCGGGACGTCGAGTTCTAGAAGGAGTCGCCGATGAAGCGAATCGAAGCGTACATTCAGCCCTTCATGCTCACCCGCGTAATGCACGAGCTTCGGGAAGTGCACGTTCATGGCCTCACCGTGTCGGAGGTGAGAGGTTTCGGGCGCGAGAAGGACGAGAGCTACCCGCACGATGCGTCCGACTACGCGGTCGACTTCACCCCCAAAGTGAAACTCGAGATTCTGTGCCGGGACTCCGATGCCGACGAGCTCGTGGCGGCATTGGTTCGCGGGGCGCACACCGGCCGGCGCGGTGATGGCAAGGTGTTCGTGACCAGCGTCGAGGCTGTGGTCAGCATCCGCAGCCGTGAGGCCGGAGACGAGGCGATTTGAGCTCGCCCCACGGAGGCAGACCACTCGATGACCGATAGCTCGGGCACGCTGCGACTCAAAGTCCATGGCCTCGACTGCGCGGAGGAGGTGGCGGCGCTCCGTCGCGAGGTCGGGCCCGCCGTGGGGGGAGAGGATCGCCTGTCGTTCGACCTCCTGGGCGGCATCATGACGGTGGCATCGGCGCCGCCCGCGGCGGTCGTGCTGGCTGCCGTGGCGCGGACCGGGATGCGTGCCGAGCTCGTGGTCGAGACGGGGCACACGAGCGGGTTTCAGATGCACGACGATCGCCGTGAGCGAAACCTGTTCACGTTTCTGAGCGGGTTGTTCGCCTCCGCGGGTTTCGCAACGCACGCGGTGTTCGCGGGCGGGGTGCTCCAGGCGTTCGGGCGGGAGGGACTTGGGCACAGCCACGCGGTGCCCATCGCCTCAATCGCGCTCTACCTGATCGGAATCGCCGCCGGCCTGCGTTTCGTCACCCGCAAGGCGTGGATCTCCGCCGTTCAGCTGCGCCCCGACATGAACCTGCTGATGACGGTCGCCATCATCGGAGCGATCGGGCTGGGCGAGTGGTTCGAGGCCTCGAGCGTCGCCTTCCTGTTCGCCCTGTCGCTGGCGCTCGAAGCCTGGAGCATCGGCCGGGCTCGCCGCGCCGTCGCGGCCCTGCTCGACCTGAGCCCGCCCACGGCATGGGTGAAGATGCCTTCGGGTGATCGCGCCATGCCGATCGAATCCATTCCGGTTGGTTCGGTCTTCCTGCTGCGCCCCGGCGACCGCGTCCCCCTTGACGGCGTCGTCGTGGCCGGTTCCAGTGCGATCAACCAGTCCCCGATCACGGGTGAGAGCGTGCCGGTGCTCAAGGAGCCGGGCGCAGACGTGTTTGCCGGGACCATCAATGGCGATGGCGCACTGGACGTCCGCAGCACGCGCGCGGCCGGCGACACGACGCTCGCCAAGATCATCCGCCTCGTGCGCGACGCCCAGTCCAAGCGAGGAGCAGCCGAGCAGTGGGTCGATCGGTTCGCCCGCCGGTACACGCCGACGGTCATGGTGCTGGCGCTCGTGTTCGCTCTGGTCCCGCCGCTGCTGTCGTTGGGAAGCTGGAGCATGTGGTTCTACCGCTCGCTCGTCCTGCTGGTGATCGCCTGCCCGTGTGCCCTCGTGATCTCGACCCCCGTCAGCATCGTCGCGGCGCTCGCTTCTGCGGCACGGGCCGGCGTGCTCGTGAAAGGCGGGTTGTTTCTGGAGATCCCCGCACGCCTCAAGGCGATCGCCTTCGACAAGACTGGGACTGTGACCGAGGGGCGACTCGAGGTCACCGCCGTAGCGCCGCTGAACGGCCACACCGAGCGAGAGTTGATCGAACGCGCCGTGGCCCTCGAGTCGAGCTCGTCCCATCCGCTTGCCCGCGCCGTCATGGCACATGCGGCCAGGCTGGGTGTCGCTGCGTCTGCCGCGGACGGCGTCACCCTTGTTCCTGGCAAGGGCGCGACTGGCCGGATCGATGGCCGCGAGTTCTGGGTCGGATCGCACCGCTACCTGGAGGAACGCGGCCAGGAGGCGCCCGAGGTCCACGCGATGATTGAACGACTGTCGGGCATTGGCAGCTCGGTCGTCGTCGTCGGCAACGAGCGCCACGTCTGTGGGGTGATCGCGCTCTCCGATCGCCCTCGCGCCGAGACCCAGGCTGTGCTGGACAGCCTGCGTCAGCTCGGGATCGAGCGCCTGGTGCTGCTCACCGGCGACAACCGCGCCACCGCCGAAGCCGTGAGCCGAGCGTTCCGATTCGACGAAGTGCGCTCCGAGCTCCTGCCCGAGGACAAGGTGTCGGCCATTCGCGATCTGGTCGGGCAGTACGGCTCGGTCGCCATGATCGGAGACGGCGTCAACGACGCGCCAGCGATGGCGACAGCGAGTCTCGGGATCGCCATGGGTGCAGCCGGCAGCGACGCCGCCATCGAAACCGCCGACGTGGCACTGATGTCGGACGATTTGTCGAAGCTGCCCTGGCTCGTTGCCCACTCGCGGCGCACCGTGGCGATCATGCGGGAGAACATCACCTTCTCACTGCTGGTGAAGGTGGTCTTCGTCGTCCTCACCTTTGCAGGGCGGGCCACGCTGTGGAGCGCAATCACGGCGGACATGGGCGCGTCCTTGCTCGTGATCCTCAATGCCCTGCGGCTGCTTCGCTCGACGCCGGGCGCGCCCGGGTACCGGGCAGATGAAGCGCCGTAGTGGCGCCCTTCGGTTGCGAACGCCCGTCTGCACCGACTACTGTCCAATTGGTAATTGAGATGGAACTGGTCTGACGCCTGAAGGGCGGTGGCTGACGTCGGCGCAGTGTATCCGTCCTCACGTTGACGACCCGCACGGAGGTGGGTCGATTCATGAGCCGCATTCGGGATTCGTACGTCGCGGAAGTCGGCCGGCTGGCCAGGTCGGCAACCGCCACCGAGCCCAGCTTCTACCCGGCCATCAAGGCGCTCCTCGCGGGGCTCCTCACCGCCCGAGGCCTCGCGTTCGACGTGCGCATCAACACCAGCGAGCGCCGGGAGGGTGGCGGCACCGACCTGCCGGACGTGGCGCTGTACGACGGCGCCGGGCAGTTCCCGGTGGTCTGCGGCGAAGTGAAGCTGCCGCGCGCCGAGATCGCCGAGATGGTCGCGTCCACCGCCGGGGATGACCAGGTGGGCCGCTATCTCGCCCGCTCCCATGTGCTGATCCTGTCGAACGTCCGGGCCTTCGCGTTGGTGACCGTCCGGCCGGGCTGGAGCGGGAACGGCACCGTGCCGCCGTCGCACCGCCGGCTTGAGCAGGTCGTCGAGCTGTGGCCGTCGCGCGAGGCATTCGAGGCCGGAGCCGCGGTGGATCCCGCCGCGTTCGACCCGCTGGCGGACCTCCTCGAGGCGGCGCTGACCCGCTTCGCGACCATCACCGAACCCGAGACGCTCGCCCGCATCCTCGCGTGGCAGGCCCGGCAGGCGAAGGCGGACCTCCCGGCCCGGTTCGGCGAGGCGGTGCGCGATCTGCTCGACGATTTCGGCCGCGCGCTCGGCGTCGCGTTCGAGGGGCAGGAAGGCGAGGAGTTCTTCCGCTCGTCGCTCATCCAGACGGCCTACTACGGACTCTTTGCCGGCTGGGTGCTCTGGCGCCGCGCAGGCGCGCAGGGCACATTCCGCTGGGAGGACCTGTCCGCGTACCTGAAGATCCCGTTCCTCGGACAGCTCTTCCACGAGTTCCGGCATCCGGCGCGCATTCGTGAGCTGCGGCTGGCCCACCACCTGGACCTGGCCACCGAGGTCCTGCAGCGCGTCGACTCCGAGGCGTTCTTCCGGCGCTTCCGCGCGCCGTCACTGGAGCAGGATTCCGGCGGCGAGGGAGCCGCGGCCTCCGCGGCCATCCTGTACTTCTACGAGCCCTTCCTCGAAGCGTTCGATCCCGAGCTGCGAAAGGAACTGGGCGTCTGGTACACGCCGGGCGAGATCGTGAGCTACCAGGTCCGGAAGGTGGACCAGTTGCTGCGCGAGGAGCTCGGTTGCGAGCGCGGGTTCGCGGATGAGCGCGTCGTCGTGCTCGATCCCTGCTGCGGCACCGGCGCCTATCTGCTCGAGGTCCTGCGCTGCCTGGCCCGCCAGCTGAACGAAGAGGGCGAAGAGGCGCTCCTCGGCGCGAAGCTCCGGGACGCGTTCACCAAGCGCATCATCGGCTTCGAGATCCTCACCGCGCCGTTCGTGATCTCGCAGCTCCAGCTCTACCTCGTCCTGGCGGAACTCGGCGTTGCACCCGACGAGACGCAGCGGCCGGCGGTCTTCCTGACCAATGCGCTCACCGGCTGGCATGGGGAAGAGCAGATGAAGCTCAACTTCCCCGAGCTGCAGCAGGAACACGACGCCGCGCGGGCGGTGAAGAAAGACGCGAAGATCATCGTGATCCTGGGCAACCCGCCCTACAACCGTTTCGCCGGCGTGCCGCTCGAGGAAGAGGCGGACCTGGTCGACCCGTACAAGGGTATCCGCCGCGACGCCAACGGCCGGCAGGTGGGCACGTCCGAACTGTTCACGCGCTGGGGAGTACGCAAGCACCTGCTGGACGATCTGTACGTCCGCTTCTTCCGCCTGGCCGAGGCGCGGATCGGCGAGCGCGCGGAGTTCGGGGTGGTCAGCTTCATCTCGAACAGCTCGTACTTAAACGGCCGCTCGCACCCGATCATGCGCGAGTCGCTGCTGGGGAGCTTCCAGCGCATCTGGGTGGACAACCTGCACGGCAATCGGCTGGCCAGCGAGCGGACGCCCCAGGGCGAATCGTGCGAGACCATCTTCAACGTCGCGGGCGGCGGTCCGGGCATCAAGGTGGGCACGGCCGTCGTCACATTGCTCAAGCTGCGGGACCGCAGCGGGGCGCAGCAGATTCGCACGCGTGACTTCTGGGGGCGCGCGGCCGCCAAGCGTGGCGCGCTGCTCGCGTCGCTCGACATGGCGAACTGGTCCGCGAAGGAACGTAGGACGGCGGCCGAGCGCCCCGAGGGGCCTCGTCCGTATGAGGACTTCACCCCGCAGGAGCGCGGCGGGTGGAAGCTCGTGTCGCAGACCACCGCCGGAGGCTACGAGGACTGGCCGGCGCTCGACGAGATGTTCCCGGCCGGGTACCAGGGCGTAAATCCGAACCGCGGGATCGAGGGCAGCCTGATCGACGTCGATCCCGCGGCGCTCGAGGCGCGCATGCGGGACTACTTCTCCACGCGGAGTTTCGAGTCCTTCCGGCGCGACCATCCGGTCGTGTGCGAGCCGCGGGCGCGCTACGAGCCGGAAGCGGTCCGCGATCTGCTTCGTCGCACGAGCCGCTTCCAGCCCGACCGGCTCGTTCCGTACCTGCTGTTCCCGCTCGACATCCGGTCCATCTACTACGAGACCGAAGGCAAGCTGCTGAACGAGCGCCGGCCGGAGCTCTGGGACAACCTCGCGAAGAACGAGTTCCTGCTGGCTGTGCCTCAGCCGCGGCGGGTCTCCGAAGCCCGTCCGCTTCTGGCCACGACGCTGTTCGACCTCCACCTGCACGACCGCGGCTCGGTGGGATTCCCGGCGGAGGTGCGCAGCGCCCCCGAGGCAACCGATCTCTTCACCGCCGGCCGGGAGCGCGGGGCCACCATCGAAGCCAACCTGCACCCGGCGCTCTGGGAGGCGCTGAAGGCCGCCTGGACGCTGCGCGGCGGCAGGGACGGCGCAGCCGCCCGCAAGCTCGCGCGCTCGCTGTTCCGTGCGGTGCTGGCAATCACGCACTCGCCCCAGTTCGAGGCCGACCACAAGGACGCTCTCGCGCAAGACTGGGCGCGGGTTCCGCTTCCCAAGGACGCCACACGCCTGACCGAACTCGCGGCGCTGGGCGAAAAGATCTGGAAGCTGCTCGATCCTGCCGCCGACGCCCGCCGCACGATCACGGAGGTGCTCGGCGCAAATGCGAGGGAGCTGGCCGTCCCGACCCGGACCGACGGCGGCACGGTCGCCGAATCGGCTCTCGTCGTCTCGCGCTCGTACTACGGCGCCGCCCGCGGCGACTGGCGGGAGCGGCCGCCGGGCGAGGGCGAGACCTCGCGCGACGTCTGGGGCGCCACGACCGGCGATCTGTTCCTGAATGATGAAGCCTGCTTCAGAAACGTGCCGGCGAACGTCTGGAGCCATGAACTCGGCGGCTATCCCGTGCTCAAGAAGTGGCTCGGCTACCGGCACGCCGACCGCCGCGGCGGACGGCCGCTGACGCTCGCCGAGGCCGAGCACTTCCGCAGCATGGTCCAGCGGCTCGCAGCCCTGCTCGTGCTCGCACCGACGTTGGATGCCGCGTACGAGGCCGCCAGCGCCGAGTGCTTCACCGCCGAGGACCTCGGGCTGCGTTGAGCGGCGTTCGCTGTGTCACAACTGTGCTGGAACGCTCCTACCACCACCGGAACTATCGGTTCTCATCGGTTTCGGCGCCGTCACGTTCCGGCGCATTTGACGCGGGGTTCGGCGACTTCTCGCCCTCTGTGGAATCCCCGGGTCCAGCATTCAACTTCCAGTGGGCGTGGTCGAGCGGGACGGTGGCGGGGAGAGCTGCGGGGAAGAGCAGCTGACTCGCCGGCTGTGAGCCGAAGGCCGAGCCGCGCATCGCAACCACTGCCGCGAGGCCTGCGTAGCGGTTGCGGCAACCGCCTCACAGTCTTCGCCCCACGCGCCACCCCGACCCGACCCTCGTCCCGCCCCGGAGCCTCCGATGAACCGGAAACTCGTCTTCCTGCTTTCACTGCTCGGGCTCGCGCACGCGATCGTGTTCATCGGGGGACTTTCGGATCGCGTTTCCGCTCTGACGTGGCTCGTGATCTGGGCCACCTGTGCGGTCGTCATCTCGCGGCGCGCACCCGGTCACCACTTCTGGCACGGGTTCGGGGTCGGGCTGCTCAACTGGTTCTGGGTCACGGTCACGCACGTCGTGCTGTTCAACACCTACGTGGCCCATCATCCGGGCGAGGCCGCAGCACGGTGGACGAAGGCGCTGCCCGCGCTGCCGATCATCGGTCCCATCGTCGCCACGCTCCGGCACTACGATGCGCCCATCCCGGGCGCCTCCGCCGTGATCATCGGATTGCTCGCCTGGCTGACCTCAAGGTTCCTCAAGCCCAAGCGGGCCTGACGCCAACGGCCCGCGTCACCTCACCGCTGCCGTCACCGCGCACTCGTTGCGGCCCACCTCCAGCACCTCGGCCTCGTCCTCCGACACCTCGCGGATCCGCACGTTCACGGCCTTGATCGTGCGGTAGGCCTCGGGAAACGACGCCTTCGAGGTCGCCCACGCGCGGAACGCCTCGCGGTCCGTCATGCGCAGCGCGGGGTTCGTCTCGAGCAGCGTCCCAAAGGCCGCGCGCACGCTGCGGTCCGCGTGGCGTTCGCGTTCGCTCGAATAGTGCGCGGGCAGCACGGCAATGCCGGTGGGCCACGTGCGGCGGGCGCGCTCGACGCTGTTCCACAGCAGTTCCCACCATTCGCCGGCGCGGCCGGCCAGGTCGGGGCGGCCCAGCGAATCGACGAACACGAAGTCGCCGCTCAGCACGGCGGAATCGCCGATCCGGAAGCAGGTCGAGCCTTCGGTGTGCCCGGGCGTGTGCTCGGCCACAATCGTGCAGTCGCCGATACGAATGGTCGTGCCCTCGGCGAGCGGCGAGATCACCAGCCGTCCGGGCGTGCCGTCGTACGGGTACACGTTGTCGGCGGGGTGCAGGTGGTAGGGCACGCCCAGCGCGTCGGCCAGCGCGGACGCACCGCTCACGTAGTCGGCGTGCACGTGCGTGTCGGCCACCGCGGTCACGCGCGCGCCCAGGCGCGCGGCGGCGGCAAGCAGCGGCGCGGTGTCGCGCGGCGGGTCCACCACCAGCGCCTCGCCGCCCCGCACGAGCAGGTAGGCGAGCGAGCCCTTGCCCACGCGGTCGAACTGCAGCGCGTGATCGAGCCCCTGCGGCGTGGGCAGCGCGCGCTCGGCCACCAGCGTCATCCACGCGGCCATGCCGCCGACCAGCGAGTACGCCTCCACGCCCAGCGATCGCAGGTGCGCGGTGGCGTTGCGGCTCGAGTTGCCGTGGCCGCACACGGCCACGGTGCGCAGGTCGGGGGCGAGCCCGGTGCCGGCAAGATCGCTGCGCGCGGCCAGCTGCGAACCCACCACGTTCACGAACCGCTCGGGCGGCAGCAGGTCAATGTGCCCGCCGCGCACGGCGGCCGCGGTGCGCACGTCCACAATCTGCAGCGCGTCGCCGGCTTCCACGGCGCGCAGGAGTTCGGCAGGGCTGATCTCGGGAATGCGTGGCTCGGTCACGGGCGGCCTCCGGTCCGGGTAGTCGTTGGGCGAGGAAGGCCGCACGATATCCAGCGCGGCGCCGCGCATGAAGCGAAAATGTGGCGCGCTGTTGCGAACGAACATGCACTTCGCGCGCGCGGCGCGCCGCCGCTACGAGCCTGCCCGCTCCATCTCGCGCTGTCGCCGTCCCAGCCACACCGCCAGCGCCACGCTCAGCCCGGCCACCGGCGCCACCACGAACGCGATCCCGCTCAGTCCCAGTCCCAGCGCCGCCAGGCCCGCGTAGCCCCACACGGTCAGCTGGTCGCTGAAGCGGTAGACGAACGTCTCGATGAAGTTCTTCGCCTTGTACTTGTCCTCGCGGCTCACCACGGTGAACAGCGTCTCCATGGCGGGGTTCATCAGCGAGAAGTTGGCGGCGCGGCGGCACACGATGAGCACGGCCAGCGTCTGGAACACGGGAAACAACCCCAGCGCACCAAAGCCCAGCATGGTCAGCACGGGCACCACGGCCAGCGTCACCACCAGCCCGAACCACTTCGTGATGCGGCCGGTGAAGAAGAACTGCGTGAACAGCGTCAGCAGCTGCGCGGCCAGTTCGAGCTGGGCCAGCACCGTGGTGCGCGCTTCGCGCGTGGGGTAGAGCCGGCCCACGATGTCGGTCTGCGCGGCGTACAGCACGGTCGAGCCCAAAATGTAGAGCGTCAGGAACGCGGCCACGGCCAGCAGGTACGGCGACTGCAGCAGCCGCGTGAGCCCACCCCAGGCGCTGCCGCCGATGCGAGGGTTTTGGTCATCGGCGGGAGCCCCCGCCTCCGGCGGGGTGGAGCGGGCGCCGCCCCGCGGGAATCGCCACACCACGAGCACCGCGATCTCCAGCAGCGCGGCCGACACGATCAGCAGGTTCTTGGTGCCGATGCCCTGCGCCATGGCGGCGGTGAACGCCGAGCCGGTGATGGATCCCAGCGTGCCGCCCACGCCGATGAACCCGAACAGCCGCTTGGCCTGCTCGCTCGTGAACGCGTCGGCCATGAACGACCAGAAGATCGAGATCACGAAGAAGTTGAACACGCTGGTCCACACGTAGAACGCGCGGCCCATCCACAGCTCGAACGGCGAACCTTCGCCGTGCCCCGCGAACCGCATGAGCAGGTAGAACACGAACAGGTTCGACACGAAGAGGTGGTAGGTCGCGGCGATGAACGTGCGCACCCGGAACCGCACCACCAGCGCGCCGTACAGCGGGTTGAACAGCAGCGTGGCGCCCAGCGTGCCCAGGAACAGCCACGGCAGGTTCTTCACGCCCGACGCCGCCGCGATCTCGTCGCGAATCGGGCGCAGCACGAACCACGCGCTCATCACGAAGAAGAAGTACACGAACGACAGCACCAGCGACTTGAGCTCGGGACCACGCACGTCCACGAGCAGTCGCAGGCGGTCCAGCGCGCGGCCACCCTCGGGCGGCCGCGCGTCACGCCGGTCGGTGGTCACTTACCGCGGTCTCGCCTTCCACGCGGCCAGCACTTCGGCTTCACGCGCGGCGGAAAGCCCGTTCATCTTGCCGTCGAGCAGCGCCTGCTGCGCTTCGGGCGAGCGCGCCTTGTTCCACTCGATCGTGTCCAGTGCGGTCACCGCCAGCGGCCGGAACTTGAGCCCCGCGGCCACGGCCTTCTCGACCGAGCGGAAATGGAACCCGGCCAGTTCGCCCGCGGGCGGCACCCACACGGGCATGTGCTTCCACGCTTCGATCTTCTGCTGCTCGAGGAACTCGGCATTCACCCACGTGAACTGCGCGCCGGCGGTGGTCACGGCCTTGATGCCGTACAGCATCTCGGCCACGGTCAGCGGCGCCGCGGGCCCGGTGGCGTTGAACACGCCGGTCGTGCGCTGCTCGATCATGTGAATGGTCCACTCGGCCAGGTCGCGTGCGTCAATGAACTGCACGCGGTCGTTCGGGTTGCCGGGCGCCATCACTTCGCCACCGCGGTCAATGCGCACCGGCCAGTAGGTGAAGCGGTCGGTGGGGTCGAGCGGACCCACGATCAGCCCGGGCCGGATGATGGTCGAGACCGGGTAGGTTTCCTGTACCAGCTTTTCGCTGAACGTCTTGAACGCCGAGTACTGGCTGCCGCGCAGCGCGGGATCGGTGGAGTACGGGTCCACGCCTTCGGGCATCGGCGTGGTCGCGTCGGTCTCGTCCATGCCCGGCTTGCTGTTGTCGGCGTACACCGAAATGGTCGAGATGAACACGTAGTGCCCGACGTGGCCCTTCAGGTACTGCGCCACGTTGCGCACCCAGTAGGGCGCCGTGGTGGGAATGTCGAGCACCACGTCGAACGAACGGCCCTTCAGCACGCTCACGTCGCCGTTCAGGTCGCCCACCAGCATGTCCACGCGGCCCTTGAACAGGTCGGGCCGGCGCTTGTTGCGGTTGAGCAGCGTCACCTTGTGCCCGCGCGCGAGTGCGTACTCCACCTGCTCGGGGCCGGTGAACCCGGTGCCGCCGATCATCAATATGTTGAGCTTCTTGTCGGCCTTGCCCGTGGTGGGCGTCCTGAGCCCGGGCAGCGGCGTGGTGGCGGACGAAGCCTGCGCGGCGGCCAGCGCCGGCAGGGGGAGCGCGGTGGCGGCCGAAGCCGCGGCGGATGCCTTCAGGAACTGCCTGCGCGTGATTTTCATGCTGCGCAGTGTGCGCACGTTGCGCCGCGCGCGCGACCGCGCACGGACCAGCGCCCCGCACTCGGCGCCGAGCGCGACGCTCGCGCCGCCGAACGCGCGCGTGGAATCCACTCGCCCGGGCGCGGTCCGGTGTGCGAGCTTCCGCCGCGAGTCACGCCCACACCACGGAGATCCGCCATGGCCGCACTCGATGCCGCTCGCCGCTACCTCGACGCCTGGAACGCGCACGACCCCGGCGCCATTGCCGCCACGTTCGCACCCGGCGGCACCTACACCGACCCGTCCACGCCGGCCCTCACGGCCGACGCGATCGGCGGCCACGCGCAGCGCCTGTGGGGCGCGTTTCCCGACCTGTCGTTCGACATCGTGAGCCTGGCCGAAGCCGGCGCGGGCCGCGTGGTGGCGGAGTGGGTCATGCGCGGCACCAACACCGCGCCGTTCATGGGGCTGCCGCCCACCGGGCGCGAAATCTCGCTCGCGGGCGTGGACGTGATCCACGCGGGCGAGGGTGGCATCACGTCGGTCACGGGTTACTTCGACACGCGCGCGATTCCGGTGCAGCTGGGGCTGCAGGTGCTCGTGCAGCCGCTCGAGGCCGGACCCTTCCGCTTCGGCAACTCGGTCGCCGTGCCGTCGAACCGCAAGGTGGTGCCGGGCGCGTTCGCGATCACCACCATCTGGAACGCCGACGTGCAGACGGAAGAAGTCCGCGCCATGACGCGCGCCACCGCGATCGAGATGCAGCACATGGACGGGTTCCTCGGCGTCGCGTTCTTCCGTATCGGCGAGCGCGGCGTGACGATCTCGGCGTGGGAACGGCCCGAGCAGGTCAAGCAGCTGCGCACCGGCGCGCATGCCGAAGCCATGAAGCGATTCTGGGCCGAGGTCGGCTACGCCGCGTTCACGAGCGTGTGGGTGCCCGACCACATCAACCCCATGTGGGTCCGCTGTCGCGCCTGCGGCAAGATGATCGACCACGACCGCCAGGCGGGCGTCTGCCGCTGCGGCCAGCCGCTGCCGGAGCCGCCGGCGTACTTCTAGCCGGCGCGCCCCCGCGGTAAGAACCCGACCACGGTTCCGCCCGCGATTCATGCGGGCGAACGCGGCCGCATGCGGTCTTGGATCGCGGACCGGCGCCCGCCCCGCTCAGTCCACCTTCACCACCTTGCGCGTCGCGGTCAGGCCCGGCGTGGCCACGCGCACGTAGTACACGCCGCTCGCGACCGCGCGGCCGTGCGCGTCGCGGCCGTTCCAGCGCGCTTCGTGGCGGCCCAGCGTCATGGGGCCGTCGGTCACGGTCGCCACGCGCTGTCCCTGCACGCTGAACACTTCCACCTTCACGCGGCCCGGGCGCGACAGCGTGAACGCCACCGCGGTCGAAGCCGCGAACGGGTTGGGGCGCGCCAGCTCGAGCACGTCGTGCGTGAGCGCCGCGGGCCCGGGCGCGTCGAGCGGCACCGCGAGGCACGAGCAGTGGCCGATGCCCACGGCGTCCACTTCGTTCCAGTCGGGCACCGCGGGCGTGTCGAACTCCAGCTTCACTTCGCTCACCGAGAAGCGCGTCTCGGGGAACGACACGGTACGGATGCGCGCCACGGGCGGCGCGACTTCGGCCGCACCGGACCACACCACTTCGAAGTCGCCGGTGCCCGGGTTCTTCACCGACACCTGCTTCAGTGCGCCGGGCGCGAACGTCTCGTACACGTTCACGTAGCTGATCGTCTGCGGGGTGGCGTACGACAGCGTGAGGAACTCCTGCTGGTCGTCGGGCGTGGCGCTGGCCCACGCGCGCGGATCGTCGGCGTAGAGCGGGTACAGGTTGGGCGCGCCCGTGGCCTGCACGGCGCCCCAGTCGAGCGCCGAGAACTCGCTGCTCTTCGCCACCACGCCCGACGCGAACTGCGTGCCCGCGGTCAAGTCGCGATACCCGATGTCCACCGCGTCAATCTCGTTCCAGTCGGGCACGGCGGGTGAGTTCACATGCACGCGCACCTCGCTCACCGGGAACCGCGTCGGCGCGAACATGGCGGTGAAGATGCGCGCGCGCGGCGGCGCTGCGGCCGCGACGCCGGTCCACACGGTCTCGAACTCGCCGGAGTAGGGGTTGCGCACGGCAATGGTGTCCACGGCGCCGGGCGAGAACGTCTCGAACACGTTCACGAAGTTGATGCGCGCACCGTGTGCGAACCCGAGGTCGAGGTACTCGGGCTGGTCGTCGGGATTCGCGCTCGCCCACGCCTGCGAATCGTCGGCGTGGTTCGGGTACACGGTCGGCGCGCCCAGCGCACGCACCGCGTGCCAGTTGTCGTTGCCCGTGTTGTACTGGCTGCTGTAGTCGAGCACTTGCGAGGCGTACTGGCAGTCGGTCACGAGCGGGTTGGCGAAGAACCACGCGGCGCCCGTGCTGGCGGCGTCGCCGCCGCCGCCGAAGACTGCGGTCTCGCCGTCGGCCGACAGCGCGACCGACGCGCCCATGCCGGAAGTTCCGCCGCCCACCGCGTCGCTCGCGTACGCCTCGGGGCCCAGCTGGTGCCACACGCCGTGGCTCCGTGTGAACGCCCACACCGCGCCCACGGATCCTTCGCCGACCATCGCGAGATCGCCGTCCGCCGACAGCGCGACCGCGTTCGACTGCAGCGCCGACGCACCGGTGCCGCTCAGGCCGGGGCCTTGCGCCGACCAGCCGGAGCCGTTGCGCACGAACACGCGCGCGGCGTCGAACGCCGAACCCACCAGTGCGGTGCGGCCGTCTTCGGAAAGCGCGACCGAGATGCCCGCGAGCGACGAGCTGAACACACCGGGCAACTTTGCGCCCTGCTGGCTCCACGTGTTGCCCACGCGCGCGAACACCCACGCGGCGCCGCGGCTGTTGTCGTCGCCGGCACCGCCCACCAGCGACAGGTTGCCGTCGGGCGACAGCGCGGCCGACATGCCCATGAACGAAGCGCCCGCGCCGTCGTTCGCCACGAGCTTCGCGCCCTGCTGCGTCCACGTGCTCCCGGCCCGCGTGAACACCCACACGGCGCCCTTGAAGCCGTCGTCGGACTGACCGCACAGCAGCAGCGTGTTGCCGTCGTCCGACAACGCCACCGCACTGCCCTGCGCGGCCGAGCCCACCGCACCGGTGCCGGTCACGCGCGCCTGCTGGCTCCACACGCCGCCGCTGCGCGAATAGATCCACGCGCCGTCGCCCGCGCCGCTGCCCACCGCGAGGGTGCCGCCGTCGCGCGACAAGGCGAGCGACGCGCCCTGGAACGACGCGGCCGAACCACCCGTGCCCACGAGCTTCGCGCCCTGCGCGGCCCACGTGGCGCCGCTGCGCGCGTACACCCACACGGCGCCGCGATCGGCGGCGTCGTGCACGCCGCCCACCGCGGCAGTGCCGCCGTCCTTCGACATCGCCACCGCGTTGCCCTGTGCCGCCGCGCCGCTCGCGCCCGCGCCGACGTGCTTGCCGGCCTGCTGCACGAACTGCGCGTTGCCGGGGAAGGGCGTGAGCGCGTCCACGAACACCCACGCGGCGCCCGCGTTGGCGTCGTCGTTCGGGCCGCCCACCACCAGCAGCTTCGCGTCGCCCGACAACGCGACCACCGAGCCCATTCCCGCGGCGCCCACGGCGCCTGCGCCGACACGCTTGCCGCCCAGCTGGCTCCATGTGGGGCCGTTGCGGCGGAACGTCCACGCGGCGCCGACGCCGCCGTCGTCCGCTGGGCCACCGGCTGCAAGGGTGCCGCCGTCGCTCGAGACCGTCACGTGCCCGCCGAGATTCGCCGGACCATTCTCGTCGGAGGCCGTGAGCTTCGCGCCCTGCTGGCTCCACGATGTGCCACTGCGCGTGAACGTCCACAGCGCGCCCGCGCCACCATCGTCGTTGTAGCCGCCGGCCACGGCCGTATTGCCGTCCGCCGACAGCGCGACCGACCAGCCCTGGTTCGAGGCGCCCACGGCGCCGGTGCCCACCAGCTTGCCGCCCTGCTGCGACCACACGCCGGCGCTCTTCACGAACACCCACGTGGCGCCGATGCCACCGTTGTCGCTCTTGCCGCCCAGCAGCGCGGTGTTGCCGTCGCCCGAAATCGCGATCGCGTAGCCCTGGCCCGCAAGCCCCACGGCGCCCGAGCCGGTGAGCTTCGCGCCCACCTGCGACCACACGCCGGCCGTGCGCTGGAACGCCCACATCGCGCCGGCGCCGCCGCTGTCGCCGAGGCCGCCGAGCAGCGCCGTGTTGCCGTCGGCCGACAGCGCGACCGAAGTGCCCTGTCGCGTCGAAGGTGTCGCGCCGGTGCCCACCAGCTTGGCGCCCTGCTGCGTCCACACGCCGGCGCTGCGGGTGAACACCCAGCCCGCGCCGATGCCGCTGTTGTCCCATGGGGCACCTACGAGCAGCGTGTTGCCGTCCGCCGAGAGCGCGACCGACGTGCCCTGGAACACGAGGCCGCCCGTGTTCCCGCTGCCGACGAGCGGCGCGCCCTGCTGCACCCACGCGTTGCCGACGCGGACGTACACCCAGACGGTGCCGATCGTGCCGCCGTCCAGCGGCCCACCCACGGCAAGCGTGCTGCCGTCGGCCGACACCGCGACCCCGGCTCCCTGGCGCGGGTTGGGGGAGACGCCGCCGGTGCCCACCAGCTTGGGGCCCTGCTGCACGTACTGCGCGCGCACGGGCGCAGCGATCAGCGCGGTCAGCGCGAGGAGCAGGCCGCACGCGGCGGCGCGAGAAGTCATGCAGCGCATGGAGAGGGACTCCCGGGGATGGATCGGGAAGCCCGCCGGCGGCGGAGGTGCACGAGGGCCGCGGCCGACGAGGGGCGAGTCGTGTGGGGTGGGGAAAGTCTAGGGAGTTCCCACACGCTTCGGCTAGCGCAATCTGCTCGCGGCTCGACCGCCGCCCGTCGGAGCCGGGTCCCCAGATCGTGCGCAGGGTAGAGCCGACGACGGGTTCGCCGGGCGGTCGTGGGGTGCCGCCCGGCGCCGCCCGGCGCTCGCGTCAGGCTCAACGCAGCGCGGCCACTCGCTGCGTCAGGGTGCGGCCTTCGCAGGACAGGCGCACAACGTCGAAGCGTTCGATCGCGCGGTGGAGCAGGTCGCGGCCGCCACGCGAGCCGTGCTCGACGCGCTGGTCACTTCGGCGCGACCGCGCGAACGAGGCACGCCTCGCGCGCGAGCGATTCCTGCGTACGGGGCATGGTGCGATGCTATCAAAGGACTCGACGCCGTAGTCAATTCGCTGAATGATGCAACGACGAACTATTCATGCGCACGGTGAACTCAAATGGCCGCTCCCGCCGCGGGATGCCTCGTGAGCACGAGGCGCACGACCAGCGCCCGGCCGCCATGATTCGCGCCGGGGGTGGGCGCGGTATCGCCAAGGATAAGGCCCATACGAGGACGATGAATCCACTCCAGCCACAAGCTTCCTCAACCTCCGGTCCGTGCGTCCGCAGGACGATGCTCGCGATCGGGTTGCTCGGCCTGCTGTCTCTCGCTGGGCCCACCATTGCTGCACGTTGGGCCGGCGAACTCGAAACAGTGAACGGCACGATCTGGCGAGGCGCGCTTCGAGGCGACTCCGTAATCGTCCGCGCGTCCTGGCAGCGGGATTCGTGCGGCGAAGGTTCGGCGGACGATGCAGGGACGCGTCTGTACGGCGGGATATGGATCCTGAATTCGCAGGGTGGGGTCGCATGGAACGACTTCACCGCCGTGCCGCGCTGCAGTCGCGTGCATGTCACGAGCGTGCCCTGGCGAGCCGGCCTCCTGCTCACCGTGACTGCGCGATCGGTGCCCTGCGCGTCAGCCGCCGACTGCGAACGGAAGCAGTACATCTATGTCGCCTCGCTGCGCTCCATCGCGAGCAGTGGTTGGGTCGGACTCCACTGGAATCCTTGGATAACCCGGTTCGTCGAGGGAACCGCGAAAGTCGACGGAATCGAGTACGCCGCAACACTGGAACCGACTCTCCGGAACGGTGCGATCACATTCGAGGCCGCAATGCCTGCGGGAGCGCACGAGGGCAGCTTGATCGAACGCGACGTCACGGCGATGGACCCTGAGCTTCTTGCCGTCCAGTCGCGTTCGAGCCCGAGCAGGATCACGTTCTATCCGAACGCCGCCTCGAGCGAGCCCTCGACGGTGCACATCAGTCCAAAGGAGCGCGTGAAGATCGTCTCGGTCGTGAGTCGCGCCGTGGCCGAGCCCGACGGAACGCTTCACCCAGCCCTCTTTCGCGTCGGCGTGCGAGTGGGAGGTCGTCGAGGATATCTTCCTCCCGCTTGGCTTCGATCCGTCGGCTATCCGCTCAGGGAAGTCGGGCTCGGTGAGCGGGCGAGAGAAGCCCGATTCTGGGTCGTCGAGCCGCCGAGTCATCTCGTGGCGTATTCGTCCGCGCTCGAGATGCTCGGCGGCGTGAAGCTGCCGGATTTCGCTTCGATGGAACCCGCCCGAATCCTCGTCAATCGACGCGGACAACTCCTCGTACCGGTGAGCTCCGACAGCGTCTGGATCTGGGACGGTGCGAAATGGAGGCAACGTGCGCGACACACGAACGCGGCGTATCTCCAGCGGGGCTCGTGCGATCGCAGTTGGTATCTCGGGGCGGACAGCTCCGCGTTCCTACTGGAGACTTCGACGATCACGTGGCCGGGCGCGTTCGATGTGGACAGCGCCTACAACGCGGCACGTTTCGAGGAAACCGATTTCGACCTGAAGCCACGTCGGACGATTTTCGATCTGCCCTACGAGCGTTGCGAGGACAACATGTCCCAGGTCGTGGCGTTCACCGGACCGTGCGAAGAGGCGCTCGTCGTCGCATCGAATGGAGTCGTGGACAGCTTCTTCGTTCTCGTGCGAATGGTCCCGGGACAGATGCCATCCGAGGGATCCGTGGCTTGGGCCAAGGCTGACCGCTCCCTGTTCGTCCGAGCTCGGTCACAGTGGCGATCGACGGCATGGCCCTCCGCACAGAGCTATTTCGATCGAGGTGAGACCATGATTGGTTCGGTTGAGGACAACGCTTGCTGCGGCGCGTCAAACGAGAACTCCAATCAATCGTGGATCACGCGGCATGGCGTTTCGCTGGTGTTCTTCGACGAGTGGGCTCGCTTCCACAACGAGAACTGCGACGTGAGCTTTTTCGCCGATGGTCTTGTCCCTGCGCCGGACCGACATGCGATCGGTTTCACGATTCGTGCGGAAGGAGCGCCAACTGCATCAACGGACGGAACTCCGGACCAGAACGAACTGCGGCGGGTCGAGGCAAGCCTTGCCGAGCTTCCCGTGGCTGAAGTGACCACTCTCGATCCTGCCCCGACCACCCGCTGGCGCGCCGAACACGCGGAGTTCGTCGGTTGGCTGGATTCCGATCGGGTGTTGATCGTCCAGCAAGGCACGCTCGTTGTTGTCAACGTTCGGAATGGAAGTCGATCGGAGCCGGGCATCCGGGTGCGTGGAATCGAGGATGTGATCCTCGTGACTCCATGACGGACGGCGCGTAGTACTGACCGCGAGCCGCGTGCTCGGGGGGTTCGAGCGTGACGGATCGGTTGTTATCCACAAGCCCGCCCAGGCGTCCGCTGCGGCGCGCGCGGCAAGGTGATCGAGCACGAGAAGCAGGCGGGCGTGTGCCGCTGCGGCCGGCTGCTTTCAGAGCCGCCCGAGTACTTCCCAGCAGGGGTGCCGCAGCGCGGCACGAACCCGACCCGCGTGGCAGCCACCACCCACGGACCTGAACGCGCCTCGAGACCGTCTTGGATGGCGGCGTGGCACTGGCCATTCCGCGGTCGGCCTGCTCGGCGGAAGCGCGTGGCCCCCGCTCACGACCGTGCGCAGCGTGCCCGCGTGCGTCAACAAGACTGACGTGAACGCACAGGCAATTGGTCGCGGACTCCGGGGCTAACGCATCGCCGTGCAGGTGCATCAATCTGCCCGTGCATCGTGTTTCTCATGCGACCCTAGACCCCGGAGGCAGTCCTCGCCATGGCCCGACCCGCGTTTACGATTCCGTCCGCTCCACACCTGCCCGCCTGGCCGCTCGCCCTGCTTGCCGCGCTGCTCGCGGCGTCGTCGCTGCCACTGCCTGTGGCGGCCGACATGGCGGTGAGCAGCCACCGGATCGCCCCCGCACCGCCGGCTCCGGCCGCCGTTGCGGGCGAGGCGCGTACGTCCACCGCCCGCCCCAGCGCGGCCCGCGCCGCCGAGTGGGCGGCCGCGCGCGCCGAGGCGGCGCGCCAGGTCCCGGCCGACGTGGGTTCGCTCGACGAGCGCTTCGGGGTCCCCAGCATGCTCCGGCTGCACGCGCCGGCGCCGGCGGCCGTGCCGGGCAAGGAGTTCACGCCGGCGTTCGCCGCGCGCGAGCACCTGCGGTTCGTGGCGCCGTGGTACCGGCTGGGCGCCGCCGATCTCGAATCCGCCGAGCTGCGCGAAGTCCACGACACCGGCAGCGGCGGCATCATCGCCACGTTCACGCAGCGCGTGGACGGCCTCGAGGTGTACGGCGAAGCGGTCAAGGTGCTCATGAACCGCGGGCTCGGGCTGGTCGCGGTGACCGGGCACATCACGGGTGGCGCCAGCACCAAGGCCGGCGCCGCGAGCCGGTTCGCGCGCACGGCGTCGGACGCGCTCGCCGCGGCGCTCGCCGACTTCGACGGCACGCCCGCGAACCGCGCGTCGTTCCGGCAGGGACCGGCGGCCGAGGGCGGCTACGACACGTGGACGGTGGCCGCGGCGCCGGGCAAGCCCGGCACGAGCAGCGCGAACCCCGCGCAGCCCGAGCCCGAGCGCACCGTGCGCGTGAAGCGCGTGCTCTACCACGAGCCCGACGGACTCGTGCCCGCGTACGTGCTCGAGCTGGCGCGCGCCGATGCGGCGTACGCCTACGTGGTGTCGGCGGCCGACGGCAGCGTGCTCGCGCGCCACGACCAGATGGCGAACGACGCGTACACGTACCGGGCGTACGTGGACGCCGCGTCGCCCTACGCGCCGCTCGACGGCCCGCAGGGCAACGCCATGACGCCGCACCCGACCGGGCTGCCCGACAACTCGATGCCTTCGGGCTGGGCGTCCATGGGCCTGCGCAACCTGCAGAACATCCCGTTCTCCATGAACGATCCGTGGCTGCCGGCGGGCGCCACGGTGACCACGGGCAACAACGTGGACGCGTACGCCGACCTGGTTGCGCCCGACGGCTACGGCGCGGGTGACGTGCGCCCCACCACCAACTCCACGAACACGTTCAACCGCATCTACAACACCGGTCTCGCGCCCAGTGCCGACCAGACGCAGCAGATGGCGGCCACCACGAACGCGTTCTTCGTGACCAACTGGCTGCACGACTGGTTCTACGACTCGGGCTTCAACGAAGCCGCGGGCAACGCGCAGGCGTCGAACTTCGGTCGCGGCGGCGTGCAGGGCGATCGCATGCTGGTCGAGACGCTCGACTACTCGGGCACGAACAACGCCAACATGTACACGCCCGCCGACGGCGGCAGCCCGCGCATGCAGATGTACGTGTGGAACCCGCCGGGCGTCTCGCTCTGCAACGTGACGGGCCCGCCGAGCGTGGCCGGCAGCAAGGTCTTCTCCGGCGCCAACACCAACCCCGCGTCGTTCACGGTGTCCGGAAACATCGTGCGCGCGGTGTCGGGCACGTTCTCGTCGTCGGCGACGGCGTCGCTCGCGGTGGGCAGCGGGCCCGAGTGGGTGCACGTGGCCGACCTGAACGCCGACGGCATCCCCGACCTGGCCAGCGCGAACTACTCGAGCAACGACGTGTCCGTGCGGCTCGGCACCGGCGGCGGCGCGTTCGCCGCCCCGGTCAGCTACGCCATGGGCACCGGGCTGTACACCGTGATGACCGGCGACTTCAACAACGACGGCAAGCTCGACCTCGTGAGCGCGAACAACGCCTCGGCCAACATCTCGGTGCGGCTCGGCACGGGAGGCGGCGCGTTCGGCGCGCGCACGAACTTCGCCGCGGGCGGCAATCCCGCGGTGGCGACCGTCGGCCGGCTCAACGCCGACGGCAACGACGACGTGGTGGTGGCGAACTACGGTTCCAGCAGCGTCTCGGTGTTCCTCGGCAACGGCGCCGGCGGGTTCGCGGCCAAGGTGGACTACGCGACCGGCCTGAACCCGAACTGGGCGGCGCTCGGCGACGTGAACAACGACGGCAAGCTCGACATCGTGACCGCGAACTACATCGGCAGCACGATCTCGGTGCTGCTCGGCACCGGCACGGGAACGTTCGGCGCGAAGACCGATTTCGCGGTCGGAACCAACCCGCTGACGCTGTCGTTGGCCGACCTGAACGGCGACGGCAAGCTCGACGTGGTCGTGGCGAACTACGCCGCCAACACGATCGGCGTACTGCTCGGCACCGGCACGGGCAGTTTCGGCGCCATGACGTCGTACGCGTGCCCCACGGGCCCGGTCACGGTCACGACCGGCGACGTCACGGCCGACGGCATTCCCGACGTGGCGGTGTGCTGCGACAACGTGAGCCAGGTGGCGGTGCTGGCGAACAACGGCGCGGGCGTGCTGGGCGCGGCCACGTCGTTCGCGGTGGGGAACACGCCCTACGGCGTGGCGATCGCCGACCTGACGGGCGACGGCACGCCCGATCTCGTGAGCGCGAACTTCTCGACCAACAACCTCACGCTGCTCACCGGCGCGATCACCACGCCGGCGGCGCTCTGCCCGCCGTTCACCAGCGTGCTCGCCAATCGCGTCGTGCTGTGCGAGTTCAACGGCGTGTGCAACGTGGACGTGCAGATCCTCGCGGCGCAGACGCAGGGAGCCGTGGCCGCCATCGTGCGCAGCCCGCTCGCCAGCCCGCTGCCGCTCTCGCTGCCGGCCGTGGGCATCACGATCCCGGTGGTGGTGCTCGGCGCGAACGACGCGAACGCGCTCACGGCCGCGCTGCGGGCCGGCTCGAGCCTCAAGGCGTCGCTGCAGGTGACGCCTTCGCTGCCGCGCGACTGCGCGCTGGACAACCTGATCGTGGCGCACGAATGGGGGCACTACCTGAGCGGCCGCCTGATCGGCAACGGTAGTGGCCTCTACAACCTGCAGGGTGCGGGCATGGGCGAGGGGTGGTCGGATTTCGTCGCGCTGCTCATGAGCGTGCGGCCGGAAGACGCGCTGGTGGCGGGCAACAACTCGTGGCAGGGCGTGTTCGCGTCCGGTGGCTACGTCCTGCACAACAGCGCGACCGCCGACAACGGGTACTACTTCGGCACTCGCCGCTACCCGTACAGCACCGACATGACCCGCAATCCGCTCACGTTCGCGCACATCCAGGACGGTGTGCCGCTTCCCGCCGGGGCGCCGCGCGCGCCCTATGCCGAAAGCAACGCGATGAGCGAGGTGCACAACACCGGCGAGGTGTGGTGCAGCATGTTGTGGGAATGCTACGCGGCGCTGCTGCGCGACTCGGGCCGCCTCACGTTCGCGCAGGCGCGCGACCGCATGAAGCAGTACCTGGTCGCGAGCCTCAAGCTCACGCCGTCCGCGCCCACGTTCGTCGAGGCGCGCGATGCCGTGCTGCTCGCGGCCGCGGCGAACGACACGGCCGACTTCAACCGCTTCGCCAACGCGTTCGCCAAGCGCGGCATCGGGCTCGGTGCGGTGGCGCCGAACCGGTACGCGGACGGCAACATCGGGGTGACCCAGAGCTTCGCGTGGGGCGGCGACCTGCAGATCGCCGCCATGTACGCGGCGGATTCCGCGCGCACGTGCGACCACGACGGCTACATCGACGCGGGCGAAGACGGCCTGGTCACGCTGGTCGTGAGCAGCCCGGCGCTGTCGGGCACGCTCGCGCACACCACCGCGACCTTCTGGTCGAGCAACCCGTTCCTGTCGTTCGAGAACGGCGGTGTGCTGCACCTGCCCACGCTGGTCGCGAACTCCAGTGTGTCCGGGTCCATCCGCATGCACTGCGGCAATCCCGTCGGCATCCAGCTGCAGGACATCCACGTGAGCGTGACCGATCCCGCCCTCGCCAACCCGACGCCTCGCACCGCCGACGGCGCCCTGTGGGGCAACGCGGACAACGGGTTCGCGAAGCGGGACTCGGTCGAGGCACGTGACCTGAACTGGTCGGCGGTGACCGCCCCGGGCAGCACGACCGCGGCTGCGTGGACCGCCGCCGCGGTGAGCTGGATCCCGCTGAATCACGTGTTCTTCGTTCCGAACGCCGATCACGTCGAAGACCAGTCGCTCGTGACTCCGCCGATCGTGGTGGGCGCCGGGCCGTTCACGTTCTCGTTCCAGACTGCCTTCTGGTTCGAACAGAACTACGACGGTGGCGTGGTCGAGATCACGCAGGACGGCGGCGCGACGTGGACCGACCTGGGGCCGACCCTGACCCCCGCGTACAACGGCACGATCGACCCCGGCTACGGCAACCCGCTGGCCGGGCGCGCGGCGTACACGTGGATGAGCCCCTCGTACCCGGGGTACTCGACCGTGACCGCCAATCTCGGCACGACGTACGCGGGCAAGACCGTCCAGATCCGGCTTCGTGCCGGTTCGGACGAATCCATGGTGCAGTGGGGGTGGATGGTGGACGCCATCGCCGTCACCGGCAGCACGAACTCGCCGTTCCGCGTGCCGGTGCCCGACACCACGCCGTGCTCGTTCGCGGCGGTGGACGACGCGCTGCCCACGCAGCTGGCGTTCGCGATCACCGGCGCCAACCCGGTGCGCGGCGACGCCACGTTCCGGTTCGCGCTGCCGACGCGTTCTCACGTGCGGATCGGGCTCTACGACGTGAGCGGTCGTCTGGTGGCCACGCTCGCCGACGGCACGTTCGACACCGGCACGTTCGACGCACGCTGGCACCGCGCGAGCGGCGAACGCGTGGGCCCGGGCGTGTACTTCGCGCGCCTCACGCAGGGCGGCCAGACGCGCACCACGCGGGTGTGCGTGCTTCAGTAGCCGAAGCCACCACGAGAGCAAGCGCAGCCGCGCGGGCGACGGTCGAATGCGACCGGCGCCCGCGTGCGTCTGCGCGCGACGGGCGGCGGGGCCGCGGGTTTTGGGCAGGGTGGATGCGACTGCATATCGTTGCCTCGGTCCGCTCGCGAGCCGCTGGCGAGTGGTACTGCTGTCAAGGGCTCCTTTGGTGGGCCTTGCGTGGCGATCACACGGCGCTTGACCGGAGACACTCCGAGGCGAATGCTCGATGTACCAATCGGGCTCGATTCCTGTACCCGCGATGCAGTCGAGCGCTCTCAATCGCCGAGGTCCGCATGCGATTCCCCAGAGTCTTGTCGCTCCTGTCGATGCTGGCCCTTGGTATCGGTACGAAGTCCGCAGTGGGTGCGTCGATGCCGTGGGCTGCGGACGGTGCACTCGCGAGCATTTCGCCCGGGGCCTACTACGACTTGTATGCGGTGCCCGACGGCGCCGGGGGCGTGTTGCTCGGTTGGGAATACCTGGCGCCCGGCGCGAACAAGTATGTCGCGATGATCCAGCGCCTGAACGGCGCGGGGCAGGTGGCGCCCGGCTGGGCGTCCAATGGTACTCGCGTGTGCCCGATCGACTCGGCCCAGAGCTACATGCGAATCGCACCAGACAAGCACGGCGGCTTGTTCGTCGTGTGGATCGACAAGCGGCTGCCGGACACCTCGCAGGTCTACCTGCAGCATTTCGGTGCGACCGGCCAGGTGGCGGCCGGCTGGCCGAGCGCAGGTGTGAGTGTGTTCTCGGGTGGAGAGGATCCCCCGGAGTTTCCTCACGTCGAGCCCGATGACGCCGGCGGTTGCTACGTGACCTGGCACCACAGCAGGGCGGGGAATCTGAGCCGGATGCGAGTCCAGCGGTTCACCGCGGCCGCAGTGCCTGCCGAGGGCTGGCCCGAGGGCGGGGTGCTGGCCACCAGCAGCGTGACCGACCAGGAGATCCCGGGAATCATCGGAAGGTTCACGCAGCCCGACGGCGCCGGCGGCGTGTACCTGTCGTGGCGGGAATACGTCAGCTCGAAACCCATGGTCTTCGTTCAGCGGATCGGGCCCAATCACCTGCCCGGCATGGGCTGGCCCGAGAACGGAATCCAGATCTCGAACCCGGCGCTTCTTCAAAATGGTGCCGGCATCGCGGCGCTCGAATCCGACGGCCTGGGCGGAGTGTTCGTGCTCTGGGCACGCGACTCCCTCTGCGTCACTCGAATACAGCGTAACGGCACGCAACCCTCCGGTTGGCCCGTCAATGGAGTTGCGGTGGGCGTTTCCGGAGGAGCGGCATCGCTGCGCGCCGACGGATTCGGTGGTGCCTACGTGGCCTTCTCGGGGCCGAGCGGGTCGTTCCGCGTGAGCCACGTCACGAGTGCGGCCCAGATTGCTTCCGGCTGGGCCGAGGGTGGGACAGTTCTTGGCACAGTGAACGGAGTGATCGGCGCCACAGGCATCGTCCTCGGGCCCGGTGGCTCCGCCATCTTCAGCTGGGGCAACCTGGGCGCGGGGCCGACGACCACGCTGGCGAAGTCGCCGACGGGTGGCGCTGTCGCGGGGTGGCCGGTCGGCGGCTTCACGCTCAGCGCGCTGGGCACCGATGGTGCGCCGTACGGCGTCGTCCCCGACGACGCCATGGGGACGATCGTCGCCTGGACGGACTCGCGGTTCCCAGGCCAGGGCGCCGTGTACGCCGCCCGAGTTTCCGTGGTGGGCGACGTGCAGGTCGGCGTGGATCCGACCGCGACGGCGGCGGCACTCGGCCTGGACGTCCACACGCCCTGCTTCGTGCAGGACGGCATGACCCTGCGCTTTGCTCTGGTCGCCGGTTCCGATGCGCGTCTCCAGCTCTTCGATGTTCAGGGCCGCGTGCAGTACATGCGCGACCTGCGCAGCAGCGGCTCCGAGGCGACCAGTGGTCAGGTGACGGTGCACCCCTCCGGGCCCGGCATCTACTTCGCTCGTTTGTCGCAGGGGCCTCTGTCGCGCACCGTGAAGGTCGCAGTCCTGCGTTGATCGAGATTTCGCCACGCTGACGTACCGCGTGCGTCTGCGCGCGACGGGTCGCCGGGCCGCGGGTACTTTCGCGTGGCGCCCGAACGGAGGAGAACCGATACCACCCACGACGGTGCGGCGAGGTATCCTGTTCATGCGCGCACGGCCGACCAGGAGGTGGCCGGCGCGTGTGATCCGCGAGCGCGCGGGCTTCACAGCCTTCTGCCGCCCAAGGAGGGGGTATGCGTCAGGCTTCGGCCACCGGACGATGGCAGCGCGGCGCCTCACTTGTCTCGCTGCTGGCATGCCTGCTCGCATCGCCTGCCGCCGCACAGTCGTTCGTTCGCACGGAGACCGGTGTCGCGGGCGACTACGGGGCGTGGATCAGCTCGGTCGCGATGACGAACGACCTGCTCTACGTGGCCGGGGAATTCGACCACGCGGGGACGCCCTGCGGCACCTGGGTGTCCTTCGACCTGGCCAGCGGGAGCCCCATGCCGGTGGTGGCGCGAGTCGCCGGGACCGTGTTCGCCTCGGTGCCCGATGGAGCCGGCGGCTGGTTCCTCGGTGGAGCGATCACGGGCGTGGGCGGGATCGCACGCGCCGGGCTGGCGCACGTGACGGCGGACGGGACGGCGTCGTCGTGGGCCCCCGTGATCCACGGCCAGGTCCACGCCTTGTTGCTGCGCGGCGACACGCTGGTGGTGGGCGGCAGGTTCGATTCCGTCAATGGCGTTCCGCACGCCAATCTCGCGGCGGTGAGCGCCACGACGGGAGCATTGCTGGCGTGGGGATCGGGCGCGTACGGCAGCGTCGAGGACTTCCAACTCGCCGGGGACACGTTGTTCGTGGGTGGAGCGTTCCGCACCATCCATGGTGTCGAGCGTTCCTCGCTCGCGGCGCTCGATGCGCGAACGGGCGACGTGCTCGAATGGAACTGCACGTTCACCGGATCGCCGTTCGCCAGCGGCACGCCGTTCGTGACCAAGATGGCGCTCGACGGTTCGCGCCTGTACGTCGGCGGGGACTTCAACACCATCAACGGGCTGGCGACCGGCTCGTTCGCGGCCATCGAGCGCGCGACCGCCACGGTGGTGCCCGGCTCGTTTCCCGTGGGATACGGCACGACCGGGATCGTCGTGCACGGCGGACGCATCTACGTGAGCGGTCCGTTCGCTCATGGCACTCCCGCGGGCGCGGCGGTCGGCCTCGTGGCGCTGTCGCGCTCGACGCTCCAGCTGCTTCCCTGGGCCGCGGAGCGGCCGCGCGAGTTCCGCACCGGCGTGACGCTCGCCGCCAGCGGCGACCGGCTGTTCGTGGGCGAGGGCTGGCGGGACTACTTCCACCCGATCGATGCGCTCTGCGCCGTGGATACCGCCACGGGGGCGCTTCGACCCTTCGCCGACAGCCTGAGAGCCGCGAGCGAGCTCCAGTCCATGCAGGTCGCCGGAGGCAGGCTCTGGGTGGGCGGTGAGCTGCAGGGCGTCCAGTGGCTGCCGCGGCACGGAGTGGCCGAGATCAGCCTCGGCAGCGGCCAGCTCACCGGCCGCGAGCTGGACGTTCCTCCGGGCGAGACGATCGCCCGCGTCGCCACCGTGGGGCGACGGGTCGTGGTGACCACCATGGGTTCCACGATGCTCGGGTTCGACCCCGACGTGAGCGCGCAGCCGCTCTGGACGAAGTCATTCCCGTCCCTCCAATACGTGCTCGGCGCCCAGGGGCGGCTGTTCGCGCTCGGAACGTTCGTGGTGGGAGGCGGTCCCACCGTGCGGCACGGCGTCGCCGAGATCGACGCTTCGACTGGCAACGTGTTGCCCTGGTCCCCGCTGTTCTCGAACGGAGGTGGGGAGGTCACTCCCGTGGCGCTGGCCGCGGATTCGGCGCGGCTGTACGTGGGCGGAGCGTTCCTCACGGTGGACGGAGCACCGCACGAGGGACTCGTCGCGTTCCGGCTCGCGGACCTCTCCATGGAGCCGACGACGTTCGCCTCGATGGCCGGCGTGCTCGCGCTGGCTTCCGCGGGCGACCGGCTCTGCGTGCTCGGTGATCGCGTCGGCTGGCCGCAGCCGTCGCTCTTCGCGATGGACGTGGTGACGGGTGCGGACTTGCCCTGGGCACCGTTCGCAGGCGCGAGCGCGCAGATGGCTTCGTATCCGGAGAACGCGATCGTGGTGTCGAACGGCGACCTCGTCGTGGCCAACGAACTCACCATGAGCAGCGGTCCGTTCGCCGGCCTGCATCCGCTGTTTCGAGTGTCGCTCGCCACTTCGAGCTGGTCGCCGTATCCCGATGCGCCTGTCGGTATGGTGTGGGCCCTCGCGGCACGGCCCGGTTGGCTCGCCGTTGCGGGCGCCTTTTCCGCGTTCGGTCCGCATGCCGCAGGCAGTGTGGCGATCGTGGGCTGGCCGAACGTCGGTGTGCCGCCCGCCGGTGGGTCCGCGGGTCGCGCGCTGGGGTTGGGGCCGAACCCGGTGCGTGAGCGGCTTTCGCTCCGGCAGTCCGTCGCGTGGAATGCCCCGGCCACCGTGCGCATCGTGGATGTGGCCGGACGGCTCGAGCACGTGTTCGACATGCCGGCCGGCAGCCACGAGGCGGAGTGGGATCTTCGCCGGGACGACGGCTCCCGACTTTCACCCGGCGTTCATTTCGCCGTCCTCGTGCAGTCCGGACGCGTGCTGGCGCGGCAGAGGTTCGTGGTGGTGCGCTGACGGCAGCCGTCTCCGGGAGCCACCCGTAATCCCCGGCGCGCCGTGTCAGCCGCGCGCGCGTTTCGCCCACGCGCCGGGCGTGGTGCCGTACTTCTCGCGGAACACGCGGCAGAACCACGCCACGGTCTTGAAGCCGGTCGCGTAGGCGATCTCGCTCACGCTGCCCGCGCCCTGGTCGAGCAGCTGCGCGGCGCGCTCGAGCCGCATGCGGCGCAGCACCATCTCGGGCGTGTCGTCGAGCAGCTCGCGCAGGCGGCGGTACAGGTGCGAGCGGCTCAGGCCGACTTCGTGCGCCAGGCGTTCGACGTCGAAGTCCTCTTCGCCCATGTGCTGCTCGACCGCCTCGCGCACGCGCGCCAGGAAGCGGTCGCCCTCGGAGGTCACTTCGACCGGCGCGGCGTGCAGTTCACGCGGGCGGAGCCGCTCGCGCAGGCGGTGCTGCGCGGCCAGCAGGTTGCGCACGCGCAGCAGCAGTTCGGCGGCGTGGAACGGCTTGGCGAGGTAGTCCACCGCGCCCAGCGACAGCCCGGCGAGCTTGTCCTCGAACGTGGCGCGCGCGGTGAGCAGCACCACGGGCGTGCCGGCGAGGTCGGGTTCGCGCTGCAGCGCCTCGACGAACGCGAAACCGTCCATCACCGGCATCATGACGTCGCTGATCACCAGGTCGGGCGGCCGCTTGCGTGCGGCGTCGAGCGCCGCCGCGCCGTCGCCGGCTTCGATCACGCGGTACCGCTTCACGAGGTGCTGGCGCAAGTAGCCGCGCACCTCGGCGTCGTCCTCCACCACGAGCACGGTGGGCGCGTCCGTCTCGCCCTCGGTGTCGGCGCCGGCACCCGCGCTCACCTCGAGGGCGCCCTCGACCGGGGCATCGGCCAGCAGCCAGCTCGCGCCGCCGTCGGTCACGCGGACGGGCGCGGTGTCCGCGACCTGCTCGTCGCGCAGGTGCGCGCGGCCCAGCGGCAGCCGCACCGTGAACGTGCTGCCCGCGCCGGGCGCGCTGTCCAGCTCGATCGTGCCGCCGTGCAGTTCCACGATGTCGCGCGCCAGCGACAACCCGATGCCCGTACCCGGGCGCGTCACTTCGCGCGCGCCCGAGGCCTGGTAGAAGCGCTCGAACAATCGCGGCTGTTCTTCCGGCGCGATGCCCGGGCCGTCGTCGCGCACGGCGATCACGTAGCGCGCGGTGTCACCCGCACCCTCGCCGCGCCCGGCCAGCGTCACGTGCCCGCCCGCGGGCGTGAACTTGAGCGCGTTCGCGAGCAGGTTGGCGATCGCCTGTTCGAGCAGGCCGCGATCGCACCACACCGCGACGCCCTCGTGCACCTGCACGTCGAGCGCGATGCCGCGCCGGCGCGCGAGCGGCGCGAACGGCGCCGCCATCTCGCGTAGTTCGTGCCCGAGGTCGGCCTCGACCGCGTGCAGCTTCATGCCGCCGCCCTCGAGCCGCGCCAGTTCGAGCAGGCGGTTCACCTGCGCGAGCGCGCGGTTCGAGTTGCGCAGCGCCATCTCGAGCGGCTCGCGTGCTTCGTCCTGCACGGATCCGTAGAAGCCGCCGAGCAGGTCCTCGAGCGGGCCGATCGTGAGCGTGAGCGGGGTGCGGAACTCGTGCGAAATGTTCGCGAAGAAGCGCGTCTTGGCCGCGTCCGCCTCGCGCAGCTCGGCAGTGCGGGCGGCCACTTCCCGCGACAGCTCGCGCTCGCGTTCCACCAGGCCGCGCAGGCGCCAGCGGTACGCGGCGTACGCGCCGCCGAGCAGCGCGAGCAGCACGCCCAGACGGAACGCCAGCGTCTCGAACCAGCGCGGCTCGATCTCGACGCGCAGCCGGGTGGGAGGTGACCACGGCCCGCCGCTCGACGCCGAGACCTCGAAGGTGTGCCGACCCGGCGACGCTTCGGTGAAGTACGCCACGCGCCGCTCGCCGGCTTCGATCCACTCGTCGCCGTTGCCGCGCAGGCGGTAGCGGAACCGCATCTGCTGCGGCGCGAGGAACTCGGGGCACGCGTAGGCGATCGAGAACACGCGCTGCGTGGGCGCGATGCGAACGGCCCCGGCGCGCACCGGCAGGCGGAGCCCGCGCGAAACCACGTCCTCGATGATCACCGCGCGCCGCGTCGTGTCCGCGGGCACGGCGCGCGGATCGATGACCGCGGCGCCGGCCTGGCTGGCGAACCACAGCGTACCGTCGCTCGCGCGCATGGCCGCGGGCTGGTGCAGGCCGTTGCACTCGCGGTTCGCCATGCCGTGCGCTTCGTCGAACGCGCGGATCGCGACCATGCCGCGTTCGCCACGTGCGAACTCGTCGAGCTGGTCGCGCGGCACGCAGCAGATGCCTCGGTTGGTGCTCAGCCACAGCCGCCGCGCGTCGTCGGCCACGATCGCGTGCACGACGTCGTCCAGCAGTCCGTCGCGCCGGCGGATCATGTGCACGCGCGCCTTCGCGGCCGGTTCGCCCGCTGCCAGCTCGATGCGCGCGAGCCCGCCGCCTTCGGTGCCCGCCCACACCACGCCGCGCTCGTCCTCGTACAGGCCGCGCACGCGCAGGTGCGAAAGCCCCTGCCGGGTGCCGATCGAGTCGAACCGGCCGTCGCGGAACACCGCGATCCCGCGGCCCGCGGTACCGAACCAGTCGCTTCCGTCACGGCGCGCGAGTGCGCTGCGCACCACGACCGGCGTGAAGCCCTCGGCCGGTCCGTACGTGTGCCAGTCGCCGTCGGTGCGCGAGCGCAGCGCGCCGAGCGACGAGCACCACAGCCGGTGGGCCGTGTCCGCCCACAGCAGTGACACCTCCAGCTGCTCGAGCCGCTCCCACGGCACCGGCGTGGTGCGCAGGTCGTCGTGCAGCACGGCCAGCCCGCCGTACGAGCCCAGCAGCAGGTCGCCGTTGCGGTCCTCCTCGAGCGTGGTGTAGATGCGGTCGCCGCGCCGCTGCCGCAGTCCCGAACCGTCCCAGCGTGCGATCAGGAACTCGGTCCCGACCAGCCAGATGGTGCCGTCGCGGCGCTGGTGGATCACCGCAAGATTGTTGGGCTGGCCCTCGAAGGTCTCGGCCACGCGCGACACCACGGCACGCGCGATCCGGTGCAGGCCGTTGCGGGCGATGGCCCACAACGTGCCGTCGCGATCGCAGAACAGCTGGTCCGGGGGGGTGCCCAGGTCCACGATCGGCACGCCGTTGCGGCGCACCACCGAACCGGGGGAGTCCCACACTGCGCCGTCCGGCGCGATCAGTTGCGGCGCGATGCACGAGACGCGCACGAACTCGCGCGCGTCCGGGACGTCCGCGGGCGCGAGTGGCCCGGGCTCGATCCGGCCGTCGGCGACGCGCCACAGCCGGCCGCGACAGCGCAGGTAGAGCCGGCCGTCGGCGCTCTCGAGCCAGCCGCGCTCCACGTCGAGTTCGCACAGCGCCGCGGGCAGTGTGATCCGGCGCACGACGCCGTCGCGCGACCAGGTGAGCTGCTTCGGGCCGAGCCACCACGCGCCGCCGCTGCGATCGCGAATCGCCGGCTGCTTCGACACCGGGGCGGGCGCGGCGTCGAGCCGGCGCACGGCGGTGTCCGCGATTTCGAACACGCCCTCGCGCGTCATCACGAGGCAGCGCCCGGTGCTGTCGGCCAGCATGCCCATGGCGCAAGCGAACAGCGGCCGCCCCTGCCAGCGGATCGGGCGCACTTCGCCGTCTTCGACGTGGACCAGTCCGTCCGTCTCGGAGTTGCTCCAGACCCCGCCCGCTGGATCGGCGGCCACGTCCGTGAACCGGCTGGTGGTGAGGCCCGGCTGGCCCGAGGCGTCGAACACCGTGAAGCGCACGCCGTCGAATCGCACCAGCCCGTCGAAGGTGCCCAGCCAGAGGTAGCCGTCGCGGCCCTGGCACATCGCCGAGAACGTCATGACCGGCAGGCCGTCGCGCACGGTCCACAGGGAGTGCGTCCATCCCGGCTCGGGAGGGGAACCGGTCCCGGCAGCTGCGGCGGCGGGCGCCCACGCCCACAGCGCGAGGCCGAGGGCGAGGGCGTGAGGAAGCCGGGATGGGCGGCTGGGACTCACAGGAACCCCTTCAAAGGTGGAGCGATGGCGAATCAGGTCGCGCTGCGCCCCCGAAATGCCCGCAGGAGACGCCAGGACAACACTGCGCAACCTCAAAAATAACAGCCAAACCCTTCGAGGGCACACAGTTCCTGCGTCACCACCGGTCACCCGGACCACCGGCCGGTCACCCTCGGAGGGAGCCCATGGAGCACCCGAACCGCACCCTCGAAGCGCCGAACCCCGCCCGGCCGGGGCTGGGCACGTTGCGGCTGCTGGTCGTGGACGACGACCCGGAGATGCGCCGCTACCTCAAGCGCACGCTGGAGCGGGCGTCCGCGGGACGGGCCGACGTGCGCCTGGCCGCCGACGGGCTCGAGGCGCTCGCGATGCTCGAAGCCGAGCGCTTCGACCTGCTGGTCGCGGACGTGCGGCTGCCCGGGCTCGACGGCCTGGCGCTGTGCCGGGCCATGGCGGGAACGGAGCGCAACGGCGCCACGCCCGTGCTGCTGGTGACCGGCGACCCGGAGGTGCTCACGCAGGCGTCGGCGTTCGTGGCCGGCCGCCGGGACCGCGCGGTACTCGCCAAGCCGTTCAACGCCGCCCGGCTGGTGGCCGCGCTGGCGCGGCTCGGAGCACCGCCATGAGCCGGCGCGCGCCGCCCCGAGGCGGTGGCTGCCCGCACGACCTGATCTCGCAACCCAGCCCCAGCGGAAGGCAGACGAGTCGCCCTCCGTTCACCCGCCAGCCGAAAGGAATCCACATGCGTCACCTTGCACACCACTTCCTGACTCGCCTGCTCGCCGCGACGGTGGGAGCCGCGCTCATCTGCGCGCTTCCCGCCTCCGCCGCGGAGTCGCTGTCGCGAATGCAGCTGCAACCGTCCGTCAGCATGGCTCGCCCCCAGTACAGCGTGGCCGCGTTCATGACGCAGCCGCTGC
>JAXLXR010000011.1:0-126580 GCA_046327815.1 Candidatus Eiseniibacteriota bacterium | reverse complement strand
GCAGAGTTCGATGTGTTCGTACGACTCGTCCGTCGAGGAGATCTGGCTCGCGTTCGCGACCGGCGCCACGCTCGTCCTGATGGACGACGACGCGGTCCGGCTCGGGCCCGACCTGGTGGACTGGCTGGCGCGGGAGCGCGTCACGGTGTTCTGCCCGCCTCCCACCCTGCTGCGCATGGCCGCGTGCGACGACCCGCAACGCGCGCTGCCGGAGCTCAAGCTCGTTTACGTCGGTGGCGAGGAGCTTCCGCTGGACGTCGCCGCGCGCTGGGCCCCGGGCCGGCGGCTCGAGAACGGCTACGGTCCCACCGAGTGCTCGGTCACCGTCGTGCGCACGCCCGTGCGCGCGGGCGAGCCCGTGCGGATCGGCTGGCCGGTCGAAGGCAACACGGCGTACGTGCTGGACTCCGAGCTGCGTGAACTGCCCCCGGGAACGCCGGGCGAACTGTGCATCGCGGGGCTGAGCGTGACGCGCGGCTACCTGCACCAGCCGCAGCTGACCGCGGAGCGATTCGTGGAGCACCCGCGCTTCGGCCGCCTCTACCGCACGGGCGACCTCGTGGACCGCGCCGCCGACGGAGCGCTTATCTACCTCGGGCGTTCGGACTCGCAGGTCAAGATCCGCGGGCACCGCGTGGAGCTGTCCGCGATCGAGGCACACCTGTGCGAGTGCCTCGGCGTGCGCGCCGCGGCGTGCGCGCTGCAGGGCACGGCTCCCGCGCAGGAACTGTCGGCGTTCCTCGTGAGCGACGGCGGCGCACTCGACCTGGAGTATGTGCGCGAGCACATGCGCTCGCGCGTGCCCGATCACATGCAGCCGCTGCATTACGCGGCCGTGGACGGGCTGCCGACGCGTGACGCCAGCGGCAAGCTCGATCGTTCGGCACTCCCCGACATCCGGACGATGGCGAGGCCGCGCCCCGCCACGCCGGCCCACGCGGCGGTGCACGCGCGCGACGCGAGCCCGCTGGAGCGCCTGGTGTGGAGCGCCTTCGCCGAGTTCCTGCCGCATGCGGGCGACATCACACCGGCCGCGGACTTCTTCCTCGACCTCGGTGGCAATTCGCTGCTCGCCGCGCAGGTCATCTCCCGGCTCCGCAAGCATCCGGAGACCGCGGGCCTCACGGTGCGCGACGTGTACGACGCGCGTACGGCAACGCGGCTGGCCTCCATCGCCGCGAGCCGTGCGGCCCAACCGGAGGCGCTCGACGGTCCCGCCCGCGACGCGGGTCCGATGCGAGGTGCGTTCTCGGCCGGCGCGCTCGCGCAGCTGGGCTGGATCGTCGCGACGCTCCCCGTCACCGGCGCGGTCACGTGGTGGGTCGTCTTCGCGGCGCTCCCGGCGCTCGATCGCGCGATCGGCAGCGTGCCCCTGCTGCTCGCACTCCCGGCATTCGCGTTCGCGTTCGAGCTCGCCTGGCTGCCCGTCGGGCTCGGGCTGACGTGGCTGGCCAAGCGCGTGCTGATCGGCCGCTACACCGCGGCCGAGCACGATCACCTGAGCTCCTTCCACGTCCGTCACTGGATCGTGGTGTCGCTCGCCCATCTCGTGCCCTGGTCGCTCGTGCGGGGCACCCCGATGTTCGCCACGTGCCTCCGGGTGCTCGGTGCCCGCATCGGAGCCGACGTGCACGTGCATCGCGGCGTGGACCTGACCGGCGGCGGTTGGGACCTGCTCGACATCGGCGACGGCGCGACGCTCGGCCGCGACGTCTCGGTCGGCGTGGTCGAGTGGCGCGCGCGCCGGCTCGTGCTGGCGCCGGTCACGATCGGGCGCGGCGCGACGCTCGATACGCGCGTGCACGTGGGCGGTGGCGCGAGCGTGGGCCACGACGCGTTCGTCGGGGCGCTCTCGTCGGTGCCGGACGGCGCCACCGTGCCGCCGGGCGCGCGGTACGCGGGAGTGCCGGCGGTGCGCACGGGCGACGCGCCGCCCGCGCCGGTGGCGGCGTCGGGCGCCTGGAGCGTGCCCGCGCATGCCGCGGCGCTTCTCGGTGCGCGGCTCGTGGCCGCGTGGCTGCCGCTGCTGCCGGGGTTGGCGATCGCCGCGGCGTTGCTGCGCCCGGGCGCACCCGGCACCGGGCTGCTGCCCGCGCCGCTCTCGGGCCTGCCGGTTGCGCTCGCGCCGCTCGCGCTCGTGTTGGGGTACGCGTTGTCGCTTCCGGCCGAAGCGCTGCTCGTGCGGCTGTTTGGCAGGATCACGCCCGGCGCGCACCCGCTGCGCGGGCCGGTCGGCATCGCACTCGCCATGAAGGACCAGGCGATCGAGACCGCGAACGCGGCGATCAGCGGCACGCTGCTCTGGCCCACGTGGCTGCGCATGGCCGGAGCGCGCATCGGTGCGAAGTGCGAGATCAGCACGGTCATGGAGGTCGTGCCCGAGCTGCTCGAAGTGGGCGACGAGTGCTTCTTCGCGGACGGCATCTACCTCGGGCGGCCGCTGCTGCATCGCGGGCACGCGGTGTGCGGCACGACGCGGCTCTCCACGAACACGTTTCTCGGCAACCATGTGGTGATCCCGGCCGGCGCGCAGATGCCGCGCCAGGTGCTGCTCGGGATCTGCACGGTGGCGGAGCCCGAACGCATGGTCGAGGGCACGTCGTGGTTCGGGAACCCGGCGCTCGAGCTGCCGAGACGCGAGGTGACCGACAGCGAGCGCGAGTTGACGCACGACCCCGGCTTCGCGCGCTTCGCCACGCGCGTGGTGTTCGAGTCCGCACGCGCCGTGCTGCCGCTCGTGCCGCTCGCGCTCGGCTGGGCGTGGTTCCTGTGGGCGCGCGAGCAGTCGCCCTCGCCCACGTTCTTCGCGTTCGCGATTCCCGCGACCTTCGCCACGATCGGCGGCGTGCTGCTCGCGGCGGTGCTGGTCGTGAAGTGGGGCGTCATGGGTCCGATCCGCGAGAGCCGGCATGCGCTCTGGTCGTGCTGGTGCTGCCGCTGGGACGTGCTCTTCGAGGTGTGGGCGGGCTGGGCCGTGCCGGTGCTGCTCGCGTTCGAGGGCACGCCGTTCGTGGCGTGGTGGCTGCGGGCCATGGGCTGCAGCGTCGGCCACGGCGTCGTGTTCGGCAGCTCGTTCCTGCAGGTCGTGGACCCCGAGATGCTCGTGATCGAGGACGGCGCCACGGTGTCGTGCCACCTGCAGTCGCACAGCTTCGAGGACCGGGTGCTGAAGCTGGCGCCCGTGCGCATCGGGGCGCACTCCGACGTGGCGCGCGGCGCCGTGCTTCTGTACGGCGCGGACGTCGGCGAGCGCACCGAAGTCACGGCCAACGGCGTGGTCATGAAGCGCGAGCAGCTGCTGCCCGGCCTGCGCTACGAGGGCTGCCCGACCCGCGCCACCGGGCGCGCGTGAGCGGCGCGCCCGACCCGGGCGTGACGGTGTACGTCCGCGCCTGCGACGGCTCCCGTGAGTCCCGGGCTGCGGTGCTCCGCGCGGTGCTCGCCGAGGCGCTCGGTGCCCCGGAGCACACGATCGCGTGGCGCGCCGACGCGAACGGCCGCCCGGTGCTCGATTCGCACGCGGCTTCCGGGCTGCGCTTCTCGTTCAGCGAGCGCGCGGGCCGTGCGCTCGTGGCCACGCGCCGGGGTGCGGACGTCGGCGTGGACGTCGAGGCGCACCGCACGGGTTTCGATCACGCGGCGCTGGTGCACGATCACTTCGACGCGGCGGAACGTGCGGCGTTCGCCGCGGATCCCGATGCCGACCGGGACGCGGCCTTCCTGCGCGCGTGGACCCGGCACGAGGCGCGTGCGAAGGCGTGCGGAGCCGGACTCACGCGCGAGCTGGGCGCGAGCGAGACCGCGCGCTTCACGGTGCGCGCCCTCCCCCTCGACGCCCCGTGGTACGGAGCCGTCGCGAGCGAGGGCGCGGACTGGACGATCCGGATGCGCCCGGAGCGCCGCAGCTAGCGGCGCGTGGTTTCGGCGACGGGAGCCGCGAGGTCCACGTCGTCCATGGCGTCGAGGCGCGCCAGTTCGTCGTAGAGCGGCGACCAGCCGTCGGCCAACGCCGCCGCCGCCAGGTCCGTCGCCGGAGGAAGGTCCGACAGGAACACGAAGGCCGCGCCCGTGAGCAGGCGCCGCAGCGAGCCGGGTTCGTACTGGCCGGAACCTTCGGTGCGCCGCCGCGCCTCGAGCACCGAGCGCAGCGTGGTGCCGTCTCCACAGACGGCTTTCCAGCGCGCCTCGAGCTGCCGTGCACGTGCGGGATCGGCGCTGCGCGCTTCGTCCGACACGAGCGCGTAGGCCCCGAGATCACCCTCGGGCACGTACGAAGTCCACACGACGCGCGCACTGCGCGAACGCGGGATGCGCTGGTGCGCGAGCACCGCGCCGTTGCGCGTCGAAAGCACCTCGCAGTCCACGTTCACGGTCACGTGGCGCACGCGCGCCACGACTTCGATCGGCACCTCGACCCAGCGGGTCACGGTGCGGCCGTCGGCGTCCTTGCTCGACACGCGGCGGGCGACGCGGTCCTTGAACACCTGCAGCTCGGTGCTGCCGTCGAGGTCGCCGATCTCGCCCCACACCACGCGTTCGGCGCCGTTTTCGCGCCCGAGCCGCGCCGCGTCGGCACGCGAGATCCTGCCGAGCTGCGCGAGCCGGATGCCCTTCTCGGCCGCGTCCGCGCCGAGCATGCGGGTGAACGGCGTCTCCTGCGTGCCCAGGCGCGGCGCGAGCGCGTCGCGCCACAGCGTCGCCACCTCGCGGCCCATCTCGGGATCGCCGGCGTTGAGCGGCAGCAGCGCGACGTGTGCCAGTCCCTTCTGGTACGCACGTTCCGCGAGCGTGGACGCGTCGCGCCACGGCGACACGAAGCGTTCGCACTCGTTCCACTCCCACCACGCCCGCTTCGGGCGCTTCGCGGCGAGTGCCGTGACGCCACGGTCGTAGTGCGTGCGCGCGGCCGTGCGCCGCAGCGCCTGCTCGACGCGCGCGCGATCCGCCGGCGGCGTGAGCGTGACCCAACGTGCGGCCTGCGCGCGGAAGGCGGCCAGCGCGAGCACCTGCTCGGCGGCGGCGAGGCTGTCCTCCGCCGCGAGCGCCACGATGCGACGGTGCCAGTCGTCGGTGATGGACGTGGCGGCAGCCGTGGCCGCGGAGCGAGCAGCCGCGTTCGCGGGCGCCTTCTCGAGTGCGCGCGTGGCGGTGTTCCAGGCCTTCCAGTGGTCGCCTTCGGCGAGCTGGTTCTGGCTGCGTTCGGCGAGCTTCGCCGGTCCGGCGCAGCTGGTGAGCAGGGCGATGGGCAGCAGGATGAGTACGAGCCGGCGCAACATGAAGATGTCCTCCGTGGGTCCGGCCCGGTATCGGCACGGGCGGCGCGATTCGTGAGGACTCGGCCGGCCTTCAGCCGGCTCTTACGGCCCAGCGCAATTTGGCCGGTTTGGACCGTGGATTGTCGTGACGCTCGCGCGCCGAGGGGCGAACGACCTCGGGAGCGATCCGCGCCCAGAGGCCGGAACGCTCGCCCGCCTGCAGGGCCTTCTTCACGCGGCGGTCCTCGCCCGAGTGGAACGTGAGCAGCACGACGCGTCCGCCGGGTCGCATGCAGCCCGGCAGGTCACGCAACAGCGCGTCGAGCGCGCCGAACTCGTCGTTCACCTCGATGCGGATCGCCTGGAACGTGCGGCGCACCGAGTCTTCCACTTCGTCCGGACGCGCCTGCTCCGCGACCGCTTCACGGATCATCTGGGCGAGTTCCGTCGTCGTCCCGCACGGGGCGCGGCGAACGACGATGGCGGCGGCGATGACCTCCGCGTGCGGCTCGTCGGCGTTCTCGCGCAGCACGCGCGCGAGCTCCGCGGGCGGCGTGCGCGCCAGCCATTGGGCCGCCGAAAGCCCTCGTGAGGGGTTCATGCGCATGTCGAGCGGCCCCTCGGCGCCGAACGTGAACCCGCGCGCGGGATCGTCGATCTGCATGGACGAGACGCCGAGGTCCGCGAGCAGCAGGTCGGCGCCGTCGTCCCAGCCTTCGGCGAGCAGTGCGGCACGCAGTCCCGCGTAGTTGCTCCGCCGGGCGCGGAATTCGTCGGGCCCGAACCCGAGGTCCCGCAGCCGGGCCTCGGTGCGCGGAAGCTCGATCGGGTCGGCGTCGAGTCCCAGCAACCGGCCGCCGGGGCGCAGGCGTTCGAGCAGGACGCGCGCGTGCCCGCCCCAGCCGAGCGTCGCGTCCACGGCGCGTTCGCCCGCCCGTGGAGACAGGTGCTCGAGCACTTCGTTCACCAGGATCGGGACGTGCTGCCCTGCGGGCGTGCGCCCCTTCGCGCGCACGTGCGCGACGATCTCCGGGAATCGCTCCGGGTCGAGCTCCTTGTACTTGTCCTCGAACCGCCGAGGGTGCGTTCCGGAATACCGGGGTCGCCGCCGATGTGGCGTACCAGGCGAGTCGCTCATGTCGCGGAGCATAACGCACGCACACCGTTCGGGGGGTTCACGCTTGGTTCCCGCACGCGAGAAGAGTAGCCTCGCGCGCAGCCGTCCCCTCGCGGCGGAGCGATCACTTGGCCGATTCCAGCTTCCCCCACGCCTCGCGCGCACCCTCGGGTGACGACATGCCGAACGCCAGCTCGCTCGTCGAGAGCGAAGCGCGTTTGCGAGCGACGCTCGACGCCCTGTTCGAGGGCTGCCAGCTGATCGGCCGGGACTGGCGCTACCTCTACATGAACGCCGCCGCAGTGCGGCACGGGCGCAGGCCGGCAGCCGAACTTCTCGGCCGCCGCTTCGACGAGTGCTGGCCCGGAATCGAACAGACCGAGCTCTACCGCCGCATCGCCGGCGTGCTCGAAACGGGCACCGCGGATCGCATGCTCAATCGTTTCGAGTACCCGGACGGGAGCAGCGCCACGTTCGACCTGCGTTTCGAGCCGGCGCCCGAGGGCGTGCTCGTCCTCTCGGTGGACGTGACCGAGCGTCTCCAGACCGAGGCCCGAAGCCGCCATCTGCAACTGGTCGTCGAGGCCACTCGGCGCGTCAGCCAGCTCGTCGCGCGTGAGCGGGATGCATTGCGACTGGCGCAGGGTGCATGCGACATCCTGCTCGAGACGCGCAGCTACCGCGCCGTCTGGATCGCGCTGATCCAGCCCCACGGGGGACCTCCGAAGCTCGCGTACGCCGGCCTCCCCGGCGAGCGCCTCGAGCTGGACGAGCGACTGGGTTCGGGCTGGCGCCCGATTTGCTGGCGTGAACTGGTGCCGGGCGCGAGCAGTTTCCATGATGTGCGCTCGGCCGAGGGATGTGGTGAATGCCCTCTCGGGGGCGTGCGTGGCGAGCACCAGGCGGGCGTCACCGCGATCCGGCACGGCGATCGCGAGTTCGGCGTGCTCGGGATCTGCTGGGCGCTCGAGACTCCGATGGACGACGAAGAGCGGGTGCTGCTCGCGGAGGTCGCCTCCGATCTCGGGTACGCCCTTCAGGCACTGGAGGTCGAGCGCCGGCGCTCGGCCTTCGCTCAGATCGTGGCGAACAGCACCGATGCCATGGCGCTGGTGGACGAACACCACGTGCTCGTCGAAGTGAACCCGGCGTACTGCGCACTCATGAACTGCCGGGCGGAGGACGCGATCGGGCGGCCGTATGCCGAGGTGGCCGGACGGGAGGCCTACGACGCGCTCGGTACGGCCATGTTCTCTCGGGCTCTCGCCGGTGATGACGTTCAACTTCTCACCCCGGGCCTGGCCGACGGCCGGCGCCACAGACGCTTCGAAGTCCAGTGCTCCCCTGTGCGCGACGCGGACGGCCGCATCACCGCGGCGGTGCTGCGCGCGCGCGACGTCACCGCACGATTCGAGGCGGAGGCCAAGGCGCGCGAAAGCGAGGCCCTGCGCGCGGCTGCGTTCCGGCACAGCTCGCTGGGCATCGTCATGCCGCGTCTCTCCGACGGCGTGATCGCCGACGTCAACGAGGCGTTCGCGGCGATTCACGGATGCTCGCGCGAGGAACTGCTCGGACGGACCTCGCTCGAACTCGGCCTCTGGGAAGACCCGGAGCAGCGTTCCGCCATGCTCGAGGGGTTGCGTCGCGACGGCGCGGTCAAGAACTTCGACATCCGGTCCCGGCGCAAGGACGGTACGGTTCGCGACGTGCGCATCTCCGTCGAGCTGCTGGAGCTGGGCGGCGAACAGTACATGCTCGGCGTGGCCGAAGACGTCACGGAGAGCCGCAGCACCGCGGACCAGCTGCTCGCGCGCAATGCCCTGCTGTCCACGTGGATGGAGGCGACGGGCAACGGCATCCTTCTCCTCGACGCGAACGACCGGCACTTCGCGTTCAACCGGCAGTTCGTGCAGCTGTGGAACATCCCCGAAGCGCTGGCGGATGCGAGAGACGATGTCGCGATCCTCGCGCACGTCGCCGCACAGGTGGAGGAGCCGGCGGCCTTCCTGGCGAGGATTCGCGAGCTCCTGCGCACCCGCGGGCACGCGGAGTTCGAGGAGATCCGCCTGCACGACGGCCGTGTGCTCGAACGCGCCACCTCTCCCGTGTTCGGGCCCGGCGGGGACTATCGCGGGCGGTTGTGGCAGTTCCGGGACGTGACCGAGCGCCGCACCGCCGCACTCCAGCGCGCGCGCCTCGAGGAACAGCTGCAGGTGTCGCAGAAGATGGAGGCGATCGGCACGCTGGCCGGCGGGGTCGCGCACGACTTCAACAACCTGCTCGTGGTGATCCTCAACTACGTGGCGTTCGCGCTGGCCGACCTGCCGCCGACTTCGCCGATGCACGCCGACCTTCGCGAGGTCCAGCGCGCCGGTGAACGCGCCGCCGAGCTCACGCGGCAACTGCTCGCGTTCAGCCGGAGGCAGGTGCTGCAACCCGTGCGGCTCGAGCTGCCCCAGGTCATCACCGGGCTGGAGAAGATGCTGCGCCGCATCCTGGGCGAGGACATCGAACTCGTGCTCGAACTCGACCGCCGACCCGGCGTGGTGCTCGCGGATCCGGGGCAGGTGGAGCAGGTGCTCATGAATCTCGTGGTGAACGCCCGCGACGCGATGCCTTCCGGCGGCCGCATCACGATCCGGACCGCGCACGAGACCATTCCCCCGGGTCCGGTCGCGGAGGACGCCGCGCCCGCGGGAGACTACGTGGTGGTGAGCGTTCGCGACACCGGATCGGGCATGGACGAAGGGACGCTGGCGCGGATCTTCGAGCCGTTCTTCACGACGAAGCCCGCGGGGCGCGGCACGGGGCTGGGGCTCTCGACCACGTACGGCATCATTCGCCAGAGCGGTGGCTTCATCACCGTCACCAGCCGTCCGGGCGCCGGCTCGGAGTTCCGGTTGCTGTTCCCGCGGCTCCCGGGTGCCGTGACCGCGGCAGGCTGCGCATCCGCGGAACCCGGGACGCTCGCGGGTGTGGAAACCGTGCTGGTGGTCGAGGACGAACCGGCCCTGCGCGGACTCGCCCGCCGGTTCCTCGAGCAGGCGGGCTACACCGTGCTGACCGCCACGGACGGGGAACATGCGCTCGAGGTGTGCGCGCGGCACGTGGGGCCGATCCACCTGTTGCTGACCGACGTGGTCATGCCGCGGCTGGGCGGCGGCCGGCTCGCGCAGGAACTCGTTTCGCGCACTCCCCGGCTGCGCGTGCTCTACATGAGTGGTTACACGGACGACGCGATCGCCCGGCACGGCATGCTCGAGCCGGGCATGCACTTCCTGGCCAAGCCGTTCACGTCGCGTGAGCTGCTGCGGAAGATCCGCGAAGCGCTCGAGTGACCGCCGTGGCGTGCCGGGCGAAGTTCGCGCCGGGTCATGCCGCCGAAACACGGTGTTTACACCTCGTCCCGCATCTTGCCCTCGCACGGTGCATGGTGCGCCGTGGACTCGCGAAAGGACTCCCATGAGCGTCTCCTTCCCGGTGCCCGCCGATGCGGCCCGCCCCTCCTGGTTCCCCCGCACGATCGTGGTCGGCGGCCTGCTGGCGATCGCACTGCTCCTGACGGCGACGACGCTGCGCGGGATCGGCTCGAGCTCGGACCTGCGGCACGACGATCGCCCGGTACAGCTCGACCGCTGACGGTCGTTGCCGAACCGCCTCGTCAAGATGCGCCCTCCGCCCCGCGGGGGGCGTTGGTGTTTCCGGCGTGGAGCGCGCCCCGGGCCGCCGATAACGCCCGCGTGGTTCGACGCGCCCCGGCCCCGGAGGCCCCCATCGTGACGACGACCGTCACCGCGACCGCAGGCGCGGACGTGCGCGCCGTCGCTCGTTTTCATGCCCCGCTCGTGGCGCAGGCCGCGCTCCTCGCGCTGGCCGGCCCGGTGCTCCAGTCGGCACTGGCTCGCGCGAGCAGTCCGCACGAGGCGACCGCGGCATTCTGGCTGGCGTTTTCGCTGGCGACGCTCGCGCAGAGCGGTGCGCTCGCCGTGCAGCAGGCAGGACTCGCCGCGCGCCGCCGGGGAGCGCCACGCCGTGACGTGGTGCGGATCGCCGCCGTGCTCGGCGCCGGTGGCTCGCTGGTGCTCGCGCTCCTGGCGGCCGCATCGTGGCAGGGCGGCGGGCCACTGCGCATGGTCGCGGCCGCACCCGCGGTGATCGCGATGGCGGCGCGCGTGCTCCTGATCATGGCGCCCGTGCCTGCGTTCGTGGCGGCGCGTGGCGTGCTCGCGGGCGATCTCGCGCTGGCCGGGCACTCCGCGCCGCTGGCGTGGGCGGGCCTGCTGCGGCTCGCCGTGCTCTGGCTGGCCTTGCTCCCGGTGGCGGGCTCGGCCGCGCGCGTCGTGGCCGGTGCGGCTGCGGCGGCGACCTGTGCCGTCGCGGTGGACCTGTTGCTGCTCGCACGCGTGCGCGGTCGCGGCCACGGACGCGAGGAACTGCTGCGGCCCGAAGCCGGGACGAAGGTGGTGGCGACGCTCATGCCCGTCGTGGGTGGCCTGCTGGTGTGGACCGCGATACGCCCGCTCGTGCACGCGGCGCTCGGCGGGCTCGCGAACCCGGTGGACGCCTGGGCGGCGTTCGGCGCCACGTTGCCGGTGCTCATGCTCGCCGGGGCGCCGGTGTGGTGCCTGTCCGACGTCATGCTCGCCGCGCCGCGCGGCGTGACGGGCGAACGACCGTTGCTCGCCTACGGCGCCACGTTCGCGGCACTGGTATCGGTGCTGCTGGCGGCAGCCTCGTGGCCACCGTTCGGCGACCCGCTGCTGTTCGGGGTGTTCTCCGTGCCCCCCACGCTGGTGCCCGCCGTGCGTGGCGCGATGCCGCTGCTCGCCGCGGTGCCGCTCGTGCTCGCCTTGCGTGCGCTCGCGGGCGCGTGGCTGCTCCGCCACGGCGGTGCCGATCGGGTGCTCACGTTCGCGCCCCTGCGGCTGCTGGTGGTGCTCGCGGCGGGAATGCTGGCCGCCCGCCTGTGGCCGGGGACCGACGGCGCCCGGCTCGGCGTGGCGCTCGTGCTGCTGGGTGACGTGGCCGACGCGGCCCTGCTGCTGGTGAGCGTCGCGCGGGTGCGCGCGCGCCGGGGCCGACGCGCGCCCGATCGCTCCGACGAGGCTTCTCCCCTGCGGGAGGCGGCGTGATCGTCAGGGCCCTGGCGGTGTTCGCCGTGCTCGCGACCGCGATCGCCGCGCCGGCCGAGCGCACGGTCACCTGGCCGCTGCGCACCATGGGGACGTACGCCAACGTGTCCATCGTGACCGCGGATTCCGCCGCGAGCGCACCGGCGGCCGAGGCGGCGCGGCGGGTGTTCGTGCGCGTGGACTCGCTCATGAGCAACTGGACCACGACGAGCGAGGTCGCCCGGCTCAACCGCGAGGCCGGACGCGAGACCGTGACCGTGCAGCCGGAAGTGGCGGTCGTGCTCGATCGCTCGCTGCAGTTGTGGCGCGAGACCGGTGGCGCGTTCGACGTGACCGTGGAACCGCTGGTGCGCGCGTGGGGGTTCCTCGGCGGTCCGAGGCGCGTGCCGGGTGAAGCCGAGGCGCGTGCCGCGGCCGCGCGCGTGGGCGCGCAGCGCGTGCATTTCGAGCGCGAGAGCCGGCGGCTGTGGTTCGAGCACGACAGCGTGCGCGTGGACCTGGGCGGGATCGCCAAGGGCTATGCGGTGGACGAGGCCATGCGCGCCCTGCGCGCGCACGGCGTGACGCGTGCGCTCGTGGATCTTACCGGCAACATGGCCGCCATCGGGACGCCACCGGGGCGCACGCACTGGACGATCGGTATTCGCGATCCGCACGATCGCGTACCGTATTTCGCACGCGTCACGCTCGAACACGGCGACTGTATTTCGACTTCCGGGAAATACGAACAGTTCATCGCACAGGACGGCCGCACCTACGGCCACATCATGGACCCACGCACGGGCCGTCCCGCGGAGGGTCCGATCAGCGTGACGGTCATTTCACACAGTGCGTTCACCTGTGACGCCTGGGACACGCCCTTGTTCGTACTCGGTGTACGCGAGGCCCGGCTCAAGGCGAAGGAGCGGACCGATTTCGCGGTGGTGATCGTGGAGCCGGGTGCGGACGGCGTGGATACCGTGTGGGTGGAGTCGGAGCTGGCGCCGCGCTTCACGCTGGAGCCCGGCGAAGCGCGCCGGTTCCGGGTCGTGGTGTTCTGACCCAGCGCGCGCCACCGTGGCGCGTTCCGATTCTGGCCTCGCGATTGCAAGGGCGGGCCGCGTCGTTCTCGAAACGTCGCGTCGGCCTCCCACCCTCGGAACTCGCGATGCCTCGACCGCAGCACGCGTTCGCATTCACATGGCCTCTCGTCTCCGCCGCGTTCTGCGCGGCGTGTGCGGGATGCGTGTCGCCGTCGCAGCCTCCGGCCGCGCCGACGGGTGGCGTGCGCCTGGAGCTGAGCGAATCGGCGTACGTCGCGAACGTGGCGCCGGTGATCGCGCGCCACGGCTGCGACGCCGACGGGGACTGTCACGGTGGCGGTCCGCGCGGCACGCTGCAGCTGTCGCCGCCGACGGCGAAGAACGCGCACTACGACTACACGCAGCTCGTGCTGCAGGTGGACCCGGTGCAGCGCGACAGCAGCGCGCTGCTGCTGCGTCCGCTTGCCCTCGCGGCCGGCGGTCGCCCGCACCCGGTCAAGGCGTTCGCTTCGACCGCGGACACGGACTACGTCGCCGTGCGCGCGTGGATCCAGTCAGGAGTCGCGCGATGAAGGGGCCGCGCTCCGGAACCCTCGCCTGCGCGACGGCGCTGGCGCTCGCCTGCGGCTTCACGCCGCGTGTCGCGAGCGCGGCGGAAGCCTCCCGGCCGCTGGAGCCGCTCGTGCCGGCCGTCGCCGCGCATCCCTACCGGCTCGCGCCCGGCGTGCGCCCGTTCGAGCGACGCGTGAGCGTGAGCCCGGCGTTCGGTTCCTTCGGCTCCGACCGCATGTTCGCGGTCATGGCCGCGTACAACCCCGAGCACTGGCTCGCGTGGGAAGCGTCGCTGGCGCACACGCCCGGCCGCTCGGTCCACGCCGTGATGCACACGCTCACCGCGGTCGTGCGGCACCCGCTGCCGGGCCGCTTCCAGCCGTACCTCAGCGCGGGCTACGGCATGGTGATCGTGAATCCGGGACAGGCGGTCAATGCGATCGCCGTCACGAAGAACGCGCTGGCCGCGGGTGGCGGCATGGAGATGTACGTCCGGGACGACCTCGCGCTGCGTGTGGACCTGCGCCACGCGACGGTGTTCGGGACACAGAGGGACCGCGAAGGCCTCGTGGCCTATCCGTACCTGCAGGGAACGCTCGGCCTGACGTTCTACCGCTCGATCCAGCCCTGAGCGGCTTCCGCCGGAGGACCCCGAATCCATGACCCCCTCGTTCCGTTTCATGCGCAATGCCGTCGCCGTGGCGCTCGCCGCCGGACTGGTGGCGCTGGCGTTCGTGACCAGCGGCTGCCGTGAGAGCGCGCCCGACGACCTGATCCAGCAGGAATCCACGACCGAAGCGCTCGTGTTCGTGCGGACGAAGTCCACGGAGACGCTCAACCGCTCGCTCGCCGAAGGCAACCTCGTGAAGCTGTCGCCGATCTCTCCCGACGGCGTCGTCACGCCCATCACGAACTTCGCCGGTGCGAACGTCGCGGACCCGGCGGTGTCGTTCGACGGCAAGCGCATCCTGTTCTCGATGCGCCCCGCGGGCGGCGGCCATCACCACCTGTACGAGATCGCCGCCGACGGCACCGGGCTGCGCCAGGTCACGGACGGCGCGGGTGACGACTACGACCCGCTCTACCTGCCCGACGGCCGCATCCTGTTCACGAGCACGCGCGCCGGCGAGATGGACGAGTACAACCACGCGCTCTCGGCCACGCTCTACACGTGCGACATGGACGGCACGAACATCGAGCGCATCAGCTTCAACCAGAGCGACGACTTCGACCCCGAACTGCTGCCCGACGGCCGCATCGTCTACACGCGCTGGGAACACTTCGGCGACATGAACCGCTTCCCGCTGTTCGTGACCAACCCCGACGGCTCGGGCACGTTCCACCAGTTCGGTCCGCACGAGCGGAACTTCTTCCACTCCACCGTGACGCCCGAGGGCCGCCTGCTCGCGATCGAGTCCACGCGCGTCAACATGGACGAAGGCCCGCTCGCCGTGCTCAAGCCCGAGCAGGGCCCCGCCGACCCGGCGACGGGTGGCCCGGACCTGCACTGGGACGTCGTGACGCCGCAGGTCAACAACGACGGCGAGCCGTGGGCGCACGGCGTGTTCAAGTACCCGCGCTCGATCGGCGGCAACCGCTACGTGGTGTCGTACTCCCTGCCCGCGGCCACGCCGGAGGACACGGACTACGGCCTGTACACGTTCACGCTCGACCAGGCCGGCGCGGGCACGACCGCGGACCCGGCGACGTTCACGGTCGGCAGCCTGACGTTCCTCTACAACGACCCCGAATGGAACGAATACGACGCCCAGCTGCTGGCGCCGCACGGGAAGCCGCCGGTCGTCGCCTCGACGCTCGACCGCTCGCTCGACTACGGCGTGTTCCTCGCGCAGGACGTGTTCAACCGCGGCACCGTGGACGGCCAGGAGATCCCGGTGCGCGGCCGCGACACGATCGACAGCATCGCGGTGATCGCCTCGATCCCGACCACGGAAGGCATGGCGAACGACTTCTCGGCGAACAACTACGAGCGCCGCGCGCTGATCGGCATGGCGCCGGTCGAATCCGACGGGTCGTTCCGCATCAAGGTACCGGCGAACACCCCGCTCTCGTTCGCCACGCTCGACGAACACGGCCGCGGCTTCGTGGTGAAGCGCACGCACATCTACGTGCGTCCCGGCGAGAAGTTCGAGAACTGCGTCGGCTGCCACGAGAACCGCGTGGCGGGCGGCGACACGCCGACGAACCCGAACCCGATGGCCGCCACGCACGCGCCGTACGACCTGAACGTCGCGCGCGCCTCGTTCCGCACCATCACGTGGACCAACCGCGTCGGCGCGATCGTGGCCGCGAAGTGCGTGTCGTGTCACCAGCCGAACGGCCTGGATCCGGCGCCCGCGAACCTCGACCTCACCGCGGTTCCGGACACCGCCATGGAGATGCGCGTGTTCCCGCGCGGCTACATCAACCTCTCGGGCGCCTCGCGCAAGCTCGCGACGCAGGTGGTCGTGCCCGGCTTCCCGCGCCGCTCGCGGCTCGTGGACTGGACGCTCGGCCTCGGCACGCACGCGGGCCAGGGCTCGCATCCGGCGGGAGCCGATTCGCTCACGGCCGAAGAGAAGCGCGACCTCAACCTCTGGGTGCTGCTCGGCGCCCAGTACCGCTGAGCGGAGGAGCCATGCGCCTCGCACTGCTTCGTACCCTCGCCTGCGCCGCCGCACTCGTGGCGGCTGCGCCCGCCGGCGCCGCGGATGCGGCGTTCGCCGTCCCGACCGAACGGGCGGAGGCGCTGCTGCGCGGGCACGCGCTGGCCGGCGCCGACGGGCGCACGTTCCGGCTCGGCGAGCTGGGCACGTCGGTCACCGTGGTGAACTTCTGGGCGAGCTGGTGCGCGCCCTGCCGGCGCGAGCTCCCCCGCCTCGCGGCGCTGGACCGCGAGCTGCGCGCGAGCGGCGGCCGCGTGGTCGCCATCTCGATCGACGAGGAGCGCGCGAACGCCGAACGCTTCCTGCGCCGCACCGCGCCCACGCTCGGCGTGGCGTTCGACGGACCGGAGGCGCTCGCGCAGGACCTCGACCTGCGCAACGTGCCGTGCACGATCGTGCTCGACCGTTCGGGCAAGGTCGCGTGGGTCACGTCGCGTTCCGACGACGCCGCGCTCGCCGAACTCGCCGCGGTCGCCCGCCGCGTGGCCGCGGGCCGCGAGCTGGCGGCCGAAGGAGCGGGCCGATGAGCGCGCCCCGCCTGCTGCTCGTGGCCGCGTTCGTGGCGGTCGCCGCGGCTTCGGCCGGTTGCGCGGCGCGCACGCCGCTCTACCGGCGCGAGCGCCTCGTGGACCCGATCATGTCGCTCGACGTCCACGCGAAGCTCGAGATGCGCAAGATGAAGGCGTTCGAAGCGCGCGAAGGCTCGACCGGCGGCGTGGGCGGCGCGGGCGGAGGCTGCGCGTGCAAGTGAACCACCGCACCGGCTTCGTCGCGGCCAGCGCCGGATTCGCGGCCTGCGCGTGCCTGGCGTGGGCGCCGGCCGCGCATGCGGCGGCCGACGACCCCGGCACGAGCGAGTCGCTCGTCCGGCTGTTCCACGATTCGGGCCGCGTGTCCGTGCGGTCGTTCGTGCAGGAGTTCTCGGTGCCGCTCCGCCTGACCACGGTGGACGTGCACTGGAACAACGAGCGCGTGACGATCCCGGGCATCAGCGCGCCGGCCGGCAGCCAGGAAGCGGTGGACGCGATCACCACGGCGAGCCGGCCGATCGCGGGCAATCCGTACCAGGACTACGTGAAGGTCCGCAACGAAGTCTCGGGCGACGTCGCGCTGCCGCACGGCACGGCCAGCTACTACGTGTCGAAGGAGTCGGACTACCTCGCGCAGCAGCTCGGCGCGTCGTGGAACCGCGACTTCGCCGACCGCCAGTGGAACGTGTCGCTGGGCGCGAGCTACGGCTGGGACGACATCGAACCGCTGCGCAACGCGGCCGTGCAGGCGGCGGCCGACCGCAAGCAGACCGTGCACGCGAACCTCGTGGCGACCGAAGTGCTGTCGCCGTCGTCGGTCATCCGCTACGGCCTCGAATACAACGTCGTGGACGGGTTGCAGCACAACCCCTACCGCAACGTGTTCGCGGGCGGCAGCCACGTACCCGAGCGGCACCCGGACCATCGCGAACGCCGCGACGCGTTCGTGCGCTGGCACCAGTGGTTCGAGAACCGCTCCAGCCTCAAGACCAGCTGGCGCGTGTACTCGGACGACTGGGGCATCGCCTCGAGCGAGCTGGGCACCACGCTCAGCCAGTACGTCGGCCGCGACGCCGCGGTCGCCTGGGAATACCGCTGGTACACGCAGTCCGCCGCGTCGTTCGCGCGCGACGAATACGCGAGCCTGGACGGCGTGAACGGCTATCGCACCGGTGACTACCGCATGGACGCGCTCTCGTCGCACCTGTTCGGCGCGTCGCTGCGCCTCGACCTGCGGGCGTGGAACGGCGCGAGCGCGCTGCTCGACCGTTCGACCCTGTGGCTCGACTGGCAGCGGTACTTCAACAGCAACAACTACTCGGCCGACATCGTCGAGGCCGGGGTGGACTTCCGGTTCCGCTGAACGCGGCGCCGGAGACCGAGGAGGCCCCCATGAATCGAAACCTCGCACTGGGATTCGCGGCCTGCGCCGCGCTGTCGGCGACCGCCGAGGCGGCCACGTTCGCGCACGCGCCGATCGCCGCCGACCGTGGCGTGGACGGGCTGACGCGCGCCGTGGCGCGCGAGTTCACCGGGCGCGCCGTGTTCGCCCAGCCGTGGGCGACCGTGACGCTTTCGCACGTGGACGTGTACGACCGCTTCCCGTACGTGGAATCGCGCCAGTTCCAGATCGTCTCGGACCCGGCGTGGAACCGGCTCGTCGCGGGCGAACTCGATCACGGGCTGGTCGCGTTCGACGGCAAGGGCACGTCGGCGGGCGCGCTCGCGGCTCCGCACGGCCTGGCCGTGGACGAGCGCGACCGCGTGTACGTGGCCGACACCGGTCACGACCGTATCGTGGTGCTGCAGGCGCGCACGGAGTTCGACCAGGTGTCCTTCGCGCCGCTCTACACCATCGACGGCCTGCACGAGCCGTGGGACCTCGCCTACTCCGACGGCGGCACGCCGTTCGTGGACGGCGACGACGCGCTCGTCGTGGCGAACACCGGCCGCAACGAGATCGTCGCGTACGCGCTGGGTGCCGCCGGTGCCCGGCTGACGGCGCGCATGGGCACGCTGGGCAGCGGCGAGCGCGAGTTCGCGGGGCCGAGCGCCGTGGCGTTCGGCCGGCACGACGGTGCGAACACGACGGACGTCTACGTGGCGGACGCCCACAACCGCCGCATCGTCACGCTCGAGCTGCGCGGCGGCGCGCTGCGCTGGAGCGGCGCGGCCGACGCCGGCGCCACGATCTTGACGTCGCTCGACACCGACCACTTCGGCAGCGTGTACGCGGCGGCCCCGCGCGAGGGCCTGGTGCGCAAGTTCAGCCGCACGCTGGAACCCGTCGCCGACCTGCGCGGCGCGGTCGCACGGCCGCGCTCGTTCCGGATCCCGTTCGCCACGGTGCGCGACCACCGCGACGGCAGCGCCACGCGGCGTGGTCACGCGGCCGCGCTGTCGGTGGACGACTGGAGCGACGCGAGCGGGCTGGGCCTGTGGAACCTCGGCGTCTCGGTCGAACAGTTGAACGCGACGGGCGACGCCGCCCGCTTCGTGCTGACCGACCCGGCCGACGTGGCGGTCGAACTGTCCTCGGGCGAGACCGGCGCCGTGCTCGCGCGCCGCACGCTGGGCACGCTCGACGCCGGCGCGCACGAGGTGCCGCTCGCCGAACTGCGCGAGGCGGCAGGTGGCGCCGACCGCGTGCGCGTCGCGGCGACGTCGCGCTACGCGCAGGGTGCGACGGTCACGGCGAGCGTGGCGCTCGGCACCGGCGACGCCGTGGCGCCGGCGCGGGCGGCGCTGCTCGGGCACTGGCCGAACCCGGTGCGCGAGAGTGCCCGGATCTCGTTCGCGGTCCCGGCCGGCACGTCCGGCGCGACGCTCGAAGTGTTCGACGCCGCGGGGCGCCGCGTGCGCACGCTGGGCGCGGACTGGGCCGCGGGCACGCACGTCGCCGAATGGGACGGCCGCGACGCGTCCGGCGCGCGCGTGCAGGCGGGCTGCTACTGGTACCGGCTGCGCGCGGGCGGCGTGAAGCTCTCGCGCCGCCTGGTGGTGGTGCGCTGACGTGCGGCACGCGCTCCGGCATCCGGCGCGGCTCCTGCGCGTGGCGTTCGTGGCGGCGCTGGCCGCCGCTACGAGCGGCTGCTTCGACGCGCCCAAGCTCGAGGACCGCTGGACGCGGCTCGATCTCGCCAGCGCGAGCGTGACGCCCTACCAGGCGCTCACGCTCGGCACGCGCGAGTCGCTGTCGGTGTCGTTCGACGTCACGTACCGTGCGATCCTCACCGGCTACGCCGTGGCCGACCTGCGCTGGAGCGAGGACTACACGCCGGTCACGCTGCCGCTCACGCCCGACATGTCGCGGCTGCCGATGGCGCAGCGCATCGACACGCTGCTGGCGCATTCGGTGTCGGTCGGCCGCGCGACGCGCGCGGTGACCGGCTGGGACCACCTCGTGCAGCGCATGGACCTGTCGTTCGGCGCGGACGTGCCGGCGGTGCTCGATTCCACGGGCGCCGGTGGCGGCGGGCTGTTCCTCGTGTGCTACCTCGGCGCCGGCGACCTGCAGCGCCGGCTCGGCATGCGGGACACGCTCATCGTGACGCCGTTCGGGAGCGAGCAGTACCAGGTGCTGCCGGTCGGCCTCGCGCTCGGGAGCCGGCCGTGAGCGCGCGCCTGCGTGCGGTCGTGCTGCTGGCGGTGGTGTGCGTCCCGGTCGTCGCCGGCGGCGCGACCTTGTCGCTGGGCGTCACGGGTGGGCTCACCCGTCCCGACGCCGCGCGCGAGCCGTGGCACTGGGACCTCGCGCCGCGTGCCGCGTGGGGCGCGCGCGCGACGCTCGGCGACGGCCCGCTGGCGCTCGGCGCACGGGTCGAGCGCGTCGAGTCGCGCCAGTCGCTCGCGCTGCCCGCGCCCGCTCCCGCTTCGCTCGCCGTGCACGGCACCGCGGTCGAAGCGCTGGCGCGAGTCACGCTGATGCGGCGCGCGGGCTTCGCCGCCGTCGCGAGCGCCGCGGCCGGACGCACGCGCTGGAGTTGGGCGCCCGACCAGGTGTCGTTCGACACCGGCACGGGCACGACCGACGTGGCGTTCACGCCCGTGGATGCGCCGTCCTGGGCGTTCGGCGGCGGGCTGTCGCGCGGCGTCGGCGGCTGGACCGTGGGTGCGAGCGCCGAGCGGCGCTTCACGCGCATGGACTCGGCCCACCGTGCCGGCGACGGCGTGGTGCTGGGCACGGAGACGTTCGGTGACTGGTGCGCGCGGCTCGAGCTGTCGCGTGAATGGGGACTCGGCCGGAAGGAGCGTTCGGATGCTCGCTGAGAAGCATGTCACCCGGGCGCTGTGGTCGGTCGCCCTCGCCTGCTCGTTCCTCGGCACGGCCGGGCTCGCACGTGCGCAGGACAGCACCGCGGCGACGGTGCCGTCGCTCGCCGACGTGACGCCGTCCGATTCGGCGCGCACGCTTCCGAACTCGCGACCGGTCGTGGGCAAGCGCCTCGTGGAGCTGCGCGGCAAGGGCGAGCACGTGCTGCGCAGCGGTCCGGGTGCGGACTACGCGATCGTCGCCACGCGCCGCGAGGGCGAGTCGTTCCCGGTGCTCGCGAAGGCCGGCGACTGGTACGGCGTGCGGCTTTCGCCCACCGAGACCGGTTGGATCCACGCGTCGCTGGTCAAGGAGCGCGACGATCTCTCCGATCTCGAGTTCCGGCCGAACGCCAGGCTCTACTCGCGCACCGGTTCGTTCGTGCTCGGCGGCTACGGCGGGGGCTACGCGTTCGACGAGAAGTCGAACTCGGCCGTGATCGGCGGGCGGCTGGGCTACTACGTGTTCGACCGGATCGTCGCCGAGGCGGGCGTGTCCTGGACGCGCGTGAATCGTCCGGCCGAGATCGTCGAGTCGCTGTTCGGCGTCACGCTCGAAGCCGAGAAGTTCTCGATGCTCTTCTACCAGATGAACGTGGCGTGGGAGCTGCTGCCCGGCCGCCAGATGGTGCCGTACGTGAGCGCCGGCGCCGGCTCGACGCTGCTGCTCGGACGCAGCGAACCCGCGTTCAACTTCGGCGCCGGGACCCGGATGTTCCTCTCCCGCCGCGCGGCGATGCGCTGGGACGTGCGCGACTACCGCTTCACCCACCACACGGGCACACACCCGGTCCGCAACGACAACATCGAGTTCACGCTCGGCAGCGAGATCCTCTTCTAGGAGCGACGCCATGACCCTCCACACGATCGCCCGCCGCACGTTCGTGCCCGCGCTCGCCGCGTGGGCGCTGACCGTTGCCGTCACGGACGCCTCGGCGCGCCGCGAAATACCGGCTGCCGCCGCGCGCGCCGCGCTCGAACCGGCCGTCGCCGCCGCCCGCTCGTGGGCGGCCGACGCCGAGCTGGTGTACCTCGAGAACGACGAACCGCTGGGCGCCACCGGCGCCGCGCCGCGTTGGAGTTTTCTCTGGTACTCGCCCGCGCTCGAGGCGTCGCGGGTGTACTCGGTGCGCGACGGCCGCGTGGTGGTGGCGGAGAAGTTCGAGCTGAAGTTCGCGGCTCCGCCGCTGGGCGAGTCGTGGCTCGACAGCGACGCGGCGCTCGCGGTGGCGGACGAACGCGCCAGGTCGCTGCTGCGCGACGCACCGGGGCTGCACGTCGCGCACATGCTGCTCGGCCGCGGGGCGTTCCAGCCCGGCCAGGCCGACCTCACCACGTGGACCATCGTGTACGAAGCCGAAGGCGAGCCGTCGCTCTTCGTGGTCGTGGACGCCGCCAGCGGCCGGGTGTGCCGCACCTGGAGGGGCTGATCGTGCGTGCCGCCCTGTTCGTGCGAGTCGCCGCGTGCTGCGCGTTCGTGTGGGCTTCCCCGGCCTTCGCCGCCGCCGACGACGCCCCCGTGCCCGTGCGCGTCGAACGCGTGAAGCCGAAGAAGGAGAAGCTGCCCACGCTGCGATTCCTGCGCACCAACCTCGAGTTCGTGCGCGGCCGGCTCGACCTGCTGCGCGAGCGCCCGCTCGCCGCCGACGGGAGCGCGCGCACGCTCGACCCGCGGTTCCTGCGCTACGGCGCGCTCGTCGCCGCGGCGCAGGCCGCCAGTGATTCGGCCGCGGCGATCGATCGTTCGGTGGCGGGTCGCGAACTGTTCGCACGTGAGCGAGCTGGCCGCGCTCGAAGGCGAGCTCGACGGCTGGGCCGGCTGCTCGCCGAACAGCAGGAGCGGCTGGCGCGCCTGCAGGCGGACTTCGCCGCGCGTCCGACCACGTCGCTGGCGCTGCTCGTGAGCGGCGTGCCCGCGGGCGGCGCGCCGCGCGGACTGGCATGGGTGCGCGAAGACGGCGACACGCTGCACGTGCGCTGGACCGACGAGGAACTCGCGGCGCTGCGTGCCGGCGGCACGCTGGAGGCGTTCCGCGGGCTGGTCGAACCGCGCGAGCAGGTGCTGGAGCTGGTGTGCGAAGGCCCCGGCTGGGACGCTGCGCCGCACGCCTGGGTGACGTTCGATCCCGAACGCGGACGGCTCACGTTCCTCGCGTTCGACATGACCGCCGTGACGCCGGTCGCGGGCGCGGCTGGTACCACGGCCACCACCTGGGCGCTGCCGCGGCCCACCGTACTGGGAGCGACCGTCCGCCCGTGAAGCGTGCCCTCGCATGTGCCTGCTTCGCCCTGCTGCTGGCGGCCGACGGCGATTTCGCCGCGGCGGCGCCGGCGCCGGCGACCACGGTGGCCGATCCGGGCGCCCCGCTGCGGCTCTCGCGTGCGGCGTTCGAACGTGCGCGCGGCGACGTGCGCGCGGTGATCGCGCAGCTGGAGCCGCTCGACTGGTCGGCGCCGCGCTTCGCCGGTGCCGGACGCGCCGCGCTGCTGCTGGCCGAGGCGTATCGCCGCAGTGGTGACGAGGCGCGCCTCGCCACTCTCGCGACGCAGGTGGCGGGCTGGCCCACGCGTGACGGCTTCGCCGAGCTCGTGCCCGTGCTCGCGGCGGGTCCGGCGGTGGCCGCGGATCCGGGACTCGCGGCGCTGGCTCGTGCGGCGGAACGGCTCGCCGCTCGCGATGCCGAAGCGGCGGACGCGGCGCTGGCCGCCGTGCCCACGAGCGACCGTTGGTCGGGGCGCGCGCGTCACACGCGCGCGCTGATCGCGCTCGAGCGAGGCGATGCGGCGGCTGCCGCGGCACTGCTCGAACCGCTGGCCGCCGACGTGCGCTACGGTGGGCGGCGCGAAGCGCGCCGCGCGCTGGCGGCGCTCGCGCTCGAGCGGCACGACTGGCAGGCGGCCGCGCGTGAAGCGGCGGCGGCCGAAGCCGACTGGAACGCCCAGCGCGCGGCGCTCGCGACGGCCGACACCGAGGCGCTCTGGCGCGCGTGGGAATCGGCCCCGGACACCGCGGCCGTGCGTCTCGTGGACGACGCGCGCCTGCGGGATGCGGCCGAGCGTGCGGCTCTCGATGCAGCGAACCTCGCCACGGGCCCGCCGCGAGCGTGGACCGGCTCGAGCGCCGTCGCGAGCGCCGTCGCCCCCGCTCCCGCCGAGGCGCCGACCGTGGCCGAGTGGCACGAAGCGACGGCGGCGCGCGATGCGGCGCGCTCCGCGCGTGCGGACGCACGCCGCGCGTGGGCCGCCGCGGCCGCGGAATCCCTCGCGCTCGCCGACCTGCGCCGTTACCTCGGCGAAGGCCTCGCCTCGCTGGCGCAGTCGAACCACGGCTCGGCCCGGCGGCGGCGCGGCTCGACTCCTGCGTGCGGTGCTCGCGGCGCTCGAAGCGCGGCTGCGCGGACTGCGCGACGACGCGCGCGCGCGGGTCGCGGCGCGCGCGGCGGCGCTTGCGGCGCAGGCCGACGCGCTCGCGCTCTGGGGCGCCGCGATGGAGCGGCTGCACGTGGCGGGGCCCGACTCGGCGTACTGGGCGGCGGCGCCCGTGGGCGCGACCAGCGCCACGGCCGCGCTCGCCGCCGAACGCGCGCTCGCGGCGCACTTGCGGGCGAGCGCGGACTCGATCGCGGCGCGCACGCCGCGCGTGTTCGACCGTTCGCTGGAAGACGCCTGGCGGCCGGCGCTGGCGGCGCGCATCACGGCGCAGGCGCGCGAGGGCGCACGCGATCGCGCGTGGGCGGCGGCGCTCGGGCGCACGCTCGACTCCGCGCGGGTCGCCGCCACGAGCGGGCCCGAGTGGGACGCGGCGAAGCGTACGGCGACGGTGGCCGAGCAGCGTGCGGCGGCGGCGGAGACGCGCGAACGCGAGGTGCGCGGCCGCATCGCGCGCGACGCGTCGGCGCGCACGCTGGCGGCGCTCGAGGGCGAGCGCGAGGGACTCGACTACCTGCGCGCGATTTCGGCATACGCGCTCGCGGTCCAGCTCGACGAGGGCGACACCACTCAGGCGCCGGTCGCGGCTGCGCGTCCTGCGGCCGACGACACCGACACCGGCGATCCCGCGCTGCGCGCGGCGGCGCTGCCGCTGCTGCGCGCGTTCGTGACGCGCCACCCCGATTCCCCGGCGCGCGCCGAGATGCGCTTCCGGTTGGCCGATCTCGAACTGCTCGAGGCACGGCGCACGTTCCGCGCGCGGATGTCCGAGTTCCTGCGCGCGCAGGAAGCCGGCGGCCGGGTGCCGCCCGTGCCGGTGCTCGAGCCGGGCGCCGCGCTCGCGCTGTATCGCGCGATGCTCGCCGAGGACGCGACGGTCCCCCATCTCGACGCCGTGCGCTTCAACACGGCCATGATTCTCGCGGAGGCGGGTTCGCCGGAGTCGGCGGAACACTTCCGCGCGCTGCTCGAACGCTGGCCGGGCTCGCCCTACGCGCAGGAGGCCGCACTCCGGCTGGGCGATCTCGCGTTCGCCGACCGCCGGTGGAGCGACGCCGCGCCGCTGTTCGATCGCGCGGCCGCCGGCGCCGATCCCACGCTCGCCACCATCGCGCTCTACAAGCGCGGCTGGGCGGCCTACAACGAAGACCGCTTCGCCGAGGCGGCGCGCGCGTTCGCGGGCGTACTCGACCAGTACGAGACCCGCGGCGCGGCCGTGCACGTGGATGTGGCGAGCGAAGCCGAGAGCTACTTCGTGATCGCGCTCGCCGCTTCGGGCGGAGCGGACGCGTGGACGCGGCACTTCGCGGCCAGCGGGCCGCGCGCCTACCGGCATCGCACGCTGCTCGCGCTGGGTGCGCAGCTGCGCCGCAACGGCGACCTCGCCGGTGCGGCGGCGGCCGATGCGCTGCTCATCGAACGCGAGCCGCTGCACGCCGACGCGTTGTTCGCGGCCGAGCGCCGCGTCGAGACGCTGCGCCGTGCGGGCGATCCCGCCGCGCTCGAGGCGGCGCAGGGCGCGCTGGCGACGCGTTTCGCCGACGGTGGCGCGTGGGCGGGTGCGCAGGAGTCCGATTCGCTGCGTGCCGCGGGCGAGCGCTTCACGACCGGCGTCGCCGGCGCGCTGGCGCGCACCCGGCACGAACGCGCGCGCCGCACGAATGCGCCCGCGGACTGGCAGCTGGCGCTGGCCGCCGACGAGGCGGCCGCGGCCCGGGCGGTGAACGAACCGGAGCGCGCGGCGCGCCGGCTCGACGTGGCGCGCGCGCGACTGGCGCTGGGCGATCGCGCCGGTGCCGTGCGCGAGTGCGAGCGTGTGGCGTCGAACGCTCCCGACACGCTGGCGCGCGAGGCGCTCGCACTGGCGGTGATGACGACGGACGCATGGTACGAGAGTGCGCGTGCCGGTGCGGCACGCGGCTCCGACTCGCTGGCCGCCGCCGTGACGCGTGCCGGCGACCGGCTGCTCGAGCGCTTCCCCGCCGATCCGCTGCGCGCCGACGTGCGCTGGCGGCAGGCGCAGCTGGCACTCGCGCACGGCGACGACGCGCGGGCGCTGACCGCACTCGATGCGCTGCTCGCGCGCGACGGCGCCGATGTGCGTGCCCCGCGTGCGGCGATGCAGCGCGGCGAGGCTTCGGCGCGGCTCGGCCGCTGGGACGACGCCGACTCCGCGTTCGCGCGCGCGACGCGGCTCGCCCGCGGCGCGAAGCAGGAGCCGCTCGCGCGCCAGGCGTTCGCGGCGCAGCAGGCCTGCGTGTTCCGCGCCGCCGAAGCGGAAGTCGCGCGCGACAGCAACGCGTACGCGCGTCACGCGCGCGCCTTCGAGAAGGCGGCGGCGCGCTGGCCCGCGCACGAGGACGCCGACGCCGCGCGCTACCGGGCGGCGCTCGCGTGGGAACGTGCGGGCGAACCGCGCGACGCCGCGCGCGTGCTCACCGCCTTCACGGCCGATCGCCCGCGCGCCGAGCTGGCGCGCGACGCGTGGCTGCTGCTCGCCCGCCAGCACGAAACGCTGCGCGACTCGGCGGCCGCGGCGCACGCCTTCCTCGCCTGCGCCGCGCTCGAGCGTGACGACGTGCAGGCGTCGGCGGCGCGCCTGCGCCCGGCCGACGACTTCGAGGCCGCGGGACAGGTCGCGCGGGCGGATTCGCTCCGTCGCGAACACGTGCGCCGTCACCCCGGTGACCTCGAAGGCGCGATGGCCATCTACGAGCGGCTCGCGCTGCGCGAGCTGGACGCGGTCACGGAGACGCGGCCCGTGTCGGCGCTGATCGCGTCGGGCGCCACGCGCGGCGTCGCGGCGGCGCCGCGTTCGGCACTCGCCGAGTACCTGCGGCTCGCGAGGCTGCGCCCGGCGCTGGTGTCGCCGATGCTCGTCGGCCGCCTGCGCTGGCTTCAGGGCGAGGACGCCCGGCTCGCGGCGGCACGCGTGACGCTGGCCCCGCCGCTGGCCAAGCCGCTCACGGCTCGGCGCGCGCTGCTCGACAGCGCGGTCGTGCGCTACCGCCGCGCGATGGACTCCGGTTCCCCGGTCTGGGCGCACGCCGCCGCGTGGCGGATCGGCGAAACGCTGCAGGACTTCGCCGCCGCGCTGGCGGCGAGCGCGGCCCCGGCGGATCTCGCGGGCGACGACCTCGAGGAGTACCGCGCCGTGCTGGCCGAGAAGGCCCGGCCGTTCGCCGCGCGCGGGCTCGACGTGTGGGCCGAGCTGGCGCGCACCGGCGACGCCGGGCAGGCGCCCGACGCGTGGGTGGCGCGGGCGCGCGAGCAGGTCGAGCGCCACCTCGCCGAACGCTTCCGTTTCCGTCCCGAGCCGGTGTTCCCGGCCGTCGAGGGCGGCGTCTCGTGGACCAGCCGAGAAGGAGTGTCCCGATGAGGCTTCGCGTTCCGGCGCCGGCCACCCTGGCGGTGCTGCTCTTCCTGCCGGCGTTGACGGGCTGCGCGCACCTGCCCTTCCGGGGGCGTGGCGCGCGCACCGTGCCCGCGGCGACCGCGGTCGCCGCTCCCGGCACGGCGAGCGCCGGCGCCGAAGCTCCGGCCGCGGCCGTGAGCGCACCGGCCCCGCTCCCGGCGGACGAGCCGGGCCTGCTCGCACGGCTCGCCACGAGCCCGGTGGATGCGGCCGCGCTCGCGGCGCTGGCGCGGCTCTACTACGAGCAGGCGCGCTTCGCGGAAGGCGCCGAACTGCTGCGCGTGGCGGCCGACCGCCCCGACGCGTTCATGTCCGCCGACCGTGCACGGCTGCTGGCGGCGCGTGCGCTGCTGCACGACGCGCTCGGCGAGCGCGCCGAAGCGCGCGACGCGATCGCGCGTGCACGCGAAGCGTCGGCGCGCGACGCCAACCCGACCGCGCTCTACCTCGAACTGCGCAAGCCGTCGCCCGAGGGACTCGCGACGCTGGCACACGACGTGGAACGCAGTGGGGCGCGCGACGCCGTCGCGCTGAACAACGTGGGCATCGCCCGGCTGCGCGCCGGCGACGCCGACGGCGCCCGGCGCGCGTTCGACTCGGCCATCGCGCGCGAGCCGTCGCGGCCCGGCCCGCACTACAACCTCGCCATCCTCGAACACTGGTGGCGGCACGACCGCGACGCCGCGGCCCGCCGCTTCGCCGCGTACTGGCGGCTCTCGCACGACGACCCCGATGGCCTCGCCGCCGTCTTCTCGGACGTCGTCGCGGCGGCCGCGCGCCCGGAGACCGGCCGATGATCCGCCTGCTGCTCGTCCTGCTCCTGCTTCCGGCGGTCGCGTCGGCCGCACCGGCCCGGCGCTCCGCGTCCCGGCGCGCGCCCGTCCCGGCGGTCGCGGCGCCGCAGCCGCGCGAGAGCGGCCCGCGCCGTCTCGACGACATCCACATCGAGGGCGAGATCCCGGTGCCCCAGGTGTTGTTCGTGTCGGTACGCGAACAGCGCCGCTTCCTCGACTTCGACGCCTCGCGCTGGCTGCGGCCCGCGCGCGCGCTCGCCGCTTCCACCCCGGTACCCGACGTCACGATTCGCGTCACGCAGTCCGTCACCCCCGCAAAGGAGAGCGCCCGATGAACGAGTTTTCCGCGATCGCCCTGTTCTTCAAGGAAGGCGGCAGCTTCATGTGGTTCATGCTCGCCACGGCCGTCGTCGCCGTCGCCATCTCGATCGAGCGCTTCGTGGTGATCACGCGCGCCTCGTCGTGGAACGGCAGCAAGATGGTCGAGGACATCGGGCGTGCCGTGGCGCAGGGTGACTGGCACATGGCGCGGCAGGTGGCGCGGCTCTCGAACGCGCCGGCCGCGCAGGTCGCGAACGCCATGCTCGCGTGCGGCTCGACCGATCCCGTGCGCCTGCAGATGGCGGCCGACGACGCCGCCACGCTCGCGCTGCCGCCGCTGTCGCGCCGCCTGCCCCACCTCAACGTGCTCGCGAACGTGGCCACGCTGCTCGGGCTGCTCGGCACGATCTCGGGCCTGATCGTGGCGTTCTCGGCCGTCGGCGCCGCCGATCCCGCGCAGCGTTCGGCGTTCATGGCGAAGGGCATCTCGACGGCGCTCAACGCCACCGCGTTCGGACTCATGATCGCGATCCCGACGCTGATCCTGCAGGGCATCCTCGTGGGCATGGTCGAGCGCGTCGCCGAGCAGGTGGACGAGACGGCCATCAAGCTCGCGCAGGCCATCATGCCGCGCGCCGAGGCGCCCGCGGCCCCGCTGGCGGCGATGGTCGCGCGACCGGCCGTGCCGGGCGTCACGACGACCACGCTGCGGCCGAACGCGGCGCAGGGCGGGGTGCGCTGAGCATGGCCGGGCGCCGCTCGCGCGGAGGATCCGCGCGGCACGTCGTGGATTGCGACCTCGAACTGAGGCCGCTCATGAACGTGTTCATCGTGCTCATTCCCATGCTGCTCATGTCGGCGGTCTTCATGGAGATCCGCGTGATCGAAATGTCGGCCCCCGCCGCGGAAGGCGGCGCGGCGCCGGCAGCCGCCCGCCGTGACCTGCACCTCGCGCTCCGCGTGAGCGAAGGCGCGTACGAGCTTCTGGGGGAAGGTCTTGCACCGGTGCGAATCGCTCGGGGTGTGAGTGAGCGCCGGGGGCAGCTGTCCACCACGACGTCCACGGCGCTCGCTTCCGCCCTCGCGGCGGTCGTGGCCGCGAACCCGGGCACGCACGAGATCCGGATCGTGGCCGAGGCCGGGACGCACTACCAGGAGATCGTCACGCTCATGGACCTCGCCCGTGGCGCCGGCCTGCCGGACGCCGCGCTGGTGAGCGCGCGGGAGGACGCATGAGGGGGCGCAACCGTCGGGGCGCGCGTCGCGCCCGCTGGGCGTCGCGGCTGCGTGGCCACACCGGGCTCAGCCTGACGTCGCTCATGGACATCCTCACCTGCCTGCTGTTCTTCGTGCTGAAGAGCTTCGTGGCCGGTGGCGAGGCGACCGTGCCGCCGCCGGGGCTCACGCTGCCGAACTCGACCGCCGAGCGCCAGCAGACCACGTCGCTGGTGGTCGCGGTGCAGCGCGACGCGATCTTCGTGAGCGGCGAGCGCGTGGCGTCGCTCGACGAAGTGCTGGGAGACGACGACCCGATGATCCGCCCGCTCGCGCAGCGCGCCACGGCCGCACGCGAGCAGATGGACGCGCTCGCGCGCGCCAACGGCCGCGAGCCGAAGGCGTCGCACCTCGTCACCATCCAGGGCGACGGTGAACTGGAGTTCCGCGTGCTGCGCAAGGTCATGTACACGCTCGACCAGAGCGGCTTCCCGGACATCGCGCTCGCGGTGATCAAGAAAGCGTAGGCCCGCATGAAGCATCCGCTCGCGGCGGCCTACCGCCGCCCGTGGCTCGATCCCAACGACCGCCTGTTCCGGCGCTGCCTCGCGGTGACCGGCGTGGCCGCGGCCGCGCTCGCCGTGGCCATGCGGTTCGCGCCCGAACAGAAGATCGCGATCACGCGCGTGGAGCAGCTGCCGCCGCGCTTCGCGAAGCTCATCGTGGAGCCCGAGCGCAGTACTCCTCCACCGCCGCCCGCGCGCCGCGGCCCGGCGAACCCGAACTCGGGCGGTGGCGGCGGCGGTGGCTCGCCGGGGCTGCTCAGCACGCCCGGACCGCTGTCGGCGAACCCCGGCGGCGGGCCGCGCGACCGTGCGCCCGGGCCCGTGGGGCCGGGCAACGGCAGCGTGGCGGCGCGCGGCAGTGCGGGGCGCTCGCGCGCCGAAACCGAGCTGGCGGCGGCGTTGGGCGACGGCGGCGGCAGCCGTGCGTCGGTGGACGGCGCGCTCTCCGGGCTCGGCGCCGCGCTCGACGGCGTGGCGGCAATGCCGGCGTCGGCCAACGGCCGCGGTCCGCAGGTCAACACCGTGCGTGCGGCGCGCACCGACGTGGCGCTCGCGTCGCGGGGCGTCGGCGGCATGGGCGGCGGCGCGGGCACGGGCGCGGACCTCTCGCGCTCGGTGGTCGTGGGCTCGCTGCTCGCGAGCGGCGTCGGTGGCGGTGAAGGCGGTGGCAGCGGCGTGCCCGGTGGCGGCACGGGTGGCGGTGGCGGTGGCAGTGGTGGCGGCTACGGCGGCGGGATCGGCTCCGGCAACGGCGACGGCCAGGGCCCCGGCAGCGGTGGTGGCTCCGGCGGCGGCAGCGGTGGTGGCGTGGGTTCGGGCGTCGGACGCGGGCGCGGGCCCGGCGGTGGTGCGGCAGCTCCCGGCGTCTACCGCAGCAACGCGTCGCTGCTGGCGGTCATCCAGAAGTACGCGGCCGGCATCCAGTACTGCTACGGCAACGAGCTCAAGCACGACGCCGAACTGCGCGGCAAGCTGGTCGTCGCGATCACCGTGGCGGCGTCGGGCGAAGTGCTGCAGGCGAGCGTGGTCCGGAACACGACGGGCTCGACGAAGCTTACGGACTGCGCGCTCGCGCAGATCCGCTCGTGGCGCTTCCCCGCGATTCCCGAGGGCGTGACGGCCTTCCAGGCGCCGTTCGTGTTCACGCCGCCCACCGAATAGCTTCTCGACATGCGAGCGCGGCGGCCACCGGCAATGCCGGCGAGCCGCCGCGTTCGTGCCTGCAGCGTCGCGCTCAGGGAGCGAGCAGGTATTCGAGGATGCGGCTGATACGCGCCGCCCACGCCGCTTCGTTGTGCGCCGCGCCTTCGATTTCTTCGTAGTGAAGGTCGGCACCTTCCCGCCAGCCCGCGTTCACGAGCGCATCGCGCAGTACTCGCGCGTGGTCGAGCCACACCTTGCGCCCGGTGTTCGGGGACGTGCTTTCGGCCGTACCGATGTCGAGCCAGATGCGCAGCGGTTGCTTGCCCGCCGTGCGCACTCGGCCGACGATCGCCGTGTCCGCCCACCATACCGCGGGCGAAACGCAGCCGATCCGCCCGAACCGTTCGGGGTGCGCGAACCCGAGGTCGAGCGATGCCAGTCCGCCCAGGGACGAGCCGATCACGGTGGTGTGCGCCGGGTCCGTGAGCGTGCGGTAGTTCGCGTTGATGAAGGGCATGAGTTCCTCGACGAGGAAGCGGAAGTAGTCGTCCGACTTTCCTCCCCCGCGCGGCCCGCCGTTCTCGAACGTGTACTCGTCAACGCGTGCGGCCGTGTTGGGCACCGCGACCATGATCACAGGTGGGATGCGCCCCGCGCGGATGAGCCCGTCCGCCGCCTCGTCGGCGCGCCATTCCTGACCCGGGATGAAGCTCGTCGCGCCGTCGAACACGTTCTGGCCGTCGTGGAAATAGACGACTCCATAGCGCCGGAGCGACTGGCGTTCGTAGCCAGGCGGCAGCCACACCGCGATGTCGCGCGAAGCGACGTGCTTCGACGGGAACGCCTCGTGACGCGCCACCGTTCCAGTGATCGTGTGCGCCCGCGCCGCGCCCGGCGCTTCGGTCTGGTCGCGCCACGCCGCCACGTCGATGCGCAGCGTGTCCTCCCCGGCCGTCGCGACGGCCCGCCGGTTGGCGCGCTCGCCGCCGCCGGCTTCCTTCTCGACCGTGTCCCAGCCGCCGCGCGTCACCTTGAACTCGAACGCGGTGCCGGCGGGAAGCGTGAGCATGCCGCGCCACGTGCCGTCGGCGGCCGGTGCGAGCGTGATGCCCTTGCCGTCCCAGCTGCCCAGCGCGGCGAGATCGCCCGAGACGTGCAGCGCCTGCCCGGCGGGAGTCCCGCCCGGCGGGCGCACGACGAAGTGAACCGCGGCGCCTGCCGGAGTGGCCGCGCCGATCCCGAGCGCGAGCAACAAGGCGGCCCTCACGGGAGCTTCGTGATCTTGAGGTCGAGACGCGCGTCCTTGCCGAGGTGCAGCACGCTGGGATTGCGCACGACCACCTTGGCGTCGTACGGCAAACGGCATTCCTGCTTCCAGCGCTTCACGGGGCCGGTGCCGCCACAGTCGCAGCCCTGCCACTGCACGCTGGCGCCGTCCCCGGTCGCGGCCATCTCGATACGATAGCGGCCGGGTTTGAGCGGGAACTCGAGCTTGCCCCCGTCCTTGAGCGCATCGTGGTAGTCCACCACGACACGGGCGCAGCCCGTCAGGACGATGCACAAGGCGAAGCTGGCGATCAGGACACAACGCGAACGGTTCATGTGGCCTCCGGGGAGGCATCTTGCCACACGCGCGGCGCGAACTCCCATGCGGGCCCAAGCACGCGCGCCCGCCCGGCTCGTGCGGAACCGGACGGGCGCGCGTGGTGATTCGGTCAGTGCGTCACCAGCACCTTGCGCGCCGCGTCGTATCCCGGAGTCGAGACGCGCACGAAGTAGACTCCGGCCGGCACGAGCCGACCGTCCGTGTCACGCACGTCCCAGCGCAGCGCGTGCGTCCCCGGCTCGAAGGAGCGTGCCGGCGACAACCTCCGCACGAGACGCCCGCTCACGTCGAGCACTTCGGCGGACACACGCGCCGCGGACGAGAGCGTGAACTCCACGGTCGTGGCTCCGCGCGCGGGGTTCGGCGCCGGGGCTCTCACGGCGAGCAGGCCGGCGGGCGTCGAGGGACGGCCGTCCACACCGGACGTCGCGAACAACCCGTTGCGGTGGTACTGCAGGTAGTACGCCCCACGCGACGAGACGAGCAGGTCCTGGTCGCCGTCCCCGTCGAAGTCGTTCGCACGGATGCCGCTGGGCGAAGCCGCGGTGCCGAAGTCGTGCTGCGTGCCGAAATCGCCACCCGGCACACCGGCATGCACGGCGACCACGCTACCGAAGCCGAGCGCGGCGACGTCCTGCATTCCGTCCTGGTCGAAGTCGGCGACCGAGAGACGGTTCGCCTGCTGGACGGTGGGCTGGGTGACGGGCGTTCCCCACGTGAAGGCGCCCATGTTGCGGATGTGCTGCAGCTCCCCACCCGAGGACAGCACGACCAGGTCGCGCAGGCCGTCGGTGTCGAGATCGGCAATCGCCGACACGGAAGCACCGGTGACCGTGGGAATGCTGAACGGCGTGCCGGTTCCCGGCGACGCGTTGCCCGGAACGACGACCAGCTCACCGCTGCAGGCCATGGTCGCGACGACTTCGCCGTGCGAGTCGCCGTTCAGGTCCCCGATCGTCACGTTCGAGGGACAGGTGCCCGGGGTCGGGTGGAACACCGGCGGCTCGAAGCCGGGTGTGGTCGCGAGCAGCACCATGATGCCTTCGTTGTACGGCATGCCCACGGGGCGGGTGGCGCCACGGAGGGTTTCGCCGCCCAGCCCGCAGGCCAGCGCGAGATCGGTGAGGCCGTCGCCATTCACGTCACCGGCGGCGATGCTCACGGGATTCTCGCCAGTCGGCACGGCCGTCCACGCGCCGACGGGAAAATTGCCGGCCCCATCGTTGAGGTACACGGCGACGACGCCCATCGACGATTCGATCACGGCGAAGTCGGGGTAGCCGTCACCGTTGAAATCGCCGGTGGCCAACCCGGTGGGATTGCCAGGGAAGTCCACCTGCACCTGCGACAGGGTGCCGCCGACGCGGTCGTAGACCTCGACGGAACTCATGTTGCCGTTGACGGTCACGAGATCGAGGTCGCCGTCCAGGTCGCGATCGAGGAACGCGAACTCGTCGGCCGTCGCGAGCGGGATCTGGTCGTCGCTCTCGAAGGTGCAGTCGCCGTTGCCGCGGGCCGTCAGCAATCCGGCGGCGTAGTTGCCGGTCACGAGCAGGTCGAGATTGCCGTCACCATCGAAATCCGCGAGCGAGGAGCCGTAGTGGTTGTACGTGCTCTGCGGCAGCGCGAGATTCGGCGCCGTGAACGTCCCCGTGCCGCCGTTGATCAGCACGACGGACGCCGGACCCATCGTCACGACGTCGAGGTCGCCGTCGTTGTCGAGGTCTCCGCAGTGGAGCCGGAAGTTCGACGATCCCGCCATGCCGCCGTAGTAGTTCGGGGACGCGAAGACGTGCGGAGAACTCTGCAGGAACACGGCGACTCCGGTGCCGTCGCCAGCGCCGACGAGGATGTCGCGCCGGCCGTCCCCGTTGACGTCCGAGATGGCCACACCCGAGCCGGAGTTGGGGCCGCCGCTGAGCGCAACGTACGCGGCGATGTCGCCCGCGCCGTCGCTGTAGAGGATCTGCACCGCCCCACTGAGGTACTCGGTGCCGAGCACGATATCGTCAATGCCGTCGCCGTTGAGGTCGCCGACACCGAGTGAGGACGGGTACAGGGTCGTGGCGACCGTGGCATCCCACATCAGGGGCGACACGCCGTCGGTGTAGGTTCTCAACTCGTTCGAGTAGTAGGACACCGCGACGAGGTCGTCCCGGCCACCGTTCAGGTTCGCCTTCGCGAGAAAGATGGCGCCCATGGGACCGGGGCGCGAGAACAAGCCTGCCAGACCGAAGGAGCCGTCGCTGAGGAAGATCTGGATGTCGCCGGTGTATTCGAGCCCGGCGACGTCGAGGTGTCCGTCCCCGTCGAAGTCACCGACCGTGAGCTGGGAAAGCGGTGAAGGCGGCGACCAGCGTGCCGCCTCGGCGAACGAGTGGTCCGCCATCTGGCGCATGAAAACGAGGTCGGACGTCGGGTTGGCTTCCGAGAGGACGACGTCGAGCAGGCCGTCGTTGTCGAAGTCCGCCGTCGCGAGGCTCATGTGTTCGAGCCCGGACGGAGTTTCGCGGAACGGCGCGGTGAACTGCGGTCCCGCCCACGCGGGCCGGGCGACGGACACCGCGAGGATGAGGAAACCCATGGTGAGGAGCGACTTCTCGAATGCGCGGCCAGACAGCATTGCGTGACACCTCCGTGGGGGAAAGTGGTGAGGTGAAAGCGTCACGGAAGCAGCCCGCCGGTTCCAAGCGGAAAATGCGTTTCGATTCGCGAGGGTTTAGTCCGAAGAAAGCCTGGTTCGCCTTGGTAATCGAGGCGGTGCTTGAGGCCACCGGCGGGCCCCGCCTATCTTCCCCGCTCCCGCACCCCACACCGGAGGCCGCATGGCGATCGAGCACCTGACCGAAGAACAGGTCCGCACCTGGACGCGCGCGCAGAAGGATCGCTGGTGGCTCGAGCGCGTGTACCGCGGCGACATGCCGCAGCTCACGCTGCGCGCGGCCCTCACCGGGTTCCTGCTCGGCGGTGTGCTGAGCGCGACCAACCTCTACGTCGGTGCGATGACGGGCTGGAGCCTCGGCGTGGGGCTCACCTCGGTGATCCTGTCGTTCGCGCTCTACCGCACGCTCGCGCGCTTCGGCCTGCGCGACATGACCGTGCTCGAGAACAACGCGACCCAGTCGGTCGCCACCGCCGCCGGCTACATGACGGGACCGCTCACGTCCGGCATCGCCGCCTACATGTGGGTGCACGACGAGCCCCTGCCCTGGCTGCCGCTGCTGGCCTTCAACGTGGTGCTCTCGCTGCTCGGCGTGCTCGTGGCGTTTCCCATGAAGCGCATGTTCATCAACGACGAGCAGCAGCCGTTCCCGCAGGGGCGCGCGTGCGGCGTCGTGCTGGACACGCTCTACACGGCCGAGGCCGCGGTCGGGATGTTCAAGGCGCGCGCGCTCGCCGGGGCCGCGGCCGTGTCGGGCGCGCTCACGTTCGTGTCGGGCGAGAACTGGATGAAGTGGATCCAGGAGCGGCTCCTGCACCGGGCGCACGCGTGGCGGCTGCCGCGCGAACTCGACGCGTGGTACTGGGACCTCGCGGACCGCGTACAGGCCCCGATCCTGCGGTTGGCGAACGTGGACATCCGCCAGCTCGGACTGCGCCCCGCCATGGACTTCGCCATGTTCGGCGCCGGCGGCCTCATGGGGCTGCGCACGGCCGGCAGCGTGGCGCTCGGCATGATCGTGAACTTCGTCGTCGTGGTGCCGTGGATGATCACGATCGGCGAGATCCTGCCCCGGTCCGGCTCGGTCGCCGCCGGCGACGCGGTGTTCGGACGCGTGCACGTCGTGAATACCTGGTCGCTGTGGTGGGGCATCGCGATCATGGTGACCGCATCGCTCGTATCGCTTTTCGCGAAGCCGCAGGTGTTCACGGACGCGTTCCGCTCGCTGTTCCGCAAGCGCACGCCGGACGCCGCGAAGGAAGCCGACGTGCTCGCGGACATCGAGCTGCCGCTCGCGGTGTCGTGGATCGGCATCCCGATCGTGGGCGCGATCGGCGTGTGGATGGCGTGGCGCTGGTTCGACGTGCCGCCGCTCTGGGGCGCGCTGGCGATTCCGCTCGTGGCCGCGCTCACGCTGATCGCGGCGCGCAGCACCGCCATGACCAGCATCACCCCGACCGGCGCGCTGTCGAAGATCCCCCAGTTCGGCTTCGGCGCGCTCGACCCCACGCGGCCGGCGACGAACCTCATGACGGGCGTGATGTGCGTGGAGGTGTCGTCGAACGCCTCCAACCTGCTCATGGACATCAAGCCCGGCTACATGCTCGGCGCCAAGCCGCGCCAGCAGGCGATCGGTCACGCGATCGGGATCTTCGCCGGCGCGCTCGCCTCCACCCCGCTCTTCTACCTGCTGTTCCTTTCGGACTGGAAGCCGGGGATGCGCGTGCAGGACGTGATGGCGCCCGAAGGCGGGCAGTTCAGCTTCCCCTCCGCGGTGCAGTGGAAGGGCGTTTCGGAACTGGTGACGAGCGTCTTCGCGCCGGGTTCGAACGGCACGCTGCTCACGCACTCGATCCTCGTGTCCATGCTCGTCGCGGCGCTCGTGGGACTCGTCTTCGAAGTCTGGCGAGTCCGCACGAACGGCCGTTTCCCGCTCAGTCCGCTCGCGATCGGTCTCGGCGTGCTGGTGCCGCCGGATTCGTCCATCGCGATGTTCGCGGGCGCGTCGTTCTTCGCGCTCATGAACCTGGTGTTCGGGAAGAAGCCCGAGTCGTTCGGTCACCGGCTCTGGATCCAGACGCACGAGCCGGTCTGCGCCGGGCTCGTCGCGGGCGCCGCGCTGGTGGGCATCGGGGATTCCGTGATCCGCGTGTTCTTCCTGCGCTGAACGCCCGGCGCGTGGCTCAGCCGCTGTAGACGAACGTCCGCTGGATCCACACCAGCACGAGCACGTCGGCGAGGATCCCGAGCAGTGTCCAGCGCGGTCCGCGCGCCGCGGCCCGAAGCACCGTCCAGCCCGCGACCTGCTCGGGCGCCAGTGCCACGACGCCGTCCTCACGCACCACGCGGACGCGGTCTTCGAGCGGGACCTCGGGATCGCGCGCGAGCGCGCGCAGCGATTCCGCCCCGAGGCTCACGCCTCCGTGCCGGATCGCGGAGAAGTCCGAGTAGCCGAGCACGCGGCAGGACGGCCGGCCGGCATCGCGCACGACGATGCCGCGTACGTCGAGTCCCTCGAACTCGACGTTGCCACGGAAGATCCCGGACTGCTCGAGTTCCACCGTGTCGCCGCAGGCGGGCAGCGTCCGCCATGCGGCGTCGGACTCGCGGCGTGCGGCGTCGAGCGCGCGCCAACCCGGGCCGGGCTGCGAGCCGATGCCCTCGTAGCGGCCCTCGATGCGGGAGCCGTCGGTGAGCGTGAGCGCGATGCGTGAGCCGGGCGTGACCTCGTGCAGCGTGGCGAGCGCCGGGCCGTCGCCCGCGCGGGGGCCGTGGTGCGCGACGTCCACTCCCAGCCCGATGAGCGAACAGCCCTGCAGGATCGCGGCGAAACAGATCGCGGCGGAGATCCGGTGGACGGCATTCCCGAGGAGGCGCATGCATGCAGGTTCGCGGACGAGCCGTGGGCCTGTCCAGCCCGTGACGAATCGCTCCCCCGCCGGGGCGCATCTGTGGGAGGGTCACACGGAACTTCGCGATTCATCCCGCTGCCGTTCCCCGGAGGCCACATGTCGATTCGTCCCGTCCGCCGCATCGTCGAAGCCACGCCCACCGTCGAGGGCGCGGGTGTGAAGCTGCGCCGCGCATTCGGGTTCGGCGACACCGACGAAACCGATCCGTTCCTCCTGTTCGACGATTTCCGCAACGACCGCCCCGCCGACTACCAGGCGGGATTCCCGTGGCATCCGCATCGCGGCATCGAGACGATCACCTACCTGCTCGCCGGCTCCGTCACGCACGCCGACAGCCTCGGCAACAAGGGCACGCTCGGCGCCGGCGACGTACAGTGGATGACCGCGGGGCGCGGCATCCTGCACCAGGAGATGCCCGAAGGGGACGCGCAGGGGCGCGTGCACGGCTTCCAGTTGTGGGCCAACCTGCCCGCGTCGCTCAAGATGACGGCGCCGCGCTACCAGGACGTGGCGTCCCGCGACATTCCCGAGATCACCGACGACGACGGCACGAAGGTGCGCGTGATCATCGGCGACTTCTGGGGCAGGCGCGGCCCCGTGGACGGGATCGCCGCCGAACCCCAGTACGTGGACGTGTACGTCCCGCCGGGCCGCCGCAAGGTGCTGCCCATGGACACGCGGCGCAACGCCTTCGCCTACGTGTTCGAGGGCGGCGGCACGTTCCGCGACGCGTCGCAGCCGCTGGGCGTGCTGCACGAAGTGCAGCAGGGCGGCGAGGAGATCATCGTGCGCGAGAAGGCCGGCGATCGCTCGCTCGTCATGTTCGGCTCCGGCGACGAGATCGTGGTGCAGGCCGGCGAGCACGGCATCCGCTTCCTGCTGTGCTCCGGGCGTCCGCTCGAGGAGCCGGTCGCGTGGTACGGGCCGATCGTGATGAACACGAACGACGAGTTGCGTCAGGCGATCTCGGAGCTGCGCTCCGGCACGTTCATCCGGCCGGAGTGATCGCCACCCCGGCGAGCAGCCAGGTGAGCGCTTCTTCGGCGGTGTAGCTCGTGCGGCCGTCCAGGAACCGGCCGAGCCGCACGAGTTCGTCGCCGCTCGTCACGAGCGGCGGCTCGGCGGGCCCGTCCTTGCGCTCCTGCGGCTGGCCGATCGTGGCGAGCAGGGCGTTGCAGAGGCACTTGCGCCCGACCGTCTCGTCGAGTTGGCCGCCCTTCGCCACGAACTCGTTCTCCGGCTCGCTCGGGCAGCGGTAGCCCACCCGCCCGTTCGGCATCGCGTAGGCGACCCGCAGGTAGCCGAGGTCGCAGACGCGCTTGCGATGCACCGCGGGCGCAGGATCGCCGTCCCATTCGACCACCTTGAACGGGAAGCCGGTCGGCGACGCGAGCGCATCGGTCTTCACGTCGGCGCGGCCCTGCACGACGGCACCCAGCACCGAGCGCTTGAGTTCGGGAGTGATGCCCGATTCGTTGCAGTACGCGAACAGCGTGCCGACCTGGATGCCCTGCGCACCGAGCGCGCGGGCCTCGGCGAGGCCTTCGGGCGTGCCCGTGCCGCCGGCGATCCAGAACGGCAGGCCGAGCTCGGCGATCTTGCCGAAGTCGGCCTGGTCGCGCTCGCCGTACACCGGTTCGCCGCGGTCGTTGAGCTTGAGCTCGCCGCGGGGTGGCGCGTTGTGGCCGCCCGCGGTGGGACCTTCGACCACGAAACCGTCCACACGGCCCTCGGCCTTGCGCACGAGCATGGTGGCGAGCGAATGGCTCGAGATGATGGGCAGGAACTTCGGGCGCTTGAGCGGCGGCGGGGTGCCTTCCCAGTGCACGGTCGGATCGAGCGAGAATGTCTCGGGCGTGTCCGCCTGGCGGTCCTCGACCTCGAGCTTCACCGCCACCATGCGCTGCTCCGCGAAGGCGTCGAGCACCTTGGGAATGTCGCGCGGGATGCCGGCGCCCATGAGCACGAAGTCCACACCCGCGAGCATGGCGCCGTAGAGCAGCGCGAGGTTCGGCAGCTGCACCTTGGTGAGCAGGTTCACGCCGACCGGGTTGTCGTGGCCTTCCTTCGCGAGGTGGACCTCGACGAACGCCGCCAGCATGGCGAGCTGTTCACGGCCCTTGTCCACGATGTGCTGGTACATGGGCAGCGCCTTGTACGGCGTACCGGGCGGGCGACCCTCGGGACGGAAGAACTGCTGCAGTGCGCGCTCGGCCACCCCGGGAATCGGGAAATGCGCCATGGCGCGGCGCATGTGGCCGCCCGGATCGCCGTCCTGGAGCCGGCGCACGAACACCGTGTCCACGACCGTGCACGACACGACACCGAGCTGTCCGAGGCGCGAGACCGCGTTCGCCAACACCCAATTGGACACACCGACACCCATGCCTCCCTGGATGATGGCGGGCAATGTCGGGTCTGGCGCGTGTGCTCCGTCCGTGGGCGTGGTCGGGGAAGTCAGTGGGGGTGCCTTTGCTCGGGTGATCCTCGGGCGCGTCATGCGCCTCGCGGCAGGATGAAGGGTGCCGCAGTCTACCCGAGGCACGGCCGAAAGCAATCCCTCATTCGCCCGCAAAGGGTCAGGACGCCGGGGCCTTCGGGGCGCTCAGGCGCGTGGAACGGGCTGCCCCATCCCGCTTTGCCTGCTCTCCCCCCTCACCGCAGGCGGACGATGCGTTGGACGAGTCGGGTGCGATCGGTGGGCACGACCGCCCAGAACACGCCGGCGCCGACGTCGGTCCCGGCGGCGTCGTGACCGTCCCAGAACAGCCGGTGCTCGCCGGCGGCGAGCCGTCCGCGGGACTGCCGGGTGACGAGCCGTCCGGAGACATCGTAGATCTCGAGCGTGACATCCTGCGCCTTGGGCAGCGCAAGCGCCATCTGCAGCGAGCCACGGAACGGGTTCGACACCGCACGCAGCGACGCCAGCTTCGGCGTTCCCTCGCGCGGCGAGTCGAGCACGTCGAACGTGAGCGAGTCGCGCGCCATGAGCACGGGCGGCGAACGCCGGTTCGCGGCCCACGCGGTGTGCATGGCCTGGCCCGCCGTGTTGGTGGTGTTCTGGTCGCGCAGGAACTCGACGTAGTCCTTCGACGTGGTCTGGTACCAGAGCGTCGCCGCGACCGAGCGTGCCGAGGGCGGCAGCGCGTACGTGGCGATGTCCCAGTTCTGGCCGTCGGCGTAGCGTGGCGACGGCAGCGTCGGGTCCACCGGGCGCCCACCGAACGCGTCGTAGGCCGTGTTCGTGAATCCGACCGGCGGGATGCGGTTGTCCTTGTAGACCGAGTCGTTGAGCGTGAAGTGGAAGCTCGGACCCGCCGGCAGCGCCAGTGCGGACGAGAGCGCGGTCGAGATCCCGAGGTGCATCTCGTACACGCGTGCCGCGGCGTCGTGCGTGAGCACGCCGCTGGCCGTGTCGTAAGGCGCCGACTGGTAGACCACCACACCGTTCGCGTCGCGTGCGGTGACGCTGATCCACATGCGCCGGCCCTCGGGGTAGCCGGTCGGCAGCTTGTGCCCGGTGTGGTTCGTCACGCGGACGTCGGCGCGGAAGCTGTCGCCGGCGGCGGTGACCGTGGCCTTCACGGTGGCGGCCGCCTGCAGCATGCCCGTCGCACGCGAAGCGCCCGCGGCGATCGCGACCGGGTCGGTCTCGCCCGGGTACAGCGACGCGATCACGCCGCCCATCCACGCGTTGCCGCCTGTCATGTCGTGCAGCGGCAGGTTCGTGCGCGTGGGCGCATCGGGTGCGTTCGCCCCCTTGCCCGTCACCGGACGCATGTGGCAGTCCTGGCACTGCGAGACGATCCCGCCCGGCGCGTTGCCCGCGAACTCGGGCGCGTACACGCCGGCCGGGAACGCGCTGTTGAGCCACTCGCTGTACGTGCGCTCGAGCGGCATGAGCACGTTCGAGTGCATCGTGTCCGGCGGCGCGTCGAACGGTCCCGGCGTGTAGCGCGCACCGCTGACGCGCTTGAACACCGGGTTCGACACGTCGTGGCACGTCGCGCAGATCTCGCTCTTCGTGTGGAACGGCGACTGCAGGAACGAGTGCGGCGTCACCGGGTCGGCGAACGGTCCACGCCGGCGCACGTTCGAGTCCACGACGTACTGGCCCGTGCCGCGCGTCGTGGGCACGTGCGCGGGCAGCATGGCCGAGAGCACCGCCTGGTCCTCGACCGGCGAGACGCCGTTCTGGTAGATCGGGTCCACCATGCGGTGGCAGAAGTCGCACGAGACGCCGTCACGGTTGCTGGCGTCGATGTTGGCGCCGTTCGTCGGCTGGCTCTTGCCCGCCAGCCACGCCATCGGGGCATGGCAGCGCAGGCACAGGTCGCCCGAGGACGGTGCGTCCTGCTCGGCCACCGCGAGGCAGGCGTAGAAGATCGGGTCGCGTGCGGCGTGCGCCATCATCGTGCCCTTGAACCCGTGCCCCGGCTCGGCGTTCGGGTCGTAGCCCGCGTGGCAGCTCGTGCAGCTCGTGCTGTTCGAGAACGTGCCCGCGCTCAGCGGCTGCGAGCCCGGCAGCTTGAAGTCACGCAGCGTGGTCGGCGCGATGCCGCCCGGCGTGCGCACGATCGTGAAGTTCGCCGCGCTCGAGTCGGCGCCCACGTTGCCCGCCGTGTCCCTCGCACGCACCTTCACCCGCGCGCCCGAGCCCGGTGTGTTGTGCACGAACCACGTGAAGCTGCCGCTGTTCGGAAGGTCCAGCCCGAGCGGGATCCACGCCGCCGAAGGCGTGTCGCGGTAGTACACGTCCACCGCCGTCACGCCCACGTCGTCCGTCGCCGTCCACGTCACGGCGTGCGACGTCCCGCCCGTCCACGCCTCGCCACCGTCGGGCGACGTCACGTTCACCGTCGGCGGGTTGTCCACCGGGTTCCAGTTCCCGCCCCCGAAGTCGTCGAAGATCGAACTCGTGTTCCCCGTCAACGTCAGCCCCAGCCGGCCACCGTTCGCCGCGTAAGGCCACCCCGACACCGACACGCTGCCCTGCGAGATGCCGCTCTTGAACACTTCGACCATGCCGTTCGACAGCGCCCGAGCACCGAACACGTCGCCGGCACCGAACGTCACGTTGCTCAGCACGCCGCGCGTCACCCAGTTCTGGGTCGGGTGGTACGTGGAGATCGTCACCTTCGAGAGGGACGGCTCGTAGCGCACCTCGATGTGCCCGGAGCTCCAGCTCGTGCCCTGCACCTTCAGCATGAGGTCGGTCTCGACGGCGTTCGCCGTCACCGCCTGCATCGTCAGGTAGGCCTCCTGGTCGGGGCCGAAGGTCGCACCGTTCCACACCGTGCTCGCGTTCAGGCTGATCTGGCGCATCGTGTTCGACACGATGCTCAGGCTCGAGGCGTTGTCCACCCACAGCGCGCCCAGGCCGCCGTTCGCGCGATTGAAGTTGTCGAGTACCGGCGTCGTCGGGAAGGTCGCGATCGCGCCCACCGCGATCGGCACGCTGGCGAACGCCGAGCCGCCCTGCGGGTCGGTCACCGTCACGGTCGCCACGTAGTTCCCGGCGATCTGGTAGGTGTGCAGCGGGTTCGCCTGCGTGGACGTACCGCCGTCGCCGAAGTTCCACGCGTAGGTGAGCGCCTGGCCCTCGGGGTCGTACGAACCGGCGCTCGAGAAGCTCACGTTGAGCGGTACGAGCCCGGCGGTCGGCGACGCGGTCGCGGCGGCGATGGGCGACTGGTTGCTGCCGCCGCTGCCACCGGTGTAGCGGATGCGGCGGATCTCGCCGGTCAGGATGGACACGTACCAGAGACAACCGTCCGTGGGGTGCTGAACGAGGCAGACGGGCATGTCCATCGCGGTGCCGAAGTCGGTGATGCCGAGCAGCGTGTTGCTCGCGTCGAAGTTCGCGACCTTGATCCACTGCTGGCCGTAGTCGGCGAAGAAGTAGCGCGTGCGGTACGCGTTCGGGTACAGCGTGTCGGAGTAGAAGACGCCGCCGATCGAGGCATTGCCGATGAAGTTGGGCGGCGAGCTCAGGCTCTGCGTGCTGTGGTGCCACGACGCGACCGGGTTCGTGTAGCTCGTCGCGGGGTTCGTGGACGTGTTGAGGCTCGAGCAGCCGTTGTGCGTGGGCTGCACGAGCGGGTAGATGGCCTGCGGCTGCAGGCCCTCGCGACAGGGCCAGCCGAAGTTCTGGCCCGGCGTGGACACGAGATTCATCTCCTCGTACGTGTCCCAGCCGACGTCGCCGAACAGGATCACGCCGGGATTGCCCACCGTGGTGTCGGGGCTGCCCGTGTTCGGGCGCACCGTCATGCGGAACGGGTTGCGCACGCCGTAGGCGTACACACGCGAGCGCACCGACATGAGGTTCGAGTCCTTGTAGGGGTTGCTCGCGTAGCCGTGGCCGTTCGCGGGATTGATGCGCAGGATCTTGCCCGCGAGGCTGGTCACGTCCTGCGAACGGTACGCCCCGATGTCCTCGTTCGGGTCGGTCTTCCCTGCGCCGAACGCGCTGGGATAGAGATTGCCGTTGTCGGCGTACTGGAAGTTCGCGCCCTCGCCGATCGAGACGAGCAGGCTGCCGTCGCGGCCCCAGCGCAGCGCCCCGATCGTGTGCGAGCCCGTGGCGATGAGCGGGCCGTTCGGCCAGTTCGTGCCCATGAGCACCGTGCGCGTGGACGTGGTGACCACGTTCGTGTCGCCGCTCACGTTCATGCGATAGCGCACGAGCCGCCCGAACGAGGGCACGTCGAGGTCCACCCCGTTCGTGTCGGGGTCCACCGTGTACAACAGGTAGATGAAGTGGTTGACGAAGTAGTTGGGATCCACCGCCACGTCGAGCAGGCCGCGGTCGTTCAGGTCCAACACTTCGGTGGACAGGTCGATCACGGAGTTCGCGAGGGCGACGCCGTTGCGCACCATGCGGACCTTGCCGCTCTTCTCGGCCACGAGGAACCGGCCGTCGGGCAGGAACGCGATCGAGGTCGGCACGGTGAAGGCCGTGCCGGGCACCATGTTCTCCACGACGAAGCCGGTCGGGACGCTCAGGGCGCGCGCACCACCCACCAGGACGAGGGCGAGCAGGCAGGCGATGGCGAAAGGTCTGGGCCAACGAATCAAGGCATTCAGCTCCGGTCGAGGGGGCCGGATGGACGCGGCTCCGGCGGTGTCGGTTCAAGCTGCATTATCGGGCCCGAAGCCCTGTCGCTGCACCGGGTTTTGACGTTCTCGAGAGCGATCTGGAACTAGAGCTCCCTTACCGGGACTTCCACCACCCGTTCGCCACCCCGGGCGAAACGCAACGTCAACGATACCGGACGCTCCGGGCGCAGGGGCGCGACGAGGTCGAACAGCATCAGGTGCAGGCCGCCGGGGCGCAGTTCGAGCGCCTGGTCTTCCGGCAACGCCAGCGCGGGGACCGCGCGCATGCTCATCTGGCCGCTCGAATCGGCGACCATCTCGTGAATCTCGGCACGGCCCGCCACCTCCGCAGGAACGCTCACGGCGACCAGCGTGTCCGCGGCATCCGCCACGAGGGTGCCGAAGATCGCGCCGACCGTAGCGCCCTCCGGAGTGGCCATGGCGTGGAAATCGGAGACCGCCACCTGCACGGCCGCTCCTTCGCTGGCGGGCGCGGTGTGCTGGTTGCGGGAACAGCCGCTCGCGCCGAGCAGGGCGAGCAGCGCGAGGATCGTCCATCCACGGCTCACCGGGAGCCTCCCTTCATGCGGCGAAACAAGAGCCGGAAGTCGTCGGCCATGTCGGCCGGGGTGGTGCCGTAGTCCCATTCCAGCAGCACCGCGCCATGCTCGTCCACGACGTAGCTGAGCGCGGTGTGGGCCACGTTCACCTCGCCGTCGGCACCTTTGGTGACGGATGAGGTGGCGCCGAAAGCGGCCTGCGCCGCAAGCAGTTGTTCGCGCGTGCCCGGGCGCAGCGGATGCCCCCCGACGAAGAACGACCCGAGGTAGCGGGCCATGACTTCGCTGCTGTCGCGGTCGGGGTCCACCGTCACGAACGCCACCTCGACCCGGTCGGCCTCCGGGCCCAGCTTGCGCAGCGCGCGCCGCAGGTCCCCGAGCGTCGTCGGGCACAGGTCCGGGCAGTGGGTGAAGCCGAAGAACACGAACAGGAGCTTGCCGTTCGACGCCCGGAACGTGAACGTCGTGTCGGGCCTGCCCTCCCGGGCTTCGCGCAGCGAAATGCCGCTGACCTGCTTGGCGAGCGGCCGGGTGTGCCCGACGAGCGCGTCCCGCGGCGGACGTGAGCAGCCCGCCACGACCAGGGCGAACAGCCCCACGACCGCGATCAGGCGGCGGCTGGCGAATGCCGGCATGAGTATCCCTCCCGGGAAAGTTGGTGAAGACGCCGGCAGGCTATCAGCCGGAAACGAATTTGTCGTGATGCCCGCGTTAGGCCCGGACCCTACGGCCGTAGACCCGGTGTTGGAACCCTTCGTCCCTCGCCGACCACGGGAGAACCGCATGCGCCTTTCGACCACGCGACCTCACGCTCTTCGTTCCCTGCTCGCCCTCGCGCTCGTCGCGGTCGCCGGTCTCGCCATGGCCGCGCCGGGCGACCTGTACGTCACCAGCGACGCCTCGAACAAGGTGCGCCGTTACGACGGCACCACCGGCGCGTTCCTCGGCACCTTCTGCCTGTCGGCGGGCGCCAACGGCCAGATGGCGATCCACTTCGGTGGCACCAACAATCGCGCGCTCGTCGGCCACAACTCGTTCGGCGTCGAGGAACGCGACGTGGCGACCGGCGCGCTCGTGAAGACCTACAACGCCGGCGGCGGCTGGCAGTGGGCCGGGCTGTACGCGCCCACGGGCGAAGTGTTCGTCGGCGACATGCTCACGAACGACGTGCGCGCCTACGACGCGAACACCGCCGCGTTCATCCGCGTGGTCTGCCCCGTCTCGATGCCCGCGGACATGCGCATGGGCCCCGACGGCAACTTGTGGGTGTGCTCGTGGGGCAACATGGACGTCGAGGTGTTCGATCCCGTCACGGGAGCGCCGCAGTTCTCGATCCCGTTGCCGCTGGGTGCGCTCCCGAACGACGTCGCGTTCCACCCCGTCACGAACGACATCCTCGTGACCGCGATGAACACGAACATGGGCTACCGCTTCGACTGGACGAGCCACCTGATCAGCGGCCAGTTCGTGGGCACCGGCTGGGCGCGGCCGCACGGCATCGAGTTCTCGCCGTTCGGCAACCGCTTCCTGTGCGTGGACGGGGTGACCGGGCAGGTGCACGAGTTCCACGGCTACTCGCTGCTCGAGACGAACCCCGCGTTCCTCGTCCCCGCGCCGGGTGACAAGATCGTGGACCTCGCCTTCCAGCCCGCCGGTGGGCCGACGCCGGCCCGGTCCTCGACCTGGGGCCGGGTGAAGACGCTGTTCCGCTGACAGGTGCCGCACGCCGCGCCGGCCCCGGTCGCCTACGTGCGGCCGGGGCTTCGCGTACCCGGTGGCGCGCTGGACAGCCCGGGGCCGATGGCGTTATGTCACCGTGTCGCCGTCTCGAGCCGCCCACCGCGGGCGCCGGCCCCGTCCGAGGGTCGCGCCGCCGGCTCCGCCACCGCCGAGTGCCTCCATGTCCGATCACGAAACCACCGCCGACTCGCCCGATCGCGAAGACTTCATCCGGGAGATCGTGAAGGCCGACCTCGCTTCCGGGGCCCACACGAAGATCGTGACCCGGTTCCCTCCCGAACCGAACGGCTACCTGCACGTCGGCCACGCGACCAGCATCTGCCTCAACTTCGGCGTCGCGCGCCAGTTCGGCGGCCAGTGCAACCTGCGCATGGACGACACGAACCCGGCGAAGGAGGACATCGAGTACGAAGATTCGATCATCGCCGACGTGAAGTGGCTCATCGCCGGTTGGGCGGATCACGTGCTCGGGCTGAAGCCGCACGGTGCCACGGCTCGCGCCCAAGGCGCCGACTTCCACCTGCCGGCGGTCATGGGCGGCGGCGAAGGTCTCGAGGCGTTCCGGGCGTCGGACTACTTCGAGGCCCTGCATGCGTTCGCGGTGCGGCTGATCGAGAAGGGCCTCGCCTACGTCTGCGACCACACGCCCGAAGAGGTGGACCGCATGCGCGGTGCGCCCGGCGAACGCGGCGAGGAAAGCCACTATCGGGGCCGCTCGATCGCGGAGAACCTCGACCTGTTCGCGCGCATGACCGCCGGCGAGTTCCCCGACGGTGCTCGCACGCTGCGCGCGAAGATCGACATGTCGTCGGACAACGTGTGGCTGCGCGATCCGCTCCTGTACCGCATCCGCCACGCCACGCACCACAACACCGGCGACCGCTGGTGCGTGTACCCGCTCTACGACTTCGCGCACGGGCTGTCGGACTACATCGAAGGCATCACGCATTCCATCTGCACCATGGAGTTCGTACCGCACCGCGCGCTCTACGACTGGATCCTCGACTCGCTCGACCTGCCGCGGCCGCTGCCGCACCAGTACGAGTTCGCACGCCGCAACGTGACGCACACGGTCGTGAGCAAGCGCAAGCTGCTCCGGCTCGTGACCGAGCGCCACGTGACGGGCTGGGACGACCCGCGCATGCCGACCATTTCCGGCATGCGCCGCCGCGGCTACCCGGCGTCCGCGCTGCGCGACTTCGCCGAGCGCATCGGTGTCGGCAAGCGCGAGAACCGCGCCGAGTTCGGCTTGCTCGAGCATTGCGTGCGCGAAGACCTGAACCGTCACGCGCTGCGCCGACTCGCGGTGCTGAATCCCGTGAAGGTCGTGATCGAGAACTTCCCCGAGGGCCAGGTCGAGCAGTTCGAACTCGGCAACAACCCCGAGGACGAAACGGCCGGCACGCGCCCGGTGCCGTTCTCGCGCGAGCTGTGGATCGACGAGGACGATTTCCGCGAAGTGCCGCCACCGAAGTACTTCCGCCTCGCCCCCGGCGTCGAGGTGCGTCTGCGCGGCGCCTACTTCATCCGCTGCACGGGCGTGGTGAAGGACGCGGACGGCAAGGTCGTCGAAGTGCGCGCCACCTACGATCCCGAAACCCGCTCGAGCAACGCACCCGACGGCCGCAAGGTGAAGGCGACGATCCACTGGGTGTCCGCCGCGCATGCCGTGACCGCGGAAGTGCGGCTGTACGAGACGCTGTTCCTGAACGAGGACCCCGAGGACCTGCCCGAAGGCGCCGAGTTCACGTCGGGCCTGAACCCGGCGTCGCTCACCACGCTCACGAACTGCAAGGTCGAGGCGGCGCTCGCCGACGCCACGCCCGGCGTACCGGTGCAATTCGAACGCGTCGGCTACTTCGTGGCGGACGCGCGCGATTCGAAGCCCGGCGTTCCGGTGTTCAACCGCACCGTGACGCTCAAGGACGCATGGGCGCGGCTCGAGAAGAAGCAGGGCGGAAAGTGAGCCCGGCCCGCGCATGATCGTCTTCACGAACGTCTCCAAGCAGTACGGCCAGCAGATCCTCTTCGTCGAGACCGGCTTCCAGCTGAACGCCGGAGAGAAGGTCGGGCTCGTCGGCCCCAACGGTGCCGGCAAGACGACCGTGTTCCGGCTCATCGTCGGCGAGGAGTCGCCCGACGAGGGCGACGTCACGGTTCCGAAGAAGCTCTCGATCGGCTACTACCGCCAGGACATCGGCGAGATGTCGGGGCGCAGCGTGCTCGACGAGGCGATCGCGGGCAGCGGTGACCTGGGCGACATGCACCACGAGCTCAAGGACCTCGAGCACGCGCTCGCCGATCCCGCGCGTGCCGACGAGATGGAGAAGATCCTCGACCGCTTCGGGCACGTGCAGGACGAGTACATGCGACGGGGCGGCTACGACCTCGAGGCGCGGGCCAAGGAGATCCTGCACGGGCTCGGGTTCGCGGACGAACAGATCGAAGGCGACGTGGGCGCGCTCTCGGGCGGCTGGAAGATGCGCGTGGGACTCGCCCGCATCCTGCTCGGGCGGCCCGACGTGCTGCTCATGGACGAGCCCACGAACCACCTCGACATCGAATCCATCCTGTGGCTCGAGAAGTTCATCCAGTCCTACCCCGGGGCGGTGCTCATGACCTGCCACGACAAGGACTTCATGAACCGCATCGTGGACCGCATCCTGGAGATCGACACCGGCGAGTTCACGAGCTACACGGGCGACTACGACTTCTACGTGCGCGAACGCGCGATCGCCGAGGCGAACCGCGAAGCGGCGTACGCGCGCCAGCAGGCCATGCTCGCCAAGGAGCGGCGCTTCATCGAGCGCTTCGCGGCGCACGCGGCCAAGGCCGCGCAGGTGCAGAGCCGGGTGAAGAAGCTCGAGAAGATCGAACAGGTCGAGCTGCCGCGGCACCGCCACGTGACCGAGTTCCGGTTCCGCCAGCCTCCCCGCTCCGGCGAGGACGTGGCGATGCTGGAAGGCATCCGCAAGGGCTACGGCGAGCGCGTGATCTACGACGGCTTCGACTTCCGCATCCGCCGCACCGAACGCTGGTGCGTGATGGGGCGCAACGGCGCGGGCAAGAGCACGCTGCTCAAGATGGTGGCCGGCGTCTCCGAACCCGACGCCGGCACCGTGCGACTCGGCGCGAGCCTCAAGATGAGCTACTTCGCGCAGCAGTCGCTCGAGCTGCTCGATCCGTCGTTGTCGGTGTTCGAGCAGATGCAGCGCGACTTCCCGCTCGAATCGCAGGGCGTGCTCAAGAACCTGCTCGGCGCCTTCCACTTCAGCGGCAAGGACGTGGACAAGCCGATCCGCGTGCTCTCGGGCGGCGAGAAGTCGCGGCTCGTGCTCGCGGGCGTGCTGTTCGACCCGCCCAACTTCCTCGTGCTCGACGAACCCACGAACCACCTCGACCTCGAGACCAAGGAGATGCTCGTCGAATCGCTCAAGGAGTTCGAGGGCACCATGCTGTTCGTGAGCCACGACCGCACGTTCCTGCGCGGCCTCGCGAACCGCGTGCTCGAGTTGCGGCCCGGCGACGACTCCACGCCGGCGCAGCCGCCGTTCGAGTACCTCGGGTCCTACGCGGAGTGGGTCGAGCGTTCGGGCGGCGAGGCCGCCGCGGGCGTGCACGGCTGAGTGCGGCGGTGGCCCCTCCGGGGGCGCGCGCGCCGCGTCAGTGGTCCACCATGCGGTAGGTCACGCCCTGCGCGTCGAGGAACGCCCGCGCCTCCTTGCCGTGCAGGATCGCCACCGTCGCCAGGGTGCCCGCCTCCACGCAGCTGGTGCTGAGCACCGTGACCGCGCGCGGTGCGTCCTCGACGGGCCAGCCGGTGCGCGGGTCGAGGATGTGCCCGAGCCTGCGGCCCTGCCAGGTGATGTAGCGCCGGGCGTCGCCGCTCGTGGCGAGACCGCCCTCGCCCATCTCGACGCTCCAGAGCGCGCCTTCACCGGTCCGTGCGGGGTCGTCCACACCCACGATCCACGGTTCGGAGCCACGGCGCGGGCCGCTCGCCGCGAGATCGCCACCGAAGTTCACGAGGCAGGCCGCCGGCGTCGCGGCGCGCAGCAGGCCGAGCGCGTGATCCACCGCGTACTCCTTGGCGAGCCCGCCGAAGTCGAGTTCGGTCCCCTCGGGCAGCACGAGCGTGCCGTCCTGCCAGCGCACGCGCTCCCAACCGACGTGCGCCAGCGCCTGCGCGATGCGCGCCTCGTCGGGCGCGGCTTCGCGTCCGTCGAAGCTCCACGCGCGCCGCAGAACGCCCGAGGTGACGTCGAAGCGGCCACCGGAAAGCGCGTGGCAGGCGGCGGCGTAGTCGAGCAGGCGGGCGGTCTCGGCGTCGGGGACGAACGGCCGCCCACGCGTCGCGTGGATCGCGGCGAGCACGGAATCGTCGCGGTAGCGGCTGAACTTCTTCTCGATGCGCCGTGCCTCGGTGCGGGCGATGCGCACGAGCGCGTCGGCGTCGCGGCGCCGGTCCACGTCCACCAGCACCTCGCACGGACTGGCCATGGCCTCGAAGCGGCCGAGCCAGACGGTGCCCTGCCGTTCGAGCGTGTGGGACGAGCCGCTCACCAGCCGACCGACCAGCCCGCCATCACCGTGCCGATGCCCACGCCCGGTGCGAGGTTGTACGTGCGCTGCGAGCCGATCGCCTCGTCCGGGAAGCCCTTGCCCCATTGCCGCAGCAGTTCGGCGCGCACCGTGAACTGCCCCGGCACGTCGGGCAGCCCGAAACCGAGCGTCGCGCCGACCGTCGCCGTGTTGAGCGTGCCGAGCCGGTAGTCGCTCGTCGCGAACTCCGGCAGCGGCCGGTCGTCGCGCAGGCCGTACGAGAAGAAGTCGGCCGGGCCCTGGTGGTAGGCGCGCAGGTGCGGCATGAGGAAGCGCTTGTCGTCGAAGTCGTGACGCAGTTTCAGGTCGAGCGTGTGCGCCTTCACGCCCCAGTCGTCCCAGTAGTAGCGGTAGCTCACGTACGAGACGTCGGTCGCGTGGTGGTAGGCCGAACTCGCGAGCAGGTCGCGACGCAGCCGCCGGTCCGGGCGGCGCTCGTGCAGCGAACTCGTCGTGTGCCCGGTCGTGTGATCGAGGATGCTCACGAGCTTGTACGGATCGCTGAGGTAACCGCTGTCCTCGGAGTACGTGCCCGTCACCCCGAGCAGCCAGCGGCGCGTGAGCACGCGCGAAGTGCCGGCGAGGAAGCTGCGGGAGTCCTTGTGCTCCGACGTGCTGCCCGTGCGGTCGTCCTCCGTGAACGCCGCGCGCGTGCCTTCGAGCGGCGTGACCACGTCGGCGTTCACCGACCAGCCGGCCGTGAAGGTGGACAGGCGCTGGAACGCCTCGAGCGAGAGCTGCGCCCGCCCGCCGAGCGAGCGGTAGTCGCGTTCCTTCGAGAAGTGACCACCCGTGGTCGCGGTGAGGTGCGAGCCGAGCGGCTGCACGTATTCCAGGTCCACGGCGCCGCGTACGTCGCGGAAATCCGTCAGCGGGATCTCGCCCGCGGGGGTCACCTTGGTGTTGCCCGACGGCGTCGTGGTCGTCTGCGCGACGCCCGACGGCTGTGCGCCGCTCGGGCTGGCCCCGGTGATCGCATCGAAGTCGAGCGCCGCTGTGACCGACTGCCCGTGCGCGAACAGGCGCGTGATGCGCGCGGCGGGTTCGAACACGCGGGTGCGGTGCATCTCGCCGTAGAAGAGTCCCGAAGTCTCGAGCTGCCAGGTGGGCGACTCCGGCGCGACGGGAGCCGGCTGCGCCGCGGCGATCGTGGCGACGCCGCCGGCCAGCAGCGCGCAGGCCGCCACGCGCAGTGCCGCACGGAACGCCCCGGCTGCGGGCGCGTGGGTCAGTTGCATCCGCAACCTCCCCCGCCCACGGACATGCCCCCCGTGGCCGCCTCCTTCGAGAAGTAGATGTGGCCGTCCACGGCGCTCTCCATGGGCAGCGCGGCGAAGCGCATGCGCTTGTCGGCCATCAGGTCGCGGTCCCACGGCTTCACGGACATGGCCGCGCAGCCGGTCGAAGCCAGTGCCGCGGCGAGCGCGGCGATCCACACCAGTCGTCGGGTCACTGGGCCAGTGCCTCCTCGATGAGCCGCTCGAACGCGGCCGCCTTGTCCGCCGTGAATCCCACGTGGGAATCGAGCAACGTGCCGTCGCGCCCGACGAGGCAGGTGGTCGGCATGCCCTTGACGGCATAGGCCGCCGCGCTCCTGCCCGCGGGGTCGAACGCGATCGTGAACGGCACGTCGAAATCGCGCAGGAACCCCTCGGCGAGCTGCCGGTCCTTGTCGAGATTGACGCCGACCACGACCAGCCCACGGTCCGCGTACTTCTTCTGCAGTCCCGCGAGCCACGGGAACGACTTGCGGCACGGGCCGCACCACGACGCCCAGAAGTCCACGACGACCACGCGGCCGCGCAGCGAATCCGATTCGACGGTGGCGGTGCGGGTGGGCAGCGTGAACGCTGGGGCCGTGCGCGGCGCCGTCGCGGCGTGGACCGGTCCTGCGGGACCGGGCAGCAGCGAGACGAGCACGAGGGCCAGCGACAGGAAGCTGCGGGACGGGAACTGCAGGGGCACGGAACGGCGGAACGATGCGGGTCTCGACAAGCGGCTTTCTCCCCTGGTGGGATCCACCGGGCGCGCCCGAGGGCGCGCGTGCGCATGTGGGGTGGGTCGCACGCAGACAGAGTACACACTTCACCCCGGTGAGTTCCCGGCGACGTGCGTGGGAGTCATCCGCGCGGAGAAGGATTCACCGGGCCGTTTCATCCCGTGAAATCCGCTCGCAGATTGTCAGCGCTTCTTTCGGGGCCCGGGCCAGCGGTGCAGGTCCATGCGCACGCGCCCCCGCGCGTCGAACGTCACCCCTTCGGCCTGCAGCCTCAGGCGCTGCGTGACCGCGCCCGAGGGATCGAGCTTGCCCAGGCTCAATACGCCGGCCGCGTTCACCACCCGATGCCACGGCACGAAGTCCGAACCTGAGGCATGCAGAGCGTAGCCCACGAGCCGCGCCTGCCGCGGCAGCCCGCTCCAGTCGGCGACTTCGCCGTACGAGGCCACCTTGCCCTCGGGGATGCGCCGCACCATGGCGAAGATGCGCGCGTACGTGCGGCCGCGCGTGGCGGGCTCGGGATCGCGTGGTTTCATCGTCCCTCCATGAGTGCCGGCAGGACCTGCCGTGCGGCCCCGGCCAGTCCGGGCGACAGCGACAGCGCCCGCTCGAGACAGGCCCGTGCGGAATCGCGGCGGCCGAGCGCGTCGAGTCCCATGGCGCGCTGCAGCCACAGCGCGGGCTCGTCGGGATGGGTGCGCGCGAGCGTGTCGAGCGCGGCGAGCGCCTCGCCCGGGTGCCCCGACGCCTGCAGCGCGAACGCCAGCTGCAGCCGGTACTCGGAGCGGTCGGGGCGCATGAGCACGCCGGTGCGATAGGCCGGGATCGCGAGATCCGGACGGCCTTCGAGCAGGGCGATGCGACCGCTCAGGTCCACCGCGCGGATGTTGTCGGGATTCGCGCGCAGCGAGCGCTCGAGCCACGTGCGCGCCTGGGCGTACTCGCGGCGCTGCACGTGCCACCACGCGAGCGTGGACTCGGTGCGGCCGAGCCCGAGCGGCAGCGTGGCGAACCGTCGCACCGACGCGGCTTCGTCGTGATTGAGCGCGATCCACGGGAGCGTGTGCAGCAGGCTCACGACCAGCGCCGCGGCCAGCAGCGCACGCCGGGCACGTGGCTCGCGCACCACGCCGATCACGGCGAGCAAGGCCGCGGCGGCCAGCGCGAGCCCTGCGGCGGCGAACACGTCCCAGTCGCGGGCGTAGCCGAGCGGCATGTCGGGCGTCCGGAACGTCGCCGCCACGATCGTGCCGCCGAGCACGAGCACGAACGCGCGCAGCATTCCGGGCGTCCGCGCGTCGCGCGCGAACGGCACGGCGAGCGCGACGAACACCGGCAGCCCGAGCGGGCCGATGCGCGCGTGTTCGTTGGCGAAGTCCCGCAGGTGATCGCGCGAGAGCAGGTAGGCCGCCGACGCCGCGTGACTCGCGAGCAGGTCGCGCACGTTCGCCAGCAGCGGTACGCCGCGCGCCTGCAGCCACGCGACGGCCACGCCCGCCAGCGCGGCGGCGCCCACGAGATCGCGCAGCGCGCCGCCGCGGCCGTCGGGACGCGCGAGCCGCGCCCCGATCACCACGAGCAGCGCGGGCACGAACACGAGCGCCGAGAAGTGGAACGCGAAGCCCAGCGCGAAGACCGCGAGGGGCCACGCGAGCGGCGCGGCGCCGCGCAGTGTGCGCAGGCACGCGGAGAGCAGCAGCAGCGCGCAGGCGGCGGGCCACGCGTAGTGCTCGACGTAGCCGAAGAACACCAGCGTGGCGCCCTGCGCGAGCAACGCCAGCGCGAACAGCGCCGTCTCCGCGCCGGCCTCGCCGGAAGCGGCGAACGTGCGTCGCGCCTCGCGTGCGAGCGCGAAGGCGGCCAGCGCAGCCACCACGCCCGCCGCGACGCTGACCAGCCCCGCGACCAGGGCGATGGCGGTTTCGCGCGTGCGGCCGGGTGCGCTCATGGCCGGGCCGAGCCAGCGCCACGCCCACTGCAGCAGCGCCGAGGCCAGTGGTTCGCGCGGGTGTGCGCCGTGCTGCTCGGGCAGCGCGGACACGATCGGCACGCCGTCCCCCAGCAGCACGTGCGCGACGCGGAAGTGCCACAGCGCCGCGGTCCATGCGGCCAGTGCGAGCAGCCCGGCCGCGAACGCGGCGGGACCGCGCCACGGGCGCTCCACGCGCGCGAGCAGTGCGCCGCACGCGAGTGCGCTCGCCGCGAGCCACGCGACCGCGGCGAACGGCAGGAAGCGCGACGCGTTGATCCCCCACGCGTCGGCGGGAGTGCACCACGCGCCCACCCCCGCCAGCACCGCGAGGCCGGCCAGCGTCGTCGCGAGGACGACGACCACGCCGGGGCGGTCGCTCGACGGCGCGGCCGGGGTCACGCGAGTCGCAGCAGCTCGCGCGACGTGGCGCTGCCCCGGCCCGAATGGCGTGCGCGAATCCGGGCGAGGCGTGCCGCGCCCAGGTCCACCGTGGCGGGAGCATCGCCGGGCTCCAGCGCCATGCCCTGCGCCCAGCGCTTGCCGGGCAGGTAGCGCTTCGAGTCGGACGCCCAGTGCGCGCGCGCGCGTGCCGGGTCGGGCGCATACACCGGGTCCGCGCCCGCCGCGGCCGCATTCGCACGCACCGCGGGTGAACCCACACCGGTCAGGCGCGCGAAGGCTTCCGCCGCCGCGGTGGCGTCGGCCGCCTCGGGAGCGTCGAGTCCTTCCAGCAGCAGCGGCAGCAGTTCGGACCAGCCCGCGTCGGCGAGCCAGCCGAAGCGCGCCGGCCCGAGCGCGGTGTTCGCGGCGTGCGCGCGCAGCTTCGGCAGCGCGTCGGCCTCGGCCACCGCCGCGGCGAGCGTGACGCAGCCGGCAGGTGCCGTCGCGGGTTCGGCGAGCAGCCGCGTGACGAGCCCGCCGCACCAGGGCGCGCGCGTCCACAGCCCGGCGAGCAGCGCGGCTTCGCGCACGCCGGGATCCGGATCCTGCGCCGCGAGCTCCCCGAGGACGGGCGCCACGACGCCCGCGTGCTGCGCGGCACGCAGCGCGGCGGCGCGTACGGCGGCATCGTCGTGCGTGAAGCCGGGCGCGAGTGCCGCCGCGGTGGGAGCGCTGCCGTGTGCGGCGGCCACTTCGCCGAGCGCGATCGCCACGTGCGGGGGCGCCGCGCGCTGCAGCTCCGCCCATGCCGCGAGCCGCGGCCGGACCGATGCCGTGGGTGCGCCGACGAGCCCGTGGGCCAGCGCGACCGCAGCCGCGGGCTTGGCGGACAGCAGCGCTTCGTCGAACGTGCGCCAGAGCGCGGGCTGTGCGAGGTGTGCGACCGCGCGCGCTCCCGCCGCCAGGACTTCGCCGTCGCTGCCGCCCAGCGCGTCCTCGACGGCGGGCGCGGCGTGGCGCGGCGTCACCGCGAGCCCGAGCAGGTCGGCGGCGATGCGTTCGTCGAGCGCCGCGAGGTGCGGCACGAAATGCACGTGCGAAGTCACCGCGAGATCGCGCTGGGCGAGCAGGAAGACGAGATCGTCGAGGTGCTCGGCCGGCAGGTCGCGCACGACGTGGCGCGCCTCGGGGCGCATGCGGGAATCGGCGGTCGTGGTCATGCGGGCATTCAGTTGATGTGCACCGTGCCGCCGCGGATCTTCTGCGTGCGGCGCGCGCGCGAGGTGACGTCGGTGCCGGTCAGGCGCACCTGGCCGTCGGCCGAGAGCGTCAGCGAACTGTCGCCGCAGCGCAGCTCGATCGCCTGTTCGGCGGTCAGCTCGAGCCGTGCGGGCGGGGCTTCGTCCGGGCGCGGCGACGCGTACGGCGCGACGATGCCGAGCACCACGCCGAACGTCTCCCCGGCCGGTGGCGGCAGCACGAGCACGCGGGCCCCGAGCGTGAGCGTGAGCGTCGGCCGGTCGGCGGTGCGCAGCACGTGGCAACGCAACCGCACCGCCGGCTCCCCGGCGACCACGACACCGGCCTCTCCTCCCTCTTCGAGCGTGAAGACCGTCCCGAGCAACGGCGCGGACGCGGTGGCGAGCGTGTGGAGTTCCTGGGGCGTCATCGGTGGCCTCCTGTCGTTTCGGGCGGGGCTTCGACGATCACGTCGTGACCTTCGGAGCGCAGCGGCCCGAGCCATGCGGATACGGTGATCGTCCCGGCACGCGGCCGGAAGCCGCTCATGCCGATCACGTCGAGTTCGAACCAGCCGCGCCGGCGGCCCGCCGGGCCCGGCTCGGTCGCGAGTGCGACCGCGCTGCGCGCCGGCCGGACGGTGGTGCTGCGCGCGCTCGCGCGTTCCGTCACCAGCAACGTGAGCGCGTCGTACGCGTCCTCGCGCGGCAGCGTCGCGAGCGCGTCGGGGCCGATCTGGAACGCGCCACGCACCACGCACGGCTGACCCGCCACGAACCGTTCGGGGGCGCGCAGCAGCACGCCTTCGAAGTCGTCGGCCGGCACCGGGTGCGCGGCCGTGCGCTCGAAGCGCGCCGACGACACGCTCACTTCGTCACCTCGAACTCGACTTCGTTCGACTGCAGGTGCTGGAGCGTCACGACGACCCGGTAACGTCCGGGCTGGCGCGGGATCTTCCACGCGCGGCCGAGATTGAAGTTGAACCAGCCCTTCATGACCATGCTCTCGGCGCCGAGCACCGGCAGGCCCGAAGGGTGGGCCCGACCGGGCGCGTCCGCGGGATCGGGCGTGGGCTCGGCCACGTCCTCGTGGTAGCGGAAGTGCCCGCTGAACGCGGCGTGTGTCTCGACGTCGCGCACCAGGTAGACGAGGCTGTCCTCCACCCCGGGCAACGATGCCACCACCTTGCCCGGGAGTCGCCACGTGCCGCAGAGCGGCACGCGATCGACGCGGCTGACGGGCACCCGGGCGGGCATCGCGATCACGATGCCCTTGAAGTCCTCGCTCGGCAGCGCGGGCGAGGCTTCGCAGTCCTCGAAGGTGTCGAGCTTCACGCGAGCGAACACGGCGTCGTCCATGGGTGCTCCCTTTCCGTCTCCCGATTGCCGCGCCGGGGAGGCGCAGGCCGCGAGCAGCGCCAACGCGGCGGCCGCCGCCGCGATGCGCGCGTTCACGGCCACAGCATGTCGTTCCGGTTCATGTTCAGGCGCTTCACGATCGGTGCGCAGTTGGCGCAGAAGGCGTGCGGCCGCCCGTCCCAGCCGGCGTGGTACATCACGCAGGCCCCTCGGCTGAAGTCGGGACTCGAACCGCCGGCGCCCTGCGAACAGTGCCCGCCGCCGTTCTGGTAGTGCTTGGGATTGGCCTTGGGTTGGCCGGGGAACGGCTTGCCCGTGTACTCGTTGAACTGCGGTGTGGTCGGCGGCACCATGCCGAAGCCGTGACCCATCTCGTGGATCATGGTGCCCTGTCGCGGCGCCACCTCGCGCGGCGTGTCGTCGCGGGTGCGGGTCGCGATCACGATGCGGCCGATCTCCGAGTTCGCGAAGCCGTTCAGCACCTTGATGAAGTAGGCGGTGACGCTGTAGGTGAGGTCGCCGTGCACGACGGCGTCCCGCATCTTCTCGAACGCGGGGTCCGTGTCGGGCACGTCGATCTTGAGCGTGCGGTCGGACGCGCGCGTGACGTGCGCGGTGATGTCCATGGCCGGCATGCCCGTCCCCCGCACCGACACCTTCGCGAACTTCGCGCGCGGCCACAGGATCCAGCTCGGCTCGACCGTGGTGTTCGGGTCGTTCGTGCGCGCGAAGCCGCCCGCGACGAAGCTGAAGAGCGGCGTCTCGTACGTGAACTCGCGCTTCTTCACGATCCAGACCCGGTCCACGAGCACGATGCGCGCTTCGAGGTGCGCTTCGGTCACGGGTTGCACGAGCCCCTCGGCCTCGGCGTACGTGCGCAGGATCTCGGTGTACGCCACCTTCGCGGCGCCGCCTCCGGGCGCGATCTTCTTGGGCTCGATGCCGTGCTTGAGGTACTCGGTGTGCACCGGGCCGAAGTCGAACAGGAAGTCCGGCTTCATGTAACGCACCGAGTAGTAGATCCGCCGCCAGACCTTGTACTCCTCGGACGTCTTCTTGTCCGAACCGTCGCGCTTGAGGCCCACCTGCACCTTGAACGTGTCGAGCCCCGCGACCGAAAGCCGGAACTGGTCGTGGTCGCAGACGCCGTTCGGATTGGTCGGGATCGCCATCTTGAGCGCGCCCGAAGGGCCGAAGCCCGCACGGTGCGCCATGGGCAGGTACTGCAGCGACGAGTTCGAGCCGCCGGGCTCGAAGAACCAGTACAGGGTCTTGGTCTTGCGCTTGTTGATCTCGACGCGCGAGTTGACCGTGCGTTCCGCGGCCGTGCGGTTCACGAAGAGCTGTTTCACTGCTTCTGCTCCTGTCCGCGATCGGTGACTTCGAACTGCGAGATGCTGGGCTCGTCCTCGGACGGCTCCGGCACCGGGATCGAGATCACCACCGCCGGCGGCTGCAATTCCGGGAACGGCGGCGTGTTCGGCGCCGACTGCTTGTTCAGCAGCATGATGTCGAGCATGCGGCACGCACCCTTGCCGTCCACCTTCACGTCGAACGAGTTCATCACGAACTCGGCCTTGCCCTTGATGGTGTTGGAGACCACGCCGCCGCCGGCCGAGCCGGCTTCGTCGCCGGTGCTCGTGGAGAAGTTCGACTGCTCCACGGCGATCGGGTTGCCGTCCATCTTCACCGTCGTGCTGCCCTGGGCGAGGTTGCTGGACATGGCCACGTTCGGGTACGGAATGGGCACCGGACCTGCGGGCGTCGGGGTCTTGCAGACGTCCGGGAAGCCCATCACCTGTCCGTTGCTCGACGCGTGCACCACGGTGCGCATGTTGACGTTCACGGTCGCGGGCATCGGGTCACTCCTTTCCGGGGGCGGCGAGCAGCACCGCGGCTCGTTCGGGGCCGTCGGACGACGCGATCAGCAGGGCTTCGGGAGCGGGCGATGCACCGCAGCGCCAGGCTTCGGCCGCGAGCAGCGCGTGCAGCGCCCCGCTCGCCACGCCGGCGTCGCCGAAGCTCGTCGCGGGATGCCAGAGCGCGTGGGACTCCGCGAGTTCGCGGGCCAGCCGGGTCGACGTGAGCGCCCACTCCTGCGCGCGATGGCGTTCGCCGTTCTGGTCGGACACGATCCACGCCGGTGGCGCCGCCGCGCGGCCGTGGCGCTCGGCGCGGGCCAGCGTGTTGCGGATCGCGAGCGACTGGCCTTCGGCGCGACACGGCTCCGGGGCGCCGAGCGGGCGCGGCTCGTCGGCGTAGCCGTACGACGCCACGCGCGCGAACACGCGTGCACCGCGCGCCGCGGCCGTGTCGGCGCGCTCCAGCACCACGAAGGCGGCGGCTTCCCCGGGCATCGCGCCGTCGGCGGCGCGCTCGCTGCGCAGCCGGAAGTCGCGATCGAGGCGTTCGACCTCGGCCGCGTCCACGAACGTGTCCACGCCCCCGACGATCGCACGCTCGCACTCGTGTGCGCGCAACGCGCGCACGGCTTCGATCACCGCGATCGCGAACGACGCGTGGCCCCGGAAGTAGAGCACCGAGTCCTTCGGCGCCGGCAGCGAACCTTCGCGCGAGAACCCGTCGAGCACGTAGCGCCCGAGCGCCTCGGCGCTCTCGGGCGCGACCGGCGGGCGCAACGCGAGCGACAGCCGGGCGCGGGCGTAATCGGCGCCGGACAGCTTCGCCTGCTGCAAGGCCTCGCCGAGTGCCGGCAGCGCGAGTTCGATGCGGCGGTCCATGGGATGCGACCAGTCGTAGGGCAAGGGCGCGAACGCGGCCCGCAGCGGCTCGGGCGGATCGAACTCCTCGTCGGGCCCGAGGAGCCGGAAGTCCTCCCATTCCGCGATGCGGCTGAAGCCCGCACGGAACGCCGCGTAGGACTGCGCCGCCATGCCGAGGCTGGTGAGCGCGCCGCTGCCGGTCACGACCACGGAAGCCTCAGCCACGCGCGGCCTCCTCGAGCGGTGCCGGGTGGAGCGTGCTGCGAACGCACACCGCACGCACCGACGTGATCGGGCGCGGCGCCGGGATGCAGGCGCGCCAGACCAGGCTCACGCGTTCCTCGTCGGGCTGGAGCACGAGCGTGTCGAGCACCGCCGCGTGCGTGGCGACGCGTTCGGCCGGCAGCAGCACGTCCACGGTGACCTGGTCGCGCGGGAGTTCGAACGCGATCTCGCCCGCCGGATGCAGGCCGGACAGGCGCACGCGCTCGCCGCCACGGAACGGCGCGGCCGCCTGCAGCGCCGCAGGCGCGCACTGCCAGAAGCGTTCGTCGAAATCGTCGGGCAGCAGCGGCATGCGGTCGCGTTCCCAGGCGGCGTCGTACGTGCCGGCGAACGCCCGCCGCGGTTCCCAGTCGGGTGCGACGAAACCGGTACCGGCGCTGCCCGGCTGGTCCTTCCACGACTTCACCAGCGCCCCGGGATCTTCGAGATTGGGCAGCGGCTGGTCCACGGCGTCCTTCTCGTTGCGCCAGAAGCCCGCGCCGACCGGGTTCGCGTCGAGGCGGTCCTCGCCGTCCGCGCGGCCCGCGGCCGCGCAGGTGCCCCCGAACGCTCGTTCCCAGGCGAGTGGCATCTTGCGGAACGGTTCGGGTCGCGACGGCGAAAGCCCGAGCAGCGCGCGCTTCCAGCTGCGGTCGCCGAACACGCGCAACCGTGTGGCGACATCGCCCACCTCGATGCGCACGTCCAGTTCGGTGACGGGCTTGCCGCCGGGCGCGTGGGCGTGCCCGAGCACGATCACGTCGGCGCCGGGCTTGCGGACGGCGAAGTCGGAGGCGGCCACGAGGCTCGACTTGCCCGGTTCGTCGGCGTACTCGTCGGCGAGCGTCGGCGGCACCTGCTCCGGAGCGAGCTCGAGCTTCGTGAGCTTCACCACCCGGAACGTCGCCCGGACCACGGCGAGCAGCACCTCGGCACCGGAAGGGTCCGAGGCGGGTACGACCGAGACGGCATATCGCGTGGCGTTGCTGATGGAAAGCAACGGAACCTCCCGACGTGGCGTGACGGAGTCGGTGCGGAACCTAGCACGTCGCGCACGTCGCGTGCGCGCACTTCTTCACTCCAGCGGCGGCTCGGCGAGCAGGTTCTCGAGATCGAGCGGCGCGGTCACCATGGCGAGGCTGCCGTCGGCCTGGCGGGGCCAGTCCTCGCGCGGACGGTCGCGGTAGAGCTCGACCCCGTTGCCGTCCGGGTCCGCGAGATAGAGCGCCTCGCTCACGCCGTGATCGCTCGCACCCTGCAGCGGCACGCGCGCGGCGATCAGCCGGCGCAGCGCGTCGGCGAGTGCCGCGCGCGTCGGGTACAGGATGGCCACGTGATACAGGCCGGTCGTTCCCGGTGCCGGCGGCGGACCGTTCAGGCTCTCCCACGTGTTCAACCCGATGTGATGGTGGTAGCCCCCGGCCGAGATGAACGCGGCGCCCGGGCCGTAGCGCTGCACGAGTTCGAACCCGAGCACGCCGCACCAGAAGCGCAGCGCGCGTTCGAGGTCCGCGACCTTGAGGTGCACGTGTCCGATCGAAGTGCCGGCGGCGATCGGCCGGCTCGAGGCGAGCGACATGGTTCCTCCCGTGGAATGGAATCGTGTGCGGCATAGTGCCCGAGGTCCCGCCGCGGCGCGACCGGAACGTCGCCAGCCGGCGCCGGCTCCTGCTACGGTGCGGACCGGGAGGACACCATGAGCCACACGACCGACGACGTCCGCGTCCGCATCCGCAGGTTCGACCATGCCGAAGGGCTGCCCCTGCCCGCCTACGAATCCGAAGGCGCCGCCGGCATGGACGTGCGTGCCGCGATCGCCGCCCCGGTCACGCTGGCGCCCGGCACGATCGTGCGCATCCCGACAGGCTTCGCGATCGAACTCCCGCCCGGGTACGAGATGCAGATCCGGCCGCGCTCGGGGCTCGCCACGCGGCAGGGCATCACGCTGCCCAACAGCCCCGCGACCATCGACGCGGACTACCGGGGTGAGATCGTGATCGCGCTCATCAACCTCGGGAGCGAACCGTTCGTGGTCGAGCCGTCCATGCGCATCGCGCAGATGGTGCTCGCCCGGGTGCCGCACGCCCACTGGTCGGAAGTCGCCGAACTGGGCGAAACCCGACGCGGGGCCGGCGGGTTCGGGCACACCGGCGTGAAGTAGCGCGGCCGGGCGCGCGAACGCCCGCGTCCGGGAACGCGGGCGGCGGGGAGTTCACGGTGTGGCCGCGCGGTGGTCAGGCGATGCGCCGGATCCCGATGTGCTCGCGGAACTCGCGCTCGACCTGGTCGGGATCATGCGAGTTCAGCAGCACCATGTTGCGAAGGTGCTCGTAGCTTTCGAGCGGCAGTTCCAGGAACTCGATGCCCATGCCGTCCTGGTCCGAGCGCACGATCTTCGACTCCACCTTGAAGTGCAGGGCGCTCTCCTCGTCCTCGGTGAAGAGCGTCAGGTGGTAGCGCCCACCTTCGGGCAGCGCTTCGAACGTCGAAGCATGGCAGCCGCGCATGCTGAGGTTGTTGATCTCCGCCGTGAGGAGTTCGGCACCTTCGTCGTCCGAGAACGTGCCCCAGATGTGGACGGGCACGCGGGTGAACTCGCGGTGGGCTTCGTAATCGTTCATGACACCTTCCCCCTCGCCGGGACCGCACGCGCGGCCATGCCGGAGGCCCCGCGCGATCCGGCACCCGGGAGTCTCGGCCGGGGCGGGCGGCGGCTGGAGGGCCGTTTTGCCCCGCTCGTCGCGGCGGCGTGCCCGACGGGGCGGGCGTCTGATAGGGTCCGGCCCATGAACCGTACTCACCGCCTTTTCGCCGCGCTCGCGCTCGTCGCGACGCTGTTCTCGTTCCCGGCCGCGGGCCGGGCCGCCACGCCCGCCGCTCCCTCCCGTACCGCCGCCGGTTCGCTCGGCTGGATGCACGACGACTACGCCCGTGCGATCGCCGAAGCCCGCGCCCGCAAGGTGCCCGTGTTCGTGGACATTTGGGCGCCCTGGTGCCACACGTGCCGGTCCATGTGGGCGTACGTGCTCAACGACCCGTCGCTCGCGCGCCACAAGCGCGACTTCGTGTTCCTGAGTGTGGATTCCGAGAAGCCGGTGAACGCCGCCTTCCGCAAGCGTTACGCCACCCCGGCGCTGCCTTCGTTCTACGTCATCGATCCGGTGTCCGAGCGCATCACGGTGCGCTGGGTCGGCGGCATGACGGTGGGCCAGCTGCACGCGCTGCTCGACGACGCCGCGAGGGGCGGTTCGGCGCCTCGCGAGATCGTGAGCGCGCTGGCGCGCGCGGACAGCCTGTACGGGCTCGCCGACTTCGCCGCGGCGGCATCGGCCTTCGGCGAGGTGCTCGCCACCGCGCCCGCCGACTGGAAAGGCCGCCCGCGCGTCGTCGAGTCGTCCCTTTACGCGCTCTCGCAGGCCCACGACTGCGGCACCGGGGTGAAGCTCGCCCTCGAGTCGCTGCCGGCGCTCGGCCGCTCACCGTCGGCGCTCAACGTGGCCGCCTCGGGGCTCGGATGTGCGCGTGAGCTTCCCGCGACCGACCCCACCCGCTCGAGCGCGATCGCCACGCTCGAGTCCGCGACGCGCTCGCTCGTCGCGGACGAGAGCTTCGCCACCGCCGCGGACGATCGCTCCGGCGCCTGGATCGAGCTGCTGTCCACGCGCCAGGACGCGAACGACTCGCTCGGCGCCCGCGCCGACGCCGAGCACTGGGCCACGTTCCTCGAGCGCGAGGCGGCCCGAGCCCGCACGCCCGAGCAGCGCGCCGTGTTCGATCCGCACCGGCTCTCGGCCTACCTCGAACTCGGCCAGCCCGAACGCGCGGTGGACATGCTGCTGCAGACGCAGCGCGATTTCCCCGACGACTACAATCCCTACCAGCGGCTCGCGACGGCCTACAAGGCCATGGGGCGCTGGCGCGACGCGCTGGCCCAGTCCGATCTCGCGATGGCGCGGAACGGCTACGGTCCTCGCAAGATGCTCCTGTACACGACCCGCGCCGACATCTACGCCGGCCTGCAGGATCGCGAGGGCGAGCGCCGCACCGTCGAGGAGGCGATCGCGTTCGGCGAGAGCATTCCTGAATCGCAGCGGCCCGCGCGTATGATCGAAGGCCTGCGCAAGCGCCTCGAGAAGCTCGGGCGCTGAGGACCCGGGCGGGCGCCTCGCGGCGCCCGCCGCGACGTCACTCCTTCACTTCGTACTGCAGCAGCGCCTCGACCCGCGCCGGCGCCAGCTTCGCGCGGCCCCCGAGGCCCACCAGCTCGACCGCGAACAGTGCCGCGGACACACGCGCGCCCAGTTGTTCGACCAGGCCGATCGTGGCGCCGGCGGTTCCCCCGGTCGCGAGCAGGTCGTCCACGACCACGACTTCCCAGCCGCGCTGCAGCGCGTCGGCGTGCAGTTCGAGCGTGTCCTCGCCGTATTCGAGCGAGTAGACCTGCCGCACGGTCTTGCCGGGAAGCTTGCCGAACTTGCGCGCCGGAACGAAAGGCACGTTCCAGTGCTGGGCCAGCGGCGCACCGAAGATGAAGCCCCGCGACTCGATCGCCACGACGGCGTCGGGCTTCGACACCCGCCCCGCCATCTGCCGGACCGCGTCGGCGAACGCGGCGGGGTGACCGATGAGCGGCGTGATGTCCTTGAACAGGATGCCCTTGCGGGGAAAGTCGGGAACGTCGCGGATGTACGAGCGAAGATCCATGTCGGGCTCCGTGGTGGGTGCGGTCAGGACAACAGTGCTCGCGTGGGGCCGCCGCCGTCGTCTGTACGCAGGCCGTCGGCGAGTTCGATGGCTTCCCGCAGCTTCTCGAGCGCTCGCGCCTCGATCTGGCGCACGCGTTCGCGGGAGATGCCGAAGTGATCGCCGGTCTCCTGAAGCGACCGCGCGATGCCGTCGTAGAAGCCGTAGCGGATGCGGATCACCTGCTCCTCGCGCTGCCCGAGGCGGCGCAGCAGGCGGTCGATCTTCTCGTGCTCGAGCTGCAGCTCGACGAGCCGCTCGACGGAGGCGGGCGCGTGCCCGAGCTCTTCGTTCGAAAGCTCCTCGAACGCGTCCACGCCTTCGCTGGTGTCGAGCGACTGCATGCCCGCCACGAGCGCACGCAGGCGCTCGGCGCGCACGACGGAGATCTCCAGCTCACGCGCGAGCTCCTCGACCTGCGGCTCGCGGCCGAGCTTCGCCGTGAGCTGGCGCTGCACGGCGACGTAGCGGTTGATCTGCCGGAACATCTGCACCGGAATGCGCACCGAACGCGACTGCTCGGCGAGCCCGCGCAGGATGGACTGGCGGATCCAGATGGACGCGTAAGTCGAGAAGTGCAGCCCGCGCTCGGGTTCGAAGCCGTCCGCGGCGTGAATCAGGCCGATGTTGCCTTCCTCGATCAGGTCGAGGAACGCGAGGCCGCGGTTGCGGTACTGCCGCGCCACGTGCACGACGAGCCGGAGGTTCGCGAGGATGATGCGCTTGCGCGCCTGCTCGTCCCCTGCGCGCGCGCGTGCGGCCAGCTGCAGCGTCTCGGGGTGCGACAGCAGCTTCACCCGGCCGATCTGGTCGAGGTAGATGTCGAGCAGGTCGCGTTCGGTCTCGCCGGACAGCGTGCGGCGTTCCAGCCGGCCGCCGCGCGTCTCACCGGGCGAGATCTCGGTGTCGGGCATGCGCACGCCGGAGGCGAGCAGCGCGCTGCGGAAACCCTCGAACTGCGCTGCATCGAAGTCGTCGTCGAGCAGGAGCGATTCGTACTCGCGCCGGGACAACTCGCCCGCGGCGAGTGCCTCGTAACGGGCGGCCGCGAGGCGCGCCCGGAAGTCCACCAGCACCGGTCCTTCCATGGTTCCCTTCACGCGAGTATCCGAAAGCCGGACGCCGAGTCCTCGCCTTCGTCCCATCGTTCCATGATCGGCTCCACGCGCGCGTGCACGGGACCGGCCAGCACGTCGGCGCGAAACGCCTCGAGTGCGGAGCGCGTGCCCGCGGCATGCACCTCCACCGTTCCGTCCGTCAGGTTCCGGACGGCTCCGCGCACGTCGTGCTGTTCGGCCCGCTGGCGGCAGAACCAGCGGTAGCCCACGCCTTGCACGCGGCCGCCGACGAGCAGGTGGAGTTGTGGCATGAGCACAGCATGGCCTTTGCGTGGCGTACGAGGCAAGCCGTCGCGCACCGTGCGGTCGCTCGCGTCCGGCGTGTTTCCGGTGACGACGAAGCGGACCCGCCCGTGGGCAGGTCCGCTGCGCGGATGAAATGGTCGGGGCGAGAGGATTTGAACCTCCGACCCCCTGGTCCCGAACCAGGTGCTCTACCAGGCTGAGCCACGCCCCGACACGAGAGCTGTTCGCTGCGGGATGGCGCCCGTGAGGGCGGCCTCGATGCGTGTGGTCGCCCATCGGGAGCCCCGTCGCGAGCTGGCGGACGAGACATCGGGCGTACGCACCGTTTGCAGCGGCGGGGAAACTAGCACAGGCGTGAAAGTCCTGCCAAGTTGCCCCGCGGAAGTGTCCTGCTTCAGATGCTCAGGTCCCACGCCTGCATGGCCGCGATCGCGGGCTGGTCGGTGAGATCGAGCTGCATCGGCGTCACCGAAACGAAGCCCGCGTGCACCGCGTGGTAGTCCGTGCCCGGCTCGGGCTTCCACACCGGGTCCTCGCCCCCGATCCAGTAATACTCCTTGCCGCGCGGATCCACCTTGCGCACGAGCGTGTCCTCGTACACCCGCGTCCCGAGCCGGGTGAGCTGCACTCCCGCGAGGTCGCCCATGGGCCGGAACGGGAAGTTCACGTTGAGCAGCATGCGCCGGGGCAGGCCGTGCGCGAGTACCTGCCGAAGCAGGCGCGACACGATCTCGGCGGGTTCGCGGAAGTCGGTCCCCTGCCGCGTCACGAGCGAGGCCGCGAGCGCCGGGACACCCTGCAGCGTGCCTTCGATGGCGGCGGCGACGGTGCCGGAGTAGAACACGTCCTCGCCCATGTTCGGCCCGTGGTTGATGCCGCTCACGACGAGGTCGGGGCGCTCGACGAGCTTGCCGTGGAAAGCCACGAGCACGCAGTCGGTCGGCGTGCCGTCCACGCTGTAGACGTCGTCCTGCAGCGCGTGGATGCGCAGCGGCCGGTGCAGCGTCAGCGCCTGGCTCGTGGCGCTCTGGTTGCGGTCGGGCGCGATGATCGTGACGCGGCCGAACGCCGAGAGCTGTTCCTTGAGCTGGAGCAGTGCCGGCGAACCGATGCCGTCGTCGTTGGTGACGAGAATGTGCATGGCGTTCCTGTCAGGTGCGTGGACGCGGCTCGAACGTCAGCCGCAGCATCATGGCCACGATGCGCGGCACGTCGCGCATCGGCGAAAGGTGGCTGGTCTCGTCGCCGTACACCGTGGGAATGGCGACCTCGGCGAAGCGGAACCCGAGCCGCGCGGCACGCACGACCATCTCGGTCTCGACTTCGTAGCGGCTCGCCTGCACCGGTGTGCGCCGGAGCACGTCCCGCCGGTACAACCGGTAGCCGCACTGGCTGTCGCCGATGTGCTGCCCGGCGATGGCGCTGCACCAGCCGCTGCTGAACGCGTTCGCGAACCGGCGGTGTGGTGGCATGTCGGGCGTGCGCTCGCGCGTGCCCAGCACGAGGTCGGCACCCGCCTCCGCGGCCGCCACGAATGCGGGCAGGCAGGCGGGCGGATGCTGGCCGTCGGCGTCGAGCGTGACCACCGCGTCGAAGTCCGCGAGCAGCCGGAACCCCTCGACGAGCGCGTGACCCTTGCCCCGGTTCGCCGCGAACGAATGCACGTCCGCCCCGAACTGGCGGGCCACTTCCGCCGTGGCGTCGCGCGAGCCGTCGTCCACCACCAGCACGTGGGGCGGCTCGGGAAGTGCGCGCAACGCGAGCAGGACCTCGCCGAGATGGGCCGCGGCCTGGTAGGCGGGCACGAGCGCCGCGACGCGCAGGCTCACGCGGGACTCGAAGCCGTGTCGAACTCGAGAACGGCGAGCATGCGAAGCATCGTGGGGAAAGAATGAAGATGGTCGGGGCGACTGGATTTGAACCAGCGACCCCCTGCACCCCATGCAGGTGCGCTACCAAGCTGCGCTACGCCCCGACCGGGTACCGCTCTGAAACGCGGGGCGGCAATGTAGCGTGCGCCGCGTGTTCCCGCAAGCGGGCCTAGCCGACCCGCGCGCCGCTCGCGGCGATCGCGCGCCGCACGGCGACCCCGAGCGCGTCGAGCGAAAACGGCTTCGCGAGATACGGAATCCCCCCCGCGCTCAGCAGTTCCATGGTGCGCGAGTCATGCGTGTAGCCCGTCACGAACAGCACCGGAACGCCGGGGCGCTCCCGCTGGAACTCCTGCGCCAGCTCGGGGCCGCTCTGCCCGCGCATCACCACGTCGGAGAGCAGCAGGTCGATCGGGCCGTGGCGTCCGCGACTCAGCGCCATGGCCGCCGCGGCGTCCGCGGCCGAGAGCACGCGGTAGCCCAATCGCTCGAGCATCGCCACGGTGATCGGGCGCACCATGTCGTCGTCCTCGACCACGAGGATCGTCTCGCCGCGGCCGTGCGCGCGCTCCGTCGCGCCCGTCTGCGTGTCCAGGTCGCCGAGCACGCGTGGCAGCAGGATGTGGAACGTGGTGCCTTCGTGCCGTGCGCTTCGCACCCAGATGGTGCCCCCGCTCTGCCGGATGATGCCGTACACCGTCGCGAGGCCGAGCCCGGTGCCCTTGCCCGGTTCCTTCGTGGTGAAGAACGGTTCGAAGATGCGCGCCTGCACGTCGGGCGCCATGCCCTCGCCGTCGTCACGCACCGTCAGGAGCACGTAGTCGCCCACGGTGAGTTCGGGATGCTGCGCCACGAACTCGGGGCCGACTTCGAAGTTCGCCAGTTCGAACGTCAGCTGCCCCCCTCCCGGCATCGCGTCGCGCGCGTTCACCACGAGGTTGAGCAGCACCTGCTCGATCTGGATCGGGTCCGCCTTCACGTGCCCGAGGTTGCCGGGCAGGCGCATCACCGTCTCGATGTCCTCGCCGATGAGCCGCCGGATCATCTTCTCGGTGTCGGTGAGCACCTGGCCCAGGTCGAGCACGCGCGGCTCGAGCACCTGCTGGCGGCTGAACGCGAGCATCTGGCGCGTGAGCGCGGCCGCGCGTTCGGCGGCGCGCAGGACCTGCGCGAGCGCGGCGGTGTCCGCTTCGGACTGGCTGCCTCGGCCTGCGATCTGCGTGTAGCCCTGGATCACCGTGAGCAGGTTGTTGAAGTCGTGCGCCACGCCGCCGGCCAGCCGCCCGATCGTCTCGAGCTTCTGCGACTGCAGCAGCTGCGGCTGGGTCTGGCGCAGCGATTCGGACGTCTCGCGCTGCGGTGAGGTCCAGCGCGACCGCGACCGAACGCGGGCGCTCGCCCGCGAGCCGCACGCGCCCCCGCAGACACACCGATGCGCGTCCCGTCCGCGCGCAGGAAGTCCACCTCGAACGGCGCGCTCGTCTCGCACGGCATGGGCGAGCGCCCCTGCTCGGCGCAGGAACAGAACTCCGTCCAGCCGACGCGCCCCCGAGCGCGCTCTCGCGCGTGTGGCCGAGGATCCGCAGGAACTCCGCGTTGGCTTCGGTGAGGCGGTCCTGATCGTCCATGATCGCGATGCCGATCGGCCCCGACTCGAACAGCGCTTGGGCGTCGCCTCGAGTTCGCATGGCGCGCCCGCCGTTCGCGCAACGAGTCCACCGAGATCCCGACGTCGCGCACGACGTTCTCGATGATGCTGCGGGTCTCGCCCTGCAGGGCTTCGGCGCGGCGAGCGACGAACACCACGACTGCGGGAACCGTCTCGGCGGCCCGCACCGGCACGACGAGCAGGCCCCGCGCACCGGCGGCATGCAGGGCGCGTTTCCACGGTGGCGTGGCGGGATTCGGTTCGAAGTCGAGGTCCGCGGCCAGGAGCGCGTCGCGGAACGCGCGCTCGGCAGTTCCAGCGGCACTTCGAGGTCGGCGAACTCGGGGCCGGCATCCCGGCGGATGCGCCAGCCGAAGCCGCCTTCCTCGAGCGGGCCCGCGACGGCCGCGATGCACATGCCCCCGAGCTCACCCCGAGTTCGAGCACCTCCTCGGCCAGCGCCTGTTCGTCCCGCACGCGGAGATGGGTCCGCCGATCTCCGTGGCCATGCGCAGCTGGCGGTTGAGCTCGATCATCTGGCGCTCGGCTTCGAGCCGGGCCTGCACGTCGCGTACGAGCGCCACGGTCACCGCGCGATCGCCCACGACCGAACGGTGCGCACTGACTTCGACCGCGACTTCCGCCCTCCGGCCACCCGGTGCACGGCCGCGTAGAGGCCGTCGGCGGGCAGCGCGGTCCCGATGTCCTGCCGCTCGCGCTCAGGTCGCGCAGGAAGTGCTTCCTGTGAGCCCACCGCCCGGCTGGCCGTAGAACTCCTCGGCGCGCTGGTTGCAGCGCAGGATCACGCCGTCGTCGTCGAGGAACAGGATCGGGTCGTAGGCATGCTCGAGGAGCATGCTGAATCGAGCGCGGCTGCGCTGCACGGCGGCGTCCACTGCGCGGCGCTGGCCCAGGCCAGCGCGTACCCAGACTGACGAGCGCCGCCAGCAGGAGCAGGACGCCCACCTCCCAGGCGCGCGCGCGCGTCGGCGCCAGGGCGCGACGCGCGGTCGCGTGGCACCCACACGCGCATGACCCATCTCACGCCCGGGATGCTCATCTCTTCCGTCAGGTCGCGGTGCGAGGCGCCCGGGTTCGCACCGAAACCGAGCACGCGTACCTCCAGCCGTCGTCGGCGGTTTCGAGGAGCGCGATCTGCGACCCGGTGTCGGCAGTGCGCGGCTGGCGAGCAGCGTGGCGAGCCAGCGCTGCGGGTCGATCGCGAGATGGACGCAACCCTGCGCGCCACGCACCGGGACGCGCACCGAAACCTCGCGCTCGCCGGAGCCGAGACGCACGAAGCCCAGCTTCGGTGCGGGCTCGTTCCCGATGACGGCGGCGGCGAGTGCCGCGCCGAATCGGAGAACTGGTGCCACGAGGTGGACCCGACGAGTACGTGGTGCTCGTCGAAGATCCCGATCGCCTCGATGTCGTGTTGCGAGGCGAAGTCCGAAGGATGCGCGGGAACACGGGGTCCACCTGTCCGCGCAGCCAGGGTCAGGAGCGCGGTGCGAACTCGGGAACGCGGCCACCGTCCGAGCGTCGGCGAGTGCGTCCACGATCCAGCGCTCGATCGCCGCCCGCCGCACTTCGAGCTGCATGCGCATCTCCGCCGCATGCGGGATTCCGCGGAGCGCATCCAGGCGCGGGCACCAGCCATGCCTCGAAGACGATTGCGCCGAGCGCGACCGTCGCGAGCACAGTGAAGACCCAGCGCTGGACGAAGCTCGAAAGTGGTGACCGCGTGCTCGCACTCGGCAGGCTCATGCGTTCCGCTCCGGGATGACCGGGGACGACTGGACCTTTCCGAGAGGTCTTTCGGCATCATCGGCCACGAGGGCCCACGAGAACAATGGGACCTCGGGATGCCGTCACGGGCGGATCAGTGCTCGGTGCCCGCCTCGAGCGACGGAGCGGCCTCGGGGGCACGCGCCTGGCGTCGCAGCTTCGCGACGATATCCCGCAGGCCTTCCTTCACCTCGAAAAGCAGCAGCTTGCGTTCGGCCGAATCGAAGCCGAGTTCCACCTGCGGCGATTCCTCGCGACGTTCGGCGAGCAGCGTGCGCTTGGCGCCTTCGATGGTGTAGCGCCGGCCGTAAAGCAGCTCCTTGATGCGCAGGAGCAGCTTGACCTCGTCGGGCCGGTACATGCGGTTGCCGGCGCGGTTCTTCTTCGGCCGCAGCATGCTGAACTGCGTCTCCCAGTAGCGGAGCACGTGCGGCTTCACGTCCAGCATCTCGCTCACTTCGCTGATCGAGCGGTAGAGCTTGCTGTCCGTCTCGGGTACCGACTTGCGGATCGCCAAGCGTCACTCCTTGCGGCGGGCCCCGTCGCTTTCGCTGCGGAGGTCGCGGGTCATCAACTGGCGGATCGCCTCGCGCGGGTCCTTGCCCTCGAGCGCGATCGCGCACACCTGCTCGGTGATGGGCAACTCCACGCCGCGGTCGCGTCCCAGATCGCGCGCCGCGCGGGCGGTGTTCACGCCCTCGGCGACCATCACCATGCCGCCGAGCACCTGTTGCAGCGTCTCTCCCCTGCCCAGCCGTTCGCCCACGTGGCGGTTGCGGCTGTGGCGGCTCATCGCCGTGGCGATGAGGTCGCCCATTCCGGTCAATCCCGAGAACGTCTCGCGGCGCCCGCCCATCGCCATCCCCAGCCGGCTGATCTCGGCCAGGCCGCGGGTGAGCAATGCGCCCTTCGTGTTGTCCCCGTACCCGATGCCGTCGCAGACCCCGGCGGCGATCGCCATGACGTTCTTCAACGCCCCACCGTACTCGCAGCCCACGACGTCGTCGTTCGTGTACACCCGAAGCCGCGGCGTCGCACAGAGCACCTGCACCGCCTTCGCGCGCGATTCGTCGACGCACGCGGCCACGATGCTGGTGGGAATGCCGACCGCCACCTCTTCGGCGTGGCTCGGTCCCGTGAAGGCGACCGGCGCCGGGTCGTCGAGTGCCTCGCCGAGGACTTCGGACATCCGCTTCAGCGTCCCGAGCTCGAGGCCCTTCGCAGCGCAGACGGGCACCGCGGAACGGCCCAGGGCCCGGATCTGCCCCGCCACGGACCGAATGGCCTGCGACGGCACCACGTAGAAGTGGAAGTCCGCGCCCTCGAGCGCGGCATCAAGTTCCGGTCGAACCTTAATGCCCGCCGGTAGCGAAATGCCAGACAAAAACTTGGCGTTGGTGCGCCGGGTCGCCATCTCGTCCAGCTGGGCGGCGTCGTTGCCCCAGATCCGGACGTCATGCCCGGCGCCTTCGAGGTGGATGGCGATCGTGGTGCCCCACGACCCCGCTCCCAGCACCGCCACCGTGCTCATGACTTCTTCCTCGTGAAGGAGAAGCGGTTCTCCTGCCCCCTGAGGAGCCGGGAGATGTTGTCCTTGTGACGCATGATCACGACCACTGCGAGCAGCATTCCGAGCATCACGCGCGGGCTCGCGAAGCCGCCCGGGCTGAACCGCCAGAGCGCGACCGTGAACGCGACCGCGCCCAGCATGGAGCCGAGCGACACGAATCGGGTGGCGAGCAGCGTGGCGAAGAACACCAGCAGGAACACGCCGAACGCCGGCGGCGACAGCGCGAGCAGCACGCCGGCCGAGGTGGCGACGCCCTTGCCGCCCTTGAAGCCCGCGAGGAACGTGAACACGTGCCCGGCAACGGCCGCGAACGCCACCGCGACGGCGCACCAATCCGCTCCGCCCGGGAACGCGGCCGCGAACGCGGCGCCGGGCACCAGCCACACCGGCAACGCGCCCTTCGCGATGTCGAGCAGCAGCGTCGCGACCCCGATGCCGGGGCCCAGCGAGCGATACACGTTCGTCGCGCCGAGGTTGCCCGAGCCGACCGTGCGCACGTCCACGCCCTTGAACCAGCGGCCGAGCCACAGGCCCCAGGGCAGCGATCCGCACACGTATCCCACGGCCAGCGCGGCCACCAGCGACAGGAGAGGCGTCATGCTACTCGCTCTTCTTCACCCGGAACTTGAGCGGCGTCCCCTTGAACCCGAAGTGCTCCGTGAAATGCCCCCAGAGGTACCGGCGGTAGTTCTCGTTGAGCCGTGAGGGTGCGTTCACGAAGAACGTGAAGGTCGGCGGGCGAACTCCGGTCTGGGTGACGTAGTAGATCTTCGGGGCCCGGCCCTCCGAGTTGCTCGGCACCGCGCGGCGCCGCTGCACTTCGGCGAGCCAGTCGTTGAGTTTCGCGGTCGGGATGCGCCGGGTGTTCTCCGCCGCGCGCTGCGCAATGTACTCGGGAAGCTTGGCGAGGTGAATGCGTTCCGTGGCCGAGACCGGGTGCGCCGGCAGGTCCGCCAGCGTCGGGAAGCGGCTCTCGCGGTCCTTCTGCACCGCCTTCCAGGCCTCCTCGCGCTCTTCGACGAGGTCCCACTTGTTGTAGAGCACGAGCAGCGCGCAACCGGCGTCGAGCGCGTGGTGCGCCAGCCGGGCCTCCTGTTTCTGGAAGCCTTCCTTGGAGTCCACGACGAGCACCGCCACGTCGGCGCGCTCGAGCGCGTGCAACGCGCGCATGGTGGCGTAGAACTCGGCCTGGTCCTCGAACTCGGCCTGGCGCCGGATGCCCGCGGTGTCCACGAGCACGAAGTTGCCGTGCGGCGTGCGCCACGGCGCGTCGATCGCGTCCACGGTGGTGCCGGCGCGAGGCTCGACGAGCACGCGCTCCTCTCCCAGCAGCGCGTTCACGAGGCTGGACTTGCCCACGTTGGGACGTCCCACGATCGCGACGCGCGCGTCGGGCTGCTCTTCGGGACCGGCCTGCTCCGGCAGCATGGCGAGCGTGGCGTCGAGCATGTCGCCGATCCCGAAGCCGCCTTCGGCGGCGATGGGCATGGGATCGCCGAGCCCGAGGCGGTGGAACTCGTGCACGATGGTGTCGCCCGGCTTGTCCACCTTGTTGACGACGACGCACGTCGGCCGGCCCATCCGCCGCAACTGCGTCGCGATCGCCTGGTCGAGATCGGTGACGCCGGTGTGCGCGTCCACCACGAACAGCACCGCGTCGGCCAGCCCGATCGCCATCTCGGCCTGGCGACGGATGTCGGCGTCACGACCTTCGGACGACGCGGGCAGGAACCCGCCCGTGTCCACGAGCACGAACGGCCGCGTGAGCCACTCGGTGCGCACCGCGTTGCGGTCGCGCGTCACCCCGGGCCGGTCGTGCGTCACCGCCCGGCGCTCCCCGATCACCCGGTTGAAGAGCGTGGACTTGCCGACGTTCGGGCGGCCGATGATGGCGACGACGGGAGCGGACATGGGTTCTCGCGGGAAACGGCCTGAAACAGGACGGCGCGCCCCCACCGAGTGGGCCGACGCGCCGGAGGTCCTGGGTACATGGAGCGGGCAACGGGGTTCGAACCCGCGACCTCAAGCTTGGGAAGCTCGCGCTCTACCAACTGAGCTATGCCCGCGGAAGACGCCTGATCGAGCGACGCCGCAAGATAGGGACGCCCCCGGGGGGTGTCAAACCCCGACCAGCCCCAGCCGCTGCAGGGCCGCGGCGAGCAGCGCGCCGGGCTCGGCCCCCCACTCGAGCCGCTCCCCCACGAACTGGTGGCGGAACCAGGTGCGCTGGCGCTTCGCCATGGACCGCGTGCGCGCGTTCATGGTGGCTTCCGCGGACTCCGCATCCAGCCGCCCTTCGAGGCGCGCCAGCGCCTCGTCGTAGCCGATCGCCTTGAGCGCCACCAGCGCCTCGCGCTTGCCCGCGGCGACCACCGCGGCGGTCTCCTCGAGCAGCCCCGCGGCGAACATCGCCCGCGTGCGCGCGGCGATGCGCGGCTCGAGCGCGGCCGCCGGCACGACCAGTTCCAGCGCGCGCCATTCGGCGTCGAGCCCCGCGCGCGTGGGCTGGGCGTCCCACCACGACAGCGGCCGGCCGCTGACCTCGAAGACCTCGAGCGCGCGGGTGATGCGCTGGCGGGCACGCACGCGCAGGCGCGCGGCCGTCGCGGGATCGCAGGCCGCGAGCCGCGCGTGCAGCGCTTCCACCCCCGCGCCGGCGACCTCCTCCTGCAGGCGCGCGCGCACGGCCGCGTCGTGCGGGGGCTCGGCGTGCAGCCCTTCGCGCAGCGCCCGCAGGTAGAGCCCGGAACCGCCGACGAGCACGGGTGTCACGCCGCGCGCGAAGAGTGCCTCGCAGGTCCCGGCCGCGGCGCGCGCGAACCACCCGGCGCTCGGGCGTTCGCCGAGCGCGAGCGCGTCGAACAGGTGGTGCGGCCGGGCGGCACGCTCGGCCGCCGTCGGCTTGCCCGTGCCCACGTCGAGTTCGCGGAACACCTGCCGCGCGTCGGCGCACACCACCTCACCGGCGATCGCGTCCGCCACCGCGGCACCGAGATCGGTCTTCCCCGTCGCCGTGGCGCCGGCGATCACCACCACGCGGCGAAGCGCGGCCGGCATGCTCAACTGCGCCCGAAGCGGCGGTGCAGCTCCTCGAGGTCGAGGCGCACGAACGTCGGACGACCGTGCGGATCGCCGTGCGGGCGGCTCGTGGCGAACAGCTTGTCCACGAGTGCGCGCATCTCCTCGCGCGACAGCGTGTCGCCCGCGCGCCACGCCGCGTGGCAGGCGTGCGAACAGGCGAGGCGCTCCACGAGCGAGTCCTGCGCGGTCGGCACGCCCTCGCCGATGCCGTCGAGCACGTCCTGCAGCAGCTGGCCCGGGTTCTCCACCCGCAGGCCCGAAGGCACGCCCTGGATCACCACCGTCGGCGCGGAGAGCGGCGACAGGTCCCAGCCGAGCTGGCGCAGGTGCGGCCCGACCTCGAGCAGCAGTTCGAACTGCGCGCGCGTCAGGTCCACGAGCGCCGGGAACAGCAGCCCCTGCGCGGTGCCCTGCGTGCCTTCGAGCCGGGCGCGCGCTTCCTCGTAGAGGATGCGTTCGTGCGCGGCGTGCTGGTCCACGATCACGAGCCCGCCGCGCACCGGCGCGAGGATGTACGTGCGGTGGAGCTGCCAGAGTTCGGGCTCGGGGGCCGCGGGCCGCGCGACGGCGGCCGGCGAGACGGGCGCCGTCGGCTCGGTGGCTCCCGAGGTGGCCGGCGGCGCGGCCGGCAGTGCGAGCCCGAGCTGCGATTCGTCCGGCGGCGGGGTCTCGCGCACGCGATCGGCCCACGCCGGCAGCGGGTCGTCGCCGGCCTGGCGTCCGGGCACGACCGTGAACGGCGGGTAGATGCGCGTGAGCGGTTGGGCGGCGGTCCCCGCAACGAACGAGAAGACCGTGTCGTCGTCGGCGAAGCGCACCTCGCGCTTGGTCGGGTGCACGTTCACGTCGAGCCGTTCGGCCGGCACCTGCAGCCAGAGCACGGCCGACGGGAAGCGGCCACCCGGAAGCAGGTTGCCGTACGCGTGCCGGAGCGCCTGCGAGAGCGCCGGGCTCTGCACCCAGCGGCCGTTGACGAGGAACACCTGGCCTTCACGTGTGGAGCGCGCGTGCTCGGGGAGCCCGAGCAGCACCGACAACTTCATGCCGGCGCGCTCGCCGTGCGCTTCGAGCAGCTGCTCGGCGTGGCGCTGTCCCCAGATCTGCGCCGCGCGCTCGCGGTGCGACGCGACGGCCGGCCAGTCGAACCGCTCGCGCGTGTCCACGACGAGACGGAACGCCGTGGTCGGCAGCGCGAGCGCGTAGCTCTCGATCATGCGGATCGCCGCGCGCATCTCGCCGCCGGGCGAGTGCAGGAACTTGCGGCGCGCGGGGGTGTTGAAGAACAGCTCGCGCACCTCCACCGTGGTGCCGAACGCGCGTGCGGCGGCGCCCTGCTCCACCACGGCGCCGCCTTCGACCGCGACGAACGATGCGGCCTCTTCGCCGGCCGCGCGCGAGGTGATGCGCATGCGGCTGACCGCGGCGATGCTCGGCAGGGCTTCGCCGCGGAAGCCGAGCGTGCTCAGCGCGTCGAGGTCGTCGAGCGTCGCGAGCTTGCTGGTCGCGTGGCGTTCGAGCGCGAGTTCGAGGTCGGCCGGGGCGATGCCGTGGCCGTCGTCCGCCACCAGGAAGCCGTGGTCGAGCGCCTTGTCCACGCGCACTTCGACCGCCGTGGCGCCGGCGTCGAGTGCGTTCTCGAGGATCTCCTTGAGGGCCGACAGCGGGCGCTCGATCACCTCCCCCGCGGCGATGCGGGACGCGGTTTCGGGCGAGAGCCGGCGAATGGGACGGGCCAATGGGCCTCCGGTGCGGTTGCTGGCGAGGGTGACCCGCAGCAATACCGCCCGACTCGCACGCCGGTCAAGCGTGCGACCGCACCACCGCGCACCGCGCTACTGCAGCCAGTCGTGCGCGGCGGCGAGGAACGTCTCGGCGTCTTCGGGACCCGCCATGGACACGCAGTGGTCCACGATCGCCGGCGCCGGAGCGCCCCCGGCATGTTCGCGCCACACGCGGTCCCACAGCTTCAGCAGCCGGCGGCGCAGGTTCGAGAACCCCTCCGAGCTGCCCGCCGTGAGCAGCAGCACGCCGGAGGTTCCGGTGCGCGCGAGACAATCCGTGTCCCGCACCTGTGCCGGCAGTTCGGCGCACAGCGCCTGCAGCGCCTGCGGATGCTCGGGGAATTCGATCAGGTGCAGTTCGAAGCGCATCCGGTCGTGCCGGTTGCGCTCGAGCGCCAGCTCGAGGCGCTTGCGGAAGTCGGGTGTGTCGAGCCAGCCCGCTTCACGCAGCGGCGTGTACGGGAACGACGTTCCGGCGCGCTCGCGATCTTCCTCGTCCCACGTGGTGCGCAGGTCCTCGACCATGCTCTGCCACTGCGACATCGCCTGCGTCGAATCGATGGCCGCCACGGCGAGCACGCCGCGGCGCTGCGTCGTGCGGAACGGCCAGGCGCCCCACGTCCGGCCCTTGCCGGGTTCGGAGAGCCGGGTGACCACCTGCGGCGTACCGAGCTCGCTGGCGAGATCCACGAGACCCTTGAGCAGCTTGTCCTCGGGCCCCACCTGCGCGACCAGCTGCAGAGGTCCCGTGTTGCCGGCGTGCAGCTCGGCGCCGTTGGCACCCGATGCGCCCACCAGCTCCTTCAGCGCGCTCTCGAGACGGGCGCGCGACTCCGGCGACGGAAAGTCCTCCAGCGACGACACGCGCCAGTGCGGCGTCGCCGGCTCCGGTACGGGCGTCGGGACGACCGGCGCGTCGGCACCGAGGTCGGGCAACGCGTGCTCGAGCAGCGTGTCCATGTTCTCGCCGCCCAGCGTGTGTTCGAGTGTGGCGGCATGCAGCGCCAGCGGGGCCTCGATCGCCGTCGCGTCCCCGGGTGCCTCCTCGCTGCCCTGCAGGAACTCGGCCGGTGTCTGGACGGGCGTTCCGAGCGCGAGCAGCAGGCTTTCGAGCTGCGTCCGGCGCGAGCTGCGCTCGCCCACGATGGCCAGGTCGAAGATCTCGCGCGTCAGGTCCGCGAGGTCGAGCGTACGCGGCAGGCCGCACAGTTCGGCGACGCGGACGCCGGGATCGTGCACCCGCTCCCCGGCGACCAGCCGCACGGAAATGCCGGGTCGCTTGAGGAGCTCGGGCAGCAGGTCGGCGTCCTGCCAGTCGAAGTCAATGAGCACGACACGACGCGGCATGTCCGGCACGTGCTCCGGTTCGGGGGTCGGCATGGTCGGGAGGCTCCGGTGGGTGGACACGGTTCCTCCCGACTATCGGCCGGTTCCCTCCCGGACGTGAGCGCGGAGGCGCCCCCGCCGGGAGCGGGTCAGGGCGTCGAGCTCGCCCCGGGCGTGGGCAGTTCCACCTGCCGCATGCGCGCCTCGAGGATCTGCACCCCGTAGCGTTTGCGGGCGTCTTCGAAGAACTGCCGGAGCCCGAGTTCGGCCTCGGCGGTACGGATGCTGGCCACCCGCTCGTTGAGCTGGGTGTTCGACGGCGCGAACCGGTCGGTCACCCGGAATCGCGACATGCCGTTCGGGAAAGCGAGCCAGTCGGACCAGCGGCCGGCCTCGAGCGCCGCGGTCCGGTCGGTGCCGAACGCCAGCGAATCGAACGTCGCGGCGCCGCCCATGCCCGAGAGTCCCTTGCCGGCCGGAAGATCGCGGGCGCGCTCCGGACCCGCCCACAGGGCGGCGAGACTGTCCACCGCCCAGCCGGCGGCCATCAGCGAATCCAGTTCGGCACGCTTCGCGGCGAGCGCGCGCTCTCCCGCACCGCGGCGGTAGGCGTCGAGGGCGTACGGCCGGGCCTCGTCCCAGGTCGGCGTCGCAGGCGGCGAAATGCTGTCCACCCAGACGATCCAGAAGCCCTGGCTCTTCACCGCGAACGGTTCGGCGAGGACCTGGCCCGGCCGCAGCTTCTCGACATCCTCCAGCAACGGGCGAACCACACCCGTGGCGGGATAGTCCCCCGTGCGGTGGACATCGGAAATCAGGGTGTACCCGAGCCTGCTCGCGATGCGCCGCAGCTCCGCAGGACGTCGAGCGACACGCAGGATGCTGTCCGCCGTGTTCTTCGCCAGCACCAGGCCCTTCGCGAGCGCCGCGTCGGACGACACCGCCGCGTACAGCCATGCCAGCGGCTGGACCACGGCCGGTTCGTGCTCGGTCACCTGCACGATGTGATACCCGACCTCGGTGTGCACGAGTTCCGGCGCGAGGTCGCCGGCCTGCAGCGAGAACGCCACGCGCTCGATCGGTTCGAGCATGGTGCCTCGCTGGAACACTCCCAGGTCGCCGCCCTTGTCACGAGTGGCGACGTCCGCGCTGTACTGCTTCGCGAGCTCCACGAAGTCCTCGCCGTTGCGCACGCGTGCGAGCAGGGCCTCGGCGGACTTGCGCGCGGTGGCCTCGGCATCCGCGGTGTGGCCGTGCGGCTCGATCAGGATGTGGCGCGCACGCACGAGTTCGGGGGCCGAATACTTGTCGAGGTTCGCCTTGTGGTAGCGCTCGACCTCGTCCCGGGTCAGCGGGATCTGGAGCATGGGCGGCGGCGACACCACCATGCGCGTGAACGAAATCCCGTCGCCGTGGCCGAACCGCCGCGGGTCGGCGTCGTACAGGCGGCGCGCACCGGCCAGTTCGTCTTCCGCGACGAGTGCCTTGCGGCGCTCGGCGAGCAGCCCGCGCACCATGCCGAACTCGGGCGTCGCCTTCTCGACCGGGGCGATGGCCCGCCAGACGAGCCAGCCGGAGCGAAGCGTGACGAGACCACCGCGCGGGGGCTGCTGCGACCACACGCTGTCGGCGAGCACGCGTCCTTCGAGCGTCGAATCGAAATCGGCGCCGAGGGGCACGGCCTTCTCGCGCACCACGCCCATGGCCTCGCTCGCGGGATCGCGCTTGCCGACGGCCCACGCACGCTCCACGCGGTCGGCCGCGAGCCGCGCTTCACTGCTCCGCCGCTCGCGCAGGAAGCGCACGCGGACGTCTTCCTTCACCGCATCGTACGGACGGGCGACGACGCCGCCGGCGGCCGGATCGAAACTCGAGTAGTCGGCCAGGTGGCCGCGGTAGTAGCGGTCGAGCTCCGCGGCCGTCGGCTCGGGCACGCGCACGCGCGCCGTGTCGAACGCCACCCATCGCACCTGCCAGCCCGGGCCCGAGAGCGAATCGCGCATGCCCTCGAAGACGTCGCGCAGCGCGTAGTCCTCGGCGTGACGCTTGCGGTCGCGCCGCAGGAGCCCGCGGATCTCGCGCGCGACTTCACGCACCGGGGCCACGTGCGCCGGGTCCACGTCGGTGATCTTCACGACCATCCAGCCTTCTTCGCACTCGATCGCCTCGCGCAGGATCGTGCCCGCGCGGCCCGGTTCGAACAGCTTGCGGTTCTGGGCGTCGGTCCCGCGCCAGTATCCCGGGAAGTTGTCGGCCGCCACCACGACGCCGGGGCGCGGCGTCAGGCTCGCGGCCGCCTTCTCGAAGTCCGTGCCCGCGGCGATCACCGCGATCAGGCTGTCGGCCGACTCCTTCATGCGTCGGTTCCATGCCGCCACCCGGGCCGGGTCACGCTTGTCCTCGTCGCCCAGGCCGGGCGAGTTCACGAAGGCGATGGTGAGGGTCGCGCGGTCGGGGCGCTGGTAGTCGCCGGCGTGCGCGCGGTAGTAGGCGAGCACTTCGGACTCGCGCGGCTCGGGGAAGCCGCCGTCGAAGTCGGCGCGCCGCAGCGTGAAGTGCTCGGCGGTCACGCGGCTCATCGAACGCAGCGCCTGCGCGCGCGCCTTCGCCTCGGACGGCACGTAGCGCGCCTGCAGCTCGTCGCCGAGCTTGCGCCCCGCCAGCTGCTCGCGGATCGCCGCGATCGCGAGGTCGTAGCGGGCCTTCTGGGTCGTCTTGACCGCGAGGAAGCGCTGTTCGTCGAACACGCCGCCCGGGTTGAAGAACGGGTCCTGCCGCATGAGCTGCTCGGCTTCGGCCTCCGAGGCGGTGACGCCGCGGCGCTTCGCCTCGGCCACCAGGATCTCGGCGCGGATGAGCGCCTCGAGCACCTGCCGGCGAAGCATGTCGCGCATCTCCGGCGTGAGTTCGCGGTTGCCGTTGCGCTGCGCGAACTCGGCGGCGGCCTGGGCGGTGCGCCGGTCGAGGTCCGCGGACGGAATGCGCCTGCCGGCGACGACGGCGGCGGCCGGTGCCGGCTTCGCCGGTGCGGTGGCCGCACCACGGGACTGCGCCAAGGCCAGCGCCGCCTGTGCGGCGCACGCGACGATCACGAGCAACGAAAGTGCGCGACGAGCATTCACCTGTTGCGATCCCCCTGTACGGACGCGCTTGACCGCGACGCGTCCCGCTGCCTAGCGTGCGCCCACTCATGTGGACACTCGATCGAACATCGGCTGTGCCGTGCTGGAAGCCCGCGAAGAGCGCCTACGGTGCCGTCCTCGGGTTCAGCACGCGGCGCGGAGGCGTGAGCCTCGCGCCGTTCGACTCCTTGAATCTCGGCCGGTCCACCGTGGACGAGCCGCTTGCGGTGACCGAGAACCGCGCGCGCCTGCTCGGCGCACTCGGCCTCGAGGCGGACCGGCTCGCCACCGCGGGTCAGGTGCATGGGATCCACGTGGTCGAGGCCGCGGCACCGGGACACCAGTCCGAATGCGATGCCCTGTTGTCGAGCACTCCCGGACTGGCACTCGCGGTGACCACCGCCGACTGCATGTCGCTGTTGTTCGAAGCCCCCGGGGTCGTGGCGGCGGCGCACTCCGGCTGGCGCGGCGCCGCCGACGGCATGCCGGTGGCGGCCCTCGAGGCCGTGTGCGCGCGAGCCGCGTGCGATCCCGGGCGCGTGCATGTGCATTTTGGGCCGTGCATTCGCGGCTGCTGCTACGAAGTCGGCGAGGAAGTCGCGGCCCGCTTCCCCGCCGCGGCGTTGCGCCGCGAGGGGGCCAAACCGAAACTCGACCTGCCGACGGCCACGCGTCTCGCGCTGGTGAAAGCCGGGATTCCGGACGGCCAGCTGCACGACACCGGGGCCTGCACGTACTGCGAACCGTACTGGTACTTTTCCCATCGTCGCGACGAGGGGCGCACGGGCCGTCTCTGGGGTGTCGCCGCACTGCCCACGACACCCGTTGCCGGCCGCTGACCTCACGTCGCAGAGGGCGCGAAGTATAGCAGCATCACCCGAGGATTCGCCGCGCAATCCCGCGTCCGCGCGGGCTTGACGCATTCCTCACCGTTGCCGACCGTGACTCCATCCCGCGCCGGGGCCTGCCCGCCGGCCCCGTTCGCCGACCGATTCATCCCAGGAGGTCTCATGTCCCGCGTGGCCCTCGCCGCACTGGCGCTCACCGCCGCACTCACCGTTCCCGCCATCGCCGCGACGCCCTCCGCGCCGGCCGCCACCTCCGAGCCCATGGTCGTGGTGCTCGACACCGCGAAGGGCAAGATCGTCATCCAGCTGGCCGAGAAGGACGCGCCGCGGACCTGCGCGAACTTCCGCAAGCTCGTCCGCCAGGGCTTCTACGACGGCACGACGTTCCACCGCGTGATCGCCGGGTTCATGATCCAGGGCGGCGACCCGAACTCGAAGGACGCGAACCCGTTCAACGACGGCCAGGGCGGCCTCGACTACACCGTGCCCGCCGAGATCAAGCTGCCGCACGTGCGCGGCGCGGTGGCCATGGCGCGCATGCCCGACCAGATCAACCCCAAGCGCGCGTCCTCGAGCTGCCAGTTCTTCATCGACGTCGCCGACCGCAAGGACCTCGACCGCGGTGGCTACACGGTGTTCGGCCGCGTGATCCAGGGCATGGAAGTCGCCGACGCGATCGTCGCGCTGAAGGATCACAAGGACACCGCGAAGACCGCGATGGGCGCCAACCCCGGCAAGATGGCGCTGATCCGTCACGCCACGCTCGAGCCGCTCTCGAAGTACGTCAGCGCCGCGCCCGCGGCGCCCGCGGCACCGGCGAGCCCGGTGCCGGCCGCGAGCGACACCGCGGCCCACTGAGGCACGAGCTTCCGCGGCGAGCCGGCGGTCACTCCCGCCAGCTCGCCGCTCCCAATTCCACCGCGAGCGTGAAGAACGCCGCGATGTCCGAGTCGCTCACGTCGTGCCCTTCGTCGCGCACGAGCGCCGCGATCTCGCGCGCACCGCGCCGGCCGTCGGCCGCGCACCATGCGACCTCGAGCGCCACCATCCCGCCCGCGATCGAACCTTCGAGTGCCGCCCAGCCGCCCCGCGCTTCGGGCGAGAGCGCCGACCAGCCGGCCTGGTGTGTGCGCATGGGCGCGAGCGGCGTGGACTGCAGCCGCACCGGAACGGGCCCGGGCGCCCCGATCGGGGGCTCGCCCGGGAGCACCGGAGCGATCTCCGCGTCCCAGTGACCCTGCAGCGCGTCCGCCGCCTCCGTGAGCAGCGGCCGCCATGCGGCGAGCGCGGGATGCGTGGGGTCGAGACCGCGAACCAGTCGTGCCACGCTCGCGAGCCCCTGCTCGGCGGCGAATCGCGCCGCCCGGGCCGCACGCGCGGGTTGGGCCGCATCGAGCGCCAGCCGCAGCTGCCGCCGCGCCCGCGCGACGATCGCGGCCAGCAGGTCGCGCACGAGCGCCGCGTCGGGCGCCGCCACGCTCAGCGCGTACGCCGCGCCACACCCGGCCGCGTGCGCGAGCGAACGCACGTCGCAGCGTTCCGGACCGTCGAGGTTGGAATGGTAGTAGCGGTCCGGCCACTGGATGAGCATCGGGCAGGGCACGCCCACGCCGGGATCGAGCCACACCGCGTGATCACTGCCGCCGCCGTAGCGCACCTCCTCGTGCGCGAACGGCTCGGGGTGCGTCCACGCCTGTGCACGCACCGCCGCAACCAGCTCCTCGGCGAAGCTGGCCGCGAAATGCGGCGGGCGCTCCAGCTGCTGCACGCTGGCGCACTGCGTCTGGTCCTCGCCCACCATGTCGAGATTGAGTGCGGCGATCGTGACGTCCGCGGCCTCCGGGCGTCGCGCGAGCCAGGCGTAGGTACCGGTGAACTCGGGCATCCACAGCCACCGGATCGAACGCCGTTCCTGCGGCAGTGCACCCGAGCGCGCAAGCTCGGCCAGCACGCGCGCGCTCTCGAGCGCGGCCGCCACACCCGAGCCGTTGTCGTTCGCGCCGGGACGCGGGTGGCACAGGTGCGCGGTCACGAGCACTTCGCCCGGCAGCGGGCCCGGCAGCACGGCACTCACGAGCGAGATCGGCAGCGGCGCGAACGACGCCGCGATGCGCGCCGACAGCTCCACGTGCTCGCCCGCCGCGAGCCGCTGGCGCAGGCGCTCGCCGGCCGCGGGCGACAGCACGAAGCCCCAGCCGTCGGGGTTTCGTCGCCCCACCAGAACGACGTGTACGCGAGCGAATCGCGATCGTGCTCGCGCGTGCGTGCGGGCGGCACCAGCCGGCGGCCGTCGCTCAGGATCCCGGCGGCGCCGCGCTCGCGCACCGCGAGTGCGTGCACGCGTCCGACCGCGCCGTCGGTCAACACCACCCGGCCGCGAACGTCGAGACCCGCGTAGTCCTCCGCGCGCGTACCGTCGGCGCCGGCGGCGAACGCGCAGACCGGCCAGCGTCCGAGCACGGGCACGCTGCGCTGGACCAGCGACAGCGGCTCACGCTCGAAATCGGCGCAGGGCGTGGTCCCGTCGGCCGCGTGCAGCTCCGCGGTAGCGCTCGTGCAGTTCCAGCCGAGCGGCATGATCATGCCGGCGAGCGCGGTGCGTCCGTCGCCCGGCACGATCTCGACTTCGACCCGCAGGCCGGTTTCGCGCAGGCGCTCGACGAGCGCCGTCGCCGCATCGGCGTAGCCGGGGGTCGCCTGGATCCGGTGATGACGCGCGATCTCGCGCACGTCGTCGAGCGTTCGCTCGCCCGACACCAGCGGCAGCACGAGCGGCAGGGCGGTCAGTTTCACGTCGGTCTCCGGCGCAGGGCGAGCACGAGTGCGAGCGCGGCCGGCGCGCCGTACTCGAACGCGCGCACGACCGCGGACGGATGGTGCGCGCCACCCTCGGCGGGCGGCGCCAGCACACCGTAGTTGAGCAGCGCGAGCGCGGAAAGCAGGAGCACCGGTGCCGCCGGCGCCACACCCTCCCAGACGAGCATCCACCCGAGGTACCACGGATGCACGACGGGCCCGCCGAGCAACGCCGTGGCGAACACGGCCTTCGCGCCGGGCACGACATCGCCGGTGCGCCGCCAGCCCCAAAGCAGCACCGCGCCGGTGAGCGCCGCCGCGACGAGCCGCGCGCCGCCGTCGCCGGCCACGGCGGCCAGCGGCCCGAACAGCGCGTCGTTGTTGCGCCACGTCCGCGCGAATGCCTCGAGCCCCGAGTGGGGCCCGCGCGCGAGCAGGGCGAAGCCCGCGAGCCCGGCGCCGCACAACGCCAGCGCCAGCGCACGTGCCGCGCGCGTCCAGCGCCGCCACAGCAACGGCAGCGCCAGTACCGGAAGCAGCTTCGTGAGCGTGGCCACGACGAGCAGCAGCGCCGAGGCGCGCGGTCGCCGCTCGGCCCACGCGAACGCGAGCGCCAGCGGCAACAGCGCCACGGGCTCGAGGTGGCCGCTGCCGGCGTACTCGATCACCACGAGCGGATTCCACGCGTAGGCGATCGCGGGCCACACCGAACCCGTGCGCGAGCGCGCCCAGCGTGCGAGCACGAAGCAGAGCAGCAGGTCGTGCAGCGTGATCCACAGCTTCATGCCGAGCACGTCGGGCCGCACCGCGTGCACCAGTGCGAAGCCCGCTTCGGCGACCGGCGGGTAGATCGTGCGCAGCGCCGGGTGGTTGATCCGCGCCATCCAAGCCGCGTCGTGCAGCGCCGCGACCGCGGAATCCGCGGGTGCGAACGCGTACGGGTTCTTACCCGCCGCGAGCACGCGGCCATCCCACAGGTACCGCCAGAGGTCGTCCGACAGTTCGGGCGCGCGCGCGACCACGCCGGCGCGGAGCACCGCGGCGACCAGCAGCACGCAGGCGAGTTCGCCACGCAGCCGCCAGAGCCGCGACCGCACCAGGGCGACGGCGAGCAGCGCGAACGCCAGCCACGCGCCGCACTGCAGCACGCCGCGCGAGCTTCGCCAGTCCGGCAGCGCGCCCAGCCCGAGCATCACCACCAGCAGCGGCAGTGCGACCAACGTGACCTCGACCGCCGTGCGAGCCGGGCCCAGGGGCGAGTGCGCCGAGGTCACGCCGGGGTCGTCCGCGCGTCAGCGCCCGCGCGGCACCTGCACGCCGATCGCCCGCGTCGCCGCGTTGCCCGCGAGGTCCACCGCGCGCACGCTCACGAGGTGTTCGCCGGGCGCGAGGTTCGGCAGCGTCACGTGGAAGCGCGCTTCCTTCGTGTCCGCGAGCGCCGAGTCCGTGGCGAGCAGCCGCCAGTCGCCGTCGTCCACCGCGACTTCGAGCCTCACGATCGGGCTCGACGCGTCGGCGGCCGTACCTTCGATGCGCGCGCCGCTGCCGCCGAGCGCGGTCCACGCGGGCGGCGTGTTGTCCACGGCGAACGGCCGGCTGACGGCGTCTCCCGTGCGCTCCTCGCCCACCGCGTTGGCGGCAGCGTCGCTCGCGGTGACGCGGATCCGGTAGCGTCCGTCGGGCAGCGAGTTCGTGTTCCAGCTGAACACCGAAGCCTCGAGGTCCTTGCCGATCTCGACCCACGCGCCACCGTCCTCGCGCCGGATCTCGACGCGGAATCGCAGCGCGTCGAGGTTCGGGTCGCTCGCGCGCCACTGCAGCGTACGCAGCCCGCGCGCCCACACGGGCAGTTCGCGGATCGGCTTGTTGAGCGGCATCGTGACCGAGTACTCGACCTTCTGCCCGCCCGGGAGCGCCTGCGTCACGGCTTCGCTGCGCGGACCGAGTTCGCCGTCACGGAAGCCCTGCGCCTGCGGCGCGACGCCGATTTCGTCCACGCGCGGCGGCAGGTTGTCCTCGCGCCACGCGATCGAGACCTCGTCGAGGCGGCCACCGGTCCCGAGCGTGGCCTTCCACTGCAACCAGCGCGCCGCCGGCGACGCGACACGTCCGCCCGCCAACGGCTCCCAGCGCGACCACGTCGTGTCCGGTGCGTCCGAGTTGCCGCTTCGCGTGGCGAGGGTCACGTCACCGGAGGCCTCGACGCGGGCAGCGCCGAATCGCGCGAAGCGTCGGGTGTCGAGGAGGCCGGACAGCAACTCGCCGCCCGCTGCGCTGCCGGGCCCGATCCGCCAGAGGACGACCGGGTTCGCGGTCACGGCCCAGACCGCACCATCGGCGGCCGTGGCGAGCGCGGTGACCTGCGCCTGTTCGGGCGCCAGCAGCGCGCTGGCGGCATTCGCGCGCTCGATCCTGAACACACCGGCGCGATTGCCGGTCGCGGCGAGCAGGCCCTGCGGCGACGCGGCGAGCGCGAACACGAGCGGCTGCGGGCTGGTCCACCACGCCACGGCGGCGCTGTCCGGCGCGACGCGGTAGACCACCGCACGGCCACCCGCGAGCGGTGCCCGCACCGGGGCGGGCGCTTCGTCTTCGTCCTCGCCTTCGGTGTTCACAGCGGTCACCGACAGCGCGGCAGCCCAGATGGCGCCGTCACTCGTGCGTGCGAGCGCCCGCACTTCGTCCTCGCCCGCGTCGAACAACGTGCGGGCCTCACCCGACGCACTCACGTGGAACACGCGGCCGCGCGAATCACCGCCGGCGTACACCCCGCCGGACCCGTCGGCCACGAGCGACACGAGGTTGCTCTCGTCGGCGTCGAACACGATGCGCGCGACCCCCTTCTCGATCCGCAACAGCCGGCCGCGCGTGCCCGTCGCGGCCCAGACCGCCCCGTTCGCGCCGGGAGCCAGCGCCCACACGTAACGCTCGTCGGTCGCGCAGACGCGCGTCGTGTCGCCGCGCGCGCCGATGCGGTACACGATGCCGCGCGGCCCCGTGCCCGCGAGCAGTCCGTCGCCGTCGCGCACGAGCGCGATCACCTGGCCACCACCGAGCTTCACCCACGGCTTCACTCCACCCGCCGCCGTCCAGCGGTCCACGCGCCCGTGATCGCCGGCGATCGCGACCGAACCGTCGGCCATGGGCACCACGGCCCATGCGGCGCGCAGGCTGTCGGTGGTCCACGAGCGCACGGCCGGACCGGCCTCGATCACGCCGTCGGCCCGCAGCACGGCGCCACGCAGTTCCGCCTTCGCGTAGTCGCCGAACACCTGGCTCGTCCACCACTGCGTCTCGGTGGCGCCCGCCACCGCCGAAACGAGCACCATCGCAAACACTGCCAGCATGCACACTCGACGCATCAGCGGTTCTCCGCGCCCACGGGCGCCGTGTGATCCACGTTCAGCTCCAGCAGCACTTCGCCGCGAAGCATGCCTTCGACGGTGACGGTGGGCCCGGTGAACGCCGCCCAGTTCGCGAGCCGGGTCTGGTCCCCGGCGTTGGCGGGCTCGCCCAGCACCGCGAGCGCCGACCCCGGCAACTCGGGAAAATCCTCGCCCTCTCGCGTCACCTGCGGCGCATGCGCCCAGAGCACGGGGTACAGCGCGTCGGCGGTACGCAGGTTCGCCAGCTTCTCGAGTCCGTCCGCAACGGAGACCGGCCGGAAGCGCGACGGCAGGCGCGTCGCCACCGCGCGGTCGGCCTCGGCGCCGCCCGAAACCGCGAGCGCGTAGCGGCCGTCGGGGAACTCCTGCGGCACCGTCACGCGCAACGTCACGTTGCGGCGCTCGCCGCGCCAGCGCTCGATCTCGGCCCGCACGAGCGCCGTGCCGCCGGGCGCGACGCGCGGCGTGAGCAGCGTGGCGCTGCGCAGCGTCCACTGGCGGCGTCCGGGGATCACGCGCAGGCGCACCTGGGCGCTGTCGAGCGAGAAGCGCTCGAAGCTGTTCGCGTACAGGAACCGCAACGGTGCGGCCAGCTGCGAACACGCTTCGGCGAGCGGCTGCTCGCCCGCGACGACGTCGCGCATGACCGTGGCGCGGCCGCCGCGGTACAACGTGAGCGACCATTCGACCGTCTGGATCGGGGTCGTGCCGCCGGATTCCATGGCACTGTTCAACGCGGCGGCCGAGACGAGCTGGCCGAACAGCAGCCGGTCCTCGACCGCTTCGAACCGGAACCGCTGCGTGCGCCCCTCGTGCTCCACCGTCACGCCGAAGGGCAGCAGCGCCGGCACCGGGCCGAGGCGGCCGGCGACGGCCGCACGGCGGTCCTGCGTCGCGGTGCCGACCGGCGTGCCGGCCACGCCGAGCTTGAACGAGATGTTCGTGCTCGGAAGGATCGTCACGATGTGCGCGGTCGAGAGCGGCAGCCGGATCCCGCCCGCCTGGAAGAACGGATGACCGAAGATCAGGACCCGGTCCCCGTCCACGTACGTGACCGTGCCGATCGCCGAAAAGTTCAGGTCGCCGCGCAGCAGGTCGACGGCGCACGCGCTGCCGGGCTCGAACGGCCGGGCCGGTGCGGGTGCGGGCCTGCTCGCCCGGCCGCCCGGTGTCACGGCGAATCCCGAGCCTTCGAACAGCGACTGCACGGCGGCGAACGCCCGCGGGTTCAGCCCACCGGCGGCCAGCGGCAGGTCGAGCGTGGCCGGGCGCCCGACAACGCGTGCCGCCGGCGAAACGAGCGGGGCGACGGGTGCGTCGCCGTCCTCCCACGACAGCCCGCGGCAGCGCGGCGACGGACCGTCGTCGAGTCCCGACGGACCACCCGCGGCCTCACCGGGTGCGGGCTCGGGCAGGTCGAGCACGTCGAGCATCTCGCCGATCGGCGTGATGCCGAAGATCGGTTCGCGCGAGAAGCCCCAGCCGCTCGACAGCGCGCCGACGAGCTTGCCGTCCACGTAGACGGGCGAGCCGCTCATGCCCTGCGCGACGCCGCTGGCGATCGCCTTGGGCGACGTGGCCTGCGCGAGGATCACGGTGCCGTCGCTGCGGCCGCCGTCCATGACCCCGAGGATGCGGGCCTCGAACGTCTCGATGGAATCGCCCGCGAACACCGTGCGGACGAGCGCGGTCTGTCCGGCATGGAGCGCGGTGGGTGGAAGCGTGGGGATGCGGGCAACGGTCGGCGCGAGGCCGAGCGCGAACAGCAGTGCGATGGTCGTCACGATGGCGCGGAATGTAGCAGAAGCCGCGGCCGCGGCACGCGACCGGAAACCCCGCTCGTCGCTTGAACCCCTGCGTCCGCACCCGTAGATTGCGCTCCTCATGTCCGACAAATCCCCCTTCCTCGCACGGCTCGCCCAGGGGCCCGTCCTCGCCGACGGCGCCATGGGCACGCTGCTCTTCTCCCGCGGCATCGCCTACGAGCGCTGCTTCGACGAACTGAACCTCACCCAGCCCGGTCTCATCGAGGGCATCCACCGCGAGTACCTCACGGCAGGCGCCGAGCTCATCGAGACCAACACGTTCGGCGCGAACGCCGTCCGGCTCGCCACGCACGGGCTGGCCGACAAGGCGCGCGTGATCGCGCGGCAGGGCGTCAAGGTCGCGCGCAACGCGCGCGAGATCGTCGGCACGACCGCGTTCGTCGCGGGCTCGATGGGGCCGCTCGGCTCGCACATCGAGCCGTTCGGCGAGATCGCGGTGGCCGAGGCCGAGAAGGCGTTCCGGGTGCAGGCCGAGGGGCTGCTCGAGGGCGGGCTCGACACGTTCCTGCTCGAGACCTTCCAGGACCTGAACGAGATCCTCGCCGCGGTGCGCGCGATCCGCTCGGTCACGACCGAAGTGCCGATCGTGGCGCAGATGACCTTCGGGCTCGACGGCAAGACGCGCTACGGCCACACCCCGGCGCTCGTGGCTCGCGCACTGCGCAACGCCGGCGCCTCGGTGATCGGCGTGAACTGCGGCGTCGGTCCGCAGCCCACGCTCGAAGTGCTCGAGGAACTCGCGAAGGCCGCGTCCGGGCTGCCGCTGTCGGTCATGCCCAACGCCGGCCTGCCGCAGTTCGTGGACGGCCGCTACCTCTACCTGTCGAGCCCCGAGTACTTCGCCGACTTCGCCGCGCGCGCCGTGGCGCTGGGTGCGCGGCTGATCGGCGGCTGCTGCGGCACCACCCCGGCGCACATCCGCGCCATGCGCGAACGGCTCGCCTCGCACATGCCCGCCGAGACGCTGCCCTCGGGCGCGGAAGTGCACGTGCTCGAGCCGGCGCCGTCGGAAGAAGCACCCGTCGAGACCGCCGAGCCCTCGCTGCTCGCGAAGATGAAGTCGCGGTTCACGGTCAGCGTCGAGATCGACCCGCCGCGCGGCATCAACACGCAGAAGGTGCTCGCCGGCGCAAAGCTCATGGCCGAACGCGGCGTGGACTGCATCAACATCGCGGACTCGCCCATGGCGCGCATCCGCATGAGCGCCATGTCGCTCGCGTTCCAGATCCACGGGCTGTTCCCGCAGGTCGAGGTGATCCTCCACTACACGACCCGCGACCGGAACCTGATGGGCCTGCAGAGCGACCTGCTGGGCGCGCACGCGCTCGGGCTGCGCAACATCCTGTGCCTGACGGGCGACCCGCCGAGCCTCGGCGACTACCCGAACATGACGGCCGTGTACGACACGAACTCGGTCGGCCTGATCGGGATCGTGAACAAGATGAACCGCGGCACGGACGATTCGGGCACGTCCATCGGTGCGCCGACCAACTTCTCGATCGGCTGCGCGGTCAACCCCACCGCCGAGGACCTCGACCACGAACTCGAGCATTTCCGCAAGAAGCTCGACGCGGGCGCGCAGTTCGTGATGACGCAGCCGGTGTACGAGCTCGCGTGCTGGGAGAACTTCCTGAAGCGCCTGGGCGGCATGCCGCCGATCCCGCTGCTCATCGGCATCCTGCCGCTGCAGTCGTTCCGGCATGCCGAGTTCCTGCACAACGAGGTGCCCGGCATCCACGTCCCCGATTGGATCCGCACGCGCATGCACGACGCCGGCAACGAAGGCCAGAAGGTCGGCGTCGAACTCGCGCGCGACCTGCTCGCGCAGTGCCGTGGCATGGCGAACGGCGTCTACCTGATGCCGTCGTTCGGCCGGTACGAGAACTGCCTCGAGGTGCTCGAGAAGTGAGAGGCGCGCCCGACGCTCCCGGCGCCTCCGGCGCTCCGGTGCTCGAGGACGAGCGCGACGCGATCGACCTGTCGGCGACCGAGAACGCCGACCTGTGCGCGGGCTGCACGCGCTGCTGCGAGACCGTGAGCATCGAGATCGACGCCCCGCGCTCGTCGTGGGAGTACGACCAGTGGATCTGGGTGCTCCACCACCGCAATCTCGAGGTCTACCTCGAGAAGCCCGAGCGCTGGTACCTGCACATCGAGGCGCGCTGCGAACAGCTGAAGGACAACGGTCACTGCAAGGTCTACGAGGACCGGCCCGTGCTCTGCCGCGAGTACGACCCCCGCTCGTGCGAACGCCGGGCGCCGCTGTCGGACATCGTGGCGTGGTTCAAGACCGGCGCCGAACTCGAACAGTGGCTGCGCGAGAAGCGCCCGGCGCACTGGAAGCGCCTGCTCGAACACCGCGCCTCGCGCGCGGGCGCGACCGGCGGGCGTGCCGCCGCGCTGGCGCAGGCGCTGGTGCAGATCGGCGAGGCGGCCGCGCACGAGCCCGCCACGAAGCTGCGCCGCGGCCGGCGCTAGGCCCGCCGGCCCTCAGCCCCCGAAGCGCTTCTTCCAGTCCGCGAGCGTCTGGAGCGCCTGCAGCGGCGTCAGCGCGTCCGGGTCGAGTTTCGCCAGCTCGCCCGCCAGCGGGTGCTCTGCCGGCGCGTCGAACAGTGGCAGCGGCGCCGCGGCAGCCGCTGCTGCGGGCTTGCGCGGCTTGCGGCCCGCGCTCTCGAGGTGCTCAACCGTGCGCTCGCTCTCGAGTTCGGCGAGCACTTCGCGGGCGCGCGCGAGCAGGCTCTCGGGCAGCCCGGCCAGCCGGGCGACGTGAATGCCGTACGAGCGGTCGGCCGCGCCCTCCGCGATCCGGTGCAGGAACACCACCCCGTCGCCCCACTCCTTCACCGCCACGTGCACGTTCGCGAGCCGCGGCAGGGTGTCGGCGAGCTGGGTGAGCTCGTGGTAGTGCGTGGCGAAGATGGTGCGCGGGCGCGGACCGCTCGCGTCGTGAAGGAACTCGGTGACCGCCCACGCGAGCGCGAGGCCGTCGTACGTGGCGGTGCCGCGGCCGATCTCGTCGAGCAGGACCAGCGAGCGCGGCGTGGCGCTGCGCAGGATGTCGGCCGTCTCGCTCATTTCGACCATGAACGTGGACTGGCCCGCGCCGAGGCGATCGGCGGCGCCGACGCGCGTGAACAGCCGGTCCACGAGCCCGATCACCGCGCTCGCGGCCGGCACGCACGAACCGCACTGCGCCAGCAGCACGATCAGCGCCAGCTGCCGCAGGTACGTGCTCTTGCCGCCCATGTTCGGGCCCGTGAGCAGCAGGACTTGCCGCTGCGTCGCGTCGAGCGCCACGGAGTTCGGCACGTACTCGCCGCGCGGCAGCAGTCGCTCGACGACCGGGTGGCGGCCGTCGGTGATCGCGAGCCGGTCGGAATCCTCGAGCGCGGGCCGCACCCAGCCGTAGCGCGCCGCCGCCTCGGCCAGCGCCGCTTCGGCGTCGAGCCGGCCCAGCGTGGCGGCCGCGGCCTGCAGCGCGGGCACGTACGGCGTCACGAATTCGCGCAGTTCGGCGAACAGCTCGTGCTCGCGGGCGCGCAGCTTCTCCTCGGCGCCCAGCACCTCGCTCTCGCGCGCCTTGAGGTCCGGCGTCACGTAGCGCTCGGCGTTCGTCAGCGTCTGCTTGCGCTCGTAGTGCGCAGGCACCTTGTCGCGGTGCGCGTTCGTGATCTCGAGGTAGTAACCGAACACCTTGTTGTAGCCGACCTTCAGGCTGGCGATGCCCGAGCGCTCGCGCTCGCCCGCCTCGAGCTCGGCGATCCAGCGCTTGCCGGAGTGCGCCAGGTCCCAGAGCGAATCGCGCAACGCGTCGAATCCCGCGCGCACGACGCCGCCCTCGCGCGAGGTCACCGGCGGCTCGTCCACGAGCGCCGCGCGCAGCCGTTCGGCCAGCTCGGCCGGCGGCGACAGCGCGGTCCGCGTGTCGTCCAGCGCGAGGCTCGCGTGACCGTCGAGCGCCGCGACCAGTGCGGGCAGCCGCAGCAGCGCGTCGCGCAGCGCACCGAGGTCGCGAGGCGTCGCCTTGCCGCACGCGGTGCGCGCGGCGAGCCGCTCCAGGTCGGGCAGGCCGCGAAGCGCCTCGCGGAACGCACCCCGCGCCGCGCTCGCGTCGAGCCAGCCCGCGACCGCCTCCTGCCGTTCGCGAATCGGCGCGAGCGAGGCGAGCGGGCGTTCGAGCCACGTGCGCAGCCGGCGCGCGCCGAGCGTCGTGACGGTGTGGTCGAGGTGGTGCCAGAGCGTATGGCGCGCTTCCCCGCCGGGCTGCGGCGCGAAGAGCTCCAGGTGCCGCGCGGTCGCCGCGTCGTAGCGCAGCAGCGCGTCCTCCGCCCAGCGCTCGACGCGCGTCATCTGCAGCGCGGCCCCGCCCTGCGTGCGGTCGAGGTAGTCGAGCGCCGCGCTCGCGGCATGCAGCGCCAGTTCGAGATCGGCGTGCGCGGCCGCGGCCGCTTCGCCCCAGCGCTTCGCCGGTAGCGTCGCGTCGAGCCAGCGCGCCACCGGAACGATGCTGCGCGCGCCGGGCAGGCCGGCGAGCAAGCCCTCGAGCCGCTGGCGCAGCGAGTCCTCGAGCGCGGCGGGCACGAGCCACTCGGCGACCGTGAGGCGCGCCAGCATGGGCGCGGCTTCGCTCCACGCGGATTCGGCGAGGCGTACTTCGCCCGTGGACGCGTCGGCGAAGCACAGGCCCAGCCGGGCGGGCTGCGGCCAGAGCGCGCCGAGCCAGTTGTGGGCGCCGCTCTCGAGGAACGTGTCGCTCGTCACCGAGCCCGGCGTCAGCACCTCGGTGACGCCGCGCTGCACCAGCCCCTTGGCCTGCGCGGGATCCTCGAGCTGGTCGCAGATCGCGACCTTGTGCCCAAGCCGCAGCAGGCGCGCGACGTAACCGTCGCGCTGGTGCCACGGGAAGCCGCACATGGGGATCGGGTCGGGATCCTGCTTGTTGCGCGAGGTCAGCGTCAGCCCGAGCAGCTGCGCGGCGTTCACCGCGTCCTCGAAGAACAGTTCGTAGAAGTCGCCCATGCGAAAGAACAGGAACGCGTCCGGGTGGTCCTGCTTCGTGGACACGTACTGTTTCATGAGCGGCGTCTTCGCCGCCGCGCTGAGCATGGCGGCGCTCGGGGCGCCGGTGCCGGCCGATTCGGTCATGGCTTCTCCACCTGCCAGCCCACGCCGAGCGCCTTCTGCACGCGCTCACCGGCCCTGGCCGCTTCCTCGCGCCCGGCGTAGCGGCCGAGCCGCACCACGAAGAGCGCGCTGCCGTCGGCGGTCTTGCGCCGCACCAGGGCTGCTTCCGAAAAGCCCTCGCGCCGCGCCGCCTCGACCAGCGTGCGGGCACGCGCCTCGTCGGCGAACGCGCCGATCTGCACCGCCACCGGTTCGGCGATACCGGCGGCCGGGGCGGGCGGCGGCGTCGCGGACGTGCGGGCGGCTTCCACCGTGCCGCCGAACTCGCGCGCGAGACGCGTGCGCGCCCGCTCGGCGTCGGCGCCGTGATGCAGCCGTTCGGCCAGCTGCGCGAAGCGGTCCAGCGCCGGGGCGGTGGCCTCGCCCGCGTCGCCCGCAAGCAGGTCGCGCAGCACGTCGTACGCCTTCTCGGGGTGCTGCTCCTGCTCCCACGCGAACGCGGTGCCGAGCTGGGCGAGCGCGCGGCGGCCGCCGCCGACCTGCGCGAACGCCGTCCGCGCCGCGACGGGATCGCTCAACGCGAGCGACGTGAGCCCGGACCAGTACCGCACTTCCGAACGCTCGTCGCCCGACAGGCGGCCCGCCGAACGCGCGAACGCGTCGCTCGCCTGCCGGTACTCGCCGCGGGCGTAGTGCAGCTGCCCGAGCGCGAACCCCGCCGCACCGGCGCTCACCGTGGCCGTCGGGCGCAGTTCCAGCATGCGCAGGCGCGGCGCGAGGCTGTCTGCGGCGAGCGTGGGTGGCAGCGCCCGCCACGCCGCGTCGAGCGCGGCATGGGCCGGCGACGCGAGGACGAACGAGAGCACGAGTGCGGGCCAGGACGTACGCATGAGGGCGCGCAGTCTAGACGGCGCCGGGGCGGTTCGCCACAAGCGAGACGGGCGGCCCTTGCGGACCGCCCGTCTCGTTGCTGCGGAGTACGCCGGGACTACTCGTCCACGACGTCCTCGTCCTTGCCCTTGGCCGACGCGGGTTCCTCGGCGGGCGGATTGGCCGCGATGCGCGCACGCACCTGGTTCCGCTTCGAGGTCCACTCGGCCAGCGCGATGTCGTCCTGCTCCGTCATCCACGCCTTGACGCTGAGGATGAGGCGGTGGTTCGGGACGTCCACACGCGTGACCTTCATCGTGAGCGACTCGCCGACTTCGAACGCGTCGTTCGGACGCTTGAGGTCGTCGATGCCCAGCTGCGAGAGCGGAATGAAGCCCTCGATGCCTTCGCCGAGGTCCACGATGGCGCCACGGTCGAACAGGCGGTTCACCGCACCCGTGAGCTCGAGGCCCGAGGGGAACTTCTCGGCGAGCAACGGCCACGGGTCGTCGCTGACCTGCTTGAGGCCGAGGCTGATGCGGCGGTGCTCCTTGTCGATCGAGAGCACCACGACCTCGACCGCGTCACCCTTCTTGAGCACTTCGCTCGGGTGGGCGACGCGCTTCGTCCACGACATGTCGGAAACGTGGACGAGGCCGTCGATGCCCTCTTCCAGTTCCACGAACGCGCCGAAGTTCGTCAGGTTGCGGACCTTGCCCTTCACGCGCATGCCCGGCGGGTACTTCTGGTCGAGCGTGAGCCACGGATCCGGCTCGACCTGCTTGAGGCCGAGCGAGATCTTTTCGTTGGCCTTGTCCACCTTGAGCACGACGGCTTCGATGTAGTCGCCGATGTTGACGAGCTTCGAAGGATGCCGCACGTGGCGCGTCCACGACATCTCGGACACGTGGATGAGGCCCTCGATGCCCTTCTCCAGCTCCACGAAGGCGCCGTAGTCGGTGATCGAGACGACCTTGCCCTTGATGCGGTCGCCGACCTTGTACTTCTCCTCCACGCCTTCCCACGGGTAGGCGTCGAGCTGCTTCAGGCCGAGCGAGATGCGCTCCTTCTCCGGATCGAAGTTCAGGACCTTCACGCGCACCTTGTCGCCGATCTTGACGAGCTCGGACGGGTGCTGCACGCGGCCCCACGACATGTCGGTGATGTGGAGCAGGCCGTCGATGCCGCCCAGGTCCACGAATGCACCGAAGTCGGTGATGTTCTTGACCACGCCTTCGCGGACCTGGTCCTTCGCGAGGTCCTTGAGGATCGTGGCCTTCATGCGATCGCGCTCTTCCTCGAGCACCGAACGGCGCGACACCACGATGTTCCGGCGGCGCTTGTTCAGCTTGATGATCTTGACCGCGACCGTCTGTCCCAGCAGGGCGTCCACGTTCTGGACCTGGCGCAGCGCGATCTGCGAGCCGGGCAGGAACGCCTCGACTCCGTACAGATCCACGACGACGCCACCCTTGATCTTGCGGATCAGCTTGCCCTCGACGACCTGACCGTTGTCGTGGGCTTCCTTGACGCGATCCCACACGCGCACGAAGTCGGCGCGCTGCTTCGACAGGACGACGAGGCCGTCCTGGTTCTCCATCTTCTCGAGGAACACCTCGAGCACGTCACCGACCTTGATGCTGGTCGGATCGGAGAACTCGCTGAGCGAGATGATGCCTTCGCTCTTGAAGCCGACGTCCACGAGCACGTCCTTGTCGTCGATGGACAGGACCGTGCCGCGCACGATCTCGCCTTCGCCGATGGACTGCATGGACTCTTCGTACTGCCCGAACATCGCCTTGCGCTGTTCGAGCGTGAGCTCCTCTTCACCGTCGTAGTTCAACGGTACGAGCGGAAGAGGGGGTGCCCGTCGCGTCGGGGCGACGGGGTTGAGGTCTTGATCCTTGAGTTCCTGCATGGGGACAGATGCCTCCTGCGATATGGAATATGGGAGCAGGTGACCTGCTCCGCGTACAGCTGTCGTCAGCGGCCGGTGCCCAGTGCCGCGATCTCGCGCATCACCCCGTCCGAGATCGCCTGGAACAGCTCTCGTCCGGGTTCGAGACCCGCCTGCTCACCCGCCAGCTCCTGCCACGTCCGCGCGGGCCCGAAGGACACACGCAAACGCACCTGCCGCAGGAGCCATTTTCCCGGCTGGTCGCTCCCTTCCAGTCGGCAGGGCACGACGAGCGCTTCAGCGTCGTGCGCGATCCTGCCCACCCCGGGGCGTGCCGGGAGAAGATTCCCGTCGCGCGACCGCGTCCCTTCCGGGAACATGATCAACGCGCGGCCCGACCTCACGACCTCCATCGCCTTCGCCATGCCCGCCACGTCCGCCCTGCCACGCCGGATCGGAATGGCGTTGTAGGCCGTGATGAGCGGGCCGAGCACCGGCACGTGGAACAGTTCTTCCTTCGCGAGGTAGAACAGCTCCCGGCGCGCCGCGAACCCGACCAGCGGAGGATCGGTGTAAGCCACGTGATTCGCGGCCACGATCAGTCTCCCGGTCGCCGGGATGTGTTCGCGCCCGCGGACCTCGCACCCCGTGAAGAGAGACACGACGGGGCTGAGGACAAGCCGGGTGGCACTATAGAGCAGTCCCACACAAACTCCAATCCCAGGGTAGTGGATCGCAGATTGTGCCCGGGCCCGAAAACCGGCCCGAACCCCTGCCCCGGCAACCCCGGGACAACGACTTGGGGCCCCCGGCAACCCCGGGGCCATTCTGCGAACCACAAGCTAAGTGACTACGGGACAATGGGGATGACGGCGAATGACCTCCAGGACAGCGAGGATCTGCTGGTCCAGGTCCATCCCCGAGCTGTCCACCCGCACCGCGTCCGCCGCCGCCATCAGCGGGCTGTCGGTCCGGTTGGAATCGCGTTCGTCGCGGCGGCGCAGGTCGGCGCGCACCTCGTCGAGTTCGACGGCGATGCCCCGGGCGTGCTGCTCGCGGCAGCGGCGCTTCGCGCGGGTGTCGAGGTCGGCGTCGAGATAGATCTTCACGTCGGCGTTCGGGAACACCACCGTGCCCAGGTCGCGGCCCTCGCCGACCAGCGGACCGCGCTCGGACATGGCGCGCTGCCACTCGACCATGAGCCGGCGCACCGCGGGCACGGCGGCCACGCGCGACGCCATTTCGCTCACCTCGGGCGTGCGGATCTCGCCGCTCACATCGCGGCCGTCGAGGAACACGTGCGCCTGCGACGGCGAACCGGAGAAGTCGATCACCGAATCATGCGCGAGCTGCGTGACCGCGGCGGTGTCGTCGGGACGCACGCCGGCTTCCGAGACCTTGAGCGCGAGCGCTCGGTAGAAGGCGCCGGTGTCGAGGTAGCGCATCCCGAGCCGCTCCGCGATCGCGCGCGCGGTGGTGCTCTTGCCCGCGGCCGACGGGCCGTCGAGGACGACCACGAAACTCATCGGCCCTCCACTCCGGCACCCAGGCCGGCGAGCGTCTCGAAGAAGCCCGGGTATGACGTCGCCACGCTGCTCACGTCGTCGAAGGTCATTGGCTCGCGCGTACGCGCGCCCAGTGCGGCGAAAGCCATGACGATGCGGTGATCGAGGTGCGCCTCGATGCGCGCGCCCCGTACCGGCCCGCCGGCGACCTCGAGTCCGTCCGGGAGTTCGCGCACGTCGGCCCCGGCGCTCGCGAGATTCGCGGCCAGCGAGCGGATGCGATCGCTCTCCTTGACGCGAAGCTCCGACGCGCCGCTGACCCGCGACGTGCCACTCGCCGCGGTGGCCACGACGATCCACGCCGGCACCTCGTCCACCAGCCGTGGCACCCATTCGGGCGGAACGTCGAACGCGCGCAGCGCGTCCGGGCCGGTCACGGTGACGTCGGCGACGGGCTCTCCCGCCTCGTCGCGCAGGTTCGCGCGCTCGACACCCGCGCCCATCGCCTCGAGCACGTCGAGGAAGCCCGTCCGCGTCGGGTTCACGTTCATGTGTTCGGCCGTCACGCGCGCCCCGGGTTCGGCGGCCGCGGCGGCGAGGAAGAACGCGGCCGCCGACGCGTCGCCCGGGACCACGACGTCGCGCGCCCGCAACCGCTGGCCGCCGGGCACGGTGATCTCGCGACCGGCTCCGTGCGGGCGCACGTCCAGTTCGACGCCGTACGCCGGCAGCATGCGTTCGGTGTGGTCGCGCGCCGGGCCCGGCAGCCGTACGCAGGTCGTGCCGACGGCGCCGAGACCGGCGAGCAGCAGGCACGTGGCCACCTGTGCGCTCGCGACCGGCGCGTCGTAGGTGATCCCGTGCAGCCCACCGCCCGCGAGCACGAGCGGCGGACGGCCGCCCTCGGCGGCCTCGATCCGCGCGCCCATGCGCGCCAGCGGTTCGAGAATGCGCGCCATGGGGCGGCGCGAGAGCGAAGCGTCCCCCACGAGCGTCGCGGGAGTCCCGCGCCCGGCGAGCAGCCCGGCGAGAAGCCGCATGGTCGTGCCCGAGTTGCCGCAGTCGAGCGGCTCGGCGGGCGGGAGCAGCGAGTCGGGTCGGCCGGTGATGCTCCACTCGGCGCCCTCGCGCGCGACTTCGGCGCCGAGCGCCGCGGCCGCGTGCAGCGATGCGACGCAGTCCTCGCCCGGATTCGGGCGGTGGACGCGCGAAACCCCGCCGGCCATCAGGCCGAACAACACGGCGCGGTGCGTGATGGACTTGTCGCCCGGCGGAACGAAACGGCCCGCCAGGGGGAGACCCCGCCGGACGGCGGGCGATGCGGCGGTCATTTCGTCGTGCGGCGCTTTCCCGCGGTGCGCGTCGTGCGGCGGGCAGCGGTCTTCTTCCTGGCGCCCGCCACCTTCTTGCGGGCCGGCGCCGCCTTCGGTCGTGCGGCCGCTGCGCGGCGCGGCGCGCCGAGTGCGGCGTGCAGCGACTGCAGGTTGCGCCAGGTCACGAACTCCTCGATGCGCTCGCGGCGATCGGCATCGAGATCGGCGAACATGCACGCGAGCTGGTAGCGCGAATCCGCCTTGCGCCCGGGCGCGGCGTCGCAGCGCACCACGATGCCTTCGGTCTTGATCAGCTCCTGGCCGCGCTTCACGCCCGGCATCTTCGGCAGCACGATCGTGAGCATGACCTTGGAGAGCGGCGGCAGGAAGTGGGAGCTCGTGCAGTAGATGCCGCTGGCGGAGATGTTCTGGCTTTCCGTGACGATCTGCGCCGGGCCCCCTTCATGGGCACCCTCGACGCGCATGCTGAGACGGGCGTCCACCCGCGTACTGCGACGCCGCTCGCGGCGCCGCGTGCTCTTCTTCACCGCCATCCTTGCCTCCCCTGTGTGCGGCGGCCACGCCGCGATTCCGGCAGCCACAGCGCGAGATCGCACTCGCGCGCCGGCACGTCCACCCGGGCGATCACCACCTGCACGGGATCGCCGAGCGTGAAACGCCGGCGCGATCTTCGTCCCACCAGTCGAACTCCCGAAGGGTCGAGATCGAACCGGTCGTCCGTGTCCATCGCGAGACGCACGAAACCGTCCACGGGCACGTCATCCAGTTCGACGAAGAACCCCTTCGGTATGAGCCCGCTGATACTACCCGAAGCGCGCTCGCCGAGTCTCGTCTCGAGATGGCGCAGTCCCTTCACCCGGACCGCCTCGCGTTCGGCCTGCGTCGCGTCCTGTTCGCGGCCGCTGCACCACGCCGCGAGCGCGGCGTTCTCGTGCGGGTCCCACGCCGCATCGCGCGCGCCGTCGATCCATTCGCGCACCCGCCGGTGCACGTGCAGGTCGGGGTAGCGCCGGATCGGCGACGTGAAGTGCAGGTACTCCCGCGTGGCGAGCCCGAAGTGCCCGAGATCGCGCTCCAGGTAGCGTGCCCGGGCCAGCGAGCGCAGCGCCAGCCGGTGCACCAGCCGCCGCCGCGTGTCGTCGAGCGGTATGGCGAGCAGCGCCTGCAGCGCCTGGTGCGGCTGTTCGACGTGTCCCAACCGGGGCAGGCCCAGCGCCCGCAGCATCTCGTCGAGCTCGGCCAGCTTGTGCGACGCGGGCGGCTCGTGCACGCGCCAGAGCATGCCGGCGCCGCGCACCGCGCCCGCCTCGCCCACGCAGCGGTTCGCGAGCAGCATGAACTCCTCGACCAGCTCGTGGCTTTCGAGGTGCGGCCGGCGTTCGATCGCGACCGGCACGCCGTGCTCGTCCACGCGCGCCTTCACCTCCGGGGATTCGATCGCGAGCGCCCCCACCGCCATCCGGCGAGCGCGCATGCGCCGCGCCAGCGACATCAGCCGGGCGCACGCGTCCTGGAGTGGGCTTGGCAGTGGATCGCCGCCCTGCAGCGCCGCCTCGACGCGCTCGTACGAGAGCTTCGCCCGGCTGCGGATCACGCTCGCGGCGAACCGGTACTCGTGCAGCACGCCGGACTCGTCGAGTTCGACGAGCACCGACAGCGCCAGCCGGTCCACGCCCTCGCGCAGCGAGCACAGGTCGGCGGACAGGCGCTCGGGAAGCATCGGGACGACGCCCCCGGGCAGGTAGCAGCTGGTCCCCCGCTCGCGCGCTTCGGCGTCGAGCGCGCTGCCGGGGCGCACGTAGTGCGAGACGTCGGCGATGTGGATGCCGACCAGCCAGTGACCGCGATCGAGCGGCTCGATCGAGAGCGCGTCGTCGTGGTCGCGGGCGTCTTCCGGGTCCACGGTGAAGACCAGCGTCTCCCGCAGGTCGAGGCGTCCGCGGCGCTCCGCGGCGCCGGGCTCAGCGAACGCGTCGGCTGCTTCGAGCACCTGCCGCGGGAAGTGCTGCCGCAGCCGGAACTGCGACGCGACGATGGCGTCGTCCCACTCCGGGCGGTCGTCCGCGCCGAGCACCTCGACGAGCCAGGCGGGCCCTTCGTCGGGTACTTCGGCGATGCAGTAGTCGCCGTCCTCGGGCGCGAGGCTGCCCTTCCAGCGCAGTTCACGAACCCCGCCCGCCCATCGGCGAGCGGGGTCGAAGCTCCAACGGCCGCGCGCAAAATGCGCGCGGCCGAGGAGACGGCGGACCGGTTCGGCGTCCTGAATCGAGCGACTAGCGGATGCGCTTCTTATGGCGGTTCTTCCGAAGGCGCTTCTTACGCTTGTGAGTCGCGATCTTCTTCCGCTTCCGCTTCTTTCCAGAACCCATTCCAGCTCCTCTGTGCGGCCGTCAGCCGACGACCGTCTGTTCCTGATTGGCAGGTTCCAGCACGAGAGCCTTCAGCTCACGGCTGGGTTTGAAAACCGGTACGAGCTTCGCGGGGACGAGCACTTCGGTGCCGCTGCGCGGATTGCGCGCCCGGCGCGCCCGGCGCTCGCGCACCTTGAAGGTGCCAAAACCGCGAATCTCGAGATGCTTGCCTTCGCTCAACGCGCGACACACCGAGTCGAGCAGCCCGTCCACGATGATCGCCGTGTGATTCCTGGAGATGCCGGTTGCGACGGCGATCTCCTCCACCAGATCCGCCTTGGTCATGTGAGCCTCTCCCTCGGATTCTTCCAGCGACTCAGTGTGACGCCGATCGGCACGCACACCGGAGCAACGTCCGCCGGAAGTGCGCGGTACTTCTTCACATGCCGACGCGGCCGCGACGGCGAACACGCTGAACTGCCGCTCCGTACGGGCCTCCCCACAGCGAGGGCACGGCGGGGCCGGTGAGTTCCAACGATCCAGCGATGATTCGTACGTATGCCGTCCGGGCAGGTCGCGTAACAGGTCGAACGCCAGGCAGGCTTCCGCGTTGGTCCGGGGAAAATACGCCGGAAGTGCGGTCCGCGTAAAGTCGGGGGTCAGGCCTGCCCGGTTTCGGCGTGGTCCACGACCCCGACGATGACCGTCCGGACCGGGCCGCGCGCCTTGCGGAGCACCTGCGCGGCCGAGTTGCCCTCGTCCGCCACCAGCACCCGGTCGCCGATCCCGGCGTCCACCGAATCCACCGCGATCACCGCGGCCGGCTGGGGCTTCCCGGGCGTCGGTTCCGCCTGCACGAGCAGCAGCTTCTGGGCCGCCAGGTGCGGGTGCTTGATGGTCGCCACGACCTCGCCCACCACACGCGCGAGGAACATCAGCGCACCGCCCCGGGCGCCTCGCGGACGTCGTCCACGAGCCCGACGATCGCCGCGTCGGCCGGGTTCTCGGGGTTCGCGAGAATCGTGCTGGCTTCCCGCCCACGCACGTAGAACACCAGCTGCCCCGGCGCGGCCGAGCACGCGTCGAGTGCGGCGAGCGGCCGGGCCGAAGTGGGCTTGCCCGCGGAATCGCAGGGCTGCACCAGCAGCAGGCGCTGGCCCTTCCAAGCCGGGACCTTCTCGGTGCACACCACCGTGCCGATGACGCGCGCGAAGTGCATCAGGCCAACCGGTCGCGCAGGCGCGGATCGAGCCGCGGCACGATCACCGAGCGCGCGAGCAGTCCGCGCTTCTGGGCGTCCACCTTGCCGGCCGCGACGCCGGCCTCGACCGCGCTCAACGAGCCGGACAGCATGACCACGCCCTTGCCGCCGATGCCGTTCGCGAGCCGGATGTCGCGCAGCGTGATGTCGGCCGCCTTCGCCGCGAGATCCGCGGCGACGATCGCGGACGCGGCCGTGAGCGTCTCGATCACGCCGTAGGCGTCGTCGGCGTTCGGAGGCACGAGACCGCGCAGCGCACGCAACACGCTCTCGTGCAGTTGCGGAATGAACAGCTGGTCGAGCAGCGTGTCGGCGGCCACTTCGACGCCGCGCCCGTGCGACGAGCGCACGGTGGCGACGTCGCCGCCGATCAGCACCCAGTACCGCCCCGGCGTCAGCGTGCTCGCTTCGAGCACGTCCACCTCGGCGCGTTTGATCATGGCGTCCGCGACGACGATGCCCTGCGCGATGCTCGAGGTCTCGATGGCGGCGATGGCGACGTGGCTCATACGATCCGGAAGCGGTCCTTGAGCGTGCAGCGACGCAGCCGCGTGAAGCTCTTCGCGGTCGTCATGCCTTCGCCCGTCGGGCTCGCGATGGTGAAGCTGGTGGGGCCTTCGCCGTTCCAGCCGAGACCGGAGGCGTGCGGGCCGTTCTTCACGAAGATGGAGCAGTCCATGGCGCGCGCCATCTTCGAGAGCTTGTCGATGTTGCGGGAGTGCATGGACGCCGTGTGGCGGTAGCCGTGTTCGACCTCGACGGCGAAGTCGATGCCCTCGTCCACGTGCCGCACGCGCACGAGCGGCAGGACCGGCATCATGAGTTCCGTCCACAGGAACGGGTGGTCGCCGTCCACCTCGCACAGCGCGAGGCGCTTGTCGGGGCCGCACGGGATCCCCGCGTCGCGCAGGATCACGTCCACGTTCTTGCCGACGTACTTCTTGTTCACGCCGCCGTGCTTGCGCGGGCCCTTCTCGTATTCCATCACGAGCTTGCGCAGCTGTTCCGTCTGGTGCGGCTGCAGGATCACCGCGCCCGACCGGCTCATGTATTCCTTCAACCGGTCGGCGACGATCGAGACGCAGATCACTTCCTTCTCGTCCACGCAGATGATGTTGTTGTCGAGCGAGGCGCCCATGACCAGGTCGCGCGCGGCCTGCTCGAGGTCGGCGGTCTCGTCCACGACGGACGGCGGGTTGCCCGGTCCGGCGCAGATGGACTTCTTGCCCGACGCCATGGCCTCCTTCACCACGCCCGGTCCGCCGGTCACCACGTTGAGCCGCGTACCGCGATGCTGCAGCAACGCCTTCGCGATCTCGATCGTGGGTTCGGCCACCGCGTGCAGCAGCGGCAGCGGCGCACCGGCCCGGCGCGCCGCACGGTTCATCTGGTCGATCGTGAAAATCGAGATCCGGCGGGCGCTCGGGTGCGGGCAGAACACCGCGGTGTTGCCGCCCGCGATCATCGAGATGCCGTTGTTGATGATCGTGTCGGAGGGGTTCGTCACCGGGGTGATCACGCCGATCACGCCGTACGGAGCGCGTTCGACGAGCGTCAGGCCGTGATCGCCGGTCCACGCCCCGGCCTCGATGTCCTCGATCCCGGGCGTCTTCTCGATCACGAGCCGGTTCTTGACGATCTTGTCCTCGACGCGTCCGAGTCCCGTCTCCTCGACGGCCAGCGTGGCGAGAGTGTCGAGGTGGGCCGTCATCGTGGCGCGGATGGACGCGATGATGCGTCCGCGCACTTCGAGCGGCACGTCGCGGAACGCTTCGAACGACTTGCGCGCCGCGGCCACCGCCTCGTCGAGCGTCGCGTGCACGCCCAACGGCTGCTTGCCGTCCGCGCCGCCGCCGCGCTCGATCTGGTCGAGCACGTCGGCGACGATGGACTGGAGTCGTTGCGGGTCGAGAGTCACGGGATCAGCCCTTCACGCCGACGCTCTTGAGGTAGACGTCCTTCCCGTCCACCTCGACCGCATCCACGATGCCGCAGATCACGTGATCCACGGGCCGGTCCTTGGTCACCTCGGTGAGTCGGGCCGAGGAGCCCGCGGCGACGAGCACGATCTCGCCCGTCCCGGCGCCCACCGCATCCACCGCGACCACGAAGTTGCCGGCCGGTTTGAACTGGCCGTCCACTTCGCGCGCGAGGAGCAGCTTGAGGCCGGACAGGCCCGTGTCCTTGCGTGTGGACACGACCGTTCCGAGCACCTGCGCGAGCAGCATGACTTACTTCTTGCCGGCGGGCTCGGGGCGGCGGATCGGCAGCACGTCCTCGAGCTGACCGTGCGGCCGCGGGATGACGTGCACCGACACGACCTCGCCGACCTTCGCGGCGGCGGCGGCACCGGCTTCGGTGGCCGCACGCACGGCGGCGACGTCACCGCGCACGACGGTGGTCACGTATCCGCCACCGATCTTCTCGTAGTGCACGAGCGTCACGCGCGCCGCCTTCACCATGGCGTCGGACGCTTCGACCATCGCGACGAATCCGCGGGTTTCGATCAGGCCCAGGGCTTCTTCCATCGTTTCCTCCCGCTGCAGCGGTTCGGTCACACGTCGTCGGGCCGCCGGACGGCTCAGCCCCGTTCGAAGAGAAACTCCAGTTCGGGATCCGGCGCGGGGATCACGTGCCCCCGGAGCACCTCACCCACGGCACGTGCGGCCGCTTCACCGGCCGCCACCGCCGCCTCGACATCCGCCAGCGCGCCGCGCACCACGATCGTGATGCGCGCGTCGCGGGTCACGTCATAGCGGGAAACCGTCACCTGCGCCGCCTTGGCCATGGCGTCCGCGGCTTCCACCGCGGCGACCCAGCCTCGCGTTTCCAGCAATCCCACGGCGATCCGCGGGTGGCGTGCAGCCATCGGCTCTCCCGTACTGACGTTGAGTGCGCCACCGGCCATCACCGGAGCGCGGACCGGGCACGCTAACAGCCGCACCGGCAACGGTCAACGCCTACGCCACCATCCGGGTTCGCCGGCTCGCCTGCGCACCAGAGCCGAAAGCCGCCTCCCCTTTCGGGAAGGCGGCTCGGTACGTCATGGGCCCTGATCCGCGGTCGCGTGAGTCGAGCACGGAGGCCAAGTGCGCCGCCGGGCTCAGGGCCCGTCAAAAAGGTTCCCCGCGGCAACCGTGTGCCGGTCCGACAGACTCCTTCGCTCGCGATAGGGGGATCAGCCCGTAGACAGCCAATCACGAGAAGCGCAGGGAACACATCGCATATTCGGTTGTCGGGAATGCGGCCCCGGGTCGGGAACTGCTCCCTTCGACTTCGCCGCGTTCCGGTTACGTCGGATACGTATCGCAAGGGCGATGCCGAAACCCGGGACGCGTGCACGAGCCCCGCATGTGATTGCGAATGGGTGAAGCCCTCGGCGGAATGGCGCAGTTCACGCGGCTCACGCGGCGAACCGCCATGCGTTGCGCACTCCCGCGCATTGCGTGAGCGGACCGAAGCACGCGACTATGGCGGTCGATCGGGGCAACGCACCCTCGGTGCGGGCGGCCTGCCCCGAAAACACGCCCTCAGGCGTGGTGGCAGCTCACCTCGTGCCCGGGCGCGAGCTCTCGCGCGGCGGGGTCCGCCCCACGACAGAGGGCGAGCTTCGCCGGGTCGCCCTGCGCGACGAAACAGCGCGGATGGAATCGGCAGCCGGTGGGCGGCTGGGCGGGACTCGGCACGTCGCCCGCCAGCACGATGCGTTCGGAACGCCGCTCGGGATCGGGCACGGGCACCGCGGACAGCAGCGCCTGCGTGTAGGGATGGCGTGGCCGGACGTAGAGCGTGTCCCGGTCGGCCAGCTCGACGATCCGGCCGAGGTACATGACGGCCACGCGCGAGCTGATGTGCTCGACCACCGACAGGTCGTGAGCCACGAACAGGTACGTCAGGCCGAGGCGCTGCTGGAGCTCCTGGAGCAGGTTCACGATCTGCGCCTGGATCGAAACGTCGAGCGCCGACACCGGCTCGTCGAGCACGAGGAACTCCGGCTCCACCGCCAGTGCGCGGGCGATCCCGATGCGCTGCCGCTGGCCGCCCGAGAACTCGTGCGGGTAGCGGCGGGCGTGATCGGGCGACAACCCGACCATGCGCAGCAGTTCCGCCACGCGCTCGCGCGCGGCCTCACCGCGCGCCAGTCCGTGGATCGCGAGCGGCTCGGCGAGCATGCTGCCGATCGTGAGCCGCGGGTTCAGGCTCGAGTACGGGTCCTGGAAGACGACCTGCATGCGGCGGCGCATGCGGCGCATGGCCGCCCGGTCGAGCGCCGTCACGTCCTCGCCGCCGAACTCCACGCGGCCCGAGGTCGGCTCGACAAGCCGCAGGATCGCGCGCCCGAGCGTGGTCTTGCCGCACCCGCTTTCGCCCACCAGCCCGAGCGTCTCGCCCTTGTGGATGGACAGCGTCACGCCGTCCACCGCGCGCACCTGCCCGACGACCGCCCCCATCACGCCGCGGCGGACGGGGAAATGCACCCGCAGGTCACGCACGTGGAGCAACGGCGCGCTCATGCGGAAGGCCCTCCCGCCGCGACCGTTCCGGCCGCGATCTCTTCGGCGCGCAGGCAACGGACTTCGCGCCCCGGCGCGAGCGTCGACAGTTCGGGCGCGACGCTGCGGCAGCGCTCCTGTGCGATCGGGCAGCGCGGATGGAACCGGCAGCCCGCGGGAAAGCGCGCCGGGTTCGGCACCTGCCCCGGGATCACCCGCAGGCGCTCCTGCCGCTCGCCGAGCCGCGGCAGCGACGCGAGCAGTCCCGCGGTGTACGGGTGCCCGGGTGCGCGGAACAGCTCGCGCACCGTGGCACGCTCGACCACCTGCCCGGCATAGAGCACCACGACGTGGTCCGCGGTCTCCGCCACGACGCCGAGGTCGTGCGTGATGAGCAGCACCGCCATCCCGAGCGTGTCGCGCAGGCGTCCGATGAGCTCGAGGATCTGGGCCTGCACGGTCACGTCGAGCGCCGTCGTGGGTTCGTCCGCGACGAGCAGCGCCGGGCGGCACGCCAGCGCCATCGCGATCATGACGCGCTGGCGCATGCCGCCCGAGAGCTGGTGCGGGTACTCGCTCGCACGCTGCTCGGGTGCGGCGATGCCCACCATGCGCAGGAGCTCGACCGCGCGCGCACGCGCCTCGCGCGGCGCCAGCCGCTCGTGCAGCTCGAGCACTTCCGCGATCTGCGCCCCGCACGTGTGCACGGGATTGAGCGACGTCATGGGCTCCTGGAAGATCATCGAGATCTCGCGCCCGCGCACCGATCGCATCTCGGGTTCGGCCAGCCGCAGCAGGTCGCGGCCGCGGAACCGGATCTCGCCCCCGACGATGCGGCCGGGCGGCGTCGCCACCAGCCGCAGCAGCGAGAGCGCGGTGACGCTCTTGCCGCTGCCCGATTCGCCGACGACCGCGACCGTCTCGCCCGCGCGCACGGCGAACGACACGCCGTCCACGGCGCGGACGACGCCCTCGTCGGTGAAGAAGTGCGTGCGCAGGTCGCGCACCTCGAGCAGCGGTTCGCTCATGCCAGCCCTCCCGGGCCCTGCCGCGGGTCGAGAGCGTCGCGCAGCGCGTCGCCGAAGACGTGGAAGCCGAGCACCGTGACGAAGATGGCGGCACCGGGCGCGAAGAGCAACCACGGCTGGTCGCGCAGCACGCTCGTGCTGCGCGCGGCGCCGAGCATGTTGCCCCACGACGCCGCGGGTTCCTGTACGCCGAGCCCGAGGAACGACAGGAAGACCTCGCCGAGGATGTAGCCGGGAATCGCCACCGTCGCGGCCACGATGACGAACGAAAGCGTGTTCGGCAGCAGGTGACGCAGCAGGATGCGGTGCCGCGGCAGTCCCAGCGCCTCGGCCGCCAGCACCCATTCGGCGCGCCGCAGCGACAGGACCATGCCGCGGATCACGCGCGCGAGCGACGCCCAGCCGATGCACGCGAGCACGATCACGATCGCGAGGTAGACCTGGCGGCTCGGCAGGCGCATCGGGAACGCGGCCCGCAGGGCGATCACGAGGTACAGCGCGGGCACGCTCAGGAACACCTCCGACGCGCGCATCACCAGCGCGTCCACCCAGCCCCCGAGGTAGCCGGCGGCGCCACCGAGCAGCAGCCCGATCCCGAACGAGATCGCGATGCCGACGAGTCCCACCGTGAGCGACACCTGCGCGCCGTAGAGCAGGCGCGTGAACACGTCGCGGCCCATGGCGTCGGCACCCAGGAGGTACACGCGGTTGGGCGCGTCCACGCCGAACAGGTGCCGGTCGCACGGCAGCACGCCGAACAGGCGGTACGGCGCGCCGCGCACGAACCAGCGCAGCGGTACGACGCGGTCCGTGGTGGCGTAGGTGTTGACCGCCTCCGCCCGGGGCGCGGTCGCGTACACGAATCCTCCCGGCCGGATGCGACCACCCGGTTCGCGCCAGTGCACGGCCGTGGGCGGATGGAAGAAGCGCTGCCGGTCCACGGCGTCCTCGGCTTCGGGCGCGAGGAACGGCGCCAGCAGCGCGCAACCGTACAGAGCGGCGAGCAGCCCGGCCGCGAGCGGGCCCGAGCGCGAGCGCCGGAACTCCGAGAACGCCCGTCCCCACGGCGAGCGCACGGTCGCGTGCGGCACCGGTTCACTCATGCGCGATCCTCGGGTCGCTCCACGCGAGCAGCAGGTCGGCGACGAGGTTGCCGGCCACGAGCATCGCGCTCGCCATGAGCACCGCGCCGAGCACGAGGTACTGGTCCTGGCGCTGCACGGCCTCGAGCGTGAGCGAGCCGAGCCCGGGCCACGAGAAGATCGTCTCGGCCACGAAGGCGCCCGAGAGCAGGCTACCCAGCGTGAACCCGAACAGCGTGATCATGGGGTTGAGCGCGTTGGGCAGCACGTGGCGCAGCAGCACCCGCGTCGGCGAAGCACCCTTCGCGCGCGCCGTCGTGACCCAGTCCAGCCGCATCACGTCGAGCACGCTCGAGCGCATCTGGCGCAGCCGGGCCGCCAGCGGCACCAGCCCGACGACCAGCGCCGGCAGCACGAGGTGGCGCACCGTGTCCCCGAAACGGGCCAGCGCGTGCATGCGATCGTGGTCGAGGTCCTGCATGCCGCCGATGGGCAGCACGCCGGTGCGCGCGGCCAGCACCAGCAGCAGCAGGCCCGACAGCACCTCGGGCAGCGACAGCAGCGCGAAGCTCGCGAGCGACAGCCCGCGGTCGAGCGCCGTCCCCTGCCGCGCCGCCGCGACCAGCCCCAGCGGTACCGCCAGCCCCCACGTGACGCACGCGCCCGCCACCGTGAGCAGCAGCGTGTGCCCGAGCCCGCGCCGGAGCACGTCGAACACCGGCTGGTGGTACGAGAAGGACTGCCCGAAGTCCAGGTGCAGCACGATGTTCTTGAGGTAGAGCAGGTACTGCACGAACCATGGCCGGTCGAGCCCGAAGACGCGGCGCATGCGTTCGAGCTGCGCCGCGGAGACGTTCGGGTTCTCGGCGAACCCGTCGAGGAAATCCCCGGGCGCGAGGTGCAGCAGCAGGAACGTGAGCAGCGACACGCCGAGGAGCACGGGAACGGCCCCGAGCACGCGCCGCAGCACGTAGGTGCGCATGCCGCGTCAGCGCTCCGCGCCGGGACGCACGAACACGCGGTCGATGTTCCAGAGGATGCGGTGCGGCATCGGGCTCGGCTGGATGTTCCCGAAGCGCGACCGGACCGGGAGCTTGATCTTCTGCGTGGGCAGCCAGATGAGCCAGCACTGGTCGTTGACGATGCCCATGAGTTCGCGCCAGGCGGCCTTGCGCGCGGCTTCGTCGGTGTCGTACACGATGCGGTCCATGCAGGCGTCCATCCGCGCCTCCTCGGGCGTGGCGGGATGTTCCTGCCGGATGTTCCAGTAGTGCAGCAACCCCGACGACCGCCACGTGTTCTGGCCCATGCCCGGCTCCGCCGGCACGGCCGAACCCTGCCCGAGCAGCGCCGAGTCGTAGTCGAGATCGCCGCGCATGTGCGAGGTGAGCGTGTTGAACTCGAGCGGCACCGGGTTCATGCGCAAGCCCACCTTCGCGAGATCATCGCGCACGAGGTTCAGCATCTCCTTGCGCATGTTCGCGTCGGAGTTCGTGTGCATCGTGAACTCGATCGGCCGCCCGTTCTCGTCCTCGAGGAAGCCGTCGCCGTTCACGTCCTTCCAGCCGAGCGAGGCGAGCAGGCGCTTCGCGCCCTCGGGATCGTAGTCCGGTCCCGTGATCGCGGGATCGAACCAGCGCGCGTTGCCCGGCGACATGGTGGACCAGTTCTTCACGCCTTCGCCGCGGAACGGCCCGCGGATGAGCGCGTCGCGGTCGATGGCCATGGACACCGCGCGGCGGAACTCACGGCGCGAGAACCAGCCGTACTTCACGGCGCCGACCATGGGTTCGCCCGGCCGGCGTCCTTCCATGCCGGGTTTCGCCCGGTTGAGGTTGAACCAGAGGAACGCGGAATTGAACGACGGCCCGATGTCGTAGAGCGTGAACTTCTGCTTCGCCTGCGCGGCCGCGTAGGCGGCGTAGTCTTCCGGGCGCACGTTGTCGAGGCCGTCGAGTTCACCGGCCTGGAACCGCAAGGCCGCCGCGTCCTGGTCCTTCGCGAGCACGAAGACGACCTCGTCGAGGTACGGCAACCGCCGCCCGCGTGCGTCCACGCCGTGCCACCACGGGTTGCGCGCGAGCACGACCTTCTCGCCGTCCACGAACGCGGACAGCGATCCACGCGCCGCTCGTCACGAGGCTCTCGGGAGGCGTGTCCACGCCGAACGCCGACGCGAAGCGCCCTTCCTTCCACGCGCGCCCCAGTGCGTGCTCGGGCAGCACGCGAACCGCGCCCACCGCGGAGAGCAGCAGCGCGTACGGCCGCGAAGTCGCCAGCACGAAGGTGTAGGAATCCGGCGCCGCGAACGCGAACGGGCGACGCTCACCAGTCCGCTCGTCGGTGATCGCGAGTCCCTCGGCGAGCCCGACGCCGAGCGAGGTGTCGGACGCCACCGCGAAGCTGAACAGGACGTCCGCGCTGGTGAGCGGGTGCCCGTCGCTGAACCGCAGTCCGTGGCGCAGCGCGAACGTGAGCGTGCAGCGATCCGCCGACCACGGTCCACGACTTCGCCAGCAGCGGCAGGTCCTGCTGCGTCATGTAGTCCACGTCCACGAGCGACGCGTACAACAGGTTGCACACGTCGTTCGACGGCCGCTCGTTCGCCACGTGCGGATTGAACGTCTTCGGGCTCGCGGTGGCGCCGATCACGAACCGGCCGCCGTATTCGCCCGGCTCGCGCATGCGCACGGTCATCGTGTCCGGCGGCAACGGATGCCGGTCCACGTACCGCTCGCGACCGCCCGCCCCGCCGCAGCCCGAGAGCACGGCCACGGTCACGCACACCAGCACCCACCGACCCGTTCCATCCGGCTCATCCGCACGTCCTCCCCGGCTTCCCGCGATGCGCGGAAAGCGCGACCCGGCATGATAGAACCCACTCACGAGCCGGCGCAAGACCGCGAGCGATCATCCCAGCAGCCACTCGCCCGCGGCGCCGTCGAAGCGCTCCGCGACCTCGGCCACGCCGGTGACCGCGCCGGCCAGCCGTTCGAGCGGCGCATCCGGCGGCAGCCAGGCACCGGCGTGGGCCGCCGAGGCGGCCAGCGCTCGGCGCGTGGCCGCCCGGCGCTCGGCGGTGCCGCGGATCACGTCCGCCAGTCGCAGGTGCGAGTCCCCGAGCAGCAGGCTGCCCTGCTGCAGGAGCGCGTCGCGCACGCGCCGCTGCGCCACGCCCGCGAACTTGCGGCCGGCCAGCAGCAGCTCGTGCCGTGCCGTCGAAGCGAAGCACGGCGGCGCCGCGACGCCTTCGCCCCGCGGGCGACCGACACCACTCGGAGAACCCGCCGCCAGTTCCACCGGTGCGCCGAGCGCCACGAGCGCGCCGGCGACCAGCCGGCAGGTACGCTCGTACGCGGCCGAAGGGTCGGCGGCCCGGGCGCCTTCACCGAGCGCGGTCGTGAACGAAAAGGTCCACTCCTCGTCGTGCCAGATCGCGCGGCCCCCCGTCGGCCGCACCGCGTACTCCACCCCGGCTGCGGCCAGCAGGTCGAGGTCGAGTTCGTCCTCCGCGCGCTGGCTGTGGCCCAGGGTGATGCCCGCCGGGGCGAACCGGAACAACCGCAGCACGGGCTGCGCCAGGGCGCCTGCGGCACAACGCTCCAGCAGGAGCGCGTCGCGCCGCATGTTCTCCCGGGCGCCGTGCGCGCCGTCGCACCACAGCCACATCAGTGCCGCCGATGCGAACGCCCGGCTGCGTGGGCCGGGCGTTCGGCGGGCGCGGCGGAGTCGGGTCGCGCCGCGGTCATCGCAGGTGCAGCCAGTCGCCGAGCAGGAACTGGAAACGGCCGATGAGCAGCGACACGCGCGACATCACCGTGTACCCGTACCCGGCACCGAATGAGATCATGAGGAACCAGACGCCCACGCGCGAGACTCCGCCGAGGACGCCCTTGTGCTCGCGACTGTAGAAGAAGAACAGCAGGCTCGTGATCAGGCCGACCGTGAAGAGAACGGCGTTGAAGCTGGCCCACGGCTGCCCGGGCACCCAGAGCGGCATGAGGCTGGCCTGCACCTGCGCCACGAGATCGCCCTGCGCGAAGCCGGTGGTCTTGAGTCCCGCGTACACACCCATCACGACGGCCAGCGACCAGCGCGACATCCAGGACAGGCGCGTGAAGAGACGCGTGAACAGCAGCACGCCGAGCACGGCCGGGATCACGAGCCACGCCCGGTAGTCCTGCATGCTCGCCGCGAACGCGCCGCCTTCGAGCTTGCCGCTCGCGACCGCGCGCAGCGGCACGACGAGGTACTGGTCCACCACCGTCCACCAGTTGAGCGCGATGTAGTACCCGGCGGACACGCCCACGAACAGGTGCTCGGCGAACTTGTAGAGCGGGTTGTCGCGCCACAGGAACGAGAAGCAGCACAGCGTCAGCAGCGCCGCCACCCAGATGCCGAAGTCGGCCGAGACGTTCACGCGTCTCCCTCCTTGCGCCGCGAGCGCTGCACGAGGTTGCCGGCGACGATGCACGCCGCGATGAACACGTGGGCGAGCGACTGCGCGTCCATGCCCGCCGTGGCCGCACCGCGTTCCTTGCGCAGCGCCTCGTACTCCGCGGCACCGGCCATGCCCCCGAGCAGGCCGCGCAACTGGCCGGACTGCAGGTACGGGAAGAACTCGGGCGCGCTCACGGCCGTGCAGCCGGACACCATGGGCAGGTGGAACCGCGCGTTGACCTGCTGCACCCACTCCTTGGTCCCGGGGTATCCCGCGGAGATGTTCACGAGCAGCGGGAAGCTCGAGTAGTCGGTGACGTTGCGCATGATCGGCAGCGACGTGGTGAGCCGGCCGTGCTGGTCGCGCGGGAACGCGCTCGCGATGCCCTGCCCCATGAGCACCATCACGGCTTCGTTGCCCGACTTGTAGCCGAGGTTCACGTAGTCCACGCCGTCCACGAGCGCCACGCCGCGGGCGCGGTACTCGTCCGCCACGGCCTCGATCGCCTGGTCCACGATCGCGCCGCCGCCGTTCCAGAGCACCGTCACGACGATCTTGCAGTGCTTGTCCCAGAGCTGGCGCAGCGACGTGCGCGTCATGGGATCCAGCTCCGGCGTCGAGGCCGGGTCGTAGTCGCACGACATGAGCACCGTCGAGCCGTCGGGAATCGCGGCGATCGCGTCGTGGTACTGGCGCACCGGCGTGGTCGGCCGCACCGGCAGGCCGATCGGCACGACCAGCGGGCCGAGCACGAGCAGGCCGACGGCGAGGAACAGCCAGCGGCGGTCGAGCTTCTCGAGCGAGGCGAAGTTCACGTCAGTCGCTCCCCCCGAGGTACGAGCGTTCGATGCCGAGGATCACGCGCAGCCCCGTGGCCATGACGCCCATGGCGGCGCCGATCAGGATCGCGCGCTTCGCGGCGTTCTGCGGCCAGTCCATGATCCACTGCTGCAGCGGCTCGAGCCGCAGGTGCCGCACCCACTCCGGAAGCCCGGGGTGATCGAACACGCCCGCCATCACCGCGTCGCCCAGCGGCACGCGTCCGATCATCACGATCAGCGCCGACGCGGCGAGCAGCCCGGCCTCGGCCGAACGTACGCGGAAGGCACGGAACGCCGCCGACGCGATGAAGAACGCGAGCAGCGCGAACAACGTGGAGTTCATGGGCACGTACACGTGGTCGTAGATCCACAGCGAAACCGTGCCCGGGTCCTGGAAGCGCTCGCGGTCCACGAACAGCCCGAACACCAGCGTCACGAACATGCCGGCCAGGAGCACGACCTTGTACGGCCAGTCCGGCTGCCGCCGCACGATGCCCTCGAGGTTCACGCGCACGACGTTCGCGCCCCCGAGCCCGTAGCCGAACGCCACCACGATGACGGCGCACCGCTGCAGGAAGTCCGCGGGCACGCTCACCCATTCGTGCGGCACGAAGAAACCGGCCAGCACGATGGCCCCGATCACGGCGGTCAGGAACAGCGGGATCTCACGCTTCAACCGCGCGCCCTCACTGGGTCTGCATCCACTGCGTGAAGCCGTGGATGCCGAAGGTTTCGAGCAGGCAGCCGACGACGACGACGGCCACGATGACCAGCTTGAGCATGTCGGCGCCCTTCAGGCCGCCCACCAGGCGCGCTTCGCCCGACAGGTAGGCGCTCGCCGCGAAGATCTCCTCGCCGATCAGCGTGTAGTCGCACGCCACGACGAAGAACGGCAGCTGGTGCACGTTCGCCGTACCCGCCACCTGGATCGCCCCGGTCGCGAAGCCCGTCTCGGCCAGCATGAGCGACTCGCCGTAGAACGAGCCCATGAAGATGTGCGCCGCGGGCTTCTCGCGCAGCATGATGCCGGTGATCGCGGCCACGTAGGCGAACTGTTCGGGTGAAACGAACTGCACGCAGTCGGGGTCGAACGCCTCGGGGCGGCCGGCATCCACGTGGCCGCTGCGCACCATCTCCTGCGCGATCGTGAACGGGATCGGGTACGACACGGGCACCCGCAGCGGCGTGTCGTAGCGCGCGGTCATCTTCGCGACGCTCTCGAGGATCATGAGCCCGGCGACGGTCTGGATCTCGTCGATGTCCTGGATGCCCGGCACGTAGAGCACCGGCCGGCCCATCTCGGTGGCGCGGCCGATCGCCTCCTCGATCGCGTCGATGCCGGCCAGCCGCCGCACGAACGGCTTGCGTCCCGACTGGGCCATGTACATGTAGTAGAGCACGAGCAGGAAGAAGAGCAGCAGGAACGCGAGCACGCTGCCGCGCGCGGTGAAGAACCACGACGAGCGCCCGATCGCGGGGCCCGCCGCCGCGCCGGCGAGCGTGGTCCCGCCGGTCCCGAACGCGGCCACGCGGTAGAAGTAGGTGGTATTGCGCCGGATCGTGGCGTCCACGAACGTCGTGACCCCGGCTTCGACGCTGTCCACCACGGCCCAGGGCCCGCCCGGCGAAGTCGCGCGCTCGAGGAAGTAGCCCGTCACCAGCGCCGGTCGCGCATCGGGACCCGCGTCGTCGGGCGAAGGCTTCCACGTCAGCGAGACCGCCCCACCGGCGTCGTTCGGGACGTCGGCGTACACCAACCCGCTCGGTGCTTCGGGCGCGCGCAGTGCGGCCGCCGAGTCGGCTGGAGCGGCCGTCACGGGCCGGGCGCCGGCGCACGCCACCGCACAGAGCACGGCGGCGAGCGCGAGGCGAAGCGCGAATCTCGAACGCACGAGCGGTCCTCCCACGGCGGGTCGGCGGCGCGACGGCGGAACGGTGGACGCGGCGCACGCTAGCAACGTGCTTCTTGCGACGTCAACGGCCGAACGCGCACTCACGGGGCGATGCGCTCCACGTTCGCGCGTGGCACGACGCGCCGTTCGGGCGTGTCGAGGAACTCCAGTTCGAGCACGCGCACCACGGCTTCGGTCTCGAGCGCGCGCAGTTCGACCGGCAGCGCCGTCACCCGGCCCAGGCGGCCGAACCACGGTTCGCGGATCACGCGCACCAGCGCTCCCACCGCGAGAGCCCCCCCGTCCGGCTCTTCGCCTTCGGGCCCGGTGTCGTCGAGCGGGATCACGATCTCGGGGCGCAGCACGCCGGCTCGGATCTGCGTGGCGCCACTCACGCTCGCCTCGCGCCCTTCGTGCTGGCGCAGGAGCTGCCACGTGCGCTCGGCCATCGGGATGCGCCCGAAGCCCTCGGTGAGCACCAGCGTAAGCCCGAGCGCTTCACCGCCCGTGATCGCCACGCCGAGGTCGCGGCCGAGCCAGCGGCGCAGGTCCGCATCGTCGAACCCGCCGGTCACGACCGCGGCCACGCCGACGTCGCGCGCGCGCAGCAGGGTGTCGTACGAAACGTGGGCCCCGCCCACGACCACGCGGCCGCGGTGCTCGGCGCCCAGGTCGGCGGGGCGAAGTTCGGCGTCGGGACGGAGCACGGGCACCGCGAGCGCGCCGGAGGCTTCGCCGCCCACTCCGAAGATGCCCTGCAGGAACGCGCCGTGCGACTCCACGACGACGCCCTCCTCGGGAAGCACTTCGGCGACGACGCCGCTGACGTACGCGCGGACTTCGACGGGAATGGGCGCCTCGCGGATCACCAGCTGCCCGGTCACCGGCGACACGCTCTCCACCACACCCGCGCAGGGCGCCGCGGCTTCGCTGCTGCCCCAGCCGAAGAGTCCCCGCGTGCGCGCGAGCACGTCGCCCGCGGCCACGCTCGCGCCCGCAGGCACGAGCATCGCAGCCACCGCACGCGCGGGATCGAGCGACAGCCGCGCCGCGAGGTTCACGATCTGCACGTTGCCCGGGAGCTCGGTGCGCGCCACGACGGTTCCCGGCGAAACACGGTCGCCGCGCGCCACGAGCACCGCGCCGCGCAGCGGCAGGCGGCGCTCGCGCCGCAGGCGGGCGGAGCCGGTGACGCGCAGTCCGGGGGTGTAGGCGTGCGCCACGTCAGGGCTCCCGCGGGTAGAGTGCCAGCGCGCGGTTCCACGCCTGCAGCCGGCTCATGCGCGTCGCGTCGTCGGCGGGCAGTTCGAACGGCTGCCGCCCGCGGGCGTCCACCACCAGCCCGACCACGCCGGCTCGGACTTCGCGCACGAGCGGCTTGCCGCGCCCGGCGCCCGCGTCGAACCCGCGTTCGGGCGTGATCGTGAGCGTCCAGCGTTCGGTGGGCGCCGCGCCGTCGGGCGGCACCAGCGCGAGCGCGCCGTGCGGCACGCGCAGCGCCTGCGGCGCCACGCCCGGGCGGGCCACCTCGACGGTCACGCACGGCTGTCCGTGGCGGCCCGGGCCGACCGGTGCGACGCAGCCACCCAGCAGCACGAGGCAGTCGCGCTCGAACACCTGCGTCGCCGCCTCCTCGTGCACGGTGGACAGCACGCCCAGCTGGGGCGTCATGAAGATGCTGTCCACGGCGACTTCGGTGACCCCCTCGGGAAGGAACGCGTCGAGCATCATGAGCATGGCCTGCGCCCGCCGCGGCGCGTGCGACAGCACCCCGCCGGACCCCACGAGCAGCCCCAGCTCCATCAGGTTCACGAGGCTTTCCCCGGACGCCGACTGGTGCAGCGCGTCGGAGATGTCGCGCGCCTGCTGCCGGCCCTTCAGCCCCACGGCGAGCGAGCGGTGCTGCACGAACGAGAGGCGCAGCGCCTCGCGGCAGAGCGCTTGTTCGATGACGAGGTCTTCGAGCGTCTGAGGAATCGTGGTCGGACGGATCATCTTGTTCTTGATCCGGTTGCGCAGGTCCGCCTCACCGACCGGGAACGGCACCCAGCGCAGCAGGTTCGCCAGGCCGGCTTCGGCCATCACGTTCGAAATGGAATAGCTCATCCCGAGGTTGGCGGAAACGGTGCGGTTGAACATGGTCTCGGTGCCGCCCGGCAGCCGGAACACCGAGAACACGTCGGTGGTGGCGCCGCCGATGTCCACGCCGAGCACGGCGATCCGGTCGCGCTTCGCGATCTTCTCGATGATCAGCCCCACGGCGCCCGGCGTGGGCATGACCGGCACCGGGCTCCACGTCATGAGCTTGCCGTACCCCGGGGCGTGCGCCATCACGTGCTCCATGAACAGGTCGTGAATCGCGTCGCGCGCCGGGCCGAGGTGTTCGCGTTCGGCCTGCGGGCGCAGGTTCGCGACCGTGCGCAGCGCCGTGCGCCCCGCAAGGCAGTCGCCCACCACCCCGGCCGCGTCGCGGTTGCCCGCGAAGATCACCGGCAGCTCGTAGCCCGCGCCGAGCCGCGCCTTCGGATCGGCCGCGGCGACCAGTTCGGCCATCTCCGCCACGCGCTTCACGTCGCCGCCGTCCGTGCCGCCCGAGAGCAGGATCATGTCCGGCCGCAGCTGGCGCAGCAGCTGGATCTTCTCGTGCGGCCGCCGGCCGTCGTTCAGCGCCATCACGTCCATCACGATCGCGCCGGCACCCAACGCCGCGCGCTGCGCGCTCTCACCCGTCATCTGCTTCACGAGCCCGCCGACCATCATCTGCAGGCCGCCGCCGGCGCTCGACGTGGACAGGTACAGGTCCACTCCGTCTTCGCCCTGCTGCGGCGTGAGGATCCGGTCGCCGTCGAGCAGTTTCCGCCCGCGCAGTTCCTCGACCTCGCGCACGGCGTTCAGCACGCCGCGCGTGACGTCCTCGATCGGCGCCTCGACCGTCGTCGGCGCTTCGCCGCGCGTGACGAGCCGCCAACCGTCCGGGCCGCGCTCCAGCAGCACCGCCTTCGTCGTGGTGGACCCGCAGTCGGTGGCGAGGATCGAACGCATCTCGTCGGGCACGCCGTTCATGCGTGGGCTCCGCCCCGGCGCTCGTCCACCGCGCGCTCGATGCACTGCACGAGCGCCTCGATGCCCTCGCGACGCTCGAGCAGCGCCGCGTAGCGCCGGTACTCACCCACGCGGAACAGCGCCTGCACGAAGGGCTCGAAGAACACGAGTGCCTGCCCGGCCACCAGCGACAGCGGCCGCGCGGACTCCAGCGCGAGGATCGCGGGAGTCTCCATGCGCAGCTCGGCGACGCGACGCGCCAGCTTCCCGAGCAGCTCGAGGTCCTCCGCGGCGATCGGCTCAGCCGGCATGCGACCTCCGCAGCTCCTGCAGCGCGGCAAAGCAGCGCTCGCGTTCCGCCGCGGGCACGGGCAGCGCCAGCGCACGCGCGGCGTCGAGCGGGTGCTTCGCCGCGAAGGGCGAACACAGCACGGCCGCCGGCAGCAGTTCGAGCCGCCGCACCTCGGCCCACCCCCGGCGCTCCCACCCCAACCAGCCCCGGCGTGCGACGCCCGTGCGATCGGCGCGGCAGCGCACGGGCGTGAAGGCCGGCGAAAAGGCCGCGAACACGAACAGGCACAGGCCGGCGAACACGAGGAACGGCTCCCGCAGCGTCGCCAGCAGCACGCAGCAGCCGAACGCGGCCGATGCCGAAAGACCTGCGACCCGGGCGTTCTCACGCCACGGGTCACAGGTCCACTCCAGCGCACCGGACTCGGCCGGCGCCACGTTCCAGGACGGTGCGGACTGCGTCATGACACCGCTCATGCCGCGTGTGCGAGCCCGTCCTTCGGCCCGCGCTGCATCAGTGCGCGGCCTCGACGACCTTCTCGTAGTCCGCGGCCGAAAGCAGCTTCGCGAACTCGGTGGGATCGGCGAGCTTGATCTTGACCATCCAGCCCGAGCCGTACGGTTCCGCGTTCACGACCGACGGGTTGTCCTTGAGTTCGCCGTTCACTTCGACGATCTCACCGGACACCGGCGCGTAGAGGTCGCTCACCGTCTTCACGGCCTCGACCACGCCGAACGTCTTGCCCGTCTCGACCTGGCGGCCGACCTCGGGGAGCTCCACGAACACGACGTCGCCCAGCTGGTCGGTCGCGTAGCCCGTGATGCCGACCGTCACGACGCCGCCCTCTTCGCGCGCCCACTCGTGTTCCTGCGTGTACCGAACGTCATCCGGAAAAGCCACGTTGCGCCTCCTTGCCGCTCAAGAGCGGTGCGATCCCCGCGTATGGAAAGGCCGCGCGGTCACCCGCGCCGGCAACATCGTCGTTCCCGCCTGAATCTCGAGCTCGGTGCCGTTGGTGTGCAGCCCCGTCTCGACGTAGCCCATGCCGATCGGACGTTCCAGCGTGGGGCTGAACGTACCGCTCGTCACGTGCCCCACCTGCCGTCCGCCCGAGAAGATCGCCATGCCGTGACGCGGCACCCGGCGGCCGTCGAGCTGGAAACCGACGAGGCGGCGCTTCAGGCCTTCGGCCTTCTGCTTCACGAGCGCCTCGCGGCCGGTGAAGGCCGGCTTGCTCATCTTGACCGTCCACGACAGTCCCGCCTCGAGCGGCGTGGTGGTGTCGTCGATGTCGTTGCCGTAGAGCATGTAGCCCATCTCGAGGCGCAGGGTGTCGCGCGCCCCGAGGCCGATGTACTCGAGCCCGTGGGCCTTGCCCGCCTCGACGATGCCCTGCCAGACCTTCGCACC
>JAXLXR010000010.1:0-147171 GCA_046327815.1 Candidatus Eiseniibacteriota bacterium | reverse complement strand
TGCGACGATCGATTGCCCGATCAATCATCATCGCTATCAGCGGGCGAACGTCATTAACCGCCACGCCGGAGAACAGAACCCGACATGGGAAGAGATGCGATCGTTCGCTGCTGCACAAGTGTCCGATGGGCGGCGTGGATATCTGGCAACCATTTCGGACGCGCGCGAGTACAGCGTGTGCACGCCAAACTCCGAAATGGGAATGCTCGGAGCGCTGAACGGATCGTGGGTCACCGGCCCGGAGACCGGAGATCCGGTGCAGTTGTTCTGGCCGTACATCCCGTCCAGCCCCGACCAGCCTCTTTGTAAGGGACGAATTTGTCTTGCCGGCTCGAAGTACTGGGAGCTGGGCTCCGTGTGGTGCACCGCATGCAGCGACTTTTCGTTCACAATTGAATGGTCGGATGACTGTCGCGATCTTGCGACGACGATCCCAAGCGTCGCCCTGAGCTCTGGCGCTACCGGAGATTCGGCGGTGGTCCAGTATGCGGTCGAGGGCGGATGCGGTGCGCTTCGTCATGTGCGCGTGGAGCGCGCGGCATATGCCGCGGGCCCGTTTGAAGTTGTCACTGGCGACTTGCCGCCTGCGGGAACCGTCTCTATCCCGCTGCAGAGTGTGGGTGGCAAGGCCGCAGAGCCGACTCTCATCTACTACCGCATCGCAAGCGAAGACAAGAGTGGCGCCCACATCGAGAGTCCGGCCGTCGAGTTGAACATCAAGACGTCGGTGTCCAGACGGACTTTTGGAGCGGTCAAGACCTTCTACAGGTAGGATCAAGAGCGCCGCAGGCGTTCGAGCGCTCCCGCTTATCGGCCTTCCCCTCGGGTGGAACGTGGCTGGAGTGCGTGGGGTTCATGGGCTCTTTCATGGCAAGCACTCTCGCCTGACGAGGTGAACTTGGCCTTCGCGCGACGAACTCTGCGACACATCTCGTTTGTGCTGGTGATCCTCTTCGGCGCATTCAGCGAGTCCGCGGCGGCATTACTCGTGGGCGTCGTCCCTGGCGGCGCGTCGGTCTCCGCCGCCATGCTCTCCGCCTCCTTCGAATGGCCCATCACCGGCGACGACAACAACAACTGCACGGTCACTGTCGAGTACCGCCGCGCCGGCACCGTGGAGTGGCGCCCCGCGCAACCGCTCCTGCGCGTCGAGCACGGGTTGTGGACGCACGGTGAGGACCCCGGGAACCTGCTCGCGGGCAGCCTCTTCTTCCTTCAGCCGGGCACTTCGTACGAAGCACGACTGACGCTCTCGGACCCGGACGGGGGCTACGACCAGCAGGTGGTCGCGTTCCAGACCAGGCAAGAACCGCGAGCCGCCGCCCTGCGCACGCGCTACGTGATTCCGGGCGCGGGTGGTGGGCTCGGCACGGCCGGCGCCCCATTTCGGGGTCTCGCGGCCGCGGACTCCGCTGCCGCGCCCGGAGATCTGTTCCTCCTGGCACCAGGCACATACGCGGGACCGTTCATCGCCACACACGACGGGCAGGAGTCGCTTCCGATCGTCTATCGCGGAGCGGGAGCCGCGATCACGGTGATCAACGGCGGCGGCGACAGCACGTCACTCGGGGGCTGTGTGCGCTTCACCGGGCGAAGGCATGTGTTCCTCGAGAACGTCGGCCTCGTGAATGCGTTCAACCCGCTCGTCGCGGACAGCAGCACGGGGGGCGTGGTGCGCGGCTGCACGATCACGCCCAATGCGCCGCCGATCCCGCTGCCGTCGCCGCTCGTGTTCTCGGGCATGCGGTTCGCGATGAGCTCGGGCGCGTTCATCGCGGACAACACGCTGAACATGCCGGGGGCGTGGGCTACGGTCGGCCGCACCGGTGCGTACGGCTACGGCGGGTACGGGATCCTTCTCGAGGGCCCCGATCACGTGGTGTGCCACAACGCGATCCGCGAGGCGTGGGATGCGATCTCCATTCCCGTTACGGGCACCGCGGTGCCCGCGATCGTCACGCGAAACGTGGACATCTACGAGAACGACATCGACCGGGCCAGCGACGACGGCATCCAGGCCGACGCCACGCACCACAACATCCGCATCTTCCACAACCGCCTGCTCAACACCGGGAGCGCGGTGAGTTTCCAGCCGATCTTCGGTGGACCGGGCTACGTGCTCTTCAACGAGGCGTACAACAACCGAATCGAGCCGTGGAAGTTCCATCAGGAGACCTTCTACGGAGGCACGCAGGAGACGAGCGGCATGTTCGTCGCGCACAACACCAGCGTGGACAGCCGCAATGCGTGGTACGAGAGCGGGATCTGGCGGCACGGCACGCTCCGCGCCAACCTCTTGCTGGGTGCACGCACGGGGACCTACTCGTTCTATGCGGGCTACACGTACGCCGGCGCGAGCTTCGATTACGACGGCTGGAATCGCGTGGGTGGTTACTCGACGCTCGTGCGCTACAGCGGCTCGAACTACGCGGACCTGCCGGCCTTCTTCGCCGGCCGGGGGCACGAACAGCACGGCATCGAAGTCGGCCCGGCCATCTTCGAAAACGGCCCGCTCCCGCACGATCCGCAGTGGAACCCGGCCGACGGCTACGGCTGGGCGTACCGCCCACAGGACGTGGACCTGCGGCTTCGCTCCGGCGCCAATGCCGTGGACGCCGGACTTCTGCTGCCGAACCTCAACGACGGCTACCGCGGTGCCGCGCCGGATCTGGGCTGCTACGAGCGTGGAGCTCCCGCGCGACGCTACGGGCCGCGCACGGATATCTCGTCGCCCTGGGCGAGCGTTCACGCGGATACGGTGCTGGGACTCGTCGCGCGTCAGGTGCGGTTCGTGGGCGAGGCCAACGACAGCAGCCGGCTGATCGTCGGCTGGCACTGGGACTTCGGGGACGGCATGACGAGCGACGACAACCCGCGGCCGCTGCATGCCTATGCGGTGCCCGGCACCTACCCCGTGAGCCTCACCGTGACGAACGAGGATCTGGTCACGGCGACCGCGAGCACGACCGTCACGGTCTACAGCCTTGCCGACGCGCCGGCACCGCCATCGTCCGGGCTGGAGCTCGAGCGTCCCACACCGAACCCAGGCCGCGGGACCATGCGGTTCGGATTCTCGCTCCCCAGCGCGGGGCGCTTCGAACTCGCGGTCTACGATCTCGCGGGCGCTCGCGTGAAGACGATCGCGGCGGCCGTCGCGCCAGCGGGACGCGCGTCCGGCGAGTGGGACGGTACCGGGGATGATGGTCGAAACGTCGGGCCCGGCGTGTACTTCATTCGCCTGAGCACGGAACTGGGCGCCCGAGCGCACAAGGTGCTTCGCCTTCGCTGAGCGCTGGCCGGACACAGCCACCCTCACGAATTCCGCGGGGCGCGGCGATCGCAAATCGCCGCGCCCCGCTTGGTGATCTCGCGTGTCGGGTTCTTACCGCGTGCCGGCCGGCTTCCTTGCCGCGGGCTTCTTCGCCGGGGCCGCGGCCGGCTTCTTCTTCGGCGCGGCGCTCGCGGGCTCTTCGCGCATCACGGTCAGGCCGGTCAGGCCGTGTTCCAGGCGCAGCATGCGGCTCTGCTCGTCCACCCACACGACGAAGTCGCCCGAGGGATCGCGGAACTGCAGGCGCTTCGTGATCGTGCGCTTGCCACCCCACGTCACGGTGTCGGCGCCGGCCACGGCCACGGTGGCCTCGACGGTCGCCGGCGGATCGGCCAGCGCCACGATCTGCACGGGGCGCTTCGTGAACGTCTTGCCCTTCAGGCTGTGGCAGATGACGTCGAACAGCGTGAAGAGGCCCGGATCCATCATGAACAGCTTGCCGGGCGGCTGGACCAGCTTGTCGGCGCCGCCGGCGCCGTCCATCTCGGCGTACACCGTCATGGTGGTGTCGCCGGGGATCACGCCCTTCACGGTCTGGCGGCCTTCGAAGTCCTGGTTCGAGACGTACGAGCGAAGGCCGAAGTCCGCCGTGTTGACCACGAGGATCATGCGCTTCTTCATCTCGACATCGGCGCCGCTCTGGCCGCGCGCCCGGCGCGTCATCAGGGCGGACACGGTGATCGAGTCGGGCGAGAGCAGGTACTCGAACTCCTCGGTGGCCACCACCTGGTTGCCCGAGAGCACGAGGAAACGGCCGGAATCGAGTACAGTCGGCGCGTCTTCCTGGGCGCGCGCCGGGCCGCCGGCGAGCGCGCCGATCGCGACGCAGAACAGGAACATCCGGAGGTGTGATTTCATGGCCGAAAAGCGTAGCACGGGCCTCGCCCGGATCGTGCGCAGGAAGTTGCAAGGTGTGGCGGCGGCGCTGGCGGCGCTGGCGGTGCTGGCGCTGGCCGGGGCGCTGCTGGCCGGCTGTGGCGGCGCGGGCTCGACCGCGAACGGCAACGGTGCGGGTGCGGCGCCGGCGGCCGGACAGGCGGGCGTCATGAACGTGGCCGATGCCAAGGCCATGCTCGAGCAGCACCCCGAGGCGCTCGTGCTCGACGTGCGCGAACCGTCGGAGTGGAACGACGACCTCGGGCACATCGATCGCGCCAAGCTGATCCCGTCTGGAGAAGTCGGCCAGCGGGTCGGCGAGATCGCCGAGTACAAGGACAAGCCCGTGCTGGTCGTGTGCCGCGTCGGCGTGCGCAGCCACCACGCGGCGCAGTTCCTCGCCCGGCAGGGCTTCACGCAGGTCAGCAACCTGAGCGGCGGCATGGACGCCTGGCGCAAGGCCGGGTACTGACGGCAGGCCGCCATCGACAAGAACGAGGGCCGGGCGATGCGTTCGCCCGGCCCCCGTCGCATGCGGTCCCGCGCGGCGGTCAGGACGTGGCGCCGCTCCGGAACTGCGGATGCCGGCGCACCGCCACCTGCCACGAGTCGTCACCTTCGGTCGCGCCCAGCGGCGCCTGCGCGTCGCTGCGTTCCCAGCGCGCGAGCCAGTCGGCGCCGAGCAGTTCGTGGCGCGTGTGCCCGGCCGCGAGTGGCGACAGCCCGATCGTGGTCTCCTGCTTGGGGCCCGTGGCGCGGCCCTTGGCCACGAAGAAGCCCGCGGCGAGCATGGCCGCGCGCACCTGCGTCGAATAGGTGTACGTGAACAGCTCCGTCGCGCGCCCGGCGCACAGCGCGGCCAGCTCGCGGAACGACGCCAGCGTCCACAGGTCGCCGTCGGTGCGGAACGAGAACGGGTCGAAGAACACCACGTCGGGCGCCGGCGCCTCGAACTTGCGCGCCGCGAAGTCGCCGGGCAGCAGCCGCCATTCGATCGCGCCGGACGCGCTGGTCCACGCCTCGTGCGCCAGCAGCGCGTGCGGTGCGGCGTGCCGCAGGTGCTTGAACCACAGCGGGTGCCGCAGCGCGAGCCGCAGCGAATCGAGATCGTTCTCGAAGCTCACCAGCGCCAGCTTGCGCCGCAGCGTGCCCGCCGGCACGCCTTCGACCGCATGCACGGCGGCCATCGCGTTGGCGGCGGCGCCGAGTCCCACGTCCCACACCACCAGTGGTTCGTCGCCGGGCTCGGCCAGCCGTTCGAGCAGGTGCGACTGTTCCACGTACAGCGTGCGCGCTTCTTCGACGGGGTCGTTCACCGAGTGCATGACTTCGCCGGAGCCGGTGTCGCGAATGCGCCCGACGTCGTCCTTCACGACCACCTCGTAGCGCCCGAGCGACAGCGTGCGCGCGAACTTCTGCGCACGCGTCACGCGCGCGTTCGGGCGGCCGTAGCCGTCGCGCGCGTCGAGCCGCCCGCGCTGCTCGGCGTAGAACTCCAGCCACGTGCCCGCGAGGATGTGCTCGCGCATGCGGCGCACGAGCTGCATGTAGAAGTGGATGTTGTGCAGCCCGAGCAGCTGCCAGCCCTGCGTTTCCCAGGTGCGCTGCAGGTGGAACAGGTACGCCACCGAATACGTGCGGCACGTGTAGCAGTCGCACTCCGGGTCGAGCGGTCCCGCGAAATCGCGGTACACGCCGCGCTTGAGCGAACGCCGGCCCTGGCTCGTGAACACCACGCCCTGCTGCGCGAGCGACGTGGGCAGGATGCAGTCGAACATGTCCACGCCGCGGTGCACCGCCTCGAGAATGTCGCGCGTGGTGCCCACGCCCATCAGGTAGCGCGGCCGGTCCTGCGGCAGGTGGTCGGTCACCAGCGCGGTCATGTCCTCGCGCTCGGCCGCGGTCTCGCCCACGGCGAGCCCGCCGATCGCGTAGCCGTCGAACGGCAGGTTGGTGATCGCGCGCGCGCTCTCGACCCGCAGGTCGGCGTAGCACGCACCCTGCACGATGCCGAACAACGCCTGCGGCGAATCACCGCGGGCGTCGAGGCTGCGCTTCGCCCAGCGGTGCGTCAGCTCCATGGCGTCGAGCGCGACGTGCTTCTCGACCGTGGACGGCACGCACTGGTCCAGCACCATCATGATGTCCGAGCCGATCGCGCGCTGCGTGGCGATGCTGCGTTCGGGGCTCAGCACGATCGTGCTCTGGTCCACGTAGCTGCGGAACTCGGCGCCTTCCTCGCGCATGACCCGGCTGTTCGGCAGCGAGAAGATCTGGAACCCGCCCGAATCCGTGAGCACCGAGCGTGGCCAGTTCATGAACCCGTGAATGCCGCCGAACTTCTCGAAGATCTCGACGCCCGGGCGCAGCAGCAGGTGGTACGTGTTCGCCAACAGCACCTGCGCGCCGCAGCCGAGCAGGTCCTCGCGGCGCTGCGAGCGCACCGACGCGTGCGTGCCCACGGGCATGAACGTGGGCGTGAGCACTTCGTTGTGCGCAGTGCGGAAGCGCGCCGCACGTGCGCGCGAACCCGGGGCGGTCGCCTCGAGCCGGAAGTCGAGCCGGCTCACTACTTCGCGCCCGCCGTCCGTTCGATGCGCGCGACGCACTCGATGTGCGGCGTGTGCGGGAACATGTCCACCGGCGTGACTTCGGCCAGCGCGTAGCCGTGCGCGGCGAAGTCCTTGAGGTCGCGCGCCAGCGTGGCGGGGTTGCACGACACGTACACCAGTCGCGGCGGTGCGAGTTCGGCGCAGCGGAACACCACGCGCGGATGCAGCCCGGCGCGCGGCGGATCCACCACGATCAGGTCGGGCTTCACCGCGCCTTCGCGCTGGCCCTTCGCCCACTCGCGCAGCACCTGCCGCGCTTCGCCGAGTTCGAAGCGCGTGCCTTCGAGCCCGTTGCGGCGCGCGTTGCGGCGCGCGCGCTCGACGGAATCGGCCACGGACTCCACGCCCACGGCGGACTTCGCGTGCCGCGCGAACAGCAGCGTCATGGTGCCGGCGCCGCAATACAGGTCGAGCACGGACTCGTCGCCCGTCAGTTGCGCGGTGTCGAGCGCGCACTGGTACAGCCGCTCGGCCTGCGCGCTGTTGGTCTGCAGGAACGCGTTGCCGACCACTTCGTACTCCAGCCCGAGCAGGCGCTCGACGATCGCGCCGCTGCCGGTGAGCACGTGCTCTTCCTCCATGAACGCCACGCTCGAACGCGTGCCGTTCAGGCCCAGCGTCACCGTCTTCACCTCGGGCGACAGCGCCGCGACCGCCTGTGCCCACTCGGACAGGCCTTCGAGGTGGTCGCTCACCGCGATCAGGTGCACGGCGCACTCGCCCGTCAGCGCGAGGTGGCGCACGGTCAGGAACCGCGCGACGCCGTCGTGGCGCGACGGGTGGTAGGCCTTCCAGCGGCGCTCGCGCGCGAAGCGCTGCGTGAGCCGCACGATCTCGACCACGAGCGGAGTGGTGATCCAGCACTCGGTGAGCTCGAACACCTTGTCCCACGTGCCGCGCTCGTGCATGCCCAGCACCGGCGTGCCGTCGTCACCGGCGAGGAAGCTGAACTCCATCTTGTTGCGGTAGTGCCACGGGGCGCTCGCCGGCACGATGGGGTTCACCTTCGGGTTCGCGATGCCCGCGAGGTGCTGCAGCGTCTCGCGCACCTGCCGTTCCTTGATCGCGACCTGGTCCTCGTACGGCAGGTCCTGCATGCGGCAGCCGCCGCAGATGCCCTCGTGCGCGCAGCGCGCCGGCACCCGGCGCGGGCTCGGCTGGTCCACGGAGACGAGTTTGGCCTCCGCGAACGAACGCTGGGTCTTGCGGACCTGGGCGGTGACCTGGTCGCCGGGCAGGCCGCGGTCCACGAACACGACCCGTCCTTCATGGCGGGCAAGGGCTTTGCCGCCCAGTGCGAGGTCTTCGACGCTGAGGCGGAGGAGGTCGCGGACTTTCATGGAATGAACAAGAACCTCGGGAGGCGCCGCCGTTCGGCGTCGGCTGGGCACGCGGTGGGAAAGTTCGTGGAACCAAATGGGGAGTTCATCTGTCTAACACGCTCGACGACGAGATCCCCGCCCGGATCCGGACGCTAACACAGGGGGAAGTTCATGCGTAGAACGACGCTCCGCGGCCTCGTGACCGCGACCGCCGTCCTCGCGGCCGCGCTGGTCGGTTCGCTGCACGCGACCGCCGCCGAGGCGCGCGCCTGGCTGGGCGTGATCACCCAGGAAGTCACCACCGAACTGCGCGACGGTCTCGACCTTCGCGGCGCCGACGGCGTGCTCGTGTCGCGCGTCATGCCGGACAGCCCGGCGTCGCGGGCCGGGCTGCGCAAGGGCGACGTGATCGTGTCGTTCGGCGGCCGCAACGTGGCCTCGCCCGACCGGCTCGTCGAGCTGGTCGGCGACGCGCACGACGGCGATTCGGTGCCGCTCATCGTGGTGCGCGACGGCGAACGCCGCACGCTGTCGGCTCGGCTCGGCAGCCGTCCCGACGACCTCGCCGCGCCCTCGGTGCCCGGCGACGACGACGATGACGAAGCCTACGAAGTGCCGGCGCCGCCGGACGCGCCGGACGCCCCCGAGGCGCCGCGCGCACCCCGTGCGCCGCGTCACCGCATCGAGATCGTGCATCCCGATTCCGACGCGCCGGAGGCGCCGGAGGCGCCGCGGTCGCCGCGTGCACCCGGCAAGCCCAAGGTGCGCACGTTCACCTGGAACGGCGAAGGCGAGATGCCCGAGGGCATGCGCGACATGCTCGGCGACCTGCACATCGAGGGGCTCGAAGGGCTGCAGGGCATGCAGGGTCTCGAAGGCCTGCACGAGATGCACGGCACCGGCCCGGGCGGCAAGAAGCACGTGCAGGTGTTCGTGAACGGCGGCCGTGGCCGCCTGGGCGTGCGCGTCGAGTCGCTCAACGACGACATGGCCTCCGCGCTCGGCATGAGCGGCGGCAAGGGCGTGCTCGTGATCGAGGTGCTCGGCGGGACGCCGGCCGAGAAGGCCGGGCTGCGCTCGGGCGACGTCATCACCACCGTCGAAGGTAAGCCGGTGTACGACGCGGACGATCTCGTGAGTGCGCTCCGCGACGAAGAGGGTGTGGTCTCGCTGTCGGTCACGCGCAAGGGCGTGAAGCGGACGGTCGAGGCCCGGTTGGAAGCGGCTCCGCGCGCTGCGCGCGATCGTGCGGAGTCGGGGCAGCTCGGACTCGGCCGAAATGGAGAACGACGGGTGATTCGCCTCCGCGCCAACGAGCGCGCGGACCGCGACGACCTGCGCGAAGAGCTCAACGACCTGCGCCAGCAGGTGCGTGAACTTCGCCAGCGTCTCGAAGAATCGCGTCGGTAGCACCTCCGCGTCCCTCGGGGCGCGGAGCACTCGAAACCACCGCATCACGGGGGCGTCGTCCGGACGCCCACACCGCAAGGTGTACGCATGGGGCGAAGTTCGTGGCGAACCGGAGCAGCGCGGCGCTCCCGTTGATGCGATGGCAGGAGACGGCCCGGTCGTGAGGACGACCGGGCCGTCGTGCTTCGTTCAGCGCGCGGAGTCGGCCGGCGCCGCACCGGGCTTGCGCAGCAGCCGCACGGTGGGAATCGCCGGATCGAAGTGAACGACCTGCCACGGCGAGAGCGCGTTCACGCGCGTCTCGATGTGCTGGATCACCGCGGCCGTCACGCTGTCGGGATCGCCCGAGCGCACGGACCGGATCGCCTCCTCGTAGCCCTCGCCGGGATCGAAACCGTGCCGCGCCGCGAATCGCGCGCGCGAGCGTGACCACGTGAGGCTCGTGGCGTTGTAGACCTCGACGCCCGGCTTGAGCTGCTCGAATCGCTGGTACTCGTGCAGGAGCGCGTACATGTCGTTCGTCCAGAACACGAACGCGTGGTCCGCGGGCACGACGTTCCACATGGCGCGCACGACCGAATCGAACTTCCCGAAGAGTTCCACACGGTCGCGGCCGGCGTTCCACCACGGCCACCAGAAGCCGATCGCCACGATCCCGAGTCCGGCTGCCGCGAACCGCGCGCCCTGCAGCAGCGTGCCGGATCGAGCCGCGATCGCGGCCAGCAGGGCCGGGAGGGAAGCGATCGCGAGCGCGAACGGCAGCAGGAAATACGACGACGGATCGGGCGCGCCGTACGAGAACACGTGCGCCAGCATCAGCGCGGCGGCGAGGAACAGCGTTCCACGCACGAGCCGCGCGCGCGGTCCCTTCGCCGCAGGCCACGCGGCCAGCTGGACCGCGATCGCGGCCCACAGGAACGGCCACAGGTAGCGCGCGAGCAGGTCCACCTGGACGCGGGACGGCTCGAACTTGCCGAGGAGCCGCCAGTACTGCTTGCCGGACACGTGCTCCCACAGGCCGGCCCAACCCGGCATGAGCGGCGGCCACTGGACGGACTCCGTGTGGGTTTCGCGCCAGAGGATCAACAGGTAGGACGACAGCGGCAGCACGCTGGCGGCCACGGCCAGCAGGCCGAGGCCGGAGGCCGCGAGCACGTTCGTCCGCTTCGCCTGCACCAGCGCCACGAGCAGGCCGAGCGAGCACGGCAGGATCAGCAGCCCGGCGGTCGCGTGATGCGCCATGCCCAGGCCGCAGAGCAGGCCCCACGCGACGGCCATCGGCACCAGCGGCGCCGACGACATGCGGCGCACGGCGTGCGCGAAGAACAACGCCGCGCCGAGTCCCCACGCGACGTGCCAGCTGTACACCTCGGCCAGCGTCGCCTCGTACGTCCACAGCGGGTTGAACGCGAACCACGCGACGGGCAGGAGCGACAGCGCGAACCGCGCGACACGACCGCCCGGGTGCTCGGCGGGAAGCAGCGCCAGCGCAAGACGCTGGAGCAGGAGCATGGCGACCGCGCCGCCGACGCCGGCCCACAGGTTGGCCGCGAGCGGCCAGCCGGCGCCGAGCGCGTGGACAGCCTGCACGAACAGGTGCCCGGCGAAGGTGAAGAGCGGGTAGCCGGTCGGATGCGCGATGCCGTGGGTCGCGAGCACCAGGGCGAACTCCGCCGAGTCCTTGTCGGCCGAGAACGGCGGCGTCAGGGCGGCGTACGCGACGAACACGCAGGCCGCCACGAGGGCGGACCACGCCAGTGGCGGATCCGCACCATTCGTTCGCTTCCCGGCATGGGCATCCGGACGCGGCGATGCCTTCGCGTGGGGGCGCGAATGGGTCTGCGGACGGGAAGCCATGTGGATTCTCCGGATCGTGGGATCAAGGTGGAGGCGGGCGATGACCGCCCGATGTGCGGACGAGACTATACATGCCCGCCCGCGGCCGGACGGCGCTTGCCCCGCACGGGCGCCGCGCCTAGCGTGCGTGGACCATGTCCCTTCTCGACCCGCGCTACTGCCCACGTTGTGCCACCGCGCTCGAACCGCGTCCCGAGCACGGCGTCATGCGCCCGACCTGCCCGAAGTGCGCGTTCATCTGGTACCGCAACCCGGTGCCCGCCGCGGGGGTGCTCATCGTGCACGACGAGCGCGTGCTGCTGGTGAAGCGCAAGTACGACCCGCGTGCGGGCGCGTGGTGCATTCCCGCGGGGTTCATGGAAGTGGGCGAGACGCCCGAAGCCACCGCCGTGCGCGAACTGCACGAGGAGACGGGGCTCGAGGGCGAGCTGACCGGGCTCTTCCACGTGTACGCGGGCTTCGACGACCCGCGCGTGCGCGCGGTGCTCATCCTGTACACCGCTCGCGTGGCGGGCGGAACGTTGACGCCCGGTGACGACGCGATCGAGGCGGCGTGGTTCGCGCTCGACGCGCTGCCCGAGGACCTCGCGTTCCAGGCGCATCGCGAAGCGCTGGCCGAACTGCGCCGGCGCCTGCGTGGCTGACGGACCGGGCCGGCTCCGCACCCGCGGTACGCATTCGCCGTCAGTTGTGCGTGCGTGCGCGGGATCGCGCCCGTGCGCCGAGGCCCTCCGGCAGCGCCCGAAGTGGCTCCCTCAAGAATTCGTTCGGTTGACCGAACATGGGGACTGCTCAGATCTGTCGCACTTGTGCGACAGGAAGGCGCCCCCCCCGGGTGACGCCAGTGATCCTCGGAGACGCTCGTGCCCCCCCCGAACACCGAACGTGTCGCCGTGCTGGCCTCACCCCGTTTCGCCGCAGTGCTCCTCGGGTCGCTCGCGCTGCTCGTGGCCGCCCTGGCCACGACAGCGCCCGCGGCTGGCGCTGCCGCCTTCGTGCTGGCGATCGCGGCACTCGCCGCGATCACTTCCGCCCACGATGCGCGGAGTGCCACCGAAACCGAGCGCCGTCGCGTCGAGGCCGAACTCCGCTCCGCCACGCAGCGACTGGACTTCGCGCTGGGCGGAGCCGGCACCGCCGCGTGGGAGCTCGACCTGGCGAGCAACGCGATCTGGGCGTCGCCCGAAGTCGAGCGCGTGCTCGGGTTCGCGCCGCAGCCGCACGAGCGCGGACCGGAATGGTTCGAGCAGCGCCTGCACCCCGAAGATCGCGACTCATGGAGCGACTGCATCGCGAGCCTCGTGACCGACGCCGTGTCGCGCGAACTCGAGCTGCGCCTCGTGCGCCCCACCGGCGAGGCGCGCTGGTTTCGCCTGCGCGCGAGCGCCGAGGCCGGCGCCGAAGGCCTGCCGGTGCGCATCCGTGCGCTGCTCAGCGACGTCACCGACCAGCGCTTCGCCGAGAACCGGATCCGCGAGAGCGAGGAGAGCTTCCGGTCGCTGAGCGCGGCCTCGCCCGTCGGCATTCTCAAGGCCGACGCGAGCGGGCAGTGCAGCTACTGCAACGAGCAGTGGCAGGCGCTTTCGGGACTGTCGGAGTTCGAGGCCATGGGCGACGGCTGGCTCGACGCGATCCACCCGGACGACCGCGAACGCGTCGAGGGCTCGTGGCGCGAGTTCGTCATGGTGGGCGGCACGTTCGAGCAGAAGTTCCGCCTGTGCGACGCGGACGACGAAGTGCGCTGGGTGCACGCGCGCGGCAACAGCGTGCTGGATGCGCTGTGTGCGGTGACGGGCTTCGTCGTCACCTACGAAGACGAAACCGAGGCGCGCACCGCCGAGATCGCGCTCGCCGACGCGCGCGACCGCGCCATGCAGGCGGCCAAGGCGAAGAGCGAGTTCCTCGCCAACATGAGCCACGAGATCCGCACGCCGCTCAACGGCGTGATCGGCATGACCGAACTGCTGCAGGGCACCGCGTTGGGCGACGAGCAACGCGACTTCGTGCGCACGATCCACACGAGCGCCGACGCGCTGCTGTCCATCATCAACGACATCCTCGACTTCTCGAAGATCGAGGCCGGCAAGCTGACGATCGAGAAGGTGGACCTCGACCTGCGCACGCTCGGCGAAGACGTGGCGGAACTGCTCGCGCCGCGCGCCCGCGACCGCGGGCTGGAGCTGGTGCTGTCGGTGGAGCCCGACGTGCCGCGCCACCTCGTGGGCGATCCGGTGCGCATCCGCCAGATCCTGCTCAACCTGGCCACGAACGCGATCAAGTTCACCGAGCAAGGCGAAGTGGTGATCAGCGCGCAGCGGCTGGCCGGCGACGAACGCCACTGCCGCGTGAAGCTGTCGGTGCGCGACAGCGGCATCGGCATTCGCGCGGACCGGCTCGACGCGGTGTTCGAGAGCTTCACACAGGCCGACGGTTCGACGACGCGCAAGTACGGCGGCACCGGGCTCGGGCTCACCATCTGCCGCCAGCTCGCCGAGCTCATGGGCGGCACGATCCACGTGCAGAGCACGTACGGATCGGGCAGCGAGTTCTGGGTCGAACTGCCGTTCGCGGTCGCCGAGGGCAGCGCGCGCGAGTACGACGTGACCTGCGACCTGTCCGGCGCGCACGTGCTCGTGGTGGACGACCATCCGGTCAACCGCCGCGTGCTGTTCGAGACGCTGCGCGGCTGGGGTGTGAGGCCGGAGTGCGCGTCGAACGGCGAAGAGGCGCTCGCCAAGCTCGCGCACGACGCACAGGACCCGTTCGTCGCGGTGCTCATGGACTACCGCATGCCGGTCATGGACGGCATCGAGACGGCGCGCCGCGCCGTGAAGCTGCCGGGCGCCGAACGCCGCGCCGTGCTCATGCTGTCGTCGTCGGGCTCGGTGCTCACGCCCGAAGAGCAGGCCGCGGCCGGGCTGCGCGGCTGGGTGGCGAAGCCGGTGCGCGAAGCGGCGCTGCATCGCGTGCTGTGCGGCGTGCTCGGCCACCAGGTGCCCGGAGCCGGCCCCGTGCAGACCGAAGCCGCCGAGGACTTCTCGGGGCTGGCGCTGCTGCTGGCCGAGGACAACGAGGTCAACCGCAAGGTCGCGCTGCGCATGCTGCAGAAGCTCGGCTGTTCGGCCGACGTCGCGATGCACGGCCGCGAAGCGCTCGACCGCACCGCCGAGCGCGACTACGACCTGGTGTTCATGGATTGCCAGATGCCGGAAATGGACGGCTTCGAGGCGACCCGGTCGATTCGCGAGCGCGAGCGCGGTGGCGGCCGTCGCGTGCGCATCGTGGCGATGACCGCGAACGCCATGCAGGGCGATCGGGAGCGCTGCCTCGAGGCGGGCATGGACGACTACGTCGCCAAGCCGGTCAAGCTCGAGCGGCTGCAGGAACAGCTGCGGCTCGCGCTGAACGAGCGCGACCCCGGCATGGACCGCGCCGCCTGACGGCACGACGCCCGGGGCGGCGCGTGGCGCCGGCCCCGGGCGGTTCGAATCGAGGTGTGCGAGGCCGTCAGGCCGCTTCGGCGGCCGCCAGCCCTCCGCCGAGCGCCATGGCGAGCACGTGGGCGGCGAGTTCGGCGCGCTCGAGATCGAGCTCGTCGAACGACTCGCCGTCGCGCCGGTTCGTCAGGTTGAGCACGCCCACCACGCGGCCGCGGTGCTGCAGCGGCAACGAGATGTAGGAGTCCGAGCGGTACTCCTCCTTGCCCGACGCCGCGACCGGCGTGGCCGACTCGCGGTCGCGCACGAGCAGCGGCTTGCGGTGGTGCGCCACCCAGCCGGCCACGCCCTGCCCGACGGGCACGCGCACGCTGGGCGCGAGCGCCGGGTCGAGCCCGCGGTGCGCGAGGATGCGCAGCTGCTCGTCGCCGGCCTCCATGCGCATGAGGCTGCAGCGTTCGGCCTGGAACTGTTCGGCGAACCAGCCCACGAACGAGCGCGTGAGCGACTCGGCCGTCGGGTCGTCCGCGATCACCGCGAAGCCCTCGCGCACCAGGTCGAGCGTGCGCTGCAGCTCGGCCTGCCGCGTCTGCGACGCCGCGAGCTGGGCGAACGCCTCGCTCAGGTGCGCGGCGGCGGCGGCGTTCGCCTCCTCGAGCGCGTTCATCTGCGGCCCGTTCGCGGGCATCGGTGCCACCGGCGCCGGCTGCGCCGCCAGCTCGCGGCGCAGCGCCTCGATGGTGGTGAGTGCGGCGGCGTGCGCCTCGGCGGTGCGCAGCGCTTCGGCCTGCGCCTGCTGGAGCTGCGACTGCAGCCCGGTCAGCATGCGCCGGTGCGTGTCGTCGGCGGCGCGCGCTTCGACCGTGGCGCGGCCCTCGGCGTGCAGCCGGCGCGCGAGCGCGAGCGATGCGAGGCTGCGCACCGGCTGCAGTTCACCGACCACCGCGGGCGTGAACGCGCTGACCCGCGTGGTCGAGATCACGACCATGGCGAGCAGCTCGTCACGATCGTTGAGCGGCAGGCACAGGCACGAGCGCCACGCGATCGGCGCGGCGAGCGGCTGCATCTGCGGCGCTTCGAAGCGGTCGGGCTCGTAGCCCGGGCTGGTCTGGAACAGCTTCTCGAGCAGCGTGCGACGGTCGCCGCCGTTGAAGAATGCACTGGGGCGCACGAACTTTCGCACGAGTCGCGCCGGCAGGTGCTCGATCGACAGGTTCACTTCGCGCGGCTCGAGCCGGCCGCGCTCGCGATGGTAGACGCGCGTGAAGATCTCGCGCGACGGGTCGTAGATCGCCACGGTCGGGAGCCAATCCCGTTGCAGCGCACGGAGGTAGGCGAGCAGCGCGTCGAGAACGGCGGCGCTGTCCGGCGCGGCGGCGAGACGGTCGGCGATTTCGCGGATCGGGAAACGAGACATCGTGGCCCCCGTGAAGGTGGTCGTGCGCGGTGAACGGCCCGCCCGACAGGGCAACGCCCGTGCCGCGAGAGTGCATTCGCGACACGGGCGTTCGGTGCGGACCGGCGACGGGTTCGTCAGTCTTCGTCGTCTTCCACGATGATGCGGCGGCGTCCGACTTCGGTGATTTCCGCCTCGGCTTCCTCGCCCGGCTCTTCGGCCTCGATCACGAAGTTCGAGCCGATCCGCTGCGGCACGATCACGCGCGACAGCGCCGCGTCGAACACGTCGTCCATGGTCTCGACCGGCAGCAGCTCGAGCCGTTCGCGCACGTCGGCGGGAATGTCGCTCAGGTCCTTGATGTTCGCGGCCGGGAACAACAGCGTGCGGAAGCCGCCGCGGTACGCGGCCAGCGCCTTCTCGCGGATGCCGCCCACGACCAGCACCTTGCCGCGCAGGCTGACTTCGCCCGTCATCGCCACGTCGTGGCGGATCGGGCGGTCGCTGAGCACCGACGCGATCACCATGCCCACCGTGACGCCGGCCGAGGGCCCGTCCTTCGGCACACCGCCGGCGGGGAAGTGAATGTGGATGTCGTAGCTGCCGAACGCCTCGGCGGGAATCTCGAGTTCGTCCGCGCGCGAGCGCACGTACGAGTGCGCGGCCTGCACGGACTCCTTCATCACGTCGCCGAGCTGGCCGGTGAGCGTGACGCGGCCCGAGCCGGGCATGCGCAGCGCTTCGACCACGAGGATCTCGCCGCCGGCCTGCGTCCACGCCAGGCCCGCCGCGACGCCGACTTCGTCGTCCTTGCCCACCATCTCGGGCTGGAACACGCGGCTGCCGAGGTAGGTCTCGAGGTGCGCGGTGTTCACCCGATGACGCTGGCCGTCGCCCGTGGCGCGCGCCCGCGCCACCTTGCGGCACACGCGCGCGATCTGGCGCGACAGCCCGCGCACACCGGCTTCGAGCGTCCAGTGCCGGATCATGGCGCGCAGCGCCTCGTCGGGCAGCGCGAGGTCGCGAGCCGCGAGACCGTGGTCGGCCAGCTGGCGCGGCACGAGGAAGCGCTTCGCGATCGCGATCTTCTCGTCCTCGCTGTAGCCGGGCACCTCGAGCACCTCGATGCGGTCGCCCAGCACGTCGGGCACCAGTTCGAGGTGGTTGGCGCACAGCACGAGGATCGCGTGCGACAGGTCGAGCGACAGGCCGAGGTAATGGTCGGTGAACTGGCGGCTCGACTCGCGGTCGAGCAGTTCGAGCAGCGCTTCGACCACGCCGAGCCCGCCGGGGCCCGCGAGCCGGTCGATGCCGTCGATCATGAGCACGGGGTTGCGGGCGCCGGCCTCGCGCAGCGCGCGCACGATCTTGCCGGGCTGCGCGCCGGGCATGGTGCGCGCCTCGCCCACGAGTTCGGCGGCGCCGTTGCTGCCGGACACCGTGATGCGCACGAACGGCCGGTCGAGCGCGCGCGCGATGATCGCGCCGAGCGACGACTTGCCCGTGCCGGGCGGGCCCACGAGGCAGAGCGCCGGACCCGGCAGGTCGGGCTTCAGCCGCCGAACGGCGAGGTACTCGACCACGCGCTCCTTGGCCTTCTCGAGCCCGAGGTGCTCGCGGGCGAGCGTCTTCTCGACCTCGAGCAGGTCGGCCTCTTCGCTGACCTGCGCTTCCCACGGCAACGACCAGATCCACTGCAGGTACGCGCGCACCTGGGTGGCCTCGGGTGAGCCCGAGGGCATGCGCCGCAGCCGGTCCATCTCGCGCTGCGACTGGCGGGCGACCTCGGCGGGCAGCGGCGCGGTAGGCACCGGACCCGGGCGGTCGTCGTCCCGGCGCACGATCGGGTCGTCGAGCGCGGCCGCGGCACGCATGACACGGCCGGAGCGCTTGGCGGACAGCGTGCGATTGCGTGCGGGTCGGGACATGCCTGCCTCCATGGCGGGTGCGAACGAAGCCGAATGTCGAGGGGGTAGCGGACTGCGCCACGACCACTCCTCTGCAATTCGGTTGCCTGTCCGGGATTCCGCAGGGGGCGGGCGCGTCGGCCCGGGCAAATGCTTGGAGCACGGGCCGCTGCCGGGGGTGGGGCTCGAAAAGCCGCGACGAACCCCGCGAAGCGTTTGCGGCGGCGGCGCTTGCGCGACGGACACCGTTCGGACATCGGCGCGGCGCGCGTGCGGGTTGCACGCCCGACGGGCAAATCGAGAGGTTGTGGTTCGCAGACTGTGTCTCGCCATCGGCGCGGCCTTCGTGGCCGCGCCGATGTGCGTTCAGGCGGCCAGCTTGAGCGTGTGACGCTTGGGGTTCTCGATCTCCGCCGTGTCCACGCCCCCGAAGTAGTACCTCCGCCACTCGTTCGTCAGCTGCCCCTTCGTCACGAAGTACCGCTTCTTGAGCAACACCTCCGGGCTCAGCGGCGTCTCGAATACCCCCACCTTCATCGCCGGCGTCCCCCGGTCGTGGTTCACCGAGCTCGGCGCCCAGTAGTTCGCCAGCATCAGGTGGATCGCCGCCCGCTCCACCACGCCCTGGTCGCGCTTTGAGAACGCGATCGTCTCGCGCCGGTGGTTCGCCCCGTTGTGCCGCAGCATCAGGTCGCGCTTGTTCACCGGGAACAGGTCGTTGTCCACCGTGCGCGGGTCCGTGGACGGTGTCTCGCGGTGCTCGATCGCGTAACCCTGTAGCCGACAGAACGCTCGCTTGTACGCCGGGTGCTCGTCCGAGCGGATCTCCAGCGGCTGGGGCACGGACGCCGACATGCGGATCGCCTCGGCCATGCCCTTCTCGACCGCCTTGGGATCGGGGCGCCCGTACGTGGCTTCGAGGGCCTCGCGCCGGACCTTCTGGTGGCTGGTCATGGTGCCCTTGCGGCGCAGCGGCGAGTGCGTGAACGCGTAGTGGAACCCGCTGCCGGCGCCGATGGCGAGGTTCAGGTGCAGCGGGTGGTACTGGCTGTAGGCGAAGCTCTCGAACCCGTCGATGACCAGCGGTTCGTCGAGCGGCCCCTTCGGCCGGTGCTCGGCCATGAACAGCAGCGCATGGCGCCCGAGCCGGGCGGCCTGGTGCACCAGCGTGCTGTGCGCGCACCGCATCTCGCGCGCCATCTGGCGGTACCCGGAGCCGGCGTCGATGCGGTACAGCAGCGGCAGCTGCAGTTCTGGGCGCTTCAAGTAGTAGGTCGTACTGAAGGTCTGCGAGGAGAAGCCGGCGCCGCAGTGACAACAGCGGAAGCGAGGTATCACCTTCGGTGACGCCTGCCGTGTGTAGGTGCCGGCACGCTTGAAGCGCCAGCCGGTCGGGTTGAGGTGGTAGGGACAACGACTTCGCGGGCAATGCGGGGGCACGAAGGCAGCGATCGTGCGATCCATGCCCGCAGCTCACTGCACACCGCGGGCCGGACCATTCTGCGAACCACAACCAAAGGGAAAGCCCCGCTCGTGAGAGCGGGGCTTCCGGGTACCGCGTGAAGCGAAGACTACCGGTAGATCGACTTCAGCGAGCCCCACGTCGTCGGCAGCGTCCGCGTGGCGACGCAGCTGGCGTTGGCCGGGGAGGCCGAGTTGCGGGGCGTGAAGGCGCCCGACGTGTTCACGACCGCGAAGTCCGTACGGTTGTTGTTCGTGTCCGTCATGCCGGCGCCGTTACGCACGCACATCTGGGCGTTCGTGAAGCCGGCGCCCGTGCCGACCGGAAGGGTCTCGGAGCAGTTGGCCGTGCCGTAGCCGACGAGGTCTTCGAAGGTGCCGGCGCAGGCCTGCTGCGTCACACCGTTGACCAGACCGATCTTGCCACCCGCGCCGGCCATGTTGATGGCCGTGGCGCCGATGTTGATGTCGAGGGTCGGGAGCGCGATGCCGTTCGTCGCCGTACCCGTGGCCAGACCGACCAGGAAGTACGAGCAGGGAGCGATGATCGTGTTGGCCGGGAAGGTGTACTGGCAGTTCGTGCAGGCGCCGAGGTTCGAGGTGCCCGTCGCGGAGCCGTACTGGAGCGACCAGCCGCCGATGTTCACCGGCACGCCGGAGGCGTTGAACAGCTCGACGAAGTCCTGGTTGTACACGGCGCCCGAGTTGCCGCCGCCGCCGTAACACGCGCTGATGCGAACCGCACCCGCGAACGCGGTCGTGGCCGCCATCGCGAGCAGAGCAGCGACACCGAGAATAGTCGCAAACTTCTTCATGATGCTCTCCCTCTTGGGTTGTTGAGCGAGATGTCTTCCCTGGTGAAGAGGGAAGTCCCCGCGGGGTGCATGTCCCTTCGAGTTTCCGACACGCAGTCCGCATGGGGCGGGGGGGCCGGGGGATCGAAGGTGGTCGTTGCCGGAGATAAGGATAGAAAAGTCCCGCGGCAGCTCGCAAGGCCTGTTTCCGAACTTTTTCAAGTGTTCATGCGGTCGAAACGCATTCTGCACGACCGTCCGTCGGCGCCGGCTACGCTTTCTTCGCCGTGCGGGCCGCGCGCACCCACGTGTTCACCGCGTTCACCAACAGGAAGGCCGCGAAGCCCCGGGCCAGCGCGGCCTGCGGCAGCACCTGCGCCAGCGCCGACGCCAGCGGCGCCCCGAGCCCGGCGCCGAGCGCCAGCCAGGGCACCACCCGGGCGACCACGTTGCCGTGGCGGTGGTGTTCGAGCGCCCCGAAGGGTGCGGTCACGAGGATCACGGCCAGCGACGTGCCCTGCGCAGTGCGTTGCGGCTCACCGAACAACAGCGCCAGCGCGGGCACCGCCAGGATGCCGCCGCCCACGCCGAGGAAGCCGGACAACAATCCGACGGCCGCCCCCACGGCGAGCACCGCCGGCACCCGCCACACGCCCGTGACCAGCGCCTCGCCGGTCCCGGTCGGGGCCTTCCAGAGCATGCGGGCCGCCACGATGGCCAGGAACACCGCGAACGCCCGGGTCAGCCCGGACCGGCTCACACGGGCGGCGCCCCGGGCGCCCAGCCGGGCGAACGCGATGCTGGCCAGCCCCATGAGGGCGGCGCTCGCCCAGTCCACCTGCCCGTGCGTGCCGTACACGACCAGCCCGGCGATCGCCGTGGCCCCGATCGCCGCGAGCGACGTGCCGTGGGCCTGGTGCTGGGTCAGGGCGAAGAACCCGGTGAGCAGCGGCACCAGCACGATGCCGCCCCCGACACCGAAAAGACCGCCTGCGAGCCCCGCCACGAATCCCGTGAGCGAAGCGCGCAGGCGGTCCTGTGCGGTCATGTCGGTGCGGGCTTATGTGCCGGAGTTGACGACGGCGGTCGTGGTGGACTTCTGGATCAGCCGCACCGCGTCGGCGAAGCGCGTCGAGTTGGTCGGCGCGCCCAGCACCACCGCGATCAGGTCGCGGCCCTGCGAGCGGATCCACGTGGCGAAACAGTAACCGGCCTCGAGGATGAAGCCCGTCTTGCCGCCGAGCACGTCGTAGCGTCCGTACAGCAGCCGGTTCGTATTGTGGATCGCGTGCGCGCGGCGCTCGGTCGAGAACTCGTACGAGCGCGTCGTCGTGATCTCCTGGATGAGCGGCTCGTGCGCCGCGGCGTGCAGCAGCCGCGCGATGTCCGACGCCGACGACACGTTGCGCTCGTCGAGCCCGGTGAACTCCACGAAGCGCGTGCTCGTCAGCCCCAGTTCGACCGCCTTGCGGTTCATGCGCGCCACGAACTCGTCGCCGGCGAGGCCGGATTCACGCGCGAGCACGCGCGTGGCGACGTTGTCCGAGCACATGAGGCTCATGTGCAGCAGGTCGCCGAGCGCCACCTGCTCGCCCTTGCGCAGTTGCGTGTGCCCGCCGCCGGTGATCTCGACCGGCGTCACCTCGACCGCGCGGTCGAGCCGCGGCTTCTGCTCGAGGAACACCATCGCGGTCATGAGCTTGGTCAGGCTCGCGATCGGCACCGAGCTCTCGGAGTTCTTCTGGAAGAGGATCTCGCCGGTCGCCGGATCCACGAGGATCGCGTTGCGCGCGTAGACGCCGCCCGCAGGCGGGGCGCCGCGCCGGCCACGGGCGCGTTTCGAGCCGCGCGCGACCTTGCCCTTCGCCTTCTTGCCCTTGGCGACCTGGGTGGACGCGTGCGACGACTTGCGGCTCTTCGTGTGGGTGGCGGCCTCGGCCGTCCTGGCCGGAACCGCGAGCGAGGCGAGCAGGAACAGCACGCCCAGCAAGCGCATGAAACGGAGCGACATCGAAACCCCTCCTCCGGGCCCCCGTGCGGGGTCATGTACCGAACCATCCATGGTATCGGCTGAAGCTCCGCGAAATTAGGCGGCGTCTCGTCCCCGAGTCAACGCGCGATTTGCCGGCGGCCGGAATTTCTCGTGCGGCTCACCGCGGTCGTGCGGATTGCACGAGATCTTCGCGCACGAATACGCGGAAGCGTTCGGCCGCCGCGATCGCGGAACTGTCGGCCTCGACCGCGTCCGCGAGCCGGCCGGCTTCCTTGCACGCGAGGAACACCGCGGGCAGCTCGGTACGCGCGCGGCGGATCGCCTCGTCCCAGCGCGCGAGCGCGCGCTCGCGATCGAACGCGCGCGCGTCGCGCAACAGCACCTGCGCCGAACGCAGCGCCTCGGGCACCGCGCGCAGTCGCGCGATCGCGCGCCGCGAGCGCTCGCACGGCGACACGCGCGCCGGGCCCGCGGCCACCGCGAGCGCGGGTTCGAGCGTGAGCGCGGCCCAGAACTCCGGGTCGTTCCGCCACGCTTCGCGCGCGTGCGCGCTCCATTCCCGGTCGGCGCGCGCGGCGAGCGTGTCGAGCCGCGCGGCGTCGCCGGGCGGAAGCGGCGCGCGGTCCACGGCCGCGATCGCGTCGCGCGCCCGCGCGAGCGCGCGTGTCGCGTGCACGAAGCCCTCGGCGCCGAGCGGCTCGGGGTGGCGCGGGTAGGGCAGTCCTTCGCGTGCGGCGAGGTCGGGCCGGTACGCGCTCACCCACGCGCGCCACGCCGCCGTGGCCTCGGCCAGCGACGTGGGGCCCGCGGCGACGGCCGGATGCACCACGGCGCCCGCGCAGAGCAGCGCGAGCGCCGTGAGGAGCGGGCCGGGTGCGCGGTGACGCATGCGCGTGTCAGGCTCGCGGCTTCATGGTCTGCACGAGCGTCATCGGGTCGTCCACCTTGAGCGGGGCGTTCGACAGGAACGCCTGTGCGTACTTCACGCCGATCTGCCAGCCCCAGTGCCGTGCGTACGCTTCGAACGACTCGCGCGGGTGCGGCTGGTGCGCGGGGCGCGGCCGGTCGGGGTGGTAGAACTGGCTCAGGTGGCAGTCGATCGCCGCGAGCCAGTCCTCGACGTGATCGGTGATGTCCACGATGAACGTGGGCGCGGTGCCCGGCGGGATGAAGTAGAAGTAGATCGCGAGCGCCTGGTACGGCTCGCCGTCCACCGGCGCCTTGGCGAGGTGCGCGAGGTTGAACGCGTTCGCGATGATCTGCCCGGACTTGTAGTGGTCGTTGTGCCCGAGCCCGCGGCCGATCGGCAGGTTGTAGTACGGCGCGAGGATCAGCTTGGGGCGGTGCTTGCGGATCACGCCCGCCACGCGGCATCGGTTCTCGAACGTGTCCTCGATGCGGCAGTCGCCCATGTCGAGGCACTCGCGCATGTCGAGCTTCAGGTGCTTGCTCGCCTCGGCGCTCTCACCGGCGCGGATCTCCGGCGTGCCCCAGCCCATGTCGCCCGACGTCATGTCCACGATGCCGGTCGTATGGCCGAGCGCCTTCATCTTGCGCAGCATGCCGCCGCAGCCGATCTCCGCATCGTCGGGATGAGGGCCGAAGGCGAGAATGTCCACGGGCATCGAAGCGGGCTCCTGGATGGAAGGAGGATGTTCGCGCGCGCCGGGCGCGCCGGGTGCGTCGGGGAAGGCCACCTTACTTCGGGGGGCAGGCTCGCGCCAGCCTCGGCCCGGCTGTCCGCGGAGCGCGGCTGGAGTATCCTGCGGGCGTGTACGACCGGCCCCGGGGAGATCGCATGTTGTACTTCGCCTACGGTTCCAACCTGAATCACGAACAGATGCGCGAGCGCTGCCCCGGGCATGCCGTGGTCGGCCTGGCGCAGCTGCGCGACCACCGCCTCGTGTTCCCGCTGCATTCGCACTCGTGGGAAGGCGGCGTGGCCGGTGTGGCGACCGCGCACGGCCAGAGCGTGTGGGGCATGGTGTACGACCTGAACGACGACGACGTCGCCGCGCTCGACCGCTACGAGGGCTATCGCGGCCCCGGCGACCAGCACAACGTGTACGACCGCGAGATGACGTGGGTCGAGCTCACGCGTGCCGACGACGGCTCGTTCCCGCGGCGCATCCGCGTGGCCATCTACCTCGCGCGGCCCGCGAACGGCGGCCCGCCGTCGCGCCGCTACCTCGACGCGATCCTCGCCGGCGCGAAGCACCACCGGCTGCCCGCGGACTACGTCGTGGCGCTCGAGAAGCTGCCCACGCGCGACTGAGTCGCGCGACTGAGCCGCACGCCGTCAGCGGCCGCGCAGCAACTTCACCTCGCGTTCGATCTCCGCCCGCAGCGCCCGCCACGCGAGTTCGACGTTCGCGCGATTCGCGCGCACGTACGCGCGTGCCATGCGCGGATCGCTCGCCGCCAGCCGCGTCATGCTCGCGAAGCCGGGGCCCGACAGCCGCCTCTTCGCCGCCGCACCGCCCACCCGCGCGAGTGCGTTCGCGACCACCCAGGGCAGGTGGCTCGTGCGCGCGAGCGCGGCGTCGTGCTCGCGCGGCGCGACCACGAGCGCCCGCGCGTCGAGGTCGCGCACCAGCGTGCGCGCCGGCGCCGGCACGCGTGCGCCCGCGAGCGGCAACAGCGCGAACGACGCGCTCGCGAACAGCGTGGCGCGCGCCGACGCGAAGCCGCGGCCTTCGTTGCCCGCCAGCGGATGCCCGCCGCACGCGCGCACGCCGTGCGCGCGCACCGCGGCGGCGAGCGCTTCGGTCACGCCGCGCCGCGTGCTGCCGGTGTCGAGCAGCACGGCGCCGCGGCGCATGGCGGCGGCCGCTTGCGCGACCAGCCCCGGCAGCGTGTCCACGGGCGTCGCGAGCACCACGAGGTCGGCGTCCGCGCACGCGGCTTCGAGCGTCGGCGCCACCTCGTCGAGTGCGCCGTTCGCGAGCGCGGTCGCCGCGGTGCGCCGGTGCGCGTCGAAGCCCGTGCGGTGCCAGCGGCCGCTCGTGGCCAGCGCGAGCCCGATGCTGCCGCCGATCTGGCCGAGCCCGACGATCGCGAGGCGCTGCGCGCGCGCCGCAGGCGCGGCGGGCGGTACGAGGTCCGGGCGCAGCTTCGCAGCCTCGTCGAGGTAGACGGGCTGCAGCTTCTCGTCGCGCGGCACGTCGCGCACGGTCACGAGCACGCGCACGATGCGCTTCGGCGCGCCGGGCACGCTCATCTCGGTCGCGCCGAGCAGCGGCACGTCGGTCCAGCCCAGCTTGCGCGCGGAATGCGCGGGAAAGTCGGCCGTCAGGTCGGGCGTCGCGGTGAACACCGCGCTCACCACGCGCGACGGGTGCAGCTGGTTGCGCTCGATGAGTTCCGCGAGCAGGCGCGACGTGGCCGTGCGGATCGCTTCGACGGTGTTGGCCGGGACCGAAATGGCCCCGCGCACGGCGGCGACGGTGAGCGACATGAGGCGGGTCTCCCGGAATGACGAAGCGGGCGGCCGCCTGGCCGCCCGCTCGTGAAGTTACCGGCCGCCCGTGGCGGCGCGAAGGACTTTCACTTCGTGGCGCCCACCTCGATGGCGTACAGCTGTTCGAAGTACTCGCGCATCATGCGGTCGGTCGAGAACTGGCGCGACGCCATCTCGATGCTCGCGACCATCATCTTCTTCCAGCGCTCGCGGTCGTTCCACGCCGGCAGCACTTCGTTCGTCATGATGTCGTAGAGCGCCTCGAGGTCGCGCAGGTCGTCGCCCGGCTCGCCCTTGCCGATCGCCCAGCCGTTCACGCCGTGCTCGCACGCTTCCGGCCACCAGCCGTCGAGGATGCTCACGTTGAGGCAGCCGTTCATGGCGGCCTTCATGCCCGACGTGCCGCTCGCTTCGAGCGGGCGGATCGGGTTGTTCAGCCAGACGTCGCAGCCGCTCGTGAGCAGCCGGCCGAGCGCCATGTCGTAGTTCTCGAGGAACAGCACCTTGCCCGGGTGCTTGCGCGCGCCCTGCACGAGCCGCGCGACGATGTTGCGGCCCGTCGCGTCGTCGGGGTGTGCCTTGCCGGCGAACACCACGCGCACGTTGCCGTCGTCGAGCAGCTTCGCGAGCCGCGACTCGTCCCGCAGGATGAGGTCGCTGCGCTTGTAGCTGGCCGCGCGGCGCGCGAAGCCCACGAGCAGCGCGTCCGGGTCCACTTCGAAGCCCGTGCGCTCCTGCATCGCTTCGAGCAGCGCGGTCTTGTTGGCCATGTGCGCCGACCAGACCTTGTCCGGATCGCTGCCGGCCTCGCGGATCGCCTTGCTCTTCCACGTCGGGGCGTGCACGCCGTTCGTGATCGCGCCGATCGGGCAGGCGTTCGTGACGCCTGCCCACATCTCGCGCGCGGTCTCGCCGTGCAGCTGCGCCACGGCGTTCGCCTTGTGCGCGAGCCGCAGGCCCGCCACGGTCATGTTGAACGGGTCGCCGCCGATCGCGCGCATCTCCGCGCCCGACAGTTCGAGGCACGCGCCCATGCGGCGCAGGTCCTTCAGCTGGTGCTCTTCGTTGCCCGCCTTCACCGGCGTGTGCGTGGTGAACACGATCTTCTTGCGCACCAGTTCCCACGCCTGCGGGAACTGCATGCCGCCCTGCATGGCGTCGGCGATCATCTCGAGCCCCGCGAACACCGCGTGGCCTTCGTTGAAGTGGTACGTGTGCACGTTGTACCCGAGCCAGCCGAGCGCACGCAGGCCGCCGATGCCGAGCAGCATCTCCTGAGCGATGCGCGTGTCGGTGCCGGCCTCGTACAGCCGGTGCGTGATCCAGCGGTCCTCGTGCTTGATCGGGTCGATCAGGTACAGCGGGCAGGTGCCGAACTTCTCGGTCTTCCACACGCGGCACTGCACTTCGGTGCCGCGCACGCGCACGCGGACACGCACGTTGGTGTCCTGCAGCCAGTCCGCCGAATAGCCCGGGAACTCCTCGTAGGGCCGGCCGTCCGCGCCGATCCGCTGCACGCAGTAGCCGCGCGCCCAGAGCAGGCCGACGGCGACCATCGGCATGTTCAGGTCCTTGGCGGCCTTGACGAAGTCACCGGCCAGGATGCCGAGACCGCCCGAGTAGATCGGGAACGACTCGTGCAGGCCGTATTCCATGCAGAAGTAGGCGACGTGAGGCTGGCGCTGGGACATCGAGGCTCCGGGATCGGCGATCGTCTGCGGGGGAAACCCTGAAGGTCGTGCGGGTGCGGGAGGATAGGGGATGCCCGCGCGGACTGTCACGCGGGACCACGCCGCCGGTATCGGCGGGCGGGTGCGCCGCGTTCACCCGGGATTCACCCGCCGGGAGCGGCTGTTTCCGAAAACGCGCGGGCGGTCAGGGCGTGACGACGAGCCGTCGGGTTTCGGCCACCCCGCCGTGAGCGAGCCGCGCGAAGTAGAGCCCCGCGGCCACCGTGGCTCCGCGCTCGTCGCGCAGGTCCCACGCCGCCTCGTGCGTACCCGCGGCCGCGTCGCCGTCGAACAGCGTGCGGACGCGTCGGCCCTGTGCGTCGAGCAGTTCCAGCCGGGCCCGGCCGGCGCGCGGCAGCGCGAACGCGAAGCGCGTGACGCCGTGCGCGGGGTTCGGCGACGGCGGCGCGAACGCGAGCGCGGACGGCGGTGCGGCGGCATCGGTGGCCAGCGGCTGCGCGAGCGCGCGCTCGATGTTGAGGCGCGGCCCGATCGGGTTGTCGTAGGCGCGCAGGTCGCCGTTCACCACCAGCTGCTGCGCCACCATGCGGGGCGAGAGGTTCGGGTACACGCTGCGCACGAGCGCGCGGCGCCGGCCACGATCGGCGACGAGAACGACGTGCCGTCGTTCGCGAGGTACGCGTGCGCACCGTCGAACCCGCAGTAGGTCTCGAAGTACCACCAGGTGAGGTCGTCGTACGCGTAGTTGCGCGCGATGCTCGACCACACGCCTTCGCCGGGCGCGGCGAGTCCACCCAGTCGCCCCAGTTCGACCAGCTCGCGCGAAGGTTGCTGGCGTTGGTGGCGGCCACGCACAGCACGTCGTCGCAGGCGCCGGGGTACGAGGGTGTGTCCACGCCGTTGTTGCCCGCCGACGCCACCACCACGATGCCCGCGTTCGTCGCCGCGGTGACCAGCTCCTGGAAGAACACGGCGCCCGAAGGATCGCTCGTGCCGAAGCTGCAGTTGAGCACCGACACGTGCACGGACTGCGCGTAGTGGAACGCGTCCACGATCGCTTCCAGCGTCAGGTCGCCGTACGAGTCCGCGATCTTCAGCGGCACGATCCGGCAGCCCCACGCCACGCCGGCGACGCCGACGCCGTTGTTCGACGCCGCGGCGGCGAGCCCCGCCACGAACGTGCCATGCCAGCCGCCGTCGAGCCCGTAGGAGTCGGGCATGATCGTGGGATCGGGATTGTTGTCGCCGTCGCCGAAGTCCCAGCCCTGCGTGTCGTCCACCCAGCCGTTGTGGTCGTCGTCCACGTGGTTGTTCGCGATCTCGGCGGTGTTCGACCAGATCTTGAAGAACAGGTCCGAATGCTGGCGGTCCACGCCCGTGTCCATGATGCCGATCTTCACGCTCGCCGACCCCGTGCTGCGGTCCCAGGCCTGCCGCGCGCGCACGCCCGCGGTGCTCGTGGACAGGTGCCACTGGTACGCGAGGTAGGGATCGTTCGGCACGGCGTGCCGCTCCATGAGCAGGTTGGGCGCGGCCGCGATCGCGGCGCCGCTCGCCACCAGCGCGCGCGCCGCGGCGTACGGATCGAACGCCGGGTCGTCGCTCGCCAGCCGCAGTGCGTCGAAGCGCAGGTCGAGCGCACGCGCGTCGGCGCCGAGCGGTGCGATGCGCGACACGCCGGCGTCCTCGAGCAGCGCGCTCGTGCGTGCATCACGTGCCGCGCCGGCTGCGGCCGCGTTCGCGAGCGCGCCGCCGCGCGGCGCGAGCACGAGCACCTCGCCGGGCACGAACGGCGCGCGCGGCCCCAGCGGGCGCAGGAAGCGCGCGTCCGGGCGCGTGGTGGCGAACGTGGGCGAAACGGCGCAGAGCGCCAGCAGGGCGGTGACCGCCAGGAGAGGAGTGCGCATGGAAAAAGTCTGCGCGGCGGCTCGGGCGGCTCCCAAGACAAATCACGCGGCGAGCGCGACGGAACGCCGATCGCCCGCCCGCGCCCGTGCGAAATGCACGCGCGACGGCTGTGACGGGACGCGGGATCGGTCGTCCGAGTGGTCGGCGGGGTGTGGATCCCGTCTTCCTTCACGCGTCTCGACACCCCGGGGTTCCACATGCCGCGGTATCGCCTGCTCTTCGGTTTCGCTTCGTTCCTCCTGCTCGTCCTCTCCGGCGCCGCCCGGGCGCAAGGCGTCGGCATCAACGCCACGGGTGCGGTCGCCGACACGTCGGCCATTCTCGACCTGAGCGCCACCAACAAGGGCTTCCTGCCGCCGCGCATGACCGCGGCGCAGCGCGCGGCGATCGTGCAGCCGGCGACCGGCCTGCTCGTGTACCAGACCGACGGCGCGGCGGGACTCTGGTACAACGCCGGCACGAACGTCGCCCCGAACTGGAAGCAGGTGATGGACGCTTCGACCGGCACCGGACCGTGGTCGCTGAGCGGCACCAGCGCCTACTACAGCGGCGGCCGCGTCGGCATCGGCACGTCGGGCCCGACACACAGGCTCATGGTGCTCGACGACAACCTCGGCCTGCGCGTGCAGACGAACGCGGCCGGAAGCGCGCTCGCGAGCTTCGGCGGATTCGGCAGCTTCACGGTGGATGCGCCGGGCGTGATCGGCGGGCGACTCACCCTGCTCGAGAACGGCAACCTCGGTCTCGGCGCGACGACGCCCGGCAGCAGGCTCAGCTTCGGGGCGACGCTCGGCAAGAAGATCTCGCTCTATCCCTCGGCCACGAGCGACTACGGGTTCGGCGTCTCCTCGGGGCGGTTGCAGATCTTCAGCGACGGGCTCTCCGGCGGCGACGTCGCGATCGGCACCGACGCGGCGGGCACGTTCACCGAGCGCTTCGCCGTGAAGAACAACGGCGCGCTCGCGGTGGCGGGCAGCACGGGAGCGGCGGGGCAGGTGCTGCAGTCGAACGGCAGCAGCACGCCGCCGACGTGGGTGAGTCCCACCCAGGCCACCTACAACAACACGTACTCGATCACGTCAACCGCCGTCACGACCGTGCCCATCTGGAGCGGGCAGGCGCTTCCCGATCTCACGAAGGCGATCACCGTGACGGGCAACGCGAAACTGGTGATCGACTACACGCTGACTGTGAGCGATCCGTCGTGCGCGCTCTGTGCGGGGGCACCCGCGAGCTCGGAACTCTGGCTGGACGGCACGAAGATCCGCGGCAGCACGCTCGCCCTCGGCAACGGGGAAGGCGCGACCCTGCACGACCATCACGTGGTCACGGTCGGGCCCGGCACGCACACGGTCCAGGTCTACGGTCACTCCAACGCGAAAGCCGACATCTTCGGGAACTCCTCGACCCTGTACGGCAACACGCTCTCGATCGAGGTGATCCCGCAATGATCGCGCTCGCGAATCGACTCGCCTTCCTCGCGTCCGCGCTGCTCGTCTGCGCTGCTCCCGCGCTCGCCGCGACCGCGACCGGTCCGGCCGTTCCCGCCTTCGTGATCGACGGCGGCACGCGCGTCACGGTCAAGGGCGCGACCCGGCTCACGATGAACTGCGATCTCAGGAACCAGGGCGTGTTCACGCCGTCGGCGGGCAGCGTGCTGGTGTTGAACGGCTACCTCACGCCCACGCTCACCGGCGTGACGAACTTCGCCGACCTCACGATCGCGAAGCAGTCGTACGTCGCGCTCGGCACGAACGCCACGGTGAGCGGCCTGCTCACGCTGACGAACGGCAGGCTCAACCTGGCCGGTCACGACGTGATCGCGCAGAACATCTCGGGAGGCTCCGCGGCGAGCTACGTGATGACGCCCGACACGCTCGGCCGCCTCGTGCGCACGGTGGGCAGCTTCCCGGCGGTCGTGTTCCCGGTCGGCAACTCGAGCTACGACCCGGTGTCGGTGCGCACGGGCACGGGCGTGGACGACTACCGCATCGCGGTGATGGATGCGCCGCCCGCGAACGGGCTCACGCCCGCGGTGGCGCTGACGCGCGCGTGGGCGGTGGGCTGCAACAACGCGCCGGGCGTGAACGGCGCGGCGCGCTTCTCGGTGCAGTGGAACGCGGGCGAACAGGGTGCGTCGTTCGACCGCACGCTGGGCAACGCGACCAGTGCGCTCGCGTGGCGGTGGAACGGCAGCGCGTGGTCGCCGCAGGCGAACGTGCGGCGCTCGGACAACGGCGCCTACCCGGCGGTGGACACGCTCGTGAGCACGCTGCCCGGCCTGTGGACGCTCGCGGGTCCGGGTGCGTGGCTCGACGCCACGGCCGAGGCCGCGCCCGCGCGTCTCGAACTGGCGCCGGTGTGGCCGAACCCGTTCCGCGGCACGGCGACGCTGCGTTACGGCCTCCCGAAGAAGACGCGCGTCACGATCGGCGTGTACTCGGTGCAGGGCCAGCTCGTGGCCACGCTCGCCGACGGCGAGCAGGAGAGCGGTTGGCACGTGGCGCGCCTGCAGGCGGATCGCATGGCGAATGGTGTGTACTTCCTGCGCGTGCAGGCGGGCGACGACGTGCGCTCGAACAAGCTGGTGGTGATGCGATGAAGAAGCTCTTCTCGATGACGTTGTGCGCGCTGGCGGCATTCACCTCGATCGTTCACGCCCAGGGCGTCGGCATCAACGGCACGGGCGCGGCCGCCGACACGTCGGCGATCCTCGACCTGTCGGCGACCAACAAGGGCCTGCTCGTGCCGCGCATGACCGCGGCGCAGCGTGCGGCGATCGTGCTTCCGGCCACCGGGCTCGTCGTGTTCCAGACCGACGGCACCGCGGGGCTGTATTTCAACGCGGGCACGAGCGCGTCGCCGAACTGGCAGCCGGTGGGCGCGGGCGCGACGAGCGGCCAGTGGTCCACGAGTGGCTCGAACATCTTCTACTCGTCCGGCAACGTCGGCATCCAGCGGTCGGCCCCGGCCGCGCGGCTCGACGTCCTCGGCGGGAACTGGGACGTGGTGAACGGCGAAGGCGACGTGCGGATCGGCGACGCGGACACGCGGCTCAAGATCGGCGTCGCGACCGCCGGTGGCGGCACCGGTGCGGTCACGATCATGGAACAGGGGCCCGTCGGGGCGTACAACGTGCTGTCGCTGGGCACGCAGGGCAACAAGGTGCTGCACGTCAACGGCAACACCCAGCGCGTCGGCATCGGCGTGGACGCTCCGTCGTCACCGCTCGGATTCGCCCCGGCGCTCGGCAAGAAGATCTCGCTCTATCCGGCCGGCGCGAACGACTACGGACTGGGTATCGCGAGCGGCCGACTGCAGATCTTCAGCGACGGCAGCCCCGCCGGCGACGTCGCGATCGGAACCGACGCGGCCGGTGTGTTCACGGAACGCTTCGCGGTGCGGAACAACGGCGCGCTCGCGGTGGGCGGCAGCACCGGATCGGCGGGCCAGGTGCTGCAGTCGAACGGCAGCGGCGCCGCCGCGACGTGGGTGACGCCGGCAGCGAACATGTGGGCGCTCAACGGCACGAATGCGTTCTACAACGGCGGCAACGTGGGCATCGGCACCAACACGCCCAACGCGCCGCTCGGGTTCCCCGCGACGCTGGGCCGCAAGATCACGCTCTATCCGGGCACGTTGGGGAGTGCGGGCATCGGCATGTCCGGCAACCGCGTGCAGATCTACTCGGACAACTCGAACGCCGACGTCGCGCTCGGCTACGACGTCTCGGGCACGTTCATCGAGCGCTTCGCGTTCAAGCCGACCGGCGCGATGGCGGTGAACGGCAACGCGGGCACGGCGGGGCAGGTGCTGCAGTCGAACGGCAGCGGCGCCGCGGCGACGTGGGTCAGTCCCACGAACTCGGCGTACAACAACTTCTACTCGATCGAGAGCGTGAACTCGATCACTCCCGCCGCCTACGCGACCCAGGCCCTTCCCGACATGTCGCAGGCGTTCACGCTCACCGGCAATGCGCGAGTGACCGTGGACTTTTCGGTCAGCGTCTACACGCCCGGCTGCGCGTTCTGCGCGCCCACGCTCGCGGAGGTCAAGCTGTTCATCGACGGCGTGGAGGTCCACGACTGGCGCCAGAGCATCCCGAACGAGGACTACGGAACGATCTCCGCGTCGCTGACACGCACGCTCGGGGCGGGCGCGCACACGATCTCGCTTTCCGGCGAGCCCTACACCACCTCCGCGCGTTTCGGCAGTTCGAACCCGAGGTACGCCAACACCATGACGATCCAGGTCACGCCGCAGTAGCGGTCCGTGGCCGAGCGCGCTGACGCTCCAGGTGATCTCGCAGTAGACGAGTCGCCCCCGCGCGGTCGCGATCGTGCAGCTTGCGTTGCGGCGGCCCGCCGTCCCGCGGCGTGTACTTCGTGACGCTGCGCTCGGGGGCGCGCGTCGAGTCGCGGAAGCTGCTGCTGGTGCGGTGACGACCGCCGCGCGCCGCAACGAGAACCGCCGGCGCTCGTGTGAGCGCCGGCGGTTCGTGTTCGCCTCGAACGGCGCCTCCGGGCGCCGTGTGTGTCAGTTCCTCACCGCCACCGTCGTCTGGCCGCCGTCGGCGTCTTCCATGACCCAGCGCACGCCCTTGCTGCACGGGCAGTTCCCGCCGACGCGCTTGAGCCGCGGCATGCTCTTCTGCGCTTCGGCCGGCGTCTTCTCGCCCGACGCCACGGCGCGCAGCGCCTCGGCGTACAGCTTCATGTCGCGGCTGGCCATGTAGCCGTCGTTGAGGTTCGCGGCCAGGTAGCGCAGGTACTCCTCGGCGTCGGTGAACGTTTCGCCGTCGATGCCGATCATGGCGAACGAGTGCACGCCCTTGCGGCGGAAGAACCGCTTGTCGGGCAGGCGCAGCAGGTCCGACCACGCGAGCCCGTGGTGCGTGCCGCGCGAGCGTTCGAGCTCGGCGAGCACCTGTTCGGTCTTCTCGGTCGAGTAGTCGGGGAACCGGGCGCGGATGTAGCGGGCGTTGATGTCGCGCAGCATCTTGCGCAGCTCTTCGTGGTACATGGACGAGGCTTCGTCGTTCTTCATGTCCTTGAAGCCGAAGTTCACGTTCGTGTCGCCGCCGCGCTCGTCGCCGAACATCTCGAGGCCGCGCGGGATCCACTTGTTGAGCGCGTGCTGCATCATCTTCATGGTCACGAACACGTCGCCCTTGGCGGCCTTCTGCGCCCAGCGGCGCATCGGGATCACGCCGGCGGCGAGGTGGAACGCCTCCTCGCGCAGCATGGGCGGCATACTGTCGGCCATGGGCTTGTACGCGCACACCTTCTGCATGGTGAGCTGGTACTTGCCGACGCGGTCGATGCACGCGGCGAACACCACGTTGTCCGTGTACGAGTCGTAGTCGAGGTTGAACGCGTCGAGCACGTGGCTGCCCGTGGTCATGGAGAGGATCTCCTCGACCATCTGCTCGCCGGTCGTGCCGCCGGACACGCTGCTCCAGTCCTCGGACAGCAGCAGGTGCAGCATCTGGTAGCCGTGGCGCAGCTCTTCGGCCATGACGCGCATGGTCCAGAACTTGTCCTCGTCCTCGGGCGCGCGATCGAGCGTCGCGGCGTGCTGCTGGATGGACCCGAACTCCGTGGACGCCTGCGCGCGGATGATCGCGAGCAGGTGCTTCGCCTGCTCCTCGGTCATCTCCTCGGGCTTCAGGCGCTTCTTCTCGCCCTTGAACTCGCCGACCTGGATCACGTCCGTCGTGCCCAGCTCCATCTTGGCGCACAGGCAGAACTGGTCGTCCTTGGGGAAGAACTTGTCCCAGTACTTCAGGAGCAGGTCGTAGTCCTTGAAGTTGTGGCGATGCCAGTGCTCCACGGCATCGTGGTACTTCTTCGGCAGCTCGATGTTCTCGACCTTCAGCGCCATGGTGCGTGGTCCTCTTCTAGAACTTGCGTTCGAGCGCGGCGAGCGGCGAGTCGCCGAAACCGATGGCCTTGAGGAAGCCCGTGAGGGCGGCGTCGTTGCGATCCACCAGCGTGCGGACGCTGGTCGCGCCCTCGGCCTTGAAGTGCTCGCAGATGGCGTCGAACATCCGGCGCCCCAGGTCCTGCCCGCGGAAGTCCGGATCGATGCCGAAGCGTTCGATCCAACCGCTCGGTTCTTCGAGCCCGAACTCGCCGGCGCGGCAGTCGCCCAGCATGAAGCCGACGACCTTGCCGTTCGCCTCCGCCACCTGTGATGCCCCCGGGTCGCGACGGGTGTAGAACATGACGCGCTTTTCCCAGAGGTCGGGTTCGTAGGCGCCGGTGATCTTCTCGTTGATCCGGACGATGCCGTCCAGGTCGAGCTCGTCGAGCGGACGGATGCGCACGTCCGCGGTCACGTCGGGCATGGTCATGCTCCCGGATGGAAAGGGCGGAAGGTTCGAAACGACGAGGGAAGCTAGCAGTTTCGAATCGGGCCTATCGAATGAAATGTGGGGGGCTCGGGAAGGCCCGAGCGGCCGCGCCCGGGCCCCGGCGGCGCGGGGGCGGATGCCCCGGGCCGAGTCGGCCCTTTGCACGGGGGCGTCCGGCGGACATAATCGCGCGGTCATGGGTCGCCCCGACTTCACGCCCAACCCGTCCCCGTCACCGCTGCGCACGGGGCCGCTGCTCGCCGCCGCGTTGCTGCTGGCGGCGCTGCCGTGGCTCGCGTCGCTGTGGAACAGCGGCGAGCTGTTCGAGTCCACGCGCGAGTTCTGGGCGTCCACGATCGCCTCGCTGGCGGCGGCCGGCTTCGGCGCCTGGGTCATGGTGCTGCTGCGGCGCGAACGCGCACTCGTGCGCAAGCACCTCGACGACCTCGAGGAACTGACCCTGGCCGACCCGCTCACCGGGCTCGGCAACCGCCGCGCACTGGAGCGCGACCTGTCGCGTGCCATGCTGCGCTCGCGCCGGCTCAACCACCCGCTCACGCTGCTCTACATGGACGTGGACGACCTCAAGCTCGTGAACGACCGTTTCGGCCACGCGGCGGGCGACGAGACGCTGCGCGTGGTCGGCAACGTGACGCGCTCGTGCTCGCGCGAAGGCACCGACGCCGGATACCGCGTGGGCGGCGACGAGTTCGTGATCATCGCGCTCGCCGACCGCGAGGGCGCCGAAGTGCTCGCGCGCCGCGTGCAGGCCGGCTTCGGCGCGCGTTCGCCGTACGAATCGAGCCTGTCGCTCGGGTTGGTGGAATGGGACGGCGCCGCGTCGGCGGGCGAACTGCTCAACGAGGCCGACCGGCTCATGTACCGCAACAAGCACATGGGCCGCCGCACCGAGCCGGCCCGGCGCGCCGGGATCTGAGTTTCGCGGTCCCGCGGCGTTAGAACGCCGCCCGTGGACCGAAGCCCGGAGTGAAGCTCGCCGCCGGCGCACCCGCCGCGCCGTCCGAACCGCCCCGCGCCCGATCGGAGTCCCGCGCCATGCCCCGCCGCCTCTTCCGTGCCGCCCTGCTGCTGGCCGCCGCGGCCCTGTCGCCGCTCCTCGCCCCGCCCGCGCCGGCGCACGCCGCGGCGTTCACGGCGGCCGATTCGTGCACGGACTGCATCGCGGTGCCCGACCCGTGCTGCTCGGCGGTGCCGAACTACCAGTTCCCGAACGCGCCGGTGTTCTCGCCCAACGTGCTGGTCGCCACGCGGCAGGCGATCTTCAACCCGTACGTGCTCACGATCTACGACATGGCGAGCCCGCTGCCGCCGGGGCCCGAGGACGTGAACTGGGCGGCGATCACCCGCTACAACGGGCCCGGCGTGGGCTGGACGGTGGATTCGCTCGGCACGGTGTTCGGGCTCACGCTCGACGAGTACGGCAACATCTTCGTGTGCCACACCGCGATCTACGGCGGTGACGCCACGGGGCAGGTGTTCGGCGGCGGGCCGGGCGCCGTGTATCGCATCGACGGCGTGACGGGGCAGATCACCACGTTCGTGAAGCTGCCGAACTTCGCCGATCCGTCGGTGACGCCCGTGAGCGAAGCGCTGCCCGGGCTCGGCAACATCACGTACGACTGCGCGCACCAGCAGTTCTTCGTGACGAACATGGAGAACGGCAAGATCTACCGCGTGAAGCCGGTCGGCGTGAACGGTCCGACGGGCACCGTGGTGCAGGTGTTCGACCCCATGACGCCCGATGCGCCGTCGCCCGGCTGGGCGCCGCTCGGCGAGCGGCTGTGGGCGGTGCAGATCCACGGCAACCGCGTGTTCTATTCCGTGTGGGCGGAAGACGGCGGCAACACGTCGGCGCTGAGCAACACCATCCGCAGCGTCGGGCTCGACGGCGCGGGCGCGATCCTGCCCCTCACGGACAAGCTCGAGCTGGTGATGCCCGACAACCTCGGGCTCGGCAGCCAGGCGTTCCTCGGCGCGAATCCCGTGTCCGACATTTCGTTCAACGCCGCGGGCGACATGCTGCTCGCCGAGCGCTCGATGGGCGGGCCCACGTATTCGGGCGCGCACCTGTCGCGGCTGCTCGAGTACCGCTGCACCGAGTGGTGCTGGCAGCGCACGAACGCGTTCGACGTCGGCGACTGCTGCGCGCGCACGAACTCCGCGGGCGGCTGCGACTACGACCGCATGCCGTACGGCGGGCCGTCGCAGGCGCTGGGCCGCACGTGGGTGAGCGGCGACGCGCTGCACCTGTCGGGCAGCTACCCCGACGTGATCTACGGCCTGCAGGGCTTCCGCCCCACGGGCGGCAACATCACGGTCAGCCTGCTCATCGACTCCGACGGCGACACGCTCGGCATGGACAAGGTGTTCCAGGGCGACGTCGAGAAGCCGGGCTGCCCGCCGCCCACGGTGGGACAGCTGTGCGGTCACAAGTGGTCGGACCTCGATCACGACGGCGTGCTCGACGCGGGCGAGCCCGGCGTCGGCGGCTGGACCATCACGATCGCGGGCCCGGGCGGTCCGTACACCGTGACGACCGACGCGAACGGCGACTGGTGCAAGGCCGACCTGCCGCCCGGCGCGTACACCGTCACCGAGGGCGCGCTGCCGGGCTGGGTCCCGACCGCGCCCGCGGGCGGCTCGCACGCGGTGACGCTCGCGGTGGGGCAGACGCTCGGCGGACTGAACTTCGGCAATCACGCGTGCGCGAACGGCCCGTGCACGCCGGTGCCCGGCGGCATGACGGGCTGGTGGACGTTCGACGATCCCGCCGGCACGACCGGCGTGCCGGACCTGTCGCACGCCGACGGCGGACGCAACGCGCTGCTGCTCGACGGCGCGACGCTCGTGGAGGACGGCGCGGTGGGCGGCGCGCTCGCGTTCCCGACGACGGCGGCGCGCGCGTACGTACCCGGCACGAACGCGACCGGGCTCGACGTGGGCGTGCGCTCGTTCTCGTGCGACGCGTGGGTGAAGCTGGCGCCCGGCACGACCGGCGTGCGCACCATCGCGGAGAAGCGCGTGCCCGCGGGTGGCACCGGTACCGGCGTGCTCGGCTGGGCGCTGGTCGTGGACGGTGGTCATCTCGCGCTCGAACTGGGCGCGGGCGACGCGCCGGTCGTGCGCACCGGCCCCGCGGTGCCCCTGGACGAGTGGACGCACGTCGCCGTGACCTTCGACCGCGCGAGCGGGCAGGGTGCGTGGTACGTGAACGGTTCGGCCGACGCCGCCTCGGCGTTCACGCTGCCGGCGCTCGACGCCACAAACGGCGCCGACCTGACGCTCGGCGGCGCGAGCGCGGCGTTCGGCGGCGGCCGCGCGCTGCTCGGGCATCTCGACGAAGTCGAGTTCTTCGCCGGCCGCGCGCTGTCGGCCGCGGCGGTGCAGGCGATCTGGGCCGCGGGCCCGCGCGGCAAGTGCCGCGACCTGCTGCGCGTGCCGGCCGTGACCAGCATCTGCTCGGGCGACTCCACGGTGACGATCTGCTTCAACGTCACGAATGCTTCGGGCGGGCCGAAGAGCTACCACTGGTCCATCGCGGGCCTGCCCGCGGGCCCGGGCTGCACCGTGGCCGGTCCGACGTTGTTCACGCCCTCGCAGGGCACGATCACGCTGCCCGCGACCACGAGCAGCGTGCCGATCTGCGTGGTGGTGAAGCGTCCGGCGGGGCTGACCGCGCAGAACGCGACCGCGTGCTACGCGATCACGCTGCTCAACGATTCGACCGGCGTGTGCCAGACGCGCAACGGTTCGATCCGCGCCGACAACACCTGCTGGTGCGTGAAGGCGAATACGGCCGGCGTGGTGAGCGTGCCGGCGCGCGTGCTGCCGCCGGGCATCGTCGGCACGCCGATCGTGATCGGCACCGGGTTCCCGTGCGATCCCGTGGCGAGCACGCTGCCGCTGCGCGCGACCGCGCACCTGAGCGACGGCGGCGGTGGCGGCGAAGCGGCGCGCGTGTCCATCAACGGGCTGCCGCCGGGCGAGCCCGCGTACGCCGACGTCGTGGCCGACGGTTCGGGCGGCGAGGTCGCGACGACGTTCTTCGTGGCGTGGCGCGGCGAGCACGACCTCGGCCTGCCGTACGACCTCACGATCGAGGCCGACACCGACGGCGACGGGCTGTTCGAGGAAGTCTGCAGCGTGCCGCTGGCCTCGCGCTGGGACGGCGATGCGGTCGCGGGCGTGACGCCGGGTCCGAACGGTGCGGCGGTCGTGGCGCTGCGCACCACGCCGAACCCGAGCTTCGGTGCGGCGCGCGTGGCGTTCACGCTTCCGGCCGCGGGCCGCGTGGCGCTGGGCGTGTACGACGTGAACGGGCGCCTCGTGCGCGCGCTGCACGGCGGCACGCTGGCGGCGGGGCTCCACGCGTTCGAATGGGACGGCCGCGACGCCGACGGCCGGCGCGTGTCGGCGGGCGTGTACTTCGTGCGGCTCGAGCAGCCCGGCCGCACGCAGAACGCGAAGCTCGTGCGGCTCCGCTGATCGGGCAGTGAGCGCGAACGGCCGCCGGGCGGTTGCCCCGGCGGTCGTTCGTGTGTCCGCGCTTCACCGCGCGTGACCGCGCGTGACCGCGCGTCAGCGTGCGAGCAGGGTGGCGGCGAGCACCGCGAGCACGTCGGCGCACGCGTGCGCGGCCATGGGTTCGAGCGCCGAGCGCCGCCGCAGGTACAGCAGCGCGTACACGGCCCCGGCCAGCCCGGTGCCGATCGCGGTGCCGACGCCCTGGTACAGGTGGCCCCAGCCGAACATCGCCGAGCTGAGCACGATGCCGAGCACCAGCCCGGGCCGGCCGAAGCGCTTCTCGAAGCGCGTCACGATGAACACGCGCTGCAGCTCCTCCACGAAGCCGCCGCCGAAGATCCCGATCGGCAGCCACGCGGCCAGGTTGCGCGGGTCACGGAAGAACGTCATGACCGACGGACCGTGCGCCGTGGGCCTGGGGAACAGGCCGCCGAGCAGCGAATCGAGCACGGCGTTGAAGACCACGAACATGCCCACGCCGATCGCCGCGCCGATGCCGATGCGCCGCAGCGCGTCGCGCCGGGCGAGGCCCACGCTCGCCGGGCCTTCGCCCGCCAGCCACAGCAACGCGACGATCGCGCCGAGCACGACGGACTTGTTGCGGAGGATCTTGAGGACGAGTTCGGAAAAGTGCTCGGGCAGCGGTGCGCCGCCGGGGTGCGTGACCAGCTGCCACACCCACGTGCCGACGATGACGAGCAGCGCAAGATCGAGCGCTCGGCGGGCGCGTGGGTGCGTGGTGACGGCCGAAGTGTCCATGCCGGCAGGCTGGCGCATGCGCGCGGGCGGCGCGAGCGCGGAGCGCCCGGCGCGGCAGGGAGCGGCGCGAACGCTCGATCGCGCCGGACCGCCGCGGCCCTGCGGCGGGCTCAGCGCGGCGCGCGTGCCGCGCGCTCCGCGCGCTCCGCGCCCAGTGCGTGCGTCACCGCGGCGACGATCGCGGTGAGCACCGTGCCCCACGCCATGTCCACGGCGGTGATCGTCGCGGTCCAGCCGTTCAGCACGGCGAGCGCCGTGAGGTCGAACGTGGCGTACGCCACGAAACCGAACAGCGCACCGCGCGCGGCCGCGCGCGCGACGCCGTCGCCGGGGCGCAGTGCGGCGAGCACGAACTCGTTCACGCCCACCACGTAGATCGCGTAGAACAGCGCCGCCGCGAGGATGTCCGGCTGTGCGCGCATGAGCGAGCCGACCTCGCGCCGGTAGAGCGGCGGCGCGACGGCGCCCAGCCACAGCAGGTCGAGCACGAGCATCACGGTGGCGGAGATCGCGTACGAACGAACCCGGTTCATCGGGAGCCTCCGGGAATGTGCGCCGTGCCGCGCCGCGGCGGCCACGGCACGAACGCGCTCGTGCGCGCGGCGTACTCGGCCCAGCCCGGGCGCGACGCCATGCCGCGTTCGAGCAGCGACACGCCCGAGACGCGCACGAGCAGGAACGTCATGAGCGCCGGACCCACGAGTGTCCACGCGGCGCCCGGCGTGGACAGCGCGAACACGCCGAAGCCCCACCAGAGCAGCGCGTCGCCGAAGTAGTTCGGATGGCGCGTCCACGCCCACAGACCGCGATCCATGACGCGGCCACGGTTCGCCGGGTCGCTGCGGAACGCCGCCAGCTGCGCGTCGCCGATCGCCTCGAACGCGAAGCCACCGGCCCACAGCGCCAGCGCGAGCGCGTCGAGCGGCACGAGCGCGCGCGGCGCGGCCGGGTGCAGCGCCGCCCACAGCGGCCACGCCACGATCCACGCGAGCACCGCCTGCAGGGCGAACACGGTGAACGCGCTGCTCCACCAGAAGTGCGCGCCGCCACGCGCGCGCATGGCGGCGTAGCGCGGGTCTTCGCCGTGACCGGCGCGCCGCGACGCCAGGTGCAGCGCGAGTCGCGCGCCCCACAGCGTGACCAGCGCCAGCACCACGAACGCGCGCGGCTCGAACGCCCCGGCGCGTGCCGCCCACCACCACGCGGCCACCACGAACGCCGGTCCCCAGCCGAGGTCCGCGACGCTCGCGTCACGCAGGCGCACACCGGCCGCCCAGCCCAGCGCGGCGAACGCGAGCAGCGGCGCGAGCGCCTCGACCGGCGTGGCGCTCATGCGCCGCCTTCGCCGCGGCCGTGCGTGGGGCCCGCGAGTTCGAGCTGCACGAGCCCGCAGGTGCGCTCGAGGAAGCCCGCCTCGCAGTAGCAGAAGTACCAGCGCCACTGCCGCACGAAGCGCTCATCGAAGCCCTGCGCGCGCACGTCGTCGAGCCGCGCCTCGAACCGCGCGCGCCATGCGCGCAGCGTGCGCGCGTAGTGCGGCGTGTAGTCCTCGATGCGTTCGGTGCGCATGCGCGTGACGCGCGCGACGGCGTCGGTCATGCCGCGCACGCTGGGCAGCGCGCCGCCCGGGAACACGTGGCGCTGGATGAAGTCCACGCCGCGCCGGTACGCCGCCTCGTCCTGGTCGCGGATCACGATCGCCTGCAGCACGGCGCGGCCGTCGGGCGCGAGCATGCGGTCGAGCACGCGGAAGTACTCGTGCAGGTATTCGTGGCCCACGGCCTCGATCATCTCGAGGCTCACCACGCGGTCGAACCGCCGGCCCATGCGCGGCAGGTCGCGGTAGTCCTCGCGCAGCAGCGTGACGCGGTCCTCGAGACCGGCCTCGCGCACCCGCCGCGCGGCGGTTTCGTACTGCGCCGCGGAAATGGTCGTGGTGGTCACGTGCACGCCGTGGCGCCGCGCCGCGTGGATCGCGAACCCGCCCCAGCCGGTGCCGATCTCGAGCACGTGCATGCCGGGCTCGAGCCGCAGCTTGTCGCACACCACGTCGAGCTTGTGCACGGCGGCCTCGTCGAGTCCCGCGGCAGCGTGCGGGAACACGGCGCACGAGTACATGAGCGTCGGGTCGAGGAACAGCGCGAAGAACTCGTTGCCGAGGTCGTAGTGCGCGCGGATGTTCTCGCGCGAACCGCGGCGCGTGTTGCGGCGCAGCGCGTGCAGTCCCAGCAGCGCCGGGCCGCGCAGGCGGGCGAGCCCGCCCTCGAGCCCGGCGAGCACGTCGCGGTCGCGCGCGAGCAGCCGCACCAGCGTGACGAGATCGTCGGTGTCCCATTCGCCGCGCATGTACGACTCGGCCGCACCCACCGCGCCGCCGGTCGCGACGTCGAGCCAGAACGACGGGTCGTGCACGCGCAGCGCCGCGTCGAGCCCCTGCCCGGCCGCCGGGTCGCCCACCGTCCGCGAATGGCCGGTTTCGGCCACGGTGAGCGCACCCGAGCGCAGCCGGGCGAGCGAAGCGAGCACGCCGTCGCGCGCGAGGCGCTCGGCGAGCGAGGCGCGGGTGTCGGGCGAGCGGTCGTCGAGCGTGCGGACATCCACGGTCATGCGGGGCTCCTGCGGTGCGCGCGTTCGGCGTCGCGCGGATGCGGGTGGTAGGGAATGCGCTTGAGCCACAGCCGCAGCGCCTGCCAGTAGATCGCGGCGAGCACCTGCAGCGTCATGAACGGGTAGCGCAGCAGCGTGGTGGTGAGCGTGCGGGCGTCGGCGTCGCGGCGTTCGAGCGTGAGCGTCGCGTCGAACACGCGGCCGTCCGGGCCGTGGTCCTCCATGTGCACCGCCAGCCGCTCGCCGGGCGGCGAGAAGCGGAAGTGGTGCACGAGGTCCATGGGAAGGAACGGCGAGACGTGGAACTCCTTGCGCTCGGCGAACGCCAGCTTGCCGCCGCGCCCGCGTGCGTCGAGCACGTACAGGTGGCGCTCGTTCCACGGCGTGTTGCTGACCTCGGCGACGATCGCCTCGATGCGTTCGTCCGCGCGGTCGTAGCAGTAGTAGAAGCTGACCGGGTTGAACGCGACGCCGAACATGCGCAGGTGCGTGAGCAGCCGCACCGGCCCTTCGGGTGCGCGGCCCGTGCGCTCGCGCACCAGTTCGCGCACCGCACGATCGAGCGGCACCGCGGGGTCGCCGAAGTAGTCGCGCCGGTCGAAGCGCGCCAGCGCCGGTCGCGACGTGCTCCACAGCGGGTGCCCCGCGAAGGCGTCGTCGAGCGCGCCGAGATCGAGCCACGTGAGGAACAGCGGGTACGAGAAGTCGTGGGCGCGCGGCGCGTGGCGCCGGTGCCGTACGCGGCCGAAGTAGAGCGCGCTCGGCGGCGTCACGCGAACGCCTCCTCGCGCGGCCGCTCCGCCGCGCGCAGCAGCTGGCGCGCCACGGTGAGTCCGCTGACCACGCCGTCTTCGTGGAAGCCGTTGCGCCAGTACGCCCCGCAGAACCACGCGCGCCGGCTGCCGCTGACTTCGGAGTGCCGCGCCTGCGCGGCGATCGAGTCGCGCGTGAAGATCGGGTGCTCGAACGTCATGCGGCGCAGCACGCGGCCGGCCGGCACCCGGCCCGAGTCGTTCAGCGTGACCAGGAAGCGTTCGCGCGAGTGCAGGCCCTGCAGGCGCGTCATGTCGTAGGTGACGCTCACGGGCGCGCCGCGATCGGCGGGCACGTGGTAGTTCCATGACGCCCACGCGCGCGTGCGCCGGGGCAGCACGCCGGTGTCGGTGTGCAGCACCGCCGTGTTGGACTGGTAGCGGAACGCGCCGAGCACTTCGCGCTCGAGCGGCGTGGCGTCGGCGAGCAGCGCGAGCGTCTGGTCGGAGTGCGTGGCGAACACCACGTGGTCGGCGTGCACCGTACTGCCGTCGAGCCGCAACTCGACCCCGTCGGCGACACGCCGCACCGAGCGCACCGGCGTGCGCGCGTGCACCTGCGCCGAGAACGGCGCGATGAGCGGTTTCACGTACGCGTGCGAACCGCCGGCGACGACGCGCCAGCGCGGCTGCTTCGCCGGCGGCTCGAGCAGCCCGTGGTTCGAGAAGAACCGCACGAAGAACTCGGCCGGGAACAGGCGCATGTCGCGTTCGCTCGCCGACCAGATCGCGGCGCCCATGGGCACGAGGTAGTGGTCGCGGAACCCCCGCGAGAAGCCGGCGCCGTCGCAGAGCTCGCCGAGCGTGGCGCCCGCGTACGGCCCGGCCACCAGCGCACGCGCCTCGCGGTTGAAGCGCAGGATGTCGGCGATCATGCGCAGGAACGACGGGCGCACCAGGTTGCGGCGCTGCGCGAACACGGCGTCGAGCGTCTCGCCGCCGTATTCGAGTCCCGAGCCCGCGTTGCTCACCGAGAACCCCATGCTCGTCTGCCGCGACGCCACGCCCAGCCGGTCGAGCAGCGCGCAGAACTCGGGGTACGTGCGCTCGTTGAACACCACGAAGCCCGTGTCCACGTCGTACGGCCCGGCCGCCGTCTCCACGCGCACCGTGTGGGTGTGGCCGCCGATGTGCTCGGCCGCCTCGAACACGATGATCTCGTGTTCGGGGTGCAGGAGGGAGGCGGCGGTGAGTCCGGAGATGCCGGCGCCGACGACGGCGATCTTCATGGGGCGGCTCCATGAGCAGGTTTTGCGTAGATACAGGGCTCCCTGTTGGACGCGCCGGGCCGCCGACGGGTCCGGACTCTTTTCGCCCCACCGGCAGGCGGCGCCCGGCCGGGGCCGCGGCCCGGGACGCGGGGTGACGGCCGCCGGGACGCTCGCCTAGACTGCCGGCCGTCCGTCGTACCCGCCGCACGCCCACCGCCGGAGATCCCGATGACCCGCCGCATGCCGTTCGTGCTGACCGCGTTCGCGCTGTTCGCCTGCGCCGCGCTCGCCATGGCCGCCACGCACTATTCGGGCGGGCCGCTGCCGTCCAAGACCGGGGCGCCGGCCGACGCCGGGCACCCGGGGGAGCCGGACTGCACGGAGTGCCACATCACGGTGGACGGCGAAGGCATGCCGATCGACAACCTCGACGTGGCGGGCGGCCACGTGAGCGTGCTCGACCTGCCGGCCTACTACGCGCCGGGCCGCACCTACACGCTGCGCGTGGAACTGGCGTGCGATTCGAGCGCGGTGGCGATCCTGCCGCGCTGGGGTTTCCAGCTGACCGCGCTCGACGCCACCGGCGCGACCGCCGGCACGTTCGGCGTGCGCGACGCCGACACCGTGCAGGTCGTGCACAGCGGTGCCGGCCCGTGGGCCGACCGCTGGTACGTGGAGCACGGCCCGTACGGCAACCGCGACGGCGACCCGGGCCCGGTGCAGTGGAGCTTCGACTGGACCGCACCGGCCGCGCCCGTGGGCACCATCACGTTCCGCCTCGCCGGCAACGCCGCGAACGGTTCGGAAGAGCCGAGCGGCGACTGGATCTTCACGTCCTCGGCCACCGTGCTCGACACCACGACCGCCGTGCGGCGTGTGAGCTGGGGCGAAGTGAAGCGCGGACGGCGGTAGGGACACGCCGGCCCCGGGGCCGACGGACCGCGTCGGGCTCCCGAGGCCGGTCGAGTTTCCGCGGCAGGGGTCAGAACTCGAGGCTCGTGCTCGAACCCACCGCCTCGGCGTGACTCTGCACCGCTTCGAGCTGCTGCTTGAGGTGCTTGCAGCCACGGATCAGCGCCGCTTCGTAGTTGCCGAGGTCCTGGATCGTGTCGAACTCGAACTCGAACGTGTAGCGCGTGTAGAAGTCGAGCAGGTGGCCCGCCTTCTTCACCAGCTTGAGCGCGGCGTCTGGAGATAGCGTATCCACGCCCTCTCGATCGAGGATCGCCCAGTCCTTCATGTGCTTCTTGACGAGGGCGGCCTCGTCTTCGGCGAGCGTGATCCTCGCGGTGACCACGTACTTGGTCTTCCCGAACATCGTCTTCTTCTCGGACTTGTTCAGATCGAGCTTCATGCGGCACCCCCTGTGATGTGACTCGAGGCGCGACCTGCGCACGACTCGTGACGCCGATGCGGCTCGAGGCGGCTGAGGACATCCGATCGGTGGCGAACTAGTGCTTCGTGGCGAGATAGGCTTCCGCCAGATGCATGGCGTGCGAGGCGCTGTCCGCCTTGCCGCACCGCGACCAGCCGGCGTAGCTGACGTAGACGTCGCCTCCGCGCGGATCCCACTTCACTTCGTAGCGGCCACCGGACGGGCCGTGGACATGACCCAGCGACTCGGTACTCATGTGTGAACGCTCCTCTCTCGTGAACGGGACTTCAGCGCCGGCGGGGGACTCACGGCGGGTCACGATGGGCGTCTCGAGCGACAGCTCCGAGGCGTACCGAAACACTACTCCCGGTGTGTCGAGGGGCGGGGCCGGCGCACGGCGGCCGTTGCCCCGCGAGAGCCTGCCTACGCCATCGCCTCGCGCCGCACCACTTCGAGCGTGCGGTCCACGAGCCACGGCCAGCGGAAGGTGGCGTTCATGCCGGGCTGTTCGGTGTGGCGGTGCCACTCGACCGGGTGCATGTCGCCGCGCAGTTCGTCGGCGAAGTCGGGGTCGCAGGCTTCGGCGGCCACGAACGCCAGGTCGCGCGGTGACGGTGCGGCGCGGCGTGGGCGCGCCACGAGCCCGGGGCGATGCCGCGCCAGCTGGCGCGCCATCCAGCCCACGAGCCGCGGGCGCAGGTCGGAGAGCACGTTGAAGCACTCGTGCGCGGCGCGAGGGTAGAACACCAGTTCGCGCTCGCAGCGCGCGGACTCGAAGATCCGGAACGCTTCTTCGCCGGGCGTGATCATGTCGCGGCCGCCGCCGCACACGAACAGCGGGCGCTGCAGGTGTTCGAGCACGCCGTCGAGCGTGATGCGCGGGATGTGGCGGTCCATTTCCTCGACCGGCATGTCGTAGAGCGCGGCGAGTTCGCCGCGCATGCTGGCCAGCGTGACGTTCCAGTAGACCTCGGCGGAGTAGGGCGGGCTCACCGCGGCCACGGCCTTGACGCGGTCGTCGTGCGCGGTCATGCGGATCGCGCAGTAGCCGCCGAGCGACAGTCCCATGAAGCCGACCGCGTCGGGGTCGAGCTCGGGGTGCGCTTCGATGTGGTTCATGATCGCCACGCCGATCGGGCGCGGCTCGCCCACGTGGCCGAGGCGATGGAACGTCTCGCCGAGCCCGGGGCCGTCGAACGTCACCACCGCGATGCCGCGCGCGAGGAACGCGTCGCCCCACCAGTGCAGCTCTTCCTTCACGGCGTTCGTGCCGTTGAACAGCACGACCACCGGGTGCGGGCCGTCGCCGGGCGGCACGCGCAGCCAGCCGCGCAGCTGGTAGCGGCGGAACGGCACCTCGAACGGCGTCGCGGGGATTTCGAAGTGCGGTGCGGCGGCGGTGTAGGCGCGCACGCAGCCGGCGTGCAGTTCGCGCTTGCGCGCGGGATCCATGAACACCACGTACTGCGCGAAGTTGTAGGCGGCCGACGCGGTCAGGAAGTGCTTCGCGGCCTCGCGGCGCTGGCCGAACTGGAGCGCGTCCACGCCGCGCTTCTCGTACGCGCGGCCGGTGCGTTCCCATTCGTCGCACCACGACTCGAGCCCCGACACGCGCCCGAGCACGTCGTCGAGTTCGGCTTCGCTCACGCCGTGGTTCGTGAACTGGAGCTTGCCCCAGGCGGGCATGGAGCGCGCGGCGCCGAGCTTGAGCGAGAGCCGCACGAATCCCGGGCGCAGCAACTGGCTCCGCAGCATGTGCGGAACGAGCAGTTCGAGCTTGCCGCCCTTGACCTGCATGGGTGCGCTCCCGGGTTCGCTTCGGCGAACCGGCTGCTCACGCGAGGGGACGACTGCCCGGCGCGCGCGGCCGGCAGGTGACACTTCCGTGTGTGCAGGGCATGTGCCACGTGGCGCACACGCTCTCCACTGCCGGTTTCGTCCGCTTTGCCGACTTCTTGAGGGGGAAAACGCCGTCAGCGGGGCGGTTCGGGCGTACGGCGTCCGGTGGGGCCGGGCCATACCGCCTCGCCGCGGGCGAAATCACCCGCGACACGCGTCGCGCGCTCGCGACGCTCAGCGCGCCGCGGCGACGCGGGCGCGGTACGCGGCGAGCAGCCGCTCGGCCGTCGCGCGCGAGCGCAGCGCGCGGCCGTCCAACGCGGTGAGCGGCAGGATCTCCTGCACGGAGTTGGTCAGGAACGCCTCGTCGGCGTCGTGCAGGTCGGCGGGCGTGAGCCGCGCTTCGCGCGCGGGTACGCCGAGTTCGGCGCACAGCTCCAGCGCGATCGCGCGCGTGACGCCGGGCAGCACGCGGCTCGCGAGCGGCGGCGTGCGCACTTCGCCGTTCTTCACCACGAACACGTTGCTCGCCGCGCCTTCGAGCAGCTCGCCCGCGCTCGACACCAGCAGCGCCTCGTCCACGCCGGCGGCGAGCGCCTGCTCGCGCGCCAGGTCCCACGCCATGCGGCTCGTGGTCTTGTACGCGGCCATCCAGCCGAGATCGGCGACGAGCGGCGACACCATGGCGGTGGCCGCGCCCGTGCGCGTGCCGCGCCACAGCCGCGCGGTCAGCGGTTGCGCCTCGGCCCACGCGCCGGCGCGCGTCGGGCGCCCGCCCGCAATGCCGCGCGTGACCGTGAGCCGCACGACCGCGTCGGACAGCTTCGCCTCGGTGAGCAGCGCCGCGATCGCGTCACGCCATTCCGCCGGCTTCGGCGGCACCGGGAATCCCAGCTCGGCCGCGGCCAGCACGAACCGCTCCATGTGGCGCTGCCACGCGAACGGTTCGCCGCCGTACACGCGCAGCGTCTCGAAGATGCCGCCGCCGTCTCGCGCGCCGCGGTCGAACAGGCTGATCGCCGCGTCGTCGCCGCGCACGATGCGGCCGTTCGCCCACAGCGCGCCTTCGGGCACTCGCGCGCCACGCGGCAGCGGCAGGCTCACGCGCCGTCCCCGCCGCCGTTCTCGAGGTCGATCCGGCCCAGCACGCTCGAGAACGCCGCGCGCATGCCTTCGGCCTTGTCGTGGCTCTCGTGGTACTCGGCCTCGGGATCGGAGTCGGCGGTGATCCCGCCGCCCGCGGCGAACACCAGCGAGTTCGCGGTCGCGGTGGCGGTGCGGATCGCGATGCTCCAGTCCGCGTCGCCGTTCCAGCCCAGCCAGCCGATCGCACCGGTGTAGGCGTGGCGCCGCACGGGCTCGAGCTGGTCGAGGATCTCGATCGCGCGCAGCTTGGGCGCGCCGGTGATCGAGCCGCCGGGGAAGCAGGCGTGCAGCAGGTCGAACGCGTCGAGCCCTTCGCGCAGCCGTCCGGTCACCGTGCTGGTCAGGTGGTGCACCTGCGCGAACGTCTCCAGCTCGCACACGCGCGCCGCCTCGACCGTGCCGGTGTCGCACACGCGCCCGAGATCGTTGCGCAGCACGTCCACGATCATCACGTTCTCGGCGCGGTCCTTGGCGCTCGCGAGCAGCTCGGCGGCCAGCGCGGCGTCGGCTTCGGGCGTGGCGCCGCGCGGGCGCGTGCCCTTGATGGGCCGCGTCTCGACGTGCTGGCCGCGCAGTTCGAGGAAGCGTTCGGGGCTGGCCGACAGCAGCGCGTGGTCGCCGCAGTCGAGGTAGGCCGAGTAGGGCGCGGGTGAGTGCTGCACGAGCGCTTCGTACAGCGCCGGCGCCAGCGCGAGCGCGGCCGGGTGCTCGATCCGCCAGCGCTGCGTGAGGTTCGCCTGGAAGATGTCGCCGCGGCGGATGTGCTCCTGCACCGCGAGCACGCCGCGCTTCCAGCTCTCGAACGTGTGCGTGCCCTGCGGCGCGGGCGCGAGCCCGGGGCGTTCGATGCTGGCGGGGGCACGCCCGGGACCGAGCATGCGCACGCGGAAGCGTTCGAGCCGTTCCTGCGCGCGCGCCATGGCGTCGTCGCCGGTGAACGGCAGCCCGCTCGAGAACAGCCACATCTGCGCTGAGTCGTGGTCGTACGCGCCCACCACGTCGTAGAGCGCGAAGCAGAAGTCGGGCAGGCCGAGGTCGTCACGCGCGTCTTCGGTCCAGCGTTCGAGCCGCCGGCCGTAGTCGTACGCCCAGTAGCCGACCGCGCCGCCGGTGAACGGCACGCCCGACAGGTGCTCGGCGCCGGCCTGCGGCGCACTGGCCGCGAAGCGGCGGAAGGTGCGGATCGCGGACTCGTGATCGCCCTCGCGCAGCACCGCGAACGGCTCGGCTCCGAAGAACGACCAGCGCGCGCGGCGCGTGCCGGCGCCCGCGGCGTCGGGCAGCGACGAATGCAGCAGGAACGGGTGCGGCAGGCCGGCGAGCTGGCGCAACGGCGCGAGCGGCCGGTCGGTTTCGAGCAGCTGGACGAGCGGGAGTTCGGGGCGCGCGGGCATGCCGCGCACGGTAGGGGTGCGCGTGTGACCGGTCAAAGACGCACCGAAGCGCTGCGGCGCGGAACGCGCCCGGTGTAGATTCGCGCGGGCCGCGGCTCGCGCGAGCCCGGACCACCACGCGGGAGGCGACGGCACGCATGCGGATTCCGATCGGCACGCTCGAGGCGCTCTGGCGCTACCCGGTGAAATCCATGCGCGGCGAACCGCTCGAAGCGGCCGAGCTGGGCTGGCACGGCCTCGAGGGCGATCGGCGGCTGGCGTTCCGCCGGCCCGAGGAACGCGGCGGCTTTCCGTGGCTGACCGCCACCCGGCTGCCCGAGCTGCTCCTGTTCACGCCGCTGCGTCGCGAGCCCGCCGATGCGCGCGGGCTTCCCTCGCACGTGCGCACGCCCGAAGGCGCCGAACTGGAGATGTTCGGCGAGCCGCTGGCGGCCGACGTCGGCCGCCGGTTGGGCGCGCCGGTCGAGCTGGTGCACCTGAACCGCGGCATCTTCGACGAGGCGAGCGTGTCGCTCCTGACCACGACCACGGTCGGCGCACTCGCCACGATGGCGACGCACGCGCCCGACGTGCGCCGGTTCCGTCCCAACGTGGTGATCGCTTCGGCGCGCGCGGTGGAGTTCGAGGAGGACGAGTGGCTGAACGGCGTGCTCTCGTTCGGCGACGCCACCGACGCCGCGGCGGTGTACGTGACGAACCGCGACGAGCGCTGCGCGATGGTGAACTACGACCCCGACACCGGCGCGGCATCGCCCGGCGTGCTCAAGGCGATCGTGCGGCAGCGCGACAACCGCGCCGGCGCCTACGGCACCGTCGCGCGCAGGGGACGGCTCGCGGTGGGACAACCGGTGTACTTCGAACGCACCGACTGATCGCGCGGCGTACCGCGCCGCCGCCGCGCCATCCCAGCGCGCGCGGCGCGCGAACGGGCCGCGGAAATCGCGGCTGAAACCGTGCTCGGGTTCTTGCCGCGCGCGCGGTGCCGGCGCGTTCAGCCCTTGGCCGCCGCCGCGCCCGTCGCCATTTCCGCGTCCAGTCCCAGCCCGCGGTGCAGCAGGCGCACGGTGCGGTCGGCGTCTTCTCCGCGCACGACGAACGACAGGTTCACGCGCGAGGCGCCCTGCGAAATCATCTCGACGCCGATCCCCACGCCGCCGAGCAGCGTGAACACGTGGCCCGCGAGCCCGAGCCGCGTGGGCGCGCCTTCGCCGACCACGGCGATCACGGCGAGGTTCTCGCGCACTTCGACGCGGCCGATGCCCTCGAGTTCGGCGAGCGCGTCGTCGAGCCGCGAGGTGTCGTCGAGCGTGATCGAGATGGACACCTCGGACGTGGTGACCAGGTCCACCACGAGGTGGTGCCGCCCGAACACCTCGAACACGCGCGCCAGGAAGCCGTGCGCCAGCAGCATGCGCGTGGACACGATGGTCACCGCCGTGACGCCCTTCTTGCTGGCGATGGACTTCACGCCCCACGCGTCGGTCGCGGCCGGCGCGGTGGCGGTGATGCGCGAGCCCGGATCGTCGGGGCGCGCGGTGTTCAGGATGCGCACGGCGATACCGCGCTCGATCGCGGGCAGCAGCGTCTTGGGGTGGAGCACCTTGGCGCCGAAGTACGCCAGCTCGCTCGCCTCCGCAAAGCTGAGCGCGGCGACCGCGCGCGCTTCGGGCACGATCCGCGGATCGGCGCTCAGCATGCCGCTCGTGTCGGTCCAGATCTGGATCTCGTCCGCTCCGACCGCGGCGCCCACGATCGCGGCGCTGTAGTCCGAGCCGCCGCGGCCCAGCGTGGTCACGCGCCCGTCGAGCGTGCGGCCGAGGAAGCCCGTGACGACCGCGATGTCGTCGCGCCGCGCCAGCGACTGTTCGAGCCGCGCCGCCGCTTCGGGCAGCGGGTGCGCGGCGCCGAAGCGTTCGTCGGTCACGAGCCCGGCGTCGCCCGCGAGCAGCGCGCTCGCCTTCGCGCCGCGCGCCACGAGCCCGGCGGCGAACAGCGCCGCGGCGAAGCGTTCGCCGAACGCCAGCACGCGGTCGCGCTCGGCGCCGTGCAGCGCGCCGGAGTCGGCGTGCGCGTCGGCGGTGGCGCGCCACTCGGCGAGCAGCGCGTCCACGCACGCGGTGCCCACGCCGATCTCGGCCGCGAACGTCTCGTGGCGGCGCACGACCTGTTCGGCGAGCGCGGCGCGCTTGCCGGGCAGCGCGGCGTAGTCCACGAGCAGGTTGGTCACGCCGGTCAGCGCGCTCACCACCACGATGGGCGGTTTCGCGTCCTGCTTCGCGCGCGCGAGCACGAGGCCCTGCGCCTGGGCGAAGTTGGACGCGATGCCGACCGAGGTGCCGCCGAACTTGAGGACCGCGCGCTGCATGACCGCTCCTTGGTATGCGTGGCTCAACGCTGGACGACGTACTTCATCTGCACCAGCCCGGACTCGTACGCGCGCTGCTCGACCAGCCGCAGCGTGTGGCGGTGCGTGCCGTCGGGCAGCAGCGGCACGCCGCCACCCAGCAGCACGGGGTGCACCGACACGGTGATGTCGTCCACCACGAACGCGTCGAGGAACGCCTTCACGAGTTCGCCGCCACCCACGAGCCACAGGTCCTTGCCGCCCTCGGCCTGGCGCGCCGCCACCCATTCGGCGGGCGACTGCGACGTGTACGTGGCGCGCGGATCGAGCGGCGGGTTTTCGCCGCGCGAGAACACGAACGTGCGTTTGCCGGCGTACGGCCACTCGCCCAGCGCGAGCACGGTCTCGAACGTGCGGCGGCCCATCGCGAGCACGTCCACCTGCTCGATGAACTCGTCGTACCCGTAATCCTCGTCGGTGAACAACCAGTCGAGCGAGTCGTTCGGCCCGGTGATGTAGCCGTCGAGGCTCGTGGCGATGAACAGGTGAACGCGGCGCATGGCGGGGGACTCCTCCGGTACCCCATCATGATGAACCACGACCGCGGCGTTCGTCACGCGGGCAGGCTCCCGCACCCATCGAATCCCTTGACTCGATTCGCACACCGCGCGACTCTGCAGCGGGCCACTCCGACGGCATGGATGCCGTCCCCCTCGGGACTCGCACGGAGGCGAGACTCTGCGTTACTTCCACATTCATGGCGGGACGCTGGTGTGCATGGACGCCGCCGGCACGATCGAGCAGGGCGACCTGCTCGTCGGGGACGATCGCATCCTCGCGATCGGTGCCGCCGTCGCGCCCGCGCTGCGCGCGCTTCCGGCCGACGCCGACGTGCGCCGCTTCGACGCCCGTGGCGCGCTCGTGCTGCCCGGCTTCGTGCACGGGCACATGCACCTGTGCCAGACGCTGTTCCGCGGGCTCGCCGAGCAGAGCGACCTGCTGCGCTGGCTGCGCGAGCGCATCTGGCCGCTCGAAATGCAGCACACGCCCGAATCCATGGCGGCGTCGGTGCGGCTGGGTCTCTGCGAGCTGGTCGCGGGCGGCGTCACCACGATCAACGACATGGGCACGGTGCACCACACCGACGTGGTGGCCGAAACGCTGCTCGACCTGGGCGTGCGCGCGGTGTTCGGCCCCGCGCTCATGGACGCGGGCGAGGGCGTGCCGGCGGGCATGCTGCGCCCGGCGCGCGCGCAGCTCGACGACACGCTGGCGATCGCCAAGCGCTTCGACGGCGCGGGCGACGGCCGGCTCCGCGTGTCGCTCGCGCCGCGCTTCATCCTCTCGTGCTCCGAAGGGCTGTGGCACGACGTCGCGGCGCTGTCGCGCGAGCGCGGCATGCTCATCCACACGCACGTCGCCGAGGCGCCGACCGAAGGCGCCGAAGTGAAGGGCGCGGTCGGCTGCCACGCGACGCCGTACTTCGAGAAGCACGGCGTGCTCTCCGAACGCTTCGTGGGCGCGCACGGCGTGTGGCTCGACGAAGAGGAGATGGGCCTGATGGCGCGTGCGAACGCCGCGCTCGTGCACTGCCCGGGCTCGAACATGAAGCTCGCCTCGGGCTGGGCCGACGTCGCCGCGTGGAAGCGCCACGGCATCCGCTGCGGCATCGGCTCCGACGGCGGCGCCTGCAACAACCGCCTCGACACGTTCGTCGAGATGGGCCTGGCGGCCGGCATCAACCGCGTGAAGCACCGCGACGCCCCGCTGCCGCCGCGCGACATCGTGGCGCTCGCCACGTGCGACGGCGCGCGCGCGCTGGGGTTGTTCGACCGCATCGGTTCGCTCGAGCCGGGCAAGCAGGCCGACCTCGCGGTGGTGGACGTGTCCACGCCGCGGTGCGCCGCGTTCGGGCTCGACGATCCGTACACGGCGCTCGTGCACGGCGCGAACTCGTCCGACGTCGTGCTCACGATGTGCGCGGGCGAAGTGCTCTACGACTGGGGCGACTGGAAGACGCTCGATCCGCTCGCCGTGGTCGCCGCCGCGCGCCGCGAAGGCGTGGCGCTGCTCGACCGCGCGCGCGCCGCCGGGACGCTCGCGTGATCGTCGGCCCGTGCACCGTGGTGACGGGCGGCCCCGAGCCGCTCGTGTACGACAACGCCGCCGTGCGCGTCGTGGGCGCGCACATCGCCAACGTCGCCACGCTGGGTGACCTCGCGGCCGCGTACCCCGACGAAACGCTGTGGCCGGCGCGCGGGCGCGTGCTCATGCCCGGCTTCGTGAACTCGCACGCCCATCTCGCGCGGCACCTGTCGCGCGGGCTCGGCCTGCGCACGGGCGCCGAATGGCAGCGCTACGACCGCGCGCTGTCGGCCGAGGACGTCGCGTGGGCCGTGCAGGCCGCGCTGGTCGAAGGCGTGCGCCACGGCGTCACCACGGTGGTGGACTTCCATCGCAGCGGCGCGTGCCTCGACCTGTCGCTCACCGAAGTCGTGACCGCCGCTGAAAAGGTCGGCGTGCGCGTGGCCACGTGCTACGGCGCCGCTGAGGACGACACGCCGCTCGAACGCCGCGCCGCCATCGACGAGTGCGTCGGCTTCGCGCGCGATCTCGAGCGCACGGGCCGCGGCCGGCTGCGCGGCATGCTGGGCGTGCAGGCCACCACGCTGCAGGGCATCGAGACGCTGCTCGCCGAAGCCATGGAGAGCGCCGGCGGGCTCGCGGTGCACGTGGACCTGGCGCTCGACCTGACGCCCGCCGAGCGCTGGGCGCGCCACGACTCGCTGCCCGCCACGCGGCTGCCCGCGCTGTGGGCGCACGCCGAACGCGCGCCGCGCGGACTGGTGGGCGCGGTGCGCGACCGCGGTGACGCGCTGTGCGCGACCGGCACCGGCAGCGTGGCCGCGCTGGTGCGCGAGACCGAAGTGGCGTGGGGCAGCGACGACGGCGCGAACGCGCCGCCGGTGCCCGACGGTGCGTTCACGCCGAGCATGGCCGACGCGCACTACCGCCGGCTGTTCGTGAACGGCGCCCGCTGGGCGTCGGATCACTTCGGCGAGGAGATCGGCGTGATCCGCCCGGGTGCGCCCGCCGACTTCATCCTGCTCGACTACCACGCCGCCACGGAGTTCTCGTCGCGCACGCTGGGCGCGCACCTGTGGTCCGGGCTCATGCGCGCGCCCGTCGCGGGCGTGATGGTCGCCGGCAGCGTGGTCATGGACAACGGCGTGCTCGTGAACGTGGACGAGCGCGAAGTGTTCGCGCGTGCCAAGGAGTGCTCGGCGCGCGTCTGGAAGCGGATCGGGTAGGCGCGCGGAACGGCCGCGACGCGCGCGGACGGTCCCCACACCAAACTTCCCGTCGCAGCATCGAACGCGCGCTTCCCGCCGGGAGCACGCACCACGATTCTCGCGAGCCGCGCGCAGATCACCCGTGACTTGGCCCGGAGTGCGACCCATACTGCCGCCCTCTCACGCTCGGCGCGTCGCTCGCTCACGCGAGTCCCCCGACCTCGCCGGTCCGAGCCGCTTCGATGTCCGCCGGCAACGGGCTGTGCCGTGCCCGTGAGGAGGTGATGCGCAGGAGCGCGCGATGCGCGCCCGATCGACGCCCTTCCGATGCGCGCACGCGGCCGTCCCCCGGCTGCCGCATCCCCCCGGTGCGTTCTCGTCACTCGTGTTTCGTCCCATGCGCTGGCGGCCGCAATGCGTGCCGCGCACCTGGGAATTCGTACGAGGACAGCCCATGAAGATGCGACTCTTCCTCACGCTCGGCGTGTGTTCCGCGCTCGCGCTCTTCGCGAGCTCCGCCGCTGCCGTCACCCATACCATCAAGCTCGGCGCCGCCTACGCCGCCGCGTCGGCCATGGCGCCGACGCTCACCGAGCAGCATCTCGGTTCGGGATCGTGGTCCAAGCTCACCACGTCGCCCAAGGCCGAGACCTACCTCGACGTCGCCTCCACGTTCGGCACGTCGTTCACCGTGGACCAGATCGCCGCGGTGCAGTACCACACGAAGAGCGACGTCTCGAATCCCAGCGGCACCGACTTCTTCATGGTGCTGTACACGCAGCCGTACGTCGGCGGCTTCGCGTCGTGGTACGGGCAGCGGCTCATCGCCGAGCCCTACCTGAGCAACGGCTACGTCCCGCAGACGCCGGGCGCGTGGAGCGCGTGGCGGACCGCCGCGGGCGCGAACCAGCTCACGTTCAACGACAACAACCACTCGGGCAACCAGGGCTTCTACAACGCCCCGACGCTCGCCGACGTGCAGGCGGGCGCGATCGATTGGAGCGCGCTCGGCAGCAACCCCACCGCGGGCAGCGCGAGCGGCGGCGCGATCGACTACGGCGCACAGGCCGTGAAGTTCGTGTCGTTCCAGACCGGCAGCGGCTGGGCCAGCTTCCGTGGCTGGCTCGACGACGTCACGGTGACGCTCACGAACGGCGACGTCTACGTGCTCGACTTCGAGAGCGTGACCGATCCGCTGTACGTGGACGACAACTGGGCCGGCTCCGGCCTCGGCGCCGAAGTCGCGCCGGGCCGCTGGTTCGGCTGGAACGCGTTCGCCGCGCCCGGCGACGCCGCGCCGGTCGCGCAGCCGAGCGGCACGGTGCACGTCGAGGCGGGCACGTACGTGATCGGCACCACGATCGCCTCGACCGCCGCGAACCTGACGTGGCACGGCGCGGGCGCCGGCAGCACCACGTTCCAGGTCGCGAGCGCCGTGGGCAACGCCATGGCGATCACGGGACCGGGCACGACGCTGCGCGACGTGACGATCCAGAAGACCGACCTGCCGGGCGCGCCGCACGAGCTCGTGTGGGTCAACGCGACCAACGTCACGATCCGCGACGACGTGTTCTTCGGTCCCGATCCGGGAACGCCGTGGAGCGTGAACGGCATCGTGAGCCGCGGTCTCGTGGTGTCGCCCGGCGCGAACGGGCTGACCGTGCAGGGCTGCTCGTTCACGCACCTGCGCCAGCCCGCGTACATCGACGCGCTCACGGGCGGGACGATCGCGAACAACCACGTGTCCGGCACGCGCGGCTGGGTGGTTGCCGGCGCCGCGCTGGCGTTCACCGGCAACACCTGGGGACCGCCCGAAAACCAGGGCGCGGAGATCGCGCTGCTGTCCACGTGCACGCCGGCGCAGTACCCGGACCTGCTCGCGCTCAGCGCCGCGAACCACAACGCCCACATCTCGGGCCAGTTCGCCGGCGCGTCGAGCGGCCGTGCGATCGGCTACGTGAACGCCTCGGCCGCGCCCGGCGGGTTCGGCAGTGCGAGCGCGCCCTACCAGGCGGTGCAGGCGGGCGTGGACAACACGCTGCCCGGCGGCACGGTGCAGGTCGCGGCCGGCTCGTACACCGAGCAGGTCGTGGTCAACGGCAAGAACCTCACGATCCAGGGCGCGGGCCGCGCGAACACGTTCATCGTGAGCCCGGTCACGCTGGCCGCGTCGTTCACGACGCCGACCAACAACGCCCCGGTCGTGTTCCTCGAGAACTCCGGCGACATCCGCGTGCGTGACCTCACGGTGGACGGCGCCGGCCGCGGCAACGCGAACTACCGGTTCATCGGCGTGGGCTTCTGGAACGCCGGCGGCAAGGTGCTCGACTGCGACGTCGTGCACGTGCACGACACGCCGATCAGCGGCGCCCAGCACGGCAACGGCATCTACGCGTACAACAACACCGGCGGTCCGTACGCGATCGAAGTCGGCGGTTGCAACGTGTCCGACTTCCAGAAGAACGGCATCACCATGAACGGCGCGGGCCTCACGGCGAACGTGCACGACTGCGTCGTGACCGGCCACGGCAACATCGCGTACACGGCCGAGAACGGCATCCAGTTCGGCTTCGGCGCCGGCGGCTCGGTCGCGAACACGAGCGTGAGCGGCGTGTTCTACACGCCGAACACGACCGTCGGCTGCGCGCTGCTCGCGTTCGGCGGACCGTCGCTCGCCGTGACCGGTTTCACGGCCACGGCCTGCCAGGTCGGTGCGTACTTCGAAAACACGAACGGCTCCCTCAACGGCGTCACGATCGGCGGCAACACGTCGAGCGTGCCCGCGACGGGCGTGCTCGTGTACGACAGCAACGCGTCGCTCGCCGCGCGTGCGCTTTCGGGCGGCTTCACGCCGAAGCCGTACTCGGCCGTGATGGCCGGCGGCGCGGACGACAAGTCCGGCGCGGCGCCGAACGCCGCATCGTCGGCTCCCATGGTCGTGAGCGTCGGCCCCGGCTGCCTCACGGGTGACGGGCTCACGAACTCGATGGGTGTGCAGGTCTACGGCGGCGGCGGACCGCTGTCGTGCACGCTCGCGGGCCTCGAAGTGACCGGCTGGGACTACGGCGTGGCCGCCGGTGGCGTGAATGTCACGACCACCGCGCACGGCAACGCGTTCGCGGGCAACCTCACGGCCGGCTGGTACTCCGACGCCGGTCTCGTGAACGACGCCACGTCGAACTGGTGGGGACAGGCGAGCGGTCCGGGCGGTACGGGACCGGGCACCGGCGACGCCATCGACGGCGCGACGGTGGCGTTCTCGCCGTGGCTCGTCGCGGGCGATACGAACCCGGGCTGCGGCTTCACCGCCGGCCCGCCGAACGTGATCACGGCCGGCCCCGCGCCGTCGTGCATCTCGGTCGCGAATCCCTGCGTCTCGATCCCGGTGGACGTCGCGCGCACCACGTCCGAAGGCGCGCGCGGCTTCAGCGTGACGCTGCAGCTGTCGGCCAACCTGCAGCTCTGCGCTGGTCCCGGGAGCATCACGCAGGGCACGTACCTGAACTCGGTCGGCATGACGAACTTCCAGGTCGTGGACAACGGCGGCGGCTCGTACACGGTGGACTGCGCCATCCTCGGGCCCACGGCGGGCGCGACGGCGGTGAGCGGCCGCCTGTTCGACCTCGCGGTGAAGAAGGTCGCGGGTCCCGACGGCACGGGCACGATCACGATCGGCGCCGTGCTGATGCGTGACGTGGCCAACGCGCCGATCGCGGCCACGGCCGGCGCTCCGCTCTCGATCACGATCGACACCGGTGGTCCGGCGGCGATCGCGAACCTCGCGGCCGCGCAGAAGCTCACGGGCAACGACGCCGACGGCACGACGAAGATCCTGCTCACGTTCACCGCGCCCCCGGACGCGGCGGTCGTGCAGGTGTATCGGGCGCCGTTCGGTCAGTACCCCGAGTACGACGACGCCGGTGGCGCCGCGCCCGCGGCTCCCACGTACCCGCCGACGGCTCCGTGGACGCTCACGGGCGTGACGGCGTCGGGCCAGTACGACGAGCCCGCGTCGCGCGACTTCTGGTACTACGTCGCGTTCTCGACCGACGCGTGCGGCAACGTTTCGGCGGTGTCGAACCGCACGAACGGCACGCTCGACTACCACCTCGGCGACGTCTCGAACGGCATGCTCGCCGGAGCGGGCGACAACCAGGTGAGCACCGCGGACATTTCGCTCCTCGGCGCGCACTACGGCACGAACCTCGCGCCGGCCGACCCGTTCAACTACCTCGACGTCGGCCCGACGACCGACTACTCGACGCACGCGCGTCCGACGACGGACAACCGCGTGAACTTCGAGGACCTCATGATGTTCGCGATCAACTACAGCGCCGTGTCGGCGCCGCAGGACCGGCTGGTCCCCGTGGCGGCGAGCACGAACGCGATCGAGATCGCGACGGTCACCGGCGGTACGGCGGGTGAGACGTTCGTGGTGCCCGTGCGCATGAGCGGCGCGGGAGACGTGCTCGGCGCGAGCATCGCGCTGGACTACGACCGCGCGATGGTCGAGTTCGTGTCGGTCGCGCCCGGCGAGCTGCTGCAGTCGCAGGGCCGCACGGCGGCGGTGCTGTCGCCGGCGGCGGGCGTCGTGGACTTCGCGCTGCTCGGCGAAGGCTCCGGCGTGTCGGGTGAAGGCGTGATCGCGAACGTCACGTTCCGCCGCATCGCTTCCGGCGACGCGGGCGTGCGTGTGCGTTCGGTGACGGCGCGCGACGGGGCGAACCAGCCGGTCTCGTTCGCCGGTTCGAAGCCGCTCGTGCCTTCGCACACGCTGCTCGGCTCGGCGTACCCGAACCCGTTCCGCGGCAGCACGAGCCTGCGGTTGTCGCTCGCGTTCGAAGGCCACGTGCGGGTCGCGGTGTACGACCTCGTCGGTCGCCGCATCCGCACGCTCACGGACGGCACGATGTCCGCGGGCGAGCGCACGCTGGTGTGGGACGGCCGTGACGACGACGGCCGCGCCGTCGCCGCGGGCCTGTACCTCGTGAAGATGGACACGGCCGGCGCGAAGCAGTCGCACCGGTTGGTGCTGATGCCCTGACGCATCCGCGGCGAGGGGGGAGGGCGCGTGGCGCCCTCCTCCCGAGCGGCGGGGCTCATCCCCGGAGTTCGCATGCGCCTGTTCGCGACGACGCCGTTCCTGCTCGCGCTCGCCCTGACGATGCCCGCCACGGCGTCGGGCGCGGTGCGCGTCGCGCTGTCTCCCGACACGCTCGCGGTCACCCCGGGCGCGACGTTCTCGCTCGCGATCGAGGTGCCGGTCCCGGGCTCGGCGTTCAACGGCTACGACGCCGTGGTGGAGTACGACCGCACCCGGCTCACGTACCTGCCGACGTCGCCGTACACGCTGCAGGAGGGCGTCTCCATGCGTTCCGCCTGTGGCAACACGTTTTTCGTGGTGTCCGCGGCGGGCGACAGCATCGCAGTGTCGCACGTGCTGTTGTGCGCGGGCGTCACGCTCACCGGTCCTTCCCAGCTGTGCGTGCTCCGGTTCCGCGCCTCGAACGCGGCCGTGGGCGCGACCTGGGTCAAATTGCGCAGGGTGCAGTTCTACTCGGAGGGCCTTTTCGTGAACCCGGCCGTCTCCAGCGACGCCCTGGTCCACTGGGGCGGGGCGCTCGACGTGCCGTCCTCCACGTCCACCTTGGGGATTCGGATGGTCGTGGGCAATAATCCTTCACGCGACGAGCAGCGAATCGAGCTCGCGAGCGCCGTGGCCGGTTGGCAGGAGCTCACGATCTTCGATCTCGCGGGGCGTGCGGTCCGGCGCCTCGACGCGGGCGAACGGCCCGCGGGAGCGCGGTCCGTCTCCTGGGACGGCCGCGACGATTCCCGCCGAGCCGTACCTGCCGGCGTCTACCGCGCGCGCTTCACCAGCGCGAGCCGCTCGGCGTTCGCTTCGCTGGTGAGGCTGCCGTGATTCGACTTCCTGGAGCGACGATGTCCCTGCTTTCGAAATGTTCCGCGCCGCTGCTGCTCGCGGCCGTGCTGAGTTTCGTCGCGAGCACCGCGGGTGCCGCGGTGCTCGCCATTGCGCCCGCCGACACCACGGTGCAGGTCGGCGCGACGTTCACCGTACGCGTGACCTGCGACGCGGTCTCCGATCTCAAGGGCCTGCAGACCGCGTGGTCCTACTCGCCCGCGCGGCTGCAGTACGTGACCATGTTCGCCGGCAACGTGTTCTCGAACGCGGGCGGCGCCTGGTTCGAGCACGTGCTGCCCGACGTTTCGGCGCCCGCGGACACCGCGTGGCTCGACGCGGCCATGCTCAGTGGTTCGACGAGCGGCCCGGGCGTGGTGGCCTACCTGCGGTTCAAGGCGCTCGTGCCCGGCGATGCACCGCTCGTGTGCGCGATCGCCGAGATCCGCGACAGCCACAACGTGTCGCTCGGACCGACGTGCGAGAACGGCATGGTGCACGTCGCGGCGCCGACGCCGGCGCTGCGGCGCACGTGGGGGCACGTCAAGACCCACGCCTGGTAGCCGAACGACGGCGAACGCCAGGCGTCACCCGGTGCGGGCGGCGATCCCGGCGCTCGTGGGGCAGTCCGGCCGTCGAGGTCGTGGCGTCGTGGCCAAGGGTGGCGACCCGAGCGCACCGGCATGCGTCCCATTTCGGGGAAACGCAGGGCCGGTCGGCTTCGCCCGTCGCGGCGGTGGGACGCGAGTCCCGGTCTTCCCGCCGCGCCGGGTGACCACCCGTACGCTTCCGACGCGAGTCACACTACCGGCGCCGGCGTTCCGCCGGATGAAGCAGGTGTTTCCACCGTGAGAACTCCGCAGCCGGGACCGCGGAATCAGCTCGCCTTGAGCCAGAGCTGAACGGCGACGAACACCAGGAACACCGCGAACGCGCGCTGCAGCGCCTGCGTGGGAATGCGCAGCCCCAGCTGTGCGCCGAACCACGCGCCGACCGCGAGCCCCAGCGCCAGCAGCAGCGAGGCGCCGATGTGCACGTGGCCCTTCTGCCACCAGCTCCACGCACCGAGCAGCCCGACCGGCAGCAGCAGTGCGCCGAGCGACGTGCCCGTGGCGTCGCTCGCCCGGTACTTCGCGAAGAAGATGAGTGCGGGCACGATCACCACGCCGCCGCCGATGCCGAACAGCCCCGACAGCACGCCGGCCATGAGTCCGATGAGCACGAAGATCAACGCGAGCCTCCGGTGTTGGTGCGCGGTGCGAGCCACTCGGCCAGCCACACGTGCAGCGAGTCGTGTGCGATCGCGGGGTCCCACGCGTTGTGGTTCGCTTCGGGGAACAACGTGAGCCGGGCGGTCGCGGGATCGAGACCGCGCTGCCGCCGCACGTCCTGCGTCTGCGCGATGGTGGCTTCGGTCTCGCGCGGGTCCACGACGTCGTCGCGCAGGCCGTGGAACGCCCACACGGGCAGTTCGGCGATGCGCCCGACGATGCAGTGCGGGCGGCCGTAGCCGCAGATCGGCACGAGGCAGCGCCAGCGTTCGGGGTGACGCGCGCCGATCAGCCACGCGCCGTGCCCGCCCTGCGACATGCCCATGAGCGCGACGCGGCCGGCGTCCACGCCGAACGTGCGCACGGCGTCGTCGAGCGCGGCGAGCGCGAGCGATTCGCGTTCCTCCCACTCCTCCTGGTCGGTAGGCTTCTGCGGGAACACCACCACGTAGGGCCACTGTTCGGGGTGCGCCTTCAGTGCCGGGCCGAGCCCGACCCACGTGGGGCGCTCGCCGTCGGTGCCCGACTCGCCGGAGCCGTGCAGGAAGAGGATCGCGGGCCAGTGCCGGCCGGCGTCGTGACCGGGCGGCAGCCACACGAGGAACTTGTGGCGTTCGTGCCCGACCTTCACCTCGCGCGGCACGAAGCGCCCGGCGCCGGGCGCCGGGGTGGACGACTGCGCTCCGGCGGTGACGGCCGCGAGCGCGAGCAGCGGAACGACGAACAACCAAGACGCGTGCATGACGATCTCCCGGTTGGAGCGGCTCGCCGCACCTTATTCACGCGCTCGTGACGCTGTCGAGCGTGCAGTCGGTTTCCGGCCGCGTTACTTTCGGTTTCATGACGAACGCCACGAACGTGACGCTGCGCGCGGCCACCGCGGCCGACCTCGACGACGTGCGCATGTTGTTCCGCGAATACGAGCAGTGGCTCGCCTTCAGCCTGTGTTTCCAGGGCTTCGAGGCCGAGCTGGCGGCGCTGCCGGGCCGCTACGCGCCGCCGTCGGGGCGGCTCTGGCTCGCCGACGTGGGCGGCACGCTCGCCGGCTGCATCGCGCTGCGCGAGTGCGGGCCGGGCGTGGCCGAGATGAAGCGCCTGTACGTCCGCGACGCGGCGCGCGGCCACGGCGTCGGGCGCCGGCTCGCCGAGCGCGTGATCGCCGACGCGCGCGAGATCGGCTACGCGTGCATGCGGCTCGACACGATCCGCGCGCGCATGCCCGCGGCGAACGCACTGTACGAGTCGCTGGGGTTCCGCGACATCCCCGCGTACTACGCCAACCCGCTCGACGACGTGCGCTACATGGAACTCGACCTGCGCGCATGAGCGAGCGCCCGAACTCGTGGCATCGCGACTCGCTGCCCTGGTGGGGCTGGGTCGCCATGACGCTGATGCGCGTGTGGGCGCTGGCGGCCGCGGTGCTGCCGCTGGCCGCGTTCCTGGCCGCGGGCTGGCTGTGGCTGCACTGGCGCGACCCCGCGGTGGCGCGCGTGGTCCGCGCGGTGACGCACCAGCTCGCGGAGTGGATCGCGGCCTTCGAGCGCGCCGTGCACTGACCGCGGCGTGAACCGATCCGTCCACGCCCACGCCGGCCGGGTGCACCAGATGGTGCCCCCGGCCGCTTTGCGTTTCGCGATACACCGCGAGTTTGGCCGGAATTACCGCGCCTTCGCCCGGGCGGTCCGGGCGGCACGCACCCTGCAGAAGTGCTTCGGCGTTGACGCCCGCTGCTCCCCTCGGTGAGCCGAACGGCCACCGGCAGACTTCCCAGGAGGTAGCCATGAAGACCGTCCGAGTGCTGTTGCTGGTCGCCGCGTTCGCCGCCCTCGCCACCACCGTCGCCACGGCCGGCACGTACACGCCGCGCGTGGACCGCCGCGAGGCGCGCCAGGCCGAGCGCATTCGCGAAGGCGTGCGTTCGGGTGAGCTCACGCGCGGCGAGACCCGCCAGCTCGTGCAGGGCCAGCGCCACGTGCACCGCATGGAAGCGCGCGCCAAGGCCGACGGCGTCGTCACGCCGGGCGAGCGCGCGCGGCTCGGTCACGCGCAGAACGTCCAGTCGCGCCGCATCGCGCGACTCAAGCACAACGATCGCACGCGCTGAGCGCGCACGATCGTCCGAAGTGATCGCCACTCGTACGGTGCCAGGGCAAGGGGACGGGTGGGATCACGACGCCCCGGCGGGGAGACCCGCCGGGGCGTTGTACGTCGTACGTGTCGCCCGGCCGCCGGCCGGGTGGAGTCAGCGCCGGTGCAGCGACGACAGCATGGTGCCGAGCGACAGCGCGAGGCGCGGCTCGCGGCCGCCCGGGCCCACGGGCACCGCCCAGCTCACGCGCACGAAGTAGTCGGGGTCGGGAATGCCGGGGCGGTACAGCACCGACGCGCCCGCTTCCGGCTGCCACTCGCGTGCTTCGGGCCACCAGTCGCCCGACGTCGTCGCCGTGCCCGTCGCCGCGTCGTAGCCCCACGTCGCGCCGAGTCCCGCGAACACCGACAGCTGGATCGGGAACGTGGGCGGCTCGCGCAGGCCGAACGCGTGGAACACGTCGTCCTGCAGCAGCACTTCGAGCGCGGCACCCGCGCCGCCGGCACCCGCGAGCGACTTGCCCTCGGCCGCACGCAGCCCGGGGCCGCCACCCAGGTAGAACGCGTTCTGCGGCGTGACGTCGCCGGTCACGCGGCCGTAGTGCACCTGCGGCAGCAGCGCGAACAGCCGGCCGAGCGGGAACGCGCCGCCGGCCGCGAAGCGCCCGCGCGAGTAGTCGAAGTCGCCGCCGAGCGGGCCGCCGGCCGCCCACCACTGCGTCTCGAGCGTGACCGGCATGCGCGGCACGCGGCCGCCGAGCGTGAGCTTGGCCTCGCTCGCACGACCCTGCGCGGCGGCGCGGTTCTCGAACACCGCGGGATCGGAACCCGTCAGCGTCCAGCTGGCCGTGGTCGCGAGCGGCGATTCGAGCTGGTTGCGGTACCCCAGCGTGCCCCAGCGGCCGTTGCGCCCGAACGACAGCGACGCGCCGACGCCGTCGGTGCGGTAGTAGTGGTTGCGGTCGTTGCCGTACAGCAGCGCGTAGCCCGAATCGAACAGCCGGTCCCAGTGGTCGCGGTCGAACGACGCGAACCCGCGCGACGCCGCGATCCCGAGCCCCCAGTTCAAGCCCGTGTCGCCGTCGCCGCCCCAGCGCTTCGAGTACTGCCCGCCGCCCATCCAGAAGTTCGGGCCGTTCGCGTACTCGGCCCAGCCGTTCACGCGGCCCCACTCGCGCGAGGCGCCCAGCGCGGCGTTGCCGCCGAGCACCACGCCGAGCGCGCGATTGAACGCGTAGCGCGGCGAGAGCTGCGGCATGAGCGACAGGCGCCGCTTCACCCGGGCGCCGGGAGGCTTCGCCAGCCCTGCGGCCAGCGCGCTGTCGAGCCCGGCGGTGTCGGGCGCGGCGGCGGTGAGCCCGAAGAACGCGTCGGTCGAGTCCGCCATGCCGCGCACGTAGGCGTCCACGCTGGTGTCGGCGGGGGCGCCGCCCTGCGCGAACGCGGCCGGTGCCGCCGCCGCGCCGAACACGAGTGCCGCGCACAGCGCGCCGCCGAAGAGCATGCGGTTCATTTCGCCGCCCCCTTTCCGCGCGGCGCCGCGAACATCGAATCGGGCAGGCCCTGGTTCACGCGGTAGTCCGAATACAGGATGCCGATGTCGAACGAGCGCCCGTACCCGGGAATCGGGATCGTCATGTCCATGCGCGCGAGGATCCGCGACAGCATCCAGAACTCGCCGACGCGCGCGCGTTCGATCACCACGCCGCGCACGCCCTTGAGGAACAGCGGCACCGGCGACTGCCGCAGCGCCAGCTTCTGCCGCACGATCACGTATTCGTGCGTGTCCACCCAGACTTCGCCGCTCGGGTTGAACTGGTCGAGCGCCGAGCGCGGCTCGAACGCGATGCGGTAGATGAGGTGGTCGCCGAGCAGCTGACGGTCGAGGATCTTGAACTTGAACTCGCCGCGGTTGGCGGGGCGGAACGCGAAGTTCACGATCTCCTCGCTCATGTCCGCGTCGGCCTGCACGCGCACGCCCTTGTCGTCGCCGTCGTCGTCCTTCCTGGGCTTGAGCTGCCAGTCGCGCAGCCGCACGACGCGTGCGCGGTCCGGCTTGCGCAGGTACACGCGGTCCACGGTTTCCTGCACGAGCGTCGGCGGCTTGCGGCCGTCGGTATCGCGCACGACGCGCACCGCCATCTGGTAGCTCTGGTCGTGGAGCAGCGAATCACGGCGCATTTCGCCGCGGTGCACGCGATCGAGGATCTCGTCGAGCGTCACGCGCGGAGCGTGCACGAGCACCTCGGAGAGGTCCGTGCGCATGGTGTCTTCGACCGCCAGCGTCGGGCCGTGGCGATCGTCGGCACGGCCGGGCGGCGCCAGGGCCACCGCCGAGAGAGCGGCGGCGGCGAGCATCGGGAATAAAGCGGAGTGTCGCGGCGTCATGGGGGTAGGAAGGGGCAGGGGGTGGCGGCCGGGCCGGCGGGATGTGCGGCGGTGTCGCGACACCGCGAGCAACTTGGCAACGGGCTGACCGTAACCTCACACCCGACCGGAGCGAAATGGACTAGCTTTACGCGCGCTCCGCACAGGACGTTGCGCTCGCCGGGGATGCTTCGGCACGGTGCGTGCCAAGGAGCGTGGGTGACACCGAGACCGGCACGACCCCGGCCGGCAGGGAGGAAGCCATGAACACTCGCAACCTGCGTCACGCCGCGTTCGCCGCGGCGCTGTTGTGCACCGTCGCCGGCCGTGCGGAAGCCGTCACCTCTTCGTCCGAGTTCGCGCTGCCCACGCCGAGCCTCGCCGCGATCGTCACCGCGCCGGCGACCGACGTGCAGCTGCTCGGCACGCACTACCGCCCGCGCGGCGGTGGTTCACGCAGCACGCTGGGCACGTCCAGCGTCAGCCAGATCCACGTCGGCTTCTACGATCCCGACGGCGACGCCGAGAAGCGTTTCCTCGTGGGCATCCGCGGTGGCCCGATGCTGGACGAGCACATCCAGATCGGTGTGGGCGTGGACTGGGCGCACAAGACCGAGAAGACCTCGAGCGTCACGCATTCCGAGATCGGCCCCGGCGGCACGCCGATCGAAGTGCGCACCGACCTGTCGAGCGCTTCGTCGAACTTCTTCCCCATCATGGGATTCGTGCAGATCTCGGCCGACGACGACCTCGGCGTGGTGCCGTACTTCGGCGCCGCCGCGGGTTACCAGGTGCTCAGCCTGACCGCCGACAACTACCTCACCGGCGACAGCTACGACGGCACGTTCGGCGGCTGGGGCTGGCAGCTCTGGGGCGGCGCCGCACTGCCGCTGTCGGGACGCACCCGCGTGACCGGCGAACTGTACGTGAACGGCGGCGAACTGAACCGCGACGTGGACAACGTGCTCAACGACACGACCTACCGCGAAACGGTCAACGTGGACGGCATGGGCCTTCGGCTCGGACTCGCCTGGGGATTCTGAGGATCGGGTTGGTTTCCCTCGGGCACACGGCGCGCCTCGCGATCACCTCGCGGGGCGCGTTCGAGTTTTCGGCACGAGTGCCGCTGTCATGCCGAAGTCACGGGATTGGCAGCGCTGCCAGTTCCTGACATGGGCGGGACGAGGGACCGGAAGCGAAGTTGGGCGTGCGGTCCGACCTGCGTGCCTGGTGTCGACGAAGCGTCGGAGGCCGCCACCGTAACGAGAGCGAGATCAGGTGCATCGTGAATCGCGTGGGCGTTGCTCGATGGCGCCCGGCGAGTCCGGAGGACCGGTGTCCACGGGAGGGGAGTGCACGAGCCTGGCGGCAGGGCGTCTGGCCGTCGTCGGGGAAGGGATTCGTGCATGAAGCAGCTCTTCAGCCTTCGGGGCCGAATGAGGCGCGTGCACCTCTGGTCGTCCTGTTCGTGCTCGACGGGTTGTGCGCACCGAACTCGTCCGAAGTTCGAGCGGATTCCACGCGACCCGCCGGAATCGGATGCGCGACGCAGGCCATGAGCACCGACTTGCTCCGAACCGGGTGACTGTTGAGCTGTTGCGCCTCGACCACACGCGCCTCTACGCTGCCCGCCGTCATGCCACGCAAGTCCCCCCGATCGCGCCGCAACGGCGGCGCCACGCCACGAGTGCCGTCGTCGCCGCGCGTGCGGTCGGCGCCGGGGCAGTCGCGCACGCGCGTGACGCGTGAGGAGCGCGCGACGCACGCCACCAAGGGCGCGCGTCCGCCCGAGGCGGCCGCGAAGAAGAAGCCCGTGCGCAAGAAGGCGGCGCTCGCACCGCGCAAGCCCGCGGCGACGGCGGCGCGCAAGGCCGCGCTCACGCCCGATCCGGTGCGCGTCGCGCGCGTGCTCGAGCTGCTGCGCGAGCACTACCCCGACGCGAAGTGCGCGCTGAACTTCGAATCGCCGCTGCAGCTGCTCATCGCCACGATCCTGTCGGCGCAGTGCACCGACGAGCGCGTGAACATGACCACGCCGCGGCTGTTCGCCACGTGGCCCACGGCGCAGGCGCTCGCGGCGGCCGAGCAGGCGGCGGTCGAGGAGGTGGTGCGCTCGACCGGGTTCTTCCGTGCGAAGGCCAAGTCCATCCGCGAGACGTGCGCCGACATCGTGACGCGCCATGGCGGCGAAGTGCCGCGCGACCTCGACCAGCTCACCGCGCTGCGCGGCGTGGGCCGCAAGACGGCGAACGTCGTGCTCGGGAACGCGTTCGGTATTCCTTCGGGCATCGTCGTGGACACGCACGTCACGCGGCTGGCGAACCGGCTCGGGTTCACGTCGGAGCAGGACGCGGTGAAGATCGAGTTCGCGCTCCAGCCGCTGGTGCCGCGCGAGTCGTGGATGCTGTTCTCGCACTGGCTCATCCTGCACGGCCGCGCGGTGTGCAACGCGCGCAAGCCGCGCTGCTCGCAGTGTCCGCTCGCGCCGCACTGCCCGCGCGTGGGCGTCACCCTTTCCCAGTAGGTCCGTCATGCGCCGATCCGTGATCGCCGGCGCGGCGGCCGCGGCGCTCGCACTGTCGTGCATGCCCGCGTTCGCCGCCGACTCCGTGCCCGACTTCTCGCTCGCCACGCTCGACGACGCGCGCGCCGTGGGATTCGCGCCCGCCAACGTCGCCACGCGCCACGACGCCGAATGGCGTTTCGAATGGGCCGGGCTCGACGGCCGCCGCGAGTGGCTCGCCGGTCACGCGCACGTCGGCGGGCTCGGTGCGTTCTGGACCGATGCTCCCGAGCACCTGCGCACGTGGGGACTGTCGCTCGGCGGCGGCGACGACCGCCTGCGCATGGGCTGGACCATGGTGCGCACGAGCGCCGCCGGGGTGCGGCGCGGCGACCACCGGTTCTCGGCGCTCTCGCGCCCGGCGCCGTGGGTGTCGCTCGCGGCGCGTGTGGACCATCCGTTCGAGCCGCACGTCGGCGACGCGCTCGAACGCCGCGAATGGACCGGAGCGATCGCGCTGCGGCCGCTCGCGCTCGACCGCGCGCATGCCGCCGGTCGCGGCACGCGGCTGGCGCTGACCGCCGACGTGGCGCAGCGCGAAGGCGCGGCGAATGCCACGGCGCGCGTGCGCGTGGGCGCGGAGTTCGAGCCCGTGGACGGGCTCGCGCTGTCGGTGGCGACGCCTGGACGCGGCACGTGGCAGGCTGCGGTCACGCTGCGCGGGCTGCGCGGCACGACGCGCGCCGCGAACACGTCGCACGAAGGCACGTCGCTCGGCGAACGCTGGGCGTTCTCGGGGCACTCGGGCGAGGAGCGCACCGCGTTCACCGCGCGCTCCGACCGGCGGCTCGCGGTCGTGCGCGCCGGCGGCGTGCTGGCCGACGAATCCGACGCGGGCTCGCTGCTCGGCGACGCGTCGTCGTCGAGCAGCCGCGGCCTGCGCGCGCAGCTCGATCGCGCGCTCGAGGACCCGCTCACGCGCGGCGTGCTGCTCGACCTGCGCGGCGTGGCGGGCATGGCGCAGCTCGAGGAACTGCGGCCGCGGATCGCGCGGCTGACCGACGCGGGCAAGCCCGTGGTGGCGAGCCTCGAACTGGGCGGTGGCCGCGGCGACCTGTACCTGGCCAGCGCCTGCACGCAGGTGTTCGCGTCGGAGGAGGCGATCTTCGCCGGGCTCGGGCTGCGCACCGAGCGGCGCTACTACAAGGAAGCGCTGGCGCGCTTCGGCGTGCACGTGGACCGCGCGAGCGTCGGCGCGTTCAAGTCCGCGTACCGCAACTTCAGCGTGGACCGCACACCGCCGCCGGACTCGCTCGTGATCCAGCGCACGCTCGACCAGCGCCAGGAGTTGTTCGTGAAGTCGCTCGCGGCGTCGCGGCACGTGAAGCGCGAGCGCTTCGAGCACGTGCTCGACGGTCGCGGCTGGACGTCGGCGGACCTCGTCGGCGCGGGGCTCGTGGACTCGGTCGGGTATCGCGACGACGCGTGGCGCTCGGCCGGCCGGCTCGCGGGGCTCGGCGACAAGCCGCGCGCGGTGAACCTGGCGCGCATCGAACCGGCGCGGCGCGAATGGACGCGGCGCTCGCCGATCGCGGTGGTGTACGCGGGCGGCGGGATCGAGACCGGGCGCAGCGGCGGCGGGTTCGTGAGCGGCACGGTGCTCGGCAGCGAAACCCTGATCGCGCAGCTCGAACGCGCGTTCCGTGCGCGCGACGTGCGCGTGGTGGTGCTGCGCATCGAGAGCCCCGGCGGCTCGGTGGTGGCGAGCAACCTGATGGACCACGCGATCGTCCGGCTCAAGCGCGAGACGCGCAAGCCGCTGATCGTGTCCATGGGCTCGGTGGCCGCGAGCGGCGGCTACTACCTCGCGCTGCGCGGCGACCGCATCTACGCCGACCGCCACACCGCCACGGGTTCGATCGGCGTGCTGTACGTGAAGCCGTCGCTCGAAGGCGCGTACGACAAGCTGCGCGTGCACCAGGAGGACTTCGAGCGCGGCGCCTACATGGGCGGCTTCTCCACCGCGCGCGACTGGACGCCCGCCATGCAGGCCGCGGCCGACTCGGCGATCGGCCGCAGCTACGCGAACTTCAAGGCGCGCGTCGCCGAGGCGCGCAAGCTGTCGCCCGAGAAGGTCGAGGAGATCGCGCAGGGCCGCGTGTGGTTCGGCGACGACGCGCTCGAGCGCGGGCTCGTGGACGCGATCGGCGGACTCGACGAAGCGCTCGCGGAGGCGCGCATGCTCGCGCACGTGGGGCGCTACGAGAAGATCCGGCTGCGCGAGTTCGGGCGGCCGCGCGGTTCGCTGCTCGATCGCGCGCTCGGCGGCTGGCTGCGTGCGGCGTTCGAGCGCGAGTCGCGGCTGCCGGACTGGCGCGGCGCGCAGGCGTACGACGGCGCGGCGGGAGAGTGGGCGGACGACTGAGCGCGGGCGTCAGCGCGCGGCGATCGCGCGCATGACGTCGGCGTGCGGACCCGTGGACTCGCGCGCGAGGTAGCGGCGCGCGAAGAACGCGGCGTCGGCGTGACGGTCCACGTCGCGCAACGCCAGCGTGCGGTCGTACAGCGCGTGCGGGTATTCCGGCAGCATGCTGTCCACCATGGCGAACTCGGCGATCGCCTGCAGCCGCAGCGCGCGCGACTGCCACGGTTCGGGCGTGCGGTCGGCTTCGAGCACCAGCGCGACGCCGGCGCCGAGCCGGCCTTCGCCGTAGCGCGGCGCCGCTTCGCACGCACGCCGGTAGCGCTGCGCCGCGCGCGCGTAGTCGTGCGCGACCACGTCGAGCGCCGCGAGCGCGGCCAGCGGGCGCGGATCGCGGGCGTGCTTCGCGTGCGCGCGCTCGGCCGCCTCGCGCACGGTCGCGGCGTAGCGTGAGAACGGCGGGTCCGCGGGGCCGTCGCCGACGTCGCCGCCCAGCACGGCGGCGCTCCAGCGCAGGCCGTTCAGGGTGGTGCGCGCCGGGGTGGGGCGCGCGGCGACGCTGGCCGCGAGTGCGTCGTCGCCCAGTCCTTCGGGGTGGCGCGGCTTCATGGTCAGCGACACCACGCCCATGGCCGTCATCACCAGGAGAATGGCGATGAACGCGATCGTCGAGAACGCGGACCACTTGAGGTGGCGTTCGATTTCGGCGACCTGGGGCGAGACGGCGGGCGTGGGCTCGGACATGCGCCGCGAAGATAGGCGAGCGCCGGGTCGCCGCAAAGCGCGCGCCGGCGTCGCGGCGGCGCCCGAAAGGGCGCCCGCAGGGTGCCGCAGGGCCCGACCGGAGCAGCGGACGCCAGGACGATCGCAGTAGAGATCGCTCGGAGTGACCCTGGATGCGGAGCCACCCGACCACCCGACGAGCCTTTCCCCCGAAATAACTCGAAGGTGACCCGCGCCCGCTGCCCCGACCGGCCCAGCGGCGAACGCCGGACCCCGGAAGGGTCCGGCCGGTCTCCTGCGGTCTGGTGGAGCTGCATTGTCCTAGTCGCGCGACCCGGTTTCGTATGACAGGGGCTGTCACATTTTTCTTCGTCGAGCGACTAGGTGGACGCAGGAAGTGCCATGTCTTGCCCGGTTCGACCGGTCCGCATAGTGTGCGAGTCTGCGCCCCCGGCAGGCGACCGCATCATTGGATACGTCTCCATACGCCTGGACCCTCGCACTCGTCCCGCACGGGCCAGCCGTCGAACCCAAGACCGACATGGCCGACTTCCACGATCCGTCGGGTGCTCCGCTCGACTGGTCGGACATTCGCAGCAGCATCTCGCGCCGGATGTCGTATCACCTGCGCGGATGGGAAAGTGCGGAAATCGAAGACGCGACGCAGGACGTCCTGCTTCGGGTCATGCGGTTTTTCGAGCGGTCCGGCATGCCGCATTCGCTCGACGGTCTGGTGCGCGTCATCTGTCGTCGCACCGCGGTCGAGCGCATGCGCATCCGGGCACGCCGGCCGGCGCCGCAGCCGGTGCGCGAGGATCACGCGGTGACGGCCGACGAAGCCACGCTCCGCGAACTCGTGGATCTCGAAGAGCAGGTCGCCTGGAAGGCGTTGCAGGTGCGCGAGTGGTTCCGCGCGCACCAGGCGCCGTGCCTCGAGCTCGCCGACGCGCGGGCCGCGGGAACGGCATTCAAGGAACTCGCCGGCAGGACCGGCGTGTCCCACGTCGCGCTGCTGCAGCGCTGGTCGCGCTGCATGAAGCGGCTGCGCGAGGCCATCGCGCAGGGCAAGTTGCCGTGGAACAGGTTCGGAGGTGAAACGTGAGCGTCACGGGAAACGACATCCACGAGCGATTCGCCGGCCGGCTCGCCGACCACCTGCTCGACCTGCTCGAGGCCGACGAACCCGCGCGCGTCGAAGCCCACGCGCGCGAGTGCGAGGCGTGCGGGCGGCTGCTCGCCGCGGCACGCGCCGCCCGGGCCGACTGGTGGGAGGGCGCCACGCATCCGCCCGTGTCGGCGCTCGTCGCGCTCCAGGCACGACCCGAGGCGCTGCCCGAACCGCAGCGCGCGCTCGTCGCGCGCCATCTCGAGACCTGTGCGGAGTGCCGTGAAGACGCCGCGACGCTGGCCGGCGCGCCGGAGCCCGAACTCGTGGGCGCCGCGTCCGTGGCCGCGCCCGAGGCGCGCTCGTGGTGGCCGGCCGCCATGCCGTACGCGCTCGTCGGCAGCTTCGCGGCGCTCCTGCTCGTGTTCGCGATCCTGCGCCCTCAGTCCGCGCCGGAGCCGGCTGCGGTGGCGTCGCCCGAGGTGCGGCAGCCCTCGGATCCCACGCCGCCTGCGCCCTCCGGCGTCGAACCTGCGCCGGCCGTGCCCGCGCCCGCCGCCACGGCGCCGGTGCTCGAGCCGGTGGCGCTCGCCAGCGCGACGCGCGGTGTGCCGGCCGAGCCGACCACCGTGCACGTGCCCGCGGGCGTGCGCGAAGTGTCGTTCACGCTGCCCGCGCTGTTCGTGCCCGAGGGCGCGACGCTCGTGGTCGAACTGCTCGATGCGCGCGGCTCCGTGCTGGGCCGTGACGAGCTGCCCGCCGCGCGCGCGTTGTCGAACGGCGGCGTGCGGATCCCGGTCGCACGGCTCGCCAGCGGCGGCCGCGTGCTGCGCGTGGCATGGTTCGACGACTCGACCGGTTCGGAGTCCCGCGAGTACCCGCTCGTCGTGCTGTTCCACTGATCTTCTTCGTTTCGCATCGTCCTTCGCCGTTCCCCGAGGCACGGATGCCCCCGATCCTCCGCCGCACCGCACCCGTCTTCGCCTGTGTCGTCGCGCTCGCGCTCGCCGGTCCCGTGCCCGCGAGCGCCGCTCGTTTCGCCCCCGGCGGTGCGGCCGCCGAAGCGCTGCGCCTGAGCGCCGCGTTCCGGCACTCGGCGGCCGAGACGCTGCTCGCCTCGCACGCCTGGCCGCAGGACAGCGCCACCGTGCTCGACGCCGGCGCGGCCGAGCTCGAATACGCACGGCTGGTCGCGCGCGCGGAGGCGCTGGGCATGTGCGACACCACGTGGACGTGGCGTCCCGCGCGGGTCGAAGCGGCGCTCGTGCGATTCGGCGCGGAGCGCGCCGTGCGCGATCGTGCCGCGCTCGCGCGCGCCCGTGTCGAGTTCCGGCTCGGCCGCTGGCGCACCGCCGCGGCGCTCGCGCAGGAACTGCTCGCGCGGCTCGCGCCCGGGCGGCGCGACGACCTGCTGCGGCTCGAAGCGTCGCTGCTGCGCGTCGAGGCGCTCAGCGTCGAGAACGTGATCGAGCCGCGCGCCGAGTGGCGCCGCGCGGACTCGCTCGCGCGCGTGCTGGGCGACGCGGCCGCGCCGCACCGCGCACGGCTGCTGCGCACGAACGCCAACCTCTGGTGGCTCGAGGGCCGCCTGCCCGACGCCGCGCGCGGTTTCGCCGACGCGGTGAAGGCCGCCGACGCGACGTCGCCCGTGCCGGAGGGTGAGGCCTGCATCGCGCTGGTGCTGCAGGGCACGCTCGAGAGCTTCACCGACGCGCCGCTCGGCGACCGCCACAAGAGCGAAGCCGCGATGCGTGCCGAGGCGCGGCTCGGCTTCACCGACGAACGCGCGCTGCTCGTGCTCGGCCGCTCGGTCGCGAACCTGCGCGACCCGGCGCGACTGCCCGCGGCCGACGCGAAGTTCGAGGACGTGCACCGGCTGCTGCGCGAACGCGGCATGACCGAGCTGGCCGGCGCGTGGAACGTGGACTACTTCCACAGCCGCGTGTGCCACTACCTGCTGCGCTACGACCGTGCCCGCGAGCTGCTCACGCACGCGCTTGCGCTCGCGCAGCGCTGGAGCGGGCCGGACAACATCCGCGAGATGTACACGTGCATCGACATGGGCAACTCGTGGTACGTGCCGCGCGACGGCCTGCGCGAGACCGCGTTCCCGTGGTGGCGCCGCGCGGTGGCGGTGGGACTGACGCTGCCGCCCACGTACGTGAACGACCCGAACGTGACGCGCGTGAATCTCGCGCAGGCGCTGGGCGAGCAGGGCCAGATCCGGGAATCGCGCGTCGAGTCCGAGGCGATCTGGAAGAGCTACGCCGCGCGCGACGGCGAAACGACGCGACTGCTCGTACCGGCCGCGTCGCTGGCGGCGCGCACGTCGCGCGCGCTCGGCGACACGGCGGCCGCCGAACTCTGGTACGGGCGCGCCATGAAGCCGTTCGAGGCCAACGACAGCGGCGAGCGGGAGGAGGTCGCGCAGATCCGCGAGAGCCGCGCGCTGTTCGAGTACTGGCGCGGGCAGGAAGCGCGCGCGTTCGACCTGGCGGTCGAGCCGGCCCGGCTGCGCCGCCAGGTGGTCGAGGAGACCGCGCCCTGGCTGCCCGACGGCGACGCGCTGCGCTTCGCCACCAACCGTCGCGTGATCGCCGGGTTGCTCACGACGCTCGCGCTGCGCGGCAGCGCCCTCGACGCCGAGCGCATGCGGCAGGCGTGGCTCACGCTGGTGAGCGATCGCAGCGCCGTGCTGGAAGCCATGCTCCGCCGCGCGCGCGTGCAGGCCGACACTTCGGCGGCGGCGCGCGCCGCGGGCGCGCTGCGGCGCGAGCTCGCGACGCAGGTGCTCGCCGCATTGCGCGCGCCCGACACGCGCGAGGCGCAGGCGCGACGCGACAGCCTGCGCGGCGAGATCCGGCGCCGCGAGCTCGGCGCCCCGGCGCCCGGCATGGCGCGCGAGGACCTCACGGTCGAGAGCGCCTCGCGCCGGCTGGGCGCGGACGGCGTGCTGGTGAGCTACACGCGCTTCGGGCGGTTCGACCGCGCCGATTCCCGGAAGCTCGCGTGGACGCCGCGCGACACCTACGCGGCGTTCGTGCTGCGCGGCGGCGATGCGGTGCCCGTCGCGATCGAACTCGGGCCGGCCGACACGCTCGACGCGGCGCTGGCGGCGTATCGTGCGGCGCTGGTCGCGGGCGGGGATTCGCCCGCCGCGCGTGCCGCGGGCGCGCGCGTGCGCGCACTGGCGTGGGACCCGCTCGCGCGCGCGATCGCCGGGCGAGCGCACGTGTACGTGGTGCCCGAGAGCGAACTGCAGAAGCTCAACTGGTACGCGCTGCCCACGGGCCGCGACCGCTTCCTCGCCGACGAACCGCTCGTGCTGCACCGGCTCGGCAGCGAACGCGACCTGGTCGCGCCCGCGACGGCGCCCGGCGACGGCGTGCTCGCGCTCGGCGGCCTCGAGTACGGCGCGGGTCCGGCCGCCGCGGCGCCGCCCGCCGCCGCGCCGGTCGCGACGCGCCGCCTGCTGCCGAGCTGCCGCTCGTTCCTCGACGAACGTTTCACCGCGCTGCCCGCGTCGCTCGGCGAGGCGCGCGCGGTGGCGTCGCTCGGCCGGCGCTTCACGCGCGACAGCACGCGCGTCGCGCTGCTCGACGGCGCGGCCGCCGACGAGGCCGCGTTCAAGCGGCTGGCGCCCGGGCGCCGCGTGGTGCACCTGGCCACGCACGCGTTCTTCCTGGGCGCGGACTGCGCCAACGGTACGGCGGCGGCCGACGTGCTCAGCCGCAACCCGCTCGTGTTCTCGGGCATCGCGCTCGCGAACGCGAACGCGTGGCGCGACGCACCGGCCCGCGGCGGCGAGGACGGCCTGCTGACCGCCGAGGAACTCGCCGGCATGCGGCTCGAAGGCGTCGAATGGCTGGTGCTGTCGGGTTGCGAGAGCGGCATGGGCCAGGTGCAGGCGTGGGAAGGCGTGTACGGCCTGCCGCGCGCGGCGCGCATGGCCGGTGTGCACACGCTGGTCGTGAGCCTGCTGCCCGTGGACGACGACGCCAGCCGGCGCTTCATGCAGGCGCTCTACGACGCGCGCTTCGCGCACGACGAGCCCACCGCGGTCGCGATCCGTACGGCATCGCGACGAGTGCTCGGCTGGCTGCGCGCGGCCCGGCGTCCCGCCGATCCACGGCTCTGGGCCGCGTTCGTCGCGCTCGGCGAGTAGGCGCCGTGCGGCGGGTGTGAACTTTCGGCTCACGGCGCGTGCGCACGCGCCGTGGCGCTTGCGAGCGTGGCGCTCGCAGGGCTACCTTGCGACTCGATCCCGCGTACGCCTCGGAAGGCTACCCTCCGCGTAAGGACCCACGCCGCATGGCTCTCGCCCGATTCCTGCAGGTCTCCGATCTCCATCTCGGCCGCCCCTTCGCGTGGCTGCCCGGGGACCGGCGCGAAGAGCGCAGGCGCGACCAGCAACGCGCGCTCGAACGCTGCGTGTCGCAGGCCATCGAGCGCGGCGTGCACGGCATCCTGGTGCCGGGCGACCTGTTCGACTCCGTGCAGGTGGACGCGGCGCTGCTGACGTTCGCCGTGAAGGCGTTCGCGGTGAACGGCTGCCCGCCGGTGTACATCGCCCCGGGTAATCACGATCCGGCGTCGGGCGACAACGCCGCGTGGAACGTGCGGCTGCTCGGGGCGCGCGGGATCGCGTGGCCCGACCACGTGCACGTGTTCGACTCGCCCCACTGGAGCGCGAAGCCCGTGCCGCGCCTGCCCGGCGTGCGCGTGTGGGGGCGCTGCTTCACGTCGGGCGTGGACAGCACCGAACGCCCGCTCGCGACCGAGATGCTGCGCGACGTGACCGGCACCGACCCGATGGGATTCGAGGTCGCGGTGTTCCACGGCTCGCGCGAGGGCCAGTGCCCGCCCGCGCAGAAGGTGACCGCGCCGTTCGCCGACTCGGAAGTCGCGGCGACCCCGTTCGTCTACCACGCGGTGGGCCACTACCACGCCACGTCGCGCATCGAGCAGCCGCTCACCGAAGGCGTGAAGTCGGCCGGTGCGCGGCTCGCGTACGCGGGTTCGGCCGTGGCGCTCGACTACACGGAGACCGGCACGCACGGCGCGCTCGAAGTGCGCATCGAGTACGGGCACCGGCTGCCGTTCGTCGAAGTCGAGCCGATCGAACTCGACCGCCGCCGCGTGGTGAGCGTGAGCGCCGACGTGGGCGGGGCCGCGAGCGCGGACCAGATCGACCGCCGCATCGCGCGCGCGCTCGACGTGGCCGGCGCCGGCGAAATGGACTTCGTGCACGTGACGCTGACGGGCCGCCTGCCCGCCGGCGTGCGCTGGAGCGGGCCCGGCACGGAGCTGCGCGGACGCGCGTTCCATGTGCGCTGGGACGCGTCGGCACTGCGCCCGGACTACGACCTCGCGCGCTACCGCGAAGGCGAAGGCAAGACCACCGAAGAACGCTTCGCGCGCGAGCTGCTCGACCAGATGGACGCCGCCACCGATCCCGCCGTGCGCGCCGAACTCGAGCGCGCGCTCTACCACGGCCTCGACGCCTTCAAGCTGCGCGAGGTGTCGCCGGCATGGGAAGAGGTGGCGGGATGAAGCTGCTGCGGCTCGACGTGAAGGGCTTCGGCCCGCTGCGCGGCGAATGGGCGTTCGCGCCGAACGGCGTGAACCTGGTCGTGGACGACAACGAGCGCGGCAAGTCCACGCTGCTGTCGGCGATCGTGGCCGCGCTGTACGGGCTCGAGGACGACCGCCGTTCGCACCGTGTGCTCACGCCGCTCGAGCGCTGGCGGCCGTGGCAGGGCGGCGAGTTCCGGCTCGAACTGGAGCTGGAGGTGGCGGGCCGGCGGCTGCGCATCGCGCGCGACTTCGATCGCGGCACGGTGACGGTGTTCGACGGCGCGGGCCGCGAGGTGACGCCCGAGTTCGTCACCGGGCGCGACGACGGCTCGATCGGGCAGAAGCTGCTCGGGCTGGATTCCGCCGAGTTCGAGAAGTGCGCGTTCGTGCGCCAGGGCGACCTCGATGCGGTCGTGCCGGGCGACGAAAAGGCGCGGCGCGGTTCCACGCTCAAGGCGCGGCTCGAGAACGCGGCCGACACGCACATCGGCGACACGAACGCGTCCGAGGCGCTGCGCGTGCTCGAGGACGCGCTGCGGCGCTACAACGCGCCCGAGCTCGAGTTCACCGGCACGGTGGAGAACGCCGTGGACAAGCTCGAGGCCAAGTGCAAGTTCGTCGAGGCCGACCTGCACGACCTCGACCAGCAGGTGCAGCGCGTGAGCGGCCCGCTCGAGACGCTCGGCCAGCTCGCGCAGCAGGAAGAAGAGCTCAAGGACGCGCTGCGGCGGCTCGACGCCGAGCGCCAGTCCGCGATCGCCTCCGACATCCGCCGCGGGCTCGAAGCGAACGACGCGCAGCTCGCCGAGCTGCGCAAGCTCGAGGAAGAGGCCGCCGGGCTCGAAGTCGCGGCGCAGCTGCCCGCGAACGCCGAATCCGAGCTGCGCGACACGGTCGCGCGCGTGGAGGAGGCGCAGCGCAATCTCGAGACGCTCGAGGCGCGCCGCCGCGACGAACTGGCGAAGGAGCGCGAAGGCGTCGAAGCCGAAGTCGCGGGCCTGCAGGCGTACGAACGGCTCGGCGAGGACGATGCGAACCGCTGCGTCGCGCTGGCCGCCCAGATGCGGCAGGTGGCGCTCGACGACACGCACCACCGCCACCAGGTGTTCCAGCTGCGCGACCAGCTCGCGGGGCTCGGCTACGAACCCGAGCGCATCCAGTTCCTCACGGCGCGCTTCGGCGCGCTGCCCGACGAGCACCAGCGCCTGCTGCGGCAGCAGGCCGACCTCAACCTCGCGTTCCAGACCGAAGTCGCCACGCTCGAACAGGAGCGCACCGGCGCGACCGAGGCGCTGCGCAACGTGGACGCCGACCGCAACCGCCGGCGTGTGCCCGCGTGGGTCGTGACCGCGCTCGGCGCCGGCGCCGCCGCGGCCGGCGGCGTGGTGTTCGCCACGCACGGGCCACAGGTGGCGTACCTCGCGTTGCTCGGCGGCGGCGCGTTCGTCGCCGCGATCGGCGCCGCGCTGCTCGCGATCGCCGCGCGCGCGCAGACGCCCGAGCGCGACGTGGCGCTGCGCAAGCTGGCCGACGCCCAGCGCCGGCTGAACACGCTGCGCTCGCAGCGCGCCGAGAACGAAGTCGGGCTCGCGGACCTGTCGCGGCTCATGGGGTACCGCGACTCGGTGGACCTCATGCGTCACTGGGGCGAGTATGCGCGCATGATGGAGGACTCCGCGCCGCTGCTGCGTGCGCAGGAGATGCTGGCGCAGAACGAGGCGTCGCGCCGCACGGTGGCCGAGCAGGCCGCCGCGCTGTTGCGCGGGCTGCCCGTGCCGCAGGTCACGCCCGAGGCGCTCGAGCGCGTCGCCTACGAGGCGCGCCGCGCCGCGCAGGCGCGCCAGCGGCTCGCGGAACTCGACAAGAGCTGGGAGTGGGTGCAGAAGGAGCGCGCCGTGGACGAGGCCGCCGTCGCGGGGCTGCGCGAACGCGCCGTGCGGATCCTGCATTCGGCCGGGCTCGCGTACGATCCCGAGCGCACGTGGCAGGAGCACGTGGACGAGCTGCACGGCCGGCTCGCGCAGCGTTCGCGGCACGCCATGCTGGTCGAGGAGCTGATCCCGTTCGCGAAGAAGCGCCTGCTGCCCGAGATCGAAGTCGAGCAGCGCCGCGCCAGCCTCGCGCAGCTCGAGGCGAACGGCGCGTCCGTCGCGGAACCGCGGCCGGCCGCCGAGATCGAAGCCGAGGCGCAGCAGGCGCGCACGCGGCTCGAGGGCACGCAGCGCCGGCGTTCGGACCTGCGCCTCGAGGTCGAGGAGGTCTGGCGCCGCCACGCCACGCAGCGCCCCGAACTCGAAGCGCAGATCGCGCGGCTCACCGCCGCCGCGGCGCGCGCACGCGCGTTCAAGCGTTCGGTCGAGATCGCGCGCTCGACGATCCAGAAGGTCGCGACCGACACGCACCGGCGCTGGGCCGATTTCCTCAACAGCCGCGTGGGCGAAGTGCTGGGCCAGTTCGGCACGCACGTCGAGCAGCTGCGTTTCGGCGAGGACCTCGATTTCTCGGTGCAGATGGACGGCGGCCCGCAGGTGACGCGCGGCAAGGCGCACCTGCAGCTGTCGAGCGGCGCGCGCGACCAGCTCTACCTGGCGGTGCGCCTGGCGGTGAGCGAGTACCTGTCACGCGGCGGCGAGGCGTTGCCGATGCTGCTCGACGACGCGTTCGCCACGTCGGACGACGCGCGGCTCGAGAAGGGCATGCGTGCGCTCGTCGAAGGCTTCGGCGCGGGCCACCAGGTGATCGTCGTGACCTGCCACCGCGGGCGCCACCAGGAACTGCGCACGCGCGATCCCGAGACGTTCATCGAGCGCATGCACTGGCTCGACCTGCGCACGAACGCCTCCGCGACCGCGCGCGCCTAGCGCGGTCCCCGCGCGATGCGCGCGCTCCTTCGCAACGGCGTCGGCTGGTTACTGCTGTCGGAGCTCGCGTACACCGGCATGCGGCTGGCGACGCGCGCCGGCGCGGGCGAGCTGCACTGGGCGGAGATCGCGGCGGCGCGGTTCTTCGGCGGCGCGCTCGTGGCGATCGCGTCGGCACGCGCGCAGGGCAAGTCGCTGCGTGTCGGTGACCAGAAGAACGCATGGCTGCGATCGGCGTTCGGCACCGGCGGTGCGCTGGCGCTGTTCCACGCGCTCGGCACGAAGCAGGTGTCGGTCGGCGACGCGACCACGCTGTACGCGACCACGCCGCTCTGGGTGGCGATGCTGTCGGGCCCGGTGCTGCGCGAGAAGGTGCGCGGCAGCGTGTGGTGGGGCGTGGTCGCGGGTTTCGTCGGCGTGGCGGTGCTGCTCGGCGCGAAGTTCCGCTGGACCGGCGGCGCGGGCCCGCTCGTGCTGCTCGGCGCGGTGAGCTACGCGCTCGCGCTGCTCCGCCTGCGACGCATGGGGCCGCATGAGAGCAGCGAGGCGATCGCGCTGCACATGTCGCTGTTCGCGGGCACGGCCACGCTGCTCGTGGCGCTGCCGCACCTGACGCCCGTGCGGCCGGCCGCGTACCTGCCGCTCGCGATCGCGGCGTTGAGCGGCGGGCTCGGGCAGGTGTTCGTGGGCCGCGCCTACGCGCGTGGCCGCGCCGCCACGTTGTCGGCGGTCGCGTACACGGGCGTGGTCATGACCTACCTGTTCGAAGTCGCGCTGTTCCACGCCGTGCCGGAGCCGCACCAGGTGCTCGGCGCGCTGCTCGTGATCGTGGCCGGCATCCTGGTCACGCTGAAGGGCTGACGGCGCGCGCGATTGCGATTGACCCGCGGGGCTCGGCAGCCGCTATCCTGCGCGGTCCGCATTCTTCCCGTCACCGAGGAGCCGTCATGAAGCGCTGGATCCTGGCCGCCGCGATCGCGTGCGCGCTGCCGCTGGCAGCCGCATCGCCCGACGCGTGCAGCATCGAAGCCGACCTGCACCCGTTCATGGGCGTGCTCGAACCCGCACCCGGCAACCTCGCGATGCCGGCCGGCATGACCGGGTTCGCCAAGGACAGCCTCGACGCCGAACTCGCGCGCGAGCGCCGCGTCGCGCTGGCGATCCGGCCCGACACGCTGCGCCGCCACCTGCGGCTGCTGACCGAGGAACCGCACATCGCGGGCACGCCGGCCGATCGCGCGACGGCCGAATACGTGCGTGACCGGCTGGTCGCGTACGGCTGGGACGCGAAGCTGGTCGAGATCCCGGTGCTGCTCAACTGGCCGAAGCGCACGGTGCTCGAGATGCTCGAGCCCACGGGCGAAAAGCTGTCGGTGCGTGAGAAGGGTGTGGCGGGCGACAAGGACGCGTTCGACGCGAACTGGTCCGACGCGTTCCACGGCTACGGCGCGTCGGGCGACGTGACCGCGCAGATCGTGTACGCGAACTACGGCGACGTGGACGACTTCGCGAAGCTCGCGTCGCTGGGCGTGGACGTGCGCGGGCGCGTGGTGCTCGTGCGTTACGGCAAGCTGTTCCGCGGGCTCAAGGTGCGCAACGCGCAACGCGCGGGCGCCGCGGCGGTGCTCATCTACAGCGACCCGGCTGACGACGGCTTCGCGGTCGCCGACCCGTACCCGCGCGGCGCGGGCCGGCCCGAGGACTCGATGCAGCGCGGCAGCGTGCAGTTCCTGTCCGAAGGTCCCGGCGACCCGACCACGCCCGGCTGGGCGAGCGGCCAGAGCCAGGGCAAGCTCGCGCGGCTGCCGATGAGCGAGACGAAGAGCATCCCGCGCATTCCGTCGCTGCCGATCTCGTGGGGCGAGGCGAAGAAGCTGCTCGTCACGCTCGACGGTCCGCAGGCGCCGCGCGGCTGGCAGGGCGGACTGCCGTTCACGTACCACGTCGGTCCGGGCGCGGCGAAGGTGCACCTGCTGGTCGAGCAGGACTACGCCATTCGCCCGATCTGGAACGTGATCGCCACCATGGCCGGGCGCGAGCATCCCGAGCAGAAGGTGCTGCTCGGCAACCACCGCGACGCGTGGACCTACGGCGCCATCGATCCCAACTCGGGCACCATCTGCCTGCTCGAGATGGCGCGCACGCTCGGCACGCTGGCGAAGACCACGGGCTGGAAGCCGCGCCGTTCGCTGGTGCTGTGCTCGTGGGACGGCGAGGAGTACGGCCTGTTGGGTTCGACCGAGTGGGCCGAGGCGAACGCCGCGGACCTGGCGGCGAACGCGGTCGCGTACGTGAACGTGGACGTGGCCGTGGCCGGCAAGGACTTTCGCGCGAGCGGCAGCCACGCGTTGACCGACCTCGTGACCGAGGTCATGCGCGACGTGCGCGACCCGTCGCAGAACCGGCCGCTGTGGAACGCGTTCATGGACCGCGCGTGGTCGGAAGGCCGCGCCGAGTGGGCGCGGCAGAACCGCATGCGCCGCAACCGCGGCGAGCCGTCGCAGCCCTTCGAGTGGCGCATGCCGTCGCTGGGCAGCGGTTCGGACTACACCGTGTTCGTGGATCACCTCGGTGTGCCCGCGCTCGACCTGCGCTTCGAAGGACTGCAGGGCACGTACCATTCCGCGTACGACGACTTCGAGTACCTCGACCGCGTGGTGGACCCGACCTACGCGCTGCACACGGCGATGACCGAGATCTGGAGCCGCATCGCCATGCGGCTGGCCGACGCCGAGATCCTGCCGCTGCGCTACACGCAGACGGCCGAGTTCGCGTACGCCGAGATGCTCGCGATCGAGGAGCGCGCCGACGACGTGGACGCGGGCAAGCCGGACTCGCTGCGCTTCGGCGCCACGCTGGCGGCGGCCAAGCAGGCGGCCGCGCGGCTGCGCAACTCGGCGTTCCTGCTCGAGAAGCGCACCGACGCCGTGCTCGCGGGCACCGAGCTGTGGCCCGCGGGCGGCCCGGATGCGGTGAACCGCGCGCTCCTCAACGCCGAGCGCGGTTTCGTGGGCCCGGGACTGCCCGGGCGCGAGTGGTTCCGGCACGAGCTGTACGCGCCGGGCCTGAACACCGGCTACGCCCCGGTGCCGCTGCCGCGGCTCGGGCAGGCGGTGCTCGACAAGGACCCGCGCGCGTACGCACGCGGCGTGGGGCCGATCGCCGACGCGCTCGGCCGCGCGGCGGGCGCGATCGAGGCGGCGAAGTAGCGCGCTTCGGCAGCCCGCACGCGAAGCGGCGCGGCGCCCCGTGTTCCGGGCGCCGCGCCGTTCGCTTCCCCCGCGGAGGGGAGTGCTACTCGGCTTTGATGAACCGCGACGCGATCAACAGCGCGAGGCCGACAGCGAACGGCATGAGGCCGATCGTCCACACGTCGTCGCCGGCGACGAAGCCGAGGAACACGCCGAGCGCGACGCCGACGAACGACATCACGAGCCCGATCATGAGCAGCATCTGCCTGCGGCGGTTCATGAACTGCCGCTCGGTCACCGAGCCGTTCTCGAGCGCACCCCACAGCGGGTGATCCTGCACCGACGGCAACCGCTCGGGATCGGTGCCGCGCTCGATGAGCGCGACGCGTTCGCGCTGGATCATCTCGGCCACGTTCTGGCGCTGGCGCGAGCGCACCCAGCCGTTCGCGATGCCGCCCACGATGCTCATGCCACCGAACACCACGCCGCTCACGATCAACAGTGCGCCGACATCCCCGGGATCCATCGTGTACCTCCTGTTCGGTGGCGAAGCCGTCTCGGCGCCGCCCACCGGGGCGGCCGCCCTGCCTTGTGTCCCTTCGGACGGAGCCGAGCCGCTCGCCGGTTTCATCCCGGAGCAATTTCACCCCGCGTGAAACCTGCCGGGCTCGGGTACCGTCCAAGCATGGCCATGGCACTCGTCACCGGATTCGAGCCGCCGGCGCCGCGACTCGCACCCGCGCCGCCGGACGAAGCGAGCCTGATCGCGCGCGCGCAGCGCGGCGACCAGCAGGCGTTCCGCGCGCTCGTCGAGGCGCACCGCGGACGCGCGTACGCGCTCGCGCTGCGCGTGCTGCGCTCGAGCGCCGACGCCGAGGAAGTGGCGCAGGACGCGCTCGTGAAGGCGTGGGCGGCGCTGCCCACGTTTCGCGGCGACGCGGCGTTCTCGACCTGGCTGCACCGCATCGTATGGCGGCGTGCGCTCGACCGGCTGGCCGAGGCCAAGGCGCGCCGCCGCCGCGAGGAGGCCGTGGCGGGCGACGCGGTGCTGGTGGCCGAGCCCGAGCACGAGTCGGGCGGTGCCGCCGAACCGTTCGCCGAGCGCCTGCTCGACACGCTGTCGCCGCAGCAGCGTGCGGCGGTCGTGCTGTTCTACTTCGAGGATCGTTCGGTGGCGCAGGCGGCGCTGGTCATGGGCTGCCCCGAAAACACGTTCAAGACGCACCTGCACCGCGCGCGCGCCGCGCTGCGCGACGCATGGGCCCGCATGAGGAGTGTGTCGTGATGAACTGCGAGGAGTTCGCGCGGCTGTTGGACCGCACGGCGGGCGAGGGCCTGCCCGAAGAGGCGTTCGCGCACGCGGCGCGCTGCGCGCGTTGCACGTCGGCGTTCGCCGACGCGCGTTCGCTCGAACGCATGCTCGAATCGGCCGGCGGCGAGGCGGGCACGTCGTCCGCGTTCACCGATCGCGTCATGACGCGCGTGGCGGCCACGCCGCAGGTGCGCATCGCGCCGGTGTCCGCGCCGCGCGGCTCGTGGCGCGACGTGCTGTCGGCGCCGGTGCTCGCGGCGGCGGCGAGCGCGCTGGCGCTGCTCGTGGTGGCGGCCGGCAACGGCTTCGATCCCGTGCGCATCGCCGCGGTGCTGCTGCCCGGCTCCGGCGGAGCTTCCGCGATGCCCGCGTTCGCGCTGCCGGCGATGGATGCCGCCGCGGCGCGCTGGGCGTGGCTGGGCATCGCCGGGGCGATTGGGATGAGTGCCGCCCTGGCGGGCTGGTGGCTGGGCGCGGCCGGCACCGAGGATCGTCCGCGCCGCGGCTGACCGGCGTTTCGCGCAATTCCTGACAACGCCGCGCGGCGGACCCGGGCATACTCCTGCGCCATGCACGCCCCCAACCGGCTCGCGCGCGAGAAGTCGCCCTACCTGCTGCAGCACGCCACGAACCCCGTGGACTGGTTCCCGTGGGGCGAAGAGGCGTTCGCGAAGGCGCGCGCCGAGGACAAGCCGATCCTGCTGAGCATCGGCTACTCGACCTGCCACTGGTGCCACGTCATGGAGCGCGAGTCGTTCGAGAACGCGCACGTCGCCGAACTGCTGAACGCGCACTTCGTGAGCATCAAGGTGGACCGCGAGGAGCGCCCCGACGTGGACCGCGTGTACATGACCGCGATGCAGGCCATGCGCATGGGCGGGGGCTGGCCGCTCAACGTGTTCCTCACGCCCGCCCTCGCGCCGTTCTTCGGTGGCACGTACTTCCCGCCCGAGCCGCGCCGCGGCATGCCGGGCTTCGCCGACCTGCTCGCGCGCGTGCACGCCGCGTGGACCGACCAGCGCGCGCAGGTCGAATCGTCGGGCGAGCAGGTGCTGGCGCTGCTCGACTCGCTCGCCGGTGTCGAGCTCGCCGGCACGCCGGACGACCTCGCCGAGATGATCCGCGTGCTCGGCCGCGTGCCTGACCGAACTGTCGCGCGCGCACGATGCGGCCGAAGGCGGCTTCGGCAACGCACCGAAGTTCCCGAGCACGGTGAACCTGAACTTCCTGTGGCGTCACGGCGCACTTCGACGCCGGTGGAGAAGACGGCGCGGCGCGCGCCATGTGCACGCGCCAGCTCGCGGCGATGCGCGCGGGCGGCATTCACGACCACGTGGGGGCGGGTTCCATCGCTACTCGACCGACCGCGAATGGCTCGTGCCGCACTTCGAGAAGATGCTCTACGACCAGGCGCTGATCCTCGACGCGTACACCGACGGCTGGCTCGCGACGCGCGACGCGCGCTGGGCCGAAGTCGCGCGCGGGATCGTCGCGTACGTGGCGCGCGACCTGACGTCGCCCGAGGGCGCGTGCTTCTGCGCCGAGGACGCCGACAGCGAGGGCGAGGAAGGCCGTTTCTACGTCTGGACGCCCGCGCAGCTCGAGGACGTGCTCGGCGCGGCCGACGCGGCCGTGGTCGCCGCGCACTGGGACGTGACGCCGCGCGGCAACTTCGAGCATGCGACGAGCATCCTGCACGAGGTGCGCGAGCCGACGCCGCCGCGGCCGCCGTGCTCGCACGCGCGCGGCCCGCGCTGCTCGCGGCGCGCGCGCCGGCCGCGGCCGCACCTCGACGACAAGGTGCTGGCCGCGTGGAACGGCATGATGATCGCCGCGCTCGCGCGCGCCGGCCGCGCGTTCGGCGAGCCTGCGTGGATCGCGCGCGCCGAACGCGCCGCGACGTTCGTGTGGACGCGGCTGCGCGACGGCGCGACCGGCGCGCTGTGGCGGCGCTGGCGCGACGGCGAGGCCGCGATCGAAGGCCCAGCTCGACGATCACGCGCACGTCGCGCGCGCCTGCCTCGAGCTGTTCGCCGCCACGCACGCGCCGCTCTGGCTGGAGCGCGCGCTCGCCGTGACCGACGTGATGCTCGCACGGTTGTGGGACGACGAGCGCGGCGGTTTCTTCGAGAACCCGACGGATGCCGGAGGCATCCGCGTGCGCCTGAAGGACGGGTTCGACGGCGCCGAGACGGCCGGCAACTCGATCGCGGCGCACGTGCTCGAGCGGCTCGCGCGGCTGACCGGGCGCGACGACCTGGGCGAGAAGGCCCGGCTCACGCTGCGGTACCATGCGGCGCGGCTGGTGGACCATCCGTCGGCCATGCCCCAGATGGTGGCCAGCATGATCGAACACCTGTCACCGGTCCGTCATGTCGTGATCGCGGGAGAAGATTCGCCGGAACGCGAATCCCTGATCGCGGTGTATGAGTCCAAGTTCCGACCGTTCGACGACCTCGTGGTCGTGGACGACGCCTCGCGCGAGGCCTTGGCCCGGCTGGCGCCGTTCACGGCCGCCTGTGTCGCTCGCGAGGGGCGCCCCACCGCCTACGTCTGCGTGAATCACGCCTGCCGGCTGCCGGTGCACACACCGGACGCGCTGGCGGCCGAGCTGGAAGCCTGATTCGGGAGAAGCGATGAAGCGACTGTTCGCAGTACTCGTGGCGATGCTCGTGTGGGCCGGTGTGGCGCTCGCGCAGGAGGGCGGCACGCCCGCGCCGAACACGCTCGTGAAGGCGACCGCGAAGGCCGTATCGCTGAAGGCCGGCGCCACCGCCAGCGTGACGGTGCACCTCGAGGTGCTGCCCGGCTGGCACGTGAACGCGAACCCGCCGGCGCTCGACTACAACATCCCGACCAAGGTCGCGATCGCCGGCGCGTACGGCGTGAGCGCCGGCGCTCCGAGGTACCCGGCGCCCAGGAAGCAGAAGTTCGCGTTCGAGGACTCCGAGCTGTTCGTGTACGACGGCGGCGCCGACGTGGTGGTGCCGCTCACCGCCGCCGCGACCGCCGAGAACGGCGCGCACACGCTGACCGGCAAGGTGTCGTTCCAGGGTTGCAACAACGAAGTCTGCCTGCCGCCGGCTTCGACCACGTTCACGGTCGAGGTCACGGTGAGCGGTGGGCTCGAGCCCGGTGCCGCCGCGGCCGCCGCCGCCGCGAATCCCGACAGCGCGGCGAATGAAGCGGTCGCGGACAGCGGCGCCGGAGGCGCCGGGCAATCGAATACCTTCGCGACCGCGATGCCCGCGGGCGGGGAGAACGCGAAGCCGCAGGGCGGCGCCGCGCAGGGCCTGCAGGACGCGCTCGCGAAGGGCGGACTCTGGTGGCTGCTCGCGCTGTTCGTGGGCGGGCTCGCACTCAACCTGACGCCGTGCGTGTTCCCCATGCTCGGCATCACCGTGAGCATCTTCGGCACGCGCCGCAAGGAGCCGCTGCCGCGCGTGATGGCCAACGCGATGACGTACGTGTTCGGCATCTGCGTGACGTACTCGGCGCTCGGCGTGATCGCCGGGCTCACCGGTGGACTGTTCGGGCAGGCGCTGCAGAACCCGCTCGTGAACGTGGGCCTCGGCCTGCTGCTCGTGGCGCTGTCGTTGTCCATGTTCGGCGTGTACGAGATGCAGGCGCCGGCGTGGGTGCTCGACAAGGCCGGCGGCGCGAACACGGGTTCGCTCGCGGGCCTGTTCGTGTCGGGGCTTGCGGTCGGCATCATCGCCGCGCCGTGCGTGGGACCGTTCGTGGTGGCGCTGCTCGCGATCATCGCGCAGAAGGGCAGCGCGGTGTTCGGGCTGCAGAGCATGTTCACGCTGTCGCTGGGGCTCGGGTTCCCGTACCTGTTCCTCGCCGCGTTCTCGAGCCAGCTGCAGAACCTGCCCAAGTCCGGCGACTGGATGGATTGGGTGAAGAAGTTCTTCGGCGTGCTGCTCGCGAGCATCGGCCTGTACTACGCGCTCATCGGCATCGCGCCGGCGCTGGCCGCGTGGATCCTGCCCGCGGCACTGCTGCTGGGCGGGCTCTACCTGGGCTGGATGGAGAAGAGCGCGAACGCACGCCCCGGCTTCAAGACCATGAAGCGCGTCGGCGGCACGCTCGCCGTCGCGGCGGGCGTGTGGTTCGTGCTGCAGCTGGCGAGTGCGAGTTCGCGCACGATCGCGTTCCGGCCGTTCGACGCCGCCGCGATCCAGCGTTCGACCGCTTCCGGCCGCTACGTGATGATCGACTTCTCCGCCAACTGGTGCGTGCCCTGCCACGAGCTCGAGCTGCAGACGTTCCCCGACAAGGCCGTGCGCGCCGCCGCGAGCGAGTTCGACGCCTACCAGGTGGACCTGACGCACTACGACTCGCCGGAGGCCGAACAGTTCCGCAAGCAGTTCGGCATCACCGGCGTGCCCACGATCGTGCTGATCGGCAAGGACGGCGTCGAGGTGCGCGAGGCGCGCGTCGAGGGCTTCGTCGGGCCGGCCGAGTTCGTGAAGCGGCTGGAGCGGGTGACGCGAGGGAAGTAGGGGGAGCGGCCGGTGCTCGGGCGAGCATCGTCCGATTCACCTGCGCCGGCGCAAGTCGCTCCGCAGGAACCACGAACCGCCGGCCCCGTGCATCGGGACCGGCGGTTCGTCGCGAAGAACGCTGCCCGCTACTTCCTTCCGAAGTGCCACCCGGCGATCGCCTTGAAGCCGGGGCCATCGCCGAGGCCGAACTTGCCTTCGACGAAGAAGCGGCTGCCCGACCTGGTCGGCACGTCCGCGCCCACCACCAGCGTGCCGCCGGCCTCGGTGTCGCTGCCGTCGCCGCCGGGGCCGGGGTTGTCGAACGAGATGAAGTGCAGCGCCACGCCGCCGCCGGCGTACGGCTGCCACCGCGCGCCCGAGATCGTGAAGCGGTAGTGGAAGTCGCCGTTCAGCGACAGGATCGTGCCGCCGTCGCCGATGCCGAGGTCCACGGACGGGACGAAGTCCACACTCGGGGCGACGTCGCCCATCTGCAGCTGGCCACCGACCACCAGCTGGCTCGGGTCGCCGCTGAAACCGATGTGCGGACCGTAGGTCTGGAACGACGAGCCCGCGGCGAGCGCGGACGTGGGCAGGAGTGCGGCAAGCAGGAATGCAGGGGCCAGTTTCAGCTTCATGAAGGTCCTTTCGTTCGGCCGGGGAGGTCCATCTCTGGCGGGGACTGGTAGCACGGGGCGCGGGGCCGGGGCAACGGCTCCGCGTTCGTCCGGGCCGGGCCGGTGCTCGGAAGATTGGTGACGCACCCCGCCCCACGTCGGATACACTCCCGCCCACTCTTTCGTTCCCGGACCCCCCAAAGGGAGACGCATGCCCCGATTCGACGGACGCCGCCCGGCCTGGTGGCTGGTGGCGGTGCTGCTGGCGTGGACCGCCGCGTCGCGAGCCGAGGCCACGGCCACGCCCGACGCCGCCGCGGTGATCCGCCGGTATGTCGAAGCCTCTGGTGGTGCGGAAGCGTTCGCATCCGAGCGCACGTTGTACACGCGCGCGCGCCTGTCCGGATTCGGGTTCGACGGTCTCATGGAGGTCTGGAGCGTCCGACCCGACCGCCGCTACGCGCGCACCAAGCTGGGGCCGTTCGAACTGTCCGAGGGCGTCAACGGCGCGCGTGCGTGGCGCACCGACCCGACCACGGGTCGCATCGTCACGCTCGCCGACCAGGACCTGCTCGAGTCGCGCGTGTCCACGTGGTTCGAGCTCGAACGCTGGGCGGAACCGGGCGAAGGCGGCGGTGACGTGAAGGTGTTCGCCGAGGACCGCGACTCGACCGGTGCCTGCACGGTGCTCGACGTGATCGCTCCCGGTGCCGAATCGCTCAAGCCGCGGCGGCTGTGGTTCTCGAAGGCCACCGGCCTGCTCGTGCGCATGGAGACCGCGCGCGACCAGGCGTGGATGAGCACGCGGCTCTCGGACTGGCGCATGGCCGGCGGCCGCCGGCGCGCCTACGTCAGCGAGACCGGCATCTCGAGCATGCCGGCGAACCGCCTGCGCAGCGCCGCGGATTCGTTCGCGGTCAACGTGAACGCCGACGGGCTCCCGTTCGATCCGCCGGCACCGGCCGTCGCCGGCGGCGCCGCGCAGGTGCGGTGGCTGAACGCGAAGGACTCGCTCGCGATCCCGGTCGAGTACGCGTCGCGCCACGTCTGGCTGCGCGCCTCGGTCAACGGCCTGCCGCCCGAGGATTTCCTGTTCGACACCGGCGCCACGGTCACGGTGCTCGACAGCACGTACGCGGCGAAGCTGGGGCTGAAGGGCGAGGGCTTCATGCAGGCCGAGGGCGCGGGCGCGGCGGGCAGCGCGTCGTTCGCGACGCTCGACTCGCTCGTCGTGCACGGACCCGGCGGCAAGGGCGTGGCGCTCACGCACGTGAAGGTGGCGCTCATGTCGGTCTCGCCCACGTTCCGCCCGTACTTCTGGCGCGACATGGCCGGCGTGCTCGGCTACGACTTCATCAGCCGCTTCGTGGTCGCGCTCGACTACGACCGCGGCGTGCTCACGCTGAACGATCCCGCCACGTTCGCCTACGCCGGCGCCGGACAGGCGCTGCCCATGATCATGAACGGCGTGGTGCCCGGCGTGACCGGCACGCTCGACGACCAGTACGAAGGCGTGTTCCGGCTCGACGTGGGCAGCAGCTCCACCGTGGACGTGCACGCGCCGTTCGCGAACCGGCACGGTCTCGAAGGCAGGCTCACGGGTTCGCGCGACGTCGAGGGCGCGGGATTCGGCGGCACGTTCACCACGCGCATCGGGCGGCTGTCGCGCATGTCGCTGGGACCGTTCACGTGGGACGCGCCCATGGTGTCGGTGTCGCGCGCGACCGAGGGCGCGTTCGCGAGCGAGGAGTTCGCGGGCAACGTCGGCAACCGCGTGCTCGAGCGCTTCAAGGTGACGTTCGACTACGACCACCGGCGCGTGTGGCTCGAACCCGGCGCGCGCTACCACGACCGCGACGGCTTCTCGCGTTCGGGCCTGCTGGTCGGCCGCGTGGACGGCCGCATGAGCGCGCTGTCCGTGCTGTCGGGTTCGCCCGCGGCGCAGGCCGGCCTGCGCGACGGCGACACGATCGTGCGCGTGAACGGCAAGCCGGCCGAGCGCTGGACGCTGGCCGCGCTCGACGCGCTGCTGGAATCGTCGCGCGAAGGCTCGCGCGTGAAGGTCGAAGTGCTGCGCGACGGGCGCCGCTCGAAGCACGCGATCGAACTGCGGGAGATGCTGCCGTGAGCGCGCGCGTCCGCACGCTGCTGTTCGCGGCGCTGGTGCTGCTCGCATTGCTCGCCGCGAGCTGCGGCAAGAAGCTCTACACGGGCTTCCTGCCCGCCAACCAGCGCCCGACGCTCGAGCTGACGCAGGCGCCGGCGGCGCCGTCGCAGACCTACTTCTACGCGTACGAGATGCGCTGGGCCGGCTTCGACATGGACGGATCGGTCGCGTACTACGAGTACGCGGTGGATCCGCCGGGCCGCACGGGCTCGGACACGGCGTGGGTCAAGACGACGAAGAACCGCGAGACGTTCCAGTTCCGGTCCGACGTCGTGGACACGGTCGGCGCGCCGACCGCCCACGGCTACCACACGTTCGTGGTGCGCGCGGTGGACGACGCCGGCGACCGTTCCGAACCGCGCTCGTGCTCGTTCAATTCGTTCACGCTGGCGCCCACCGTCACGCTGATCTCGCCCGTGCCGAACCACCTGAACCAGCCGCTGTTCGGGCCCGCGTTCCGCGTGATGTGGAAGGGCACCGATCCCGACGGCCGCACGACCACGAAGCCGGTCAAGTACAAGTGGAAGGTGTTCGCCGAGGACAACCTCGAGTTCGACTTCCTCGAGCTGCTCGTGGACCCCGATTCGCTGCGCAAGTTCTACGCGCCGAACTTCGCCACGTGGGACTCGGTGAGCGGCGACACGACTTGGGCGGACCTCAAGCAGCTGCAGCCGAACAAGCGCTACGCGCTCGTGCTGATCGCGTTCGACGAGGCGGGCGCCTACTCGCCCGTGTTCAGCTTCGATTCGAGCATGCTGTACTTCGGCGTGAGCGTCGTCGGCACGCTCGGGCCGACCATGTCCATCTGGAACGACACGTTCTACTACAAGTACTCGGGCGGCCAGTTCTCCGTGGACGAGAGCAGCTTCCTCAAGGTCGAAGTGGCGGCCGACACGCCGTTGCGCTTCGGCTGGAACGGCGCCACGTCGTACGGCGCGTTCGTGCAGGGCTATCGCTGGCGGCTCGACGGGGACATCGGCGACGAGACGCCGCGCACGAACGAGTACACCGACATCCACCACTGGAGCCAGTGGTCGCCGAGCGCCACGTCGTGCGAGCTGCCGGCGATCGTGCCGAGCGGCGGGCGCTACACCGAAACGCACTACCTCTACGTGCAGGCGAAGGACAACGAAGAGATGGTGAGCATGGCCGCGCTCAAGCTCACCGCGATCCGGCCCACGTTCGCGAAACCGCTGCTGATCGTGGACGACACCCGCCTGACGCCCGACAAGCTGCTCACGACGAATCCGCCCGTCACCGACAAGCCGCGCGGCACCTGGCCCATGGCGGCCGAGCTCGACACGTTCTTCTTCGCGCGTGGCGGGCGGCCGTGGAAGGACTACCCGGCGGGCTCGCTCAGCCCGGTCGGCGTGTTCGCGGGTTACAGCTACGACACCGTCGCGACGCGCTTCATCCGCGGCGGCACCCTGAGCCTGACCCAGCTGGGCGAGTACCAGCACGTGATCTGGTACGTGGACTACACGAGCGCCACCTACACGAACCCGGTGGACTTCTCGATCAATCCCATGCCCGCGCTGCACGCCATGTCGTATCCCGGCGCGACGAACCAGTTGTCGGTGTGGGTGCGACAGGGCGGCCGGCTGTGGATGTTCGGCGGCGGCACCGCGGCGTCGCTGCAGAAGGAGTGGGAGAAGAGCGGCACCAACGGACTCATCTTCTCGGCCGCCGACGGCGAACTCGCGGGAGGCCGGCTCATGTTCGACGGCCCGCACTGGCAGTCCGAAATCACGCTCGGCGCATCGTCGCAGGCGAAACGGCAGGAGGGTTCGCCGCGCGCCTGGCCCGGCGCCCCGAGCTTCGCGCGCCTGCCCGAGCAGCTGTTCGAGAAGAGCCTCGCGACCGACCCGATGTCCGTGTACGCGCCCAGCCGCACGAACGCCGCGGACTTCTACCGCACGTCGTACCAGGCCGAGGCGCTGACCAAGGCGAACGTGATCAGCGAGGACGCCGATCCCGATCCGAACCTGCTGCGCATGGAGCCCACGCTCGACACGCTGTACGTGACCGTCGGCGGCAGCCTCGGCATCGGGCGCCCGATCATGACGTACTACCACGGGCGCGAGAACACGCCGGTCGTCTACAGCGGGTTCCCGATCTGGTACTTCCGCCGCGAGCACGTGATCCCGCTCGTGGACTGGGTGCTGCAGGACGCCTGGGGGCTGCCGCGCGCGAACGTGCCGCGCTGATTCCCGTGGCATCCGCCGCCGGAACTGACGGCGGATGCGTGACGCCCCTCGGGCGCGCACGCCGGGGGCGAGGTGAAATGCGCGGGACCCCTCATGGGAAGCGCGCCTCCCGCGATACTCCATGACAACGGAGTCCCGGCGTCACCCGCCCATGCGCGCCGTCCGCCATCCCCTTGCCCAGGAGTTCATGCCATGGAAGGCGTTTCGGCGCGTCTGCGCACCTTCGACTGGAAGAAGGACTGGATACTCGCCGTCGCGGTGATCGCGCCGTTGCTCGCACTCGGCTATCTCGTGCTGGACTTCCAGCTCGGTCGCCACAGAGCGCTGAGCCGCACGCGGACGGATCTGCTCGCGGAGCAGTACACGCCGATGCAGAGCGACGTGCAGCAGTTCTTCACGCTCTCGTACCAGAGCGTCCGGACGATCAGCCTGCTGCCGAGCGTGCGCGGCATCTCGGGGGGAGATCGCCCCGACGATTCGCGCACGGCGGTCGAGCTCGGGCGCTTCCCGGTCGAGGGCGACCGCACCGTGCAGCAGCTCTACAACAACCTCGCGGCCAACGTGAGCGTCTCCGAGGTGTACGCGATCACGAGGGGCTTCGATCCGTCCCGCGGCGAGGTGCCCTTCTTCATGTACGACGCGCTGAAGCTGGGCACGGGCGACGAGTCGGCGGTCGAGACCGAGCCGGGCGCCGACTCTCCCGAGGAGTCCGAGGACGCCGAATACGCCTACTACCCGAAGCAGATCGAAGTCCTCGAGGCGTCGCATCCGCGCTTCGACTTCAGGAACCTCGACGACATTCCGGCGGTCGCGAGCCCGCCGATGCGCACCTGCGACAACACGCAGTACGACTCGCGCGCGAAGGGTGACCCGCGCGACGCCGAGGGCATTCTCTACTCCGTGCCGTTCTACGGTCCGGATGGCGAATTCCGCGGCATCGTGTCGGCGATCTTCCGGACCAACGTGCTCGAAGCGCAGCTGCTGGGCGTGCCCTGCGTTCCGGTGACCGACGCCGACCGCGAGCGTCAGGCGCGCGAGGGGTGGTCGTTGCCGAAGGCGCCGGGGAACTTCGTGCTCGCGAACCCGAAGTACGGGGTCTGGGTCGCCGATCGCCGCGACCCGTCGCTCGTGGCCGCCGCGAAGGCGCTCGTCGCGGGTGACGCGGACCGCCGCCTGCGCGAGTCTTGGTACGTGGACACGCTTCGTGTGGCGGGCGACGCCCCGTGGCTGCTGGCGTATCGCTACGACCCGATCGCGATCGGCGCGGCCATGAAACGCGAAACTTCGCGCTTCCTGCTCACCCTGCTGGCGCTGCTCGTGTTCACGGCGGCCGTCGTGCTCGGTCCGGTAGGCATTCACGTGAAGCGCACGCGCGTGCTCGAGGTGGATGCGCGGATCCGCGAGATCGCCGCGGGCGGCGGCGACCTCACGCGCCGTCTCGACGTGAAGCATCGCGACGAAGTGGGGCGGCTCGGGCGCGGGTTCGACGAGCTGCTGGACACGTTCCACGACCTCATCGGGCACATCAAGCACTCCGCGAACGGCGTGTCCGGAGGGGCGAGTGAGATCGCGAAGGGCTCCGAAACGCTGTCGGAGGAGCTCCAGCGCCAGGCGGTTCGATCCCAGGAGATCACCGGTTCGCTCGAAGTGCTCAGCCGTTCCGCCCGCACGTGCGCCGACCACGCGCAGGACACGAGTCGGCTGGCCCTGCGCACTTCGGAAGCGGCCGAGCACGGCAGCGACGTCATGCGGCGATCCCGTGAAGTCATGCACGCGGCGGTCGAATCGGCCGAAAAGATCGTCGCGATCGTCGCGCTCGTCGAGGAGATCGCGCTCCAGACGAACATGTTGTCGCTCAACGCGGCGGTGGAAGCGGCACGCGCCGGCGAACACGGCAAGGGATTCTCGATCGTCGCGGCCGAGGTGCGGGCGCTCGCGACGCGCACCTCCAAGGCCGCTCGCGAGATTCACGAGCTCATCGACGAGAGCTCGAAGCGAACGACCGAGATGAGCGCCGGCGTCGAGAGCGCCTGCGAGGGGCTCGGCGAAGTGGCGCAGGCGATCCGCGGCCTCGCGTCCCGCATCGGCGAACTGGCCACCGAGAACGAGCAGCAATCGGCCGAGATCGGCGGGCTCACCCGTTCACTCGGGGAGATCGACCGCGCGGTCCAGAGCAACAGCGCGGTGGCCGAAGAAAGCGCTGCGGTGGCCGCGTCCCTCACCCGGCAATCGCGCGAACTCCAGGAACTGGTCGGTCGCTTCCGGGTGCGAGAGGCCGCCTGACTCGCCGTCAGCGCGACAGCGAGCGGCCCTCGAACGCCTCGAATCGCGCACGCATCTCGGGCGGGCAGGCAATGCTCGTCTTGGTGGCGTAGTCGTAGAACACCTGCACCGACTTCGCCGCGACCACGAGGCGCCGCGTCTTCTGCTCGCGGATCTCGTAGTCGAACCCGAACGACTTGCCGCCGATGAACGAGCAGCGGATGCACAGCTCGAGCGTCTCGTGCATGAGCGCTTCGGAGCGGAAGTCCACCTCGACGCGCGCGAGGATGAACGGCACCACGCGGTAGTTCTCGTCGTCCTTGAACTCGCGCCAGTACTCCTGCCGCGCGACCTCGAGGTAGGTGACGTACACCGCGTTGTTGATGTGGCCCATCGCATCGGTGTCGCGGAACCGCGGCCGCAGCGGCGCCACCACCGTCCACTTCTCGTCGGACAAGCGCGATCTCCTAGAAGCCGTTCATGGGGAACAGGTAGGCCGGGCGCGAGCGGAACCACGGCTCGATCAACTCGGCGGCGCCGCGTGCGTCCTCGACGAGTCCCGCCTCGGCGGCGAGCAACGGCGAGAGCGAACCCGCCGCGATGCTCGCGAGCGCGTCCACCGGCGTGGTGAGTCGCGGCAGCGAACGCGTGCGTCCACCGGCGCGGGCCGCAGGCTCGGGCTTGACCGACAGCCGGCCGTCGCGCGCCGAGACGCGCCACGCGCGCGCGTTCTGCGGCAGCACGTCGTCGCGCACGTCGAGCGTGACTTCGCCGCGGGCGTGCGGCGACACCGGCAGCGCCTCGAGCGCGGCCTTCACGTCCACGAGCCGCAGCATGGCGCCGTAGCCGAGATGGCCGGTCGTGCGCTGCACGCCCAGCTTGAGTTCGCCACGCAGGTTCTGCGCGTCGGCCACGACCATGGGCCAGAGTTCGTCGCCCGGTGCGGCGAGCACGACTTCGACCGCCTGGTCGCGCAGCGAATGCAGGTAGCCCCACAGGCCGCGATGCGCCGCCGGGGTGCTCGCGACGAATTCGTTCACCGTGAGCACCAGCTTCCACGGGCCTTCACCCGAATCCACCTGGTACTGCAGGTAGCCTTCGATCTGGCCGCGGCGCTTGCCTTCGTAGACGACCCAGTCGCCTTCGTAGTTCCAGAGCCGCTTCTCCCACCACTCGGGGCGGCGCGCGAGCGCGAAGTGGCCGGCGTGCGCCGCATGCTGTTCGTACAGCTCCTGCACCACCGGGCGGTCGGCCACGAGCGCCTTGCGCACGCGACGCGCCTCGTCGGAGGCCGGCAGCTGCGCGGGCGAGAGCGAGTACATGGACGTGCGTTCGACGAGCGACCAGCCGTAGCGCCGGTAGAAGTCGGAGCGGAACGCGTACAGCAGGCACATGGCGTCGCCGCGCTGGCGCATCTCGCGCAACGTGGCGCGCAGCGTGGCCTCGGCGACCCCGCGCCGGCGCGCCTCGGGCGACACCGCGACCGAGCCGATGCCCGTGACGGGCAGCCGGTGCCCGCGCACCCACGCGTGCAGCGGCAGCAGCACCAGCGACGACACCAGTTCGCCGTCGAGTTCGCCCACGCGCACGTCGCGGATCGAGAAGCGCGGGTGCTCGGTGTAGAAGTCGCGGCGCGCCTCGATGCTGGACACGCGGTAGGCGCGCAGTCCGAGTTCGGCGAGGTTGTCCACGTCGGTGCGGCGGGCCGGGCGATAACGCAGCGCGGGCGGGCGAGGCGGGCGGCGGCTCATTTCTTCTGCTCCATCGCGAGGAAGAACGTGGCGGCACCCATGCGGCCGCGCGTGATGCCGGGGCCGCGAAGCGCGAGGCCGTTGGTCGTGGCGAGCATGACGTCGGCGGGCTGGTACTCGGGCGTGAACTGCGCCATGAGTTCGAAGCGCCACTGCCCGACCGGCAGCGGTCCGGCATCGCCCATGAGCGGCGGCGAATCGAACAGGCTGTCCTGCACGGTGACCTGCACCATGGCGGCGGAGACGTTCGAACCCGGTTCCTTCACGGTGACGCGCAGGCGGGTGCCGTTGGGGAACCGCGCCCGGCCGCGCACGCGCAGCAGGCCGTTCTCGTGGCGGATCGCCTCGAAGTCGGAGACGAGCGCGGGGCCCTCGGCGAGCCCGCTCGTGTCGGCGAGCGTCTCGAACGTGAGGTCCTGCGGCTTCTCTTCGCGCTTGCCGCAGCCCGCCGCGAACAGCGCATGCGCCAGCAGCGCGCAGGCGAGCACGCGCGAAGCGGGCATGGAGAGGCGGCGGAGCGATCTGGCACGTCGCATGAGCCGCAACTTAGCCGACCCCGCGCGCGATGCGCAGCCGAAAAGTGGAGACGTTCGCCGCCCGAAGTTCAGCGCGCGAGCGAAGCGCGCACGCGTTCGATCTGCCCGAGGTGACGTTCCGCGTGCACGACCTCGAGCGCGAGCGCCTCGGCCAGGTTCATGCGCAGGAACCACGCCGCCGGCGACGCCAGCATGACGCGCGTGTCGAGTCCCTCGGCTTCACGCAGTCGCGCCATGCTGCCGCGCACGCGCAGCAGGAACGACTCGACCACGCGTTCGCGCGGCGCGAGCGGGACCCACACCCGGGGCGCCGGCATGGACTGGCGATTCGATTCCATGAGCGCCTTGCGCAGCAGCGTGCCCATGAACGTCCCGCGCACCGGCCGGGGCGTGTCGCTCCGCGCCCGCGCGCGCTCGAACGCCCGCGCGAGCACGGGATCGTAGGACTCGCTCGTCAGGCACAGGTGCTCGAAGATCTCGGCGATGCTCCAGCCCCCGGCGGGCGGCCGGGCGGCGAGCTGGCCGGGGGAGAGATCGCGCACGGCGGCGAGGGCGCGGGGCTCGAGCGCCTCCGCCCGGGACAGGAACTGCGGTATGAAGTCGGGCGTCATTCCGGGGGGTGGTGGTTCGCAGATTGTGCCCGGGGCTCGCGGAGCCCCGTTCCGGCCCGCCGGGGCGGGCGAAGTCGTGGAATTGCGGCTGGGTGGGCGCGGAAACTAGCAGCCGATCCGGGCAGCAACAATCTGCGAACCACGGGGAGTTGGCACATGGGGGGCGGTTTGTTAGCTTCCCCGCTCCGCATGTGCGCCATGGGCTTCCGGTCCCCCGGACCCCTCGGCTGCGCGGCGGACCCGCATCGCGGGGCGCCCGACCGGGCCACTCCCTACCGACGTGTCGAAAGGAGCATCTGGTGCCGAAGTCGAATCGTTCCCTCCGCCTCGGGCTCGTCGCGCTCGCTGCCTGTGCGTCGTTCGCCCTGACGGCTGCGTCCGCGGTGCTGGCCGCCGATGCCAGGCCGGCTGCACCGGCCGCGACGAGCGCCGCGCCGAAGCCGGCCAAGCCCAAGACCCCGAAGCCTCCCAAGCCGCCGAAGCCGGCGGAGAAGTCCTACGAAGAGCAGCGGGCGATCGACGGCGTGTGGGCGAAGCGCGCGAATTGGATCTCGTTCGGCGCGGGCTACGCGAAGTCGCGTGCGAAGGGCGCGGGCGACGGCCTCGCGGGCTACGGCTTGAGCTACGACCGCATGCTGAACCGCAACTGGTCGCTCGGCGCGTCCGTGAACCACGACCTGCTCGGTCACTTCGACCACGCGACCGAAGTCGCAGTGCCGTTCACCGTGGACCTGACGCGGCACTTCAAGTGGAAGACCGCGGTCCGGCCGTACGTGGGCGTCGGCGGTGGCTACTGGTTCCACAAGTACTACCGGACCGAAGCGGACTACACCGGCGCGCCCGGGTCGGGCTGGCACCTGTCGTTCGGCGCCAACCTGCCGCTCGACGATCGCCACGTGCTCGGACTCGACACGCGCTTCAGCAAGTTCGCCACCCGCGAGGGCGTCGTGAACCCGGTCTTCGGGCCCGAGGATTCGTCCGAGTCCATGTGGAGCGTGAAGCTGAACTGGGCGCTGGTCTACTGACCTTCGCCCGGACCTCCGCCCGCGTCACCGGGATCGCGCCTCGAGCGCTCCGGCGGCGCGGGCGCCGTGTTTTCGGAAGGACGATCGCATGAAGCCGGTCGAGCAGGCCTTCGAACACGAATGGACGTGGAACCGGCCGAGCGTGGGCCGGCGCCACTGGGAGCTGCGTTCGGGCGACGACCTGGTCGCCACGCTCGACCAGGTGTCGCTGCTCGGTTCGCGCATGGCGGCGGCGACGGCGGCCGGGGCGCGTGAGCTGCGGCACGAGGGCTGGCTGCGCGGCCGGATCCGCCTGACCGACGCCGAAGGCGCGACGATCGCCGTCTTCCAGCCGTCGTGGTTCGGGCGCGGGCGGCTCGAACTGGCCGGTGGCGGGGCGCTCGAGTGGGCGCGCGCCGACTTCTGGGGCCGGCGCTGGGCGTTCCGCGACGCGAACGGGCTCGACCAGGTGCGCTTCGTGCGGCGGCCGTCGTGGTTCCGTTCGACGACCACGGTCGAGGTGTCGGACGCCGGACGCCAGCGTCCCGAACTCGCCGATCTGACGCTCGTCGGCTTCTACCTGCTGCTCATGATGCAGCGGCAGGCCCACGCCGCGCACTGACCGCCGCCGTACGCGGCGGGGACGTTGTGCGCACGAGCGCTGCGGGCGGAGTCCCGCGCCCTGCGCGCGCCCCGCGCGCGCCCCGCGCGCGGCCTGCGCTCGGCCTGCGCCGGCGTGCACGCGGTGAGTCGCGCGCCGCGGCACGCGACCTGCTCCACGCCGACGCGTGAGCGGGCGCACCGGGCGTCCGCAGGTTCGCCCCCGCACGAAGGAGCAGGCGATGCGCAGGCAGATCGGGTGGTGGTGGATGGGGATCCTGGTGGCGCTGTTCGCGCCGGCGCGGCCGGCGGCGGCCGAGTGCATGGTGTGCACGTCCGACATGTGGTGCGCCGCCTCGCAGCGCGGCGGTGCGATCTGTCTCGGCACCGGGGAGTGGTGCGCCATGGCGGGCAAGTGCAGCTCGGGGCGCGGGTTCTTCGACGGCTTCGGGCTCGTGCAGGTGTCGCTGTTCGACGACGTCGCCGGTGCGCCCGCCGAACCCGCGCGCGTGACGCGCGGCTTCGGGCCGTCGGCGGTGGGCGAGCAGGCGCGACGGTTCGGTGGCGGTGGCGCGCTGCGCTTCGGCGCGGTGGGCACGATCGAGGGCGCGAGCGCGGCGTTCCGTGCGAAGACCGGCGACGGCTTCGTGCTGTCGCGCGAGGGCGAGGGCCGCGGTGCGCACGTGGTGGTGCGCACGCTCGAGGGCGAGCACGCCGGGCGTGTGCTGGCCGACGAGCGGCTGGGCGAGCACGACGTGTTGCGCGTGCGCGTGCCGTTCGACGGCCGCACCTGCGTGCTCGTGGTGCAGGCGGCCACGCTGGGCAAGGCCGAAGGCGGCGAACGCGAGGCCCGCTGCCGGCGCGACATCGAGCGCTCGGCGTCCGCGCTGGTGCGCGGCGCGACGGGCGAGGTGCCGTTCGAGCTTCGCGCGCTCGACGAGTGAGACGCGGCGGCGGTCAGCGCCGGCGCGCGTGCGCGCGCGCCGACGCCGGCCGCTGCTCGCGCGTCCGCCGGTCGCGACGCAGTGCGCGCAGCATCTCGAGCGTCACGAACAGCACCGCCGCCAGCACGGCCACCAGCAGCACCGACCACTCGCGCGGCAGCCACGTGAGCAGCACCGCGACGGCACCGAAACAGGCGCACAGCGCCCACATCGCGAACAGCGCGCCGCGCTTCGACAGCCCGGCCTGCAGCAGCTGGTGGTGCACGTGGCCGGTGTCGCCGCGGAACACGTGCTGGCGCCGGGCGAGCCGGCGCAGGAACGCGATCGCGCTGTCGGCGAGCGGCACGCCGAGTGCGACGAGCGGCAGCAGCAGCGTCACGACGGCGGTGCCCTTGCGGTTCTCGAGCAGGCTGAGCGCCGCGAGCGTGAGCCCGAGGAACTGGCTGCCCGTGTCGCCCATGAACACCTTCGCGGGCGGGAAGTTCCAGCGCAGGAACCCGGCGCAGGCGCCCACGAGCAGGGCGGCGAAGAACATGACGTAGAAGTCCGAGTGCATGCGCGCCACGATCCACAGCGAGGCGCTCGCCAGGATCACCACGCCGGACGCCAGCCCGTCGAGCCCGTCGATCAGGTTGATCGCGTTCGTCACGAGCAGCACCCACAGCAGCGTGACCGGGGCGTTCATCGCGCCGAGTTCGAGCGGCGGCCCGAACGGGTTCGTGAGCATGGGCACGCCGTAGCCGAACACGCTCAGCGTGAGCGCGGCGCAGGCCTGCACCGCGAGCTTCACCCACGGGCTCACGCTCCAGCGGTCGTCGGCCATGCCGAGCGCGAGGATCGGCACCGCGGCGCAGGTCAGGCCGAGCAGCGGGCGCGGATCGAGCGCGGCGGCGGGACCGGGCAGCAGGCGCGCCACCCACGCCACGGCCAGCACGCCGGCGGCGATCGCCAGTCCGCCGAACCGCGGCATGGGCGCGTCGTGCACGCGGCGCTCGTCGGGCACGTCCATGGCCCCCCAGCGGATCGCCAGCGCGCGCGCGGCCGGGGTCAGCGCGAGCGAGACGAGACCGGCGGTGAGCGCCAGCTGGAGCGAGTAGGGCACGATCATCGGCGGAGTGCGTTCCCGAGCAGCATGAGCCGCGCGCGCAGCAGGATGAACGCGGCCGCGAGCGCATCCACGAGCGGGTTCACCCGGTGGTGCTTGCGGAAGTAGTGGATCATGCCGCGGTGGCGCTCGAGGATCACCTTGTCCGACACGCGCCCCTTGCTCGCGCCGATGTGGTGCGTCACTTCGGCCGCCGCCACGAAGTCCACGCGGAAGCCGGCCTTCTTCATGGTGTGGCACCAGTCCACGTCCTCGTTGAACATGAAGTAGGTCTCGTCCATGCCGCCCGCCTTCTCCACCGCGGAGCGGCGCACGCACATGCACGCGCCCGACACCCAGTCCACCTCGCGGTCGCTGGCGTGGTCCCAGTCCGACAGCAGGTAGCGGCGCGTCCACGGGTTCTCCGGCCAGAGTCGCGTGAACAGCGAGTAGCGGTTGAACAGGAACGTGAAGTGGTCCGGGAACGACCGCGCGCTGTACTCGACGCTGCCGTCGGTGTTGCGGATCCGCGGGCCCGCGATCGCGCAGCGCGGGTGCGCGCGCATCCAGCCCACGAGCGCCTCGAGCGCACCGGGCGCGACGACGCAGTCGGGGTTGAGCACCAGCACGAACTCGCCGCTCGACGCCGCGATACCGCGATTGACGGCCTTGGCGTAGCCGAGGTTGCCGCCGGTCTGCACGATGCGGGCGGCGGGGGCGCCGCGGGTGACCGTGGCCACGGTGTCGTCGGCGGAGGCGTTGTCCACGACGAACGACTCCATCGTCAGCCCACCCTTCGCACCTTCGAGCGAACGCAGGCACTCGAGGATGTGGTCGCGAGAGTTCCAGGTGACGACGACGGCCGAAAGATCCATGCGCTCCGCGGGCGGCTCGGTGTGGGTGGGAGAACGGGCGGCGAGTCTAGCCCGTTCACTCCCTGAAGGGCGAGCCACGCCGTTCGCACCAACGAAAACGCCAGGCGGACGGGAAGGTCGCCCGTCTGGGCCTGGCGTTTCGCACAGTGGAGAGCGCAGACGGCCGGCTCGAACCTCTCCCCACGATCTCTCCGGGCTCGAAACCGACGCGCGGTGCGCGCTCGCGGAAAAGATTGTCGCGGATTCCGACACCCCGGTGCAATACAGGATTGTGTCAGCACGGCATTTTCACGGGCGCGGGCGGGCCATTTGCCCCGAAGTGGGTGGCTCGGGGCGTTCCGGCCATCCCGCAATCGGGCCTAGTATGTCGGTGAAGAAGGCGCGCAAACGTTCGGTGTGCGTTCCAAGCCAGAACCACTGCCCGCACCCGGTGCAGTTCCAGAGCGGGCTGCCTCCGCGCGCCACGCGACCGGGAACCTCGCCGTGCGCCTCGAACGTCGACCGGCTGCGCAGCACGTGGTTGCAGTGCGAGCAGCGCCCCAGCGGCGGGCCCGAAGGAACCGCGCGCGAGGTCACGGCGCGCAGCTGTTCGGCGAGCTCGCCGCGCTCCAGGTGCAGCGCCGGCACCGCAGCCCAGCGTTTCGGGTGGCGGGCGCTGCGGGTCAGCACGGTGCGCCCGTCCCGCGCGGCGGCCTCGAGCAGTTCCTCGAGCCGGGCGCCACGGTGCACGACCACGTCGTACCCCAGCTGGCGCAGACGGCGGGCGAGCATCCCGAGCGAGGCGTCCGTGACGAATGGCGTGGCATTCATGAGGGCCGCACGCTAGCGCGGCGTGCCCCCTGCGGACAAGCCCCGTCGGGCGCCACAAGCTTCGATTTTCCAGCACCTTGAGAGTGCGGCGTTGACTCGGGCGGGGCCCGCCTGCCACCTTCCGCCCCTATGCCAATGGATTCCCGGCCGGAACCGGGCGCGTCCGACTCACGCGCTTCGTTCCGTACCCTCACGCTCGACCGCCGCCGCTTCCTCGTGCTCATGGGTGGCGCGGCGATCGCCACGGCCTTGCCGCCCGCGCTGGTGCGGGCAGCGCGGACCGCCGAACGCACGGCGCTCCAGCCGTGGGCCCTGCCCGATGTGCTGCCCGCCAACGATCGCGACGCGGTCGCGGCGCTGGTGGGTGCCGCGATCCTCGCTCCGAGCCACTGGAACTCGCAGCCGTGGCGCTTCGAGTTCGACGACACCGAGCTGCGGCTGGTGCTCGATCCCGGGCGCCTGCTTCCGGGCTGCGACCCGGACCAGCGCTTCGCCCACATGTCCCTGGGTGCCGCGCTCGAGAACCTGCTGGTCGCGGCGCGGGCGTGGGGACAGCAGCCGACCGTGCGCCACCTGCCCTGGGGGCTGGCCAGTCGCGCCGGTGCGCCGCTCGTGGCGGCCACGATCGCCTGGCAGGCGTCGGATGCACGGCGCGATCGCACGTTGTTCGCCGCACTCACCGAACGCCGCAGCAACGCACGTACGTACGACAACCGCGGGCTCACGATGGCGCAACGGGCCGCGCTGCACTCGCAGGTTCCCGAGGAAGTGCGGCTGCACTGGCTCGACGACCGGGCCGGGATCTCGCGTGTGGCGCAGGCGGTGAGCGACGTGGTGGTGGCGTCCGCGCGCGATCCGCGCGTGCGCGCCGATCACCACACGTGGCTGCGCGAGTCCGACGGCGACGCGCGCCGCCGCGGCGACGGCGTCACGGTGGAACGGCTGGGCTACGACGGCCCGCTCGGCTGGCTCGCCGAGCGCGGGCTGCGCCCCGGCGGCCACCTGCGCCGCTTCGGACGCAGCTGGCTCGGGCACGAGACGGGCGAGCTCGTGCGGGCCTCGGGCGCACTCGCCCTGCTGACCCTGCCGCAGCGCACCGACGCCGGCGCCATCCTGGCGGGGCAGGCGTACGAACGCCTCGCGCTCAAGGCCACCGCGCTCGGGCTGGCGCAACAGCCGCTGTCGGCCGCCACGCAGGGCGAGGTGGGGCGCGAGCGCATGGCGCGCGCGTTCGGTGTGACGGGCGAGGAGCCGCTGCTGCTGGTGCGCTTCGGCCACGCCAAGCCGGTCGCCCCGGCGCCGCGCCGCGCCGTCGCCCTCGTCACGAGCTGGCACCGCGCCTGAAGCGCGGCGGAAGCGCGAACCGCCTCAGCCCTGTCCCGAGACCGTCATCTCGCCGATCAGCAGCGTCGGGGCCGCCGTCGAGGTGCGGAACTCGAGGTCGTTCCCGACCGCCGTCACGTCGCGCAGCATGTCGAGCGAGTGCCCCGCGACCGTGACGCCGTCCACGGGGTAGGCCTTCTCGCCGTTCTCGATCCAGAAGCCCTGCGCCTGGTACGAGTAATCGCCCGTGACGGGATTGAAGCCGTACGAGCCCTGGTCGTCGAAGTAGAACCCGCGCGAGATCGAGCGGAGGATCGCCTCGGGATCGGTCTCGCCCGCGGGGACGAACAGGTTGTGGTAGCCGATGCCCGGCGTGCTGCCGAAGCCGCGGATCCCGTTCGCGGTGAGCGCCGTCTTCGCGCGGCGCGCGTGGTAGTGGTCGTACGCGAACGCCGCGCACGTGCCGCGATCCACGAGCAGGTTGCGCCGCGTCGCCACGCCCTCGCCGTCGTAGGGCGAGCTGCCGAGCCCGCGCACGAGCGCGCCGTCGTCCACGAGCGAGAACAGCGGCGACGCGATCGCGACGCCGAGCTTCTCCGACAGCCACGAGCTCTTCTTGAGCACGGCTTCGCCGGTGAACGCCTCGTACATCTCGCCGATCCACGACGCGGCGATGTCCGGGCTCATCACCACGGGCACGCGCGCCGCAGGCACGCTGCGCGCACCGATGCGCGACACCGCGCGGCGCGCGGCTTCGCGCGCGATCGTCTCCATGGGCGCGACGTCGGCGAGGTGGCGCTTGGTCATGCCGTAGACGCCGGTCTGCTGGCGGCCGCCCGAATCGTCGGCCAGCGCCACGACCCACGCGCTGACGCTGGTGCCTTCCCAGGCGCGCGCGACGCCGTTCGAGTTGGCGATCGCGAACGCGCCGCCGCTGCTCGAGACCAGCGCGCCGTCGGTGCGGGTGACGCGCGGGTCGGTGGCGAGCGCGATGCGCTCGAGCTCGAGCGCCAGTTCGATCTTGCGCTCGGCCGGCAGTTCCTGCGCGGCCGGGTCGAACAGCTGCAGGTCCGCGCCCCCGTAGGTGCCGGCTTCGGCCGCCGTCGGCGCGCCGTTGTCGGCGTCCGGCGTGGCGAAGCGCGCGAGTGCGACCGCGCGCCGCGCGAGATCGTCGAGCCCCGCGGGCGTGAGGTCGGTGCCCGAGCAGAAGCCCACGGCGCCGTCCACGATCACGCGCAGGCCCAGCCCGAGCGTGCCGCTCTGCTTGAGCGACTCGATGCGCCCGCCGTGCACCTGCACGGTGAACGCGCGCGAGCTCTCGACGCAGGCGTCGGCGATGTGCGCGCCGGCGGCGCGGGCGCGATCGAGCGCGGCGGCGGCGTGACGCAGCAGCGCGTCCGGAGTGGCGTGACGGGCGCTCATACGGCGGTTCCTCCCACGGTGATGCCGGTGAACCGCACGGTCGGCTGGCCCACGCCGACGGGCTTCCACTGGCCGTCCTTGCCGCACGAGCCCGTGGTGCCGTCGATGGCGAGGTCGTTGCCGACGCCGTCGATCTTGAGCATGGCGTCGTTGCCGTTGCCGGTGAGCGTCGCGTTGCGTACCGGATGCGTGAGCTTGCCGTCCTCGATCTGCCACGCCTCGGTGACCTGGAACGAGAAGTTGCCGTCGGCGGGATTGACCGAGCCGCCGCCCAGCTTCTTGCAGAACAGCCCGCGCTTCACCGACGAGATCAGCGCGTCGGGCGCGTGCGGGCCGGGCTCGATGTACGTGTTCGTCATGCGGCACAGCGGGAAGTCGCGGTACGACGCGCGCCGTCCGTTGCCGGTGGGCACGTGGCCGGTGAGCGCGCCGTTCAGGTGGTCCCAGAGGTAGCCCACGAGCACGCCGTCCTCGACCAGCACGGTGCGCTGCGCCGGCGTGCCTTCGTCGTCCACGCGGAACGAGCCGCGCGAGAACGGGATCAGGCCCGAGTCCACGATCGTCACGCCCTTCGCCGCCACCTGCTGGCCCATCTGCGTGGCGCGGATGGACGACTGCTTGCGGATCGTGTCGCCTTCCATGCTGTGGCCGAAGCACTCGTGCACCATGACGCCGCCCCAGCCGTTGCACACCACCACGGGGTAGGAGCCCGCTTCGGGCTCGCGCGCCGACAGCAGCAGCACCGCGCCCGACGCCGCTTCGGCTCCGAGCGACTCGGGGCTGCGTTCGCGCGTGAAGTAGTCGGCCTCGACGCAGCCGCCCGCGGCGGCGAAGCCTTCCTGGCGCTCGTCGCCCTCGAGCGCGAGTGCGCTGACCACGAGCCGCGACAGGTAGGCGCGATCCTCGGCCCAGACGCCTTCGGAGTTCGCCACGAGGAACGATTTCGCCGACGTCGCCATGGACACGCTGACTTCGCGGACGCGTCCGTCGGTGCCGCGTGCCGCGGCGTCCACGCGGCGCAGCAGGTCCACGCGGCTCGGCTCGTCGAGCACGAGCGGCGCGGGCGCGCGCAGCGTGAACGGCGCGGGCGCGTCCACGACGCGGAACGCCTTCGGTTCGCCGCCGCGACCGTCGCGCGCGATGCGCGCCGCCACGCGGGCGGCCTCGCGCACGTCGTCGGCCGCGAACCCGTCGGCGTACGCGTAGCCCGTCTGCTCGCCGTTCACCGCGCGCACGCCGATGCCGCCGAGCACGGAATACGAGGCGGTCTTGACGCGGCCCTCGTCGAACGAGAGCCCGGTGAGCACGGCGTGTTCGGCGAACACGTCGGCGAACGCCGCGCCGCCGCTGCGGGCGATGGCGAGCAGTTCGGACACCAGCTCGCGCGGCACGAGGCGCGAAAGGTCGGGAAGTTCGGTCGAGCCGGACATGGTCCTCTTCCGTGAGGGTCGGTGCGAAGGTCGGGCGGCCGGGCGCACTGTGACGGTGCCGGGCGAACCGCGCAACGGCCTGCGGCGCATTCGCTCCGGGCGCGATGCGGTCGCTCGCGCGAGCGACCACACAGAAGTTTGACTTGGGGAGCCGCCCTTCCGTCCGATAGATTACTGGCCGGTCAGTAAGTAACGGCAACCCCAACCGCGGATCCTCCATGTCCCAGGTCACGACCCCCTCCAGCGAGCCCCGCTGGCATCGCCGCAAGGACGACCGGCCCGCCGAGATTCTCGCTGCGGCGCTCGAGGAGTTCGCGGCGAAGGGCTTCGCGCTCGCGCGGCTCGACGACATCGCGAAGCGCGCCGGCTGCACCAAGGGCACGATCTTCCTGTACTTCGCGAACAAGGAAGAGCTGCTGCTCGCGCTCGCGCGTCACTACGCGGTGCCGCGCATCGAATACGCCGAACAGCTGGTCGCCGAGCACCAAGGCACGATGCGCGAGCTGCTCGAGAAGCTGCTGCGCGCGCGCTGGTCGGCGATCGCGTGCTCCGAGCTGTCGAAGCTCCCGAAGATCATCTTCTCCGAGGGCGCGAACTTTCCCGAGCTCGTGAAGCTCTACCACTCCGAGATCATCGCGCGCAGCCACGCGGTCATGGCGGGCGTGCTGCGCGAGGGCATCGCACGCGGCGAGTTCCGCGACATGGACTGCGCGAACGTCGCGCGCGCGGCGATCGCACCCATCCTCATGGCGGCGCTGTGGAAGCACTCGTTCGCGCCGCATCTCGAACACGACCGCGACCTCGACGGCTTCTTCGAGGCGTCGCTCGACCTGCTGTTGCGCGGCATCGCCCGCACGGAATCCACCGGAGGTGTGGCATGAAGCACATCCTGTTCACCGCCGCGGTCGCGCTCGCGGCCGGTACGTCCGCGGCACGGGCCGCCGAGCCCGTGCGGCTGTCGTTCGCGCAGGCCGTGGCGCTCGCGTCGCAGCAGAGCGCGGGCGTGCAGCTCGCCACGCTGCGCACGGGCGAGGCCGGCGCCAAGGTCACGCAGGCGCGCGGCGCGCTGCTGCCCAGCGTGTCGGCGCAGGCCACGATGACCGACCGCACGTTCAACCTGTACGCACTCGGCATCTCGCTGCCGACGGCCCCGGGTGCCGCGCCGTACCCCGCGCTGCAGGGCCCGGTGTGGGACAGCGAAGCGCGGCTCAAGTTCTCGCAGCCCGTGTTCGACTGGGCGTCGTGGCAGAAGCTGCGTGCCTCGAAGCTGGGCCTCGTCGGCGCGCGCGCCGACCAGGGGCTGGCGGGCGAAGCCGCGGCGCACGCGGCCGGACTCGCGTGGCTGCGCGCGGCACGTGCCGACGCGACGGTCTCGGCGCGGACGCAGGACCTCGGGCTCGCGGAGGAGCTGCTCGCGCTGGCCGAGGCGCAGCTCGCCGCCGGCACCGCGCCGACCATCGACGTGACGCGCGCGCGCACGCAGGTCGCGGCGTCGCGCGGTGCGGTGAGCGTGGCACGCAACCAGCGTGATCGCGCACGCATCGATCTCGCCCGTGCGCTCGGGCTGGAAGCGTCCGCTCCGGTCGTGCTCGCCGACACGCTCGACGCCGCGCTCGGCGCGAGCGAGGCGCCCGACGATCCGGCCGCGGCGATCGCGTTCGCGCTCGAGCATCGCGACGAACTGCGCGGCGAACAGGCGAAGCTCGCGCGTGCCCGCACCGATCGCGCCGCCACGCAGGCGGAGCGGCTGCCGCGCGTGGACGCGTCGCTCGACTGGGGACGCAGCGGCGAGCACTACGGCGACGCGATCAACACGCGGGCGTGGGCGCTCGCGGTGACCGTGCCGCTCGTGGACGGCTTCCGTCGCGAGGGCAAGTTGGCCGAGCAGTCCGGGCTCGTGCGCGAGTCCGAGGTGCGCGAGAAGGACGTGCGCGCGCAGGTCGCCGCCGAAGTCGAAGGCGCGCTGCTCGACCTCGCCTCGGGGCTCGAGCAGCAGTCGGTCGCACGCGAACGCCTGGCGCTCGCGCTCGACGAGATCGCGCAGGCGCGCGAGCGGTTCGTGAGCGGCGTCGCCGGCAACATCGAGGTCATCAACGCCCAGTCCACGCTGGTCCGCGCCCGCGACGCCGACATCGACGCGCGCTTCGCCGTGGCCAGCGCCCGCACCGCGCTCGCGCGCGCCGCCGGCGTCGCGCGCCGCATGCACTGAGCTTCCGTCACTTCCGTCCGATTCCGGGGAGAACGACATGTCCGATACGAAGGAAACCGCCGCGGCGCCCGAAGCCGCGCCCGCCGCGCGCAAGCGCAACCTCGCACCCGTGATCTTCGGCATCGCCGTGCTGGTCGCCGGTGCGTTCGGCGCGCAGCGCTGGATGTGGGCGCGCAACCATGTCGAGACCGACAACGCGCAGGTCGAGGGCAGCGTCGTGCCCGCGCTCGCGCGTGTGCCCGGCTACGTGGCCGAGGTCGCGGTGAAGGAGAACCAGACCGTGGCCGCGGGCGACCTGCTCGTGCGGCTCGACGACCGCGAACTCAAGGCCCGGCTGCAGCAGTCCGAAGCCGACCTCGCGGCGGCGCTCGCGAACGCCGGCGAGAAGGGCCGCACCGGGCTCGCCGAGGCGCAGCTCGCGGCGGCGCGCGCGCAGGTCGCGCAGGCCGAAGCGAACGCCACGAAGGCGCGCGGCGACGTGCAGCGCTATACCGGGCTCGCGGCGCGCGGCATCGTGTCCAAGCAGCAGCTCGACGGCGCGAAGGCCGCCGCCGACGCGGCCGACGCGGCGCTGCAGGCGGCGCGCAAGCAGGTGCTGGCGGCGGAAGCGTCGCAACAGGGCGCGACCGCTCGGCTGCAGGCGGCGCGCGCGGCGCGCGAGCAGGCGGCGCTGCAGCTTTCGTACGCGCGCATCGTCGCGCCGGTCGCCGGCGTGGTGAGCCGCAAGAACGTCGAGGTGGGGCAGTACCTGCAGCCGGGCCAGTCCACCATGGCGGTCGTGCCGGACGACGACATCCACGTCACCGCGAACCTCAAGGAGACCGACATCGAAGACGTGCGCGTGGGCGATCCCGTGCGCATCGCGGTGGACGCGTACCACGGCAAGCCGGTGAAGGGCGTGGTCGAGAGCCTGAGCCCGGCGACGGGCGCCAAGTTCTCGCTGCTGCCGCCGGACAACTCGACCGGCAACTACACGCACGTCGTGCAGCGCATCCCGGTGCGCATCAAGGTCGCCGAGCCGGTGCCGGCCGAGCGGCCGCTGCGCCCGGGCATGAGCGTGCAGATCGTGATCACCACCTCGAAGCACGCGAGCTGACATGTCCGCCACCACGCTCACCGCGGTCCGCGACGCCGCCTACGAGGAGGCGTACCGCAACCGCTACATCATCGCCATCACGGTGACGTTCGCGTCGATCCTCGAGATCCTCGACACGAGCATCGTGAACGTGGCGATCCCGCACATGATGGGCACGCTCGGCGCCACGCTCGACCAGATCGCGTGGGTGTCCACGGGCTACATCGTGGCGAACGTGATCGTGCTGCCGATCACGGGCTGGCTGTCGGCGTACTTCGGGCGCCGGCGTTACTTCGCGGCGTCGATCCTGCTGTTCACGCTGGCGAGCTTCTTCTGCGGCAGCGCGCACACGCTGGGCGAGCTCGTGTTCTGGCGCATCCTGCAGGGCCTCGGCGGCGGCGCGCTGCTGTCCACGTCGCAGGCGATTCTCTACGAGGTGTTCCCGCCCGAGGAGTACGGCCAGGCCATGGCGATCTTCGGCGTGGGCGTCATGGTGGGCCCCACGCTCGGCCCGACGCTCGGCGGCTACATCACCGACACGTTCTCGTGGCCTTGGATCTTCTACATCAACCTGCCGTTCGGCGCGCTCGCGCTGCTGCTGAGCCTGCAGTACATCGGCGACTCGCGGTACGCGCAGAAGCTGGGCGACACGGACTGGCTCGGGCTGTTCCTGCTCGCGAGCGGCGTCGGCACGCTGCAGCTGTTCCTCGAGCGCGGCGAACGGCTCGACTGGTTCGCGTCGCGCGAGATCGGGTTCTACGCGGCCGTGAGCGTGCTGAGCCTGGTGTCGTTCGTGTGGCACGAACTGCACACCGAGCATCCCGTCGTGGACCTGCGCATCCTCGGCAACCGCCAGTTCGGCACCGGCGCGCTGCTGGGCGCCGTGCTCGGCGTGTGCCTGTACGCCACGGTCTTCGTGCTGCCCGTGTACCTGCAGCAGCTCCAGCACTTCACCGCGAACCAGACCGGCCTCGTGATCCTGCCGGGCGCGCTCGCGAGCGCCGTGACCATGGTGGTCATGACCCGGCTGCTCGGGAAGGTGGACAGCCGCTTGATCGCCAGCTTCGGCGCGGCGCTGTTCGCGTTCTCGATGTGGCAGTGGTCGCACTTCACCACCGAGAGCGGCGTGACCGACTTCTTCTGGCCGCTCATCGTGCGTGGCGTGGCGCTCGGGTTCGCGTTCATCCCGCTCAACAACCTCGCCATGTCGCAGCTCAAGATGGCGCAGATCGCGCCGGCCACGGGGCTCTACAACCTCATGCGCCAGCTCGGCGGCAGCGTGGGCATCGCGCTGTCGGCGACGCTCGTGCAGCGGTTCATGGCCGAGAGTCGCGACGGGCTCGCCGAGCGCGTCTCGATGTACAACCCGGTCGTCGCGCAGCGCCTCGACATGGTCGCGCGCAGCCTCATGGCGCGTGGCGACGCCACCGAGGTGGCGCGCCGCAAGGCGCTCGCCTCGATCGCCGGGGCGGTGCAGGCACAGGCCGCGATGATCGCGTACGAGCGCGTGTTCCTGCTGTTCGGCCTCGTGTTCCTGTGTGCGATCCCGCTCATCCTGACGCTCAAGTGGGACCCGACCCGCCTGCGCGGCGGCGCCGACGCCCACTAGCCGGCGCGTCCGGCGCCGGGCGGCCGCCCGCAAGAAACGCCGTTGACGGATGCGGCCTTCGTGCTCAATACTGAACCACATGGTTCAGTATTCAGGGGAACACTTCGACGCTTCCTTCGCCGCCCTCTCGGACGTCACGCGCCGCGGCGTGCTCGAACAGCTCGCGTGCTCGGACGCCTCGATCACGGACCTGGCGCGGAAGTTCGACATGACGCTCACGGGCATGAAGAAGCACGTGGGCGTGCTCGAACAGGCCGGGCTCGTCACCACCGAAAAGGTCGGGCGCGTCCGCACGTGCCGGCTCGGCGCGTGCCGGCTCGAAGAAGAGGCCGCCTGGATCGAGGGCTACCGCCGCCTGTGGGCGGCACGTTTCGCAGCGCTGGACGCGGTACTCGAGGAACTCAAGCGAAAGGAGCGGCCCCGTGGACGCAGGCAGGGGAAGTGAACCGGTGACGGTGGAGCGGACGTCCGATCGCGAGGTCGTCGTCACGCGGACCTTCGACGCCCCCGCGCGGCTGGTGTTCGCGGCGTGGACCCGGCCCGAACTGTTCCGGCAGTGGTGGGTGCCCCGGTCCATGGACATGGTGCTGCACGCCTGCGAGATGGACGTGCGCGTGGGCGGCCGGTACCGCCTGAACTTCGGCGAGGGCGCGGACTTCTTCGGCCGCTACCTCGAGGTCGAACCGCCTTCGCGGCTTGCCTGGACCAACGAAGAGGGCGGCGACGGCGGATCCGTCACCACCGTGACGTTCGAGGAGAACGACGGACGCACGCGGGTGGTGGTGACCGAGCGCTACCCGTCGAAGGAAGCACTCGACGCCGCCGGGCTCGGCGCACAGGAGGCGATGCGCGAGACGTTCGCGCAGCTCGAGGAGCTGCTCCGCACGCTCTGAACGGTGATACCTTGCGGCCCCGGAAGCGCGCACCCACCGGGCGCGCTCCGGAAGGAACCCACGCATGAACTCGCGCCCACTCCACCTCGCACTCACGATCGCCGCCGCACTGCTGCTGCTCGTCGGCGGGCCGTGGCTGCTTTCACAGCTGAAGTCGCTGCCCGGCGCCGGCGAGCTCGCCGCGCGCTCGGGCCAGCGGATCGTGATGATCGCCGTGGACAACCTGCGCACGCAGGCCGACTGCGAACGCGTGCGGTCCGTGCTGGCCGCCACGCCGGGCGTGCGCACGTGCGAGGTGCGGCTCGGTCAGCAGCGCGCGTTCGTGATCGCGGAGTCCGGCGTGAGCGACGACTCGCTGCTGGCGGTCGTGCGCCGCGAGGGTGGCGCGGCGCGCATCGCGGAGCGATAGGCCCGGCTCAGTTCACGCGCGTGCGCGCGTAGAGCGAGTCCCACACCGCGAGCGCGGGCTTCGCGGTGAGCGCCGAGTCCACCACGCCGAGGTGCGCGAACGGCACGAGCGAGCCCGTGGGCGGCAGCGGCCACGTGGACAGCGCGAGATCGGCGTAGGTGAGGTCGAACAGCGCCACCGCGTGTGCGGCGTCGAGCAGCGTCGCCTGCCGCCGCAGCCAGCGCGCCTGCTGCGCGGGCGTGGCGTTCGTGCCCGCGTAGGGCACCGACGCCCAGCCGCCCTCGACGACCATGACGGGCTTGCCGAGTTCGGCAGCCGGCCGCGAGAAGTAGTCGGCGGGAATGTCCTCAGGCTCGGCGAAGCCACCGAGGTAGGGATAGCTCGAAAGCCCCCACGCCTCGGCCCACGAGAAGTCGGCGGCTTCGGTGGCGACGCCCTGCCAGCCCGCGGGCCCGAGCCGTCCCCACAGCGTCTCGACCTGCAGGGTCGCGTAGAGCTTCGGACGCGGCAGGTCCGGCCGGCGCGCGTGCAGCGCGAGCAGCGAGTCCGCGGCCTGGCGCGCGAGCGGGCCCAGGCTGGCGTACACCGTCGGGCCGGCGAAGCGCACGAGGTTCACTTCAGACGCGAGCCCGAGGTACTCGGGGTGCACCAGCGTGTCCACCGCGGTGACCCACTTCACGTACAGCGCCCGCACCGCGGGTTCGGAAATGCTGCGCCCCGCGTTCACGAGCTTCGGGTCCTCGCTCGTGCGCGCCAGCCCGTCGGTCGGGTCCACCTCGAACCAGATCGCGTGGTGCGCCACCAGCCGGTAGTACTGCATCAGTCCCAGGTAGCGCCGCGCCAGGGTGTCGGCGGGCACGCCCGCGAGCAGCGAGTCCCACGGCACGCCCTCGTGCGCGATCGCGGCGTCGGCGCGCGGCGACCACGCGAAGATCGTGTTGACCGAGATCGTCTGGTCGGGAACGGGCGGAATGCCGGAGAAGCCCATGCGCCACGTGCGCGTGGGCGCGGTGGGGCCCGGCGAGACGCTCGAGCCCGACCCGCCGCATCCGGTCATGCCCGCACCGGCGCAGAGGATCGCGGCAAACGTCAGGATCGCGGAAAAGTTGAGGCGCGCGAGGGGGCGCATGCGTGCATCCTCGCGAGCCAGCCGTTACTGTCAAGCGACCCCGGGCACGCTCCGAAGCGGAGCGCGTCACGTTCGCGACAGGAAGACCGCCGCATGTGCCAGAACTGCGAAGGCAAGTCCGCCCACTCGTCCGCCCACAACGCCACCGCCCCCGGGCACCTGCCCCCGCCCGAAGGCGGCGAGGGCTGCATCGAGATCCTCGCCGACCGCCTGCGCGAGTGGCCGGGAGTGCTCGCGATCGAGGCGAACTTCCGCTCGAGCACGCTCACCGTGCGCTACCAGCCGTCGCTCGTGTCGCCCGAGCAGCTCAACACGTTCGCCGACGACGTGGGCGGCGTGTTCGCGCACCGCGTCACCGCGTGCGAGCAGCGCGATTCGCTCGACGCCTGCTCCGAGTGCGCCCTGCGGTTCGGCAAGCTCGACGCCGCCGACGCCGACACGTTCACCGCCGACGCCACGCCGGGCACGGTGCGCCTCGCACGCCGCGCGGCCGCGCCGGGCGGTGTCGAAGTGGTCCGGCCGCTGACCGACAAGCCGTGGGGCGCGACCATGTCCCACGCGGAAGAAGAAGAGCACGCGAGCGGCGGCGCCATGGTCGCCATGACGATCGCCTGTCTCGTCACGCTGGTCGCCGGGCTCGCGGTGGAGTGGTTCACGCCGCTGCCCGACCTGTGGGCGCACGTGCTCTACGGCATCGCCGCGATCACGGGCGGGTGGTTCGCCACGGTCAGCACGTTCGAGGCGCTGCGGCAGCTCAAGTTCGACGTCAACCTGCTCATGATCCTGGCCGCTGTCGGCGCCGCCGCCACCGGCGCGATCATGGAAGCGGCCGTGCTGATGTTCCTGTTCTCGCTCAGCAACACGCTCGAGGTCTACACCATGGGCCGCACGCGCCACGCGCTGCACGCGCTCATGAAGCTGCGCCCGGCGCGCGCGCTCGTGCGCCGCGAGGGCCGCGAGCTCGAGGTGGCGGCCGAGGAAGTGCGCGTGGGCGAGACCGTGATCGTGAAGCCGGGCGAGGCGATTCCCGTGGACGGCACCGTCACCCGCGGCACGTCGCTCGTGGACCAGTCGAGCCTCACCGGCGAATCCGTGCCGGTCGAGAAGGGCCCGGACTCGCCGCTCTACGCCGGCACGCTCAACCAGCACGGCGCGCTCGAGTTCGTGGCGACCCGCGCGGCGTCGAACTCCGCGCTCGCGCGCATCGTGGCGCTGGTGCAGGAGGCGCAGGAGCAGAAGTCGCGCACCGAGGAAGTCGCCGAGTGGGTGGGGCGCTACTACACGATCGTGGTGATCGTGGCGGCGGTGCTCATGCTGCTCGTCACGCTGTTCGTGATGAAGATGCCGTGGAGCGGTCCGTCGGGCGCGCTGTACCGCACCATGACGCTGCTCGTGGTCGCGTCGCCGTGCGCGCTCGTGATCGCCACGCCGGCCACGATCCTGTCCGCGATCGCGAACGCGGCCCGCAACGGCATCCTGTTCAAGGGCGGGCGCTACATCGAGGCGCTCGGCCGGATCCAGGCGATCGCGTTCGACAAGACGGGCACGCTCACGCACGGGCGCTTCGAGGTGACCGACGTGATCGCGCTCGAGGGCGCCACGGAAGAGCGCCTGCTCGCCATGGCCGCGTGCGCCGAGAAGCGTTCGCCGCACCCGCTGGCGCAGGCGGTCGTGCGTGCGGCCGAAGCGCGCGGCGTGGCGTTCGAGCCCGCCGAGGAACTGCACAATCATCTCGGCAAGGGCCTCGTGGCCACGCACCGCGGCCGGACGATCGAAGTGGGCACGCCCGACCTGTTCGCGCAGCTCGGCATCGCGCTGCCCGGCGGCGTCGCCGAGCGCGTGCGCGAGTTCGCGGGCGACGCGAAGACCGCGATGATCGTGCACTCGGCCGGCGCGTGGGGACTGATCGCGGCCGCCGACGTGGTGCGCGCGACCGCGGCCGGCACGGTGCAGGAGCTGCGCGGCCTGGGCGTGTCGCATCTGGCGGTGCTGTCGGGCGACAGCACGCCGACGGTCGAGGCGATCGCCCGCCGCACCGGCGTGGACGAGCGGCACGGGCAGCTGCTGCCCGAGGACAAGGTGCGCGTGATCGGCGAGCTCGAGGGCAAGTACGGTTCGGTCGCGATGATCGGCGACGGCGTGAACGACGCGCCCGCGCTGGCCCGCGCGAGCGTCGGCATCGCCATGGGCGGCATCGGCAGCGACGCCGCCATGGAGAGCGCCGACGTGGTGCTCATGGCGGACGACCTCACGTCGCTGCCCTACGCGGTGCGGCTCGCGAAGCGCGCGAACCGCGTGGTGATCCAGAATCTCGTGATCGCCACGGGCGTGATGCTGTTCCTGGTCGTGTGGGTGTTCGTGGGCACGATGACGCCGCTGGGCCAGCTCAAGCTGCCGGTCGCCGTGTCGGGTCACGAAGGCAGCACGGTGGTCGTCATCCTGAACGGGCTGCGGCTGCTCGCGGGCCGGCGCGCGCACGCCTGATCCGCGCGCGCCCGCCGGGCGCCGCGGTCAATGCAGCGGCGTCACGACCACGTTGTCGTAGTACACCGTGCAGCGTCCGTCGCCGCCGGTGTAGGCCGCCATGGCGATGTGCCCGCGCATGCGGCGGCCGTCGCGGCGCGTGAGCACGAGCTCGCCGTTCACCCACACGCGCCAGCGCGTGTCGTGCGCCTCGACCCGCACGTGGTGCCAGACGCCGTTCGCGTTGGTCGCCGGGGCGCGCCCGAGCCGCCATTCGCGCACGTGGAGCAGCACGTCCTGGTAGGAGCCGCCCCGCAGGTCGAGTCCCACGCCGGTCGTGCCCTCGACGCGCACGGCCGCGCCCTTGTCCACGCCGCGCATCATGCAGACGTCGAACTCGAGTGCGTAGTCCGTCCAGGTGTCGTCGCCGACGTGCAGGAACGAGCGCTCCTGCCGGCCGTCGGGCAGGTCCGCGCGCAGCATGCCGCGGCGCACGGACCACACGCCTTCGCGGTCGGGGCACCAGCGTTCGAGCGCGCCCGACGAGAAGTCGTCGGCGAACAGCGCGTTGGCCGGCGGCGCGCCGCGGGCCGGCGCCGGCTGCGGCAGCGCCTGGCGCTCTTCGTCGCCACTCCACGCCGGTGGCGCGAGCAGCGCGGCGCACGCGAGCGCCACGCCACCGATCGTCCGTCGTCCGCCTGCGTGCATGCCCGCCTCCTCCGGGAGGTGGGCCGTCGCGTCAGAACCGCCAGCTCAGTCCGGCCTGCACCTGACGCGTCGTGCCCGAGAGACCGCCGTGACCCTGTTCGAAGCCGCCGTTCACGTACCAGTTGCGACCGAGCGTCCAATCCACGTCCACGCTCTCCCAGCGCTCGGAGTCGCCCGCGCCGCTGAACGCATCCTCGGTCTTTCGCTCGCCGAACGCCATCTCGAGATGCGACTGCGGCACCGGGTCCAGCCCGAGGCCGCCCGACCAGAGCGAGCTGGTCACCGTCTGCCCGAAGTACTTCGAGTAGCGCGCCCGTGCGGTGGCGTGCAGCGGCGCGAAGCGCATGAGCTCGCCGCTGCCCGACCACGAATGCGAGCGGTCGGCGCCGGCGCTGCTGCGCGCCTCGCCCGTCAGGCGCACGCGCTGCGCGAGCTCGAGCTGTGCGCCGGCCCACGCGCCCTGCCGGTAGGCGTCGTCGAACTGCGTCTCGGGGGTGAGGCGGTCGCGGTAAAGGCGCACGTTGCGGCGGTTGTCGTAGCCGCCGTTGGCCGAAAGCCACGCCGTCACGGGCACGCGCAGCGAACCGAACGTGCTCGTCGTGGACAGGGCGGGCTCGCCCTGCGCGCGCTTCCAGCCGCGGTTGAAATCCACTTCCTGCGTGAACGAAGCGCTGAAGCGCTTGTTGAACCACCACGACTGCGCGAACGCGAAGTCGCGGTTGGGCTGGCCGTTCTCCTGCGACGACACCGCCCCCAGCGCGAACGACCACCGGTCGGTGGCGCGCGGCGCCTGGTGCCATTCGGCGAAGCCGCCGTACTGGAGCACCTTGCCCGAGAACGAGTACTTCACCGGGTCGGGCTGCGTGCCGCTGAACACGCCGACCGTGCGGCGCGCGTCGCCCAGCTCGATCAGGCCGCCGTCGAACAGGTGCACGCTCGCGAGCAGCGGCGAACTCTGGCGGCCCACCGTGATGCGGCGGTTCGAATCGCGCGTGCGCAGCGTGACGGTCGCGCGGTACACGCGCGCCTGCTGGTCGGTCTTCGAATCGCCACCGGAATAGTTGCGCGTGGTGCGGCGGTTGCGCATGTCGAACGACAGGTCCATGCGGCCCTGCGCGACGTTGCGGCCGTCGAGGCGCACGTCGAGCGCGGGCTGGCGGAACGACGCGCCGTCGGTCGTGTTCACCGACAGCCAGCGCGCGCCGACGCGGCCGCGCAGGCGCTGGCGGGTCACGCTCTTCGCGTTCGGCGAAGCGGGCGGCAGCAGCGCGGCGCGGCGCGACGAATCCGCCACCGTCGCCGCCGCACGCACGCTGTCGGCGCGGGCGGCGACTTCGGCGGCGCGCGAGTCGTAGCGCGCTTCGTCGCCGGCCCGCGGCGGCGAGGCGGTCCACAGCGTGTCGCACGCGGCGCGCTTCGACGACACGTACGCCGTGCGCAGCCGCGCGACGAGCTTGCCGTCGCGGAACACCTGCAGGGTGTCGCCGACCTGCACGCCCTGCAGTGCGCCGATCTCGAGGTAGACGTTTGAGCCGGAGACGTAGGTGACCGGCGTGGATGCCGGCACGGCGAGCGCGGAGCGCACGGTCGCGGCGAGGAGCATGAGCAGGGTGAGAGCGAGGCGGCGCATCAGTGAGTTCCCCTCGGATGGCAGGAGTAGCAGGCATCGCTGGCGTAGCGGTAGTTGCGGACCTCGGAGTGCTTGGCGTTCGTCGAAGCCTGGTCGTCGTGCGGATGGCACGACAGGCAGGTGAACACGGCGTAGTTGGCCGGGTTCGTGTGGCAGGTGGTGCACTCGCTCCAGCGGCCTCGGTGCGTGCCGGAATAGATCGGGAACCACGCCGCGTCGTGATTGAACGTCGCGCCCGCCCACGTGGACGTGGAGTGGCAGGTCGCGCAGGCGCCGGGCGTGAAGCCCGCGGCGACGTGATTCGTCGAGGCGCCGTCGTAGTCGGCCTGGTGGCAGCTGATGCACGCGGTGGGCTTGCCGTCGTAGACGCCGTCGGCGTGACAGGTGGTGCAGGCGACGCGCACGTGGGCGCCCGTCAGCGGGAAGCTCGTGCGCGAGTGGTCGTAGGTCGAAGGCGACCAGCGATCGAAGCCGTGGCAGCTCGCACAGAGATCGGCGGGGAAGCCCGACGACGCGTGCGGCGGGGTGGCGCCGTCGTAGTCCGTCTGGTGGCAGGCCACGCACGCGCGCGGCGTGCCGGTGTAGCGGCCGTTCGCGTGGCATTCGCCGCACGCGACGGCGCGGTGCGCACCGCGCAGCGGGAACCCGATCGCGTCGTGATTGAAGCGGGCGGGACTCCACTGCGTGGCCGAATGACACTGCTGGCACGTGAGCGGGAAGCCGCCGGCCTGGTGATCGGGCGAGCGCGCGGACTGGTACTGCGGCAGGTGACAGGCCTTGCACTCGGCCTGCGTACCCTTGAACTGCATCTGGCCGCTGCTCGTGGCGCGGTGGCATTCGCCGCAGTCGAGCGCCGCGTGCCCGCCCGCGAGCGGGAACGACGACATCTGGTGCAGCCGGATCATGGGCCCGCGGTCCACGAAGCTGCGCGCACCGTGGCAGCGCGCGCACTCGTCGCCCATCTCGCCGTGGTGCACGTCGGCGTGGCACGACGCGCAGCGCGGCTGCGCCGCCGTGAAGTCGAGCGACGTGTGGCACGCCGTGCATGCGGCGGCGGCGTGCGCGCCCTGCAGCGCGAAGCCGTACTTGCCGTGGTCGAACGCCGCGCTCATCCGCGCGAGCTTCCACGTGTCCGACGAGTGGCAGTTCGCGCACGGTTCGCGGAACGTGCCGTGCGGGTTCGCCGCGCGGCCGGCATCGGCGCCGGCATCGGCCCCGGCCCCGGCGCGCAACGCGCCGGCGGCGAGCAGCAGGACCGCCGCGATCGTGAGCGCCGCCTGCAGCCGTGTCCGCGTCGTCATCGTCCGCCTCCCGGGGTGAGCGGCGCCACGGCGCCGCTCGTGTGACAGGCTTCGCACTTCGTCGGCGTCGGGCGGTAGGTCACGACCGTCCTGCCCGACGCGTCCGGCTTCGGCACGTGGCAGCTGGCGCACGGCGTGCGCGCGTGCGCGCCTTCGAGCCGGTACGACGAATCGCGATCGTGGTCGAACTTCGAGGCCGGGACGAACGTGAAGTCCACATGACAGCCCTCGCACGCGCCCTTGTCGCGGCGGTGCGCGAACTGGTCGCCGTGCGGGCTCTGCGCGGCATGGCACTCGACGCACGCGCGGCGCGGCTGGTCGAACGCGAGCACGCGCGCGCTGGCCGAGTCGGCGGCGAGGCTCGAGCGTGCGGGCGGCGCGGCGAGTTCCTGGTGACACGCCTGGCAGGGCGTCGCGAGATGCCCGCCGCGCAGCGGGAACACGCAGTCGGCGTGGGCCACCGCGTCGTACGACGACGGCCGGAACGTGTTGAGCGTGTGGCAGGCGCGGCAGCCGTTCTTCTTCGCACGCGCGCCGGTGGGTTCGAAGCGGCCACGATGCGGGTCGTGGTGGCAGTCGGCGCAGGCGGCCTTCTTCGGGCGCAGCTGCACGCGTGCCGGACCCAGCGCGGCGGCCGCGGAAGTTCCGGTGGCCGCGCGCACGTGGCACTTCACGCAGGCGGTGGTCGCGTGGCGGCCTTCGAGCGGGTAGGTGCTCTTCGCGTGCTGCGCCACCGTGTACGTGGACGGTGTCCAGCCCGCGACCGAGTGGCAGGCGGCGCAGTCGGCCGCGACGCCCGCAAGCGTCGCCGTGCCGGCGTGCGCGTCCTTGTGGCAGTCGGTGCAGGCGGCGAACTTCGGCTTCTGGCCGAACCCGCCCTGGCGCACGTCATGGCACTTCTCGCAGGCGACCTGCGCATGCCGGCCGCGCAGCGGGTAGCGCGTGACGTCGTGGTTGAAGCCCGAGCGGCTCACGTTCTTCCAGCCCTCGGTCGTATGGCACTTCGCGCACGCGCCGGGGAACCGGCCCGCGTGCGGGTCCTTGTGGCACGAGACGCAGTCCTTGTGAGGCAGCGGCTTCCACTGCGGCAGCGGCTGGCCCTTGGCGTCGCGCGCCTTCACGAACTGCGGCGCGGCGTGGCACTTGAGGCACTCGACCTTCGCGTGCGCGCCGGTCAGCGGGAACGCGCTCTTCGCGTGGTCGAAGCCGGGCGCGGGAGTGAACTTCTCCTGCCCGTGGCAGCTCTCGCACTTCTTGCCCAGCTGGCCGCGATGGACGTCGTCGTGGCACGAGGCGCACGCCGTCTCGAGTCCGAGCCAGCTCGCGTTGCGGTTCTTGCGGCGGATCAGCGGCGCGGCGCCGGACTTCTGCAGCCGTGCGGTGTGGCACTTCTCGCACGCGAGCGTGGCGTGCTTGCCTTCGAGCACGTAGCCGGCACGGCGGTGGTCGAACTTCTGCGCGGAACCCTCCGGCCACACGACGAGCGCGAAGTCGCGGCCGCCGTGATCGGGATGGCACGAAGCGCAGTTCTTGGCCATGTCGCGCGCGTGCGTGCCGCGCCGGGCGGTGCGCATCCAGCCGATCTCGGTGTGGCAGGCGAGGCAGCGCTCGTCCATGCCGGTCTTGCTGTCGCCGCGGCCACCGGCCTTGCCGTGACACTTCAGGCATTCGAGCGATCCGTCGAGCGCCGCATGCGGTGCCGCGAGCGGCCCCGGCGACACCTGCGCGCGCGCCGCCGGCGCGAACGCGGGAAGCAGGAGTGCCGCGAACAGGAACGCCGCGAGTGTGCGCTTCACGCGCCCGCCCCGGCCTTCGATTCGCCCGGCTGCTCGAGCGCGAGCTCCTTCTTCACGATGCTCACGCCGATGCGCTCGAGGAACGGGTACGGCGCCTCGCCGCCGATGCGCACGACCACGCCGTCGTTCGGCAGCAGCCGCAGCGTGCCCTCGTGCTCGAGCACGACGACGTCGCGGCGGATCTCCTTCACCTGGCTGCCGAGCAGCAGTTCGACCTTGCCGGCCTCGACGGCGGCGTCGATCTTCTCGCGGTTGCGTTCCTTCACGCGCCCGAACTCGCTGCCGCGGTACGACAGCGTGACCGAGGTGCCCGGCTGGTTCGCGAGCCCGAGCGCGGACTCGACCGCGCTGTCGCCGCCGCCCACGACCAGCATGCGCTGGCCTTCGAACGCCTCCATCTCGACGATGTCGTAGAGCACCTTGTCGAGTTCCTCGCCGGGCACGCCGAGCCGGCGCGGCGTGCCGCGGCGGCCCATGCACAGCACCACGCGGCGCGAGCGGTACGTGCGGTCGCCGCACTGCACGAGGAAGATCGGGCCTTCCTTCACGATGCCCTCGACGCGGATGTTCGACTGGATGCGCAGGCCGGTCTTCTCGATCACGGTCTGCCACACCGCGAGCAGCGATTCCTTGGTGGCGTCGGTCACCCACAGTTCGCCGTACACGGGTACGCGCAGCGGTTCGGCGAACAGCAGCTTCTTGCGCGGGTACTTCGAGATCGTGTCCGCGAGCGTGCCCTGCTCGAGGATCAGGTAGCGCAGTCCCTGGTGCATGGCTTCGAGTCCGGCCGAAAGCCCCGAGGGACCCGAGCCCACGACGATCACGTCGTGCACGCCGTCGCTGGTGTCGCCGCGGAACGGATCGCCCTGCAGCGACTCGGCGACGCCTTCCATCGCGAGGCGGCCTTCGTTCACGGCGTTCTTGATCAGCCCGCGGCCGCCGAGTTCGCCGGCGATGAACAGGCCCGGAAGGCTCTTCGATTCGAACCGCGCGGTGAGGTCGGGCACCTCGACGACCTGCACGGCTGCACCGGACGTGATCACGATGCCGCCCACGGGACAGGCGGCCGCACACAGGCCGTGGCCCTTGCAGCGATCGAGATCCACGCGCGCGACCTTGTTGACCATCTGGATCGCGCCGGGCTCGGGGCACACCGGCACGCACGTGCCGCAGCCCACGCAGACGTCCGCGCGCACGATCGCGTGCAGCGCGGCGCCGGGAGCGTCCTTCTTCTCTTCGGTGACGACGCGGGCGGAAACCAGGTCGAACGCCTGCGGCGGGGCCTTGCACTTCGGGCACCACTGCGCACCGGCGGAGAGCGCGGTGCCGCAGCGCGGGCACGGGCGCGTGTCGGCCGCCGCGCCGCGGCCGCCCTTGCGCAGGTGCAGCGCGACGAAGACCGCGGTCAGTCCGACGAAGCCCAGCGTGGTGACGAGTCCATTCACGAGTACCGTCCTCCGGTGACGTTCCGTGTCACGAGAAGTGGATGCCGCCGATCCAGATCGCGACGATCACGTGCACGAGTACCGCGATCAGCGCGGTGATCGCGAAGGGGCGGTGCGCCACGTGCCAGTAGCCGAACACGCGGCGGGTGGCGTCGAGCATGCGCACCTGCTGCGTCAGCTTCATCTCCTGGCGGGCGAGCCGCAGCGTGTCACGCAGTTCGTTGCCCTTGAGCGGCGCCTGTCCGGTGCGCGGACGGGACAGCTCGCGCTTGAGTTCGCCGAGCACGCGCCAGCGCTGCATGTCGTCCTGCACCATGCGCACGAGCGTGCGGACCGGGTCGAGGCCGTCGTACGGGCGCGGGTCCACCGCGAGCCGGCGTTCGATCTCGGCGGGCACCAGTCCGGTTGCCGCCGCGAGGTGGGTGATCAGCGCGCGGCGTTCGTTCGCGACCTCTTCCATGCTCAGTTCGAGACCGTTCCGGCTGCGCGGGATGTGCGTGTACAGGTAGCGCCCCACGATGCCGGACAACGAGACGACGAACATGGAGATGTAGCCGAGCCCGATGAGCCCGTCGAAGCGCCAGCCCGCGTGCACCGCGACGATCGCCGGGAGCGCGAGCCCGGCCACGACGTGCACGCGCATCCAGCCGCCGAGCGGTCCCGTCCATGCGAGCCACTTGACCGCCTTGCGGAACGGGTAGAGCCACATGAAGAGGAAGAGCGCGAAGCCGAGGATGCCGAGCGCCAGCCCCACGGTGCCGGCCGGCTTGAGCAGCGCGTGCAGCGGATGGCGCAGCCGCACGCCGAGCGGCGCGAGGTAGTAGCTGGCACCCCACAGCGTGATCGCGGCCGGCAGTGCCAGCGAGATCGCGATCGCCGCCAGGTCGCCCCACGAGCGCCCCGCCGCCTTCGCGGCCGGCCGCGAGGCCGTGCCGGGCACGGGCTCGAGCTTGGGCGACGGCTCGGCGGCCGGTGCCTTGGGCACCAGCTTGAGCGCGGGCTTGTGCGCGGCGTTCATCAAGGGTGTCTCCGAAACCGCACGACTCGGCGCACCGGACGATTGCACTTCGCAACTCCTCGGAAAAGGACGCGGCCTATCGGCTGCGACTTGGCTCGCATGGCCGGGATCGGCCGGCGGAATCCGCAAGAGCGGTGCCTGTGTGTGAACACTGACAAGAGGGTGTGCCTTCGTTCGTGGCTGCCGGTGGGGGGGTCGAACGGCCGGCGCGCCGGACGGGGAGGTGTCCGGTGGAGAGAGTGGGCGGCACGCTACCGCAGGATCCGCCCCGATTCACGTGGAATCCCCATGCACTACCTCCAGAGGTGCGGGCCGGTTCCGCACGAGTACACGCACGGTGCGGAATTCGATGTGTTCCTTCACGTCGAGGAAGCTGCGCCTGACCACGTGCGGTGGTTCGCCGGGCGTGCCGTCCGAAGTCCCGTCTCCGCGGCGCCGCGGCCCTCATCCGACGGAAGTTCCTCGTGCGCGCATCGCCCGTCGGCCACGAGTTCGGCTCGACCCAGGCCTTCGACTCCGGTCCTTCATGCTGTGGGCGGGGTTCGAGGCGCGGTTTGTCGCGCGTTTCGCGGCCGGTGTAGCCTGCCCGCACTATGGCCATCAAGAAACGCAACATCGGAGTGATCGGCGTACCGATCGATCTCGGCGCCGGCCGTCGCGGCGTGGACATGGGGCCGTCCGCCATCCGCATCGCGGACCTGGAGAAGCACCTCGAGGATCTCGGGCACAAGGTCACCGACTACGGCGACCTCGATGTGATGATCCCCGAGACCCAGAAGGTCGGCACCGGCAAGCTCCGGTACAAGAAGCCGATCCTCGCCGCCTGCCGTGATCTCATGAAGGCGGTCGAGAAGTGCCTCGACGAGGGCCGCATGCCGCTCGTGCTGGGCGGCGATCACAGCATCGCGATCGGCTCGGTGGCGGGTTCGACGAACTGGTTCGCGCGCCGCGGCGAACGGCTGGGGCTGATCTGGTTCGACGCCCACGGCGACGCGAACACGCCGAAGACCACGCCGAGCGGCAACATCCACGGCATGTCGCTCGCGGTGTCGCTCGGCCAGGGCGACACCGATCTCGTGCGGCTCGGTGGCCGCGCGCCCAAGGTGCTGCCGCGGAACACCGTGCTGATCGGCATCCGCGACATCGACAAGGACGAGCGCGAGTTCCTCAAGAAGTCGGGCGTGAACTGCTACACCATGCGCGACCTCGACGAACGCGGCATGCGCGACGTGCTCGACGAAGGCATCCGCCTCGCGAGCGACGGCACGGCCGGCATCCACCTGTCGTTCGACCTCGACGTGGTGGACCCGGAGGACGCGCCGGGCACGGGAACACCGGTGTGGGGCGGCATCAGCTACCGCGAAGCGCACCTCGCCATGGAGATGTTCGCCGACCGCGCGAACATCGTGAGCATGGACCTGGTCGAGGTGAACCCTGTGCTCGACTCGCAGAACATGACCGGCCTGCTGGCCGCCGAACTGGCGCAGAGCGCGCTGGGCAAGACCATCCTGTAGCCCCCGACCGCCGTGCACGAGGCGCCGGTGCGAGCTCCGCACCGGCGCCTTTCGACTTTCCGCTGGACATTCATTTAGACGTTTGGCTAAATATCGAATCATGAACCCCGTCTTCAAGGCGCTGTCCGATCCCACGCGCCGCCGCGTGCTCGAGCTGCTGCGCGACGGCCCGCTCACCGCCGGCGAGCTGGCGGAGCACTTCGACGTGTCCAAGCCCACGCTCTCGGCGCACTTCGCCGTGCTGCGCGAAGCCAGGCTGGTCGCGACCGAACGCCGCGGCAAGTCGCTCGTCTACGAGCTGCGCCTGTCGGTGCTCGAGGACGCGCTGCTCGTGTTCGCGGGCACGTTCGGCCTGCGCCTGAGCCGGTCGCCGCGCGGCGCGCCGCGCGGCGCCGGAGTCCGGCGGTGAGCGCGGCCCTGCGTTCGCGCGCGGCGTTCGGATTCCTCGGACTCGCGATCGCGCTGGGCGTGGTCGCGGCCGCGCGCGCCCGCGGCGTGCTGCCGCCCGAGCCGGCGGCGCGGGCGACGGGTGTGCTCGTCGGGCTGGTCGCAATCGTCGGCGGCAACGACCTGCCCAAGCTGCGTCCCCTCGCCGCGCTCGATCTCGACGACTCCCGTGCGGCCCGCAACGAGCGCGCGATCGGCTGGCTGCTGGTCGTCGCCGGGCTGGCGTCCGCGGCGTGGTTCGCATGGGCGCCGTTGGCGCACGCGCGTGCGGCGAGCGGGGCGTTCGGGCTCGGCTGCCTGCTGCTCGCCGCCCTGCGCGTCGTGTTCGAATCGCGCGGCGATCGGGCGTCCGGCGCGGGCCCCGAGGCGCGGGCACGCTCGCCGCTCGGCGCGTGGTTGTTGTTCGGAATCGTGTACCTGTTCGCCACCGCGTGCGTCCAGGCGCTCGCGGACGGCGACGCGGGCGCGCGTGCCGCGCTGGGGTGGAGCCCCGTGGCGTTCGCCGCCGTCTACGCCGCGGTCCAGGCGCGACTCGGGTGGGTCGCCTCGCACGGCAGGAGGGTCGTCCGATGATGGCCATGCTGATGGGGCTGCGCACCATCTCGCCGCAGGCGCTCGATGCGCTGCGCCGTGATGGCCGGGTGGACGTGTACGACGTGAATCCGCGCGGGCGCTGGCTCGAGGCGCGCGTGCCCGGTGCGCGAACGCTCGACCACGAGCGCATGCAGGCGTCCGACCTGCCCGCCGACCGCACGCGGCCGCTCGTCTTCTATTGCTCGAACCCGCTCTGCCGCAAGGCCCCCATTGCGGCGAAGCGCGCGCTCGCGCTGGGCTACGCGGACGTGCGCGTGATGGCGGCCGGCATCAGCGGATGGCGCGCGGCGGGACTGCCTGTCGAGTCGGGCGAGTAGGCCGGCATTCAGCGTCCGTCGTCGTCCGCGGCGCGCGGCTCGGGGCGCACCAGCGCCTCGATCGTGCGCTCGAACTCCCACGCGAGGTCCTCGCGTCCCGCGCGGCGGGCGTACGCGGCCTGGATGCGCAGCATCTCGACCTGCAGCGACGTGCGGTTCGCGCGCAGCTCGCGCTGGATCGCGAACGCTTCGCGTTCCTCGCGCGCCTGCACGAGCTGCCGGTGCAGCGCGGCGTACTCGCGCGCGTGCCGTTCGATCGCGCGTTGCAGGTCGGTCGCGAGCGGGTCCGCGGCCGCCACGAGCACGCCGGTCGGGCCGGCGGGCGCGAGCACGGGTGGCGCGGGAGGCGTGCCCGCCGAAGGCACGCCGGCAGGCGAGACGAGTGCGCCGAGCAGCAGCGTGGTCGCGAGGCACGAGAGTCCGAGTCGCACGTTTCCTCCGGAACGGACGCCGGCACGGCGCCCCGTGCGGCCCAGTCTCGGCCGGCGCGGCGCCGGACCTGAGGGGCGCGGGCGAAGAATCTTCGCGCGCCGCGCGGTCCGCGGGCTTGCGGCGCCGGTGAGCGTGTGGTCCCGTCCACGTCTCGAAAGGAGCTGGCCCATGAAGCTGCGCCTCTGGCAGGTGGACGCGTTCACGAACCGGCGCTTCACCGGTAATCCCGCGGCCGTGGTGCCGCTCGACGAGTGGCTGCCCGACGACGTCCTCAAGGGCATCGCGCTCGAGAACAACCTCAGCGAGACCGCGTTCCTCGTGCGCGAGAGCGCGGGCTGGCGGCTGCGCTGGTTCACGCCGGCGATCGAGGTGGAGCTGTGCGGGCACGCGACGCTCGCGAGCGCGCACGTGCTGTTCGCGCACCTCGAGCCCGGCGCCGACCGCGTGACGTTCGCCACGCGCAGCGGTCCGCTCACCGTGACTCGCGACGGCGCGCGCTATGCGCTCGACCTTCCGGCCTACGAGTGCCGGCGCGTCGAGACGCCGCCGGAGCTGGCCGACGCGCTCGGCGCGGCGCCGCTCGAGACGTGGCTGGGGGTCAAGTACCTCGCGTTGTTCGCGCGCGAGGCCGACGTGCGCGCGCTGGCTCCCGATTTCCGCAAGGTGGCGAAGCTCGGTGCGTTCGGCGTGATCGCGACGGCGCCCGGCGACGCGAGCGACATCGCCTCACGCTACTTCGTGCCGCAGGCGGGCGTGGACGAGAACCCGGTCACGGGTGCGGCGCACTGCCAGCTCGTGCCGTGGTGGGCCGGCCGCCTCGGCCGCACGTCGCTGCACGCGCGGCAGGTTTCGCCGCGCGGGGGCGAACTCTGGTGCGAATCACGCGGCGACCGCGTGATGCTGGCCGGCGAGGCCGTCGAGTACCTGAGCGGCACGATCGAGGTGTGAACGGCGTGCCCGCGGGCACGCACGAAGGGCGGGCGATCGTCGAGGATCGCCCGCCCTTGCGTATGGTTCGCGCCGCTACCGGGTCGCGACGATGCGCCGCGTGAGCGAGCGGCCCTCGGCTTCGAGCCGCGCCAGGTAGAGCCCCGCCGGAAGCTCGCGCCCCGCGCCGTCGCGCAGCGCGAGCATCGCCGAGTGTGCGCCTGCGTCCATCACGCCGTTCGCAAGGGTCGCCACGCGGCGGCCCGCGGCGTCGTAGAGCGCCAGCTGCACGCGCGCGGCGGACGGCAGCGTCCAGCGCAGCGTGGCGGTGCCGCGCGCCGGGTTCGGCGACGGCGCCGCGAACGCCAGCGCGCGCGGCGCGGTCTCCACGCCCAGCGTGCCGCTCGGGACCAGCGTCGCGACCGGCGACTCGTTGCCGTGCACGTCCACGGCGGTGAGCTTGTACACGTACGCCACGCCCGCCGGATCGGCGTAGCCCGTGTCGGTCACCGCTTCGACGAGCGTGGCGGGGGAGGGCGTGAACGCCGCATCGGTGCCGCGGTAGACCCGGTAGCCCGCGAGGTCGGCTTCGAGGTTGCGGTTCCAGTGCAGCTGCGTCGTGCCCGCGAGGTACTGGCCGGTGAGCGGCGCCGGCGCGGCCGGCGGCAGGTTGTCGACCGAGTAGCCCGAGTCGGGCGCCGACGACCAGCGATCGCTCGAGATCGAAGTGGACGCGCGTGCCTCGACGAGGAACCACGTGCGCGGGTTCGAGCCCGCCACCGAGTCGGCGGTGGTGGCGACGACCTTCGAGTACGTGGCGAACGCTTCCGCCGCCTGCGTGCCGACGTACTCCCAGCTCGTCGCCGTCGCGCCGTTCGGCACGACGAGCAGCTTGCCCTCGCGCACGGCCTCGTCGGAGTCGGTGGTCGTGGCGCGGCCCGCGGCGAGCGCCGAGGCGAGCGCGGCGCCCGGCACGCTGCGGAACACGCGGTACTCGGTGACGCCGAACGTGGGGTCGGCGTCGAGGTACGACGCGCTCCAGACCACCTTCACGAAGCCGCCCTGGTCGTTCTTCACGTCGCCCACCGAGGTGATCGTGGGCTCGGGGTTGCCGAGCTGGCCGTAGCGCTCGACGCGCTGGCAGTAGATGTCGGAGCCGGTGACCAGGTTGCGAATGTCGTACCACGTGACGATCGCACCGCCATTGCCGTCCGAGACCACGGTCGTGCCGCCCTGGGAGGCGAACTGCACGCAGACCGCGACGCCGTTCGAGGTCCACAGTGCGGTGCCGGTGGGCGAGAGCCGCTGAGCGAACACGTCCGAGGTCACGTCCGTGAATCGGTAGTCGGACCAGCTGACCAGCACGCCGCCGGCTCCGTCCGGTGCGAGGCGCGGAGCGATCTGGTCGTACACGGCGTTGCAGACGACCACGCCGTTGCTCGCCCAGTAGGTGCCGCCGTTCGGCGCGATCCGCTGGGCGTAGAGGTCGTATTCGACGCCTCCTCGATAGTCCTTCCACGCGAGATAGGCGCCGCCCGCGCCATCGGAAGCGATGTCGAACTCGAACTGCGAGTTCGCGGCGGTGCAGACGGGGAGCCCGTTGCTGGTCCACTGCGCGGTGCCCGTGTGGCTCAACCGTTGGACGTACACATCGGACGTGCCGGAGCGTGAATCTTCCCACGCGATCAGGGCGCCGCCCTGGCCGTCGCTCAAGAGCCGGGGAGAATCCTGGTTGTCCGCGGCGGTCGATACGATGGCCCCGTTCGCGGTCCATTGCGCGACACCCGCCGGGCTGATGCGCTGCGCGTAGATGTCGTAACTCGTGCCGCTGCGGAGGTCCTGCCACGTCACGACCGCGCCGCCACTCGCGTCCGTCGCGATGTCCGGGTAGAGCTGGTTGTTCACCGCGTTGCAGACGAGCAGTCCGTTCGCGGTCCACTGCGCAACGCCGGCCGCGCCCAGCTTCTGCGCGTAGATGTCGTAGCTCGTGCCGCTGCGGCTGTCTTCCCACGACACGAGGATCCCGGCGCTGCTGTCGAGCGCAAGCCGCACGTCGCCCTGCTCGCTCGCGGCCGTGCAGACGGCGACTCCGTTGGTGGTCCACTGCGCGACACCCGAAGCGTTGAGGCGCTGGGCATAGAGGTCCGCGCTCGCGCCGCCACGGTAGTCCGTCCACACGATGTAGGCGCCGCCCACGCCGTCCGCGACGGCGCGAGGCGCGAGCTGGCTGCCGGTGGCGGTACAGACGGGAACGCCGTCCGCCGTCCACAGCGGCACTCCCTGCGCCGAGATGCGCTGTGCGTAGAGGTCGTAGTGGCTTGCGGGGCGACCGTCGGCCCACACCAGGATCGCGCCGCCGCTGCCGTCCGGAACGGAGATGGGGTCGGTCTGGGTGGCGGCCGCGGTACAGACCGGCACGTTGACCCCGGCGTCGTGGGGCCACGCGGCCCACGTGGTCGAAGGTGTGGCGGTGAGGAGCAGGAGCAGGCCAAGACGCCGAAGCGCGGAGGTCGCACCGAGCATGGGAACCCCGAGGAGAGAGGACGGAGAGATCGGAACACGGGGGGAAGGCGCCAAGTGTGGCGGGCGCACTCGCCCCGTTTCAAGCGGGAATTCCTCGCTTTCGGCCGTTCCGCACCCGCGCTAAGCCCGGGTCGTCCCCGCCAGCCGTGCCACCGCCGCGCGCAGCTTCGCGTGGCGGTCGAACGCCCGCACGAAGTCCGTCTCGCGCCGGCCGCCCTTGGCGCGCATCACCGCGACGAGCGCACGCTTCTCCCCGCTCCAGCGCGACACGCCCGGCAGCAGCAGCGCGAGCGGCGCCCAGCGCTCGAACGCCTGGCGTTCGCCGGCCGTCCAGCCGCTCGCCGGGGCGGCGCCGAGCAGCCGGGCCGCCTCGCGCGTGCACGCGGCCGCGCCGCGATCGGCGTCGCCGCCGAAGCGCTTCGCGAGCAGGTCGGTCACCGCGAGCCCGACGTTCGCGAGCGGCAGCAGCCCGATCACGTCGTCGCGCTTCGCGTCCCGGTGCCAGAACACGTTCGACTCGCCGAGCGTCATGAGCGTGCGTCGGCTCGAACGGTGCCCGGGGTCGCGCCGCATGCGCGCTTCTTCGCGGCGCACCAGCGCGCGCGCGGCGCGGTCGCGCGGTGCGAAGCCGAGCTTGCGGTAGAACCACCACGCCCCGCTCGCGAGGCCTTCCTCGTTGCCGGCGCCGCCGAGCTGGTACGGGTAGATCGTGAAGCTGTCCACGTCGAACAGCGCCTTCGTCATGGCCAGCACGCGCCCGTACACCGTGCCGGCTTCGCCGCCGCGGTAGGTCTCGAACACGTTGTACGCGATCTCCGCCGAACCGTAGAGCGCACTCGTGAGCACGTAGCCGGTCGGCACGCCGTTCTTGAGCGTGAGCATGCCGTACACGGATTCGAGCAGCAGCCGCCGTGACGGCAGCGCACCGACGCACGCGAACTGCAGGCCGTCGCCGCAGTCCACCATGCGCACGTCGTCGGGATCGCCGTAGGCGAACACATCGAGGTCGCGGCTGCGCGTGACCATGGCTTCCATGCACATCGCGAGCACGCGCTCGCCGTCGCGGCGCGACAAGGGCGTGATCGCGACCGGCGGGCGCGACAGCTCGTCGCGCAGGTCGGGCCGGCCGCGGCGCAACGGTCCGCGCTGGTACGTCACCGCCGCGCCGGGCCAACGTGCGAGCGTGCGCGACGGCCCCCCGGGCCCCACGCCAGCTTCATCGCGGCGTCGGCGCCGTCGTGCAGCTTCTCGAACAGCTGGGCGTCGCGCACGCGGGCGGCGAGACGGCGCGTGACGAACGCCGCGTCGCCGGTGCGCGGTCCGCGCATGCGGTCGAGCCAGCCGCGCAGTCCGAGGTCGTACTCGTCCATGCCGGGCGTCTCGCCGTGCGCGACGAGCAGCGGCAGGAACTCCTCGAGGCGCGCGGTGTCGTCCATGCGCTCCCAGTCGTAGGCCAGCCGCTCGGGGAACCGCGTCGCCAGCCGCAGCGCCGTCGCGGCGAAGAAGCGGAACCGCACGTCGGTGCCGGCGATGCCCGAGTCCTCGAGCTGCGCGCGCAGCGCCGCCAGGTCGGCGCGCTTCGCGAAGCCGCGCAGCAGGCGTTCGACCAGCGCGAGCGTGGCTTCGTCGTCGGGGTAGGCGCGCGGTACACGAGCGCCTCGTGCAGCCGGAGCAGGTCGCCGGCCTTGCCGATCCGCGTGCGCCCGAGCGCGGCGAACAGGCGGCGCTTCTCGCGCGCCGCCTCGGGTCCGAACGTGAAACGCAGCTTCTCGATCCGGTTCAGCGCGGCGGCCGTGGTCATCGGCTCAGCTCCGTTGCGGTTCGGGTTCGGCGGCGGAGCCGTCCTGCGGCGCCTCGACCGGCACCCAGCCGTCGTCGGGCAACAGCATGTCGGCCTCTCCGGTGAAGCGGTCGATGCGCACCGGCACGACGTTGCCGTCCACCGTCATGTGGTCGTAGCGCCAGCGCGTCGGCCAGACGACGGCGGCGAACAGGCCGAGCAGCGCGAACACGATCGTGAAGCGTACGAGGCGTGCGAGATCGGGTCTCATTTCACCCACCGGTCGAGCCGCGCCGCGTGGTGCAGGAACCCGTCGGCGCGGTGTCGGGGTTCGTGGATGCCGTGTGGTTCGCGCGGGCCGGCTTCGTCGCGGGCCGGACGAGCACGAGCCGCCGGCCGTCGCACGACCACGTGAGGTTCGAGTGCGAGCGCGTGCTCGAGCGTGAAGCGTGCGAAGCGCATCGGGAGTGCTCCGGCGGGAAGGAGTGGTTCGTGAACCGCGCGACAGTAGCGCCCGCGCCCGCACGATCAAAGCCGTGCGGCGCGGCCGCAGGATGCGCGACCGCGCCGCCGGAACCGTCGGAGCCGTCAGTACGCCGTGACGAACGAAAGCGCGAGCCGCGCGCGTTCGGACTCCGTGTCCCAGCCGGCCTCGGCCTGCAGGCGCACGTTGCGCTGCAGCGAATGCCCGAGGCCCGCGCTGAAGGTCTGGTAGCGGGTCACGTCCACCGGTCCGCCCATGCGCGGATCGAGCAGCGGCCGGTCGCAGTCGAGCCGGTTCCACAGCCCGAAGCCGTACCAGCGCGCGTCGCCCGGCGCCCAGATCGCCTCGAGGAACCCACCGCGCGTGGTCGTCGCGGGCTCGCCCGGCGTGAACGTGGCCAGCCGGTCGCGGCGCGCGAGCCACTGGCCGTTCAGTTCCCACGCGCCACGCGACAGCGAGAAGTCGGCCCCCGCCATGCGCGCGTCCGCCCGCACCCGCGCGTCGGGCGGCCCGGAGCCGTCCTGCCAGCCGGCGAACGCCATGCCGCCGACGCGCACGCCTTCGGCGGCGTCGAACGACGCGCGCGCGAGCACGTTCTTGGGCGCGTCGGTGTCGAAGTTCTCGCCGTCGTCGGCTTCGCGCTTGCCCGTGCCGTTCACCGCCGCGAACGCGAACTCCCAGCGCGCCGGCGACCACGTCGCGAGCAGGCCGCGGTCGTACGTGAGATCGGCGCGCGTGCCGCCGACGCGCGCGCGATACGCGACGTAGTCCTCGAGTTCGAGCCGCAGCTCGCGCTTGAAGAGCGGATCGCTCAGCTGGAACTGCCCCACGGTGAGATCGAACGGCCGGCCGCCGAGGTCGTTCCACGTCACCGTCGCGTCCTCGATGCCGATCTCGCCGTGCTCGAAGAAGTAGAAGTAGAAGTAGTACGACAGGTCCTTCGAGAGCGGCGCGCTCGAGATGACCTTGAGCGCGTACGGCGTCTGGAAGTCGGTCACGGGCGCGTCGTGCTCGCCACCCTGCCACGTGACGTTCGATTCGAAGCGCATCGAGAGCGGCAGCGCGCGGCCGAGCACGAGCCGGTCGTCGCCGGTGCCGATCGTGTCCACGGGCGCGGTCTCGCCGTGGCGGCGCAGGCCGTTCGACGCGAACGCCTCGCCGGCCGCGGTCAGGCGGGGGAACGGGTGGTGGCAGCGGCGGCAGCTGCCGCCGTATCGCTGGGCGAACGCCGGGATGCCGTGCGCGACGGGTACGAACGAGACGGCCGCCAGCACCAGGGTGGCCAGCGGCAACAGGATTCGAAGAGAACGCATGTGGGCTCCGAGAAGAGGTGTGCGCGGAACGAACGGGCGGTCGTCGGGCCCCTCTCGTGTCCGAACACGCAAGCTAATACGAGTGCGTACACCGACGCCAGCCGAGCCCGCTGGGTTACCTTGGGGGGCATGGCTTCCGTTCGATCCGACGACCCGGCGTCGCTCCGCCGCCTCCTGGTGCCCACCGAGCACGGCGGTTGGGCGTTCCTCGGCGAGCCCATCGTGCTCGGCCTGCTGGTCGCGCCGTCGTGGGCCGGGGCGTGCGTCGCACTCGCGACGGTGGCCGCGTTCTTCGCGCGGCAGCCGCTCAAGCTGTTCGTACCCGACCGGCGGCGCGGCAAGGTCTACCCGCGCACGCACGCCGCCGAACGCGCGTTCGCGGTCTGCGCGGCGCTCGGCGCGGCGGCGCTGGCGGGCGCGCTCCTGCTGGCGCGCGGCCCGGTGCTGCTCGCGGTCGGGGCCGCGGCGCCCGTCGCCGCGGTGGCGCTGGCGTTCGACCTGTCGCGCCGCTCGCGCGACCTGGGCGCGGAACTGGCGGGTGCGCTCGCGATGGGGGCGGCCGCCACGGCGATCGCGCTCGCGGGGGGTCTCGAGCGCGGGCCGGCGTTCGGGCTCTGGGGCGCACTCGCGGTGCGCGCGTTCGGCACGATCGCGTTCGTGCGCGCGCGCCTGCGGCTCGAGCGCGGCGAACCATGGAGCGCGCCCGCGGTGGCCGCATGGCACGCGCTCACGTTCGCGACGGCGTGGGCGCTCGCCGCCGCGCGGGTGGCGCCGTTCACGTTGGTGACCGCGGCCGTGCTGCTCACCGCGCGCGCGGCGTGGGGACTGTCGCCGTGGCGGCCGCGGCTGCGCACGGCCATGCTCGGCGTCACCGAGATCGTCGCGGGCCTCGTCGTGATCGCGTTGCTCGTGTGGGGGCGCGCGAGCGGGCGGTGAGGCCGGCGAGCACGAAGGGCCGGGAGCTCTCGCGAGTTCCCGGCCCTTCGTGCCCGGTACGGCGTGCGATCAGCGTGCGGCGATCGGGGCGTCCTTCACGACGACCTTGTGCGCCACCGGACGACCGCCCTCTTCGCGGTAGTACACGGTGACGCGGGCGTCCTTGGCGAGTTCGCCCGTGGTCTTCAGGTTCTCGTGCTTCGAGAAGACCATCGTCTTCGCCTGCTTGCCGGTCTTCTCGACCGTCAGCGAACCCGCGTCGAGCGCGCTCACCACGCCGGTGAACTGGCGGAAGGCGTAGCTCTTCTTCTTCGGGCTCGCCGTCACGGCAGTCGCGGCGCTCTTGCGGGGCGCCGCCACCGCCTGCGCGGCGGGCAGCGCGACCGTCGCGAGCATCGCGGCCAGCGCGAGCGATGCGATCCATCGGCCCTGCTTCATGCAACTCACCTCCGTTCGTTTCCCCGGGGGCAGGGCGCGCGCAACATGCGCGCGTTCGCGAACGGTCGTCAAGCGTTTCGTGCAGTGTTCATGCGGGTGACGGGCACGTCGCCGGCGTGGACGGCGCGCCGCGGCCGCGTCTCGCGCGGCGTGCGTGCACCGAGCGCACGCGCCGCCGTCCACGGCGTGGACGCTCAGGCCGGCGTGCGCTCCGCGCGCGCGCCACGATCGAGCAGCGCGCGGAAGCCCGTCGCTTCGAAGAACCCGATCGCCGCGAAGTAGAGCGCACCGAACGCGACCACGCGCCACGGCTGTTCGATCCACAGCCCGCCGCCGCTCAAGCGCAGCGACTCGACGTAGCCGACGGTGAGCCCGAGCCGCGGGACCGGCGCGAGCGTCGTGAGGAACACGCCGCCGAGATAGCACAGCGCACCGGCCGCCCAGCTCGCGCGCAGCGTCGCGCCCTCGCGCCCCGATTCGCCCTGGCGGAACCACAGCACCGTGAGCCGGTTCAGCGTGAGCAGCCAGAACGACGTGAACGGCCACCACGCGTGGAACGCGAGCGAGAACCCGAGCAGGAAGATCGAGTAGAACCCGCCGATCGCGACCACATTGCGCACCTTGCGCGCCGCGGGCATGTCGGCCACGAGCTGCAGGCCCATGAACGGCGCCGAGTGCACGACCACGAACTCCACGAGCATCGTGAGCAGGATCCACGGCACCACGCCCTCGTGCAGCGACTCGGGTGCGATCCACGCGAGCACGCACACGGTCGCGAGCGCGAAGTCGGGCAGCGCGCTGGCGAGATGCGGCCACGTGGCGGAAGCCGGGCCGGTGCCGGAGGGCGTGGTCGGGAGCGTCACGCGGACGTCATCGGCGAACGTCCGGCGGCGCTTGACCGGCGTTCGCCGGTGCGGGCCCCTTGACGATCCCGCGTTCGCGCGGCACGTTGCGACGGGCATCCCCCCGGAGACCCCTCGAGATGGCCGCCAATTTCCATGTGGACATCGCCCGTGCGTGCGTGTTTTCCCGCGTGTGGGGCTCGGTCGTGGACGACGACCTGTTCGGCCACACGTTCGCGATTCGCGCACACCCGCTGTTCCGCCCCGAGTTCGTCCAGGTGATGGACTACCGCGACGTCAAGCAGGTGCTGGTTTCGACCGACTGCGTGCGACAGCTCGCGGAGCACAATCCGTGGGCACGCGAAGCACGCCGCGCACTCGTCATGAACCAGGCCCTGCTGGTCGGGCTCGGCCGCATGTACCAGCTGTCGGGCGCCGCACCCGCCGAAGGCGTCGCCGTGTGCGGTACGTGGGAAGAGGCGATGCGCTGGGTCGGGCTGCCGGACGACACCGGGTGGCCCGCGCAGCCCGAGCACTGGCGCAGCGCAGCGCAGGCCTGAACGTGCGGGGTCAGCGACCCGCGACGCCCTCGCGCCCGTCGCGCCCGGCGTGCGCGAGGCGCGCCTGTCGCCACGTGTTCGCGTACGCCTCGACCGTGTCGTCGATCGGGCGCGCATAGCCGCCACCGGCGGCGAACGCCACCGGCAGCCCGCGCGCGGCGCACCACGCGAACACGCGCCGGTCGCGCTCGGCGAGCCCGGCGTGCGTCATGCGCAGCCGGCCGAGCCGGTCGGACGCGAGCGCGTCCACGCCGGCCTGGTACAGCACGAGATCGGGCGCGTGCCGGTCGAGCGCCGCGGGCACGGTCGCGTCGAGCGCCGCGAGCACGGCGTCGTCGCCGGCGCCGTCGTCGAGTTCCACGTCGAGCGTGCTCGTCTCCTTGCGGTACGGGTAGTTGTGGCGGCCGTGCAGCGAGTACGTGAACACCGCGTCGTCGCCCGCGAAGATCGCCGCCGTGCCGTTGCCCTGGTGCACGTCGAGGTCGAGCACGAACGGCCGCGCGATCGCGCCCTCGCCGCGCAGCAGTTCGATCGCGACCGCCTGGTCGTGAAACAGGCAGTAGGCCTCGCCGCGATCGCGGAACGCGTGGTGCGTGCCGCCGGACAGGCTGCCGGCCAGCCCGTGGCGCAGCGCGGCGCGCGCGGACTGCACGGTGCCGAACACCGCGGCGCGCGCACGGCGCACCAGTTCCGGCGACCACGGCAGGCCCAGCCGGCGCACCTCGGCCGCGTCGAGCCCGCCGGCTGACGCCCGCGCGACGTAGCCGGCGTCGTGCACGGCCGTCAGCCACGCGTCGGGCGCCTCGTCGGAGTACGTGAGGTGTGCGGGGTCGAGCACGCGCTCCGCCAGCAGCTTCTCGCGCAACAGGCGGTACTTCACGATCGGGAACGCGTGGCCCTCGGGCAGCTCGAGCGTGACGTGATCGCTCGTCCACGCCAGCAGCGGCGCGCCGTCAGCCGACATCGGGCCGCACTTCCCGGTACATGGCGAGGCAGGCTTCGCGCTGCTTCGCATGGTCCACGATCGGGAACGGGTAGTCCTCGCCGAGCGTGACACCGGCGGCCGCGAGCAGCAGCGGCGGGGCGTCGTGCGGCGCGTGCACGTGCGCGGCGGGCAGGCCGGCGAGCTCCGGCACCCAGCGCTTCACGTACGCGCCGTCGGGATCGAAGCGGCGTCCCTGCGACTCGGGATTGAAGATGCGGAAGTACGGCGCGGCGTCGGTGCCGGTGCCGGCGGCCCACTGCCAGCCGCCGTTGTTGCTCGCGAGATCGCCGTCCACCAGGTGTCGCATGAAGTGGCGTTCGCCGCGGCGCCAGTCGAGCAGCAGGTCCTTGGTGAGGAACGACGCCACGATCATGCGCACGCGGTTGTGCATGAGGCCGGTCGCGAGGAGTTCGCGCATGCCGGCGTCCACGATCGGGTAGCCCGTACGCCCTGCGCACCACGCGTCGAACAGGGCGTCCGAGCCCTGCCAGCGCAGCGCGTCGTACATGGGCCGGAACGCGCCGCGCTCGACGTGCGGCCAGTGCCACAGCACGTGCGCGAAGAAGTCGCGCCAGCGCAGCTCGCTCACGTACTTGTCGGCGCTCGCGCGCAGCGACGGCTGCGCGCCTGCGGCCGCACGCACCTCGGCGAGCACGCGGCGAATGCCGATCGTGCCGAACTTGAGGTCGGCCGACAGCAGGCTCGTGGCGCGCACCGCCGGCACGTCGCGCTGCTCGCCGTAGCGCGCGAGCGCGCTGTCCGCGGCGTCGAGGAACTCGTCGAACCGGCGCCGCGCCTCGCGCTCGCCGCCCGGCCAGCGTGCCGCGGTGGGCGGCGCGAACCCGAGGCGCTCGATCGGCGCCAGCGTCGGCGCCGGCAGCGCGTGCGTGGCGAACGTCGTGACCGGCGGATGCGGCGCCGACACGGGTTTCGCTTCGCAGGCCTTGCGGAACGGCGTGTAGACCGAGAACGGCCCGCCCTGCTGCGTGGTCACGCCGCCCGGCGCCACGATCAGCCGGTCGTGGAAGCGCTTCACCCGCACGCCCGCCGCGCGCAGCGCCGCCTCCACCCGCGCGTCGCGTTCGCGCAGCGACGGCTCGTATTCGTCGTTCCAGTACACGGCGTCGGCCTGCGCCGCGCGGGCGGCCGCCAGCACGGTGCCGGCCGCGTCGCCGTGCGCCAGCGCGAGCGTGCCGCCGTGCGAAGCGATCGCGTCGCGGAGCGCCGCGAGCGACTCGAGCGCGAACCGCACGCGCGTGGGCGCCATGTCGTCGCGCCCGAGGATCGCGGGCTCGCTCGTGTAGAACGGCACCACGTCGCCGTCGTGCGCGGCCTCGGAGAGCGCCGTGTTGTCGTCGAGCCGGAGGTCCTTGCGGAACCAGTGCAGGATGCGCATGCGGTCAGGCTACAGGCGCCGCCGCCCGCGTCCAACCCCGCGCGCGTCGGCCGATCGTCACGCGCGCGCCAAGTCTTCGCGCGCGCGATTGACAGCCGGGCGGCGCGGCGCGAACGTCGGGCGCGTCCATCTTCACTCACCCCACGCGGCCGCGCGCAAGGGTTCCCCATGCCCACCGATGCGCTGTTCTGGCACCGCCTGCAGTTCGCCTTCACGATCACGTTCCACTACCTGTTTCCTGTGCTCACGATGGGGCTGGCGCTGCACATCGTGCTCATGAAGGCGCTCGCGCTGCGCAGCGGCGATGCGCGCTGGGACGAAGCCGCGCGGTTCTGGATCCGGATCTTCGGGATCAACTTCGCGGTCGGCGTGGTGACGGGCATCCCGATGGAGTTCCAGTTCGGCACGAACTGGGCGCGCTTCGCGAAGTTCGCGGGCCCCGTGATCGGGCAGACGCTCGCGATGGAAGGGTTGTTCGCGTTCTTCCTCGAGTCCAGCTTCCTCGCGCTGCTCGTCTGGGGCGAACGCCGCATGAGCCGCCTGGCGCACTTCGGGTGCGCGCTGGCGCTGTTCGTCGGCAGCTGGCTCAGCGCCTACTTCATCCTCTGCACGAACGCGTTCCTGCACCATCCGGTCGGTCACGCCGTGGGCCCCGACGGCGCGCTGCAGCTGGTGAACGCGACGGCGTTCCTCACGAACCCGTGGGCGGCGATGCAGTTCGTGCACAACCAGGCGGCGAGCGTCGCGACCGCGAGCTTCGTGGTCGCGGCCGTCGGTGCGTGGTGGATGCTGCGCGGCGAGCACACCGAGGTCGCGCGGCGCTGCCTCACGCTGGGCGTGATCGCGGGCTTCGTCGCGAGCCTCGCGGTGGCGTTCCCGACCGGCGACCTGCAGGCGAAGGCGGTCGCGAGGCACAAGCCCGCCGCGCTCGCGGCCATGGAGGGGCGCTTCGAGAGCGGGCCGCGCGCGGGCATCACGCTGATCGGCCAGCCCAACGTGGCCGAGCGCCGGCTCGACAACCCGATCACGGTGCCGGGCATGCTCAGCTTCCTCGCGTTCGGCACGTTCCACGGCGACGTCGCCGGGCTCGGCGCGTTTCCCGAGGACCAGTGGCCCGACAACATCGAGCTCGTCTACTACGGGTTCCACGTCATGGCCGGTCTGGGCACGCTGATGATCGGGCTCATGGGGCTGGCACTGCTCGCGCTGCTGCTGCGCCGGCTGTTCACGACGCGCGCGCTGCTGTGGGCGCTCGCGCTGGCGTTCCCGTTCCCGTACATCGCGGTCACGGCGGGCTGGATGACCGCGGAACTCGGGCGCCAGCCGTGGCTGGTGTACGGCCTGCTGCGCACCGCCGACGGCTCGAGCCCGAGCGTGCACGGCGGCA
>JAXLXR010000001.1:0-521314 GCA_046327815.1 Candidatus Eiseniibacteriota bacterium | reverse complement strand
GAGCGGATCACGGACGATTCTGGAAGAACAACGCGACGAGGCCGGCGACGACGCCCACGACGATCACGGGCTCGACCACCTTGTCGAGATTGCGCTGCGGCACGCTGTCCTTGAGCTCGGGGTACCGCGACTCCTCGACCAGCGAGACCTGCGAACGCGAGAAGCGGTCCACGAAGTTCTGGCCGAGATCGCCGGTCCACAGCACGCGCGAGGACGACGGCTCGCGCAGCGACACGGCGCCGGTGACGAGCGACTGCCGCTCGATGCGCACGCGGCCCGGCAGCCAGCCCACGAGCCGCAGGTAGGTGACCTTGGCCGAGCCCAGCGTGTACTCGAGGATCGGGTCGCCGGGGTTCGAGAACAACGCCGCGACCGAGTCGTCGGGAATCGGCGCCCGGCGCACGGTGACCTCGACGCCGCGCGCCGCCAGTTCCTTGAGGAACGCGTGCTCGAGCACGAAGTTCAGCGGATGGTCCTGCGCGGGCGCGAGCACGGCGTGCGAACCGCGCTCGAGCGGCGCGGGCGCCAGCGCACGGGCGGCCGCGGAATCCGCGACGAACTGCGTGAGCTGGAGGTTCGTGTACGGCACGCGCGGGCCGCGCGAACGCACGACCGGATCGAGATAGCTGTTCGCGACCGAGAGCACCGAATCCTCGGGCACGCGGGGGCCGCTCGCGTAGCGGAACTTCTTCGCCTGGGCGGACGGCACCAGCGCGGCGCCGACCAGCAACGCGAACAACAGGCCACTCCAACGAGCACGCATCCGTTCGTTCCTCATTCAGCCCAGAATGTTGAGCGCGGGGTCGGCCGTACGCTCCACGCGCGCGAACAGGTCGTAGGCCGCGGCGCCCGTGATGCGCACGGTCACCAGCTGCCCCGGCACCAGATCAGTCCCTTCCACCACTACTCCCCCGTCCACTTCGAACGCCGAACCCGTGGTGCGGGCGGCCCATTGGCCGCCGCGCCCGGGCGCGGGCCCGTCCACCATGACCGTCGTCACCTCGCCGATGCGCCGGGCCAGCCGTTCGCGGGACAGCCGCTGCTGTTTCGCGAGCAACCGGGCACGACGGGAACGGCGCTGCTGGATCGGCACCCGCGGCGTCATGTCGTACGACGGGGTCTCCGGCTCGCGCTCGTATCCGAACACGACGAGGTTGTCGAACGGTTCTTCCTCGATGTACCGCTCGAGCACCTCGTAGTGTTCGTCCGTTTCGCCGGGGAAACCTACGATGAAGTTGGTCCGGAACGCCACCCGAGGGATTCCCGCCTTGATCCGGCCGACGAGCTCGCGGGTCTGCTTCTCGGTCATCGCCCGGCCCATGCGCCGGAGCATGTCCTGCGCGATGTGCTGCAGCGGCATGTCCACGTAGGGCACGACGCGCTTCGCCCCGGCCCACGTGGCGATCAGCCGGTCCGACCACAGCCGCGGGTAGGTGTACTGCACGCGGATCCAGTGCAGCCCCTCGACGGTGTCGAGCGCCTCGAGCAGGTCGGCGAGCCCGGGCTTGCCCGGCAGGTCGGTGCCGTAGCCGGTCGTGTCCTGCCCGATCAGGTTGAGTTCGCGCACGCCCAGCTTCGCGAGCCGCCCGGCCTCCTCGACCAGCGACTCGATCGAGCGGCTCTTCTGGTCGCCGCGCAGGTGCGGAATGATGCAGAACGTGCAGCGGTGGTCGCAGCCCTCGGAGATCTTGAGATAGGCGATGTGGCGCGGCGTGCTCAGCGCGCGCGGCATGCCTTCGTCCACGGCGCCGCCGGGGAACTCGGTGTGCACGACGCGGTCGTGCGCGCCCGACAGCACGTGGCGCGCGGCGCCGACGACGTCCTTCCACTGGCCGGTGCCGAGTACGGCGTCCACGTCCGGGAACTCGTCGAGCAGCGACTCCCCCGAGCGCTGCGCGAGGCAGCCCGTCACGATCAGCGCCTTGAGCCGGCCGCTGGCCTTGAGCTCGGCGACGCCGGCGATCGCGTCCTTCGATTCGCGTACCGCGCTCTGCAGGAACGCGCAGGTGTTCACCACCGCGACGTCCGCCTCGGCGGGATCGCCCACCGTGACGAAGCCGTCCTTCACGAGCGCGCCGAGCATGTGCTCGGAGTCCACCGTGTTCTTGGGGCAGCCGAGCGTGACGAACGCGAGCCTGGGGTGTTCGAGGCGGCGCGCGCGGCTCACATGAAGCCCTTCTGCATGAGCCAGTTCTGGTCCACGAGCACGTCGCGGGCCTTGCTGCCGTTGAACGGCCCGACCACGCCGAGCTGTTCGAGCTGGTCCATGAGCCGCCCGGCGCGCGAATAGCCGACCTGGAGGCGGCGCTGCAGCAGCGACGTGCTGCCCTGGTTGTGCATGACCACGAGGCACGCGGCCTGCGGCACGAGTTCGTCGGCCATGAAGCCGTCCTCGGCCAGCTCTTCCTCGTCGCCTTCGGGAATGTTCACCTCGGTCGCCAGCGGCGGCGGCGGCGCGGTGCTGGCGGCCGCCTTCGCGCGCCAGAAGTCCACCACGCGCTGCGTCTCCTCCTCGGACACGAAGCAACCGTGCACGCGGTGCGCGTCGGCCTTGCCCATGGGCAGGAACAGCATGTCGCCCATGCCCAGCAGGTTCTCGGCGCCGTTCATGTCGAGCACGGTGCGCGAGTCGGTCTTCGACGCCACGCGGAACGCGATCCGCGAGGGAAAGTTCGCCTTGATGACGCCGGTGATGACGTCCACCGACGGGCGCTGCGTCGCGAGCACGAGATGGATGCCGACGGCGCGCGCCATCTGCGCGAGCCGCGCGATCGGCTCCTCGATTTCGGCCGGTGCGGTGAGCATGAGGTCGGCGAGCTCGTCCACGATCACGACCACGTAGCCGAGGCGTTCGGGCACCTTGTCGCTGCCGTCGGACGGCGGGACCTTTCCTTCGGCGATGCGCTCGTTATACGTGTTGATGTTGCGGGCGCCCACGCTCGCGAGGAGCTTGTAGCGCTTCTCCATCTCGCCCACCGCCCAGCGCAGCGCACGCGACGCCTTCTTGGAGTCGGTCACCACGGGCAGCGTCAGGTGCGGGATGCCGTTGTACATGGACAGCTCGACCATCTTCGGGTCGATCATGACCAGCTGGAGCGAGCTCGGGTCGTGCTGGAACAGCAGGCCCGTGATGATGGTGTTGAGGCAGACGCTCTTGCCCGCGCCGGTCGAACCGGCGATCAGCACGTGCGGCATCTTGGTCAGGTCCGACACGAACGACGTGCCGCTGACGTCCACGCCGAGCGGCACCTTGAGCGCGGCGTTGCTGGATTCGTAGGCCTGGCTGGAGAGCACCTCGCGGAGATACACCGTGCGGCGGCGCGGGTTCGGGATTTCGACGCCGACCGTGCCCTTGCCCGGCAGCGGCGCGATCACGCGAATGCGGATCGCACGCAGCGCCAGCGCGAGGTCGTCCTCGAGCGCCACGATGGAGTTCACCTTCACGCCCGCGGCGGGCTCGAACTCGAACATGGTCACGACGGGCCCGGGGTGGATCTCGGTGACGCGGCCCTCGATCCCGAAGTCCGCGAGCTTGGTCGTGAGCAGTGTGGCCTGGTGCGTGAGGTCGGCCGCCGTGACGAGGTCCTCGGGCTGCTGCGGCAGTTCGAGCAGGCCGAGCGGCGGCAGCGGTTCCTCGGGCGCGGGCCCGGTCGGGCGCTCGGGTTCGAGCGACTTGGGCCGGCTCGGCGCGTTCTTCTTGATGACCGGCGGCGGCGGCGGCGCCATGGCCACCGGCGCGTCGCCGTCGTCGTCGCCCTCGTCGGCGAGCGCCACCGCGGACTCGACCGGCGCGGCCTTGCCCTTGGCCTGCGCGCGCGGCGCGGCCTCGGCCTCGTCGGCCACGGCGCTCGCCGCCAGCGGCGCGGCGGCCGTCTTCACCGGCTTCTTCGGGGCCTTGGCGTCCTTCGCCTTCTGCTTCGCGGCGAGGCGCTCGGCTTCGGCGCGCCGCTCCTGCCACTGCCCCCACGCGCCCACCACGCCGCCCGCCACGCCACGGGCGGGGTTCAGGACCAGCCCGTGCGCCAGCTTGCCGATCCAGTGGAAGCCCATCTCGGAAGCCGCGAGCGCCGTGACGAACAGCAGCGCGGTCGCGACGATCCACGAACCGACCAAGCCGAGCGAGGACTGCAGCGCCAGCGTGGCCGCGAAGCCCCAGCCGCCGGCCCAGCGCTCGCGATCGAGTCCGCCGAGCCCGAACAGCGTGCAGATCTCGAACACGAGCAGGGCGCCCAGCGCGCTCGTGAGCAGGAGCGGCAGCGGCTTCTGGTCGCGCAGCCGGTTCCAGCCCCACAGCGCGGCCAGCAACGGTACACCGAAGGCGGCCACCTGCCCGAACGACCAGACCAGTCCGTAGGCGAGCAGCCCCCCGGCCGGACCGCAGGCGTTGGGCGGCGACCAGGGCGCTTCACCGGGCACGGGCGCGTGATAGGTCGCGACGCTGGCGGCGGAAAGCACCGAGAAGGCGCCGAGCAGCACGGCGAGGATCTGGCGCTGGCGTTTGGCGGAGATTGAAGAAGCCACTGGAAGCGGTGACCTTACTCCCGTGCAATCCTTGGGGTTGGAGTCGAACGGCATGCGACTCCATCCGCGGTGACCAGGAGCCCGGTCGTGAGCTCCGCCACCTCGCCGCCTCCCTGGCGGCTGCCGGGGCATTGTGCACAACCCCGGCCCCGGCGGCAACGCAGGAACGCGCCGGAGCACTTTCCGCCGACCTGCCCGGCCGGCGTGCGTTTCCGGCCCGGCGGCACGTTCTCCGGGGTGAGACCCACCCTGCGGGCGACGACGTGCTCGCCGCCCCCGCCCCGAACGAGAGGCCGCCCATGCCCAAGCCGTCCGCGCTCCTGTCGCCCCGCCTGCTGCTCGCCTCGCTCGGTGCCGCCCTGCTCGCCTTCGGTACGCCGCCCCACGCCGGGCGGGACGCCTCGCCCACGCGCCTCGCCGCGCTCGCGTCGCCGGACGCGCGCTGGGAAGCGCGCGTGCGCGCGGACCTCGACCGCCGCGAGTATGAAGTCGTCGCGCAAGGCGGCGCGTGGGTCGCCCCGAACCGCGCCCGCGGCCTGGCCGCGCGTTTCACCGCGGCGGGCGTCGAGATCCGCGCCCGCGCCGCGCGCCCGGCCGCCGCTCCGTGCTGGAGCTGGCGCACCATCGCCCTCGGGCGCCCGCAGCGGATGCGCGCGCTGGCGGCGGCGGCACCGAGCGCTTCGGGCCACCGCGTCCGCTACGCGCACCCCGGCATGACCGAGTGGTACGACAACCGCGCCGAGGGCCTCGAGCAGGGCTTCACCGTACTGCGGCGGCCCGGGGGTGCGGGTGCGCTGCGCATCGAAGGACACGTCACCACGGCCGGCACCACGGCGGCGCACCGCGGCGCGCGCATGGCGTGGCATGCGCCGGGACAGGCGGAGTTCGTCGCCGAGCAGTTGCGGGCGTGGGATGCCGAGGGCCGCGAACTCGACTGCCGGTTCGAGCCCGAGGGTGACCGGCTCGCGCTGGTCGTGGACGACGCGGGCGCGGTCTACCCCGTCACGCTGGACCCGCTCCTCGGCTTCGCGAACCACACGTACATCGGCGACCAGTACTCCGGCCGGTTCGGCTACAGCGTGCGTACGGCGGGCGACGTGAACGGCGACGGCTACAGCGACCTGCTCGTGTCGGCGGCGCTGTACGACGTCGGCGCGCTCGGCGCCGCCGGCAAGGTCTGGCTCTACCTCGGCAGTGCGACCGGTGTGTCGGCCAGCGCGGCCTGGACGGTCGAGGGCGACGAGGCGGCGCAGTGGTGCGGCTACGACGTGGCGCCCGCGGGCGACGTGAACGGCGACGGCTACGCCGACTTCATCGTCGGCTTCTCGCGCGCGACGTACCAGGGCACGCTGCGGGCGGGCATGGTGAAGGTGTACTTCGGATCGGCCGCCGGCGTGGATCCCGTGGTCGAGACCATTCCCGGCGGCGTCGCGAACCAGGAACTCGGGCGGCGCGTGTCGTACCTGGGCGACGTGGACGGCGACGGCTACGACGACGTGCTCGTCGGCCGCATGGACTCGTTCTACGTCTACCGCGGCGGACCGGACGGCGTCGACGGCGTGGCGGTGCTGGCGAAAGCGCTGCCCTACCCCGCGAACGACCTGGGCATCTCGTTCTCCGGCGGCGACGTCAACGGCGACGGCTACGCGGACATCGCCGCGGTGTCGTCGTCCGTCGGCGACTCGGTGTACGTGTTCCTCGGCGGCTCCGTGCTGTCGCCCACGCCCTCGTGGCGGCTCGGGCTGACGGGCGGTGTCGTACAGGAGGTCGAAGTGATCGGCGACGTGGACGGCGCCGGCAACGCCGACATCCTCGTCGGCGAGCCGCACGCCGCGCCTGCGGGCCTCGCGGACGCCGGCCGCGTGCGCGTGTTCCCGGGTGGCTCGAGCGCACCGTCGGGCACGTCGTTCACGCTCAACGGCACGCAGGCCGGCGCGCTGCTCGGCGAATCGCTCTGCGCGGCGGGCGACCTCGACGGCGACGGGCTCGCCGACTTCGCCGCGGCCGAGCGCTCGTACCTGCTCCCGTCGGGATTCCACGGGCGCGTTCACGTGATCCACGGCCGCAGCGCCGGGCTCTCGGGCGCGCTGCACGAGATCCTCGACGGCCCGGCGCATGCGGTGTCGTTCGGCTCCGACGTCGGCAGCGCGGGCGACGTGAACGGCGACGGGTTCGGCGACCTCGTCGTCGGCGACGACCGCTACACCGACGCGGTCGCGCTGACCGGCGCCGCATGGGTGTACCACGGCGGCCCCACGCGGCTGTTCGATCCGGCGGCGTTCGACCGCGAGGGCAACGTCGCGAACGCGTCGTTCGGCGCCGCGATCGCGGGCGGCTTCGACGTGGACCACGACGGCTACTGCGACGCGATCGTCGGCGCGCCGTATTACGACGACGGCGCGCTGGCGGCGGCAGGACGCGTGTTCCTGTATCGCGGCGGCACCAGCGGCCTGTCGAACTTCGCGGCGTGGACGCTGTCCGGCACGCAGGCCGGGGCCCACTTCGGCGCCAGCGTCGCGGGTGCGGGCGACGTGGACGACGACGGCTTCGACGACTTCCTCGTGGGTGAGCCGGAGCGCGACGTGGCCGCGCTCGCCGGGGCCGGCCGCGCGTGGCTGTTCCGCGGTGGCACCACGCTCTCGAACACGCCGTGGTGGACGCGCGACGGCAGCCAGGCGAACGCCTCGCTCGGCGCCTCGCTCTGCGGCCCCGGCGACGTGAACGGCGACGGGTTCGACGACGTGGTGATCGGCGTCCCGCACTGGAGCAACGGTCAGAGTTTCGAGGGACGCATCGAGTGCTTCCTCGGTGGCGCGAACGGCCCGGGCGGCTCGCCGCAGTTCGGCGCCGAAAGCAACCAGGTGAACGCGATGCTGGGCCTGTGCGTCGCGGCGGTCGGCGACGTCAATCGCGACCGTTTCGCCGACGTGGCCGCCGGTGCCCCGCTCGGCACGAGCACGGTGAACTTCGAAGGCACCGTCACGGTCTATCGCGGTGGCGCGACCGGCCTGTCGGCCGCCGCATCGCAGGTGCTCGCGGGTGGGCAGGCGTCCATGAACTTCGGCCGCAGCATCGCCGGCGGCGACGTGAACGGTGACGGCTGCTCCGACGTTCTGGTCGGTGCGCCCTTCTACGACGCGAGCTTCACGAGCCAGGGCGTGGTGCGCCTGTTCCCCGGCGGCGCCGGCGGCGTCGCCACGGCGGCCGCGTATTCGTACCTGCCCGCGTGGTCGGGTGCGTACACGGGGTGGTCGGTGGCGTCGCTCGGGGACGTGAACCTGGACGGCTTCGGCGACTTCGCGGTCGGCGCCCCCGGTTACGACGGTCCGGCCGGAGTGGATGCCGGCCGCGTCGCGGTCGTGTACGGCACCGCCGCGCTCCCGTCGAGTTCCGGCGGTTTCGTGGCCGACGGCGGCACCGCCGGTGCCGGACTCGGATCGGCGGTCGCGGGCGCCGGGGACACCAACGGCGACGGCGCACCGGACCTGCTTGCCGGCTCGCCCGACTTCGCGAACGGCGCGGCGGGCGAAGGACGTGCGCAGGCCTGGTTCGCGCTCGAGTCCGACGGCGCGCCCCGGCCGTTCACGCTCGAACGCGTGGACGGCTCGCGGCTCTCGCTCGGCGGGCTCGTGCACTCCGGAGCCGGCTTCCGGGTGCAGGCTTTCCGCCGCTGTGCCGCGGGGCGCGCGCGGGTGCGCCTGCAATGCCAGTACGCGCCGCTCGGCACGTCGTTCGCGTTCGCCTCGGTACGTTCGAACGCATGGAGCGCGATGCAGCAACGCGGCTCCGACGCCGAAGCGATCACGGTGAGCTCGGCGCTCGCCACGAACACGGGCTACCGCGTGCGCGTGCGCCTGCAGTCGCGGCATCCGTACTTTCCCGCCACGCCGTGGACCACGCCGAACGGCGCGAGCCCTTCGCTCGCGCACCTGCGCACCCGGCCCGACAATCTCGACGTGGACACGGGCCCGGCCGCGGGCGGCCTCGCGCTCGCGAGCCCTGCACCCAATCCGTCGCGCGGTCCGGTCGCGCTCGCGTTCACGCTGCCGTCGGCCACACCCGTGCGCGTCGAGATCTTCGACGCCGCGGGGCGGCGGGTGCGATCGCTCGCCGAAGGTCCGCGTGCGGCCGGGCGACACGTCCTCAAGTGGGACGGCCGGGACGCGCAGGGCCGGCGGGCCGCACCCGGCCTCTACCTCGTGCGCATGACGAGTCGTTCCGGCGGCGCGACGCGCACGCTCGTCCGCCTCGAGCCGTGAGCGCGGCCGTGTGGACGCGGCCGGCGCCCGCGCGAGGGCGGCGTGCGCCCCGATCCGAGCGCCCTGCCGATGCGCCGCGACCGCAGCCCGCGCGGTCGGAACCGAGGTCGGGTTCTTACCGGGCTCCCGCGTTCCCGCCGCCGGTGCGGCGGGAACGCCCGGGCGGTCCTACTTCTTCGCGCGGTCCGCCTGCTCGATGCTGGGCGCCGGCACGACGCCCTTCTCGAGCCACGTGAACTTCCCGCCCAGGATGCCCTTGGCGGTCTCGTAGTTCGAGACGTCGTCGTTCGACTGGATCGCCGCGAAGCTGGCGTCCACGCGGCGGCGCGCCGCGCGGCAGAAGGTGTCCGCGAGCGCGATCGCCGAGCCCTCGCCGATGCCCTTGCGGGTGTCGCGCAGCGCGCGCGAGCAGGTCACCGCCATGGCGAACAGCTCGGCACCGGCGTCCACGCAGCGGAAGAGCTGCGACTGCCGCCGCTCCAGCGCCGGGCCGTTCACCACCATGAGGTGGAACACCTGCCGCGCCAGCCGCCGCGACGTGCGTTCGATCCAGCGCATGTGCCCGGCGAGCGCACCGAACTCGGAATACTGCGGCCAGTGTCCCCAGCCCAGCCAACGCGTCGGGTACCAGCCGGCGTAGAACAGGCCCGAGCGCACGAGCCCCGCGAGCCGCCGGTCCATGGGCACGTTCGGCATCACGACGTCGCCCGCGACCTTCAGGTGCACGTCGAGCGCCTCGCGCGCGATGAACAGCCGCATGACCTGGTTGCTGCCTTCGAAGATCTTGTTGATGCGCATGTCGCGCATCGCCTGTTCGAGCGCGACCGGCACGTCGCCGCGCGACGCGAGGCTCTGCGCGGTCTCGTAGCCGCGCCCGCCGCGGATCTGGATCGCGTCGTCCACGAGCGCCCAACCCACGTCGGTGTTCCACATCTTGCCGATCGCCGCCTCGAGCCGGATGTCGGCCTTGCCGCGGTCCGCGAGCAGCGACCCGAGGTCCGCGATCGCTTCCATGGCGTACGTGTCGGCGGCCATCTTCGCGAGCATCTGGGCGATCGCGTCGTGACGCCCGACGTTCTTGCCCCACTGCTGCCGCGCGTTCGCCCACTGCCGGCACACGCCGAGCGCCCACTTGCCGAGCGCCGCGCAGCCGGCGGGAATCGTGAGACGGCCGGTGTTGAGCGTGACGAGCGCGAGCTTGAGCCCCTTGCCCTCGCCCCAGAGCAGGTTCTCCTTCGGCACGCGCACGTTCGTGAACTTGAGCACGGCGTTCTCGATGCCGCGCAGGCCCATGAACTGGAGCCGCTTCACGACTTCGAACCCGGGCGAGTTCGTCTCGACGACGAACGCGCTGATCGGTCCCGGCTTGCCGTCCTTGCCGGGCGTGCGCGCCATCACGACCATGAGTTCGGCGACCGTGCCGTTCGTGATCCAGAGCTTGGTGCCGTTGAGCACGTAGGCCGAACCGTCCTCGGTGGGCACCGCCACGGTGGTCATGCGCGCGGGGTCGGAGCCGACTTCCTCCTCGGTCAGCGCGAACGCGGAGATCGCGCCCTTCGCCAGGCGCGGCAGCAGCCGGTGCTTCTGCTCGTCGTTGCCGAACATCTTGACCGGCCCCGGCACGCCGATGGACTGGTGCGCCGACAGCAGTGCGACCAGCGAAGCGTTCACGCTCGAGACGAGCGACATGGCGCGGCAGTAGGTGTACTGCGACAGCCCGAGACCGCCGTACTCGACCGGGATCTTGATGCCGAACGCGCCCATGTCGCGCAGGCCCTGCACGACCGCGTCCGGGATCTTCGCGTCGCGCTCGATGACCTCGTTGTCCACGTGCTCGCGCAGGAACTGCTCGAGCTTCGCGAGGAACGGCTCGGCCCGCTTCTGCTCCTCGGGGTCGGGTTCGGGCCACGGATGGATGAGCCCCAGGTCGAGCTTGCCGAGGAACAGTTCGCGAACGAACGACGGCGCTTCCCACGTGGTCTCGCGCGCCCCTTCGGCGACGGCGCGGGCTTCGTGCTCGGAGACGTTCGGCTTCGTGCTCATGTCGGGTCGTCCTTGCTCCCTGCGTGCGTGGCCCGCGTCGGCACCGGGGAACCCGGGCCGGTGCGGCGTGGTCGGTCCGTCGAGCGGCGCGCGCAGGTTACTGCGCGCCGCGGGTTCGCTCCACTCGCACGAAGCGGGGCGGGCCCGCCGGCCCACCCCGCTCGTGGTTCAGTCGTGGCACTCCTGGCACACCTTGGCCGGAGGACGCGGATCGCCGTGCTCGAACTTGTGGCACGACGCGCACTCCTCGCCGTTCTCGCGGTGCTGGCGGTGCGAGAACTCGCCGCGCGCGACGCGCACGGTGCGGTTGTTCACGTCGTCGTGGCAGCGGAAGCAGTCCTTGAACTTGTCCGCCGGCAGGTTCTGGTGGTGGCACTGCGTGCAGCCGTCGGGACCGAACCGCACGATCTCGACCTTGGGCCGCTCGGAGTGCTTGCGGTGGCACTTCTCGCACTCGAGCTTCGCCTCGCCCACGTGCGCCTTGTGCTGGAACGGACGGCCGAGGTACTGGCCGACCTGCCGCTCGATGCCGGTGTGGCACGACAGGCAGGGCGAGTTCTTCACCATCGGCCACGGCCGGCCCGCCGGCGCGAGGCCGCGCTGGGCACGCGCGTCGTTGAGCTGTTCCCACGCCTTGTCGAGCACCGCGTAGGCGTAGTTGATGTTGTGCACGCCGTGACCGCGCGCGACCAGCAGGAAGTTGTGTCGCGCGTCCTCCCATGCCTGCGGAGGATCCACGCCCATGGCGCCGGCCGACGACTCCATGAGCTTGCGCATGGCTTCGGTGCGCTCGTTCGCCGCCTGCACCCAGCCCGTGTAGATGCGGCGATAGCCGGGACCGTGACACGACATGCACGTGACCGCCGTCGCCGGCGCGGGCTGCGGCCCGTTCGGGTCGCCCGCTTCGAATCCCAGCGACGCCGTCATCACGCGCGATGCCGGGTCGTGGCAGCCCTGGCAGCGCACGCCCGTCACGAACATGACGCTCGGCATGTCGGGCACGCCGCGCGCACCGCGGCCCGCGTACAGGTCGAGCTGCGGATCGTGGCCCGAACCGTGGCACGACTCGCAGGGGTTCGGGGCGTGCGTGCCGGCTCCCGCGGGCGCCGGCGGCAGCAGGTCCTCGGTGTGCGGCATGCCCGTGCGCTGGTGCTTCGTGAGGAAGTCCTCGCCGGCCTGCTTCGGCTTCGCCGTGTGCGGCCGCGCGGCGACCGACTCGGCCGCGGCCACGGCGTGCGCCGGCAGTCGCGACACCACGCCGTGCTCGATCGGCGAGTGGCAGTCCTGGCAGTCCACCTTGTGCTCGCTCACGTGCATGCGGTGCAGGAACAGCTTGTCGCCGAACTTCTCGAGGCGGTCGGGCTGGTTGTGGCAGCCGAGGCAGCGCTCACGCGCCACGTCGCCGGTGCCGCGCACGACCCCGTCGTGGCACGACACGCAGTTCATGCCGCGGCGTTCGACCTCGGAGTGGTCGAACGACGTGTTGTCGGCGAGTTCGACGCGCTGCGGCACCTCGTGGCACTTGCGGCACTCGCCCAGCTCGGCGTTCGCCGGCTGGTCCTTGAAGTGGCACAACGCGCACGTGGACGTGGTCACCGTGAGGTGGATGCCCTGCACGATCTGCGAGTGGCACGACGTGCAACGCAGCCGCAGCCCGCGACGGCTCTCCGTGAGGTGAGGCCGGTGGTCGAACGACACGCCGTGGAACTCGACGCGGCCCTCGAGCAGGCGGCGCTGGTGGCAGCGCAGGCAGGCCGCGTCGTCCACCTCGGCCCACGGCTTCGTGCCGTAGGTCGCGGTGAAGTACTTCGCCACCATCGAGAGCGCCTCGAACTTCTTGCGCACCTCGGCCGTGAGCCCCGGCGAGATGTGGCACTCGACGCATGCGATCTTGTTGTGCGCGGAGTGCTTCCACGACTGGTAGTACGGCTTCATGATGTGGCAGGTGCCGCAGAAGTTCGGCGTGGACGACACCTGCACGAACGCCAGCAGGCCCACGATCGCCATGCCCACGAGCAGCGGCACGAACGAGCGCAGCGTCTGGAACTGGCGCAGCACGGGGAAGCGGTCGGCAAGGCCGGCCGCCCACTTCACCGGTCCGGAGTCGGGCCCCATGCCCGGGAGTCTCGGCATCTACTTCACCACCGCGGCGTCGGCGTCGCGGAACCGGCGGATGATGCCGATCGTCACGATGACGTAGAACCAGAACACGAGCAGGAACACCTTCTCGACCAGGATGTTCTGCAGCTTGCTCTCGAGCTCGGTGGAAATCTCCTCGCCCACGGACTTCGCACGCGCGGTGTAGCCGCTCATGGACTCGGAGTTCACCGCGTGCGACGCGGTCAGCGCCTCGCGCAGGTACGTGCGGGCCTCCTCGATGCGCGACTTGTAGTCCTCGGTGCGCAACGGCACCGCGTCGGCACGCGCCACGAGCGCCTCGGCGGCACGGATCTCGTCGTCCGCCGCCGTGTAGTCGGCGAGCAGCGCGGCGCCGAGCACCTCGTCCTTCGAGCCCTTCTCGTGGCACTTCACGCAGCTCGTGGCCAGCCGCGCGGTCTCGCTCGGAGCGATCCCGTGTTCGCCGTGGCACGAACTGCACTCGGCCATGTTCTTCGCCGCGAGCGCTCCGGCGTGCGGACCCGCGAGGAAGTAGCGGCGCTCCGCGGTGTGGCAACGGCCGCAGACCTTGTTCACGTTCCGGATGTCCGACGGCATGGCGCCGTGCACGCCGTGACAGCTGACGCACGTGGGCGCCTTGACGTTGCCCTTCTCGAACAACGACTTCGCGTGCACGCTGCCGAGGTAGTCGTGGTAGGCGTCCTTCATCTGGCGTTCGCGCACCAGCGTCGAGTCGCCGTGGCACGTGCCGCAGGTGCGCGGGATGTTCGTCACGTACGTACGGCTCGCCGGGTCGTGCGCGCTGAGCACCTCGTGCGAACCGTGGCAGTCCGAACACACCGCCACCTTGCCGTCGCCCTTCGCGAGCGCCTTGCCGTGTCCCGACGTCTGGTACTGGTCGTACTGGTCCACGGGCAGGTCGTACGGCTGCATCTTCTGCTCGTCGGCATGGCAGCTCGCGCACACGCCGGGGTCCTGCGCGCGCGTGATCTTGCCGCGCCAGCCGTTGCCCGAGTGGGCCGCGGCCTCGTCGAACGTCTGGTCGTTGCCGCCGTGGCACGAGACGCAGTGCACTTCCTCGCCCGCGTGCCGGCTCTTCTCGAACGCGACGCGCTCGTCCGGATGGCACGAGCCGCAGCGCCCCGACGCCTTGGTCACCTTGCCGTCGGGCGACTTGCGCGGCGCGGCCGTGGCCGCCAGTGCCAGCACCGCGACGAGCATGCCGGCGAATGCGAGCACCGCGCCTGCACGACCCAGGTTCATCCCCATCCCCCTCTCGCGCGCGCTCATCGGCGGTCCACCAGCGTGCCCAGCACGCTCAGCACGACCCAGAGCGCGAGCAGGCCGACGCCCGCCATGCGCACTCGCTTCTCGTCGATCCGGGTTCCCGCCGCGCGCACGATCGCGGGCAGGAACGGCAGTGCGACCGCCACCGCGAGCAGCCCGGTCCCGAAGATCCAGCGCGGGATCGGCAGCGCGAACAGCGCGTACGGCGCGAGCATGTACCACGGCGGCAGCGTGCCCTTCGGCGTCTGGTACGGATCCGCGGCGCCGTGGAACTGGTACGGCATCAGCGTCGCCAACGTGATCAGGCCCGCGAACAGCAGCAGGGTGATCACGACCAGGTCGCTCGCGTGGCGGCGGTACGTGGTGAGCTTCGGCACGGCGCCGGCGGCGCGGCTCAACCCGACCCGCCGCATCGTGGCGAACGTGAGGTAGACGAACGCGAGGTAGAGCAGCGGCAGCACGATGATGTGCAGGACGTAGAAGCGGATCAGCACGTCCTCGCTCATCGAGCGGCCACCGACGAGCCCGGACAGCACCGAGCCCACGACCGGGAGCGACCAGACGATCTCGAGCCCGCGCTGCGCGGCCCAGTAGGACTTCACGTCCCACGGCAGCAGCAGCCCGGTGAAATCGAGCTGGATCACGAGCCACGCGAGCGCGACGGCCGAGAACCACAGCACTTCGCGCGGCGCCTGGTACAGGCCGTCCCAGAACAGCCGGAACATGCGCACCAGCACCACCGCCACGAGCAGGTAGGAACCCCACATGTGCACGTGGTGCACGAGCCAGCCGAGCGCCACGTCACGGACGATCGAGCGCGTGCTGTCGTAGGCCGACAGCGTCGTGGGCTGGTAGTAGAACGCGAGCAGGATGCCGCTCGCCGCCTCGAGCGCGAACAGCAGCGCCGTGAGCAGGCCGAGGATGTGCGGCCAGCGCGCGTACGACTCGAGCGGCGTGGTGCGGATCTGGTGGATCACGTCGCGCAGCGGGCGCTTGGTGTCCACGGGCGTGTAGATCAGGCCGAAATGCGTGAGGAACGAGAAGAGTTCGGTCAGGTTGACGCGCTCGTCCACCCAGTCCACGGCCTTCTCGAGCCGCGTCGCGGCGGGCGGCGCCTTCGGGAGCGTGCTCATACGCGGACGAAGACCTCCCCGGCGCGCGTGGACACCTCGTACGTGGGCAGCGCGCGCGGCGGCGGCCCCGAGACGACGTTGCCGTTCAGGTCGAAGCGGCCGTCGTGGCACGGGCAGACGAGCCCGCGGCGTTCGTGGTCGTAGTCGAGGATGCAGCGTACGTGCGTGCAGACCGCCGACAGCGCGATGACGTGCTCGGCGCCGGTGCGGATCACGAAGAACGGCGACACGCCGTGCCGCACGAGCCGCGCTTCACCGATGCGCAGGTCCTCGAGCCGGCCGATCCGGACGATCCGCTCGTTCGAGGACTCGTCGTGCTCGGGTGCCTTCAGGTACGCGGCGAGCGCGCCGGCACCGCCGAGCGCCCAGATGCCGAGGAACGCGCCCGACAGCGTGCGCAGGAACTGGCGCCGCCCCGGCCCGTTCTCGGCCGGCTGCGGCTGCGGCGAACGTCCATCCCCTTCGACCATTCGATCTCCCCCTCGAACTGCATGCGCGACTGCGCCACGGCCGCCCGGGGTCGGTGCCCCGGGCGGCCGCAGTCTAGGCCTTTGTTGCCGAATCGTGAACTCCGGCGCCGCCCTCCGTACCGTGCGACGAGCCGGCCGCGGCCGCGGCGTCGCCCGCCTTCATTTCGGCTTCGAGGATGCGCTCGTACTCGATGATGTGTTCGTGGCGCATCTGGGCGTCCGAGATGCGGCCCGTCAGCCACGTCCAGTTCATCGGGTACACGTCCGGGTTGACGATGTTCATGTACAGGTGCCACACGACGATCGCGAGGAACGCGAGCCACGCCTCGTAGTAGTGCACGACCGTGGACAGGTCGATCATCCACTTGGGCAGGCGGCGCAGCGACTCGTTGTTGAACCAGAGGATGAAGCCCGTGAGCGTCATGACCACGGTGCCCCAGATCAGCGCCCAGTACTCGGCCTTCTCGATGTAGCCGAATCGGTCGAAACGCGCCGGCTGCCGGCGCAGGCCGACCAGGTACAGCATCTGCTGGATCAGGTCGAGCGCGTCCTTGGGCTGCGGGAACAGGTCCATGACCAGCTTCCGCCCGCGCGGCGTGAACAGGTAGAACACGTGGAACAGCGACACCGCCACCATGCAGAGCGCCGCGATGCGATGCGTCCACGCACGCACGCTGTAGCCGCCCTCGAGCGTGGACATCCAGCGGAACAGCCCGAACTCGGGGAACTTGAGCGCGAACCCCGTGTAGACGAGCGTGAAGAAGCTCACGGCGAGCAGGCCGTGCTGGATGCGCTCGGCGACGGTCATGCGCTCGAACCAGCGCGTCGCCGCGTGCCCGTGCGACGGCGCCTTGCCCAGGTGCGACTGGAACGACGCGCCGATCTTGCGCACGAAGTCCAGCCCCTGGTGCAGCGCCATGAAGCCGATCGTCCCCGCGATGAGGAACAGGTAGACGATGCGGGTCCAGTACGGCACCGGCTGGCTCTCGGTCGCCATGGTGACGTGCACCTGGCTGATCTTGAACGTCGTGCCGGCGCCGGGATGGCACTTGCCGCAGGTCACGCCGAGCCGCTTCGGCGACACCATCGAAGCCGGATCGGACGACGGCAGGATGTCGTGATAGCCGTGGCACGACGCGCAGTTCGCGACCACCGGTGAACCGCCACGGGCCGCGAGGCCGTGGAAGCTGTCGTTGTAGCTCGACAACCGGCCACCGGGCAGCCCGAACGTCTCGCGGATGCCGGTCGCCTCGTGGCACTTCGCGCAGGTCTCGCTGACCCGAGAGGAGGCCACCGGCGAGCCCGCCATGTCCGGGCCCTTGATCATGTGCTCGCCGTGGCAATCGGTGCACACCGGCGTCGCCGTCACGCCGCGGGCGAGCGCCTGCCCGTGGATGCCGCGGCGGTACTGCGCGACCTCCTTGCGATGGCAGCGGCCGCACGTGTTGGGAATGTTCGCGCGGAAGATGGACGACGTCGGATCGCTCGCCCGCTTGAGGTCGTGCGACTCGTGACAGTCGTTGCAGCGCGCCGCGCCTTCCTTCTTGGAACGGCCGTGCGCACTCTGCCGGAACAGCTGCACGGCCTCGGGAATGGTGATCTTCCGCTTGGCCATGAGCTGGCGGTCGGCATGGCACTTCGCGCAGGTCTCGGTGATGCGACTCGCGCTCGTCATGGACTCGGGATCGTCCGTGTCGCGCACGCCGTGGGCGTGCCCGTGACAGTCCTTGCACGTCGAAGCGTCCGAGTCGCCGTGCGCGCGCCCGATGCCGTGGACGCTCGAGGCGTACTGCTTCGCCGCCTTCTCGTGGCAACGCTCGCAAAGCGCGCGGCCGCGTTCGAGCCCGCCCGTGTGCACGCCGCCGTGGCAGGCGCGGCACGCCACGTCGCCGCTCGTGCCCTTGCCACCGGCCTCGCGATGCGCGCCCACCGACAGCGAGTCGGCCGCACCCTTGTGGCAGCGCGTGCAGCTCACCTTCGGCAGCGTCGCCGGGTGCTTCGTGGTCACGCCCTCGTGGCACTCGACGCACGTGAGCTTCCCGTGGCCGGACGCCCGAACCCTGGCGGCATCCACGGTGAGCGAGCCCGTGCGTCCGACGTCACGCGCGAGCGAGCTCACCCGGTGGCACATCAGGCAGTCTTCATCGGTTGCTGCAGCGGCGGCCGGCGATCCCCACATCGCCAGCACGACCGCGAAAAGCATCGACATCATGCCCGTGACGTGGCGCGTGGCGCCCGCCCGGGACCGGGGTTTCATCGGGGACCTCCCCCTCCGTGGGACGCGCCTCCCGTTCCCTGTGCTCCGGGAACCATCGAAGAGTCGTGGCACTGGATGCAGAGCTCGCGCTTGGCGTCGCGCTGGAGCAGCCCTTCGAACTGGGAAGCGTGCGGCGAGTGACAGCTGATGCAGGTCATGGGCTGGCCGCTCGGGTCCAGCTTGTCACTCGACGTGCGATGGAAGTGCTTCGAAAGGTCGGCGTGGCACTTGCGGCACTGGTCCACGACCGACCGTTCCTTGATCAGTTTGCCGGCGTCCGACCCGTGCGGATCGTGACAGGCCACGCAGCCCTTGCTCAGGGCCGCGTGCACGACGGGGCCTTCGAACTTCTTCTTCTCGTGGCAGTCGAAGCAGAGCGAGTTGCCGCCCGCCCGCAGTGCCGGCACCGCCGCGCCGAGGTGCGGCGCGTGGCACGACAGGCACTGCTTGCCACTGTTCAGCGGGGCGTGGACGTTCTTCCGTCCGACCCAGCCACCCTTGGGGTGACAGCTCACGCAGAGCTCGGCACCCACCTTCTTCAGCCTCGCGTCGCCCTGGGCGACGTGGCACGACGTGCACTCGCCACGCACGAACGGCAGGTGCTTGGCGGGCAGCAGGAAGCCCTTTGCACCCTTCGGCTGCACGTGCGGATCGTGGCAGCTCGTGCAGCGCACGGTCGCCATGTTGACGCCCGTGTGCTTGGCCTGGATCGCCGGCTTCTTCGGATCGTGGCAGGACGTGCACAGTGCGGCGCCGGTGCGGCGGGTCATGCCCGCTTCCGCGGAACCGTGGCTGTCGTGGCACGTCAGGCACTGGCCGCGACCGGCCGGCGGGTGCGCGTCGCCCTCGGCGATCTTCTTCATCATGTCCTTGTGGCAGCTGCCGCACAGCTCGACCGGACGCTGCTTGAGCATGCCGACGCCGGTGCCGCGGTGCGGCTCGTGGCAGCGGCTGCACTGCCCCTTGCGCACCGGGTCGTGCCCGTGCGCGAGGTTCGCGTCCTTGGTCACCTGCGCGTGGCACTTCGCGCACAGGCGGTCCGGCTGGTCCAGCAGCAGGCCGGCCTGGTCGGAGGCGTGCGGCGAGTGGCAGCTGCGGCATTCGCCCTTCGCGACCGGGGAGTGCACGCGCTCGTCGGCGGTGCGCGCCTTCGTGATCGCGTGGCACTTCACGCACAGCTGTGCGGCGGGCAACTGCAGGTTCGTCGCGCTCGGCTGGCCGCTGGCGCCGTGGCACTTCACGCAGTTCCCGTCGTTGAATCCCGGGTGCCGGACGGCCGGCATGAGGTGCTCGGCCGTGGACGAGTGCGCGGCGTGGCAGCCGAGGCATGCGGCCTGGCTCATGTCGTTGCCCTTGTGGGCGTCGAGCATGTTGCGTCGCGAAGGATCGTGGCAGTCGAGGCAGAGCTTCGGCACCGACTGCACGAGCGCCGGAGCCGCGACGCCGCCGTGCGGGTCGTGGCAGGCGCGGCAGTTGCCCTCGGCCACCGGTCCGTGCACGCGATCGCCCTTGTGGCCGACGTCGGCGTGGCACTTCTGGCACAGCTCCTTGGCCGGAGCCTTGAGCAGGCCGTTGAGCTTCGATCCGTGCGGCTCGTGGCACGCGCCGCAGTCACCCTTGCCGGCGGCCGTGTGCGCGCCCTGCGACTGCACCGCGCGCGCGATGGGCGCATGGCAGCCCGTGCAGAGTTCCGTGGTCGGCCGCACCAGCATGGCCGTGCCGATACCGCCGTGCCCACCGTGGCACGAGCTGCACTTGCCGGCCTTGGCCGGGGCGTGAACGCTCTCGCGCTGGAGTTCGCGCGCGACGTTCGCGTGGCAGCGGTAGCAGAGCTCCGCACCTTCCGCCTTCTGCAGGTGCGGCAGCGGCGAACCGTGCGCGGCGTGGCACGACGTGCATTCACCGCCCGAGAACGGCGAGTGCTTCTCCTTGTCCTGCATCCGCCGCACGGCGTCGCCGTGGCACGAGGTGCAGAGCTGGCGCTGTTCGGTCTTGAGCAGCGCGCGATGGTCGCTCGAATGCGCGGTGTGGCAGCGCAGGCAGTCCTTCTTGAGCGCCGGCGGATGCGCGTTGCCCGCGGGATCGGTCGCCTTCATCACGTCGGCGTGGCACTTCACGCACATCGAGCCGTCGGCCGTCTTCGCGAGACCCGCGTGGTCGGAACCGTGCGAGTCGTGGCAGTCGGCGCACTTGCCCTCGAGGAACGCGCGGTGCACGACGGGCTTGCGCAGTTCGGCCGGCAGGTCCTCGTGGCAGCGCGCGCACAGCGCGGCGGGCTTGTCGCGCAGCAGCTTGCCCGCGGTGGAACCGCGGTGCGCGTCGTGGCAGGCGAGGCAGTCGCCTTCCTCGATCGGCGGGTGCGGGAACTTGCGGGCCTCGGCGCCCTGCAGCTCGCTGTGGCAGTCGAGGCAGAGCTTGGCGCCCTTGGCGACGAGCTTCGCGGTGGGCTTGCCGGCCTCCATGACGTGGCACGCGTCGCATTCACCGTTCGCGACGGGTTCGTGCGAACCGCCGCGCGCGAGCTTCGGCAGCGCGCTGGCGTGCGGAGCGTGGCAGTCGAGACACTTCAGGCCGGCGCGCGGCTTCTTCGCGTGCTTCGCGTCCATCTGGGCGACCGCGTGACAGCCGGTGCAGAGCCCGTCGTCGAGCCGCTTCACCATGGCGGCGTTCGGGCTCTGGTGCGACTCGTGGCACGCGATGCAGTTGCCCTTCGTGAACGGATCGTGCTGCACCGCGAGCTTGGATTCGTCCTTGGCCCCGTTGTGGCAGTTGAAGCACGAACCCTGCGGCGTGTCGTCGCGCACGAGGTGCGGACGGTTCGCGGCGTGCGGGTCGTGGCACGCGAGGCAGTCCCCTCGCGCGTAGGCCGGGTGCTGGTGCGCCTGCGGCACCGACTTCTTCATGTCGGCGTGGCAGTCCATGCACAGCTGCTCGGCCGGCTTCTGCAGCACGAGCTGCTGCTGGAAGCCGTGGCTCTTGTGGCAGGCGTCGCACTTCTGCTTCGCGACCGGCTCGTGCACGAGCTTCTTGGAGCCGTACTTCTGCTTGGCTTCCTTGTGGCAGTCGTAGCAGGAACGCGCGGGGCCGCCGGATCCTCCCGCGGCCCGGAGACTGGTGCCGGCGAACAGGAGCAGCGCGACGACGGCGAGGAAGGCCGCCGCCAGACGGACGAACGGGACTCGGAGGCTCAATGCGTTTCTCCCTCACGCTTCCGGATCTGGATCGCGAGCGAATCCTGGCTCACGAGCGCCGGGCGATTCGTGAAGTTGATCTCGGTCGCGACGAACGCGATCAGCGACTTCCTCGCGAAGTGCGGCGGCATGTTGAAGAAGGCCCACGTGGTGTCCTGCGGCACGTTGCCCTTCTTCACGATGAGCTTGAACGCGGGGTTCTTGGGCTCGGTGCCGCGGCTCGTCACCTTGTGGGTCTTCAGGTCGAGCGTGAAGTCGGGCACGTAGTCCACGATGCGCGCGGTGTACTCGCTGTCGCCCACGCGGAACTCGACCCCGCGCTGGGCCACGACCTTGTCGTGGAAGCTCGGGAACACGCGATTGAAGATGTGCAGCGTCACGTTCTTCAGCTTCGGCACCCCGGCCGGCGCCGCGGCCGAAGGCGCCGCACCCGTCGCGGACGCACCGGGAGCTCCAGGAGCCGCGATCGCCGCCGTCACCATCATCACCGCCACGCACCCCACCACCCAGGACGACACGAATCGCGCTTTCATCGGTTCTCCCCCCGCGCCGCGAGACTGTCCGTCTCCGCCGGCATGCGAATACCTGCGATGAGTTCGTGCACCGTCACGTCGGTGAGACGTTCCAGGCTCGAAACCCGTCCCCAACCAAACACCGTTTCCCGGTCGTCGCCGGTGCGGGCACGCATGCCCGTCCACACGACCCGACCGGTGCCACCGTCCAGGATGCGCAACGACAGCGCGACCGAAGGCACTTCGCCGTCCGGCGTGCGGACGTTGCCGCACTCGAGCAGCGTGCCCAACATCAGCCATCGCGTCTTGAGCCGTCCCGAGAGCTTGAGCACCTGGTCACGCGTCAGCATGCCGCTCGAGCGCATGCGCACGTCGTTCATGGCGGTCTCGATCTCGCCCGGCTCGAGCGGTTCGAATCGCCCGCTCGCGGCCACCGAACTCCAGACGATGCGCGAGACGCGATCGCCGAACTCGGCACGGCTCGACAGGTTTTCGAGCGGCAGCACCGCGATGCTCGTCTTCGCACCGCCCGCCGGCATCGGCCCCGGCCCGCCGGCGCCGTGCGCGCCGCAGCCGGCCGCCCAGAGGGCCGCGCAGGCGAGCGCGGCCAGCGCGCCGATTCGGGGGTGGCGGCTCACAGGACCTTCGCCTTCAGGAGGTTGACGGCGCGTCGGGCCGCCGCCTCCGTGACGCGCGAGAACGTGCGCTCGGCCACGCCGCCGACGATCGGCAGCCGCCCCTTGCCGGACTCCGTCACGGACACGCGCCAGATCACGATGCCGGTGGCGACGTCCACCATCTCCGCGTCGAAGCTGACGACCGGGAACTCCTCGGTGCCGTTGCGGCGCATGCTGTACTCGGACACCGCGCCGCGAATCACGGCCGTCGCGTCGAGCTTGGTGCACGCCTCGCGCAGCTTCGTGATGTCGATGGATCCCTGCGCGTCCATCTGGGCGCTGAGCCGCTCGAGTTCGGCCTGGTACATGGACGGGTCCACGATCGAGAGCCGGTTCGAGATCACCAGTTCCGTGGTCAGGGCCCGCACGACGCGATTCGTCGCGTAGGGGTCGCCGCTGAAGTTGGCGAACGGCGCGATCGCGACCTTCTTGTACAGGGTCATGTCGGCGTCGCGGTTCACGAACAGCCGGGGCGCGGCCGCGCAGCCGGTCAACACCGCCATCGCGACGGCGACCAGTGCGACCACGGCGAGGCGTCGGGCAACAGGGATCAGGGCCGGGGTTCTCATCGTCCGAAACTCCAGGTGAACGCGACATCCAGCTGCCGCGCCTCTTCGGCGTGGCCGGGTTGTTGGATCGTCAGGGTGCTGCTCGCCGCGATTCGGCGCGTGGGCTGCCACTGCACCCGGCCGCTCGCCGATTCCTGCCGGAGACGCTGGGCGTTCGTGACCACCGTCGCGGCCTGGTCGCTGCGGGTGTAACTGCCGTACAACTGGAACCGCGCGGACGGTTCGAGCTTCGCGGAGACCGCGCGGGTGGTCGTGGTCTGCGAACGGGCCGCGCCGTTCGCGTTCGAGGCGAACGTGCCCACGAACTCGAGGCGCGGCATGACCCGCCACTGCACGTCGAGGCCGGAACCGTTCGCGACGCTGTAGGGCTCGAACAGCCCGGGCCCCACCCTCAGGCTGCGCAGCGAAAGCGACAACGTCAAGCTGCGCAGCGGGCTCGTCTGCAGCCGGGCGGACCACGAGTTGTTGTAGCGCGACTGCGTCGACGCGGAGTCGCCGCTGGCCGCCAGCTGCCAGCTCGCATCCAGCTGCGTCGTGCGCGAAATCGTCGCGCGGGTCGAAGCGGCGACGGTCTCGGTACCGAAGACCGCTCGCTCGGGATCCCACGTCGTCGTGTGCGAGGCACTCCCGTTCACCGCCCAGCCGGCACGCAGTTCGCCGTCGGCGGCGGCCATCGAGGTCACGTACTTCTGCAGCTTGGATTCCTGCAGGACGCGCACGGTCCGCACCCCCGCACCCGACGTCCACGCGGCGCGCGAGCCCGCGCTCCAGCGCGTCAGCAGCGCGCCTTCGAGGTCGCTCGTCGGCTTCACGTTCGGGTTGCCGACGTCGGTCCGGCGCCACAGGGCGCTCATGGAGTTCATCATCCAGGAACGCGCGCGCCAGTCGCCGACGAGGTTCGCCGACTGCGTCTGCGTCGAGGACAGGGCGGTCGAGCCGCTGCGCGTGCGAGCGGAGCCGAAGTCGTACTGCAGGCCGAGCGTCGCGTCCTTGACCGGCGCGATGCGGTAGGAACCGCCGGCGTTCCAGAGGCGCTGCTGCGACGTGGGCGCGCCGGACGCGTCGCTCTTCTGGCGAGTGTCACCGTACATGCCGTACACCGAGTAACGCTCGCGATCCCACGACATGCGGGCGTTGCGCGTCACCGCCCCTTCACCGACCGCCGAGGCCACCGATTCCCGGCGGTGGCGCGTCCACGACACGTCCACCGCCGGCAGGCGCGGCACCGCGAAGTGGCCCGTGAGCGCCGTCTCCGCCGTCTTCGCCGTGATCGTGCGGCGCGACGTGGAGTCCGCCGACACGCCGGTGCGCTCGGCGAGGGTGGTCTTCGTGGACGTCGGCGAGTGCGTGGCGGACAACTGCATGTACGGGTGCATCAGGCGGAAGCCGCCGAGCGGCGTGCTCGTGCCGTTGCCCGTGCCGAGCAGGTTCGTCCCGCTGATGCGCAGGTTCGACTCGAGCAGCAGGTTCGAACGCAGCAGGCTCTGGTGATGCATGTCCACCGTGCGCAGCCAGGACTCCCTGCGCACGCGCTCGGCGAAGCGGCTGCCGTCCCCGCTCAGGCGCACGATGTCCTCTTCCGTGTTCTGGTACTGCAGCTGCACCGTGCCGAACACACCCTGCGCCCCGGCGGCCGACGGGAGTGCGAGCACTCCCACGACGAGCATGGCCGCAAGGCGGCGCCGGGTGCCGGATTCATCGCGCATAGTTGACGGTGTAGGACTCGCTGCCGTGACACGTGGGTGCGCACGTGCCGCCGTTCGTGGTCTGCGTGAAGGTGTTGATGCCGGGGTTGCGGCCCGTGACGATCAGGAACGACTTCGAGGTCGAGCCGTGCGTGATGTGGCAGGAGTAGCAGGACACGCGCTGCGAACTCACGTGGTACGTGTGCCCGTTGCTCTCGGCCGACGGGTTGAAGCGCGAGTAGGCCTTGACCGTGTTGGACGAGCTGTTGTTCGCGTAGACGTTCCAGTCGTGGCAGGTGAAGCAGATCTCCGTGCTCGACATGGTGCGCCGCGCCGCCGAGGCCGTGTACGGCTTCTTGAGCAGGTACTGGTAGCTGGAGCCGTGCGGTCCGTCCACGGTCCCGAAGTCGCTGCCGTGGCAGCTGCCGCAACGGGTGATGGACGTCGCGCTCCAGCCGATCACGAACGAGCCGGAACGGATGTTCGTGTTGCGCCCGACCGACTCGACCGGGTGGAAGGACGGGTTCGCCGGGTTGAGCACCGTCGCGAAGTCGGTCTGCCCCGTCGGCTGGGTCGTCCAGGTCGAGTGGCACTTGAAGCAGAGCTGGTATTCGGCGTTCGGCGTGGTGAGCGTGTCCGAGCCCGCCACGAACTGGTAGAGCGGCCGGGAACCCGCGAGGCCATTGACCACCGCGACCCGACTGACGCCGAGGTTCTGCTTCGACATGGCGGTCCCGCTCGGCGCGACGCCGTCACCGCGCGACACGTGCGCGTTGTGGCAGTCGGCGCATTCCGAATGGCGCTTGGCCACCGGGGTCGTCGCGAAGTCCGCAGGCAGCGATTCCTTGGGGCCCGTGTGCCGGCCGGTGTAGTCCGTCACCGGGTGGCGGTAGGCCTTGAGAAGATCGGTGCGCACGTTGATCGTCGCGGGGCTGCCGTCGTGGCACGCGAGGCACGTGGCCTCTTCGCGCTGCAGCAACAGCGACGGGATCGCGCCGAGCGCGTCCGTCCACCCGTGCGGATCGTGGCAGTTCAGGCACTTGGTGGCGGCATCCGCCTCGATGCGGGCCGGCGGCGTCGGGCCGGGCCAGATCATCGAGGTGCGCGAACCATGACTGGTGCCGAGGTAAAGCGGGTTGGTGGCGTAGCTGCCCCCCTGCCACGGAACGTTGTGGCAACCCTGGCAGAGCGAGTTGTCGTCCGGGCCGACGAGCGCGTTCGGGTACACGGTCACCTGCGAACCGCCGTGCGCCGTGTGGCAACGCTCGCATTCGGTGGTGTGCGGCCCACTGGCCATCAGCGCCTCGAGCGTCGCGGGATTGCGAGGCGGGCGCAGTGACGGCTGTGCGGCGAGGAACCCGAACGGCAGGCCGATCCCCAGCGCGCACAGCAAGGACGCGAGGGTACGCAGGCGATTCGTGCGGATGGCCGCGGGTGCGAGGCCCGGATGGCGAGGCGACTCGTTCACGGTGGAGTTCCTGAGGACTAGGAGCGCGATGGGGCGATGCGGACCTGGTGTCCGCATCGCCCGTGTCCGTGGTCACATCGGTGAAGATGTCACATCGAACGTATCGCGTGAAACGTGCTGCTTACGCGCCCTGCGCGTGGCACTGACGGCACAGGTCCTTGTACACGCCGCCGTCGCCTTCTTCCGTCACCGTGCCCGTGCCCTTCATGAAGATCAGGCCGAACGCGTTCTTGTTGCCGTGAGCCTTGTGGCAGCTCATGCAGGACGGCGTGACGGTCGTGTTGGCGCCCGTGCCGGCCCACAGACCCTGGGAGTCCATGACCTTGACCTTGTTCGTCACGCCAGCGTAACGAGCGAGGCTGGAGATGAACGTCGCGGAGGCGCCCGACTCACCGATGTTCACGTCGGCGACCGGGTGACGCTTCCAGGGGTTCGTGTTCGTGGACGTCACGCCACCGGTCTGGCCACCCATGTTGGCGTCGCCGCCCTTGCCGTGGAAGTCCACGTGGCAGTTCTGGCACCACTTGCCATACGCGCTGTTCGTGACGTCGGGCTCGTTGAAGTCCACGTCGGCCTCGGCGTACGACGCCGCGGAGCGCTCGTAGACATCCTTCGCCAGGTCGTTCGTGCCGATGGCGTACGTGATGGCGTCACCCGCGAAGATGCCGCGGTTGAGCAGGTTGCGGTACTGCGTCGCGCTGCCGTGCTGAGCGTGGCAGTTCGTGCAGATGAGGCCTTCGGCGCCGACCGTGTACGCGGAAGCCGCGCCACCGGGAGGCATCGAGGTCGAGTACAGCGTGTGGCCGTTCATTTCTTCGTAGCCGGCGTCGTTCGTGAGGCCATGGCCGGCCGCGGCGTTCAGGCCGCCGGCCAGACGGTTGCGGGCCGTACCGCCGTTGGCGCCGAACACGTCCGGAGCCCACGACTGGTTGTTGTGGCACGACAGGCAGAGCTTCACTTCTTCGTCACGGAGCAGGTCTTCGTGCGGACCACCGGCGCCGAGCGGCACGAACTGGCCACCCGGGACGTACGCATGCGACTGGCTGTAGTGGGCGACGTGGCAATCCGAGCACACGAGAGACGTGCCGGTGTGGAAGTCGCCTGCGACGGCCAGGGAGGCCGCTCCAACCACGAACATCGCGGCCAGGATGAGAGTCAGGCGTTTCATTGTGTCACTCCATATCTCTATTTGGGGTTGGTGGAAAGTATCAAGCACTTCTACTGCCTTGCTGCTGGACTGCTCACCTCCTCCGCTGGTGCGCGAACGAGGAGACCCCGGTGGGCCTTCAGCGGACCCACATGAGTCGCAGACGCTTCCCTCCTGTTTCGACGAGGGCGAACAGCCCCTTGCCGTCGCTCGCCAGCGCGCTGGGGTAAAGAATTGCACCGGGTCCATCCCCACCACCCAACACCCCCAGCAATTTCCCGGTGAGATCGAAAACCTGGATGTTGTGCCGCACCGTGTCCGTCACCCAGACGCGGCCCTCTGGGGTGACCACGAGACTGGTCGGCTGCGAAAACCGGCCTGGCCCGATGTCGTGCACACCGAACCCGCGCAGGTAGGCGCCTTTGGCGTCGAAGACCTGGACGCCGAGTTCGGTGGAAACGCAGGTGACGAAGATCTCGCCGTTCGGCGCGACGCCGAGGCCCGTGATCGCGGACAGCTGACCGGGCGCCTTGCCGGCTTCCCCCCAGCTCGCGAGCCACTTGCCGTCCGCGTCGAAGACGTGCACACGCCCCTGCTTGCCGCGCGCCGCCACGAGGATGCGGCCGTCGGGGGCGATGGCGATCGGACCGGGCCCGCCGGTCGCGAGGTCGTTGTCCGGGGCGGGCATCACGAGGTGCCCGAGGCTGCGGCCACGGAAGTCGCAGATGTCCACGTACGCCGCGAGCGCGTCCACAACGTAGATGCGGCCGCGCGCATCCACCGCGACGTGCTTGGGCAGCCCTTCGACGTCGTCGCCGCCGTTCGGCGCCGGCACGCGGTGCACGAAGTAGCCATGGGCGTGACCGTCGGCACCGAAGAACTCGACCCGGTTGAGGCCGGTGTTGGCGACGACGATCTCGTTGGCGTTGCCGTCGATGGCCACACCGAGCGGCCCCTCGAAGTCCCGGCCACCGTTCGCGTCCGCCTGGATCAGCATCGAGTCCACCTGGGGCTCGGCCGGTTCGCCGAGCGCGCTCGCGGTGGGGACGGCATGGCCGACGGGGCTCAGCAGGCTCAGCACCAGCGCAACGCCCGGGAGCGCCAGAGCCACGGGGCTCCGGAAAGTGCTCGGGAACGGGTGCGTGAAGGGCTTCGCCATGATGCCTGCCGTCTCCTTACTTAAGAAGTGGCGGTCCGCAGGTGGTGGGCCGCCTCGCCTTCTCCCGTCCAGTGAACTAATCAATGCTTGTGCCATAAGTCACAAGCAAAGCCCGCTTTGAATGGGAGTTGCATGTCGTTGCTCACACACGCTTTGCAGCGCCGGTCATTTCCCGGCGAGAATTCCCGGCCCTACCGAAGCCGGACGTTCTCTGACAAGCCGTCAGTAGAACTACGGAGTTCCATGACATCCTGACTTGATTGCAGGCACTTGCCGGATTCGTCAGGTGGTGCGAGTTCTTGGGCCGGAATGCTCCCCCGGGCCGCGCTGGGAAGCCCTCTCCGGCGACGAGGTTGCGCCCTCGCGAGAGAAGGTCCGGTCACGGCATGGAAATGGCTGGTGCCTTTGCGGAGGTCACTCATGTCCCATCTCAACGAATGGTTCGCCTATGTGGTCGTCGCGCTGTCGGCCCTGTCCGCGGTGGCATCGTTGCTGCCGACCCAGGACGACCGCTCCGGCCTGAAGTCCTTTTCCCTCGCCGCACTCGTCCTCGCCGCGGCGGCGCTCATGGCGTCGCTCGCACATCCGGCACTCCTGCCGCCGAGCTCGATCGCGCTGCAGGCGGACGGCTCGAGCAACGATCCCCGTATCGTCGCCGCGCTCGCCGTGGGCCTGGCGGCGTTCCTCGGGTTCATTCCCGCCCAGCGCCAGCTGAAGCTGCCCCTGCTGGGTGCGATCGGGGCTGCCCTGCCCGGCCTCGCGATCGGCGGCGTCGCGGTGTCGCTGTTCTACTTCATGCAGCTCCGCTCCCCGCTCGCGCTGACCGGCATCCTGATCGCCGGGCTGGTGGTCGGGCAGGCGGTCGCGCTCCTGCCCCGCCTGCTGCGGCTCGAAGGCCAGTGGCCGGGCCTGCTGGTCGCGGTCGCGTGCGCGGTGCTCGTCGGTGCCGGCATGCTGTCGCTGCACGGTGCCCGGGTGCCGCAGCTGCAGCTGGTCCAGGGGGCCACGGTGGACACGCTCGGCGTGCACGTCGGCTTCGCCGGCAGCAAGTCCCCCACGCCCACGTCCCGGCAGCTGCTCGTGCCCATCGGCAGCGGCGCGGACAGCACCCTGCTGCGTCCCGTGCTCTCCGGCGCCAGCGCCGATTCGCTGAACTCCGCAGCGGACGCGCGGCTCGCGGGCGGGCCGATCATCGTGCCGCTCGCGCTGCACGAGATGCGCCGCAAGCAGCCGCACGGGATCGCGTGGGTGAAGAAGGGCGAGACGTTCGACACGGGCGCGGCCGCGGTGAAGTTCGTCAAGTGGCGCATCGAGAAGACGGACTCCATCCGCATGTACGCCGACCTCGAGGTCACGGCCAACGGCCGGACCGAACGCGTGGCCCCGGGCTGGACCGCGCACGAGAAGGGCGAGGTGCCGTTCTCGGCGATTTCGAAGGCGATCGGACCGATCGCCGTGGCCGGCATGGACGCGGACAACGGCCGCGTGGCACTCATGTTCTCGAGCATCGAAGCGCCGGCCATGCAGGTCGCGCTCGTGGACCTGCGCCTGCGTCCCGCACTGCCCGTCGCGTGGGGCGCCACGATCGTCGCGATCGTCGGCCTGCTCCTCGCGCTCCTGGCACCAGCCGGCTCACGTCGCCGCGCCTGATCTCATCCTGAACGAGCGGGGCCGGGTGGAATCCACCCGGCCCCGCTCGCGTTCCGTGCTCTCCCCGGGTCAGGAACCCCCGCGTGCGGGCTTGTTTCATCCCTGACGTTTCGACTATTCTTCCGCGCCTTCCGAACGGTCGCGAGGCCGTCCCGGGAGCACCAACCCACCAGCGCGCGGGCCGCCTCCCCATCTGCAGCCTTGCAGCTGCCCTGCGCTGGAGCACTCCGGCTGACGTCTGCCGGTCGCCCGACCAACCGAGGAGCACCCGATGAAGCTGTTCCGCACCGCGGGAACCGCCCTGCGGAAACTCTCCGTGCCCGGCCTGCTCGCCCTCATTGCGGGCATGCTGCTGCCGGCCCTCGCCTTCGCCAGCGAGCTGGACCTCCAGCTCCCGACCCTCGATGCCGGCCAGCGCCAGCTGCTCTTCTACGGCCTCGGCGTCTGCATCCTGGGCATGGCCTTCGGCCTCGCGATGTTCAACCAGGTCAAGGGCATGCCGGCGCACAAGTCCATGCTCGACGTCTCGAACACGATCTACGAGACGTGCAAGGCCTACCTGCTGAAGCAGGGCCAGCTGCTCATGGTGCTCGAAGTCTTCATCGGCGCCTGCATCGTCTACTACTTCGGCGTGCTGCAGCATCTCGACGCCATGCGGGTCGCGACGATCCTCGCGTTCTCGATCCTCGGCATCCTCGGCTCGTACGGCGTGGCGTGGTTCGGCATCCGCATGAACACGTTCGCGAACAGCCGCGCGGCGTTCGCCTCGCTCAAGGGCCTGCCGCTCCCGGTCTGCGAGATCCCGCTGCAGGCGGGCATGAGCATCGGCGTGCTGCTCATCTGCGTCGAACTGCTCATGATGCTCGCGATCCTGCTGTGGGTGCCCGCCGAGATGGCCGGCGCCTGCTTCCTCGGCTTCGCGATCGGCGAATCGCTCGGCGCCTCCGCGCTGCGTATCGCCGGCGGTATCTTCACCAAGATCGCCGACATCGGTTCCGACCTCATGAAGGTCGTGTTCAAGATCAAGGAAGACGATCCGCGCAACCCCGGCGTGATCGCGGACTGCACCGGCGACAACGCCGGCGACTCGGTCGGCCCCACGGCGGACGGCTTCGAGACGTACGGCGTCACGGGCGTCGCGCTCATCTCGTTCATCGCGCTCGCGGTGGTGCCGGAGTACAAGGCCCAGTTCCTGGTGTGGATCTTCGTGATGCGCGTGCTCATGATCATCACGTCGATCGTGTCGTACCTGGGCAACGCGACGGTCTCGCGCAGCATGAACCAGGGCAAGACGAAGATGGACTTCGAGGCCCCGCTCACGAGCCTCGTCTGGGTCTGCTCGATCCTCTCGATCGGCGTGACCTTCGCGGCCTCGAAGTGGCTGCTCGCCCCTCTCGGCGGAGACCTCTGGTTCACGCTCTCGGTCATCATCTCCTGCGGCACCATCGCCGCGGCGCTGATCCCCGAGTTCACGAAGGTGTTCACGAGCGCGCACTCGCGCCACGTCGCCGAAGTCGTCGCCGCGTCCAAGGAAGGCGGCGCTTCGCTGAACATTCTCTCGGGCATGGTCGCGGGCAACTTCTCGGTGTTCTGGAAGGCGCTCACGCTCGCGGTGCTGCTGTTCGCTTCGTACTACTTCTCGCAGCACGGCCTCGACCAGTACATGCAGTACCCGGCCGTCTTCGCGTTCGGTCTCGTGGCGTTCGGCCTGCTCGGCATGGGCCCGGTCACGATCGCCGTGGACTCCTACGGCCCCGTGACGGACAACGCCCAGTCGATCTTCGAGCTTTCGCAGGTCGAGACCACGCCGGGCGTCTCCGAGGAGATCCAGAAGCAGTTCGGCTTCAAGCCCGACTTCGAGAAGGGCAAGCACTACCTCGAGGACAACGACGGCGCGGGCAACACGTTCAAGGCCACGGCCAAGCCGGTGCTCATCGCCACGGCCGTCGCCGGCGCGACCACGATGCTCTTCTCGATCGTGCTCATGCTCACCAAGCACTACGCAGAACTCGGCCAGACGTTCTCGCTCGACCTGCTCAACCCGTACGTCATCCTCGGCCTGCTCATGGGCGGTGGCACGGTGTACTGGTTCACGGGCGCGTCCATGCAGGCCGTCACCACCGGCGCCTACCGTGCGGTCGAGTACATCAAGAAGAACATCAAGCTCGACTCGGCCGAAGCCGCGAACATCGAGACCTCGCGTACCGTCGTGCGCATCTGCACCGAGTACGCGCAGGCCGGCATGTTCAACATCTTCGTCGTGATCTTCTGCCTCACGATCGCGTACGCCTTCTTCAACCCGGTGTTCTTCATCTCCTACCTCGTCTCGATCGCCGTGGTCGGCCTGTTCCAGGCCATCTACATGGCGAACGCGGGCGGCGCGTGGGACAACGCCAAGAAGGTCGTCGAGGTCGAGCTGAATGCGAAGGGCACCGAACTGCACGCGGCCACGGTCGTGGGCGACACGGTCGGTGACCCGTACAAGGACACCTCCTCGGTGGCCCTGAACCCGATCATCAAGTTCACGACCCTGTTCGGCCTGCTGGCGGTCGAGATGGGCGTGTCGAACCCGGCCATCGCGATGCCCGTGGCGGCGGTGTTCATGCTCATCGCGCTGTTCTTCGTGTACCGCTCCTTCTACGGCATGCGTATCGCCTCGAAGTAGCGGATCGCGGTTCCCGAAGCCCCCCGCCGGCCGGCCGGCGGGGGGTTTTCGTCTGCGGCGCCCGGTGGTTGCTGGTACTGCACTCGCAGGAGAATCCCCCGCTTTTCCGGGGCCACTCCCCAGTTTCCCGTTTCACAACGGCTGGACAGCGGTTAGGCTGTTGTCCTCCACGGATCGGACCACCCGAGAACCGACAAGCGAGGGCTCCCCCGATGCTGCACCGACGCCTGCCCCTTCTCGTATGCCTGCTTGCGCTCACCAGCCTCGTGACCGGCTTCGACATCGCAAAGGCCGCATCCGTCACGAACATCGCGGTGCGCCACCGCGACGGGCAGACCTTCATCACCTGGGACAACCTGCCCGGCACGGGGTGGAACTACCGCATCTTCGAATCGCCCATCCCGGTGCTCTCGCTCGCGGACGTCATCTACGCGAGCGAAATCGCGTCCGTAGGCGACTCGAGCGCGGTGGACGAGCGCATGAGCAGCCTGCTCGGTGAACTGTGCACCTTCCGCATCGACAGCACCGAGGCGCCGCTGCCCGCGTCGCGGGGGCTCTACGTGAACACCCCGGGACGCAATCGCGACGTGCACTACCTCGTGATCGCCGATTCGACCGGCGCGAACGTCACGATGGACATCGTGCCCGGGCAGAGCTCGATGGTGACGCCCACCACCGAGGCACGTGGCCTGCCGCGCCCCGTCTGGCAGCGCACGCTCACCACCCCGGTCACCGGCGACGTGTACGTCGTGTACACCTCGAACACGACGAACCTCAGCGAGTTCCCGGCGATGACGCCGCGTGGCACGCGCATCCTCCACTTCGGCGTCAAGCGCGGCGCCCCGGGCGGCGCCCTGCTTCTGCACGGTCACGGCCGCGGCGGCAGCTTCTTCAGCGCGATGTCCGGCACCGGCGAACCGGGTGAGTGGGTGCTCGCGATGGACGACCACCTTCCCACCGACGACGTCGGCGACTTCTATTACGGCTTCGCCGAGGCCTACAACTTCGGCACGCAGTGGAACCCGGCGCCGCGGCGCGGGCGCGTCGTGGACTACACGGACCGCGGCGTGATGTTCCTGCTGGACTGGGCGGAGCGCGAGATCGGCCACGACCGCAAGCGCGTGTACGCGATCGGCGGTTCCATGGGCGGCTCGTTCGCCTCGTTCCTCGCGTGGCACCACCCCGACCGCATCGCGGCCGCGTTCGCGATCGTGCCCAAAGTCTGCTTCGGCTACACGCCGGACTCCTACCCCAACCTGCGCGTGTCCTTCGACCGGCTCTGGGGAACGCTGAGCTCGAACCTGCCCACCACGAACGGCTACCCGGTCTTCGACTGGCTCGACGCGCGGTTCATGTCGCGCGTGCTGTACCGAGGCGGCGCGTCGCCCGTGATCGGCTTCGTCGGCCGGAACGACGTGGTGGTCGGCTGGCCCGAGAAGATCGCGTTCTTCCAGGCCATGCGCGAGAACCGGCTGGGCGGTACCTGGTACTGGGACTCGCGCGCGCACTACGACGCGTCGAACACCGCCGAGTGGTGGCCCGTGCAGCGCGACTGGACGCAGCTCTACCGCTATCGCCTCGACCGCAGCTACCCCGCGCTCTCGAACTGCAGCGTGGACGGTGACCCCGGCGACGGCACCACCCTCACCGGCGACGCGACCGGTTCGATCAACGGTGCGGTGGACTGGAACGACGGCGACATCGTCGACGAACCGGCGCGCTGGGAGATCACGCTGCGCACGCGCCCCCTGTCCACGCTGTCGGGCGAAGTTCCGGCCCCGGCGCTCGCCCATGTGGACGTCACGCCGCGCCGCCTCCAGCAGTTCCTCGTGACCACGCGAGTCGGCTACCACTACGACGCCTACGACCAGGAGACGCACACGCTGGTCGCGTCGGGTGACCTGTCGGCCGACAGCCTCGCGGTGCTCACCCTGCCCCAGGTCCCCGTGACGCCCGCCGGCACGCGCCTCGTGCTCCAGCCGCTGACGATCGCCGGCGTGGACGGCGGCGGCGCCCCCGTGCGCCACCCCGTGATCGCGCTCGCCGCGAACCCGGTGCGCGGCCGCACGTCGGTGCGCTTCGCGTGGCCGGGCGAAGGCCGCGTGCAGGTGCAGCTGTTCGACGCGGCGGGCCGGCGCGTGCGCGCCCTGTACGACGGTGCCGCGCGCGGAGCCGGCGAGCTGAGCCTGGCGACGGACGGGCTCGCCCCGGGCGTCTACCTGCTGTCGGCCCGGCAGGGCGCGGCGCACGGCGTCGAGCGCGTGGTGATCGTCCGCTGAACTTCGCGGGATCGTCCGGAACGGGGCGCCCCTCTCCTCGGAGGGCGCCCCGATTCCTTGGGCGCGAAGCCGCTCAGAGCTCGTTGCGACGGATGATCTGCGCGTACTTCCAGGCGCTCGGCCGGATGCGCCGAGCCTGCGTGGCGTAGTCCACCTCGATCAGGCCGAACCGAGCGCCGTACCCGTCCGCCCACTCGTAGTTGTCGAGCAACGACCAGTGCAGGTAGCCGACCACGTTCACGCCGTCGGCGATCGCGCGCGCGACCTGCCACAGGTGCATGAACAGGAACGTCCAGCGATCGTCGTCGTCGCGGGCGGGTACGCCGTTCTCGGTGATCAGGATCGGGAGCTTGAAGCGCGCGTATTCGCGAAGGAACTGCGCGAGGCCCTCGGGATACACCTCCCACCCGAGATCGTTCAGCTTGCCCACCTGCTCGCGGTGGTCGAGTCCGCACGAGCCGCCCATCCAGCCCGGCAGGTCGAGCCCGGTGTTGTGCACGAAGTCGCGCGTGTAGTAGTTCATGCCGATGAAGTCCAGCGTGCGGCCCGCCGGCAGGCGCTCCCAGAACAGCCCCGGCACCTGCAGCACGCCCGTGTGGAGCGCATCGAGGAACAGGTGGTTGAAGAGGTAGCTGCGCAGGCGCACGGACAGGCGATCGCGCCAGCTGCGCGGATCGCACGCCGAGAAGGCGAGCGAGTGCTTCGCGATGCTCACGCGCGCGTCGGGACGCGCATCGTGGATCCGGTGGTACGCGATCACGTGCGCGCGCATCATGTGCCGCAGCACCGTGAGCGCCATGCGCCAGTCGCTGCGGCGGCCGGGCGGCCACTGCCCGAGCAGCCAGCCCTTGTACATGTGCACCATGGGCTCGTTCAGCGTGAGCCACCAGTCCGCGAGCGGGCCGAGTTCGGCCATGATGCGGCTCACGTAGCGCGAAAAGTGCTTCTCGATGACCGGGTTTTCCCAGCCGCCCTTTTCGGCGAGCCACTGCGGCAGCGTGTAGTGGTGCAGCGTCACGACCGGGGTGAGCCCGCGCTCGCGCAGCGCTTCGAGCACCTCGCGGTAGTGGCGCAATGCCGCGGGATCGAACTGGCCTTCCGCCGGCTCGACGCGGCTCCACTCGATCGAGAAGCGGTGCGCGTTGTGCTCGATCGCCCGCGCGAGGTCGAAGTCCTCGCGGAAGCGGTTCCAGTGATCGGCGGCGGCGCCCGAGCTCTCCTTCACCCGTCCGGCCTGCTCCCACGCCCACCAGTCGTTCCGCGTGTTGCCGCCTTCGACCTGGTGCGCGGACGTCGAGGCGCCCCACAGGAACCCCGACGGGAAGCGGAAGTTCGCGGCGTGGATGCCGGTAGGCATCTCCCGCCCGCCGGAGGACCGGTCTCCCGCGCCTGGTCCGCCCGAGTGCTGCCACATCGCTCTGTATACCTCCCGCACGGGTCCCGCGCGCTTGACGAATCCGCCGTTGCTCCGCTACCCCTGCCCCGATCCTGCGCCGGTATCGGCGCGGGACGCGCATCACCGCAGGCCTTCCCCGGAGACCTTCATGGCCCCTCGAGTGGATCGCAACATTCTCCGCGTGCCCCGGCGCGGGCGCAGCGCCGAAGTGATGACGTTCCTCGGGCAGTTCGACGACCTGAGCCGCCGCCAGTTCGGCGACCTCGAGTCCTGCAGCGTCCCCGAACTCGCGTGGCAGCCCCGGCGCGGTGCGAACACGATCGGCATGCTGCTCGCCCACAACGCCGTGGTCGAAGTCTACTGGATGCTGGTCGCCACCGAGTCGTTCACGCCGGAACGCTTCGAAGAAATCCTCGGCATCGGGCTCGACGACGACGGCATCCCGATGCCGCCCGACGGCCTGCCCCCCGCGCACCTGCGCCGCCGGACGATCGCATGGTACCGGGCGCTGCACGATCGCGCCCGCGCCTTCACCTCCGGCGTGATGCGGCGGCTGACGACGGCGGACCTCGACCGCGTCGTGCGCCGACGCATGCGCCGCAAGAACAGCTTCCACGAATGCAACCTGCGCTGGCTGCTGTACCACGTGCTGGAGCACCAGGCCGGGCACTACGGACAGTCGCTGCTGCTTCGTCATCTCTACGCCGACCGGAGGAAACGCACGTGAGCCGCGCCCGCATCGACCGACTCGTTCCCGCCCCGGGCTATCCTTCGCGCGAGGTGGCGATCTCGATGGCCCAGCTCGAGGAACTGCACGAGCGCATCGTGCTCGCCGCGATGCCGCTGTCGCCGGGCCAGCTGCTCTGGCAGCCGCGCCCCGGCGCGAGCAGCGCCGGCATGCTGCTCGCGCACATCGCGGTCGCCGAAACGCACCTCACGCAGGTCGGGCTGCTCGGGGAACCCAACGGGCACGTGCAGGACGTGATCGGGATCCGCGAAGACGACGACGGCATGCCGCTGGCGCCCGACGGGCTCCCGCCGGAGCTGCTCCGCGACAAGGATGCCGCGTGGTTCGCCGGCCTGCTCTCGCGCTCGCTCGCGCACGTGCGCACCGCGGCGGCGCAGCTCACCGACGCCGACCTCGACACCGACGTCGTGCGCCCTCCCCGGCCGGACGGCACGCAGCGGATCTTCAACAAGCGCTGGGTGCTCTGGCACATCGTCGAGCACACGGCCGGGCATCTCGGCCAGCTGCTGATGCTCGCGAATCTCGTGCGCGGTCAGGCGGGCTGATCATCGAGGGCGCGGCCGAGCGCTTCCAGGCCGCGCGCGAACACGTCCGGCTCGACGATACGGCTCACCACCACGTGGGCGCCGGGTGACAGCTCGAACGGCTCCCCCGGCCACACCACGACGCCGCGCTCGAGCGCGTCCAGCGCCCACTGCTCGCCGGTGAGGCGAGCGGGCAGCCGCAGCGGCTGCGCCCAACTCTCGCGTGCGGGAATCGCCGACGCTTCGGGGTGCGCCCGCAGGAATGCCGCCAGCGCGCCGTCGTTGCGCGCGAGCCGCGCGCGCACGGCCGTCCGGAACGCGTGCCGCGTCTCCAGCAGCCGCGGCAAGGCCAGCTGCACCGGCGTGGCCACGCCGAGGAACAGGTCCTCGAGCCACGCGAAACGGGCGAGCGCCTCGGCGCATGCGTCGTCCGGCCCGGCGAACGTCGTCCACGCCAGCTTCAGGTGCGGCAGGCCGCAGGTCTTCGAGAGCCCGCCGAGTACGGCCGTGAGCGCACGCCGCTCGCCCGCCCCCAGCTTTCGCCCGCCGTCCCGGGATCGCGAAAGACCTCGTCCGCCACGATCGGCACTCCATGCGTGGCACACGTGCGGTCCAGCCAGTCCCGGTCCGCGGTTCCCAGCACCGCGCCGGTCGGGTAGGCCGGCTCGACCGTCACGAGCACTCGCGCGACCGCGAGCGCGCGCTCGACCGACTCGCGGTCGAGATGCCAGTCGCCGTCCCAGAGCCAGGCGGTACGGCGCCGTTCGAGCCCCTCCGCACGTGCGATGGGTTCGAACAGCGGGTAGCCCGGCGCCGGCACGGCGACACGCTCGCCGGGCTCGCAGAAGCAGCGGAACAGATGCGCGTAACTCGCTGGTGGAAGGGGTCAGCGCGATGCAGCTCAGCACTTGCACGAACGCCTTCGGCCGCCAGCAGGGCGGCCACCGCCGCCCGTGCGTCCGGCAGCCCGAGCGCATCCGGCGAGTAGGCGCACGCCCCCACCGCGGCGAGCGCCGCTGCGGCTTCCGCGAGGGGCGCGAGCCCCGCGCGGGTCGGGTCCACCACCGTCAGGTCGCGGAGCCCCGCGCCGGCGGCCTCGAGCGCGGCCCGGCGCGCGGCCCAGGCGTTGGGTTCGAACGACGACGGGACTCGCGATGAGAACATGCCGCCACCCTAGCCTGCCGGGCACCGCCGCGCGAACGCGAACGTGGGCAGCACGAAGCCCCGGCCGATGCTCCGGCCGGGGCTTCGTGCTGCGGAAACGTCGGAATCGAGGCCTACGTGCCCTCGTCCCACGACGCCATGTACTTCACCTGCTCGGGCGTCAGGACGTCGATCGTGATGCCCATGCTCTTCAGCTTGAGGCGGGCCACTTCCTTGTCGATGTCCGACGGCACGACGTACACGTTCTTGTCGAGCGACTTGGCCTTCTTCGTCAGGTACTCGACGGAGAGCGCCTGGTTCGCGAACGACATGTCCATCACCATCGCGGGGTGGCCTTCGGCCGACGCGAGGTTGATGAGACGGCCCTCGCCCAGCAGGTAGACGCGCTTCCCACCCTTGAGCTTGTACTCGTCCACGAACGCACGCGCCTGGCGCTTGCTGACCGCCATGCGCTCGAGCGACGGGATGTCGAGCTCGACGTTGAAGTGGCCCGAGTTGCACACGATCGCGCCGTCCTTCATGGCCGCGAAGTGCTCCTTGCGGATCACCGACTTGTTGCCCGTGACCGTGATGAAGAGATCGCCCTTCGGCGCGGCCTCTTCCATCGAGCACGAGATGAAGCCGTCCATCTGCGCCTCGAGGGCGCGGAGCGGATCGACTTCCGTCACCATGACCGTCGCACCCATGCCCTTCGCACGGGCGGCGAGGCCGCGGCCGCACCAGCCGTAGCCGGCGATGACGACCGTGGAACCGGCGACCAGCATGTTCGTGGCGCGCAGCACGCCGTCGAGCGTGCTCTGGCCGGTGCCGTAGCGGTTGTCGAACAGGTGCTTCGTGTCCGCGTCGTTGATCGCGATGACCGGGAACTTCAGCTTGCGGTCCTTCGCCATCGCGCGCAGGCGGGTGACGCCCGTCGAGGTCTCTTCCGTGCCGGCGAACACGTTCTTCAGGTACTTCGGCATCTTGGTGTGGAGCACCGTCACGAGGTCGCAGCCGTCGTCCATCGTCACGTTCGGCTGGGCCTCGATGCAGGACACGATGTGCGAGTAGTAGGTCTTGTGGTCCTCGCCCTTGATCGCGAACGTCGGGATGCCGTAGTGCGCGACGAGCGCCGCGGCCACGTCGTCCTGCGTGCTGAGCGGGTTGGAGCCGCAGAGGAACACCTCGGCACCACCGGCCTGCAGCGTGCGCATGAGGTTCGCGGTCTCGGTCGTCACGTGGAGGCACGCCGCGATGCGGAGCTTCTTGAGCGGCTTCTCCTTCGCGAAACGGGCGCGGATCGCACGCAGCACGGGCATGTTGCGATCGGCCCACTCGATGCGGGCCTTGCCTTCGCGCGCGAGCTTCATGTCCTTCACGTGTCCGGGGGTCGCCGCGGCTTCGGGGGCCACGGCCTGCTTCGTCTTGCGGGTCGCCATGCACTCTCCTGACGAGGGTGGGAATCGAGCAACGTCTGCTGCCGAAACGCGAGGGATTGTGCCCGAGAGATCGGCCCGGCTCAATCGGAAATTCAGTGCTCGCGCCCGCTGGCCGACAATGTTATGCATACGCATATGAAACGGACCACGCTCCTCCTCGACGCAGGCATTTACGCCGAACTGCGCCGCCGCGCCGCGGCCGACGGCACCACGCTGACGCAGACCGTCGAGCGTGCACTCCGCATCGGCCTCGAGCATCTCGCCACGCCGAAGCGCGTGCGTGTGCAGCTTCCCTCCTACGACCTGGGACCGTTCCTCACCGATCCGGCCCGGCGCGGTTCCGAGCCGGGCGCACCCGACGAGGACGAGGCCTGATGCGCGCCGTGGACACCAGCCTGCTCGCCTTCGCGGTCAACCGCGGTGCCCCCGAGCACGCGCGCGCCGCCGCCGCGCTCGAGGAACTCGCGAACGGCGACCGTCCGTGGGCGCTGCCGTGGCCCGCCGTACACGAGTTCCTCGCGCGCGTCACCCACCGTCACGAGGTCGCGCGCGCGCTCCGGCCCGCGGACGCGTGGACGTTCGTCGAGGAACTCGCCCGCAGCCCCGGCGTCCGTTTCCTCGGTCCCACCGCCCGCCACGCCGAAATCGCGGCCGAGGTGCTCGCGCTCGCCGAACCCGGCGCGCGCGGGCTCCCCACGGGCTTCGAGCTCGCGGTCGTGCTGCGCGAGCACGGCGTGCGCGAGCTGCTCTCGTGCGATGCCGGCATGCGGCGCTTCCGGTTCCTCGAGGTCCGCGATCCCGTACACGGTCCGCTGTGGCGGCCCGACGAACCCCCGGCACGCCGTTACCGCACGCTCGCCCCCCGTCGCCGTTGAGCTTCCCCGCAGGAGGAACCTTGGCCATCGCCCGGACGCCCGCCCCGCCATACCACGTGGTCGCCTTCACCTCGCAGCGCACGAGCGCCGACGCCGACGGCTACGCCCGCATGGCGGACGCCATGGTGGCGCTCGCGCCCACGCAGGACGGCTTCCTCGGGATCGAATCCGCCCGCGGCGCGGACGGCTTCGGGATCACGCTCAGCTACTGGCGCGACGAGGCCAGCATCGCGGCCTGGAAACGCGTCGCCGCCCACGCGGCGGCGCAGCGTGCGGGCCACGAGCGCTGGTACGAGGACTTCGTGGTGCGGGTCGCGCGCGTCGAGCGCGACTACACGATGGGCTCGAGCACGCGCGCGGGGCTCTAGCCCCTCCCGGTCCGCCCACTCGCGCAGCAGTTCCGCCTCGCGCAGCCCGGTGAGCGTCGGGCTCGGCGGGCGCTCGTCGCGCGCCTCGCGAGGTCCCACGCGAGGGTGTCGCGCGCGGTTTCGGCCACGGCTCGGAAGCGCAGGCCCTGGCCCATCGCCGCCGAGGCGTCGCAGGCCTGGAACCCGGCGTCGGCCACCGGCAACCACAGCGGCAGCGCGGTCCATGGCTCGACGCCTCGCTCGAGCAGGAACGGCTCGTCCACCCAGACGAAACGCGCGTCCGCACCGACGCCGTCGCGGATCGCCTCGAGACAGGCGCCCATGCCGAGCGGCTGCTCGGGCCCGACGGCGTGGAACGTACCCGCGACGTCGCGTTCGAGCAGCCCCAGCGTGAACGCGGCCAGGTCGCGCGCGTCGATGAACTGCACCGGCACCGCCGGGTCGCCCGGCGCGAGCACGTCGCCGCCGCGCGCGATGCGCCGCGGCCAGTAGGGAAAACGGTCGGTCGGGTCGTGCGGCCCCACGATGAGCCCCGGGCGGACGATCGTGGCGCGCTCGCCGAACACGCTGCGCACCTCGCGCTCGCACGCCGCCTTGAGCGCGCCGTACGTCGAGCCGTCGATGACCTCGGTCGTCGGGTCGGCGAGCGTCGCCAGCGGTGCATCCTCGCGCGCCCCCGAAGGCACCGGCTCGGCGTACACCGAGATGGACGACACGAACACGCAGCGCCCGCAGGCGTCCCGCAGGGCCTCGCACGACGCGCGCACCACGCGAGGCACGTAGCCGCACAGGTCCACGACCGCGTCGAACCGGCGGCCCGCCAGCGCAGCGAGACCGCCGTCACGATCGCCGAGGATGCGCTCGGCCCCGGGCGCCACGTCGCGCCCGGTCTGGCCGCGGTGGAAGAGCGTCACCCGGTGCCCGGCCGCCAGCGCCGCCTCCGCGAGGTGACGCCCGAAGAACCGCGTGCCGCCGATCAGGAGCAGGTGCATCGGTTCCTCCCCGAAGTACGCGGGCGGCGGAGCCGTCGCCCCGCCGCCCGCCCGTGGTTCAGGTCCGCGTCACTGCGCCGGCTTGCGGAACAGGTCGTCCGCGAGCACCGGGTTCAGCTTGAGCGAGGCCACCTTGCCGTCCACGAAGAGCTTCCCGTCGCGGAACATCTGCATGGCGTGCGGGTACTGCAGCGCGCCTTCGGGGGACCAGTTCGAGAACAGCTCGACCACGCGCGCCGGGCCCATCTGGCGGTTGCCTTCGTCCTGGTAGGCGAAGCCGGCCAGGTGACCGTCGGCCGCGAACAGCACGACCAGGTCGGGCGTCCTCGAGCCCTTGAGCTTCGCGGCGCGGTAGCTCGTGCCGTTCAGCACTTCGGGCTGGTCCAGCGCGACGAGCTGCACTTCGTCGCCGTGCCCGAACAGCCGCCACATGGACTTGTCCCAGTCCTTGGCGATCTCCTCGCCCGCGCCGGGATCGTCCTGCGTCTGGCCCATGGCCGTCATCCAGCCGGCCTGGCCGTCGAACGCGCGCTTCATTTCGCCGAAGGGCAGCTTCTGCACGGCGAGCTGGCGGTTCGGCAGCGCCCAGCTCTCCTCGCCGCTGATCGAGATGCTCTGGCCCTGCACGCTCAGCGTGGCCTCGGACGTCACGACCACCGTGCGCACCGCCTTCCAGGCCGGCGCACCTCCGGCGAGCTTCGCCGCGGCCGCCAGCCACTCGGCGCCCTTGGCCAGCGCGGCGGGAGTCTCGCTCACCGTGCCCAGCTTCGAGGGCGGCGGCGGGATCGAGATGTCCACGCGCTCCACGGGCAGCCCCGCGCTCTCGAGCGGGCGGTCGAAGTCCTTCTCCTTGCCCACCACGATCACGGCCTGCTGGGCGGGCTGGATCTTGCGGCGCGCCGACGCGAGCACGCCGTCGGCGGTCACGGCGTCGAGCGCCTTCTGGTACGTCTGCAGGAAGTCGGCGGGGTAGCCGACCGCCTCGTAGTACGCGGCGCGGAACAGCGACTGGCTCGGGTCCTCGAAGTTGAACACGAAGCCGTTCACCACCGCCTGCTTCGCGACCGCGAGTTCCTCGGCCGAGAACGGCGCCTCGGTGACCGCGCGGACCTCGTCACGGACGAGTCCGAGTGCGGTCATGGTGGACTCGCTCTGCGTCAGCGTGTACGCCATGAACACGCCGGGCTTGAGGAAGTCCGATCCGGCGCTCGCGCCCGCCGTGTAGGCGAGCCCGCGCTGCGTGCGGATGTGGCTGAACATGCGCGACGAGAGAAGCCGCCGCCGAGCCCCTGCTCGAGCACCTGCAGCCCGGCGTAGTCCGGATCGTCCGCGCGCGAACCGACCTGCGCGACGACGATGCCCGACTGGGTCACGTCCTCCTTGGGCGCGAAGTACAGCTTCGGCGAGACGCTCGTGGGCATGGGCGGCAGCACCGGCGCCGCCGTCCCGCTCTTCGCCCAGCCGCCGAACTTCGCCGCCAGCAGCTTCTTCATCTCGGCCGTGCGGAAGTCGCCGTAGATCGCGACGATCATGCGCTCGGGCACGAACACCTTGCCGTGCAGCGCGCGGCAGTCGTCCTTGCCGATCGGTTCGATCGTGGCGTACTCCGGCTGCATGCCCCACGGGTTCTGCTTGCCGTAGACGGCCTGCGAAGCCGTGCGGAACAGCACCGACATCATCTCGTCGTTGCGGCCCGCGATGCTGCGGCGGATGCCGACCTTGGCCAGCTCGATCTTCTCGTCCGGGAACGCGGGCGTGCGGACGATCTCGCTCCAAAGCCCGACGACCTCGGCGGTGTTGTCCGACAGGCAGCGGAACGCGCTGCTCGCCTGGCCCAGCCCGACGTTCGCGCTGAGGCTCGCGCCGATCGCCGCGAGGCGGTCGTCGAGGTAATCCCCGGCGTGCGCCGTGCTGCCGCCCGAGCGCATCACTTCGCCGACGACACCCGGGAGCCCGGCGCGGTCCATCGGGACGAGGCTCGGCGACATGCGGAAGTAGGCCGTGCCCTTGACGACGGGCAGGTCGTGGTTCTCGAGCAGGTAGACCACGATGCCGTTCGGCAGCGTGAGCCGCTCCGGCTTGACGGCCGGGATGCGGCCGATCGGCGGCACGGGCAGCTTGCGCGGATCGTGGATCGTGACGTCACCGGCCCACGCGGTCGCCCCGGTTGCGGCGAGCGAGGCGGCCAGCGCGAGGGCGGCGAGGCCCGTACGGGTCGTGCGCTTCATGTCAGCGCCCTCCTTCCGCCGCCGGAGCCGCGGGTGCGGCCGGAGGCTTGATCATGCCGACGGTGCGGTTGCTCTTCACGAGCGACTCCCGCAGCACCGCGGCCAGGTCCGCGACGGTGAGCGACTGCACGCGCTCCTGCTCGCGGAAGAACTCGCGCCAGTCGCCGTACAGCGCCTGCGCCTGCGCCAGCTCACCCGCGACGTCGTCGTTGCCCTCCATCGCGCCGATCTTCTGGGCGCGCATGCGGACCTTGTAGCCCTTGAGTTCGTCGTCCGTGAATGGGTGCGCGCCGAGCACGTCCTCGATCACGGCGTACGCCTCCTGCTCGACCTTCTCGGGATCCTGCCCCGCGGCCGGCACGAGGAACATGGTGAACAGGTTCGGGTACTTCTCGCCGGGGTTGCCGGTGCCGGTGCCCGCCTGGACGGCGATCTTCTTGTCCTTCACGAGCGCCTTGTAGAGCCGCGACCAGCGGCCGCCACCCAGCAGGTCGGCGGCCGCCTTGTAGGCGGCGTACTTCGGGTCGCTCGCGGCCGGGATGTGCCAGCCCACGAGCACGATCGGCTGCGCCTTGTCCTCGATCGTCACGCGGCGCTCGGCGATCTGCTTCGGCTCCACCGTGGTGAGCGCCGGCGGCGCGGGGGCGCCCGAGATGCCCGAGAAGTACTTCTCCGCGAGCCGCTTCACGTCCGCCAGCGTCACGTCGCCGACGACGGCGATGGTCATGTTCTTCGCCACGTAGTTGCGGCGGAAGAACTCCTCACCCTGCTCGCGGCTGAACGACTTGAGGTCGGACGGGTAGCCGATGCCGCCGAAGCCGTACGGATGGGCGTTGAACGACGTCGTGATGAACTCGTAGAAGAGCCGCCCGATCGGCGACGACTCGACCCGCATGCGGCGTTCCTCGTAGACGACGTCGCGTTCCTTGTAGAACTCGCGGAACACCGGGTCGATCATCGCGCCCGAAAAGAGCGACGCCCACATCTCGAGCCGGTTGCTCGGCAGCGAGTAGAAGTACGCCGTGATGTCCTCGGCCGTGAACGCGTTGATGCCCTGGCCGCCGGCCTGCTCGACGATCTGCGTGAACTCGTTCGTCGCGACGTACTTCCGCGCCGCGGCCTGCGCGTCGGCGAACGACTTCTCCAGCGCGGCGAGGCGCGCGGCGTCGGCGCGAGCGCCCTTCTGCCGCTCGGCGAACAGCTCGGCCCACGCCCGATCCTCGGCCGCGAGCAGCGGCTTCTCGGCGGCGTAGTCGGTCGTCCCGACGAGCGTGGTGCCCTTGAACGCCATGTGCTCCATCATGTGGGCGATGCCCGTGGTGCCCACGGCGTCGTTCGCCGAGCCCGAGTTCACCACGGTGAAGAAGCTGAACACGGGTGCCTGGTGCCGTTCGAGCACGAGGAAGCGCAGCCCGTTCGGGAGCGTGAACTCCTGCACCTGCTTCTCGAGCGACTCCAGCCCGGTGCGGAAGACCGGGGGTGCTCCGGGCTTGCCGGCCGCGAATGCGGCCGTCGAGAGCCCGCCGAGGACGCACAGGGCCGCGAGCCCCGTGCGGAGTGTCCGGCGCAACATGAATGACCTCCGTATCGGCATACGATGGACGTCGGGAAACGCACAGCCGGGGAAAGCGGGCGGACTATGTCACGCACCCCAGGCCTCGTCCACGGCGCCGCGCCCCGGGCGCGACGAACGCGCCCTCGCCCGCCACGACTGCGACCGGGCGGCACGCACGACGGGCCCCGGTCGCGAGGACCGGGGCCCGTTCGAGTGCGTCGAGCGACGTGCTAGCGCACGCTGGCCGCGAGCAGCTTGGCCTTGTCCGTCTTCTCCCACGTGAAGTCGGGACGGCCGAAGTGGCCGTAGGCCGCCGTCTGGCGGTAGATCGGCCGGCGCAGCTTGAGCGTCTCCATGATGCCCTTCGGCGTCAGGTCGAAGTGCTTGCGCACGAGGCTCGTGAGCTTGTCGTCGCTCACCTTGCCGGTGCCGAAGCTGTCCACCATGACGCTCACCGGCTCGGCCACGCCGATCGCGTACGCGACCTGCACCTCGCAGCGATCGCACAGGCCGGACGCGACGAGGTTCTTGGCCACGTAGCGCGCCGCGTAGCACGCCGAGCGGTCCACCTTCGACGGGTCCTTGCCCGAGAAGGCGCCGCCGCCGTGACGGCCCATGCCGCCGTACGTGTCCACGATGATCTTGCGGCCGGTGAGGCCGCAGTCGCCCATCGGGCCACCGACGACGAAGTTGCCGGTCGGGTTGACGTGGAACTTGACCGGCTTGCTCCTGCTCACGAGGCGCTTCGGCAGCAGGGGCATGATCACCTTCTCGATCATGTCCTTGTGGATCTTCTTCTGCGCGACCTTGTCCGAGTGCTGGGTGGAGAGCACCACCGTGTCGATGCGCACCGGCTTGTCGCCTTCGTACTCCACCGTCACCTGGGTCTTGCCGTCGGGACGGAGGTAGTCCACCACGCCCTTCTTGCGGATCTGCGACAGGCGCATGGCCATCTTGTGCGCCAGCATGATCGGCAGCGGCATGAGCTCGGCCGTCTCGTTGCAGGCGTAGCCGAACATGAGGCCCTGGTCACCGGCGCCGCCGGTGTTCACACCCATGGCGATGTCGGGCGACTGCTGGTCGATGGTGGTCATGACGGCGCACGTGTGGCTGTCGAAGCCGAACAGCGCGTCGTTGTAGCCGATGTCGTGGATCACCGAGCGCACCAGCTTCGGGATCTCGACGTACGCCTTGGTCGTGATCTCGCCCGCGACCACCGCGAGGCCGGTCGTGACCATGGTCTCGCACGCGACGCGGCTCCACTTGTCCTGCGCGAGCATCGCGTCGAGGACGGCGTCGGAAATCTGGTCGGCGATCTTGTCGGGGTGTCCTTCGGTGACGGACTCGGAGGTGAAGAGATGACGCGACGCCATCAGGGACTCCTCTGGTTTGAAGCGGACCGGAGCGGCTGCTTCCGGGAACCTCGCGGCCGGCTCAGCGGGCTTTCGCCCGCTCCGCCAACCGCCGTTTGAAATCATCGATGCTCGAGATGTCGGTCGGGTCGGCCCCGCCCAGCAGCGCGAGATAAAGACTCAGGTAATCTCCGAACTGCACGAGCGACGCGAGCCGCGCGATGCGGCTTTCGCCCGTCGAAACCACTTCATGAACCGCCGCGCCCTGACGGGCCGCGTACTGCGCGGTCAGTTCGAGGCGGGTGACGTGTGCGGGCGGGTCCTCGCGGTCGCGCAGCACCACCACGGCGATACCGCGATGTGCTTCGCCCGCCGCCTGCCAGCCCACGATTTCGTTGTGGTTGAGCTCCGGCACGGTGGCCGAATGGCCGAGGAGCTTAGCATTTTCGTTCAGCTGCTGTCGCCAGCGCACCCCGACCGCGGCGACCGGGCCCGCCGAGGAGTACACGAACACCTGCCGCCCGTGCAGCGCACGCGCGAGTACCTTGGCCGGATTGCCCGCCTCGGCCGCGGTCGTGCCCAGCACGGCCCGGCGGTCCGCCAGGAGGGCCGCCGCCTCGCGCCAGTCCTCACGCGGATCGTCCGCCCAGCCCAGCGCGCCCACCAGCCGCGTCATCGGCACCCACGCGTGGAACAGCGACGCACGGGGCGGCATGCCGCCGGGAACCGCCTGGCGGTGCAGGCCGCGAGCCCGCGCGCGCTCGGCGAGCGCCCCCCCGGAAGTCAGCGCGACCGCCGGGATCCCGCGCTCGGCGCTGGCGGCCTCCAGCGCGAGGGTCTCCTCCGTGTTGCCGGAGTTCGACGACAGCACCGCGAGCGAACGCGCGTTCACGCAAGCGGGCCAGGCGTAGTCGCGCACGACCAGCCACGGGCGCGGCAACCGGTCGGCGTACAGCGCACCGGTCAGTTCGGCGGCGATCGCCGAGCCGCCCATGCCGCCGACGGCCACCAGGTCGGGAGCGGCGCCGCCGAGCACCCAGGGCGCGGCATCGGTGCGTGCCAGTGCTTCGGAGATGTGGTCGGGAATCGCGTCCACGAGCGCGGCCATGCCGTGCGCGTCGCGGGCGCCGAAAGGGGGTTCGAGCGTGGGCACGAGCGTCATGCGGATCGTGTTCTCCGGACTCAGCGGTTCTCCCCCGTGCGTTCGGGGGCGAGGAAACTGGGAAGCAGGGCGTTGACGTGCTCGCGCACGAGCCGGCGCACGGCGGTGGCCGTGTGGCAGTCGAGCACTTCGCGCGCGAGCGCCTGCACGGCGTCGTAGCGCACCGAGCGGATCGCAGCCTTCACGCGCGGCACGTCGAAGCAGGACACCGAAAGCTCGTCCACGCCGAGCCCCAGCAGCAGCACCGCGGTCTGCGGATCGCCGGCCATCTCGCCGCAGACGCCCACCCAGCGGCCCGCGTCGTGCGCCGCGCGGATCGTGTGCTGGATGCCGCGCAGCACGGCCGGGTCGAGCGGCTCGTACAGGTGCGCGAGGCGTTCGTTGTCGCGGTCCATGGCCAGCGTGTACTGGATCAGGTCGTTCGACCCGATCGAGAAGAACTGCGCGTGCTGCGCGAGCGCGTCCGCCATCCACACGGCGCTCGGGGTCTCGATCATGATGCCGACTTCGACGTTCGGGTCGAACGCGCAGCCGCGCGCGCGCAGGTCGGCGATCGCCTCGTCGCGCAGCTGGAGCGCCCGCAGCAGCTCGTCCACGCTCGACACCATCGGGAACATGAGCCGGGCGCGGCCGTGCGCGCTCGCGCGGTAGATCGCGCGGATCTGCGTGCGGAACATCTCCGGGCTCGTGAGCGCCAGCCGGATGCCGCGCATGCCGAGAAACGGGTTCGTCTCGTGCGTGACGCCGAGGTAGGACGCGACCTTGTCGCCGCCGAGGTCCATGGTGCGGAACAGCACCGGGCGGCCGTTCATGCGCTCGATGACCATGCGGTACGCGGCGTACTGCTCGTCCTCGTTCGGCAGGTCGGTGCGGTTCAGGTAGAAGAACTCGGTCCGGAAGAGCCCGATGCCGTCGGCACCGGACGCCTCGGCGCCGTACACGTCCTCGGGCAGCTCGAGGTTCGCGGCCAGCTCGATGCGCTTGCCGTCGCGGGTCTCGGCCTTCTCGGCCTGCATGGCTTCGAGCGCGCGGGTGCGCGCGTCGAGGCGCGTGCGGCGCGCGTCGAACCGCGTGCGTTCGGCCTCGTCGGGCTGGATCGTGACGACGCCCTCGAAACCGTCCACCAGCGTGAGCGCGCCGCGTTCGAGCTTCTGCAGCGCGTCGCGCACGCTCACGACCGCGGGAATGCCGCGGCCACGAGCGACGATCGCGCCGTGCGACGTGCGGCCGCCCACCTCGAGCACGAACGCGAGCACGAGTTCGCGCGGCAGCATGGCCACTTCGCTGGGTCCGAGCTCGTGGGCGACGACGATCGAAGGTTCCTTGAGATCGCTCGCCTGGCCGGTGTGTGCGCCGAGCAGCTCGCGCAGCACGCGGCGCTCGCAGTCCACGATGTCGTCACGGCGTTCGCGCAGGTACTCGTTCTCGAGCGTCTCGAAGTGTGCCGCGATGCCGCCCATGTAGGCGCGGAACACGAACTCGGCGTTGCGCAGCTGCCCACGGATGCCGGACTCGACCTGCTGCACGAGCACGGGATCCGACAGCATCATGAGGTGCGCGTCGTAGATGTGCGCTTCGTGTTCACCGAGTTCCGAGGCGATGCCGTCGCGAATGCCGACGAGGTCGCGCCGCGCGCTCTCGAGTGCGGCACGGAAGCGCTCGATCTCGGCCGACACGTCGAGCGGATCGAGCGCGATCTCGCGCACGGCGAGCTGTTCGCGCTCGAGCCGGTAGACCGGCCCCGACGCGAGGCCGGGTGACGCGGCGATGCCTTCGAGTCTCACGGTTCCCCGAACTTGCCGTCCACGAGCTCGCGGATGGCTTCCAGCGCCGCTTCCTCGTCGGGCCCGACGGCCTTCACGAGGATGGTCGCTCCCTCTTCCGCAGCCAGCATCATGACGCCCATGATGCTCTTGCCGTTCACCTCGAGGTCGTCACGCGCCACGAGGATCTCCGACTTGAACCGGGACGCGGCCTTCACGAACAGCGCGCACGCGCGCGCGTGCAGCCCCAGTTGATTGCGGATCACCAGTTGTTTCTCGGCCAAGATCTCCCTCCGGTGAGTCAACCCAGCCGCTGCCAGGCGGCGATGATTCCGAGAACGCCCATGCCGAGCGCCCATTGCGTGGGGGACGGACGCGCGCGCTGCGCCGACAGGAGCCCGATGCCCAGCCCACCGGCGAGCGCGGACTGTACCGCGATCGGGCGGGGTTCGCCTCCCGGCGCCAGCGCGACCGCGGTCGCGACGCCGAGCGTGATGCAGCCGGCGTACGCGAGCAGCGTGACGAACCTTTCGAGGTCGTCGCGCAGGCGGCCGCCGAGCACCCCGGCGCCGCGCGCGTAGCCCCCGCCGACGCCCCCGCAGCGCAAGCCCCGGTGCGGCAGCGCGTACGCGCACCACAGCGCGCTCGGTCCCGCCGGCGAACCCGGGCGAGCGAGCGCGACGAGCACGCCGAGCCCGGCGGCGAACGGACGCAGCGAGAACCAGAACAGCCGGTCGCCGAGTGCGGCGAGCGTGGAACCGAGCACGCCCTTCACGCGGCCCATCGAAGCGGCGTCGGGCCCCTGCCCCGCCGCGCGCTGCTCTTCGAGCCGGCTCACCGCGCCCAGCGCCAGCGACGCCAGCGTCGGCTGCGTGTTGAAGTAGGCCGTGTGCTCCGCCAGCCGGGCGCGCCGCGTCGCGGCATCCGGGTAGAGCACCTCGAGCACCGGCTGCAGCGCGTACGCCCAGCCCACGCCCTGCTGGCGCTCGTAGTTCCAGGTCGCCTGCAGCAGGTTCGCCCGCAGGGCCACCTTCCAGAAGACGCGCGAGAGCGGGCCGGCCATCAGGGCGTCCCCATGACGAGCGTGAGCCACGCGCCGATCATCGCCGCGCCGTACACCGCGGCGCGCGTGAGCCGGCGCTGGACGAACGCGTTCAGCAGCTGTGCGAGCGCGAACCCGAGCCAGAGCGGCTGGAGCACGGTCCACGCGCGCGACAGCCGCAGCGACTCGTGCTCGACCACGAAGCGCAGGCCGTAGACGCCCACCGCGAGCCAGACGGCCACCGACGCCACGCCGATCGCGAACGCGAACGCCAGCGCGGCGGACTGCGCCTGCCCCAGCGCGGCCTCCCGCCCGGCGAGCAGTTCCGCCTCGCACCAGCGCGCGAGGCCTTCGTTGCGGCGGCGCTGCCAGCGCAGCAGCGGCACGCCGGCGGTCGCGGCGACCATGCCGACCAGCACGCCGGTGAGCGCGGCCGCATCGCGCCACGGTTCCATGGCCACGCCGTGCGCCAGCGCGAGCGCCACGCCGGTGCCCGCGACGCCGCCCACCGAGTAGTCCTCGGGGGTGCGCGAGCCCACGGGCAGCGTGCTGGCGGCGAGCAACTGCAGCACGACACCGACCGAGAACGCGGTGTGCCAGTCGTTCCAGAGCCAGCCGAGGAACGTGGCGGTCACGAGCGGCTGCGACAGCAGCGTCTGCGCCAGCGGGGTCGCGTCGAGCGCGGCCACACCGCCGAGCAGCACGGTGACGACGAGCGGGGCGGCCGCGTTCACGCGAGCGGCTCGAGCGATGCGAGCGGGACGGCGCGCGTAGCCGGCACGTCCTGCACGTCGAGCGCCACGTGGCGCGCGTGCAGCGCGCGGGCCGCGGCGCGGTCGGCGTCGTCGAGGTAGACGTACTCGCCCACCTTGGACTTGCCCGGCGCGTGGTGCAGGCCGCCGACGTTGAACTGGGCGATCGGCGCGCCGGCCTCCACCAGCCGCAGCGCGGTCGGGAGGTCGCGCAGCAGCAGGAACGCCGCTCCGGGTGCGCCGGCCTCGGCCGCGTAGGCGGCGGCCGCTTCGGACACGGCGAGCACGCGCACTTCGATGCCGGGCGCGGCGTCCGTGTACAGTTGGCGCTCCCACTCGCTGGCCGCGACGGCGTCGTCCACGATCACGATGCGCTGCGGCGCGAGGCGCGCGCCCCACGCCACGAGCACCTGGCCGTGGATCAGCCGGTCGTCCAGCCGGTGCAGGACCCAGCTCATGATTCGGCGCAGCGCTGGGCGCGGATGCTGTCGCGGCCCTTCGTCTGCAGGCGCTCGGCGAGATCCGCGACGGAGAAGCGGTCGCGATTGTGCAGGTAGTCGAGCAGCACGGGCAGGTTCACGCCGGTGAGCAGCATGACTTCGCCGCGTCCACGCGTGGCCTTGAGCCCGCAGGTGTGGCACGAGCCGCCCCAGAAGTCGGTCAGCACAAGCCCCCCGTGCGTCCAGTGCGCGACCTGCTCGACGATGCGCGCCTCGAGCGCTTCGCGCGACAGCCCGCTGTTCGAGAGCACCTCGATGCCCTCGATCGGGCCGTACACCGCGGCGGCCGCGTGCAGCAGCGCCGCGGCGAGATCGGCGTGCATGACGAGCAGCGCCGGCACGGCGGCGGGGACGGCGGTCGGGCCGGCCGAATCCTGCGGCGAGGCGCTCACTCCGTGTCCTCCCGCACCCACGCCCGGGCGGCGCTCTTGCGCTTCATCACCTCGAGCATGTGCTGGTTGAGCTTCTCCGCGGGCGAGAAGCCGCCGTAGACCTTCACGAGGTAGTGCAGCGCGATCACCTCGGCGATCACGGTGATGTTCTTGCCCGGCGTGATCGGCACCTGCACGAGCGGAATCTGGACGCCCAGGATGGTCGTCTTCTTCTCGTCGATGCCGACGCGTTCGTACTCCTCCTCGTCCGACCACTCGCGGAGGTTCACTTCGACTTCGACGCGCTTCTGCAGGCGGATCGAGCGGATCCCGAAGATGGACTGGATGTCGATGATGCCCAGCCCGCGGATCTCCATGTGATGCCGCAGGAGCTGGTTTCCCGTTCCGGTCAGCACGTCGCCGTGGCGGCGCGTGATCGTGACGATGTCGTCCGCGACGAGCCGGTGGCCGCGCTCGACGAGATCGAGCGCGGTCTCCGACTTGCCGATGGCGCTGCGCCCGGTGAACAGCAGGCCGCAGCCGTACACGTCCACGAGCGAGCCGTGCACGCTCACCGTGGGCGCGAACATGTGGTCGAGGTAACTGGTGAGCGAATGGATGAACGGCGTCGTGCTCTGCGGCGTCCGCAACACGGGCACGCCGCACTCGTTCGCGCGCTGGACGAGGTACGGCGGCACCTCGAGCCCCTTGCACACGACCAGCAGCGGCATGGTGAAGCGGAACAGGCGGTCGAGCGACTCGCGCACGCCCTCGGGGCTCAGCGTGGCGAGGTAGGACATCTCCGTCTGCGCGATGATCTGGATGCGCTCCGGCAGGAAGTTCTCCACGAAGCCCATGAGGGCCATGCCGGGGCGATTGATGTCGCTGACGGTGATCTCGCGTTTCGAGGCGAGCGACTCGGTGAGGAGTTCGAGCTGCAGGTCCTCGCGCTGGTCCTCGTAGAGGCGTGCGACGCCGAGAGTCTTCACGTCAGTCGGAGTCCTCGTCGAACTCGTCGTCGCCGGTCACCGGCGCGGCGTCTCCGCCCGGCGTCTTCTCGGCGCGATGCTTGTTGTTCGCGCGCCTGTCCTTGTGACGGCGCAGCTGCTCCTCGAGCCGGTCCGTCGCGCGTTCGATCGCCGCGCCGGCCTCCCCCGCCTCCTGCTTCGCCACGAGTTCCGTGCCGTTCAGGCGGAGCGTGATCTCGGCGACGTGGTCGCCGTGCTCCTGCGTCACGATCACGTGCGCCCCGTGGATGTCGGAGGCGTACTTCTCGAGCTTCTCGATGCGCTGCTGGGCGAACTGGCGAACGCCCGACGAAATCTCGCACTGACGAGCGGTGATGCTGATCTGCACGGTGCTCCTCCTCGCGTACGCGACGGCGTGAGGGACGATGCGGGTGATCAGGCGACCCGCCGGCGGAAGCGGGCCGGCAGGATGTTGAGCTGCTCGCGATACTTCGCCACGGTCCGACGGGCGATGTGCAGCCCCTTCTCGTGAAGGAGCTCCGCGATGCGCTGGTCGGACAATGGTTCCTTCTTGTCCTCCTCGTCGATGAGCGTCTTGATGATGTTCTTGGCGGTGCGCGCCGAGACGTCCTCGCCGTCGTCCGTCTCGAGACCGCTCGAGAAGAAGAACTTCAGCTCGAACACTCCGCGCGGAGTCTGCACGTACTTGCCGCTGCAGACGCGGCTGACCGTGGACTCGTGCATGTCGATCTGACGCGCGACCGCCGCGAGCGTCAGGGGGCGAAGGAACTGGATGCCTTTGTCGAAGAACTCGCGCTGCTCGCGCACGATGCAGTTCATGACCTTGATCATCGTGCGGCGGCGCTGCTCGATCGTGGAGATGAGCCACTTCGCGGCGTTGAGCTTGCCCTGGATGAACTCCCGGGTCTGCTTCTGCTCGCTCGTCGCGTCGGCGCGCTTCTTCTCCTTGATGACGCTCTCGTAGGCCGACGAGATGCGCAGCCGGGGCACGTTGCGGTCGTTGAGCATGACCACGTACTCCTCGTCCACGCGTTCGACGATCAGGTCGGGCGTCACGTACTTCGGGTCGTCCACCGACACCGACGTGCCCGGGCGCGGATTCAGCGTCGCGATTTCGTCGGCCGCCGCCTGCACGTCCTCCCCGCTCACCTTGAGCAGCCGGGCGATCTCGGGGAAGCGGCGGTTCACGAGGTGGTCGAAGTGGTCGTGGATGAGCTGCCACGGCAGCGTGTCGCGGTCGCCGCGCGCGTCGAGCTGGATCAGCAGGCACTCGCGCAGGTCACGCGCACCGACGCCCGCGGGCTCGAGCGCCTGCACCACGGCGAGCACCTTCTCGACCTCCTCGACCGGCACCTGCAGCGAATCCACGACGTCGTCCATCGGCGTGACGAGCCAGCCGCGATCGTCGAGCGAGCACACGAGGAACTCGGCGATGCGCATCTGCGCTTCCGGCAGGTTCAGGAAGTGGAGCTGCTCGAGCAGGCTCTCGGCGAGCGTGGTGCGCATGACCGGAACCTTCTCGAGGAACTCGACGCTCTGCTCGCTCTGCGGCACGAACGTGCGGTCGAGCGTGCCGTCCTGCAGGTACTCGTTCCAGTCGATCGGGTCTTCCTCGGTCGGATCGTCCGCCTCCTGGTTCGCCTGTTCGTCGGGCGAGTCCTCCGCCGAGATGTCCTCCTGGTCCACGACCTCGTCCACTTCCTCGAGCAGGGGGTTCTGCAGCACCTCCTGCTTGAGGATCGCCTGGAGCTCGAGCGTCGGGACCTGCAGCAGCTTCAGCGCCTGCTGGAGGCGCGGCGTCATGATGAGCGACTGCCGCTGCGTCAGGTGGAGCGAATGCTTCATTTCCATGGCGGTCCGTCCCTAGAGCGTGAAGCCTTCGCCGAGATAGTACTGCCGCGCGAGCGGGTTCCCGGCGAGTTCCTCGGCCGTGCCCGACAGCTGGATGCGGCCGTCGAACATGATGTACGAGCGATCGGTGGTGTTGAGCGTGACGCGCACGTTGTGATCGGTGATCAGCACGCCGAGCCCGCGGTCGCGCAGGCGGTGGATGATCTCCTGGATCTCCTCGACCGCGATCGGGTCGATGCCGACGAACGGTTCGTCGAGCAGCATGAACGAGGGGCGGCGCGCCAGCGCGCGCGTGATCTCGACCCGGCGTCGCTCGCCGCCCGAGAGCTTGGTGGCCTGGCGGTCCGCCAGGTGCGTCAGGTTCAGGTCCTCGAGCAGCTGGTGCAGCCGTTCGTTCCGTTCGGCCGCGGTCAGCTTCATGGTCTCGAGCACCGAAAGCACGTTTTCGCGCACGGTCAGCCGGCGGAAGATGCTGGGCTCCTGCGCGAGGTAACCGAGCCCGAGGCGCGCACGCCGGAACACGGGTTCGCCCGTGATCTCCTTGCCGTCGAGCCGGATCTGGCCTTCGTTCGGGTGCAGCAGGCCGACGATCATGTGGAACGTGGTGGACTTGCCCGCGCCGTTCGGCCCCAGCAGCCCGACCACCTCGCCGCGCTTCACCTGCAGCGAAACACCGCCCACGACACGCCACTTGCCGTAGTAGCGCACCAGCCCCTCCGCGACGAGTCCTTCCGTCGCGACCGCGCCCGTCGTGGTTTCGCCGCCCAGCGGCAGGACCGTCACGGCTTCCTCCGCGTCTCGAGGATCGCCCCGTTGCGCGTGCGAACGGTGGCGTCCACGCTCGACTTGAACTCGAAGTGGCGCAGGTTCGGGTCGCTCGAGAAACCCACACCCTCGAGCGTGCTGCCCTCGCGCTCGACCCGCACGCGCTGGCTCGACGTGATCAGCTGCTGCGTGTTGCTGAAATGCATCTCCTGCGTGGTCATGCGCGTGCCTTCGGCGGTCGTCAGCACGACGTTGCCGCGCGCGGTCATGTCGCGCGTGTCCTGCTGGATCTCGCCTTCGCGCGCGGTGAGCTCGGAGGAGCGCTTGCCCTCGGAATCGAAGAAGTCCACGCGCACGTCGCGCGCCACGACGAGGCTGCGCGAGGTGTAGGTGGCCGCGTACTTCGAGTGCAGGGTCCACTGCGGCGCGCCCTGGTCGGTCTCCGTCAGCACGAAGTCCGTGACCTCCTGGTCCGGCATCTCGGCGGCGGACCCCATCGCGCTCCGCTCCCGGCCCGGCGCACAGCCCCACCCGAGCGCGGCCAGCAGGCCGACGAGCGCAAGGGCTCCCGGGAGGGATCGAGGAGCGGTGCGAAGGGTCATGTCAGGGGGTCCACTCGTACACGGGGTTCACATAGTGGCATCCTTGCCGCGAGGGCCACGCTAGCAATCGGGCACGACACGTGCAAGCACGGCATGTGCCATGGACATCATCGGGACACACTTGGACTTATCGGATTTCCGGGCCCTCCGCTTGACCTCGGAATGTCGCCGGCGTCGGCGCTTCGTCGATCCCTTGGACGCGGCCCGTGCCGGCCGGGATTCCAGCGGGCTCGACCCCGACTCCCCCGCGGAGCCCGGGACGCTGGCGCCCCGCGCCGGCGGCGTGGCAGATTGCCGCGCATGCACCGCTTGACCACCACCCTCGGGTCGCTGCTGCTCGCCGCCGTGCTGTCGTGGCCCGCGGTGGCGCCCGCCGCACCCGCCCTCGCCCCGACCGGCCCACAGGGCCGGATCGTCGAGACGCGCGGGCTGCGGCTCTGGTACGAGCTCCGCGGCTCGGGCGCGCCACTGCTGCTGCTGCACGGCGGCGCGGGCAACAGCCGCCAGTTCGAGAAGCAGGTGCCGGCGTTCGAGAAGACGCGCACGCTGATCCTGCCCGACTGCTGCTGCCAGGGCCGGACCACCTGCCGCGAGGACCGGCTGACCTACCACGAGATGGCCGAGGACATGCTCGCGCTGCTCGACAGCCTCGGCGTGCGCCAGGTGGACGTGATGGGCTGGAGCGACGGCGGCAACATCGGGCTCGACCTCGCCATGCACCATCCCGAACGCATCCGGCGACTGGTCACGTTCGGCGCGAACTTCTCCCCCGCCGGCCTGCAGGACGCCGACCGCGCGTGGGGTGCACGCGCCACGCCCGACTCGCTCGGGCCCGCGACGCGCGCCGGCTGGGTCGCGCTCGCGCCCGACACGACGCGCTACGAGCAGGCCATGACCCGCGTGCTCGAACTCTGGCGCACGCTGCCCGACTGGACGAGCGCCGACCTCGCGCGCATCCGCGCCCGCGTGCTGGTGTGCGCGGGCGAACACGACGTCATCCGGCGCGAACACACGCAGGCGCTCGCCGCGGCGATCCGGGGCGCGCGCGTCTGGATCGTGCCCGGCGCCTCGCACGGCGCCATGCTCGAGAAACCCGAGCTCGTGAACCCGCGCGTGCTGGAGTTTCTCTCCGCGCGCTGAGCCGCCGCAGCCGCGTCAGCGGCCGCGCAGGCAGTCGTGCAGGTGCAGCACGCCGAGCGGGCGGCGCGCCTCATCCACCACGACGAGCGCCGTGATCGGCCCCTCGGGACGCTCTTCCATCCGGCGCACGGCGCTCGCGACGAGCGCGTCCGCGGCGATCGTGCTCGGGTGCGGCGACAGCAGGTCGGCCGCGGTCAGCCCCCACGGATCGGGGTGCTTGAGCAGCATGCGCTTGAAGTCGCCGTCGGTGACGACCCCGGCCAGCACGCCGGCGTCGTCCACCACGGTCGTGATGCCGAGCCGCTTGTTCATGATCTCGAGCATCACGTCGCGCAGGGCAGCGCCGCGCGACACGCGCGGCAGCGCGTCCCCCGCGTGCATGAGTTCGCCCACGCGGCGCGCCGCCGAATGCCCGATCACGCCACCGGGGTGCAGGAACCGGAAGTCCTCCGCCGCGAAGCCGCGCAGTTCCATGAGCGCCACCGCGAGGCAGTCGCCCATCACCTGCGTGAGCGTGATGCTCGTGGTCGGCGTGAGGTCGTGCGGGCACGCCTCGGCGACCGGCCCCAGCACGAGCGCCACGTCGGCGCGGGCGCCGAGCGGCGAGTCGGGCTGCGTCACGATCGCCACCATCGGCAGGCCGTGGCGCTCGAGGTACGGCAGCAGCGCGAGCAGTTCCTCGGTCGCGCCGCTCTTCGACACGAACAGCGCGACGTCGCCGACCGAGAACAGCCCGGCGTCTCCGTGCATCGCGTCGCTCGGGTGCAGGAACACCGCGGGCGTCCCCGTGCTGGTCAACGTCGCGGCCAGCTTCTGGCCGATCAGGCCGGACTTGCCGGCGCCCGACACGATCACCTTGCCGCGGCAGCCCGCGAGCACCTCGACGGCGCGTTCGAACTCCGGGCCGAGCCGCGCCTCGAGCGCGGCGACCGCGGCCGCCTCGGTGCGCACGACCTCGCGCGCCAGCGCGAGCACGCGCGAACCGCTCACGGCTGCACCGCCTCGTGGCGCTCGAGCACCTGGTTCCAGACGCCGTTGTGCCGCAGCACCATTTCGACCACCTCGCGCACGGCGCCGAAGCCCGCGCGCGCCTTGGTCACCGTCTTCACGAACGGCAGGATCTCGGGCGCGGCGTCGGCCACGGCGACCGGCCAGCCCACGCGGCGCAGCATCGGCACGTCGGGCAGGTCGTCGCCCACCATGACGCAGTCCTGCCAGCGCGCCTGTTCGCGCGCGAGGATCTTCTCGGCGACCGCGACCTTGTCGCGCGCGCCGAGGTAGTGCTCGAGCCGCAGGTCGTGCATGCGCGCCTCGACCGCGAGCGACGCGCGCCCGGAAATCGCGACCGGCAGCACGCCCAGCTGGCGCGCCCACTCCAACGCGATGCCGTCGCGCACCCAGAAGCTGCGGTAGTCGCCCTGGTGCGTGAAGCCGATGACGCCGTTCGTCATCGTGCCGTCCACGTCGAGGAACAGGATGCGGACCGGATGATCGAACGGTGCGTCAGCCACGGGTCACCTCCGCCACCGCATCGCGCACGCGGCAGGCCTGGTCGAGGAACGCCGCCGCCTGCTCGAGCGGCAGCTGCGTCGCCGCGTCGGAAAGCGCGCGCTCCGGATCCGGATGCGTCTCGAAGAACAGTCCGTCCACGCCGCAGGCGACCGCGGCGCGCATGAGCGGCAGGCCGAAGCGCCGGTCGCCGCCGGTCTCCGCACCGCCGGGGCGCTGCAGGCTGTGCGTCGCGTCGTACAGCACCGGCCGCCCGAGCTCGCGCATCACGACCAGGCCGCGCATGTCCACCACGAGGTCGCCGTATCCGAACGTGGTGCCGCGTTCGGTGAACAGCACCTTGTCGTTGCCGGCGCCCTCGATCTTCTCGGCGGCGTTGCGCATGTCGGCCGGCGCGAGGAACTGCCCCTTCTTCACGTTCACGGCGCGGCCGGTCTTCGCGGCCGCGACGAGCAGCCCGGTCTGGCGGCACAGGAACGCCGGGATCTGCAGCACGTCCGCCACCTCGGCGGCCGCGGCCACCTCGGCCTCCTCGTGCACGTCGGTCACCACCGGCACGCCGAGTTCGCGCTTCACCTTCGCGAGCACCGCGAGCGCCTCGTCCATCGGCAGGCCCGCGAACGAGCGGCCGCTCGAGCGGTTCGCCTTGCGGTACGACGCCTTGAACACGAACGGCAGGCCGCGCTCGGCGCACAGCGACCGCATGCGCTCGGCCACGTGCAGGCACAACGCCTCGCTCTCGACCACGCACGGGCCCGAGAGCACGAGCAGCCGGTCGCCGCCGGCGGTCACGGGGCCGATCGCGAACGTGCGCATCAGGCCTCGGCCTTCTCCGCCGCGCTCTCCGCGGCCGGGTCGAACGCGTCGTCGCCGAAGCGCGCACGCCGGCGTTCCAGTGCGGCGCGCACGAAGTCGCGGAACAACGGGTGCGGGTCCTGCGGACGCGACTTGAGTTCGGGGTGGAACTGCACGGCGAGGAACCACGGATGGTCGGGCAGCTCGACGATCTCGACGAGCTCGCGGCCGACGCACTTGCCGCTCAGCACGAGCCCGCGCGAGGTGAGCTGCTGCGCGTACTTGTTGTTCAGCTCGTAGCGGTGGCGGTGACGCTCCTCGACCTCGGGACGGCCGTACGCGCGGGCCGCGAGGCTGCCTTCGCGCAGCGCGCACTTGTACGCGCCCAGCCGCATCGTGCCGCCCTTGTCCACGACGCCCGCCTGGTCGGCGAGCAGGTCGATCACCTTGTGCTCGCTCGACGGGTCGAACTCGCTCGAGTTCGCGTCGGCCCAGCCGACCACGTGGCGGGCGAACTCGATCGTGGCCACCTGCATGCCGAGGCAGAGCCCGAAGAACGGGATGCTCTTCTCGCGCGCGAACTGCACGGTCGCGATCTTGCCCTCGACCCCGCGCTCTCCGAAGCCGCCGGGCACGAGGATGCCGTCCACGTCCGACAGCAGCGCCGCGGCGCCCTGCGTCTCGACGTCGGTGCTCTCGACCCAGCGCAGGTGCACGCGCGACTCGTTCGCGCCGCCGGCGTGCACGAGCGCCTCGATCACGCTCTTGTAGGCGTCGCGCACGTGCGTGTACTTGCCCACGATCGCGATCTCGCACTGCCGCCCGGGATGCGTCACGCGCCGCACGAAGTCGCTCCACTTCGAGAGGTCCGGCGGCTGCACGTCGCGCGCGGGCAGGCCCAGCATCTGCACGACGAGGTCGTCGAGCCCGCCGTCGTGGAACACGCCGGGCACTTCGTAGATGGACTTCACGTCGGTCGCCGAGATCACGGCCTCGGTCGGCACGTTGCAGAACAGCGCGATCTTCTCGCGCACGTCCGAATCGAGCGGCGCCTCGGAACGGCAGAGCAGGATGTCCGCCTGGATGCCGATTTCGCGCAGTTCCTTGACCGAATGCTGCGTGGGCTTGGTCTTCACCTCGCCGGCGGCCTTGATGAACGGCACGAGCGTCACGTGCACGAACACCACGTCGCGGCGCAGTTCGAGCTTGAGCTGGCGCACCGCCTCGAGGAACGGCAGCGACTCGATGTCGCCCACCGTGCCGCCGATCTCGACGATGTGCACGTCGGCCTGCGTGGTGAGCGACAACGAGTGGATGCGGCGCTTGATCTCGTCGGTGACGTGCGGAATCACCTGCACGGTGCGGCCGAGGTAGTCGCCGCGGCGCTCGCGCGACAGGATCGAGTCGTAGATCTGCCCCGCCGTCACGTTGTGGCTGCGCGTCACGGACGCGTTCGTGAAGCGCTCGTAGTGGCCGAGGTCGAGGTCGGTCTCGGCGCCGTCGTCGGTGACGAACACCTCGCCGTGCTGGAACGGGCTCATCGTGCCCGGGTCGATGTTCAGGTACGGATCGAGCTTCTGGATGGTCACGCGGAAGCCGCGCGCCTTGAGCAGCAGCCCGAGCGACGCCGCCGCGATGCCCTTGCCGAGCGACGACACCACTCCACCCGTGACGACGACGATCTTGGCCATGGTTCTACCCTCTCCGGAGTGACGAACCGAGGATCGGTGACATGTGCATGCGGTTGTTCATGGACGCGGGCCCCGGGCTTCGAGCGCCGCCATCTGCTCGGGCGTGTCCACGCCCGAGAACGCGCGCTCGCCCTTGACGACGAAGATGCGCACCCCGCGCTCCACCGCGCGGAGCTGCTCGAGCCGCTCCGCGCGCTCGAGCACGCCGGGCGGCCAGGACGAGAACTCGAGCAGCAGGTCGCGCCGGAACGCGTACACGCCGGCGTGCCGCAGCGCGGGCCCGCCCCGGGTCGCGCCCGCGAGGTCCGCGCGACTGAAGTAGAGCGCGAAGCCCTCGACGTCCAGCACCACCTTCACGACGTTCTCCGACTCGAACACGGAAGCGTCGGGCTCGTGGTGGGCGACGGTGCCCATGCGCACGTCCGCGCGTTCGCGCATCGCGCGCGCGAGCGCGGCGACGGCGCCGGTCTCGAGTTCGGGCTCGTCGCCCTGGAGGTTGAACACGATCTCCGCGGCCGGCCTGCGGCGCGCCACCTCGGCGACGCGGTCGGTGCCGCTCGCGCACTCCGGCGACGTCATCTCGACGTCGGCGCCGAAGCCGCGCGCCACCGTGGCGATGCGCTCGTCGTCGGTCGCGATCACGAGTTCGTCGAGCCCCTCGGCCGCGCGCGCGCGCTCCCAGACGTGCTGGAGCATGGGCTTGCCCCACAGCATCGCGAGCGGCTTGCCCGGGAAACGCTGGGCGCCGTAGCGCGCGGGGATGACGGCGAGGACACGCGCACTCACGCGTAGGCTCCGAGGCCCGCGAAGGCCGGAAAAAGAGACGCGCCGTCACGAGCGAGGAAGGCGCCCGAGGCGGCGACGGTGGAATGCCGGGTTCCCGTGAACACGGGAGCGCAAACTAGCACACGCCCGCCCGCCGGTCGAAGCTTCCGCTCAGGGCCGGGACGCGCCGCGGAACACGAACCAGACGGCGGCCAGCATGCACAGCGCCGCCCACAGGAAGTCGAGCCGCGGCTTCTCGCGCAGGAACAGGATCGCGAAGGGCACGAACACCGTGAGCGTGATCGCCTCCTGCAGGATCTTGAGCTGCGACACGCTCATCACCCGGTGGCCGATGCGGTTCGCCGGCACCTGCAGCAGGTACTCGAACAGCGCGATCCCCCACGACACGAGCGCCGCCACGAACCACGGCCGGTCCTTGAGGTTCTTGAGGTGCCCGTACCACGCGAGCGTCATGAACACGTTGCTCGCGGCGAGCAGCAGGACGGTGGTCAGTTCCGGACGCATCGGGCCGACCGGCTCAGTGCCACCAGTCCTTCGGGTCCCCGGAACGGTCGCGCACGGGCAGCCGCGTGGACAGGCTGACGCCGTTCCACCACTGCCGCCACTGCTCGAGGATGTCGCGCTGGGCGTCGCGAGGCGCCACCCAGGTCATCCCCCGCGCGGCGTTCTCCCCCGCGAACGGTACGCGGCCGAGGCTGTCGGGGGCCAGCCATTCACGCTCCTCGCCGCGCAGCTTCGCCCGGGTGCGGGCGCGGAACGTGAGCCCGGTCAGGCGTTGCAGCACGCGCACGCGCCACACCATGTTCGGCGCCCCGAGCGACAGCCCGGGCGGGATCGAACGCAGCGTCGGCATGAGCAGCACGACCGTGCGGCGCGGGTGCGCTTCGAACACCTTCCACGCGACCATCGTGTCGGCGCCGGGCACGACGCCGCGCATGCGGTCGAGGCTGGCGAGGATCAGCGAGTCCGTCCGCACCAGCGCGCGGTATTCGGCCGCGGAACTGTCGTGGGCGGCCACCGCTGCGGCGGAAACTCCGTGCGGGAACACGGCCAGGGCCAGCACGGCGGCGAATGCGAGAAGGGACGGACGCACGGCGGGGCACGCTATCACACGCGTCCGGGGCCCGCGAGAACGCCGCGGCCCCGGCGAGGAACGCCGGGGCCGCGGGACTGCGGTGCGAACCGGGCTCAGGCGCCCAGTTCGGCGATCATGTCGGCGACGTCCTTCGCCGACTTCTCGAGCGCCGCCTGGTCCGCCGCGTCGAGCTTGAGTTCGACGATCTTCTCGACGCCCTTGCCGCCGAGCAGCACGGGCACGCCGATGAAGAGGTTCTTCAGCTGGTACTCGCCCTCGAGCAGCACCGAGCACGGCACCATGCGCTTCTGGTCGGTGAGGATCGCCTCGACCATCTCGACGGCGCTCATCGCCGGCGCGTAGTACGCCGAGCCGGTCTTCAGCAGCTTCACGATCTCGGCGCCGCCATTGCGCGTGCGCTCGATGATGGACGCGAGGCGGTCGGCCGGCACGAGGTCCGACACGCTGATGCCGCCGACGGTCGTGTACTTCGGCAGCGGCACCATGGAGTCGCCGTGGCCGCCGAGCACCATCGCCTGGATGTCCGCGCCGGAGACGCCGAGTTCCATGGCGAGGAACGCGCGGAAGCGCGCCGAGTCGAGGATGCCGGCCATGCCGAGCACGCGGTGCTTCGGGAAGCCGGTGGTCTTCCAGAACAGGTGTGCCATCACGTCGAGCGGGTTCGTGACCACGACGACGTAGGCGTTCGGCGCGTGCGCCTTCACCGCCTGCGCGGCGGGAATGATGATGTCGGCGTTCGCCTTGAGCAGGTCGCTGCGCGACATGCCCGGCTTGCGCGGGAAGCCGGCCGTCATCACGACGACGTCGGCGCCCTTGACCGCGGCGAGGTCCGTCGCACCTTCGATCTTGCCGCCCTTGTGCCAGAGCGGAGCAGCCTGCGCCATGTCGAGGGCCTTGCCCTGCGGCATGCCGTCCATTTCGGGACGATCGATGAGCACGACGTCGGCGAGTCCGCGCTCGGCGATGTACAGAGCCGCGCTCGCTCCCACGTTACCAGCGCCGATGACGGCGACCTTGTTCTTCACGGGATCCCTCCGTTGGAGTGTGGCTGGTGCAGCTTCAGTTCAAGAGAAACGCCGCCACCGGTCGCTTCCGACCAGTGGCGGCGTGCAATCGTGCAGCGAAACTCAGTTGGCTTCGGCCGTCACCGGAAGCACGTGGATCTTCTTGCGCGTCTTCCCGAAGCGGGTGAAGGACACCTGGCCGTCCGCGAGTGCGAACAGCGTGTCGTCCTTGCCCTTGCCGACGTTCTGGCCCGGGTGCACGACGGTGCCGCGCTGGCGCACGAGGATCATGCCCGAGCGCACGACTTCACCACCGAACTTCTTCACGCCCAGCCGCTGCGCATGCGACTCGCGGCCGTTCTTGGTCGAGGACTGGCCTTTTTTGTGAGCCATGGGAGAACCTCTGCGTTACGCCGAGATGGCGGTGACGCGAATGCGGGTGAGCGCGTCGCGGTGACCCTTGCGGCGGCGATAGGCACGCCGGCGCTTGAACTTGAAGATGCGGAGCTTGGGCCCGCGCAGGTGCTCGACGATCTCCACGGCGACCGACGCGCCCTTGATGGCGGGCTGGCCGACGGAGATCTTGTCGCCGTTACCGACGAGGAGCACCTTGTCGAAGGTGAGCTTGGCGCCCGGCTCGCCGGCGAGCGCGGGAACTTCGAGCACCGCGTCCGGCGTGACCTTCGTCTGGTTGCCGTTGATGTCGACGATCGCGTACATGAGTGCATCAACTCCCTGGAGACCGCGGGTACGTCACGACCGGACGAGCGCCCGAGAGAGATGGCGCACACCGGCGACCCATCGGCCTTGCGTGACCTCTGGGGTGGTTTTGGAGCGGGAGTTTGTAGCATGCTGCCTCCGGATCTGTCAATCGGAGGCGCCTTCGGACCCGAGGAGAACCCATGCCCGCGCACACGTTTCCCGGTACCGCCCGCCCCCTGCCCGCGCTCGCCGCGGCGCTTGTCCTGAGCCTCGCCGCACTGCCCGCATGTGCCGCGAACGCCCCCGACAGCGCCGCCGCCCGGCCCGCCACGCCCCCGGCCCCGGCCGCGCCGCCGGCCCGCTGCGCCGCCCTGCTGCTGCTGGACCCGGCCGACCTCGGGTTCGGCACGTCGGTGGTCTACGACCGCATCCCGGGGCCGCGCGACCTCAACGAGCTCGCCTACCTCAGCCCGGTGTCGCACGTCGTGCTGCAGCTGCCTGCCTGGCCGGAGAGCTGGGACGCGATCCGGCCGCTGCAGGACTACCCCCTGCCCGAGGGCGCGGACCTCGTGGTGCTGCTGCCGGGGTGGCCGCCGAGCCGGGCCGCGACCGAGGCGTGGAACTACCTGCGCCGGCCGCTCCGGGTGGTGCTGCTCGTGGACGGCCCGCCGGCGGACCGCGGCCTGATCCTCGAGCTCAACAGCATGCGCGGGCTCGAGCGCGTCGTCGCCGACATGGAACACCCCGCGCGCACCGGGTTCGAACGGCTGCAGCGCCCGCTCAGTTTCCGCGTGGTGAAGCGCTAGGGCGCAACATTCAGAACACGAAGATCGGCGCCGGCGCGCCTTCGGGCACGCCGGTGGCGAGCGGCCGGCGCGAGTACACCCAGAGCCAGTAGCCGAAGAACCCCCAGCGCCCGCGCAGCACCAGGCCGGGGTCGGCCTGCACGGCCTCGTACATGGCTTCGTCGTAGGTCTCGCGCCCGCGGAACTCGTTCGGGTACATGCTGTGGATCACGACCACGTCGGGGCGGCGCCCCATGACGTAGGCGCGGTCGAAGCCGTGCGTCGCGATGCGGCGGTCGGTGAGCCCCCAGATGTCGATCGTGCGCATGCCCGACTCGTACGGCACCAGCCCGCAGTCCGACGCGGCGAGCACGTCGCCCGGACCGTAGGCGCCGCCGAGCAGGCGGCCGACCGGGATGTGCGCGTGTTCGTAGCCGCGCGCCTCGTTCTCGGCGTACGTGCGCATCTCGAACACGGGCGCGAGCAGGTACGCGAACGCCGCGAGCGCCACCCCGAACAGCATGCGCTGGCGCAGCCGCGCGTCGTCCACGCTGCGCACCAGCTGTTCGAGTCCCGCGGCCGCGGCCACGGTGACGCCGCCCAGCACGGGCAGGAAGAAGCGCAGGTAGTGCGCCACGTGCGGCGTCACGTTGAACGCCGCGAGCGAGAAGCCCGCGAACGCGATCCACACCTGCCGGTGCAGCCGGTGCCCGCCGCGCGCGAGCACGAGCAGCGCGGGCAGCAGGAACGGGAACACGAACCGGTAGGCCTCCACCACGAGCTTGAAGCCGCTCATGGGGCGGGCCTTCGCCGACAGCGTGTTCGGGAGCAGCGTGCCGAACGCGCGCAGCTTCCACGCGAAGTACGGCGCGCTCGCGACCGCCACGATCGCGACCAGCACGCCGAGCGAACGCCACTCGCCGCGGCCGGGCTTGAGCAGCGTCGGCACCGCGGTCAGCACCAGGAACAGCGGCGTCTCGGGGCGCGACAGCAACAGCAGCACGGCCCAGAACGCCGCCCGCCACGGCCACGCGCCGCGCGCGACCTCGTCGTCGTAGGCCTCGAGGTAGAGCAGCGAGAACAGCACCACGGACATGGTCTCGAGCCCGCTCATGGCCCAGAACGCGAACGCCGGCACGGCGAGGAACACGAGCACCGCGAGCCGCGCGCCGAGCGCTCCCCCGCCCGATCGCCGCGCCAGCCGGTGCACGGCGAACGCGGCGGCCACCAGCAGGATCGCCGACACCACCTTGCTCACGAGCAGCGGATCGGCGCCTGCACGCAGCGCGGCGTACGACAGCACGAGCCAGAGGAAGTTGGAATAGCCCTCGACCGGGCGCTCGCCCGGGTTCCACGTCACGTGCCCGGTCGCGAGCGCGTTCTTGGCGTAGCGGAACGTGATGTAGGCGTCGTCCACCACGTAGTGCTGGAACGCGAACAGCTGCAGCGCGAACAGCGAGAGGGCGAGCAGCAGCATGGCGCGCGTGCCGGCCGCGCCTTCGTGCCCGAGCTGCTCGAGCAGGCCCGCGCGCAGTCGCGACCGCAGGCGCACGGCACCGTCGCACGCCACGAGCATGCCCACGAGCACGAGCAGGAACTGCTTGAGCCCGACACTGGGCGGGCCGCCGGACAGCAGGTCGCGCGCGACGCCGAACGCGGCGAGCGCGAGCCCGATCACGATCTCGAAGAAGGCCAAGCGTTCTCCCGGAAAGTGGAACTGCGACGCGACAGCATGCCCGCGCGCACCGCTCTCGCGCAACGGGAACGATCTACCGCAACCGGTCCCCCGCGTCGTCCGGAAGGTCCGTGAGCGGCGTGCGCACGACGTAGGCGAACCGGCCGTCGGCGATCGCCACGGAATCCACGGCGGTGACGGGCGCGCGCACGTCGGGCGGCAGCGTCAGGAACACGATCGGCCGCGCGGCGAGGTCGTACCGCTCCTGCCACACCCGCGCGCGCACGAACACCTGCGGGCGGCTGAGCTGCATGAGCGTCAGGTCGCGGCGCTCGCCGAGTCCGTAGCGGTGGTACAGCACCACGCCCATGTCGGGCCAGTTCGCCACGAGCAGCGCGTCCTTCGGCACCACGCGCACCACGCCGAGCCCGAAGTCGCGCACCGCGTACGGGTGCTTGAGCCGGCGGTACATGAGCCGCAGCGGCCGGTTCGAGCCCTCGTCGTGCACCATCCAGCGCTCCTGCCCGATCGGGTGCGAGTAGGCGCGGCGCCGCAGTTCGTGCGTGGGCACCATGAGCGCCGCCGCCACGACCGGCACCAGCCACGCCCGCGCCGCACCCTTCGCGAACAGTCCCACGACGCCCTCCACGCCGAGCGCCGCCACCAGCGACAGCAGCGCGAGCGGGAACAGCAGGAAGAGCGCGAACAGCCCGCCGAACGACACCTGCGCGGCGAGCAGCAGCGAGCACGCCACGATCCCGAGCAGCCGCGCCGACTCGCCGGCGTCGCGGCGCGCGAGGCGCACGAACCCGGGCACGAGCAGCGCCACCACCGGCAGGCCGAGTTCGAACAGCCCGACCGGGATCGAGTGCTTCCAGCTCGCGCGCAGCAGGTCGCCGGGATGCCACTCCATGCCCGAACCCGGCAGCAGGTTCCGCCCGAACACGAGCCAGCGCAGCCGTTCCCACCAGTCGTCGAACGACGCGTCCGGCACGCCGGTGCCCGGGAAGAAGATGTGGTCCACGTAGTCGAGGTAGTCGAAGCCGAAGTTCGCCCGGTCCGCCCACGCGAGGTACAGGTACGGCGTCAGCCCGAACGTGAACGCCACCACCAGCTGCGGCCACTCCGGCCAGGCGCGGCGCTCGCGCAGCGCGGCCCACGCCAGCGTGAGCCCGAGGAACGCGACCGCGCCGAGGTGCGACAGGTGCCCCGTGCACGCCACGCCGAGCAGCAGCGCGGCGAGCAGCCGGTCGCGGGCCGAGCGCGTGCGCAGCGCGTGCACCACGGCGCGCCACGCGAGCAGCATGACGAACAGGCTGAGCGTGTAAACCTCGGCGCGCAGCGACGCGCTCCACCAGCTGAAGCCGGCGCCGAAGATCACGCCCGCGGCGAGCGCGGCCGCGCCGCTCGCGCCCAGCTCGAGCGCCGCGAGCACCAGCGTGGCCACGCCGGCCGCACCGAAGCATGCGCTCATCAGGTTGATGCGGAACGCCGGGTCGCCCGGCAGCAGCGCGAACGCGCGGCTCACGAGGCAGAAGAGCGGGTAGCCCGACGAGTGCGCCACGCCACCGGCCAGCGCGACGGCCTGCAGCTCGCCGCTGTCGCCCTCGAGCACCGTGGGCGCGGCGCCGCTCGCGTAGATCGCGAGCGCGCCGGCGAACGCCAGCGCGACCCAACGCCACGCCCCGGCCGGAAGGGCCGGGGCGCGGGGCGTGTCGGACGGAACGGACGGCATGATCGCGGACGCCGTTCGCCGCCTACGTCATGGGCACGGCGCCCACCACCTGCTTGGTGAGGTCGTGCTTCTTGTCGCTGAGGATGCGCATCTCGCCGCGCTTCAGCTGCGGATCGTCCTTCAGGTCGATCTGGATCTTGAAGCGCTTCTCGAGTTCGGCGAAACGCCGCGCCTCGGACTCCACGAGGAACAGCGCCACGTCGGGCGCCACCTTGACGGTGACGCGCTTGTGCGAGCCCATCGCCATCACCCGGCGCATCGCGCGCTCGAGCTTGACCAGCATGGTCTCGTTGCTCGGCACCTTGCCCAGGCCGCCGCAGGTCGGGCAGTCCTCGGTGTAGTAGTGCAGCAGGCTCGAACGCTCGCGCTGCCGCGTCATCTCGACCAGGCCGAGCTCGCTCACGGCGAACGCCTTCGTGCGGGCGCGGTCCTTCTTGAGCTCGGCCCGCAGCGTGTCGAGCACGGCACGCTTGTTCGAGTCGCTCTCCATGTCGATGAAGTCCACGACGATGATGCCGCCGATGTCGCGCAGCCGCAGCTGGCGCGGCACCTCGTACGCGGCCTCCATGTTCGTGCGGAAGATCGTCTCTTCCTGGTTCTTCTTGCCGGTGAACCGGCCGGTGTTCACGTCCACGGCCACGAGCGCTTCGGCGTGGTCGATGCAGATGTAGCCGCCCTTCTTGAGCCACACCTTGCGCTCGAAGGTCTTCTCGATCTGCACCTCGATCCCGAACGCGTCGAAGATCGGCTCCTTGCCCTTGTAGTGCTTGACGCGCTCGGCGAGCTCGGGCGAGACGGCCTTGAGGTAGCGCTCGATCTCGGTGAACGACTGCTTGTCGTCGATGAACACCTCTTCCACGTCCTCGGTGAAGAGGTCGCGGATCAGGCTCGCGGTCATCTCGAGCTCGCGGTGCACGAGCGACGGGGCGCGCGAACCGGCGGCCTTCTTCTCGATCTTCTGCCAGAGCCGCGACAGGTGCTTGATGTCGGCCGCGTACTCGGCGTCGCCCTTGCCCTCGCCCACCGTGCGCGCGATCAGGCCGACGCCCTTGGGCTTGAGGTCGTGGATGATCGCCTTGATGCGCTGGCGCTCGGCGCGCTCGTCGATGCGGCGCGACACGCCCACGTGGTCCACGCCCGGCATGAGCACGCAGAAGCGGCCCGGCAGGCTGATCTGCTGGGTCACGCGCGGGCCCTTGGTGCCGATGGACTCCTTGGTGATCTGGACCAGGATCTCCTGGCCCTTCTTGAGGTGGTCCTCGATCTTCGGCACCGGCGCGCGGCGGCGGGCCTTGCGGTCACCGGCCGTGTCGTCGGCGTCCGAAAGGTCTTCCAGCGCCCCGAGCGACTCGGCGAGGTCGGAGGCGTGCAGGAACCCGGTCTTCGCGAGCCCGAGGTCCACGAACGCCGACTGCATGCCCGGCAGGACCGCGTTCACGCGGCCCTTGTAGATGTCGCCGACGTTGCGGCGCTGCTCGGCGCGTTCGACGAAGAGTTCGGCGAGTTCGTCGTTCTCGAGGATGGCCACGCGGGTCTCGTACGAGTCCGCGTTGATGATGATGCGCTGCTTCACGGGGCGTCCTTCCCGATGCGAGCCGATTCCCTACCGCAGCTGGAGCGCTTCCATCGGGTCGAACCGATGGCCCTCGCGCTCGACCCACAGCTCCGTGCGTTCCACGTCCACGGTGCGGGGATCGAGTCCGGGGAAAAGCAGCGCGACGAGATCGTCCGGCCGAGCCTGCGCGCGTGCGGCGAAGCGCAGGTGCATGTCCAGGGCGACGGGGGTCTCGTCGTTCGCCACTTCCAGCGCGGCCACGGACGGCCGGGCGTCGAACTCGCGAACCTTGTCCTCGCTCGTGCGCCGGATCACGACGCACTCCTGTGCCAGCAGCTCCCGGACCCGGGATGCGAGCGTCCCCGGGAGCTGCTCCGGCGTGAGGCCGGCCTCCCCGAGGAAGCTGGCCGGGAAGCGCACGCGATAGCTCGCGCCTTCCAGCTGGCTCATGAGCGAAGGAACCTTGAAGAGGATGGGCCGAACTGCGGTGACTTCGAGTCCCTCGGGCAGCACGTCGTTGAACCTCTCGACGAGGTCCACGCCCGGCGGCCGGGAGAACTCGAGGTCGAACACTTCGGACCGTGAACGGAATCCCAGGGGCAGCGGGGGCCCGAACGACAGCTTGATGTGCGGGTGGAACCCCTGGGTGAAAGCCAGCGGCAGCCCGGAACGGCGCATGGACCGCTCCCAGGTGCGCAGGAGATCCAGGTGCGAGACGAAGCGCATCGCGCTTCCCTTCGCGAACTGGATGCGGAAGCGCGTGCTGGTGCCCACGCCTCCGGCGGTCGCGTTCGTGCGCCGTCCCCTGCGGCCGAACGCCGGCTCGGGAACGGTTGCGATCGCCTGGTCCAGGTCCAGCTTCGCGTGGGGCTCGCGCACCCACGGACGCTGGTTGCACTCCACGACGCCGCACGAGAAGCAGATGTCCTCGAGGCGGCAGTCGTCGGTGACGGCGGCACGGTCGGCGCGCAGCTTCTCGCGAACGAGGAACTTGCGCGTGACCGGGGACTGCACCATGTCCCACGGCTGGTCGAGCTCCGTCGAACGCTCGACCAGGTAGCGTTCGGGTTCGAGGCCGTGGTCGTGAAAAACGTCCAGCCAGGTCGCGTAGCGCAGGTGCTCGGACCAGGCGTCGAAGCGGCAGCCGCGGCGCCACGCGTCCTCGACCACCGAGCACAGCCGGCGGTCGCCGCGCGTGAACACGCCCTCGAGCAGGCTGGTCTCGGCGTCGCGGTACTTGAGCGTGATGGGCTTGCCCTTCACGGCGTCGCGCAGCACGCCCAGCTTGCGGTTCAGTTCGGCCGTCGTGACCTGCTCCGCCCACGCGAACGGCGTATGCGGCTTGGGCACGTGCGGCGACACGCTCACGGTGATCCGGAACGAGCGGTTGCCCGTCTCGCGCGCCGCGCCCCACGCCTTGTGCGCGAGCTCGAGGATCGCGCGCAGGTCGTCGTCGTTCTCGCCCGGCAACCCGCACATGAAGTAGAGCTTCGCGCCGGTGTAGCCCTCGGCGGCCGCGGTGCGCACGGAGTGCAGCAGCTCGGCCTCGGTGTGGTTCTTGTTGATCACGTCGCGCATGCGCTGGCTGCCCGCCTCGGGCGCGAGCGTGATGCTGCCCTTCTTCTGGGCGGCGATGCGCTTGGCCACGTCGAGCGGCACGTTGTCCGGCCGCGTGGACGGCAGCGACAGCTGCACGCGCGTCGGGCACAGCAGGTCGGCGAGCGCGTTCACCTGCTCGACGATCTGGGTGTGGTCCGTGGTGCTCAGCGAGATCAGCGACACTTCTTCGAGCCCGGTGCCCTGCAGCCCGCGCAGCACTTCCTCGACCACCTGCTGCGCCGGCTTCTCGCGCACCGGGCGGTTGATCATGCCCGCCTGGCAGAAGCGGCAGCCGCGCGTGCAGCCGCGCATGACCTCGACCGACAGGCGGTCGTGCGTGATCTCTCCCACCGGCACGAGCGGCATGGGCGGGTAGTAGTTCGCGTCGAGCTGCTTCACGTAGGTCGAGAACACGCGGTCGGGGTAGCCGGGCAGCGCGCGCGGCACCAGCCAGCCCTCGGCCGACATCTCGGTCACGTAGCCCGACGGCACGTACACGCCCGGCAGGTGCGCGAGCCGGCGCAGCAGCGTGCGGCGCGGCAGCTTCTCGCGCTTCGCCTGCTTCACCGCGTCCACGATGCGATGGATCACGTCCTCGCCGTCGCCGATCACGAAGGCGTCCACGAACTCGGCCATCGGCTCGGGGCTGAACGCCTGCGCGCCGCCCGCGATCACGAGCGCGTGGCGCTCGTCGCGCTCGAGCGTGCGCAGCGGCAACCCGGCCAGTTCGAGCATCGTGAGCACGTTCGTGTACTGCAGCTCGTACTGCAGCGAGAAGCCGATGATGTCGAACTCCGCCGCCGGCGCGTGCCGGTCGATCGAGAACAGCGGGATCCCGAGCCGCCGCATCTCCGCCTCGGCGTCCGGCCACGGCGCGAACGTCATCTCCGCCTCGGAATCCGGGCGGCCGTTCACGATGTGGTGGAGGATCCGGATGCCGAGATTGGAGAGCCCGATCTCGTAGGCGTCCGGGAAGGCGATCAGCATGCGCACCTCGACCGCGGCAGGGTCCTTGGGCGGCGCCGCGAGCGAATGCCCCATGTAGCGATTGGGCTTCGAGACGCGCGGCAGCAGCTGGTGCTCGATCAGTTCGGTGAGGCGGACGGACATTCGGGTGCTTCTCCTGGCAGCCGGAGCACGGCGGAGTCGAACCGCCGGCGACGATGACGGCGTGGATGGGGACGCCTCCCCACGGACCATTCCCAGGGCCCGCGGGAACTGCTGGAATGGCCCGGCACGGTAGCACGCAGCGGGCTCCGCTCCAACCAAGCTTTGTCGGCGCAACTTCTTGCGCGAGAGACCGATTGGAGCGATGTTCCGCGCTGTCCTATGGTGCGCTTTGGACGCCTCGGGCCCACTCCAAGGAAAGGTCTGCGCATGAATCTCACGGATCGCCAATATTTCGCCCTCAAGCGAGCGCATTCGCTGACGGGCGTGGTGCCGATCGGCTTGTTCCTCCTCGAACACCTGTTCACGAATTCCAAGGCCCTGCAGGGCGAGAACGCCTTCAACCAGGCCGCCGCCGAGCTCGCCCGCATTCCCTACGTGGGGGTGATCGAAGCACTGGGCATCTGGTTGCCGATCGCGTTCCACATGGTGGTCGGCGTGATCATCGCCACGACCAGCCAGGCGAACCTCGGCAAGCACGGCTACGCCCGCAACTGGCAGTACACGCTGCAGCGCGTCTCGGGCGTGCTGCTCGTGTTCTACATCCTGTTCCACACGTGGATGACGCGCTTCGACGCCGACTACCTCAACTCGGCCAGCGCGTACGGGTTCGTCGCGAACCAGATCGCGAATCCCGCGGTGTTCGCGTTCTACGTGGTCGGCATGATCTCGGCCTGCTGGCACCTCGGCAACGGGCTCTTCGGGTTCGCGATCCACTGGGGTCTCGCGACCGGCCGGCAGGCGCAGCGCAACGTGGCGCGGCTCGCCATGGCGGTGTTCGTGGTGCTCACGCTCGTGGGCCTGAACTCGCTGTTCGGCTTCCTCGGCAAGGGCCTCTACCCGAACTGGATCACCAAGCCGCACGGCACGGAGCACGGTGCCGTCGTGTACGAAGGAGGGCAGCACTGATGGCCGCTCCCCGCATCGCCATCGTCGGCGGTGGCCTGGCCGGCCTGATGGCCGCCATCAAGGTCGCCGAAGCCGGCGTGGCCGTGGACCTGTTCTCGATCGTGCCCGTGAAGCGCTCGCATTCCGTGTGCGCCCAGGGCGGCATCAACGGCGCCGTGAACGTGAAGGGCGAGAACGACAGCCCCGAGATCCACTTCGTGGACACGTGCCGCGGCGGCGACTTCCTCGCGAACCAGCCGCCCGTGAAGGGCATGTGCTACGCGGCGCCCGGCATCATCTACCTGTTCGACCGCATGGGCGTGACGTTCAACCGCACGAACGAAGGCCTGCTCGACTTCCGCCGCTTCGGCGGTACGCTGCACCACCGCACCGCGTTCGCGGGCGCGACCACGGGCCAGCAGCTGCTCTACGCGCTGGACGAGCAGGTGCGCCGCCACGAGGCCGCGGGACTCGTCACGAAGTACGAAGGCTGGGAGTTCGTCGGCCTCGTGAAGGACGACTCGGGCCGCTGCGTGGGCATGACCGCGGTGGACCTGCGCACCATGCAGCCCAGGGCGTTCAAGGCCGACGCCGTGATGCTCGCGACCGGCGGACCGGGCCTGCTGTTCGGCCAGTCCACGAACTCGCTGATCAACTCCGGCTCGGCCGCGGCCGCCGCCTACATGGACGGCGTGCACTACGGCAACGGCGAGTTCATCCAGATCCACCCGACCGCGATTCCCGGCGCCGACAAGCTGCGCCTCATGAGCGAGTCGGCGCGTGGCGAAGGCGGCCGCGTGTGGGTGCCGCGCCGCAAGGGCGACAACCGCCCGCCGCGCCAGATCCCCGAGGGCGAGCGCTTCTACTTCCTCGAGGAGAAGTACCCGAAGTACCGCAACCTCGTGCCACGCGACGTCGCGAGCCGCGAGATCCACAACGTGTGCGTCAACCTCGAACTCGGCGTGGACGGCAAGATGTGCGTCTACCTCGACCTCACGCACATCCCTCGCGCGACGCTCAAGAAGAAGCTCGAAGGCATCCTCGAGATCTACGAGAAGTTCACGGGCGACGATCCGTGCGACGAGCCCATGAAGATCTTCCCCGCCGTGCACTACTCGATGGGCGGCCTGTGGGTGGACTACGAGCGCACGTCCGACGGCTTCCTCGACCTCGGCAGCCCGAAGAACCACATGTCGAACGTGCCCGGCCTCTACGCGATCGGCGAAGCCGAGTACCAGTACCACGGCGCGAACCGGCTCGGCGCGAACTCGCTCCTGTCCTGCGTGTACGCCGGGCAGGTCGGCGGTCCCGCGGCGGTCACGTACGCGCAGAACCAGGCGAAGGCCGGCACCGAGACGCCGTCGAGCGTGTTCGAGGCGGCCGAGAAGAAGTGGAAGGACCGCTTCGCCGAACTCGCGCGCCGCGACGGACCCGAGAACCCGTACAAGATCCACGAGGAACTCGGCCGCACGATGCTCGAGAACGTCACGATCGTGCGCGAGAACAAGAAGCTCGAGGAGACGCACGCCAAGATCCAGGAGCTCACCGAGCGCTGGAAGAAGGCGAGCGTGCTGGACAACGGCACGTGGGCGAACGCCCCGCTGTCGTTCCTCAACCAGCTCGAGAACATGCTGCACCTGTCCCGCGTGGTGACGCTCGGCGCGCTCGCGCGCGACGAGAGCCGCGGCGCCCACTACAAGCCCGAGTTCCCGGACCGCGACGACGCGAACTGGCAGAAGACCACGGTCGCCGAGTTCACGCCCGAGGGCCCGAAGTTCCGCTACGACCCGGTCGACGTGTCGCTGTGCAAGCCCGTCGCCCGCAAGTACGACTAGAGGAGGTGAGCGAGATGCCCCGTCAGAACATCGAACTCCGCATCCGGCGTCAGGACTCGCCCACCGGACCCTCGCGCTGGGAAGAGTTCTCGATCCCGTGGCAGCCGAGCATGAACGTGATCTCGTGCCTCATGGAGATCCGCAAGCACCCGGTCACGAAGCAGGGCCAGAAGACGACGCCCGTGCACTGGGAATCGTCGTGCCTCGAGGAAGTCTGCGGCGCGTGCACCATGCTGGTGAACGGCAAGCCGCGGCAGTCGTGCACCGCGCTCGTGGACAACCTCCCCGAGGGCCCGATCACGCTCGAGCCGCTGACCAAGTTCCCGGTGGTGCGCGACCTGCAGGTGGACCGCAAGCCCATGTTCGAGGCGCTGAAGATCGTGAAGGCGTGGATCCCGATCGACGGCACCTACGACCTCGGGCCCGGCCCGAAGCTGTCGCAGGCCGAGCAGGAAGTGAGCTACGCGTTCTCGCGTTGCATGACGTGCGGCTGCTGCATGGAGGTCTGCCCGCAGTACAACACGCGGTCGGACTTCATCGGCCCCGCCCCGCTCGCGCAGGCGCGGCTGTTCAACGCCCACCCGACGGGCCGCATGAACGCCCACGAACGTCTCGACGCCATCATGGGCCGCGGCGGCATCGTGGACTGCGGCAACGCCCAGAACTGCGTCGAGGCCTGCCCCAAGGAGATCCCGCTCACCGAAGCACTGGGCGAGCTGGGCAAGCAGACCACGGTGCACTGGCTGAAAGGCCTGTTCGCGAAGTGAACGGGTTCGAGCAGGACCGGCGATCCGGATCGAGCGCGGTGGCGGAGCAGTTCCTCACCGCGCTCGAACGCTGGCTGGGGCAGGACCGGTCGCCCGGCGCCCCCGCCCTGCGCGAGGCGTTGCTGGCCTGGCTGCGCGGCGCGCAGGCCGGGCAGCCGAGCATGGCGCTCGTGCACCAGCTGGCCGCGCGTGCGCTCGCCATCGCCGACACCGCGGCCGCGCGGCACGAGTCGCCGCTCGACCTGCGGCAGTCGTTGCTGCATTCGATCGTCGCCGAACGCGAAGACCTCGCCCGCGCGCAGGCCGACGCCGCCCGGCTCGCGGCGCAGACCGTGGCGGAATCGGGCGCGTTCGTCGCCACGTTGTCGTACAGCGGCGCCGTGCTCGCGGCGCTCGCCGAACTGCAGTCGGCCGGCCGCACGCCGCGCGTGCTGCTCGCCGAGAGCCGCCCCGGGCTCGAAGGCCGCGCCATGGCGGCGAAGCTCGCCGCGCTCGGCATTCCCGTGTGGCTGGTGGCCGATGCGGCGCTGCCGATGCTCGTCTCGAGCGCGGCCGCGGTGTGGATCGGCGCCGACGCGGTGACCGAGCACGGCGTGCTCAACAAGGTCGGTTCGTACGTCGCGGCGCTCGCCGCACGCGAGCACGGCGTGCCGGTGCACGCGATCGCGATCCGGCGCAAGCTGATCCCCGCGGGCACCGCGGCACTGGCGATCGCGGAGATGCCGCCCGCCGAACTCTGGGACGACCCGCCCACCGGTGTGCGACCGCGCAACGTCTACTTCGAGATGGTGCCGCACACGCTGCTGCGCGGCGTCGTCGTCGAGGACGGCGTGCTCGGCGCGAGCGAGGCCGGCGTCGCGGCGCGCGATCGCGCGCTGCCGGGCCCGCTCGCCGCGGCGCTCCCCCAGCCGGCGTAGCCGGGTCGGCCCGCCCCGCTCAGCCGATCGTCGCCGGGCCCGGCGGCACGGCCTTGCGCCACTCGAGGATCTCGCGCGACGCGCGCAGCCCGTGCGTCCAGAACGGGTCGGTCGCGATCAACGCCTCGACCGCCGCGCGGTCTGCGGCTTCGACCAGCCACATCGCTCCCACCGGGTTCGCCTCGGGCGATTCGCGCAGCGGGCCGCCGAGGCGGATCGCGTCCGCATGCTCGGCCAGCCACGCCATGTGCGCGGCGAGATGCGCCTGCCGCACGTCGAGGCGGTCGGCGTGATCGGTGAAGCGGACGAAGAAGAGCATGCGTGCCTCCGGGGTCAGCGCGCGTGCGCCACGCCGGACTGCCCCTGCTCGGCCCAGCGCGCGCGGTTGCGTTCACGCGCCATCTTGCCCGACGAACTCTTGCTCAGCCAGCCCGGCGGCACCAGGTGCACGTCGAACTGCGCGACCTGCAGGGCCGCGAGAATGCGCTGGCGTATCGCCGTGACGATCGCGCGGTCGAGCGCAGGGTCGAGCTCGCGCCCCGGTTCGGGCTCGGCCAGCACGACGAGTCGCTCGGTCTGGCTCGCGGCGTCGAACTGCGAGAACGCGACCGCGCGGCCCGGGTGCACACCCGGCGCCTCGCAGGCCAGCGACTCGACGTCCTGGGGCCACACGTTCACGCCCGCCACGATGAGCATGTCCTTCGCTCGCCCGCACACGAAGAGCTCCTCGCCCACGAAATAGCCGCGATCACCCGTGTGGTACCAGCCGTCGCGGATCGCGGCGGCCGTGTCTTCCGGGTTGTGGTGGTAACCCGCGAGGTTGAACGGCGAACGCACGCGGATCTCGCCCGGCATGCGTTCGGGCAGCGGCGTTCCGGTTTCGTCCACGATCTCCAGGCGCACACCGGGCAGGGGCCGGCCCACCGAGATCGCGGGCCCCGCTCCCGCGGGCGGCGTCTCGCCGGGTGCAGCGCTGGAGTCGCGATAGCCGGGGTCGTCGCAACGTCCGTGCGTGAGCGCGAACGTGGTCTCGGCCATCGCGTAGCAGCCGCGGAACACGTCGGCGCGCAGGCCGCGGGCGCGAAAGCGCTCGAGGAAGCGCTGCTGGCTCGCGAACGTCGCGGGCTCGCTGCAGTTGAACAGCGCGCGAATGCGGGACAGGTCCACCGCGGGATCGTCGGCCGCAGCGGCCGCGCGCTCGGCCATGAACGAGAACGCGAAGTTCGGGTGCCACGCGAGCGTGCCTCCGAACCGCGACGCGGCGTGAAGCCATGACGCGGGGCGCGCCACCCAGTCGAGCGGGTTCAGCATCACCACGGGCGTACCGTGCGCGAGCGGCATGAGCAGGCACGCGACGAATCCCATGTCGTGGTACAGCGGCAGCCAGCTCACGATCACGTCTTCCGGCTCGAGCGCGATGGCTCCGGCGTACGTGTCGAGCTGTGCGAGCACGGCGGCATCGGCAATGCGTACGCCACGCTTGATCCCCGTGGTACCGGAAGAGAACTGCAGGAACGACACGGGCGGCTGCCGGGCATCGTCCGCTCCGCTGGGCTGCGTCCGCGTCGCAAGCGTCCTCGTGCACTCGAGAGTCCCCGGCGCCAGCACGATCGTCTCCAAACCGGGCACGACTACGTCCGCCACGAGCGCGGCGAAACGGCAGCGTCGCGTCACTCCCACGAGCATCTCGTGGTAGTGCGCCATGCTCAGCTTGCGGCTCGGCGGCGTCAGGAGTGCGGGCATGAGCCCGGCCTCCAGCGCGCCGAGGAAATGCAGCACCTGCACGGGCTGCGCGCTCGAGAGAATGCCGAGCGGTGCGCCGCGCTCGAGCCCGAGTGCACGGAAGCGTCCGGCCAGTTCGTGCGCGCGGGCGAGCAGCTGCCCGCCCGTGAAGTGCGCCGGCTCGAGCTTCGCGTCGAGGAACGTGAGGACGGTCGCATCCGCCCGGCGCTCCAGCGTGCCGAACAGCCGCTCGCGCAGCGCGCCGTAAAGTGAGTCGTTCATGCGAGCGAGCGCACGTGTTCGAGCATCTGCGCGGGGGTGTCGAAGTTGTCCACACCCACGTCGAGCGGATCGATGCTCACGCCGAAATGGCGCTCCAGCGCCGCGACGATCTCGGCGAAACGCAGGCTGTCCACCAGCCCCGCGCTCACGAGCGGCGTGTCCGCGGCGACCGGCTCCCCCAGTTCCCGTTCAAGCAGCTCGAGCAGCGCCTGCATCCTCGCGTTCCTCCCCGTCGAATCGTGCGACGAATCGGCCGATCGGCTGGAAGAACCACTCCAGCCGATCGCGGACAAGGTCTTCCGGCCACTCCCACCAGCGGATCCGCAGCAGCGCCTCGACGGTCCGTCGGCTGAATCGGTAGCGAAGCACCTGCGCGGGATTGCCCGCGACGATCGCGTACGCGGGCACGTCGGACATCACCACGGACCCGGTGGCGATCACGGCGCCGTCCCCCACGTGCACGCCGCCGCCGATCACCGCCCCGTCGCCGACCCACACGTCGTGACCGATCCGCGTGTCGCGCGTGCTGCGGTTGCTGCGCGTGGGGTGCGTCGCGCCGAAGAGCTTGGCCTCGAACGGGTAGGTCGAGACCGTATCGGTCGAATGCCCGCCGCCCGCGAAGATCGTCACGTCGCGTGCGAACGAACACCAGTTGCCGATCGCGACACGCTCCTCCGCGGTCCACGTGAGGAAGCGCGTGCCCGAAACGAAGTACGTGCCGTGTCCCACCTCCACGAACGGCGGCAACCGCCGCTCAGGATCGTCGCAGAAGCAGCCCACCCGGGCCGCGGGACGGGCCGACATTCCCTCGCGGCCGTCCACCCAGAGCGCATCCTCGCTCGTGCCGTGCTCGACGCCCCAGCGCCGCCGCAGCACGCGCGAGTCGGCGGCCAGGCTCGCCGGCGCGGGCGCGGCATGGCGGCCGAGGAAGAGGCTCGCGGGCTGGTGCCCGATCCGGCGGCCACGCGCGACCAGCCGCAGGCACAGGTCGAGCAGTGCCGCGCGTGCCCCGAGTGCGGGGTCGAACCCACCCACCTCCGCGAACGCCGCCGCGCGCACGAACAGGCAGCCGTCCCCGAGTACCGGGAGGTGGCGGCGGTCGAGCCGGCCCTCGGGCGTGGTGCCGATCGCGCGCAGCAGCTGCGCGAGCCGTGCGGCGCTGGCGAAGCCGGTCCCGATCGGAAGATCTTCGCCGCTCGGTCCCAGCGTGTGGGCACCGACGGCGTCGTAATCCGGATGCACACGAACGAACTCGACAAGCTTCGTGAGCGCACCGGACGTCGGCAGTGCGTGCGGCTCCAGGAACAGCAGTCCCTCGGCGCGTGCCTGGCGTGCGGCCTCGTTCCAGGCCGCGGCCGTGCTCGCGCCCGCGGGGTGCGCGACCGGCCGTACCGCGTCACCGAGCGTGCGCAGCACCTCGGCGAAGTGGGGTCGTTCCCCTTCGCTCACGAGCAGCTCGCAGTTCACCCCGGCGGCGCACCCGCCCAGCTGCTGCAGGCAGGCCTGTGCGTCCCCCGGGTCGTCCGGGACGACCAACAGGATCGAGAGCTCGTAGCGCGTTTCGATGGATTCGGCGGACAGGGCGGCCTCCTCGCGAGCGGACCGGGCACACGTGGTCACGCGCGAAACTGCAAGAGCCGCTCCAGCCGAGCCCGCCGCGCACTTGCCGCCACTTGCGCACGCGGACCGGTGCGCGGAGCGCCTCGGGCACGCCCGGATCGGCAGCCATTGCCGGTGCCGACCGGCACGTACCTCAGCGCCGGGCGGCCTCGGCGAGCGCTTCGCGCAGGAACCGCCCGGTGTGCGAGCGCTCGAGCGCGGCGATCGCCTCGGGCGTGCCCTCGCCCACCAGCGTGCCGCCCGCCGCGCCGCCTTCCGGGCCCAGGTCCACGACCCAGTCGCAGGCGCGGATCACGTCGAGGTTGTGTTCCACCAGCACCACCGTGTCGCCGCGCGCGACGAGATCGTCGAGCACGCCGAGCAGGCGCTGGATGTCGGCCCAGTGCAGGCCGACCGTGGGTTCGTCGAGCAGGTAGAGCGTGGCGCCGGCGCTGCGCTCGGTCAGCTCGCGCGCGATCTTCAGCCGCTGCGCCTCGCCGCCCGACAGCTGGTTCGCGGGCTGGCCGAGCCGCAGGTAGCCCAGCCCCACGCGGCGCAGCACGTGCAGCGCGCGCGTGAACTTCGGCTCGCTCGCGAAGTGCTCGAACGCCTCGTCCACGGTCATGTCGAGCGCGTCCTTGATGTGCTTGCCGCGGTAGCGCACCTCGAGCAGTTCGCGCCGGAACCGGTCGCCGCCGCACACCTCGCACGGCACCATGAGATCGGCGAGGAAGTACATCTCGACCTGCACCCAACCCGCACCCTCGCAGTGCTCGCAGCGGCCGCCGGCGGTGTTGAACGAGAACGCGCCGTCCTTCCAGCCGTGCGCCAGCGCCGCCGGCTGGCGGCCGTAGATCTCGCGCAGCGGCGCGTACGCGTTCATGTAGGTGACCGGGCACGAGCGCGGCGTCCGCCCGATCGGCGACTGGTCCACCATCACGACGCGCTTGAACTTGTCGAACCCCGTGATGCGCTCGTGCGCGCCGACCGCCTCTTCCTGCGTGCCCTCGAAGTGCAGCACGGCGGCACGGTGCAGCACGTCCTCGATCAGCGTGCTCTTGCCCGAACCCGACACCCCGGTCACGGCGGTGAGCCGCCCGACCGGCAGTCGCGCGGTGACGTCCTTCAGGTTGTGCTCGCGCGCGCCGTGGATCGTGAGGAACTCCTTCGGCGCTCCCGCCGTGCGCGTGCGCTCGACGCGCTTCTCGCCCGTCAGCCAGCGCGCGGTCTCCGAACCCGCGGCCACGGTCGCCTCGTGCGCGGGCCCGGCGTACAGCAGCCGCCCGCCGTGCTCGCCCGCGCCCGGCCCCAGGTCCACGAGGTACGCGGCGCCGCGGATCACCATGGGCTCGTGCTCGACCACCACGAGCGTGTTCCCGCGCGAGGCCAGTTCGTCGAGGATCCCGATCAGTCGCTCGGTGTCGCGCGGGTGCAGCCCCACCGTGGGTTCGTCGAGCACGTACAGCGTGTCGGCGAGGTTCGCGCCGAGCGCGTTCGCCAGCTCGATGCGCTGCGCCTCACCGCCCGACAGCGTACGCATGAGCCGGTCGAGCGTGAGGTAGCCCAGGTCCACGCGCAGCAGGAAGCGCAGGCGCGACTGCATCTCGGCCAGGGCGGTGCCCGCGATCTTGCGCTCGCTCTCGCCGAACTCGAGCCCGCCGACGAATGCCGCGGCCTCGGCGATGGTGAGCGCGCACACTTCGGCGATCGTGCGACCGCCCAGCGTCACGCGCAGCGCTTCGGCGCGCAGTCGCGCCCCGCCGCAGGAGCCGCAGCGCCGCGGCGTCTGGTAGCGCTTCACGATGAACCGGTTGCCCGCCTTGTAGGACTTCTCCTGCAGCTTCTCGAGGAACGGGATCGCGCCGCGGAAGTGCTTGTCGCCCTCGATCAGCAGCTTCCGGTGCTCTTCGCTCAAGTCGCGCCACGGCTGGTCGAGCGGCACGCCGCGTTCCTGCGACAGCTTCACGAGCTTCGGCCACATGGTCGCACGCCACGACTTCGCCCACGGCTCGATCGCGCCGTCGCGCAGCGTGCGCGTCTCGTCGGGAACGATCAGTTCGGGCGCGAACGTGAGCACGTCGCCGAAGCCCTTGCACGCGGGGCACACGCCGAGCGGGCTGTTGAACGAGAACAGCGCCGGTTCGGGCTTCATCGCCGGGGTGCCGCAGTGCGAGCACTCCCAGCGCTCGCTGCGTGGCGACGGCGCCGCGTCGCCCACCACCAGCTCGAGCCGGCCTTCGCCGCGCCGGAACGCCTGCTCGCAGGCTTCGACCAGCCGCTGCGCCTCGTCGGCGTGCCAGCGGAAGCGGTCCATGACCACGTGCACGTGCTTCGTGCCCCTGGGCAGCCGGGGCGCGGGCTCGAGCGGCACCACCTCGCCGTCGCGCCACAGCCGCGTCCAACCCGCCTTCACCAGGTGCCCGGCGTGGTCCTCCCACTTCATGGCGGACGACACCGCCACCGGAGCGAGCACGAAGACGACGGCGTCCTCGGGCCACGACGCGGCCTCGGCGGCCACCGACTGCGGCGAGTCCGCGGCCACCGCGCGACCGCACGACACGCAGTGCACCACGCCCAGCCGCGCGAAGAGGAGCCGCAGGTAGTCGTGGATCTCGGTCGCGGTGCCCACGGTCGAGCGCGCGCTGCGGGCGGGCGCGACCTGCTGGATGCTCACGGCCGGCGTCAGCCCGGTGATCAGGTCCACGTCGGGGCGCGGCAGCCGGTCGAGGAACTGCTTCGCGTACGCGGACACCGACTCGACGTAGCGGCGCTGGCCCTCGGCGTACAGCGTGTCGAACGCGAGCGAGCTCTTGCCCGAGCCCGACACGCCGGTGATCACGGTCAGCTGGCCGCGCGGCAGGTCGAGATCGAGATCGCGCAGGTTGTGCTGACGTGCACCACGGATGCGGATGAACTGGGTCGGGGCAGGCGGAACGGTCACGGGTGCGCTCGGAGGAGGATGGGAACTCGGGCGCGCACCATATCAGCGCGACGGGCTCGACGGCGATGCCGGAGCGATGAGGGCGGGCGGACGAGCATCCTTGCGCGAACCGCCACGCACGAACCAGGGAGGACGGCCAGCCATGGACTCGGGGAACCCTGGTTCGAAACGGTCTTCAAGCATTGAGGGGCGGCCGGCTTGCGCCGACTCGCCCCTCAGGACGTGCCAGGTCCAGAAAACCGGTTACTTCTTCTTCTTCGCAGCCTTCTTCTTCGTGGCCTTCTTCTTCGCAGCCTTCTTCTTGGCAGCCATTCGGGATCACCTCCTCGGATGACGACTGGTGAAGATGCTCTCCAGCTACCGACTACGTTCGTGTGCGCTCACATCGTGGACGCTCGCGCGACGCAGACTACTTAGTGCACGGCCCGTGCCACACGTGCCGCGCGCACTCGCCGCGACGCCCAAACCCGTTGAAAGCTTGGGCAATTGCCGCGAAAAAAACTTCGCGGACCGCCCACGAGGCCTTTCTCGGCCGCTGTGGATAGTCCGCGTAAGTGTCAACTTACTAGCTAGTTACAGGATACGCGCTCTACAACGTGTTGTGGCGCTTGCGATTGCAGGCAAGTGTCTATTTCATGGTGGGTGTCAAGGAAGTTGACGTTCTGCGACCTCTTCGATGCGCAGGCGACGCAGCTTCTCGATCAGTCCCTGTCGCGAGATGCCGAGAATGCGCGCCGCGCGACTCTTGTTGCCGCTCGTCAGCCGCAGCACTTCGCTGATGTGCTCGGCCTCGATCTGCGCGAGCGTCGGCAGGCTGAGCGCGTCGCGCACCGCCGCGGCGACCGCGGGCGCGGGCGCGCTGCGGCGGCCGAGCATCTCGGGCGGCAGGTGTTCGGCGTCGATGCGGTCTCCCTCTTCGAGCAGCACGACACGCTCGACGAGGTTGCGCAGTTCGCGCACGTTGCCCGGCCACGGGTAAACCATGAGCGCGGCCTGCGCGTCGGCGGTGAAGTCCTGGAAGTTCTTGCCGAACTTGCGCGAGAACTCGCGCATGAAGTGGCGCGCGAGCAGCAGGATGTCGTCGCCGCGCGTGCGCAGCGGCGGCAGCATGATGGACACGACCTTGAGGCGGAAGTACAGGTCGGACCGGAACCGGCCCATGCGCACTTCCTCTTCGACGCTCTTGTTCGTGGCCGCGACGATGCGGATGTCCACGGCGATGTCGAGCGCGCCGCCGACCCGCTTGAAGTTGCGGTGGTCGATGAACCGCAGCAGCTTCGCCTGCGTGGGCAGCGACATGTCCGCGAACTCGTCCAGGAACAGCGTGCCGCCGTCACACAGCTCGACCAGGCCCTTCTTGGTGTCCTGCGCGTCGGTGAACGCGCCCTTCTCGTGCCCGAACAGCTCGTTCTCGAGCAGTTGTTCCTGGAACGACGAGCAGTTCACCTCCATGAGGGGCGCCTGCTTGCGGTCGCTGCGGTAATGAATCGCCCGCGCGACCAGTTCCTTGCCGGTGCCGCTCTCGCCGGTGATGAGCACCGACGTGGCCTGGCTGCGTACCACCTTGTCGATCAGCCCGCGCACTTCGCGCATGGGCGCCGACTGGCCGATGATCTCCTCGCCCGAGTAGTGCTGCCACGCCTGGCGGCGGTACAGGTCGAGCTCGGACGCCTGCTTGAACGTGCGCCCGGCCGCCTGCACGGCGAGCACGATGTCCTCGAGCTCGTAGGGCTTGCGCACGAAATCGCACGCCCCGACCTTCATGGCGTCCACGGCCGTCTGCACGTCGCCGTACGCCGTGATGATGATGACCTGCAGCAGCGGGTCCAGCTGGCGCGCCCCGCGCAGCACCGTGAGCCCGTCGGTGTCGGGGAGCCGCATGTCGAGGATCATGACCTGCGGCCGCAGCGCCGCGACCTTCTCGAGCCCTTCGGCGCCGGTGCTCGCCACGTCCACGGTGTAGCCGCGCTCGCGCAGCACCTTGCCGAGCGACTTGCGGATCAGGAGTTCGTCGTCCACCACCAGCACGGAGACCTTCATCGGCTATTCCTCCGGCTTGCCGGGCGGTTCGGCCGGCACAGGCAGCGAGACGCGCAAGGTGGCGCCTCCCCCGGGGTTGTTCTTCGCGGTCACCACGCCGCCCGCCTCGCGGACGATCTGCACCGAGATCGGCAGCCCGAGCCCGGTGCCCATGGAGCGCGTCGTGAAGAACGGGTCGAAGATCTTCTCCATGAGGTCGCGCGGGATGCCCACGCCCGTGTCGCGGATGGACACGTCCACGAGCGAACGGCGCGTGCGGTAGCGCCGCACCCCGGTCGTGATCGTGAGCTCGCCGCCCTGCGGCATGGCCTGCACCGCGTTCAGGCAGAGATTGAGGAACACCTGCTGCAGCAGGTCGGGGTCCGCCCACACCTGCGGCAGGTCCTCGGCGTAGCCGCGCGTCACGGTCACCTGCGCGTCGCCGAGCTGCAGTTCCATGAGATCGAGCGTGCGCGCGAGCACGAGGTGCACGTCGCACGGCTGCGGCCGCGCCTGCGGCGGTCGGGCGAACAGCAGCAGCCCGGTGATGATCTGCTCGATCCGGTCGAGTTCCTTGATGACGTCGTCGAGGTCCTCGCGGCGCGGGTCGCGCGGCTTGAACTTCGACGCCACGAACTGGACCGTCGTGCGGATGCCCGTGAGCGGGTTGCGGATCTCGTGCGCCACGTAGGCCGACAGTTCGCCCAGCGACACGAGCCGGTCGATCTTCTTCTGGAACTCGCCGTCCTCGGTCTCCGAGATCGCGTCGGCCAGCACCACCGAGCCGGTCAGTTCGCCGTCCTCGTCGCGCATGGGCAGCGACTCGGCCTTCAGCGTGAGCTCGCGGCCCTCGGTCTCGATCTTGAAGTCGCGCGTCTCGCGGGTGGCGCCCTTGAGCCAGCGCGCGTCGGCGCCGGGGAACACGCGGCCGCCGGCCAGCCCCATGAGCGTGCCCGTCTCGACGCTGAGCAGTTCCTCGATGCGGCGGTTGGCGTACACCACCCGGCGTTCGCGGTCGAGCGCCACCACGCCCTGTTCGAGCGTGTCGAGCACCATGGCCGGCAGCGGCAGCTCCCGCTCCTCGGTCACGGTCTCGGACGGGCGATGAACGACGTCAGTGCGCACGGGTGCAATCCTTCGCGGCGCCGGCCGGGCCGGGCGCGCGGCCCGGATGGGCGGGGCGCGGAGACCGGTGCCGTTCCTTCGGCGACATGGGCGTGGGGCGAGAGTTAGCACAGCCCGGGAGGCCGTCGCAATCGCTTGTTGGTTGTGCGTCCAACGGCACGGCTGGTAGACTTCCCGCCCTCTGTTCCTGCCGTTCCACCCCGTCCTCACCACGACTTTCGGAGTCCCGAATGCTGGGTTACCTGCGCGCCGGCAACAAGCGCACGAAGGCCATCTGGCTGATCGTCACGATCGCCACCGTCGTCACCTTCCTCCTGGGCTTCAGCTTCTTCGGCAGCATGGGTGGCAACGGATCGTCCCGCGCCCGCGCCACCGGTGAGTACGGCTCGGTCAACGGCGAGAAGGTGACCACCTCGATGTGGCAGAACGCGCTCGCGGTGGCGCTCGAGAACTACCGCCAGCGCTTCAACACCGAGCCGGCCGACCGCGACCTGCGCTCGGTGCAGCAGCAGGCCTGGCGCAGCCTCGTCAACCAGCGGCTGCTCGCGCAGGAAGCCCAGAAGGCCGGGCTGACCGTCTCCGACAACGACGTCGTCGTCGGCATGCGCACGAGCCCGCCGAACGCGGTGTTCATGTCGCAGGCGTTCCAGACCGACGGCAAGTTCGATCCGCAGAAGTACCAGATGGCGCTGGGTGATCCGCGCATCAACTGGAAGCCGTTCGAGGACCAGGTGCGCGAAGAGCTGCCGGTGCGCCGCCTGCAGGAGCGGCTCATGTCGTCGCTCAAGCTCTCCGAAGGCGAACTGCGCGAAGCGTTCATGGACCGCTTCCAGTCGCTTTCCGCGGTCATCGTGCAGGTGCCGCCGGCCGACACGGGCCGTGGCACGGGCAGCGACGCCGAGCTGCGCCAGATCTTCGACCGCTACCGCAGCCGCATGGCCGCGCCCGCGCGTACGCAGCTCGAAGTGCTCTCGATCCCGGTGCAGTACACGGACGCCGAAATCAAGTCCGCCATGGACATCGCACGCGGCTTCTACGAACGCGCCCGCAACGGCGAGGACTTCTTCGAGCTCGCGCGCACGAACTCCGAAGGCCCGAACGCGAACAAGGGCGGCGTCATCGACCGCTGGATCAACCCCATGGAGCTCGGCCCGATCGGCATGACCGTTCAGGCGCACAAGCCCGGCGACGTCATCGATCCGTACCGCGAAGGCGGCCAGGTCATGGTGTTCAAGATCCTCGACCCGGCCCGCGATTCGAGCGCCATGAACCCGCCCTACCCCGGCGCGGTCAAGCTCGCCCAGATCGTGACCCGGATCCGCGTGTCCGACGAGTCGCGCCAGAAGCAGTACGAAGCGGCCCGCAAGGTCGCCGAGGACGCGCGCCGCGACGGCCTCGCCAAGGCCGCGACCGCGCACGGCCTCGTCACCCAGAAGACGGGCTTCTTCGACCTGAACAACATGCCGCCCGCGCTGTTCGGTGCCCCCGAAGCGGCGGACTGGGGCGTGGCGCACAAGAAGGGCGACATCAGCCCGGTCTACCAGGGCGTGGACGAGTTCATCATCGCGCAGGTCGAGTCGCAGCACCTCGCCGGCCCGCCGACGTTCGACGAAGTGAAGGACCAGATCCGCCAGGTCGCCGACGTCGAGGCCCGCGTCGAGCTGGCCAAGGCGCGCGCCGACCGCATGGCGGCCGCGCTCAAGGCCGGCCAGACGCTCGAAGCGGCGGCCGCCGCCGAAGGCCTCGTCGCCATGCCGGTGAACATGTCGCGCGCGCAGCCGGACGGCCGTGTCGCGGTCTCGCCGGAACTTCAGGGCGCGCTGTGGGCCGCGGCCCCCGGCAAGGTGGTCGGTCCGTTCCGCTCCGCCGGCGGCTGGTTCTTCGGCCGTACGATGAGCGTGCAGACGCCGCCCGACAGCCTGTGGAACAACGACCAGATGAAGGGTCAGCTGACGACCGACATCCTGTCGCGCCGCCAGCGCTCGTTCTTCGACGGTTATCTCGCGCGGCTGCGTTCGGTTTCGAAGATCGTGGACAACCGCCAGGGCGGCGAATAGCCCGAGCGCCACGAAAACGACATCGGCGCGATCCCGGTCACCGGGGTCGCGCCGATTCTGTTGGTGGTGCCGGGCGCCGGAGCGCCGCGAGCCGCCGGTGCTACTGGATCGGCTTGTCGCTCGAGGACTGCGACGGCGGCGTGGGCGGCTTGGGCTCCTCGCGCTGCAGTTCGTCGGTCACCTCGCGCTGCGCGCGCTTGAACTCGCGGATCGCCTGGCCGAAGCCGCGTGCCATCTTCGGGAGCTGGCTCGGACCGAAGAGCAGCAGCACGATCAACAGGACGACCATCAACTCCGTTCCGCCGAAACCGAACACGTTCTGTCCTCCGATGAAAAGGCCGACCTCTAGGGATCGAGGCGGAGCCGGCTGCGGTCGCTGCCGATCAGGACCGAGACGTCCGCCAGTTCCGAGTCCCACGCCTGCTGGATGAGCGGCGGCCCGCCGAGATAATGCGACACTTCGCGCGCGAGGGAAAGGTCGGTCCGCCGGGCCACGACCAGCGAGCCGAAATAGTCCGACCGGTCGGCATTGCGGACCTCGACCACGTGGAAGCCGCCCGCCCGCAGGTAGGCGGCCACGCGGGTGCCGATCCCGGCCTCCCCCGACCCGTTCAGCACCTGCACGCGGATCACCCGGTCGCCCTGCGCGCGCTGCCGGCCGGCCTTGTCGCGCCAGCTCGGCAACACGGGCAAGTGGCCGCCGAACCGCGCCCACGCCCACGAGCCGGCGAGCACGGCCACGACCAGCCCGAGCACGCCGACCAGGACCGGTCCGGCGCCGCCGCCCTTCTTACGCGCCACGGCGGCCGCTCCGGGCCGGGGCACGCTTCGCCGGCCGCGTGCCGCCGAGCTTCGCCAGCGCGCCACGCAGCCGCGACCACGTGCGGTCGAGCGACTCGGGCAGCACCTTGGTCTCGCCCACGGTCGGCATGAAGTTCGTGTCGCCGTTCCAGCGCGGCACGAGGTGCAGGTGCAGGTGCCCGGGGAACCCGGCGCCGGCGACCTTGCCCACGTTGAGCCCGTAGTTGATCCCGTGCGGGCCGTACTCGGCCGCGAGCGCGCGCTCGGCCAGCGCGGTCAGGTCGAGCAGGTCGGTGCGCTCTTCCGGCGTCAGCTCGTGGAACTGCGCCGCGTGGCGCACGAGCGCCACCATGAGGTGCGCGGGGTTGTACGGATACCGGTTCAGCATGAGCAGCGCGTGCGGCCGGCGCACGAGCACGAGGTCGCGGCGGTCGGCCTTCGCGGCGCCGACGCGGCAGAACAGGCAGCCCGCGGGTTCGTCGGCCTTGCGGATGTACTCCATCCGCCACGGCGACCAGAGCCGGTCGAGCCCGGCGCGCCTGCGCGTCGCCATCAGCCGTTCTCCCCGCGCATGGCGCGGTACGCGGCCTCGGCTTCGGCGAGCTGGTCCACGGTGTTGATGCCGAGCAGTTCGCGATGGTCGTCGGCGCACACGACCGCGGCGCGCGCGCCGCGCTCCTGCAGCAGCGTGACGGTGTCGGTCAGGTAGTACTCGCCCTGTGCGTTCGTCGCGGTCAGGCTCGACAACACGCTCGCGAGCGCCGGGTACGAGAACGCGTAGATGCCCGAGTTCACCTCGTCGAGCCTGCGCTGCGCGTCGGTCGCGTCCTTCTCCTCGACGATGCGCTCGATGCCGACGCCGTCGGCCATGCGCACGATGCGGCCGTAGCCGTGCGGGTCGGGCAGCCGCATGCTGAGCACGGTCACCGACGCGCCGGAACTGGCGTGCGTCTCGAGCAGCGCGTGCAGCGTGCGCGCGGTGAGCAGCGGCGTGTCGCCGCAGACCACGAGCAGCGTGCCGCCGAAGTCGCCGAGGGCGGGCTCGGCCATCATGCAGGCGTGGCCCGTGCCGCGCTGTTCGGCCTGGATCGCCCACTCGAGATCGTCGCGGTGCGCGAACGCCTGCTGCACGCGCTCGCGCTGGTGCCCGATCACCACCACGCGGCGGCCGACACCGAGGTCGTCGAGCGTGGCGAGCACGTGCGCGAGCAGCGGCTGCCCCGCCATGGGGTGCAGCACCTTCGCGAGGTCGCTGTTCATGCGCTTGCCCATGCCGGCCGCGAGCACCAGCGCGGCCACGTCGGGATGGCGGTAGGTCGTCATCGGGGTCCCCATTCGATGTTGTCGATGAGCCGCGTCGGGCCCACGCGCGCGGCGACCGCGACCAGCACGCGGCCCTCCACGCGGCGCACCGGGCGCAGCGTCGCCGCGTCCACGACCGCGACGTAGTCTTCGCGTACGAGCGGGTAACCCGCCCACTCGCGCCGGATCGCCGCCACGAGCTTCGCGACCGAACGCTCGCCCGCGCCCAGCAGCACGCGCGCCGACGCCAGCCCCTGCGACAGCGCGACCGCCTGCTGGCGTTCGTGCGCACCCAGGTAGGCGTTGCGCGAGCTCATCGCGAGCCCGTCGGCCTCGCGCACCGTGGCGCCGCGGCGCACGCGCACGGGCACGAGCAGGTCCGCGCACATGCGCTCGAGCACGATCGCCTGCTGCGCGTCCTTCTGCCCCAGCCACAGCACGTCGGGCTGCACCGCGCCGAGCAGGCGCATGACCACCGTGGTGACGCCTTCGAAGTGCCCGGGCCGCGACGCGCCCTCGAGCACTTCGGTCAGCTCGCCCACGCGCACGCGCGTGCGGTCGCCCTCGGGATACACGTCCTCGACGCGCGGCTCCCACAGCAGGTCCACGCCGGCGGCGGCGAACGCCGCGCGATCGCGCCGGATCGGCCGCGGGTAGCGGCGGAAGTCCTCGCTCGGCCCGAACTGCAGCGGGTTCACGAAGATGCTCGCCACGACGAAGCGCGCCGAGCGCTTCGCCTGCGTCACGAGCGACAGGTGCCCCGCGTGGATCGCACCCATCGTGGGCACGAACGCCACGCGTCCGCGACGGCGCGGCGCGGCGAGCGCGCGGCGCAGTTCGTCCACGCCGCGCACGATCCGCATGCGGTTCCGCCGGGAAGCGGCCACCTCAGTACGACTCCGCGTCGCCCGGGAAGCGCCGCGCCTTCACGTCGGCCACGTAGCGCGCGTAGGCGTCGCGCTGGGCGTCGCCGAGTTCGGCGTACTTGCGCACGAACTTCGCGGTGCGGCCCTGGAACAGCCCGAGCATGTCGTGCGACACGAGCACCTGCCCGTCGCACTGCACGCCCGCACCGATCCCGATCGTGGGAATGCCCAGCTCGCGCGACACCATGGCGCCGAGCCGCGCGGGGATGCCCTCGAGCACGATCGAGAAGCAGCCGGCGGCCTCGAGCTGCTTCGCTTCGCGCACCAGCCGTTCCTGGTCGGCCTCGCCGCGCGCCTGCACCTTGTAGCCGCCGAACGCGAGCACCGACTGAGGCGTGAGCCCGAGGTGCCCCATGACCGGGATGCCGGCCGCGACGATGCGCTGCACCGCCGGGGCCACGCGCTCGCCGCCTTCGAGCTTGATCGCGTCGGCGCCGGCCTCCTGCACGAACCGGCCGGCGTTGCGCACGGCCTGCTCGGCGCTGACCTGGTACGACATGAACGGCATGTCGCCCACCACCATGGCCGACGGCTTCGCGCGCGTGACCGCCTTCGTGTGGTGGAGCATGTCCTCCATGGTCACGGGCAGCGTGCTGTCGTAGCCCAGCACCACCGGGCCGACGCTGTCGCCGACCAGCAGGATCTCGACGCCCGCCTGGTCGGCGAGCCGCGCGGTCGGGAAGTCGTACGCCGTCACCACGGTGATCGGCTCGCCGCGGCGCTTCAGTTCCACGATCGCCGGAGCGGTGATCTTCGCCCGCACCTTGCCCGCTCCCACCGCCGGATCCCCGCTCATGTGGCACGTCCTTTCTCGATGGGCGTGTAGTACGTCGTTCCCTGCCGGTGCGACAGGATGCGGCGCACGAGGTCCTCGTAGTCGGCCGGCTCGTGCACGAAGTCGATGTTGTTCGTGTTCACGACGAGCAGCGGCGTGTCGGCGTAGTGAAAGAAGAAGTGGTTGTACGCGTCGTTCAACTTGGCGATGTAGTCCTTGTCCATGTCGCGCTCGAACGGGCGGTTCCGCTTCGCGATGCGCGCCATGAGCGTGTCCGTGTGCGCCTGCAGGTACACGACGATGTCCGGCTTCACCACGTCCAGCTCGAGCCAGCCGACCAGCCGCTCGTACATCGCGAGTTCGCGGTCCACCAGGTTCAGGCTCGCGAAGATGCGGTCCTTCTGGAACAGGTAGTCGGCGACGAGCCGGTCGTTGAACAGGTTCGTCTGCTTGAGGTCGCGCTGCTGCTGGTAGCGGCTGAACAGGAAGTGCATCTGCGTCTGGAACGCGAACCGCGCACGGTCCTTGTAGAAGTCCTTGAGGAACGGGTTCTCCTCGACTTCCTCCAGCACGAGCTGCGCCGACAGCCGTTCGCACAGCATGCGGCTCAGGCTCGTCTTGCCCGCGCCGATGACGCCTTCGATGACGAGGTAGCGGTTCTCGCTCACGCGATGCTCAGTTCCACAGTCGCGAGCCGCGCTTGACCGGCGGCCGCGTGACGTGCAGCTGGGACAGGTGCGACTGCATGCTCTCGCCCGTCGTCGGGTGCACGAGCGTGGGCTCGAGCTCGACGAGCGGCGTGAGCACGAACGAGCGGCGCGTGAGCTCGGGGTGCGGCACGCGCAGGCCGTCCTCTTCGATGAGTTCGTCGCCGTACAGCAGCAGGTCCAGGTCGAGCGTGCGCGGCCCCCACTTGTGGGTGCGCACGCGGCCCAGCCGGCGCTCGATCAGCAGCAGGTTCCACAGCAGCTGCCGCGGCGAGAGTTCCGTGTCGAGCTCGGCGACCGCGTTGAGGAAGTTCGGCTGCTCGATCTCGCCCACGGGTTCGGTGTCGTACAGGCTCGACGCCCGCACGAGGTCGGTGTCGGGCAGCGCGGCCATGAGTTCGAGCGCCTGGCGGATGTTCTCCTCGCGCTCGCCCATGTTCGAACCCAGCCCGACGAACGCCCTCATGCCGAGCGCTCCCGCGTCACTTCGATCACGGCACGACCGCCCGTGGTCCAGCCCAGGTTCTGCTTGGCGATGAACACGGTGGCCTTGCGGATCGGGAACCGCGTGATGATCTCGTCGGCGATCGTGCGCGCGAGCTTCTCGAGCAGGTGGAAGCTGTTGCCCTCGGTCACCTCGCGCACCAGCTGGTACAGCAGGTCGTAGTCCACGGTGTCCGCGAGACGGTCGCTGGTCTCGGCGGCCACGGAGACGGGTTCGAGCACGAGGTCCACCTCGAGCCGCTGGCCCGCCTCCTTCTCGTAGGGCCGGGCGCCATGGTGTCCGAAGACCGAAAGGCTCTCGAGGCGAATCGTCGCCAAAGTATTGCCTCCGAAAAGGATGAGCGCCGGGCGGCAGGCCCGGCTCGCACGAACGGCGGCGAGGATAGGAGCGTGCCGCGAGGCCGGTCAAGCAACGCGGGGGCGGCCGCGTGGCCAACCCCGCCAAAGCTTGCTCCGGCGCCGTCAGACGCTGACGCCGTACTCGCGCAGCGCGTCGTTCAAGCTGGTCTTGCGGTCGGTGCTCTCCGAGCGCGTGCCGATGATCAGCGCGCACGGCACGCCGAAGTTGCCGGCCGGGAACTTCTTCGGCCGGTAGCCCGGAATGACCACCGCGCGCTCGGGCACCTCGCCGCGCGTCTCCACCGCGTCGCTGCCGCGCACGTCCATGATCGGCGTGCTCGCGGTGAGCACCACGCCGGCGCCGAGCACGGCGCCCGCGCGCACGCGCACGCCCTCGACCACGATCGAACGCGACCCGATGAAGCAGTCGTCCTCGATCACCACCGGTGCGGCCTGCGGCGGTTCGAGCACGCCGCCGATGCCGACGCCGCCCGACAGGTGCACGCGCGCACCGACCTGCGCGCACGAACCGACCGTGGCCCACGTGTCCACCATGGTGCCCTCGCCCACGCGTGCCCCGATGTTCACGTAGCCGGGCATCAGGATCACGCCCTTGTCGAGGAAGCTGCCGTAGCGCGCCACGCCCGGCGGCACCACACGCACGCCGGCCGAAGCGAGATCGCGCTTGAGCGGCACCTTGTCGAAGAACTCGAGGTCGCCGGCGTGCACGGGCTCGGAGACGCGCATGCGGAAGTACAGCAGGATCGCCTCCTTGATCCACGCGTGCGTCGTCCACTCGCCGCCGGGCGCCGCCGGGGGCGACGCGACGCGCAGGTGCCCGGCGTCGAGCGCGGCGACGGTGCCCTCCACGGCGCCGCGCAGCGCGGCGTCGTCGAGCGGGCGCTCGCCCTTCCAGCCTTCCTCGATGGTGCCGCTCCAGCGTTCGATCGGGTATGCGTCCAAGTTCACGCCTCCAGGGCCTGCATGCGCGCGATCGCCTCGCGGCACTGTTCGAGCGTCGGCACGAGCGCGAAGCGCACGAAGCCTTCGCCGCCCGGTCCGAGGTACGAGCCGGGCACGCACACGATGCCGAGCCGCAGCAACTTCTCCACGAACGCGACGTCGTCGCCGCCCGGCGCCACGAGCCACAGGTAGAACGTGGCTTCGCTCGCCTCGGTCTTCCAGCCGCGGCGCGCGAACTCGGCGCGGAACAGGTCGCGCTTGGCCGCGTACTTCGCGCGCAGCTCGGCGGTGTGCGGCTCGTCGTTCCACGCCGCGATCGCCGCGTCCTGCACGAAGTCCGGCGTCGCCGCGCCGACGTTGGGGCGGAACTTCTTGAGCGCGTCCATGAGCCGCGCGTCGCCCGCCATGAAGCCGCTGCGGTAGCCGGTCATCGCGCTGCGCTTGCTCAGCGTGTACATGGCCACCACGTTCTCGGGGCCGTGCACGAGCAGCGTGGTCGGCGGCCCGCCTTCGAAGTACAGGTCGCAGTACGCCTCGTCCGACACGACCCAGAACCCGTGCTTGCGCGCCAGCGCCACGATCGCGGCGCCTTCCTCGCGCGTGAGCACCGAACCCGTCGGGTTGTGCGGCGAGTTCAGCCACAGCAGCGCGGTCTTCTTCCACACCTCGTCGGGCACGCGCGCGGGGTTGAAGCGCCAGCCGTCCTCCGAACGCAGCGGCACGAAGTGCACGTCGGCGCCGGCGAAGCGCGCGCCGCCTTCGTACACCGGGTACGCGGGCGTCGGGATGATCACCGTGCGCTTCTCGCCCGCCGGGTTCACCACGGCGAACGCCATGTTGAACACGGCTTCCTTGAGCCCGTTGGCGGGCAGCACCTGGGTCTCGGGATCCACCGTGACGCCGTAGCGGCGCTGCATCCACGCCGCGCACGCGGCGCGCAGTTCGGGCTTGCCCGTGGTGGCGGGATAGCTCGAAACGTTCGGCACGCTCTTCACCAGCGTCTCGCGGATGAACGCGGGCGTCTCCTCGCGCGGGTCGCCCATGCCGAAGTTGATGATCGTCACGCCGGCCGGCGCGAGTTCGCGCTTGCGGCGGTCGAGCTTCACGAACGGGTATTCCTCGCCACCGGTGAGCAGCGGGTGCAGCGGAGCGGCGGTCGCGAGATCGTGGGTCGTGGACATGGTGCTATGCCTCCGTGAGGAACGCGGCCAGCCACGCGTGGGCCGTGCCGAGATGTGCGATGGGACAGTGTTCGTCGGCCCGGTGGCAGAGCGTCGCGATGCCGGGCCCGAAGTTGAACGCGGGCACGCCCGCTTCGCCGAACCGCGCCACGTCGGTCCAGCCCTGCTTGCCCGCCACGGTGGCGCCGAAGCGCCGCACGAAGCGGGCGACTTCCGGATGGTCGAGGCACACGCGCCCCGCGGGCGCCGAATCCACGACCTCGAACCCGAACTCGGGCGGCACCAGCGCGCGCACGCGCGCGACGGCGTCGGCCACCGTGCGGCCGGGCGCGAAGCGATGGTTCACGTTCGCGACCATCTCGTCGGGCAGCACGTTGCGCGCGCGTCCCGCGTGCAGCGTGGTGACCTGCAGCGTCTCGCGGTACGTGATGCCCTGCACGTCCACCGGCGTGGTCTCGAACGCCGTGATCGCGCGCAGCCAGTCGGCGCCCACGGCGACGGCGTTGCGCCCCATCCACGGGCGCGCGGCGTGCGCCGACATGCCGGGCACGCGCACTTCCACGTTGAGCACGCCGTTGCACGCCATCTCGACCTGCAGGTCGGTGGGTTCGAGCACGATCGCCAGCGTGGCCTCGCGCAGCCACGCGCACTCGCGCAGCACGCGGCCCAGCCCGTTGCCGGCGTTCGGGCCTTCCTCGGCGTCGTAGAACACCAGGGCCACGTCGAAGCGCGCGGCGTCCCAGTCCAGCGTCTCGGCCAGCGTGAGCATGACGGACACGCCGGCCTTCATGTCGGTCGAGCCCACGCCGTGCACGTGGCCGCCCTCGATCCGCGCGACGGCGTTGCCCTGAGCGGGCACGGTGTCGGTGTGCCCGGCCAGCACGAGCAGCGGCCGGCCGCGGCGCGGTCCGCGCCACAGCACCGACAGCCCGGAGCGCGACACCTCGCCCACGCCGATGGCGCGCAGGCGTTGCTCGACGAAGCCGGCGATCTCGGCCTCCTGCCCGGTCACGCTCGGGATGTTCACGAGCGTCTCGAGCAGGCCGGCGATGCTCTCGGCGGTCACGGACACGCAGCCACTCTCCTTTCCAGCAGACCGCGGGCGAAGCTAGCACCCGCGCCGGGCTTGCGTCACGCGGCGCACCGCGCCTAGCGTGCGCCCCATGCGCACCGCACTTCGCCTCACCGGCGCCGACGCCCTGCCCCTGCTGCACCGCCTCACCAGCAACGCGCTCGCCGACCTCGCCCCCGGCGAGTGGCGGGCCACGCTGTTCTGCGACTTCCGCGGCCGGCTGCTGCACCGCGCGCTCGTGGCGCACGCCGCCGACGGCGCCCTGTGGCTGCTGCGCGACGACGCCGACGGCGCCGAACTGGCGGCGTTCGTGGACCGCTTCGTGTTCCGCGAGGACGTGCGGATCGAGGACCGCTCGGGCGCGCCGCTGCCGGACCTCGGGCTCGCCACACCGCTGCCGCCCACGCTCGACGAGCCCGCGCGCATCGCCGCGGGCCTGCCGCGCCACGGCCACGAAATCGCCGAGGCGTTCACGGCGTACGAAGTCGCGCTCGGCTCCGAGGTGCACCTGTCGAAGGGCTGCTACACCGGGCAGGAGGCGCTGCAGCGGCTGGTGACCTACGACAGCGCCCGGCGGCGGCTCGCGCGCGTGCGCGGCACGGGCGCAGTGCCCGCGGTGCCGGCCGAACTCACCTCGGCCGGCGAGCCCGCCGGCGTGCTCACCAGCGCGATCGCCGACGGCCCCGACCGCTGGGTCGGCCTGGCGCCGGTGCGGCGCGAACTGCTCGACGGCTGCGCGGCGCTGGCGCTGGGCGACGGCCGCACGGCCGAGATCGCGCACGTGTTCTTCGCGGGCCAGCCTCAGGGGCGCGACGCCAAGCTCTAGCGTCACGCGAGCTGGACGCCGCAAGCTGTTGTACGGCAACGGCGGCAGCGATCAGGCCGCGTCGGACTCCCCGCCCTCGGCGCCCGCCTCGGGCGTGGCCTCTTCGACCACCAGCACCTCGGTGGTCAGCACCAGCCCGGCGATGCTCGCGGCGTTCTCGAGCGCGCAGCGCGCGACCTTGGCCGGGTCGAGAATGCCGTCGGCCGCGAGGTCGGACCAGCGGCCCGAGAGCGCGTTGAAGCCGAACGTGCCCTGGCACTCGGCGAGCCGCGCGGCCATGAGCGCGGCGTCCTCGCCGGCGTTGACCGCGATCTGGCGCGCGGGTTCGGCGAGCGCGGCCAGCACCACGTCGCGCCCGGCGCGCTCGGCGGCCGAGTGGCACTCGACCTCGCGCACCGCCACGCCGGCGCGGAACAGCCCCACGCCACCGCCGACCAGCACGCCCTCCTCCACCGCGGCACGCGTCGCCGCGAGCGCGTCCTCGAGCCGCGACCGCCGGGCGTGGATCTCGAACGCGTTCGCGCCACCGGCGTGCAGCACGGCGACGCCGCCCGCGAGCCGCGCGAGCCGTGCGCGCAGCGCCTCGTGCTCGGCGTCGTCGGTGCACGCGGCGAGCGCGCGGCGCAGCAGCGCGACGCGCTGCGCCACGGCTTCGGCGCGGCCGCCGCCCTGCAGCAGCGTGGTCTGTTCGGTGGTCGCGAGCGCCTGGCGTGCGCGCCCGAACCAGCCGGGCTCGAAGTGCGCGGCCTCACGCCCGAGTTCGGGCGCCACCACGCTCGCGCCGGTGAGCACGGCGAGATCGGCGAGCAGTTCGGAACGCTGGGCCGGCGGCTGCGGCAGCTTGACCACCACGCAGGGCGCGGTGCCGCGCAGGCGGTTGACCACGAACACCGGCAGCGCGTCGGCACCGGCGTCCTCGCACAGCACGAGCAGCGGCCGCGACAGCCGCGCCGCGTGCTCGAGCATGGGCACCACGTCGGTCGCGGCGGCGAGCACGCCGTCCACGAGCGCGACCAGCGGATGCGTGAGCGACGCCTCCATGTCTTCGGCGTCGGTGATGAAATACGGCGATGCGTAGCCGCCGTCGAAGCGCGTGCCCTCGAGCACTTCGAGCGTGGTGTCGAGCCCGCGGCCGTCTTCCACCGTGACCACGCCGGGCCGGCCCACGCGCTCGAGCGCGTGCGCGAGCATCTCGCCCAGGCGCCGGTCGCCGGCGGCGATGATCGCGATGCGTTCCAGGTCGCGGCCGTCGGCCACGGGCCGCGCGTCGGCGGCCAGCGCCTGCTTCGCGGCGCGCACCGCGCGGTCCATGCCGCGCTTCACCGCCACGGGATGCAGCCCGTTCGCCACCGCCGCGAGTCCGCCGCCCGCCAGCCGGTGCGCGAGCACGGTGGCCGTGCTGGTGCCGTCGCCGGCCTGCGCCGCGGTGTGGAACGCCGCTTCACGCAGCATCTGCACGCCGACGTTCTCGAACGGGTCGGGCAGCGCGATCTCCTGCGCCACGGCGATGCCGTCGCGGGTGATCGCGGGCACGCCGTGCAGGCGGTCGAACACCACGCTGCGTCCGCGGGGCCCGAGCGTGATGCGCACGGCGGTGGCGAGCTGGTCCATGCCGCGCCACAACGCGGCGCGCGCTTCGGCGTCGAACAGCACGCGATTGGGCACGGTCGGTCTCGCCTCCCTGCGGTGGGCCACGCGGCATCCGGGTGCGGCCCACAAGCGGGCCGACGGCCGCGTTATCGGCCACTCTTCAGCGGGGCAACAGTCCGGCGTCGTGGGCGGCGGCGACCAGTTCGGGCCGCGCCCCGGGCCGCGCCGCGGCGGTGCACGCCCACGCCAGCGCGCGTGCGCTGTCGCCGGCTGCCGACCACGCGGCGGCGGCGTCGAACGCGTCGTCCGAACTCAGCGGCAGCGCCTCGGCCAGCTTGGCGTGCTCGATCGCGGCGGCGGTGAAGTCGCCCGCGGCGGCGAACATGGCGGCCAGCGTGCGGTGGTCGGTCCGCCAGCGCGGGTTCGCGGCCATCGCGGCGAGCACGTCCTCGGCACCCGCGCGGACTTCGATCCAGCCGGCGAGCGAGTCGAGCCGGAAGAACCAGTCGCGCCCCGCGGGCGCGCCCGTCACGCGCGGTGCGTAGGCGCTGTAGAACCCGCCGCTCAGCGTGGGATCGTCGTACCACACGCGCAACGCGGGCGTGTCGCCCTGCACCAGCCCGACGCGGTCGGGCACGCGCACGAAGTACAGCCGCGCGTGCGCACCGGGTTCCGGCAGCTTGCGCAGCAGGTCGTTGCGCAGCGCCCGGTGGAAGCCGGCGGCCCGGCGCTGGTAGGCGGCTTCGCCCCAGTCGTGGCTCGGCGTGGCGTCGCGCGCGGTGCCGAGCAGCGCGAGCACCGCCAGCGAACCGGCGGCCACGCCGGCGTGCGCGCCCAGCACGGGCGCGACCAGCAGCAGCACGCCGAACGCGGCGAACGCGGCGTAGTACGCGTGGAAGCGGAGCCCGGGCAGCAGCAGCGGCAGCAGCCCGGCCACGGCCCACGCCAGCGCGAAGCGCGCCACGTCGGCGCGGGCGAACGGCGCGGGTGCCCGCCGCGCGGCCGGCACGCCGCGCAGCGCGCCGGCCAGCACGACCAGTGCGACGGTGAGCGCCAGCGCGGGTCCGGCGAGCGCGGCCCAGCCGTGGACGGGATCGGGCCAGCGGTCGGCGTTCAGCGCCACGAGCTTGCCGCGCAGCAGCGCGAGACCCGGCGAGAGCCGCGTCGGGTCGTGCGCGTGTTCCACGACCACGTCGCGCAGCAGCACGCCGCCCAGCCGTGGATGGGCGATCGCCCACACCAGCGCGAGCGCCACGAACGGCGCGATGCGGCGCAGCGCCACGCGCGCCCGGCGCTGCTCCAGCATGAGGTCGTACGCGAGCAGCACCGCGGGCAGCGGAGCCGCGGTCTCCTTGCTCAGCATGGCCAGCACCCAGCACGCGAGCGCGGGGGCGCGGCGGTCGGCGCCCCACGCGAGCATGGCGAGCAGCGACCACAGCAGCATCCACAGGTCCTGCACGCCCGCCACCCACAGCAGCGGCAGGCTCCACGCCGCGAGCGCCGCGCACGCGGCCACGGCCCACGCCGCGGCGTGCGCCCCGGCCACGCGGCGCGCCACGGCCCACCACGCGGCGAGCACGGCGCACCAGAGCACGGCGTTCGCGGCATGGAACGCAGCGGCGTTCGCCCCGGCCACCTCCTGCAGCGCCCAGTAGTGCGTCTCGCGCGACCACGGCCGCCACCAGTGGAACGCGAGGTCGCCGAAGCCCCAGAGCGCGGGCAGGGCCGCGTCGCGCGTGCGGTCGAGGAACAGGTAGTCGTCGTTCAGGAACGGCGTGTGCAGCGCGTCGGGCCAGCGCAGCACGAGCACGGCGAGCAACGCCGCGGCCGCAAACACGAAACGGAGCGCGGTCTCCCGCGCTCCGTTCGTCGTTCGCTGGTTCCGGGCTCCTACTTCCACTGCGCCAGGTAGATGTTCGTCTCGCCGGGCACCTTGCCGCCGCGGTTCGAGCAGAACACCAGCCACTTGCCGTCGGGGCTGAACATCGGGAACCCGTCGAAGTCCGAGTCCCGCGTGACCGGCACGGGCTCGCCGCCCGTCACGGGAATCATGTACAGGTCGAAGTTGCGGCTGCGCGGGTTCTCGTAGTTCGACGAGTAGATGATCTGCTGGTCGTCGAGCGTGAAGTACGGCGCGAACGAGGCGCCGGGCTTGTCGGTCAGGCGGCGCGGGTTCGAGCCGTCGGAGTTCGCGACCCAGATGTCCATCTTGTTGGGCATCACGAGGTCCTGGTCGAGCAGCTTGTGAAACTTGGCCAGCGCGGTGGAATCGGTGGTGCGGTAGGTGCGCCACACGATGCTCTTGCCGTCGTGCGAGAAGTACGCGCCGCCGTCGTAGCCGGGCTGGTCGGTGAGCCGCGTGACCTGCGAGCCGTCGGGACGCATCTTGTACAGGTCCACGTCGCCGTCGCGCTTGCTCGTGAAGATGATCCACTGGCCGTCCGTGGACAGCGTCGCCTCGGCGTCGTAGCCGGGGTGGTCGGTCAGGCGGCGCAGGTCGGAGCCGTCGGGCTTCGCCGTGAAGATGTCGTACGACGGGTAGATCGCCCACGTGTAGCCCTTGCTCATGTCGGGCTCCGGCGGGCATTCGGCGCCGCCCAGGTGCGTGGACGCGAACAGCACGCGCTGGTCGTTGTCGTAGAAGTAGCCGCAGGTCGTGCGGCCCTTGCCCGTGCTGACCATGTTCACCTTGCCGGTGCGCATGTCCATCACGTACTGCTGGTCGCACTTGTTCGCGCCCACGGTGGCCTGGAACGACAGCTTGGTGCCGTCGGCGCTCCAGTAGGCCTCCGCGTTCTGGCCGCCGAACGTGAGCTGCCACAGGTGCACGAAGTGCGATTCGCCGGGACGGATGAGCGAGTCCTGCACCACCGCCGTGGGCGGCACCGGGCGATACGCACGCGCCTTGCCCTTCGCCTTCGAGGCGGCGGGCTTGCTGGCGGCGGTGGCGGCGGCGGCGACGAGTACGGCGAGCAGCAGCATGGCGAAACGCTTCACGAGAGTTCCTCCCACAGGAGCCGCAGCCCCTTCAGCGTCAGTCCTTCGTCCACGAGATCCACGGTTTCACATTCGGGCGCCAGCACGGGCGCGAGCCCGCCGGTGGCGATCACCTTGGGGTGGCCGCCCAGTTCGGTGCGCACGCGCCGGACGAGCGAGTCCACCAGCCCGGCATTCCCCCACAATACGCCCACGCGCAGGCATTCTTCCGTCGTACGGCCGAGCGCGCGCTCGGGGCGGCGCAGGTCCACGCGCGCGAGCCGTGCGGCGCGGCGGAAGAGTTCCTCGGAAGCGGTCACCACGCCGGGTGCGATCGCACCGCCGGCGTAGGCGCCGGACTTGTCCACGCAGTCCAGCGTGGTGGCGGTGCCCAGGTCCACCACGATCGCGGGCGCGCCGTACAGCTTGCGCGCGGCGTAGGCGTTCGCGAGCCGGTCCGCGCCCACCGAGGCCGGGTCGGGCACGTGCACGGGAATGCGCGCGGTCTCGGCGTTCACCTCGATCGGGCGCCTGCCGGTCACGGCGCGCAGCGCCTCGGACCACGGCCGCGTGAGCGACGGCACCACGGAACACAGGATGCTGCCCCAGCCCACCGCGCTCGTGTGCACGAGCATCTCGAGCGCGAGCCGCAGTTCGTCCTGCGTGCTGCGGCCGCTCGTGAGCCGCCAGAAGCCGTCGAGCTCGGCGCCCAGGAAGCGGCCGACGACGGTTTCACTGTTGCCGATGTCCACCGCCAGCAGCGGCGTGGGCGCCGCGATGCGAGCGGGCCGCCGCGGTGCGGGCGCCACGGGCTTGCGCGCCGCGGACTTGGCCGCACGCTTGGCGGGCTTGCGTCGTTCAGGCATTCGAGTTCTCTCCGGTATCCGTGTCGCTCCAGCCCTCGAGCGCTTCCGCCCGGGACTTGCGCTTGGCCACGAAGAACGACAGCCCCACGCTCACGAAATACAGCAGCGCCATGGGACCACCCATCACCACCTGCGCGCTCACCACGTCGCCGGGCGTGATCGCCGCGGTGACCACGAAGATCACCACGATCGCCGCGCGCCACTGCTGCAGCAGGAACATGGGCGTGACGAGCCCGATGGCGGTGAGCAGCATGGTCACGAGCGGCAGCTGCATGAGCACGCCGCACGCGAGCGCCATGTTGTAGAAGAAGTCGAGCAGCAGGCTGAGCCGCATCTGCGACACCATGCCCGGCGTGAGGAACTGCTCGAGCACGTGGATGACCAGCGGTACCACGTACGCGTAGGCCGCCCACGCGCCGGTGGCGAACAGCAGGCACGACGCCAGCGACAGCGGCACCACCCAGCGCCGCTCCTGCCGCAGCAGCCCGGGCAGGATGAAGCTCCAGATGCGCCAGAGCACGTAGGGCAGCGAGATCATGAGCCCGATGAGCGCGGCCAGCTTGAGGCGCTCGTTGAACGCCTCGAACGGCGACATGACCACGGTGGTCTTGACCGTGCGCGCGATCAGGTCCGACAGCACGCGTGGCGCCAGCCACCAGCCGCCGAGCGCGCCCACCGCGACGCCGGCGACCACGTGCTGCAGCACGGAGCGCAGTTCGTCGAGGTGTTCGAGGAAGTTCATCTCGCCCGTCATGCGCGGATCGGCGTACGCGTCGTCGGGCCGGAACTCGCGGTGGCGGCGCGGATCGTCGCCGGGCGGCAGGTGCGGGCTCGTCATGCGCGGCACTCCGCGGGTTCGACGTCGCCGGCGATCATCACGCGCTCGATGCCCGACTCCAGCCGCAGCACCAGCCCACCGTCGTCGTCGAGCCGCTGCGCCACGCCGGTCACGTCGCCGCCGGGGGCACGCACGGTGACGGACTCGCCCCAGAACGCGGCGCGCGCGCTCCACGCGTCGCGAATCGCGGCGCGGTCGCCCTCCTGAAGCTGTTCCCACAGCGGCTCGAGCGCTTCGAGCAGCCGCGCCGCCACGTCCTCGACACCCACGGCGTCGTCGCCGCGCTCGAGCGCGACGCTGGTGGCGGTGCCCTGCAGTTCGGCCGGGAACTCGTCACGGCGCGTGCGCACGTTGACGCCCACGCCGATCACCACCACGTCGCCGCCCTGCGGCGCTCGGCGCAGCTCGCACAGCACGCCCGCCAGCTTGCGGCCGTGCACGAGCACGTCGTTCGGCCACTTGAGCCGTGCGTGCTGCACGCCGCAGCGCGCGGCGGCGGTCGCGGCCGCGAGCCCCGCGGCCAGCGGGACCAGGCCCGCCTGCCGCACGTCGCAGCCCAGGTGCAGCGCGGTGCTCAGCGCCAGCGCCCGGCCCGGCGCGTGCGTCCACGTGCGCCCGGCGCGGCCGCGCCCCTTGGTCTGCGCGTCGGCCACCACCACCACGCCGTCGCCGGCTCCGTCGCACAGCGCGTCGAACGCGTCGTCGTTGGTCGAGCCCGTGGCGTCGCGCACGATCAGCGCGTGACCCAGCCGCCGCGCACGCAGCGTGGCGACGAAGAGCGCGCGATCGAAGCCGGTGCCGGGCTGGTCAGCCAACTTCCTCGATCTCCAGGCTCAGGTTGAGCGCCGGCGCCGAATGCGTGAGCGCGCCCACCGACAGGTAGTCCGCGCCGGTCTCGGCGTACGCGCGCGCGGTGTCGAGATTGATGCCGCCCGACACTTCGACCTCGGGCCAGCGCCGCGCGCCCGGCAGCACGCGCGAATGATCCGGCGGGTTCGCCTTGAACCAGCGGTCCACTTCGTCCACCGCGCGCTTGACCGCTTCGGGCGTCTGGTTGTCCACGAGGATGCGGTCCACTTCGGGCCGCAGCGCCTCGCGCAGCTGCTCCATGGACTCGACCTCGACCTCGAGCAGCATGTCGCGCCGCGTGCGCTGGATGCGGTCGATCGCGTTGGTGAGCCCGCGCGCCGCGCGGATGTGGTTGTCCTTGACCAGGTACATGTCCCACAGCGCCATGCGGTGGTTCACGCCACCGCCGCACGCGACCGCGTATTTCTCGAGGAACCGCAGGCCCGGCGTGGTCTTGCGCGTGTCGAGGATGCGGCAGCCGGTGCCCTCGATGGTCTTGACGTACTTGTGCGTGAGCGTGGCCACGCCGCACATGCGCATGAGGTAGTTCAGCGCCGTGCGCTCGGCCGTCATGATGCTGGCCGCCGAACCGCTGATCTGCGCCAGCGCCACCCCCGCCTCGAGCCACTCGCCGTCGCGCGTGGTCGAGCGGAACTTCAGCTCGGGATCCACCTCGCGGAACGTCATCTGCGCGATCTCGAGCCCCGAGACCACGCCCGGCTCCTTGGCCACGATCACGGCGCGCGCGCCGATGTTGGCGGGCACCGAGTTGAGCGTGGTGACGTCACCCGTGCCCACGTCTTCGGACAACGCGAACTTCACGAGCGGCAGGAAGGATTCGAGCACGGTGGCCTTGGGTTTCGGGTCACGGACGGTCCCCCGGAATGCCGGGGCGGGACGACAGGGCGCGCAGCATAGCGAGAGGTGGCGTGGGGCGCATCTCGGGGGGCGGGCGCGTGGCGATGGGGCGAACTGGCACCGCCGGGCGTGGCGGATCGGCGCACTCGATGGGACTTGGTGGCGCCAGCGCCACCTGCGGAAGGGCGCGAGGTGGCCTTGGAACCGCCTCATGGGATGGAGCCAGAGCCCCGCAGCCGCTGCGAGTTACTCTGCCACACCCTCAGAGGGAACAGTCCTGGTCCGGAACAGGGCATTCGGCTCAAAGAACATCAGATACCAGATGGACTTGCTGCGTGTCTCCTCGTCTCGAGCACATCGATAGCTGAATACGCCTCGCGCTACCTCACGCAAAGGAAGGGAAGCGACCAGGGCCTGGTCCTCTTCCGACATGTCCTCGGGATTCAGAGTGAACGCGTCTACAGTGGCGTTCTCCAGCCTCTCACCAAACTCGTGTAGATAGAGCCCGCTCACGACCTTCTCGACGATTCGTTGGATCCGAGGCCTGTCGTACTCGAAGGCTGGACGCCGGCCGATCCAAATCCCCGACCGTGTCACGACATCCACTACCGTCGACTTCCTCATGATGGCCCGAAGCAGGCCCGGGCTGCCAGTGAAGCGCGGCAGGATTCGCTCCTTGATCAGCGCATCTGCCGATGCCGTCTGCTCGCCGATTGATGCCACTAGCCACCGAAAGTACTCATCGTCGAGCTTGCTATCGCTATTGCAGCGAACGCACGCGGGGACGGTAATGAGCTGCTTAGGTCGGGGGGATGGAAATATGCCCTTTGGGGGGATGTGGTCCCGCGTGGTCGCCGGCTCGCCACAGAGGTAGCACGCTGGTACTTGGCGTTTGCCTACCATCTTTCACTCCCAACTTGCGTCCTCGTCCAAGAGCACTCCACCTCCAACTCGCGGACACCGGGCATGTCACCACCAACGGCTGATCAAGACGTGGCGTCGTCGCTTGTGGCTCAGTACTGTGAAGCCGTTGCCCTTGATCGCTTTGCCTTCGCCTTCACCATCCGCACGAGTTGTTCTGCTTGGGCCTCGCGCTCTCTTGCCTGTGCACGAAGGTCCGCGGCCAAGAGCCTTTCAATCGCCGTCAGGCGCAGCTTCCTCTTGGGCGACCGGTGTCGCGCCTTGCGGATCCACTGATCGACGATCCAAGGAGGCGCACTACCCGTGGCCACGACCATTCCGTAGGCGGGCCGCTGAGTGTCGTAGAAGAACACACCGGCACTGAGCATCGAGGCCATGAAGCCGTCGGCTTTGATTCTCGGAAGCACTTTCGAAATCCAACCCTGTCTGCCGGCCTCATAGAGGGCCAGCCAGTGCTCGCCGTTGCAGGCTTCCTCTGCGAGCCATTTCTCCGCAACACGCACCTTGAATCCCGGGAGCAGACCGATACTGTGGGCGTGTAGCGCCTCGATGAGTACGACGTCGTCTACAATGTCGGTCAGCACCTTTCCAGCGGCAGTACTCAGCTTGATCCCGTCGTAAGCTTCCCCTCCCGGTGGACAGTTGTTGCTAGGATTTCCCGGTTCACTGGGAGGTCCCGATGAAGAAGTCCCGGTTCACGGAGTCGCAGATCGTCGCGATCCTGAAGGAAGCCGAAGCCGGCGTGACGGTCGCCGAGATCGCGCGCAAGCACGGCATCAGCAAGAACACGTACTTCAACTGGAAGTCGCGCTATGCCGGCGCCACGGTCTCGGACTTGAAGCGGCTGAAGGAGCTCGAGGCCGAGAACGCGAAGCTCAAGCGCATGTACAGCGAGCTCGCGCTCGAGAACACGGCGATCAAAGACCTGCTGCAACGAAAACCGTAACGCCGTCCGCGAAGCGAGCGGCCGCGATGTTCCTGGTGACGGAGCACGAGCTCTCGGTTCTTCGAGCGTGCGCCATCACGCGGTTCTCGAGGGCGGCGTACTACCGGGAGCCGAAGGCAGCGCTCGAGCGCGATGCCGATGTGATCGCGGCGCTGCAGGCGGTGGTCGAGAAGCATCCGCGGCAAGGCTTCTGGAAGTGCTACGCCCGGCTGCGGCGGCAAGGGCATCCGTGGAACCACAAGCGTGTGTATCGCGTGTACTGCGCGCTCAAGCTGAACCTGCCGCGACGGACGAAGAAGCGCTTGCCGACCCGGGTCCGCCAGCCGCTCGACGCGCCGGCGACGCTCAACACGGTCTGGGCGCTCGACTTCATGTCGGACGCGCTGTACGGCGGCAGGAAGTTCCGCACGCTGAACATCATCGACGAAGGCAACCGCGAAGGGCTGATGATCGACGTCGCGTTCTCGATCCCGAGCACGAGGGTGATCCGGGCGCTCGATCGGCTGGTGTCGATCTACGGCCGACCTGCGGCGCTGCGTATGGACAACGGGCCCGAGCTGATCTCGGAAGCACTGGCAGCGTGGTGCGAGGCGCGGAAGATCACGATGCACCACATCCAGCCCGGCAAGCCGGACCAGAACGCCTACATCGAGCGGTTCAACCGCAGCTATCGAGAGGAAGTGCTCGACGCCTACCTGTTCGGCTCGATCGAGGAAGTGCAGGCGATCAGCGACGAGTGGCTCGAGGACTACAACACCGAGCGGCCCCACGACAGCCTCGGCCAGGTGCCGCCGCGATCGTTCCTGCCGAGGAAACCGATCCCCGGAGAGTCCAGCTTCGAACTGTCTCGTTGACGGGGGTGGAGTGCCCCCTGATCTGAGGACCACGAGTTATGGCAGGATTCCCCGATCCACGGAGGATCCTGCATGCGGAAGAGCAAGTTCTCGGATGAGCAGATTGTGGCCATCGTTCGCGAGAGCGAGCGCGAGGGCGTCACGGTCGAGCAGTGCGCGAAGAAGCACGGCATCACGCAGACGACGCTGTTCCGGTGGCGCAAGCGCTTCGGTGGTCTCGAGCCGAACCAGGCCGCCGAGCTGCGACAGCTGCAGGCCGAGAACGCGCGGCTGAAGAAGCTGCTGGTCCAGCGCGAGCTGGACATCGACATCCTCAAGGAGATCAACGCAAAAAAATGGTGAGCGCCCGGGCTCGCCGTGACCAGTGGACTTCGCCGTGAGTCTGGGGGCGAGCGTCCGCCGAGCCTGTGCGCTGCTGAGGATCAGCCGGTCGGCGTTGCGCTACGTGAGCACGATGCCCAGGCGTGATGCCGAGCTGGCCGAGGAGCTGAAGCGGATCTCGCGCGAACATGCCGTCTACGGCCACCGGTTCGCGTGGGCGTTGATTCGTCGAGGTGGCTGGACGGTGAACAAGAAGCGAGCTCGGCGGCTGTGGCGCGCCCCTCGGTCTTTCGAGACGCCCGCATCGCAAGACGCGCAAGATCCGTACGGGCCAGCCGCGAACGCACGCGCCGACGGGACCGAACCAGGTTTGGGCGTACGACTTCGTTCATGACACCTGCGCCAACGGTCAGGTCCTCAAGGCGCGACGGTCGTGGACGAGTGGACGCGCGAGTCGCTGGCGATCGAGGTGGATGCGAAGTTGAATGCCGCGAGGAGTGATTGCGGTGCTCGAGAGGTTGTTCGCTCAGTACGGCACGCCGCAGGTGCTGAGAAGGACAACGGGCCGGAGTTCATCGCCCACGCGCTGAGCCTGTGGGCGAAGTTCAAGCACAGCGAGATCGCGACGATTCAGCCGGGCAAGCCGTGGCAGAATGGCAGCATCGAGAGCTTCAACGGGACATTCCGCGCCGAGTGCCTGACCGCGGTGGTTCGCGAACCTGCGCGAGGCTCGGATCGTGATTGAGCAGTGGCGCTGGGAGTACAACACGAAGCGACCGCACAGCAGCCTGGAGTATCGAACGCCGGCCGAAGTCGGGACCAAAGCTCGGACGAAGGCGCCGGCCCGGGCAAGAATCGAAGCTGAGGATGTTCACCCCATCACCCCGGGCCTGTCATAACCGCTGGGCCGAGGATTGGGGACACTCCAGGAGCTTACGCCGTGCTGGATCGCGAAGGCTAGCGCCCAAGCAATGTCACTGCTCACCCCCGCGCCTGATGAAGACACAACTGCACGATGGTCGCCTCCAGCATCTTTCGGTCGACGGCAGCGCCGCTGATCATCCAGTAGGTCAGCAGCGCAAACGCCTTCTGCGCGCACCCCGGCTCGGCTAGCACGGCCTGAGTAATTGCGCCTACTGCAACCGAGCAGGAGTATGAGTCTGGCGGCGGCGCTTAAAAGGCAGCCCATCGCGTACAGCAGAACTGGACTTCCCGGGTGCTCGTGAGCGAGGTGAAACGCGCGGTCGAAATACCTCGCCATGCTTGCCGATCTCAGCGTGGATCCGTCACTCAGTCGAGCGAGTTCAGTTTGCCATCCGTCGCCGGACGGATCAGGGAGTTCGATGATTGCGGTTTTGAGCACATTTGGGCGAAGCCCTGAACTTGTAGGCTGCGAACGGATTGAAGTGCAGCCTCCGCCTGCCTCGTCACGCAGGCCACCTCGTAGTCATCGTACCAGCGAAATACGTTGTCGCTCGCAAGCTTGGCTTCTCTATCGACGGCTGCCAGCACGAGCTCCGCAAGGATGAAGGATGTGTCCGGTCCGATCGGAATGCCTTGGCTGGTCTTCCCCTGCATGTCCATGAGGGATTGGTCGACTCGTTTTCCGAGCAAGCGCCTATTGTGCCAGTGCTGCTTCTCCCGCGTCTTCGGGGACACAGCCCAACCGACGGCATGTGTGTACAACGAGGGGGTAGAACTGGCTCACGTCCAACTTGAGAAGAAACCTCGCCCCGGCCCGAGCACGCATGCGTTCTTGCAGCAGATCTCCTGGAGCGACAGACGGCCGGATGGGCCGGATTCGCCCCTTCTGATAAACGGGCTTGCTACGCGCATACCGAGACGCCCCCGAAAGTCGGAGCAGGCGGGACAAGTTGCCGACGATGAGACCGCTGTGTATCGCGAACGAGTAGGGATGCGGAACAGATAGAAGGCGCTCAGCCAAGCCGGAACTACCAGGTAGGGCGAGTCGGTAGTGGACGCATTCGCTACGGTTGCCGTCCAACTGATAGGACTTCGTGACCTTCTTGCCAGCAGTAGACAACGCCCACTGCCCGAAAGGAATCGTGGTGAAACCAGGGGGAAGTTCCTTTGGGAAATAGCCTCGTTCGAGGAACTCTTGGAGGATTGTCGCCACTTCCGACCTCCCGGCGCCCGCGCCTTCAAACCACGATGCTTCATAACACTCTGCCTAGTCGCCACATCGCTCGAACACAAGACATCCAACCGATGTTCTTGCTTCGCTGCCCCAGTCCCCTACCCGAAGTAGATCCCCTGCCCCCGCTCCGGGTAGCTCTCGTACACATGCTCGAAAATTGCCGAGCACTTGTCGCGGTACACCTCGGGTGAGTAGGACCGCGGCAACCCGGCGTCGAGGGTGTCCTCGATCGCCAGCTTCAGCGCCGAGCGGGCAGCTGACTTCTGGCGCCAGTTCAGCACGAGCAACTCCTGAAGCTTGGCGAGCAGCTCACGCACGACCTTCTTCACCTCGGCGCGCTCTTCCGTGGACAGCTCGGGCGCGGGGCGCGTAAGGATGTCGAAGATCACGAGCTCTTCTTCGCTCAGGTTTTCGCGCACATGGCGCTGCTGTTCGTCGTCCAGGCCGCGCGAAAGTGCGACCAACTGCTCATACAGCTGCTCGATGTTCCGGCTGCCCGCGTTGTAGCTGTCGATCAGCTCCTCGAACTTCTGCTGGAAGTTTGCCCGCGTCCGATTGAGACGCACGAGCTGGTCCAAGCGGGCGCGGATGGCGGCCTTCAGTGCTTCGAGTTCGGTCTGCTTGTGGCTCGACTCCTTGAACCGCTTGGCCAGCGCCTCGAAGTTGATCTTCGACAGGTCCATGGGCGGAGGACCGTCGTCGCGAATGGTCAGGCCGGTAATGGACTCGTCGAGCAGGCCCGCGATTCGCGAGAGGATCTCGGTGATGTCGGGCGGGTTCGGGCTCATCTTGGCGCGGATCGCGGCGCCGATCGCGGCACTCAGCGAGGCGCGTTGCGCGTGCACGATCACCGCGGGGTGGGGCTTGATCGCCCGATAGAGCGTCGTGACCAGCTTCTCGTGACCGAGGAACTCACGCCGGCGTGACTCGGGTCCGATCAGCGCCTCGATCGCGTCCTCGATCGCCGTCAGCCGGTTCAGAGACGCGCCGGCCATTGCCTCGATGGCCGCCAGGTCCACGCGCTGCGCGGCACAGAACGTCGTGGCCGCCGCCAGAGCCTCGACCAGGGCTGCGACGAGCTTCGACTTGTCCTGCACCGGGTTCGCGGTTCCCCGCCCAGCGCCGTAAATCGCCAGCGCCTTCTCGAGCGAGGCGAACACGTTCGCGTAGTCCACGATCACACCGCTGTGCTTGCCCGGGAACACTCGGTTCGCACGGGCGATCGTCTGCATGAGCGTGTGGTTCCGCATGGGCTTGTCGAGGTACACGGTCGAACAGCTCGGCGCGTCGAACCCGGTCAGCCACATGGCGCACACGAACACGAGCCGTAGCGGGTCTTCAGTGTCCTTGAACTTCTCGTCCAACCCGGGACGCGAGCTGTTCATTCGCCGGCGGTGCGGCTCGATGTCGAGCCCGAGCTTCTTCATCTGCTCGATCTCGTTCTGCCCCGGCGATACGATAAGCGCCATGTCGGTGCTCTTCAGCACGGACAAGCGCTGCGTCAGCACGGCCTTGTCCGCAGCCGGCAGGTCGTAGCGCTTGAGCTCCGCCTCCACGCACTCGATCTCGACGGCCCAATGGGCGCGCACCTTGTCGTGCATGCGCAGCGCGGTGGCCTTGTCGATAGATACGACCATCGCCTTGCCCAGGAATCCACGGCCGAGGAAGTGCTGCACGATGTCCTTGGCCACGGTCTCGAGCCGGTCGTCGCGCGTGATGAGGTGATACTGGCGCCCGAGGACGATCTCGAGCTTGGCTTCCTGATCGTCGTCGAGCCCGGCGTCTTCGATCAACTGGTAGATGTCGTCGTTCAGGTCCGCGTTGACAAGCTCGAGCGCGGGCGTGCGGTTCTCGTAGAACAGCGGCACCGTGGCGCCGTCCTCGATCGACTGCTGGAAGTCGTAGATCGACACGTAATCGCCGAACACATCACGCGTGCGCTCCTCGCCCGCGATGAGCGGCGTACCCGTGAACGCGAGGAACGTGGCCCTGGGCATGGCCGCACGCATGTTGACCGCAAGCGTGTCGTACTGGCTGCGATGCGCCTCGTCGGTGAGCACCACCACGTCGGTGCGATCGGTGAGCACATCCGACGACTGGAACTTCTGGATCAGCGTGAACACGTAACGGTGGTTGCCGCCCAGCAGCTCACGAAGGTGAGCGCCGCTGGTGGCGTGGCACACGTTGCTCTCGGACTCGGAAACGGCGCCGACGGCCTTGTACGTGCCGGCGATCTGGTCGTCGAGCTCGACGCGGTCGGTCACCACCGCGAACGTCCAGTTGCCCGTGATCCGGCGTGCCACTTTCTGCGCAAAGAAGATCATCGAGTAGCTCTTACCGCTGCCCTGCGTCTGCCAGAACACTCCGCCGCGACCGTGCCCGAGCTTGCGGGCTTCGAGCATCGAGGCGATGGCGTTGTTCACGCCGAGCACCTGATGGTTCTGCCCGATGATCTTGATCAGTCCGCCCTTCTCCTCGGAGAAGAGCGTGAAGCTCTCGACCAGGTCGAGCAGCCGCGTGCGGTCGCAGGTGCCGCGCAACATGACTTCGAGCGAAACGCGGCGCGGTTCGTCTTCACGCTCGATGCGCTTCCATTCGAAGAACCGGTTCCAGTCCGCGGTGAGCGAGCCGACCCGGCTGTCGGTGCCGTTGCTGGCGATCATGATCGCGTTGTAGCGGAGCAGCTGCGGAATCTCGCGCTTGTAGTGCGTGAGGTTCTCGTCGAACGCCGCCCGCGCCGGGACCGCGGGCTTCTTCAGCTCCACGACCAACAGCGGCAGGCCGTTGACGAATCCCACGAGATCGGGCCGGCAGGTGTAGAGCGTGCCGACCACGGTGAGCTGGCTGACCAGCAGGAAGTCGTTCTGGTCGGGATGCTCCCAGTCGAGCACTCGAATGCGCGCGCTATCGCTCTCGCCCTGCGCGGGGTCCGGGTGCTTGAGCGGCACGCCTTGCTTGAGCAGCCCGTAGAGCTCGCGGTTGGCCGCTTCGAGGCTCATCGCGGATCGATCGCGCGACAGTTCCTCGACCGCGTGCACGATCTCGTCCTCGGGCAGGCCCGGGTTGAGCCGCAGCAGCGCCGCACGCAGCCGGTCGACGAGCACGACCTCGTCCTTTGTCTCACGGCCGAGCGTGCCTTCCGGACCGAGCACTTCCTCCATCGCCGACACAGTCTGCCAGCCAAGCTCCGCGAACAACCCGATGGCAGGCTGCTCGACGAGTTGGTCTTCGGTGTAGTCGTGAGGAGTCATGGTCAGGAGGCGTCGAGCTCGATCTGGCCAGAGAGGAGTCGTGGGAGGAGAAGGTCGCGGGTGCGGCGGAGGTTGAGGATCTGAAACACCAGCACTTGCTGTTGGTCCACCAGCCGAGCCACCACTTCGTTGAATTTCTGTGCAACTGTGTCCGTAGGAATCACAACCGGAAATTTCTGTAGAACATCCCAGCTGGCGCGGGGCATCTTTGCTCCGTTCGCCGTTGCGCTCGCTTCAGCAACAAATGAATCACTGGAGACACATGTCGTCATGAGCGCCCTGTACTCGGGCCGGCGAGCTCGCAGAACGATGGTATCTGCAGAACACAAGCCATCGAACGGCGCAACACTCACCTTGTGAAAGTACGGCCGGATCTTCCCGAAGAGAACTTCGCCTCTCTTGAACTCCAGCTTGTTGGACCCGAGCTCAGCAACCGTGTCCCAGGAATCGAGCGCGAGCGACCTCCGTGGGATGTGCTCCAACCCAACGTACGGCTGTGGCTCAGCAAGCAATCCTTTGGGCACATTGCGACGCATTTCCTCAGCGATTGTCCCGAGCTTCGTCGCCCGCCAGCCGGCCGGGATTTCGCCGAGCGCCGACCGAACTAGACGAGACCTCTCGTGCCCCGGGAATCGGAAGTGGACGAACCACTCCCGGTACAGCGCGCGGGCCATCTCCTCCAGGATCTTGATCCGCCGCTGACTGTTCTCGATGAGCTCGTCGTAGGCGGAAAGTGCGTCGGCTATGCATCGTTGAACTTCAACTGACGGGACTCGCACAGGAAACTCAGGAAACGTGGTGAGCGGTATGCGATCAACAGTCGAACCAGTAAGCGTGTTGCGTTGAATTACAGTGCGCCACTCTTCGGTGAAGAAGTAGTAGAGGAGAAACCGGGCGTCGACCTTGTCCGGATTCGTCCTAATCAAGGCCATTCTTCGCCCGAGGCAGCCACGAAAGCCTGTTGGAATGAGTGCGTAGCGATTTAGAGTCGCCTCGTACGTGAAGACCAGATCGTTCCCACGAGGCTCAACGCGGCGCGTCCATGAGGCGTAGTCATCTTCGGCGATGTGCCTGATCTCTTAAAGGTCGAGGCGCCCGTCGTCAGTGACGTTCTTGATCCCCAAGAAGATCGGTCCGCTTTCAGACGGCTTGGGTGTGGCGTGAGGGCCATCGTAGAGTCCCTCGTAGAGCTCCTTGATGGGCACCTTCTTCCATTCGCTCGTCATCACGAGTTGGCCAAGACCTCTGCCACATTCGCGGCGATGGCCTGTTCAAGTGTCCGCGCTCGAGCATTGAGCGCTCCCAGTTCCTCGCTGAGTGCCTGAAGTTGCTCCTTGAAGTCCTCGTCGCTGAGGGCTTCCCCCGGCGCCACACCCACATAGCGCCCCGAATTCAGCGACCAGCCCTGCGCCTCGATCTCCTTCAGCGTGGCGGCGCGACACAGTCCGGGCACGTCGGCGTACTTCGGCTTCTTGCCGAACACTTCCTTAAGCTTCGCGCCGGCTTCCTCGCCGCCGAAGGTCAGGTCCGGCGCTTCGCCGCGGTACAAGCGCACGAGGTTCGCGATGAACCCGATCTGTCCATCCGTCCAGTCGCGATGTGCGCGGTCCACCTGTCGGTAGATGTGCCGCGCGTCGATGAACAGCACCGTGTCCGCGCGCGACGACTTCGCCTTGCCATTGTCCAGGAACCACAGCGTGCAGGGCAGCGTCACGGTGTAGAACATGTTCGGGCCCACGGCGACCATCACGTCCACCGCACGGGCCTCGATCAACTGCTGCCTCAGCTCCTGCTCCGACGAACGCGCGTCCGACGCCGAGTTGGCCATCACGAATCCGGCCCGGCCCTTCGCGTTCAGCGCGGAATAGAACAGCTGGATCCAAAGGTAGTTCGCGTTGTCGGGCTTGGGCATGCCGAACGGAAACCGGCGCCCCTTGCCCACCGTGTCCTTGAGCCGTTCCTTGTCGACCGCATTCACGTTGAACGGCGGGTTGGCGAGCACGAAGTCGAACTGGCCCGTCGCCGAGTGCGGGTCGTCGTAGTAGCTGTTCACGTTGCCGCCATGCCGGATGTCGCCCTCGAGCCCGTGCACCGCAAGGTTCAGGCGGCACAGCCGCCCGGTCTCGTCGGTCTTCTCGACACCGCACACCGCCAGCTCGGCCGCCGGGTTCTTCTGGTGCTCGGCCACGAAGCGCGCCGACTGCACGAACATGCCGCCGGAACCACATGCAGGATCGAGAATGCGACCGTGGAAGGGCTCGATGACTTCGGTCAGCAGCTTCACGATGCTGCTCGGCGTGTAGAACTCGCCGCCCTTCTGCCCTTCGGTGCGCGCGAACTCGCCGAGGAAGTACTCGTAGATCCGACCGAAGGCATCGAAGTCCACGCTGGCCGGAATCTCTGAAACCTTCTTCAGCAGTTCCTTGAGCAGCGTGCTCGTGAACAGGTTGTAGGTCCGCGGCAGCACGCCGTCGAGCTTGCGGTTGTGCTTCTCGATGTCGCGCATCGCCGCATTGACCTTGGCGCCGATGTCCTTCGACTCGGGCAGCGTCAGGAGGTAGTCGAAGCGGGACTCGGGCGGCAGGAACAGCACGCCCTCGGCGTCGTACGCCTGCGGATCGTCCACGCGGCTACCACGTCGCGACGACGCTCCGGCCTTCTCGAGCTTCGCTCGCAACGCGGCGAATCGAACTTCGGCGAAGCGAAGGAAGATGAGCCCCAGGATTGGGCCCGAGTACTCCTGCGCCTTGAGTCCCGAGTTCGCGCGGAACTGATCCGCGGCGTCCCAGAGCCGTTTCTCCAGCGAAGCGGTCGCGGTGTCCTTCTCCGCGGGTGCGATCCAGCGCACGTGGGGGCTCCTTGGATTGCTTGCCGGCCGTATTGCACCGGCGAAAGAGCAATGCAGGGTCGGCGTCTTGCCGGGGACCTGCGCGTATGCGAACGGGAATAGCCGAGGCGAATACTAGCCGCGCGACAATCCTGAACGCGAGCGCGGAGTGACGGGTCGCGCCGAGGTGGTTTTGGAACCACCTCCCCCCGCGCTACCTCCCCGCCACCGCCCGCACGAACGCGGCCACAAGCGGCGGCAACACGCCTTCCAGCGCCGCGCGTTCGGGCTGGAACAGGGTCGCCACGAAGAACGGGTGGCCGTCCAGTTCGACGGCGCGCACTTCGCCGCTCTCGTCGTGGGCGGTCGCGCGCAACGGGCCGGCGGTGAGTGCATGCGCGAGCTCGGGGTTCAGGCCGTAGCTGCAGTGGTAACCCTCTTGCGAGGACGCGCGGGTGTAGGCGGCGGCGATGCGCGTTCCGGGCACGAAGCGCACCTCGTTGCTCTTCTCCACCAGCGAGCACGCCAGGGGCGCGATCACGGTGCGCGCGGCGCCGGGTGCGAGTTCGGCATGTTCGGCGTCCGCCCCGCCGAGCACGTGGCGCGCGTACTCGAGCACGGCGTGCTGGAACCCGCCGCACGTGCCGAGGAACGGCAGACCGTTCTCGCGGGCCACGCGGATCGCGGCCAGCGCGCCGTCGGTGCTGCGGTACGGGCTCGCGGGCACGCACCACACGCCGGCGGACCCGGCCATGCGTTCGGGGGCGCGGATCGCGTCAGTGGGCACCCACTCCCACGTCACATCCGCGCGTGCGGCTGCTTTGCAGGCCAGCTCCAACGCGCGCGGAATCGCACGATGCGCGGTCACCGCGGGGTCGAAGTCGCCGACCAGCGCAATGCGCACGCTCACGAGCCGGCCAGTCCCAGCAGCGCGCGGCCCAGGTCCAGCCACAGCCTGCTGTCCGCGGCGGCCAGTTCGGTCAGGTGTACGGCGAACATGGCGCCGCCTGCCCAGAGGTACACCGGATGCACGCGGCCGAGCACCCGCCACTCGCGCAACATCACAGCCAGCCACACGGAATCGGCGACCAGCGAGAAGCTCACGATCGGGTTGGGCACGAACGGCATGAAGTGGCGGAAGCGGAACCACGCGGGGCCGAGTGCCGAAATCGTGGCCAGCACGAGCAGGCGCTTGTGGAACTCGGGGCGGCGGCGCAGCGCCAGCGCCGAGCCCGCAAGCGTGCCGAACGTCAGCATCTCGATCACGATGTTCACGTACGCGCCGTAGGGCCAGGTGGCGCCGCTCGCCAGGTCCCGGCGCGACGCGAACGCGCCCACGACGACGCCCGACACCACGATCCCGGCGACCAGCGCCACACCGAGCCAGCCGAGGCGCCGATGCAGGGACACGTTGCGCACCTGCACCAGTGCCGCCTGCGCGATCAGCAATGCCAGCCAGCCGAACAGGCACGCCGCGTGGAAGTACACGAACGGCAGCGCCGTGAACGAGCCGCGCGACAGCGGCACGAAGAACGTGGTCGAGAACCCCACCAAAGCCACGACGAGGAACCCGATCGCGAGCTGCAGGTGGAACGGGCTGCGAGCCGCGCGCGGTGCGATCATGGGGCGTGCGCGTACTTCCGGCTCACGCGCGACCTCGCTCACTTATTGTCCCCGCCGAACCGGTGCGCACGCCGCCGCGGCTCCTTGGGCGGGCGCATCGTGCGCGAGCCCGTCGCGGGCTCTTCGCCGCTCGCGCGTGCGAGCGCCTCGCGGATCTCGTCCATGCGGTCGCGCAAGCTCGCGGCCTTCTCGAACTCCAGGTTCTTCGCGGCCTCGAGCATTTCGCCTTCGAGCCGCGCGAACAGCTGCTCGGGGCCTTCCTGCAGCGCCAGCGCCACGGTCTCTTCGTCGCGGCGGTCGTTGCGGCCGATCGCGTCGGCCACGCTGGTCGAACGCAGGATCTCGTCCACGCTCTTCAAGATGGTGCGCGGCGTGATGCCGTGCTCGGCGTTGTACGCGAGCTGCTTGTCGCGGCGGCGGTTCATCTCCGAGATCGCGCGCTTCATGGAGTCGGTCACGGCGTCGGCATAGAAGATCACGCGGCCGTTCGCGTTGCGCGCGGCGCGTCCGGCGGTCTGGATGAGCGAGCGCTCGCTGCGCAGGAAACCTTCCTTGTCGGCGTCGAGAATCGCGACCAGCGACACTTCGGGCAGGTCGAGGCCTTCGCGCAGAAGGTTGATGCCCACGAGCACGTCGAACTCCGCCAGCCTCAGCCCGCGCAGGATCTCGATGCGCTCGAGCGCGTCGATGTCCGAGTGCAGGTAGCGCACGCGCACGCCCATCTCGCCGAGGTAGTCGGTCAGGTCCTCGGCCATGCGCTTGGTCAGCGTGGTCACCAGCACGCGCTCCTGTCGCGCCACGCGTTCGCGCACCTCGGCGAGCAGGTCGTCCACCTGGCCTTCGATCGGCTTGATCACGAGCTGCGGGTCCACCAGCCCCGTGGGCCGGATCACCTGCTCCACGAACACGCCCTGCGACTTCTCCAGCTCGTAGTTGCCGGGCGTGGCGCTCACGTAGATCGTCGGCCCCACCTGCTCCTCGAACTCGGGGAACTTGAGCGGGCGGTTGTCGAGCGCGCTCGGCAGACGGAACCCGAAATCCACCAGCGTGGTCTTGCGCGAACGGTCGCCTTCGTACATGGCGCCGACCTGCGACACGGTCACGTGCGACTCGTCCACCACGCAGAGGAAGTCCGGCGTGCCGTCGGGCTTCAGCGGGAAGAAGTCCAGCAGGCAGCCGGGCCGCTCGCCGCTCGCGCGGCCCGCCAGGTGGCGCGAGTAGTTCTCGACTCCGGGGCAGCTGCCCACGCTCGCCAGCAGTTCGAGGTCGTACTCGGTGCGCTGCTGCAGGCGCTGCGCCTCGAGCAGCTTGCCCTCGGCGCGGAACTTGGCCAGCTGTTCCTTGAGTTCGCTGCGAATGCCGCCGATCGCGGCGCGCATGCGCTCCTCGGGCGTCACGAAGTGCTTGGCCGGGTACAGCGCCAGCCCTTCCATGCGGCGGATGGTCTTGCCGGTCACGGGGTCCACGGCGGACAGCCGCGTGACCACGTCGTCCTCCAGCTCGATTCGGATCGCGTGGTCCTCGTACGCGGGCCGCACCTCCACCACGTCGCCGCGCACCCGGAACTGGCCGCGCGACAGCTCGACTTCGTTGCGCGTGTACTGGATCGCGATCAGCTGCATCATGAGGTCGCGGCGCCGCATGGGCTCGCCGGTCCCCAGCTTGATGCGCATGCCCTTCCAGTCGGCGGGCGTGCCGAGGCCGTAGATGCACGACACGCTGGCCACGATGATCACGTCCTCGCGCTCGAGCAGCATGGACGTGGCCTGCAGGCGCAGCCGGTCGATGTCGTCGTTGATGCTCGCGTCCTTCGCGATGTACGTGTTCGTCGAAGGGACGTACGCCTCGGGCTGGTAGTAGTCGTAGTACGAGATGAAGTAGCCCACGGCGTTGTCGGGAAAGAACTGCTTCAGTTCGCCGTAGAGCTGCGCCGCGAGCGTCTTGTTGTGCGACAGCACCAGCGCCGGGCGGCCGTACTGCGCGATCACGTTGGCGATCGTGAAGGTCTTGCCCGAACCGGTGACGCCGAGCAGCGTCTGGTGACGTTCGCCCGCCTTGAGACCGGCGACGAGATCGGCGATGGCCTGCGGCTGGTCGCCGGCGGGCGGGTACGGAGAAACGAGCTGGAAGTCCATGGGCCGGGCACGATAGCCGAAGGCCGGGTGCCCGGCGAGGGGCGTGTTCGGCATGCGGAGCGCGCGCCGCGGCCGCCATCCGGGAGTTGCGCGCGCCGCGCGCGACCGCGCAGAATGCGGTCGCAACGCAGGTCGGGTTCTTACCGCCCGCGTTCGCCCACCGGCCGGAACTCCATCCTTCCGAAAGGCCCTCGCATGTCGCTCGTCCGCGTGTCCGCGTTCTCCCTGTCGCTCGACGGCTTCGGCGCCGGGCCCGACCAGTCGCTGCAGCACCCGCTCGGCGTCGGCGGCCACCAGGTGCACCAGTGGTTCTTCCCCACGCGCACGTTCGTCACGCAGGTGATGAAGCAGGAAGGCGGCGAGACCGGCCCCGACGAGGACTTCGCCGCGCGCAGCATGGCCGGCGTGGGCGCGTGGATCCTGGGACGCAACATGTTCGCCCACTCGCGCGGCCCGTGGACCGACGACGGCTGGCAGGGCTGGTGGGGCGACGAACCGCCGTACCGCGTGCCGGTGTTCGTGCTCACGCACCACCCGCGCGAGCCGCTCGCCATGAAGGGCGGCACCACGTTCCACTTCGTCACCGAAGGACCCGAGGAAGCGCTGCGCCGCGCGCGCGAAGCCGCGGGCGCACTCGACGTGCGCGTGGGCGGCGGCGTGTCCACCGTGCGGCACTACCTGCGCACGCGCGCGCTCGACGCGCTGCATCTGGCCTACTCGCCCGTCTACCTCGGCCGCGGCGAGTCGCTGCTCGACGGCCTCAACATGGCGGCGCTCGGCTACAAGGTGACGAAGAGCATGCCCACCAAGGGCGCGCTGCACGTGGAGATCGCGCGCGGATAGCGCGGGGTTTGCTGCGTGCGCAGCGCGGCGCTGTTCAAGCCCGTGTCAGGAACTGGCAGCGCTGCCAGTTCGTGAACGAAGTGCTGACGTGTACGAGCGGCTTCCGCCTGCAGGCGCTCAGGCGGACGCGCCTGCCTCGCAGATCGCCTTGAGCCGCGCCAGCGCCTTCGGCCACGCCGCGCGCAGGTCGGCCTCCCAGTCGGGCGACACGGACTGGTCGAGTTCGAACCGCGTGCCCGTGGGGGTGGCGACGAACGTGTAGTTCTCGTGCGCCGGCATGCAGGCGCGCACCGTGTCGCTCGTGGTGTCCTCGGCGCCGTTGACGATGAAGCCGATGTGGCGGAGCGACACGAACTCGTTCGGGCGCAGCTCGGCGACCTCGGCCAGCATGCCGTCGCCCGACGGCCCGACGAACCGGATGCGCTCGCCTTGCCGCCACGCGCCTTCGTAGCGGGAGCCCTCGGCGAACGCCGAGGTCCAGTCCTGGTAGCTCGCCGGCTCGATCAGCCGCCGGAAGACGTCGTGAACGGGCGCTGCGATCTCGATCGTGAGCTGGATGCGAGCGGACGCGGGCATGTGGGGCCTCCCGGTGGCGTGGTGACGAGATACGGCCGGACCGACGGCGCGCGGCGAACGCGCGCTACTTGCTCCCGCGGAACTTGATCCCGCATCCGAGCGCCTTGGTCTCGCCGGTGGCGACCGGCTTGCCCGCGGCCACCGCGGCCACCGCGTCGTTCAGCCAGCGCGCGGTCACCTGGTCGGCGTGCTGCGCGTTGTCGTCGATGGCGCCGTGGTAGACGAGCTTGCCTTTGGCGTCGAACAGGAACGCCTCCGGCGTTCTCGTCGCGCCGAACGCCCGCGCCACGTCGCTCGTCGCGTCCACCACGTACGGGAACTGGTAGCCGACTTCCTTCGCGCGCGTGACCATGACGTCGAACTCGTCCTCGGGATACGCGGCCGGGTCGTTCGCGTTGATCGCGATCACGCCCACGCTCTGCGCCAGCGCGGCGTTGCCGACTTCGGCGATGCGCGCCTGCCAGCCCTTCACCCACGGGCAGTGATTGCAGATGAACAGCACCAGCGTGCCGTTCTTGCCCGCGGCCTTCGCGATCGTGAGCGGCTTGCCGTCCACGTTCTTCATGGCGACTTCGGTCTTCGGCGCCTTCGCGCCGAGCGCGAGCGGCGTGGGCGCAGCCGGCGAAGCCGGCGCAGCCGCGGCGGCCGCGTGCGCCTCGCCGAGGAGCGCGGACGCGGCGAGCCATGCGGCGGCGACGGCGGTCCATACGAACGTGCGAGCGAGCTTCATCGGGAACCCTCCTGCCCTGCGGTGGATGGATGCAACGCTGCGGTGAGTGCCTGTTCGAACTTCGCGGAATCGGCGGCGCCTTCCCAGAACGCGACCTGCCGGCCGTTCGCGTCGAGCACCACGGTGGCGGGCAGCGCGCCCGACCAGCGCGGGTCCACGCCGTCGATGAACGCCTGGTCGGCGTCGGTCTTGAACCACGACGTGTCGGTCACGCCCTGCTCGCGCAGGAACGCGCGCACGGCGGGCAGTTCGCTGTCCCAGTCGGCCGACACGAGCACGAGCCGCACGCCGGGGTGGCGGCGCACGGCGGCGAGCAGCGCGGGGAACTCCTCGCGGCACGGCCCGCACCAGCTCGCCCACACGTTGACCAGCGTGGCGGCGGCGCCGGGCGCCTTGGCGCGCGCCATCACGTCGGCGATCGGCAGCGCCACCACCGGCGGGCGCAGGCTGTCGGGTGTGGCGGCGGAGCCGCCGTCGTTCCGCGCGGCCTCGCGCCGCGCGCAGCCCGCGAGCAGCGCGAGCGCGGCCAGTACGACCAGCGCGCGGCAGGTGTTCGGTCGGGTCCTCATGCCGCCCAAGATGCCAGCGGCCGCGTTTCGCGAGGGATTTCTCCTCGCGAACGCGGCCGTCCCGGCGACGAACGCGCCTACCAGCGCTGGCGCGCCGTGTACGTGACCACCACTTCCTTGCCCGCGGGCACCACGATGTCGAACTGCAGCGTGCCCGCGTCCTTGCGCACCGAGGGGTGCGACTGCTGCGTCACGGTGATGTCGCCGCCGAGCGGTTCCTCGACCACGATCGTCACGGTGTTCGACTTGCGGTTGCGCAGCTTGATCTCCATGGAGTACTCGCGCTCGCGGTCGCTGATGCGGCGATCGCTCTTCTGCACGCGCTCGGCCGCGAGGTCGAACGCCGTGCCGACTTCCATGGTGAGCTTCTCGTCCGACGCCGTGTGGCGGATGTTCGTCTCGCCCGTGAACTGCAGCTGCTTCGCCGCGTCGGGCTCGAAGAACCGCACGCGCCCCGCGGGCAGCGGCTGGCCGGTGCCCGACTTGGCGTCGTTCACCAGGATCAGCTGGCTCAGCACGCCCTGCGCGCCGCCGCGGTACAGGTAGCGCGGCGTCACCTGCACGGGACGCGGGTCGTACATGACCAGCGATTGCGTCTCGCGATCGCGCAGCGTGACGTCGCCGGTGAGCGTGTACAGGTGGTAGTCCGCGAACGCCTGCTCGGTCATGCCGGGATCCGGCGCGCCGCCCGCGTCGGCCGCGCTCACGCGCGCCATCATCGCGTACTCCATCTTGGGCGCCGGCGCCGCCGTCCGCGACGGCTCGCCCGCCACCAGCTGCAGCCGCGCGTCGGCGTACGCGCGCCCGGTGGTGTTCTGCACCTGCACCACCGTGCCCCACGTGGCCGTGTTCTCGCCCGTGCGCACCAGCGTGTGCTCGGCGCTCCACGACAGCCCGCCGGTCAGGTACGTGAGGTCGGCGCGCGTGCTGCCCTTGCCGCCCTCGACCACCGCCTCGATCGCCGGCTTCAGCGACAACGCGCGGCCGGGATTCGCGAGGCTCACTTCCTCGACGGTCGCGCGCGCCTGCGAACGAATCGCACCGTCGTCACCGCGCAGCACCAGCCAGAGCCCGTCGGCGGCCACGAGCACGCCCTCGGCCACGCGATCGCCGCGCGACAGCACGCGCACGCGCTGCCCCACCGCACGCTCGATCAGCGCGTCACCGTTCGCCACGTCCCAGCGGTACGCCAGCCGGGTCACGCGCCCGTTCGCCGGCGCCAGCCTCACGCTGGAGAAGTCGAGCATGCTCGAGACGTCCTCCAGCCGCACCGTGTCGCGCGCCGCGCGCAGCTCGAGCGTGCGCGACTCGCGCACGAAGCCGAGGTCGTGCGTGTAGATGGTGAGCGAAGGTCCCGCCTGCGCGGCAGAGACGAGCGTGGTCGCGGCGAGCGCGACGGCGGCGGCGGCATGCTTGGTCATCGGGGAGTTCTCCGGATTCGAGGGGTGCGGTACGTCGTGCCGGGGAATGTACGACATGCGGGGCGGATGTATTCCTGTCGCCCTGCCGCGACGCACCCAGTGGTCTTGAAACCGCATCGGGCGACTCGGCAGGTCGGAGGACCGCGCGAACAAGCGCATCATCGTCGCCCGCGCAGGGCGGCGTTTCACCGGCGTGTTCGAGCGCATCGCGGGCGGTCGACTGAGCGCAAGCGTCGCGCTCGTGCTCGCGCCGCGGCTCCGTGAGGCGAGCGTCGAGGCATGGCTGGCGCTGGCCGAACGGTGCTCTCGCGGCGAACTGCTGCGGCTGCTCGCCGAGCGCGACCATGCGGCGAGGGAGTCAGCGATGCCGACGCCGGCGTCCTCGAATCCGCCGGCGTCCGTCGCAAGCGGCGCCGCCGCCGAAGTCTCACTCCCCGACCTGCTCGGGCCTGACACGCCCATGACCGTACCTGCCCCGGGGCAGGTGAAAACGCAAGTCCGCGGCCGCGTCATCGAGACCGAGTCCGGTGCCCGCGGGATTCGTGTCGAGCTCACCGCGGAAGAGTTCGCCGACTTCGTGAAGGCCCGTGACCTGCTCGCGCACGTCGGGTGCAATGGCGACGCGGCCGAAGTGATCGCAAGGGCGCGCGGTCACGACGCCGCGCATCTGGAGAAGCAGCAGTACGGCACGAAGCGGCGAAGCGGATCGGCGAAGAGATGATCGCCGCGGCACGCGGTCCGCCCGCTACACCAGCTCCGCGTACGTCACCACGTCGAACCGGGCCGCGATCGCCTTCAACGACCGCTCGAGCAGTTCGAGCTTGAACGCCAGCTTCCGGTCCATGCCCGGGTGTTTCGCGAGCCGCCCGTCCACGGAGTCCTCGCGCAGGCCCAGCACGTCCACCGCGTGCAGCGCGTACGACAACGTGTCGCCGCGGGCCGCGAACCCGTCCAGCTGCGCCGCGAACGACGCGTCGTCCGAGAAGTAGCGCAGTGTGTGGTACACCGGCATGCGCAGGCTCGGCGTCACCGCCAGCGGGAACTCGCGGATCGTCGCGCCGCCGGCCGTCCAGTCGTGCGGCTCGCGCTTCCACGTGAACGGCCAGGGGCGCATGGCGAGCACGCGCATGGGATCGGCGCTCTTGGTCGCCAGCACGAGCCGCGCCGGGACCAGCATCGGCGTCGGGTAGGCCGACGCGTCGTAGCGGTAGCCCAGCCCCGCCAGCACCGGCACCACGCCGGCGTTCATGTCGAAGTTCGGCGAGCGGAACCCGATCACCGTGGCGCCGGTGGCGGCCTCGAGCCCGCGCTTCGAATCACCCAGTTCCTGCTCCTGCCGCACGCGGCCGAGCCCCGCGAAGCCGATCGGGTGCGAGTGCGTGTGGCTCGCGATCTCGTGGCCCGCTTCGGCGGCCGCCCGCAGCGCGCCCGCGTGAGCGGCGGCGTCGCGGCCGACCAGGAACAGCGTGGCGCGCACGCCGCACTTCGCGAACACGTCGAGAAGCCGCGGCAGCGCGTGCGTGTACACCAGCGGGTCCGCGGGCAGCCCGGTGAAGCCGTAGCCGATCAGGTGCAGGTCCACCGGGTCCACGTCCACGCTGACGATCGCGCGCGGGCGGCTCACGGTGCGGACGGCTCCCCGGCCGCGGCCGCGGCGCCCGGCTCGATCGGCCGGTACAAGTAGTGCGGCGCGAAGCGATTGCCCGCCACGGGGCGCAACGCCTCGGTGATCCAGCCGAGCGTGTCGGCCAGCTCGTAGCTGCCCACCAGCGTGGGCCACGGCTCGTTCACCTGTTCGAGCGGTTCGTCCATCACCAGCCACGGACGGTTCGGGCCGGACTTGAGCGGCGCGAGCATGTGCTCGAGGTACTTCGGGTCCTTGCGCACGAGCGCGTTGCCGCGCGAACGGCCGATGTCCTCGAACGGGATGATCTGCAGCGAGCCCTCGCGTCCCGACTGGTGGTCGTACCAGCCGTGGTACGGGATCAGCACGTCGGCGGGCAACTTCTTCAGGTACTCGATGAACGCGGAGTGGGCTTCGCGTGCACGCGGGTGCGGCTTGAGCGAGTGGATCGGGTACAGCAGCGGCACGAACTGCGCGAACAGCACCACGTACACCGCGGCGGTGCCGAGCCCGCGCGACGAACTGCCGCCGGCGTCGAGCTGGCGCGCCAGCCGGTCCAGCGCGATCGGGCCGAGCACGCACACGCCCGCCATGGAGGGCATGAACAGGTGGTGGTACGCGTACGGATCGAGCGTGGCCATGAGCCCGGTGCCCACGGCGGCGAGGCCGGTCCAGTACCACAGCGCGACGCGCGCGTTCGGGCGTTCGGCCGAGCCGAGCGACAGCACCGAGCCCACGCTCAGCACGCCGAGCGTGCCGAACAGGTTCTTGCCGAGGTACGCCTCGATGCGCACGGGCGCGAACTGCGACCAGCCGCGCGGCACCGACCACGTGAACACGCGGAACCACTCGCCCAGCCACGCGGTGAGCACGGCGTACGTGCCGGCGGTCAGCACCACGATCGCGACGCCGAACGGCAGCGCGCGGCGACGGTCGTGGAACACGAGGTACGCGAGCGCACCGATCGAGAACAGGATCGAGTGCTGCTTCGTGAAGAACCCGAGCGCCAGCAGCACCGCGGCGCCGAGCGCGCCGGGAATGCCGCGCGTGAAGCGCAGCGTCGCCAGCCCGGCGAACGTGAACAGCAGCATGAGCGAATCGGGACGCGCGATGTCGTAGGCGGCGCCGTTGAACGCGAAGCCCATCAGGAACACGCCGGGTGCGGCGATCGCCAGCGTGGGGCGGCGGGTCTCGGCGAACACGATCACGGCCATGAGCGTCGACAGCAGCAGCGACGCCGAGAACGCGACCAGCCGCGGCTCCCAGAACTCGGGGCCCCAGATCCGCGCGAGTAACGAACTCACGGTGGCGAACAGCGGCATGTACGCGAGCGGGATGTAGTGCAGCGTCGGCTCGACGTACATCGGCTTGCCGTCGGCGAGGCGCGCGACGTGATCCATCATCACGCCCTCGATGCAGTCCAGCTCGAGCGGGTACGGCATGCGGTGCAGGCCGAGCATCACGTAGGCGCCGATCGCGAGGAGCGCGTGGCCCCACACGGCGAGTCGCGCGAGCGCGCGCAGGATCATCGGGTGGTGCCTCCGGTCGGGGCGAATCGGTAGAGGTGCAGCGTGTCGAGCCCGGCTTCCGCGGGCCGGCCCGCGGCTTCGGCGTGACGCAGCGGCAGCCGTGCGATGCGCGACGGTTCGAGCCACGCAGGCGGTACGAGCATGGAATCACCGGGCTCCTGCACCCACGCGACCCACTTCGCGCCCTCGCCCACCAGCCGCGCGCCGAGTTCGGGCGTCAGGTCGGCCTTCATGATCGGCCAGCCCGAGCGGCGCGCGCGCGTGAGCAGGCGCGGGTCGGAGTACTCGGTGTTGTGGTCCACCACGATCACGAGGTCGCGCTCGGGCACGTACTGCGCGATCGCGGCGCCGGCGACTTCGCGCAGCGTGTCCACGCGGTACCAGTGCAGGCGGTGCGGCACGTACAGCGCCATCAGCGCCACCAGCGCGCACGCCGCGCCCGCGCCCACGCGCACGATCGCCTGCGGCCGGGCGAGCAGACCGGCGATGCCGATGCCGAACAGCAGCGCGACCGGCGCGAGCAGCGGCAGCTGGTAGTAGTTGTGGATCAGGTTGAGCGGGAAGAACACTGCCACGTAGGCCAGCGCACCCGCGCTCCACGCGAGCGCGAACACGGCGGGCGTCGGCGCGCCGGAGCGGCGCGGCGACGGCGTGAACGCGCCGAGCAGCGCGAACAGCGAGCCGAGCGGCGTGGCGATCTCCCAGAACACGCGGTGCACGAGCTTGAGCCAGTTGCCGGGCTTGAGCCGCGTGTGCCAGTCGCCCACGTACCACCACCACGGGTTCACTTCCTTGTAGAAGCCGGGCAGCCAGTTCCAGTCGGGTACGGCGCCGTTGACGGCGTTCACGTGCGTGCGCCACGCGAGGAACGCGGCGCCGGTCACGGCGCCCGCGATCGCGGTGCCGCCGAGCGCGGTGAGCGAGCCTGCGCCGAGCGCGAGCAGCACCAGCGGCGGCAGCACGGGCACGAGGTACGGCACCTTCATGACGGCCGCGAGCGCGCCGCAGACCGACGCGAGCGCCACATGCAGGGCGCCGCCCCCGCGCATGCTGCGCCAGGCGTGCCAGAGGAAGCCCTGCGCGAACGCCTGCGCGGCGAAGTCCACCTGCGGCGCGCGCGAGTAGAACTGCGCGAGCGGCGCGATCAGGTACAGGGCGGTCGCGATCCGCGCCGCGGTGCGGCCGGCGACGTCGCGCGCGAGCCGGTGGAACCACCACGCGGCGAGCGCGGTGAACGCCAGCGCGACCACGCGGTCCCAGACCACCGAGAACCCGAACGCCCTGCCGAGCAGTGCCGCCATCGCCTCGGGCAGCGGCAGTTCGAAGATCAGCGCGCTGTGGCCGCCGAGCCAGCACACCTTGGGGTGCAGCAGGTCGATCCCGTCGCGCACGAACGTCCACGTGTAGAACGACGTGTCGCACTGCCGCCACGAGTGCGGGTCGTCGAGCGGACCCAGCAGGTGCGGCAGGCGCAGCACGAACAGGCCCGCGAGGGCCAACGGCCAGGCCCATGCGACGACACTGCGGCGTTCGGGAACGGAAGCCATGGCGCTCCGGGGGGATTCGGGAGTGACCGCGCGGATGCCTGGTCGGGCTGTGGAACCGGAGCGCGGGAGATCGCGGATGGTCATCGGCTTGCGTGGGGTGGGACATGATAGAAGAAGCTCGCGCGCGCGACCAAGCCGGATACCGCGCGCGGTCTCGGCGGGGCGGGCGAACCCGGGTTGCGGTGGGGCACCCGGGCACATAACCTGCCGCGCCGGACACGGTCTCTCCTCGCCTCGCCCAACCCCGTGCCCGGAACCGAGTTCAGCCGCCGACGCTCGCCGCCGATACCCGAGCGTCAGCTCTCCGCCCCCCGGCCACCGGTCCATGCGTGGACGGCGGGCATCCCGGACCCCACGACCGGACGCCTCACGCGTCGGAAACCCGTTCTCATGAACAAGCACGCAGCCGTCATCGGTGGTGGCATCACCGGGCTCGCGAGCGCCCTGGCGCTCAGCGACCGGGGTCATCGCGTGACGCTGTTCGAAGCGGACGCCGACCTCGGCGGCCTCGGCACCACGTTCTCGTGGCGCGATACGCATCTCGAGAAGTTCTACCACTGCTTCCTGCCGGACGACGAAGCGCTGCTGCCGCGCGTCTCGGCGCTCGGCCTCGACGGCCAGATGCAGTGGACCGAGACCAAGATGGGCTTCATGTACCGCAAGCGCATCTGGCCCATGAACACGCCGCAGGACCTGCTGTCGTTCGGTCCGCTCAACCTGGTCGAACGCTTCCGCATGGGCCTCATGGGCCTGCGCGCGCGCTTCGACGGGCTGTCGCCCGCGCTCGACGACATCACGGCCGAGACCTACGTGCGCAAGATGGTCGGCGACCGCGTGTTCGAGGTGATGTGGAAGCCGCTCCTGTCCGCGAAGATCGGCGACCACTACGGCGCGCTCCCGGCGTTGTGGCTGTCGAGCCGCATGAACCGCGAGAAGAGCAGCGGCCCCGAGCGCAAGGGCTGCCTGCCCGGCGGCTACCGCGCGCTGATCGACGCGTTCGCGAAGCGGCTCACCGAGCGCGGCGTCACGATCCGCTACCGCGCCCGCGTGGACGCGATCGCGGCCGACGGCGACGGCATGAGCGTGCACGTCGAGGGCGCGGGCAGCGAGCACTTCGACTACGTGGTCAGCACCTCGCCGCTCGGGCACTTCCAGCAGATGACCCGCGGCCTGCCGGTTCCCGAGCGCGTCGCGAACCTCAAGCTCGACTACCAGGGCGTCGTGTCCGGCATCTTCCTCACGCGCAAGCCGCTCACGCACTACTACTGGATGCCGTGGGTGGACTCGGGTGCGCTCAGCCAGGGCGTGATCGAGATGAGCAACCTCGTGCCGCTCGGCCGCACGCACGGGCTGCACGTGAACTACCTCGTCAACTACACGCACCGCGACGGCGAGTTGTTCGCGATGCCCGAGGACCAGCTGCTCGCGCGCTACCGCGCCGACCTCGCGGCGCTGTTCCCCGAGGCGGCCGCCACGATCGAGGAGACCTACCTGTTCCGCGCGCCGTTCGTGGAACCGATCTGGACCACCGGGTACTCTCGCACCGTCCCGCCGAACAGCGTGATCCCGGGCAAGCTGTACCTCGCGTGCACCGCGCAGGTGTACCCGCGCGTGAACTCGTGGAACTCCTGCTGCGCGGTCGTGGACCAGATGCTGCCGCGCCTGTTCGAGGAAACCGAAGCCGTGCCGACCGGAGGCTCCCGTTGATCTGGGTCATCTTCCCCGCGTGGAACGAAGAAAAGGTCATCCGACCGACGCTGCTCGAGCTGTGGAAGGCGTACCGCGACCGCAACGAGCCGTACACCGCCGTGCTCGTGAACGACGGTTCGACCGACCGCACCGTCGAGGAGGCGCAGGCGGCGGTCGCCGAGAGCAACGGTGAGATGAAGCTGGTCGTGCTCACGCACGAGGTGAACCGCGGCCTCGGTGCGGGACTGCGCACCGGCATCTACTGGGTGCTCGACCAGGCCGCCGACGACGACGTGCTCGTCACGCTCGACGCCGACAACACCCATCCGCCGAAGCTGATTCCCGAGCTCGTGAAGCGCGTACGCGCCGGCGCCGACCTGAGCATCGCGTCGCGCTACCGCTCGGGCGCCGAAGTCCACGGCGTGCCCGGCTACCGCCGCGCGCTGTCCGACGTCGCGAGCGTGCTGTTCTCGACGCTCTACCCGATTCCCGGCGTGCGCGACTACACGTGCTGCTTCCGCGCCTACCGCATCCCGCTGCTGCGCCGCGCGCGCGCGGTGTACGGCGAACAGCTCTGCACGGCGAAGGGCTTCGAGGCCGTCATGGACCTGCTGCTGCGCCTCGGGCCGCTCGGCATGAAGGTGGACGAGATGGGCTTCGTGCTCGACTACGGCGATCGCGTCGGCCAGAGCAAGATGAAGGTCGTGAAGACGATCCAGTCCACGCTGAAGCTGCTGATCAAGCGCCGCTGGGAACGCATGACGATCTGGACGCCGAAGCACATCGCCGAGCTCGAGGCCGCGGCCGCCACGATCGCGAAGCGCAGCCCCGGCGGGGCGGCCGGGAGCGCGAAGTCGTGAGCGCTCCGAAGGTCGCGATCATCGTCGGCACGCGCCCCGAGATCATCAAGATGGCGCCGCTCGTGCGCGCCTGCGCCGAACGCGCCGTGCCCTACCTGCTGCTGCACACCGGCCAGCACTACTCGTACGAGATGGACGGCGTGTTCTTCGAGGAACTCGGCCTGCCCGTCCCCCACGCGAACCTGTCGGTGGGCTCGGGCACGCAGGCCTACCAGGTCGGCGCGATCGTCACCGGCATCACGCCGATCTACGAGCGCGAGAAGCCCGACTGGGTGCTGGTCGAGGGCGACACGAACTCGGTGCTCGCCGCCGGTCTGGCGGCGAACAAGCTCGGGCTCAAGGTCGGGCACGTCGAGGCGGGCCTGCGTTCGTACGACCGCACGATGCCCGAGGAGATCAACCGGCTCGTCACGGACCAGTTCTCCGACCACCTCTACGCCCCGACCGAAAAGTCGCGCGGCATCCTGCGCGGCGAAGGCGTGACCGACGACCGCATCTTCGTCACCGGCAACACCGTCGTGGACGAGCTGGTCCTGCAGCGCCCGCGCGCCGAAGCGCGCGGCGCGCTCGAGCGCTTCGGCGTCACCGCGAAGCGTTACGCGCTCGCGACCGTGCACCGCGCCGAGAACACCGATCACGAGGGCCGCCTGCGCTCGATCGTCGCCGGGCTCTCCGAAGCCGCCGCGGCGACCGGCCTCGCCGTGCTCGCCGCCGTGCACCCGCGCACGACCCAGCGCATGGAGAAGCTGGGACTGGCGTGGGGGCCGCTCGTGCGCGCGCTGCCGCCGCTGCCCTACCTCGACTTCCTCGGCCTGCACGCGCAGGCGGCGCTCACCATGAGCGACTCCGGCGGCCTGCAGGAGGAAGCCTGCTGCCTCGGCGTGCCGTGCGTGACGCTGCGCGACAACACCGAGCGCCCCGAGTCCGTGGACGTGGGCGCGAACGTGCTGGTCGGCGCCGACACCGCGCGCATCGTCGAAGGCGCGCGCACCATGCTGGGCCGCGCCGGCGGCTGGCCGAACCCGTTCGGCGACGGCCGCGCCGCTCACCACATCCTCGACGCCCTGCTGTCCGCATGAGCGACACCGCCGAGCGTCCACGGCCGTACGACCGGTTCGCGATCGCGGGCGTGCTCGTGCTCGCCGCGGTGCTGCGCGCGTGGCAGTTGGGCGCACGCACGCTGTGGACCGACGAGGGCAGCACGTGGACCGCGGCCTCGCTGCCGCTGCAGGCGCTGCTGCGGCGCTGCGTCGAACGCGACGCCAGCCCGCCGCTCTTCTACCTGCTCACGTCGTGGTGCCTCCGGTTCGGCGACGGCGAAGCGCAGCTGCGGCTGGTGTCGTGGGCCGCGTCGCTCGCACTCGTGTGGCTCACCTACCGGCTCGGCCGGCTCGGGCTGTCGCGCCGCCGCGCCGCGTTCGCCGCGCTGCTCACCGCGCTTTCGCCCTACCAGGTCATGTACGCGCAGGAGGCGCGCACGTACACGCTCGCAGCCGCCGCGCTCGTGGCGGGCCTGTACTTCTACGCACGGGCATCGGCCGGCAACCGGCTGAGCCACTGGGTGGGGCTGGCGCTCGCCACCGCGTTCGGCGCGTGGACGCAGTCCATCGCGCTGCTCGGCATCTCGGCGCAGGCCGCGCTCGCGGTCGGCACCAAGAGCGGGCGGCGGCACCTGCTGCCGTGGATCGCCGCGCTCGCCGCCGGCGCGGCGCTCTACCTGCCGTGGGCGTGGTACGCGCGCGGCGTGGCCGAGCACCTGTCGAGCTCGCACTGGTACATCCCCGACCCCGACGCGCGCGGCGTGTTCAAGGTGCTGCGCGCCGCGCTGCTCAGCCCGCTTCCGCTGGTGACCGCGCCGGAAGGCTCGACGCTGCCCGGGCTCGACCGGTTCCTGCCGCGCGCGGCGGCATGGCTGTTCGTGACGCTGCCCGTGGCCGTGGCGCTGCTGAACGGCCTGCCCGAACTGGCCGGGCGCGACGGCCGCGGCCGGCTCACGCGCGTGGCGTGGGCCGCGTGGTTCGTGCCCGTGGTCGCGGTGTTCGTGATCTCGTTCCAGCGGCCGTTGTTCCTGCCGCGCTACTTCGTGTTCGTGACGCCGGCCGTGAGCCTGCTGTTCGTGCTCGGCGCGTCGGCGCTGTCGCCGCGGCCGCTGCGGTTCGTCGCCGGCGGCTGGCTGGCGCTGCTCGCCGTGCTCGGACTGGTGCGCTACCAGCACGACTACTCCAAGGAGCCGTGGCGCGACGTGACGGCCGACATCCGCGCCCGCGCGGCCGCCGGCCGCACCGCCGTGCTCGTGCCGTTCGACGTGGACCCGTTCGCCTACTACAACCGCACGATGCCGCAGCCCGTGCGCGCGTTCGAGGTCGGGCATCCCGACGAGCCGTTCGCGGCGGCCTACACGCCGCGGCAGCTCGAGGAACTCACCGAAGCCGCCCGCCGCAACGCGTCGGAATACGACGAAGTCTGGGTGGTGGTGCGCAGCCCGAACTCCGAGGTGCGCCGCGAAGTCGCGCGCCGCGCCGAAGCGGTCGCCGGCGAAGGCCGCGCGCTGGTCGAGCGCCGGCGCTGGGACTCGCTCACCGGGCCGCTGCGCGTGTCGCGCTTCGTGCGCGGCGGGACGGCGCCGGACAGCCTGAAGTAGGAGCGCGGAACATCCGGCGGCCTCCGGCCGCCGCGGCGCGCCCGTCCCGCGCACGTGTCCGCTTCCGAGCGGCCGCCCTGCGCCCGAACAACTTCCTTACGTTCGAGCGCCCCGCGTTGACGCCGACGCGCGCAAGCGGTTCCCTCCGGGCTCCATCCTCCTCCTCGCCACGCGCACGACCGCAGGCTTCGGAGGTTCGCATGAAGTTCGATCCCGCATCCCGCATCCAGGACTACCTGGTGTTCGGCGAGTTCGGTGACGTGAATCCGTCCATCACCGATTCCTCGACCTATACGTTTCTCGATCCGTCCCGCATGGAAGAGGTCTTCGAGCACGAGATCGAAGGCTGCTTCCTGTACTCGCGCCACTGGAACCCCACCAACAAGGCGCTCGCCGAAGCGCTCGCGCGCATGGAAGACGCCGAGAGCGCGCAGGTGATGGCGTCCGGCATGGGCGCGATCAGCACCACGATCCTCGCGATCTGCAGCGCCGGCGACGAGATCGTGTGCGGCCGCAACATCTACGGCGGCACGTACGCGCTGCTCAAGAACCTGCTGCCGCGCTTCGGCGTGACCACGCGGTTCGTGGACCTGCGCGACCACGACGCGGTGCGCGCCGCGATGACGCCGCGCACGCGGATGATCTACGCCGAGTCCATCAGCAACCCGCTGCTCGAGGTGACCGACGTGCCGGCGCTGGCGCGGATCGCACACGAGCGGGGCGCGAAGCTGGTCGTGGACGGCACGTTCTCCCCCATGATCCTGTCGCCGCTCAAGCTCGGCGCCGACGTGGTGGTGCACAGCCTGACCAAGTACATCAACGGCACGAGCGACTGCGTCGCCGGCTGCGTGATCTCGTCGAAGGCGTTCGTGGATTCGCTGAACGACGTGAACTCCGGCACGAGCATGCTGCTGGGGCCCGTGCTCGACGCGACGCGCGCCGCGAGCATCCTGAAGAACCTGCACTCGCTGCACCTGCGCATGCGCAAGCACGGCGAGAACGCGGCGTTCCTCGCGCACCGGCTCGAGTCGCACGGCTACGACGTGCACTACCCCGGGCTCGAGAGCCATCCGCACCACGCGCTCATGCGCCGGCTCATGAACCCCGGCTACGGCTGGGGCGGCATGATGACGCTCGACGCGGGCGATCACGACGCGGCCAACCGGCTCATGACCGCCATGCAGCGCGAGAAGGTCGGCTACCTCGCCGTGAGCCTCGGCTACTTCAAGACGCTCTTCAGCATGCCGGGCCGCAGCACCTCGAGCGAGATCCCGGCGGAGGAGCGCGAGGCCGCGGGCATCTCGGAGGGCCTGATCCGCTTCTCGATCGGACTGGACGCGAACATCGAGCACACGTGGTCGCGCATCGAGCGCTGCCTCGAGGAGGCCGGCGTGCCCAAGCGCGCGCTCGCGCCCGCGTGGGCGGACGAGGGATCGGAGTAACACGCCGCCCGCTCGTGGGCGAAACGCCGAAGGCCGCCGGGATCGCTCCCGGCGGCCTTCGTGCGTTCTGGTGCGACGGCGTCAGCTCGCCTTGAAGCTGAGCGACTCCTGCGCCTTCTTGAGCTTCTCGAGCGTCTCCTCCAGCTGCTCGAGCCGCGCCTTCTCCTTCTCCACGACCTCCGGCTTCGCCTTCGCGAGGAAGTCCTGGTTGCGCAGCTTGCGCTTCACGCCCTCGAGGTCCGTGAGCAGCTTCTCGGCTTCACGCGCCAGACGCGCGCGCTCCTCGTCGAGATCCACGAGCCCGTCGAGCGGCAGGAACACTTCGGCACCCTGCACCACGGCGGACGCCGCCACGGGCGGACGCGAGCCGTCGCGCGAAACGGTGAGCGACTCGATGCGCGCCAGCGGCAGCAGCTGGCCGCGCAGCTTCTCGAGCAGCTCATACTGCTCTTCGGTGCCGCGCACGACCACCGGCACGGCGCGCCCCGGGGCGATCTTCGACTCGACGCGCAGGTTGCGCACCGCGACGACGATCTCCTGCAGGAACGACACCTCGCGTTCGGCGTTCGCGTCGAACCACGCCTTCTTCGCACGCGGCCACGACGCCAGCGCGAGGGTGCCGTCTTCGCCCGGCAGCGACTGCCACAGCTCCTCGGACACGTGCGGCATGAACGGATGCAGCAGGCGCAGGATGCCGTCGAGCACCTTCCACGACACCCAGCGCGCCGTGCGCAGGTCCACACGTTCCTGCGGCGTCATGAGCTCGCCCTTGTCGGCGAGCGCCCAGCGCGGCTTGGCCATCTCGAGGTACCAGTCGCAGTACTCGTTCCACGCGAACTGGTAGACCGCGTGCGCCGCCTCGGCGAACCGGTACGTCTTGAGGTTGCGCGTCACGTCCTTGATGGCGTTCGCGTAGCGCGACAGGATCCAGCGGTCGGCCAGCGTGAGCTCGAGGTGCGACTCCTTCACGCTCGACAGCTTCTCGTCGCCGAGGCGCATGAGCACGAGCTTCGTGGCGTTCCACATCTTGTTCGCGAAGAACTTGCCCGTCTCGAGCCGCTTCTCGTCGAACAGGAGGTCCTGCCCCGTCGGCGTCTGCACCATGGTGAAGCGCACCGAGTCGGCGCCGTACTTCTCCATCATCGCGAGCGGGTCGGGCGAGTTGCCGAGCGACTTGCTCATCTTCCGGCCCTGCGCGTCGCGCACGATGCTCGTGAAGTACACGTGCGCGAACGGCGCCTCGCCGAGGAAGTGGTACCCGGCCATGATCATGCGCGCGACCCAGAAGAAGATGATGTCGCTGCCCGTGACCATGAGCGAGTTCGGGTAGTAGCGCTCGAGGTCGGGCGTCTTCTCGGGCCAGCCGAGCGTGGCGAACGGCCACAGCCACGAGCTGAACCACGTGTCGAGCACGTCCTCGTCCTGCTTCCAGCCGTCGCCCTCGGGCTTCTCGAGCGAGACGACCATCTCCTCGCCGCGGTACCACACGGGGATCCGGTGGCCCCACCACAGCTGGCGCGAGATGCACCAGTCGCGGATGTTCTCGAGCCAGTGGAGGTACACCTTCTTCCACTTGGCGGGGAACATCTTCACGCGGCCCTTCTTCGCCGCCTCGATCGCGGGCGCGGCGAGCGGCGCCATCTTCACGAACCACTGCCACGACAGGTACGGCTCGATCACCGTGCCGCAGCGCGAGCAGTGCCCCACGCTGTTCTGGTGCTCCTCGACCTTCTCGAGGTAGCCCGCGTCCTGCAGCGCCGCCACGATGCGCTTGCGCGCCTCGAAGCGGTCGAGACCGCGGAAGTCGCCGGCGGCGTCGTTCATCTTGCCGGTCTCGTCCATCACGACGAGTTCGGGCAGGCCGTGGCGCTTGCCGGTCTCGAAGTCGTTCGGGTCGTGCGCGGGCGTGACCTTGACCGCGCCCGTGCCGAACTTCGGGTCCACCATGTCGTCGGCGACGATCGGGATCTCGCGGCGCACGAGCGGCAGCACCGCGGACTTGCCGACGAGCTTCGCGTAGCGCTGGTCCTTCGGGCTCACCGCCACGCCGGTGTCGCCGAGCATGGTCTCGGGGCGCGTGGTCGCGACCACGATGTACTTGTCGTCGGCGCCGGCCAGCGGGTAGCGGATGTGCCACAGCGAGCCCTGCGACTCCTTGTGGTCCACTTCCTCGTCCGACAGCGCGGTCTGGCAGCGCGGGCACCAGTTCACGATGTAGCGGCCGCGGTAGACGAGACCCTGGTCGTAGAGCGCCTTGAACACGTGCAGCACCGCGTGCGAGTAGCCCTCGTCGAGCGTGAAGCGCTCGCGCGACCAGTCGGGCGTGGTGCCGAGACGGCGCTCCTGCTGGAAGATCAGGCCGCCGTACTGCTCCTTCCAGTTCCAGACTTCCTCGAGGAAGCCCTCGCGGCCGAGGTCGTGGCGCGACTTCTTCTCGGCGCGCAGCTTCTTCTCGACCACGTTCTGGGTGGCGATGCCGGCGTGGTCCATGCCGGGGATGTAGAGCGTCTCGCGCCCCTCCATGCGCTGCCAGCGCACGATGGTGTCGCGGATGGACTCGCCGAGCACGTGGCCCATGGTGAGCGAGCCGGTGACGTTCGGCGGCGGGATCGCGATGACGAACGGGTCCTTGCCGGTCTGCCGCGGCTGGAACACGCCGTGCTGCTCCCAGAACTGGTAGCGCGCGGGTTCGATGCGAGCGGGATCGTACGGCTGGGACAGCGCCTCGGGATTGCCGGGACGCATGAGGCCTCCTTCGAAGGGGAATCGCGGCGGAGGGCCTTGGGGGCGGTGCGGGCTGCCCACGGAAGGCACAGCGGCCCTTGCCGGAATGAGGCCCGCGACGTTACCGGCGCCCGCCGCGGCCGGTCAAATCCGGCCGTCGCGGCGGGCGCGAGGCGCTCAGGCGCCGCGTGCGGGAGCTTCCCCGTCCTCGGGGGCGAGCTCGCGTTGCTGGCGCAGCCAGCGCTCGGCGCTCTCGCGAGTCGTGAAGATCTCGAGCCGGTTCCGCGGGTCGTTCGTGAACAGGTTCCACTGCCGCGTGAGCCCGAACGTGAGCGGATCGCGCACGACCGCCGCGAGCGCGCGCAGCCCGGGATTGCGGTGCGCTTCCGCCGCCGTGAGCGCGGCGACTTCGCGGACCGCCTCGAGCGTGAGCTGCGAAGTGTCGCCTTCGAGGAGGTCCATCAAGGTGGTCCGGATGCGCCGCGGCGGTGACGACGTGGACAGTGCACCGCGGAAGAACTCCACGTACTCCTCGGACGTGATCGTGCCGACGAGGCGCAGTTCGACTTCCTCGCCGTCGTCGGAAAACGAGAATGTGACCGGCATGCGCAGCTCCGGTGCGTGGGGGTCGCGGAGTGGTTCGTGAGCGCGCAAGCACGAGGGGCGCCGCCTGCTCTCCCCCAAGTTGCCGCGCCGGCGCGCACCCGTCAAACGGCCGGCGGCCGGATTCCCCTCGCGAGGGACGCACGCGGGGACGCGTTCGGGTAGCATCGCGCGCCATGCGCACGCTCGTCCTCACCCTCCTGCTGCTCGCCGCCACCACGGGAGCCGGGCTCGCCGCGCCCGGCGCGTACCTGCCGGTCGGCGATCCGCTCGAGGCCGAACTGCGCGTGCTCGACCTGTACGAGCCCGCGCCCGCGGCGCTCACGCTCGTGCACCTGAACACGCTGCCGCTGCGCTGGAGCGAGCTGCGCGCCGGCGCGCTCGTCACGAGCGGCCCCCGCGCGCGCGCGCTGGCGCTCCGCCGGATCGAGCGTGCGCTCGTACGCGAGGACGGCTCCCGAGCGCTCGTGGCCGGGGCGACGCCGCGGCTGGTCACGCGCGAGTACGCCGACGGCACGCGCCTCGAACTCTCGGCGGCCGTCGAGGGTTCGCGCGACTGGCGCGATCGCGGCTCGGAGTGGAGCGACGGTTCGGGCGTGCACGTGCGCGCGGGGCTGCAGTTCGACCGCTGGTTCGCGTACTCGCACCTGTGGGCGGGCCGACTCGCCGGCGTGCGCGAGTACAGCGACGCGCTGGTCGCGGGCACCGACGTGGCGGTCAACACCGACGACAGCTGGCTGGGCTACGCCGACGGCACGCGCTGGGACGTGCGGCTCGGGCGCAGCCGCTGGCACTGGGGCCCGGGCGAAGAAGGCTCGCTGCTGCTGTCGCGCACCGCGGCACCGCTCGCCGGCGCGATGCTGCACGCGCGCCTCGATGCGCTCGGCGCCGACCTGTTCTTCTTCGACGCCACGGTCGAGCCCGGGCGCGGCGAACAGCTGGCCGCGCACCGGATCGAATGGCAGCCGCGCCCGTGGCTGCGGCTGGGCGCCGCCGAAGCCGCGCGCTACCGCTCCGACGGCTGGCAGGGCCTGTACCTGGCGGGCGTGATCCCCTACTCGATCGTGCAGCGCCTGCTCGACCGCGACGCGCCGGGCGAGCCCGAGGCGAACCGCAACAACGTGCAGCTGTCGTTCGACGCGTCGGCGCGCGTCGCCGACGGCACTCGCCTCTACGGGGAGCTGCTGCTCGACGACGTGCACGCGAAGTCCGCGGCGTTCCCGAACAAGTACGGCTGGCAGGCCGGCTGGGACGGCGCCGGCGCGATCGGCGCCACGCGTGTGACGTGGAACGCCGAGTACACGTGGCTGTCGCGCTGGGTCTACTCGTCGTACTACGGCCGCACGTTCGCCGCGCAGGACGCCCCGCTCGGGTTCGCGAGCGGTCCCGGCTCGCGACGGCTGCGCCTGCGCGCGAGCGCGGATCCCGGCCGCGACCTGCAGTGTTCGCTGATCGCCAGCCGCACCGTACGCGGCGAGGAGACGCTCGCCGACGCGTTCGTGCCCGGCGGCGAAGTGCCGTCGCCGCGCAGCCTCGCCGGCGTGGTCGAGACCACGCGTGCGGTCGAAGGCGAAGCGCGCTGGTGGCCCGCGACGGGCGTGGACGTGTCGGTGCGCGCGGGACGCGAGTGGCGCGAGGACGCGGCGCACGTCGCGGGTGCGAGCCGCGCCGAGTGGCTCGGCCGGGTCGCGGTGCGGCTCGCGCGCTGAGCGCGGCGCACTCGGCACCCGGCGCGCCGCGCTCGTCGCCCGTCCGGACGCGGCGCGGTGCCCACGGAGGGCCGCTCGACTAGCCTGCGCGCGTCTTCGCTCCCCCGGCGCCCCACGCGCCCCGACGCCCACGGCATCCCGAGGTCCTCGACCATGAAGCTTCTCCTTCTCACCGCCGCCGCCTGCGCACTCGCGCTCGCGGGCCCGGCGGCCGCGCCCGCGTTCGCGGGCCCCGCGGCAGCGCCCGTGTTCCCGGCCGCGAACTTCGACACCACCTGCGCGCCGTGCCGCGACTTCGACCAGTTCGCCAACGGCGGCTGGAAGCGCACCGCGGTGATCCCGCCGACCAACGCGAACTGGGGCGCGTTCGCCATCCTCGCCGAGAACAACACGTCGGCCGTGCAGGGCATTCTCGAAGCGGCCGCGCGCGACCGCGCGGCCAAGCCGGGCACGCCGGCGCGCATGATCGGCGACTACTACTCCGCCTGCATGGATTCGGCCGAGGCGGAACGCGCGGGCCTGAAGCCGGTGCAGCCGCTGCTCGACGCGATCGCCGGCATGAAGTCGAAGTCCGAACTCGCCGCCGAGGTGGCGTGGCTCCACGCGCACGGGCTGCGCGGCACGCTGTTCGCCTTCGGCGCCGAGCAGGACCTGAAGAACTCCGACCGCATGATCGCGAACGTCGGCCAGGGCGGGCTGAGCCTGCCCGACCGCGACTACTACCTGAAGACCGACCCGGCCTCCCGCGCGATGCTCGCCGCGTACGTGGACCACGTCGCGAAGACCCTCGCGCTCGCGGGTGCGGACACCGCGTCGGCGCGCGCGTCCGCGAACGCGATCCTCGCGTTCGAGACCGGTCTGGCGAAGAACTGCCTCACGAACGTGCAGCGCCGCGATCCCGCGGCGTCGTACCACTTCCTGCCCTACGACTCGCTCACGGCCATGACGCCGTCGTTCGACTGGAACGGCTACCTCAAGGGCCGCGGCCGCGCGCCGCTCGACTCGCTCAACATCGGGCACCCGGTGTTCCTGCGCGGCCTCGAGCAGCTGATCGCCGCGACGCCGCTCGCCGACCTGCAGGCGTACCTGCGCTGGAAGGTGCTCGACGACGCGTCGCCCACGCTGGCCGAGGCGTTCGTCGCCGAGAACTTCGCGTTCAGCTCGCGCATGACGGGCGCAAAGGCCATGCAGCCGCGCTGGAAGCGCTGCCTGCGCGCCGCCGACGGTGAACTCGGCGACCAGCTCGGCCAGCTGTACGTGGCGAAGTACTTCACGCCCGCGGCGCGCCAGCGCGCGCTCACGCTGGTGTCGAACCTCGAGGCCGCGCTCGGCGACCGGCTCGTGGTGCTCGACTGGATGAGCGAAGCGACCAAGAAGGCCGCGCGCGTGAAGCTCGACGCGTTCGCCGAGCGCATCGGCTACCCGGACAAGTGGCGCACCTACGAGAAGGTCACGGTCACGCGCACGTCGTGGTACGCGAACCGGCTGAGCGCGCGCACGGCGGAATCCGCGCGCAACATCGGCAAGATCGGCAAGCCCGTGGACCGCGGCGAATGGCGCATGACCCCGCCGACGGTGAACGCGTTCTACAGCCCGCAGTTCAACAGCATCAACTTCCCCGCCGGCATCCTGCAGCCGCCGTTCTTCGACCCGAACGTGGACGACGCCGTGAACTACGGCGCGATCGGCGCGGTGATCGGGCACGAGATGACGCACGGGTTCGACGACCAGGGCCGCCAGTTCGACGAGGCCGGCAACTTCCGCGACTGGTGGACGCCCGCCGACGCCGCCGCGTACAAGGCCCGCGCCGACCGCGTCGCCGAGCAGTTCTCGACCTACACCGTGCTCGACACGATGCACGTGAACGGCCGGCTCACGCTGGGCGAGAACATCGCCGACCTCGGCGGCCTCGCGATCGCGTACGCCGCGTTCGAGAAGGCGACCGCGGGCAAGCCGCGCGTCAAGATCGACGGCTTCACGCCCGAGCAGCGGTTCTTCCTCGCCTACGCGCGCGTCTGGCAGCGCGTGAACCGCGACGAGGCGCTGCGCACGCAGGTGCTGACCGACCCGCACTCGCCGGCGCACTGGCGCGTCAACGGGCCGCTGTCGAACCTCGAGGAGTTCGCGAAGGCCTGGGGCTGCAAGGAAGGCGACGAGATGGTGCGCAAGCAGGAACTGCGCGCACGCATCTGGTAGCACACCCGTCCCCCGCGGCCGGCGGTCACCACCGCCGGCCGCGGTTCTTTCGGAGGCAACCGATGAACCGCATCGCCGCACTCGCCGCCGCGCTGGGCGCGACGCTCGTGCTCGCCGGCCCCGCCGCGGCCGGGCCGCACTGGAACCGCGCCGACATGGACACGTCGTGCGCACCCTGCCGCGACTTCTACCGCTTCGCGAACGGCGGCTGGCTCGCGGCCACGAAGCTCCCGGCCGGCTACACGAGCTACGGCGGCTTCGAGGAACTCGGCGACCGCAACGAGGCCGTGCTGCGCGCGATCCTCGAGCGGGCCGCGGCGGACGCCGGCGCGAAGCCCGGCAGCGACACGCGGCGGCTGGGCGACTACTACGCCGCCTGCCTCGACTCCGTGCAGGCCGACCGCGCGGGCGCCGCGCCGCTCGCGCCGCACCTCGACGGCATCGAGCGGATCGCATCGCGCAGCGCGCTCGCCGCGCAGTTCGGGCTGCTGCACGCCGAGGGCATCGGCGGCGGCTTCGGCTTCGGCGCCGCACCCGACGCGCGCCGCAGCGCGATCACGATCGCGGTCGCCTCGCAGGGCGGGCTCGGCATGCCCGAACGCGACTACTACCTCAAGCCCGACTCCGCCTCGGCCGCGCTGCGCGCCGAATACGTCGCCCACCTCGAGCGCTCGTTCCGGCTCGTCGGCCGCGCCGACGCGCGCGGCGAGGCCGAGCGCGTCATGGCCCTGGAGACCGCGCTCGCCCAGGCGTCCATGACGCGCCAGCAGCGCCGCGACCCGCGCGCCGTGTACCACAAGGTGCCGCTCGACACGCTGCGCGCGTGGACGCCCGGGTTCGACTGGTCCGCGTACTTCGAGCGCCGTGCGCTGCGCGCGCCGGACTCGGTGAACGTGATGCAGCCCGACTTCTTCCGTGCGTTCGCGGCGCGCGCCGCCGAAGCGCCGCTCGCGGACTGGCAGGCGTACCTGCGTGCCCGCGTGATCGCGAACGCCTCGCCGCTGCTGTCGCGCGCGTTCGTGAACGAGGACTTCGCGTGGCGCCGCCGGCTGACCGGCGCGAGCGAGCTGCTGCCGCGATGGAAGCGCTGCATCGCGGCGACCGACGGCGACCTCGGCGACCTGCTCGGGCGCGAGTTCGTGGCGCGCACGTTCCCGCCGGCCGCGCGCGAGCGGGCGCTCGCCATGGTCACGCGGCTCGAGGACGCGCTCGGCGAGCGCATCGCCGTGCTCGACTGGATGAGCGACTCCACGAAGGCGGCCGCGCGCGTGAAGCTGGACGCGTTCGCGGAGAAGATCGGCTACCCCGACAAGTGGAAGGCGTACGACGGCGTCGCGATCTCGCGCGGCTCGTGGTACGCGAACCGCGTGGCCTGCGACCGCTGGGCGTCGGCGCGCAACATCGCGAAGGTCGGCCGGCCCACCGACCGCGGCGAGTGGTCCATGACCCCGCCGACCGTGAACGCGTTCTACTCGTCGGCGTTCAACAGCATCAACTTCCCCGCCGGCATCCTGCAGGCGCCGTTCTACGACCCGGCGTGGGACGACGCGCTCAACTACGGCGGCATCGGCGCGGTGATCGGCCACGAGATGACGCACGGGTTCGACGACCGCGGCCGCCAGTTCGACGCCGACGGCAACCTGCGCGACTGGTGGAAGAGCGCCGACGCCGAGCACTACAAGGCCCGCGCCGACCTCGTGGCCGCGCAGTTCGACGGCTACACGGTGAACGACTCGCTGCACGTGAACGGCCGCGTCACGCTGGGCGAGAACATCGCCGACCTCGGCGGGCTCGCGGTCGCGTACGCCGCGTTCGAGAAGGCGATCGCCGGCAAGCCGCGCACCCTCGTGGACGGCTTCACGCCCGAGCAGCGCTTCTTCCTGTCGTGGGCGCGCGTCTGGCGCACGCTGCAGACGCCCGAGGACCTCGCCACGCAGGTCGAGACCGACCCGCACTCGCCCGCCGCGTGGCGCGTCAACGGGCCCATGTCGAACCTCGAGGAGTTCGCGAAGGCGTTCGGCTGCCGCGGGGGCGACGCCATGGTCCGCGGGCAGGAGCAGCGCGCGCGCATCTGGTAGGCACCGACCACGAACGCGAAGGGCCGGAGTTCCCGCGAGGGAGCACCGGCCCTTCGGCTGCCGCGGCGTTCAGGCGCCGCGCACCGAGAAGCGCTCGCGCACCGCTTCGCCGACCTTCGTCGGCCGCCCCGTGGCGCGGTCGAGCGGGCACCACAGCGTGCGCGCGCGGCACAGCACCTTGCCGTCGCGGGCGCGGAAGATCTCGGTGTTGCGCTCGAAGTCGCGGCCGAACACCGGCCCGACCCACGTCTCGATGCGCACCTCGTCGCCCGGCATGGCGGGGCGCAGGTAGTCGATCTCGTGGCGCGTCACCACCCACACGAGCGCGGCCTGGTCTTCGGGTGGGGCGTCGGTCGTCCAGTGCGAGATCGCCGCGTCCTGCACCCAGCGCACGTACACGCCGTTGTTCACGTGCCCGAGTTCGTCGATGTCCGGCGGCTCGACGGCGCGCGTCAGCGTGTGGCGGACGGGTGCGGGTGCGGCGTCCACGTCAGTGCTTCGTGGGCAGCTTGTTGTGGCGCGACCAGTCCACCGTGCGCTCGAGGCCTTCGCGGAACGTCACGCTGGGCGTCCAGCCGAGCACCTGCTTCGCGCGCGCGGCGTCGAGGTAGATGCGCTGGATCTCGCCCGGGCGCGGCGCCTCGTAGATCGCGTCCTCGGCGAAGCCGAGGATGGACTTGAGCTCACGCACGATGTCGTTGACCGACGTGCCCACGCCGGTGCCGATGTTGAGCATCTCGCCGCTGCCCTTCTCGAGCGCGATCACGTTCGCGGCCACGACGTCGTCCACGTACAGGTAGTCACGGACGGCGTTGCCGTCGCCGAAGATGCGCGGACGCTTTCCTTCGAGCATGAGCCCGATGAAGATGGCGTTCACGCCGGCCTCGCCGTGCGGGTTCTGGCGCGGACCGTAGACGTTCGGGTAGCGCAGCACGGTGTAGTCGAGTCCGTGGAGCAGCCTCCAGATGTACAGGTAGTGCTCGACCGTGTGCTTGCTGGCGCCGTACGGCGCCTCGGGATTGACCGGGTGGTCCTCGGGCGCAGGCAGCGTCCGGCCTTCGCCGTACAGCGCGCCGCCCGTCGAGGCGTACACGACCTTGCGCACGCCGTGCTTCACGCACGCCTGCAGCAGGCCGATCGAGCCGAGCACGTTGACGCGCGCGTCGAACACCGGGTCGGTGACCGACTTGCGCACGTCGATCTGCGCGGCGTGGTGGTCCACGATCTCGGGACGGAAGTCGGCGATCGCGGCTTCGACCGCGGCGGCGTCGGCGAGGTCGCCTTCGTAGAACTTCGCCTTCGGGTTCACGAACTCGCGGAAGCCGGACGACAGGTTGTCGAACACCGCGACCTCGTGACCGAGCGCCACGAATCGATCCGCCACGTTGGAGCCGATGAAACCTGCACCGCCCGTCACCAGGATACGCACGTCGCACTCCTCCGCTGATGGCACCACGTCCCGCGGTCGCGGCACGCGCCGCGCACGCTAGGCGACCGGCGCGCGCGCGCGCAAGCGCACCGCCGGGCGATCGTTCCGTTCACGCCGCACGCTCGCGGCCGATGTTCCCGCCGAACGCGGCGGCGAGCCGCGCGGCGAGCGCGTCGGGCCGGTGCGCGGCCGCGGCGACGCGCGCACGGGCGCGCCACGGCGACTGCGCGACCCGTGGTCGAGCACGTCGTCGAGCGTCGCCGAGCGCCTCGGCGGTCAGGTGCGCAGCCGGGCCCGCGCCGCCGGCGGCGAGCCACTCGCCGATCGCCCGCGCGGCCGGCCCCAGCGCCAGCACCGGCAGCCCGGCGCCGAGCGCGCGCAGCAGCATGCCGCCTGACAGCGGCGCTTCGCCCGCGACCAGCGCGGCGCGCGCCATGGCGAGCCAGGCGTGTTCGGCTTCGCGCGGCGCCGGTCCCACGAAGTGCACGCGCAGCCCGATGCCGGCGGCGCGCGCGAGCGCCTCGAGTTCGGGGCGCGGGTGATCGAGCACGACGAGGTCGAGTTCCTCGCGGTCGCGGCACGCCTGTGCGAACGCGTCGAACAGCAGCCGCGCCGACGCGATGCCCGGACGCGTGGGCACGAGCGCGAACGGACCGTCCCAGAGCGCGAGCCGGCCGCGCGGGACGCGTTCGGCGTCCCACGCCGAACCTCCCGCCGGTGCGAACGCCGGATCGAGCGCCGGCAGCGCGCCGGCCGTGGCGCGCTCGCCGGGGTGACCGCTCGCCCACCAGCGGGCGGGCCGTGCGCCGATCACTTCGGCGGCGCGGGGCCCGCCGCCCGGCGCGGCGCTCGCCCACAGCACGAGGTCGGCTCGGCTCGCGCGCACGCGTGCGGCCAGCCGTGCGCGTCCGGCGGCGTCGTCGCCGAACACGTCAATCGTGGTGCCGCTCGGCGCCGCGTGGACGGGAAAGAGCGGGTCTTCGGAAGGCCGGCCGTCGAGAACCAGCACTTCGGTGGCGACGCCGGCTGCGCGGCAGGCGACGGCGCGAGCGCGCGCGTCGGCGGGTGCGGCGCCCGTCGCGTCCACGTGCTCGACGAGCAGGACGCGGGAGACGCCCGATGGAACGGACACATGTGCCTCGGCAGTGCCGCCGCGAAACCACGTTCGGCCCACACCCCGGCGCCGCGGCGCGTGCGATCGCGCCCGTCGCATCCGGGTGGTGCCCGGCCGGCCCGGGAGCGCACAGGCCCGCGGGACGAGGTACTCGCGACGCGCTCCCATCCGTGGAGCGGGTTCACGTCGCGCCGTGCCGCGATCGAGGCCCGCCGGCGCGTCAGTGCGCGGTGGCGGCGGCCGTCTCCGTGGCCCGGCTTTCCGACTGCACCCGGCGCATCCACGCCAGGAAGCGCAGCCGCTGCAGTACCTGCAAGTCGCAGTCCAGCACCAGCGGGGCCTCGGGGTCGGCGGAGGCCACCCGGACCGGCACCGGCTCGGCCGGCACCGGGACATCGGCCGGGATCGCCGGCGACAGCGGCGCCAGCGCCCGGACGCGGCCCGAGAGCGCCTCGAGCGTCACCTCAGGCATGACGCTCAAATCCATGCCCGAAAACGCGATGCCCAGCCGGGACGAAAGCTCTTCCGCGGCCCGCGGCAGGCGCCCTGCCGGGTCGGCCCACCAGCCCTCGAGCGCGCGGCCCGCCAGTGCGTCACCGATCGCCCGGGGCGCGTGGGAGTCGAGCGCCAGCAGGATCCGGCCAAAGTGCGGTCGAACGTCGTCCAGGCGCTGCCCAAGCCTTGCCCAGCCCTCACCCCGGGTCGAGCTGCCGTGCGCCAGCAGGTAGAACCCCGGGCGGCCGCCGTACTGGACCAGCCCGAGCACCGGCATGTCGGCGAGCAGGCACTCCATGAGCCCCCAGCGCGCCTCGCGCCCGAGCCGGTCGTGCAGCCGCAGCTTCGCCGCGCCGTCCACGACCAGCACGCGCTCGCCGCGCGCCAGCGCATGCGCCGCGAGTTCGAGCAGCGCACGCGTGGTGACCGTGGCCGAGGCGCCGGCCACGACGTGCAGCCAGGCGTCGGTCTCGGCGGGATCGCGCGCTGGCATCGGTGCGGCCACGCCGGCACCGACGCGGCGGCGCAACCACAACCCGAGTGCGGCGGCGAGCAGCGCGACCAGCGCGCCGAGGCTGGCGCCGAGACCGAGCAGCCACGCCCACGGGCGCGGGAGCGGCGCGGCGTTCGGCACCGGACCGACGCGCGTCGCGCGCACCAGTGCGTCGTAGGCCGGCGCGAGCGCGGCGTCGTATTCGAGCAGGCGCGCGTGCGAGGCGGCGAGCGCGAGCTCGCCCTGCAGCGGAGTTTCGAGCGCGAGCAGCGCCGCGGCGCGCGCGTCGAGCGAGTCGGCGCGGTCGAGCGTCCAGCGCCGCCACGCGGCACCGCGTTCGCGCACGCCCGCACCGGCGGGCACGCCCGCGGCGAACCAGTCGTCGGCGGTGCGCGCGGCCGCGACCAGCGCGGCGTGCACCGCGGCGGGATCGGCGGCCGCGGCGGCGAGTTCGACTTCCTGCAGGCGTTCGAGCACCGCGACCGGCGGTGCCGGCGGCGTGGCGAGCGGCGCGGCCGACCACGGCGCGGGCAGCGAGCCGGCCAGGTCGCGCTCGCGGCGTGCGGCGGCGGTGAGCCAGCCCGCGCACTCGGCGGCGGGCGTGAGCGCGGGCAGCGGTTCGGGCGTCACGCGCGCGCGCCACTGCTCGCGCACGGACGCGGCGGCGTTCGCCAGTTCGATGCTGCCGGTCTGGCGGCGCGTCAGCAGCGCGGTGGCCAGCTCGCGTGCGCGCGGCGCGCGCGCCGCCTGCACGACCAGCACGGAACCGCCGTCGGCGCGTTCGAGTCGCGCGCGCTCGCCCGCACGCGGTGGCGCGGGCCATTCGAGCGCGGTCGGTTCGCCGCCCGTCCAGGGCAGCCTCACTTCGAAGAGCGCGACCGAACCCGGTGCGCCGGCGACGGCCACGACCACGCCGAGCGCAGCCCCCGCCAGCGCGGCGAGCGCGAGCGTGGTGCGGCGATAGGCGGAGCGGGCAACGGGAAGAGGGGCGTCGTCCTTGGCGCTCATGGTGTCCGGAAGTGAGGGGCGGCGTTCCGCGCGCATCGTGCGCGTTCGAGCGCGAAACTACGCGGGCGCGGCGCGCAGGGTCAAGCGCCGCGCGTGCCCTCTCTCCCGCCGGTGAGCCGGCGCGACGCCCCGGCCCCCGCCGCGCTCACGCGGCGCGATCGACCGAAGCCGGCTCCGCGGCGGGCAGCGTGAACCAGAACGTGCTGCCGGCGCCCGGCGTGCTCTCCACGCCGATGCGACCGCCGTGCTGCTCGACGATGCCCTTGCTGATCACGAGCCCCAGGCCGGTGCCGCCCACCTTGCGCGTCGAACCGGAGTCGATCTGCTGGAACTTGCGGAACAGCTTCGGCAGGTCGGCCGCGGCGATGCCCTCGCCGCGATCGGTGACCGACACCTTGATCTCGCGCCCGAGGTTCTCCGCGCGCACCGTCACGAGCCCGCCCGCGGGCGAGAACTTGATGGCGTTCGACATCAGGTTCGACAGCACCTGTGCGATGCGGTGCGGGTCGATGGACGTGTCGGGCAGGTCGTCGGCCAGCGACACCTCGAGCAGGATCCGGCGCTCCTCGATCAGCATGCGCAGGTGCTGCTCGGCCTGCTGCATGACGGGTTCGAGGCGCTGGCGCTCGATGTTCATGGGCAGCGACGCGGATTCGAGCTTCGAGAAGTCGAGGATGTCGTTGATCAGCAGCAGCAGGCGCTCGGAGTTCGCGTGCGCGATCGTGAGCAGCTTCTTCTGCTGGTCGTTGTTCTGGAAGTAGCGTTCGTCGCCCAGCAGTTCGAGCGCGCCCTTCACCGACGTGAGCGGCGTGCGGATCTCGTGCGAGACCACCGCGACGAAGTCCGACTTGAGCCGGTCGAGGCTCTTCGTGTGCTCGAACAGCTGCGAGTTGCTGATCTGCACCGCGGCCTGCGACGCGAACAGCGACAGGAACTCCTGGTCCGCCGCGTCGAACGCCGCCTCGCGGCGCGCGGCGGCGATCACGCCGATCGGCTGGCCGCCCTGCGACATGGGCACCGCGAGCACCTCGGCGGCTTCCCAGTCGGTCCCCGGCAGCGCCGCGGCGTCCGCGTGCGCGCTCACGGGCGTCATCTGGAACGCCGCACGGCCCACCGGACCGGCGCCCGGCGGCACCGGCGCGGGACCGCCTTCGGCCGCGGCGAGCGCGGCGCCGCAGGCGGCGGCCGCGCGCAGTTCGGCGGTGGATTCCATGTGCAGGTACACCACCGCGGCGTCCGCGTGCGCGAACTGCGCGGCGGTCGCGGCGATGCGCGCGAGTCGCGGCTGCAGTTCGAGGTCGGCGCCGATCTCCATGGCGACGCGGTAGAGCGCGTCCATCTGGCTGGTCGCGAGCGCGACCTTCTCGCGCAGCTCCTGCTCGTGGCGGCGCAGGCGCTCGACGAGCGCGCGGTTCTCGGCCTTGAGACGGCGGTTGCGCAGCCGCTTCTCGACCATCACCGGCAGGTCGGCGATGTCGTCGAACGGCTTGGTGACGTAGTCGTCGGCGCCCTGGCGAAGCGCGTCGATCGCGGTCTGCACCGACGCGTAGCCCGTCATCAGGATCACGGCGACTTCGGGATCGATGCCGCGCGCCTCGCGCATCACGTCGAGCCCGGACTTCCCGGGAAGACTGATGTCCGTGAGGATCAGGTCGGGCTGCGACTCGCGGATGCGCGTCATGGCCTCTTCCGCGGACGAGGCGAAACGCAGATCGTACGGCTGGTCCTGCAGCACCTCGCGCAGGACTTCGGCGACGGTCTCGTCGTCCTCGACCACCAGCACGCGCGCCGGCGGTGCGTCCGCCTCGTAGCGCGGAGCGCTCGTGCGCTCGTCCGGGGTTTCGCGATCGGTCATGACGGGGGCCTCGCGTGTCTCAGTGCGTGTGCGACGGACCCGACGCCGCGGTGCGGTGGCGTCCGGCCTTCTTCGCCAGGCCGAGCGCCTGCTCGGCCGCGGACAACAGCTCGGTCGGGTCGAGTCCGTCCCGCGGGCTCGAGGCGACGCCGGCGGAGCAGGACACCGCCCCGACCCGGGTGAAGCGATGCGCCTCGACCGCGCGGCGCAGGCGCTCGCCGAGGCGGCGCGCCGGGCCGAGATCGCAGTCGGGCAGGATCACGGCGAACTCGTCGCCGCCGAGCCGCGCCACCACGTCGCCCTCGCGCAGCGCCAGCTTGAGCACGAGCGCGCATTCGGCGAGCACGGCGTCACCGGTGCCGCGGTCGTACTTCGCGTTGATCGCGGCGAAGTGGTCGAGGTCGAGCGTCACCACGGCGAGCGGCTGCCCCGTACGCTGCGACCGGCCGAACTCCTCGATCAGGCGCTGGTGGAACGAGCGCGAATCCGGCAGGCCCGTGACCACGTCACGGCCCGGGGCACGGCGCAGGCGGTCGAGTTCGAGCCGCGCGCCGAGCGCGGCGCCGAGCGCGCCCGAAGCGGTGCGCACGAGCGCGAGCTGTTCGGGCGTCCAGCGCTGCCCCTTGCGCGCACGCAGGTCGAGCGCGCCGACGCGCTCGCGGCCGTGGAACAGCGGCACGCCCATGCACTCGCGCAGGTCGCCGGCCGCGGCCTCCCACTCGCCGCGCGCGCACCACGGCTCGAGCCGGCCCTGCGGCCCGACCGCGTGAAGCGCGACGCCGTCGCACGCGAACACCGTCAGCAGCGAATCGAGCGCACGCACGAGCGCGTGGGCGTCGGCCTGCGACGCCAGGATCGCGGCGCACGCGTCCCAGAGGCAGCTCGAAGCGGCACGCCGGTCCCCCGCGCGCGGGACCGCGACGTCACGCGGATCGCCCTTGCGCTGGTTCGGGACCGCGACCGCGGCCGCGCCCGTCGCGGCGCCGGAGCTACGCGGCTCGCGAATGGGGAGCTTCGCCACCGAGGCTCGACTTGAGCGCTCGGAGACGGCCCGCTGCTTCCTGGATTCGGCTCGACTCACGGAGTACCACCTCCAGCCGTTCGCGGACACCGGCCTGCTGGCCCGCGGGGCCCATGAGGAGAAGCTGTGCGTTGCCTCGGACGCCCACGAGGGCGTTGTTGATCTCGTGATGCACCGTCAGCGACTCGGCCGCACGGGCATCCCACTGCTGCTGCTCGCTCCACCACCGGTCCACGATCGCGTTCAGCTCCGCGGCCGCGGCCGCTTCGCCGCGATCGCGCAACGCTTCCACGTGCGCGGCCAGCTCGGCGTACAACGCCACCCAGGGCGTCGTCTCGTTCGAGTGAGGCGCGTTCACGCGGCCTCTTCGTGCATCGTCATGGCCTTCTGCAGGCGCAGCTTGAGGCGCGACATCGCCCGCGTGTGCACCTGGGAGACGCGCGACTCGCTGATCCCGAGCGTGCGGCCGATCTCCTTGAGCGTCAGGTGCTCGTAGTAGTACAGCGCGACCACGAGGCGCTCCTGTTCCGGCAGCAGGTCGATCGTCTGCAGCAGCGTGAGGCGCTGCTGCTGCTCCTCGAGGCGCTCCTCGAGGTTGATCGCGTTCGGGTCCGCGAGGTGGTCGGCGAGCGTGCCCTGGTCGTCGCCGTCGTTCGTACGGCTCTCGTCCAGCGACACGAGCACGGCACCGCGCACGTGGTCGAGCAGGCGGTAGAAGTCCTCGCGCGACATCTTCAGTTCACGCGCGACCTCTTCTTCCGACGCGGCGCGGCCGAGCTTCTGGTCGAGCTTGCGCGTGACGCCGTCGAGGTTGCGGGCCTTGCGGCGCATGGAACGCGACGCCCAGTCGAGCGCGCGCAGCTGGTCGAGCACCGCACCCTTGATGCGCCACACGGCGTACGTCTCGAACTTGACGCCCTTGCCGGTGTCGAACTTGGCGTGCGCGTCGAGCAGGCCGAGCACGCCCGCCGAGTACAGGTCCTCGTGGTCCACGTTGCGCGGCAGCGTCGCGGCGACGCGTTCGACCACGTGGCGCACGAGCGGCGCGAAGCGCTTGAGCAGATCGTTCTTGTTGTAGGTGACCGGCGTCGGAGCGGGCGCGGCGGCCGACTTCGTACCGGCGACCACCTTCAGCGCCGGACGGGCGGAACGGGAAGCCACGGCGACGGCGACGGCGGACGACGACTTCGAGGAACGGGCGGGGGTGGCGGCACGGGGCATGGGGAGGCTCCTCCTAGGCTTCGAGGCGCTGGGACTGCGTGGGGAACTCTTCGCGAAGGGCGGGACCGGTGGTGACGGGCTTCCACAACCGGGCGGCGAGCGCGCGATAGGCCGCGGCGGCCGGGGACTTCGGGAAGGCGGTGACGACCGGCTCCTGCGCGCGAACGGCGCGCGCGACGGACGGGTCGAAGGGCACGGTGCCGGCGCACTCGAGCTCGAAGCCCAGGAAGCGGCGGGCGACCAGCTTGATCCGGTGCGCGGTGTCGTCGGCCTCCTCCTCGCCCGTCGTCATGTTCACGACGAGGCGCGGAGCGTGCTGCAGGCCACCCTGCTTCTGCAGGAGCTTGATGAGCGCGTAGGCGTCGGAGAACGCCGGCATCTCGGGCGTCGTGACCACGAGCACCTCGTGGCCGAGACGGCAGAACTCGGTGACCTGGCGCGACACGCCCGAGGCGGTGTCCACGATCATCAGGTCGGCGTGCTCGTCCACGGTGCCGAGCGCGCGCACCAGCGCTTCGCGGCGGAAGTCGTCGAGCTCGGCGAGTTCGGGGGCGCCGGAGGCGGCCGGCACGAGCTTCACGCCCGCGGGGCCGTTCACGACGATCTCGTCCATGGTCTTCTCGCCGGCGAGCACGTGCTGCAGGTCGTGACGCGGGTGCACGCCGAGCAGCAGGTCGAGATTCGCCTGCGCGAGGTCGCCGTCCACCAGCACCACGCGGGCGCCGCGCTCGGCGAGCGCGACCGCGAGGTTCGCGGCGAGGTTGCTCTTGCCGACGCCGCCCTTGCCGCTGGTGACGACGATCGTGCGCACGCGCGGCCGGCCGAGCTGCGCCGGGTGCTCGGCGCCGGACTGCGGCGCCGCGGCGCCCCGCACGGGCACGAGCTTCATCGAGTTGCGGCGGCTCACGAGCGGGCCTCCCGCGGCAGCGCGTGCAGCGCGCGGACGAAGTTCCAGTAGCGCAGCTGCTGGTGGCAGCGCGCGAGCGGCAGTTCGAAGCCGAGACGCTCGAGGCGGCGCTGCTCCTCGCGCAGCGAGGCGACGGCGGCGTCGGCGGCGTCGAGGCGCGCGCCGGGCGAGGCCGGCATGCGGCGCGTGGGATCCGCGGTCGCGGTCAGCGGCGTGGCGAAGTTCACGACGCCCTCCGCAGCGGGTTCCACGAGCGGCGCGCGGCCGACTCTTCGCGCAGCGTCTCGACGGCGAGCGCGAAGCTCGCCTCGACCTGGCGCACGGTGAGGCGCAGCGCGCCGGCGGCTTCGAGCGGCGAGAGCTGCTCGAGCAGCAGGAGCGCGAGCACCTGGCGTTCGCGATCGGCGAGCTTCTCGATCGCCGCGGCGACGCGGACGCGCGCCGGGAGCTTCTCGACGGAGGGAACGTTGCGCTTCATGTCAGGCCGCCTTCTTGAGGGCCGGGCGACGACGAGCGCTCGCACCCGCGAGCGCGCCGCGGACGCAGCGGCGGAGGTCGTCCACCAGGAAGGGCTTCGTGAACACGCCCGCGATGCCCGCACGCGCCAGTTCGGCCGCCGTCCCGGGCGTGCCGTAGGCCGTCACGAGGACGACCGGCTGGGCGTTGCGGCCGCGGCGCAGCTTGCGGGCCAGTTCCAGGCCGCTCATGCCCGGCAGCCGCAGGTCGGTGATGACGAGGTCGCTGGAACCCTCACGCAGCCACGCGAGCGCCTCTTCCGCCGAACGGAAGGTGTCGATCGTGAATCCGTCGTCCGACAGCCCCTCGGCGAGAGCCCAGGCGGTGGTCGGTTCGTCTTCGACGATCAGGATGTGGGACATGGCGCGATGGGCTCCGTGATGGGGGTTCGGGGGTGGTGAGACGCGGCAGTGTTTTGCAGTCCGCATGCCACCCCCGCCCCGGCGCCCCGCGCCGACCGCCTGCACATCCCACGGAGCCACCGGGCAGATCGCCCGGAACCGGGCAGGTCGCTCCCAGGTGGCGAGTTAACCCGGCCCACCCCGCCGGCGGCGTCCCCGGCGTGGCGCCTCGAGGGCGCCCCGGCCAACGCCGGCGGGCCGGCCCCCCCCGCGGGCGGCGGCCCGGGGGTGGCGCCGCGTGGGCCCCCGGCCAACCGCCGGCGGCCGGCCCCCCGAAGGGGACCGGCCGCTCAACCTCGCACCGCCCCGGGGGCGGTTCGATTGCTATTTGGTCGCTCGGGAAAGGGCTCAGGCCCCCTCGCCGGCCTCCTCTCCATCGTCACCCAGGGCGTATTCCTTGAGCTTCGTTCGCAGGGTCTGGCGGGAAATCTGCAGCAGCGAGGCGGCCTTGGTCTTGTTGCCGTCGCAGACCCCCAGCGCGTGCACGATCGCCAGCTTCTCGATCTCCTGCAGCGGCCGCACGACGCCCGGCGGGAACGGCTGGGCCGTACCCGCCGCGCCACCGCCCACGCCCGCGGCACCGCCGCGCGACATCTCGGCGGGCAGGTGCTCGGGCAGGATCTCCTCGTCGGCCTCCAGCAGCACGACGCGTTCGATCACGTTCTTCAGTTCGCGCACGTTGCCCGGCCACGCGTACGCCAGCATCAGCGCGAGCGCGCGCTCGTCCACGCGCACGAGCGGGCGGCCGAGTTCGCGGCAGAAGCGCGCCACGAAGTGCTCGGCCAGCTTGGCGACGTCGCCAGCGCGCTCGCGCAGCGGCGGGATCTCGACCGGCACCACGTTGAGCCGGAAGTAGAGGTCCTCGCGGAAGCGGCCCTCGGCGACCATCTTCGACAGGTCGCGGTGCGTGGCCGCGACCACGCGCACGTCCACGGTGATGTCGGCGTGCCCGCCGACGCGCCGGAACGTGCGGGTCTCGAGCACACGCAGCAGCTTCGCCTGCAGCTGCGGCGCCATCTCCCCGATCTCGTCGAGGAACAGCGTGCCGCCGTCGGCGAGCTCGAACAGGCCCTTCTTGAAGCGCTTCGCGTCGGTGAACGCGCCGCGCTCGTGGCCGTAGAGCTCGCTCTCGAGCAGCTGCTCGGGGATTGCGGAGCAGTTCAGTTCGATGAACGGACCCGAGGCGCGCGCGCTCTTGTCGTGGAGGTAGCGCGCCATGAGTTCCTTGCCCGAGCCGGTCTCGCCGCGGATCAGCACGGTGGACGTGCCGCTCTTCGCGGCGCGCTCGAGGCGCTGCAGCGCCTTCGCGAGCGTGGGGCTGTCGCCCACGATCGGCTGGGCGCTCGCGGTGCTCGCGCGCAGGTGGTCCACTTCGCGGCGCAGCCGCGCGTGTTCGAGCGCGCGCTCGAGCACCACGCCGAGGTGGTCGAGATCCGGCGGCTTCAGCATGAAGTCGTACGCACCCATCTTGATCGCGCGCACGGCGTGCTCGACCGTGCCGTGCCCGGTGAGCATCACCACCGGCACGGTGGCGTCGAGCTCGCGGATCGCCTTGAGCAGCTTGAGCCCGTCCTCGTCGCCGAGCTTGAGGTCGAGCAGCACGGCGTCCACGCCCTGCTCGCGGATGGCCTCGAGCGCCTCGCGACCGGTGGCGGCCTCGTGCGGCGTGTAGCCCTCGTCGCGCGCCCACTCGCCGATCGAGAAGCGCAGCGAGCGCTCGTCGTCAACGATGAGCAGCGTCTGGGCGTTCTGTGCGCGCGTCATGCTGTCGCCGTTCCCCATTCCGTTTCTCCAACGGGAAGTTCAGGAGCACCGTGGTGCCGCGCCCCTCGCGGCTGTCCACGGCGATGGAGCCGCCGTGCTCCTGCATGATGGTCTGCGAGATGCTCAAGCCCAGTCCGGTGCCGGTGGACTTGGTGGTGAAGAACGGATCGAACATCTTGGCGAGCACGCCGCGCGGAATGCCCACGCCCGTGTCGATGACCCGGACCTGCTGGTACTCGATCCAGCCCGGGCCGCCCGCACGGCGCGCGCCGTGGTCGTCCGCTCGCCGGCCGGGACCGCGCGGCGGCGCCTTGCGCCGCACCTTCGCGACCTCGAAGCGCAGCGTGCCGCCGCCGGGCATGGCCTGGATCGCGTTGATCGTGACGTTGAGCAGCACCTGCGTGACGAGGTCGGGATCGATGTAGAGCGCCGCGAGCCGGGGCGCGACCTGGGTCTCGAGCCGCAGCGCGCCCTGCTGGATCCGGTCGGCCGCCAGCGCGATCACCTTGTCCACGCACTCCTCGAGCCGCGCCGCGCGCAGTTCGGGCGTGCGCGGCCGTGCGTACTGCAGCAGGCTGGTGACGATGCGGTCGAGCCGCGCGACCTCTTCGAGGATCACCTGCGCGAAGCGCGCGCGTTCGTCGCGCGGCTCGAAGCGCTTGAGCAGCACCTGCGCGCTGGTGCCGATGCCGGCGAGCGGATTGCGGATCTCGTGCGCGACGCCGGCCGAAAGCTGCCCCAGCGTGGCGAGCCGCTCGTGGCGGCGCAGTTCCTGCTGCATGCGGCGCATCTGCGTGAGGTCGTGCAGCGTGACCAGCACCCACGCCGGCTTGCCGAAGCGGTAGGTGCGCACGCGCACCGGCACCTCGCCCCCGCTCGCCGCCTGCAGCACGGCCTCGCGTTCGCCGTGCGCCGTGCGGAACGCCTCGCGCACGAGGTCGTCGCCGGCGACGACCGTGCGCACCACGTCCGAAGCGAGCGCACCGCGCAGGCGCGCGAGCGTGGTGCCGAACAACCGTTCGGCGGCCGGGTTGGCGCGTGCGATGCGCCCGTCGGGGCCCACGAGGAGGGCGCCGGCTGCGGCGTCCTCCATGAGCGCCTGCACGAGTGCTTCGGTCGGGGGCGCGCCACTGGCGCGCGCGGGAGTGGGTCGGGGCATGTGCGTTCCTTCGCTCGCGCAGTATAGACAAGCGAAAACCGCCGCGTCGATGCCTCGACGCGGCGGTCGCGAAGAAACGCACGCTCGGACGCTCAGCCCCGGAGGATCTCCCCGAGGACCGCGTGCACGAGACGGTCGCGCACGTCGTCACGGTCGTAGTATCCGGACTCGATCCGCTTCTGCGCGGAACGCACCCGGGACAAGCGCACCACCGAGTGATCCGCGGTGACGACGCGGAGCGCGGGGGCGCGACGCGGCTTCCGGGACTTCGGACGGCGAATCGTGGTCATGACTCCTCGCGACAACGCTGAAGGTTCAGTGCGATGATGTCGGACGGCGTCAAGGTCGAGGGGGTGGATCGAACTCAGGGCTTCTTGCCCGTCTCCGCAGGACCCGCCGGACGTGCTCCGCCGGACTTGCGGTTCTCTTCCTGAATCCGGGCGTAGATCTCCTCGCGGTGCACCTTCACCTCCGGCGGCGCCTCGATACCGAGCTTCACCTGTCCGGATCGCACCTCGAGCACGGTGATCTTCACCGTGTCCCCGATTCGGATGTTCTCTCCTAACTTCCTTGTTAGGACCAGCATCTTGTTCGAACCTCCGCTCTTTGCACCGATGCAGCGCCTGCTCCATCCTTGACGGAGGGCGTATCGGCATGGCGGGAATGTGACTTCAGCAGAATAGCGTCGGGCGCTGATTCGTCCAAGCGCGGAGTTGGCCCTGCCCCGCGACCATGTGGTCCGCATCCGTTCTCCTGACGGGAGGCAAACGGTCATGCCACGGGAGACCCTGGATCGCTTCCTGAGCGCGCTGTTGCTGCCCGCGGCCCTTGCGCTGGTGGCCAGTGCGGTCACGCTTCCCAACCGCGCGTACACGGGCCTGTCCTTGCGGGAAGGGCTCGTGGTGACGGTCGAGCCGGGCAGTCCGGCCGCGTTGGCCGGGCTCCAGCCGGGCGACCGGCTCACCCCCCACGGCGGCGGGCGCACGACCGCACAATCCGCCGCGGGGCTCGAGCGCGCCCGGCCGGGGCGGGCGCTGGTGCTGACGCGCGTGCGCGACGGGGCGGCCGAGGACGCCTGGCTGGTGCCCGCGCCACTGCCCGAAGCCGAACGCCGGTTCCGGGCGTTCCTGTTCGCGATCGCCTGCGTGTTCCTGCTGCTCGGGGGCTGGGTCTGGAGCGAACGCCGCGATCACCTCACGCGGGTGTTCTACGCGCTCTGCCTGGCGTTCGCGGGCATGTTCGCGCAGCCCCCGCTGGTGTCGTCACCGGCGCTGCAGTTCGTGGCCGACCTGGGCTTCGTCGCCGCGCAGCTGCTCGCGCCGGTGACGTTCGCGCACTTCTTCGTGCTGTTCCCCGAGCCTGCGGTACGCCCGCGCGCGCGCTGGATCGTGCGCATCGGCTACGGGCTCGCGTTGCTGCTGTTCGCCGGGCTCGCGCTGTGCGGCGCCGAGAGTACGTGGGGCCGCGGCCGGCTCGATCCGCTGCTGCCGGTGCTGCAGGCCCTGCCGGCGCTGCACTTCGGGCTCGGGATCCTCGCCGGGCTCGGGTTCTTCGCCGCGTCGTTCACGCGCGCGCGCGCCGCCGACGCGCGCCGCCGGCTGCGCGTGGCGTTCGTGGGCACGCTGCTCGGCGCGGCGCCGCTCGCCGCACTCGTCGCCCTGCGCACGTTCGCGCCCGCGGCCCCGGTGCCGGGTGAGCGGGCGATCGTCGGCAGCATCGTACTCGTGCCCGCCGCGTTCGCGTGGGCGATCGCGGTGCACCGCGTGTTCGACTTCCGCGTCGCGTTGCGTGCGATCGTGTCGCTGGTGCTCGTGCTCGCGACCGGGGCGCTCGCGTTCCTGCTCGGCGAGTGGGTCGGCGTGCACTGGTGGCCCGAGCTGGGCCGCGACGTGTCCGGTGTGGCGCTCGCGTTCGTGGCCCTGGTGGCGGGACTCGCCGGCCCGTCGCGGCCGTGGCTGTCGCGCCTTGGCGCGCGCGTGGTGCCGATCGCCGACGAAGTGCCGCTCGCCACCTGGGCGCCGTCCGATGAAGCCGTGCGTGGCGGCGCCGACGCGCTGCTGGCCGAGGCCTGCGAGGCGGTGGCGCGCGCGTTGCGGCTCGAAGGCTGCGCCGCGGTGCAGGCTGCCGAGGGCGCGCTTCGCGTGGCGCCGCCGCAGCGCCTGCCCGTGCTCGCGGCACTGCACGCGGGCTTTCCCGCGGCGGTCGCGGACGCCGACCCGCCGCGGGCGGCGGCCGAAATCGCGCTCGCCGAGGACGACCGTGAGCTGCTCGACATGGCCGCGGTGCAGTGGGTCGCGGCGGTCCCGGGCGCGCCCTCGCCGACGGCGCTGCTGCTCGGCCGCCGGCTCGCCGGGCCGTGGCTCGACCGGCACGAGCTGCGCGACCTGCAGCGCGTGACGCGCCTGCTCGGCGTGTCGCTCGAGAACGCGAGCCTGCGGCACGAGGCGCGCGGCCGCGCGGCGCTCGATCGCGAACTGGCCGAGGCGCACCGCGTGCAGCTCAAGCGCCTGCCGCGCCGCACGCCGGTGTACCCGGCGCTCGACTGCGCCGCGAGCACGCTGGCCACCGAGACCGTGGGCGGCGACTACTACGACTTCGTCGAGGAGGGCCCGCGGCACTTCGTGCTCGCGGTGGGCGACGCCGCGGGGCACGGCGTCCCGGCGGCGATCGTGCTCGCCGGCGTGCAGTCGCGCTTCCGCGACGAAGCGCAGCGCGCACGCCACCCGGGTGAGCTGCTCGAGGCGTTGAACCGTGACCTCGTCGCGCTCGAGCAGCCGGAGAAGTTCATGGGCATGATCTGCGCGCGTGTGGACGCCACGGCGGGCACGTTCGCGTTCGCGAACGCCGGGCTCACGCCGCCGATCGTGCGGCGGCGCGGCGGCGCCACCGAAGAGTGGCGTGAGAGCGGGCTGCTGCTGGGCGTCGGCCCGGAAGCGCGCTACCCGGTCTCGAACGTCGCACTGGGCCCGGGCGATCTCGCCGTGCTGTACACCGACGGCCTGACGGAGGCGGCGCGGGACGGCGAGTTGTTCGGCGCCGAGCGCGTGGCCGAAGTGCTCGAGCGCCACGCCCACCGCCGCGCGGCCGACATCGTGGAGGAACTCATGCAGGCCGCAAGGCGCTGGGCCAACGAGCCGCTCGACGACCTCACGGTGGTCGTGCTGAAGCAATTGGCCTGACCCGCCGTGCGAAGCGCGGATTACCTCTCAAGCCCGACCATGCAACCTCCGATATTGCGGGGTGAGATGACAAGAAGTCGTCTCCCCCGCCCGCGTCGCCAACCCACGGGCGGCCGTACGTGACGGTTGACCGCGCGACAGGCCGTATGCGCGCCCTCGAATCGAGGAGGCCCTCCGTGGACGTCGGTCTGGTGTTCGTGTTGCTGGACCTCTTGTGGTTCATCCGGCGATAGCTGAAGGGGAGCAGGCGTGACACGAGGCTCCGGGGAGCGGGACTCCCCGGAGCCTCGTGCGTCTCCGCGGCTCGCGACGCCCTCTCAAGTCCGGCAACGGCATACCGAAACTCGGCCTGTGGAGCGGTGCCCCTTGACCGTGCAGACGGCACGAGGGAACTGCTCCGAACCGACGCGAAACGCGTCGAACGGCTCCCCCCGGAGCGCCGCCCCGCGCGAGCCTCGATCACGTACCTGAGCCAACGCGCACTGCAGCGGCCCGCGACCGGATGCCCGCGGACACCCTCGGGTGGCCGCCCGGCCATTCCTCCCTCCCGCGACGTGCGCGCCCGGATGGGAGAATCGTCGTGCCGAAGCCGGCCGTGCCGAAGGGCGCCGACGCCGTTCGCGTCTCGCGCCGCGCGTGCGCGCACTTCGTGTCCCTCACCCACGCTCGGGTCCCGCGTCCAGTCCTGCACATCCCCCGAACCGTCGCGGCGCCCCAGGCACCCGCGGTCCGTCACGAGACCCGAACCACGTGCCATACGCGGCGATCGGGTCGCACCGGAGGACCGGAACGATGAACTGGTTCCAGAACCTGAAGGTCGGCCAGAAACTGATGGGAGCATTCGTGCTCGTCACGCTTCTCGCGGGAGGGCTCGGAGCCATCGGCCTGCGCAACACGCTCTCGTTCAGGGCCAGCTTCGAGAGCCTGTACGCCGACCGCCTCGTCCCCACCGTGCAACTCGGCTCGGCGCTGCACCACCTCATGGAACTGCGGCTGACCATGCTGCAGGCCATGCTGGCGAAGACGCCGGAGCAGTACCAGAAGGCACGGTCGAAGGACGACGATCACGTGGCCGCGATCGAGAAGGAGTTCGAGGCCTACACCGCCACGCGACTCCTGCCGTCGGAGAAGGACGCGTTGCGCAAGTGGAAGGAGTTCTTCCCCGCCTACATCGACGCGCGCGCGCGGGTGCTCGACCTGGTCAAGGAAGGGCGCGTGGACGAGGCCATGGCGCTGCGCTCGAAATCGTCGTCGCCGCTCGCGGACAGCACGCTCACCACGCTGGACCTGCTCATCGGCATCCAGAAGTCGGCGGGCGAGCAGATGGAGCGGCAGGTGAGCGCGCAGGCCAATGCGTCGACCGTACTCATGATCGTGGTGCTGGTGCTCGTGCCGCTGCTGGCGATCGGCACCGGGCTGTTCCTCACGCGCTCGATCGTGGGCTCGTTGTCGCACGTCGTGGACCGCGCCACTCAGGCCGCGGGCGGAGACATGACGGTGCGGGTGAAGCTCGATTCCAAGGACGAGTTCGGCGCCATGGGCGCACAGTTGAACCGGATGATGGAGAGCTTCGAGCGCGACCTCCTGCAGGTCTCGCGCGCGAGTTCCACGATCTCCGGCGCCGCGGGCGAACTGACGTCGGCCGCGGCGTCGATCAGCTCGGGCGCGCAGGAGCAGGCATCGAGCCTCGAGGAGACGGCTGCTTCGCTCGAGGAGATGACCTCGGCCGTGAAGCAGAACGCGGACAACGCGCAGCAGGCCGCGCAGTTCGCGCAGGGCGCCCGCGAGGTGGCCGAGAAGGGTGGCCAGGTCGTGGGCTCCGCCGTGCAGGCGATGAGCGAGATCCACGCCTCCTCGCGCAAGATCGCGGACATCATCACCGCGATCGACGAGATCGCGTTCCAGACCAACCTGCTCGCGCTCAATGCCGCGGTCGAGGCGGCCCGCGCCGGCGAACAGGGCCGTGGCTTCGCGGTCGTGGCGGGCGAAGTGCGCAACCTCGCTCAGCGCTCGGCGTCGGCGGCGAAGGAGATCAAGAACCTGATCGAGGACTCGGTGGACAAGGTCGAGGCCGGCAGCAAGCTCGTGAACCAGTCCGGCGCCACGCTCGAAGAGATCGTGCACGCGGTGAAGCGCGTCACGGACATCGTGAGCGAGATCGCCGCGAGCAGCCGCGAACAGTCCACGGGCATCGAGCAGGTGAACACGGCCGTGACCCAGATGGACTCGGTGACGCAGGCCAACGCTTCGCAGACCGAGGAACTCGCCGGCACCGCCGAAGGGCTTTCCGCGCAGGCGGGCCAGATGCTCACGCTCGTGCAGCGATTCAAGCTCGGCGGCTGAGCGCCGTCACTCGCCGGGCGCGTCCCGGCGTTCGAGGAAGGCGGTCCTCGCTTCGAGGGCCGCCTTCGTGCGTCAGCCGGCGAGTGCCGCCGTCAGCTCGCGCGCGAACGACTCGACGCGTTCCACGGCACCCGAGTCGGGGTTCTCGGTGATGCGGCGCACGAACGCCGCGCCGACGATGACCGCGTCGGCGACGCCGCGCAGCTTGCGCGCGTCGTCACCGCTGGAGATGCCGAAGCCCACCGCGACCGGCAACGCGGTGCGCGTGCGGATGTGCGCGACGCGGTCGGGAATCGAGCCCGACCAGCCCGAACCCTGCCCGGTCACACCGGTGCGCGCGAGGCAGTAGACGAACCCGCGGCAACGCTCGACCAGCGGCGCGACGCGCGCCTCCTCGGTGGTCGGCGCGACCAGCGTGATCGTGTCCACCCCGGCGGCGTCGAACGCCGCCCACACCTCGGGCGATTCCTCGGGCGGCAGGTCGCTCACGATCACGCCGTCCACGCCGGCGGCCTTCGCGCGGCGCGCGAACTCCTCGGCGCCCATGCGCACCACGGGATTCGCGTAGGTCATCACCACGATGGGCAGCGAATGCTCCGCGCGGAAGCGCGCGATCGTGTCGAGTACGTCGGCCGTGCCCACCTTGCGTGCGACCGCCCACTCCGACGCCCGCTGGATGTCCGGGCCGTCGGCGATGGGATCGCTGAACGGAATGCCGATCTCGGCGGCCAGGGCACCGGCGCGGTCGAACGCGCACAGCATGTCGTACGTGGCGTCGAGCGACGGGTAGCCCGCCGTGACGAACGGGATGAGCCCCGTCCCGCCCCTGCGCGCAGCGAAGGCGGCCTCGAGCCGCGAGCCGCTCACCAGCCCGTGAGCGGGTTGCCGAACGCGTCGCGGTAGCCGTTCCCGTACTGCAGCGGCGAGCGCATGTTCTGGAACTGCACCCGCAGCGTCGAGTGGGCGTTCGGCTGCCACGCCATGTCGAGCCCCTGCAGGAAGAAGTTCGCGCCGTTCGACTGGGCGCCCGTGCCGAGCGTGTTGCCGACGCTCACCTTCATGGTGAGCGGGGCCTTGAACGCGTAAGAGAACTCCGTCGTCTGCAGCGCCGCGGTGCCGCCGGCGAAGCCGGACCCGACCGCGATCGAGTGCGTCATGTGCAGCCGCGAGGAGTCGAACCATGCGAGCGGACGCGCGAACGCGCTGACCGGCACGCGCGGGGCATAGCCCGTCGCCACCGGGGTCGTGAAGTCGCCCGCGAACGCAGGAACGGCGAGTGCGGCCAGCACTGCCACCACCAGGAAGGCACGACGCATCATGAGTGGAATCCTCCGTGCCGTGAAACTAGAGAACCCGCCTCGGCGAAGTCAACGAGGACTTGGCCGACGCGGGTTCCGGATGTGACAGGTTTGTGCCCCCGGCGCGGGTCAGTCCTGCACCTCGAGCTGCAGTTTGATGACGATCTCGTACGTGCCGCCCTTCAGGACCTTGACGGGCACGGTCACGTGCGCGACCTCGCCCGAGGCCGACGTCGAGGCCACCGCGGTGGCCTCGATGCGCTGCACCGGCGCGGGCGCCAGCGACGGCGCCGGGCTGGCGGCGGGCATCGCCGCGGCCGGCATGACCGCGGGGGCGGCCTGCGCGGCAGGTGCGGAAGGTGCGACGGTCGCGAACGCCGCCGCCATCGGCTGCGGAGCGGGCGCGGGTGCCGGCGCGGGAACGGAGGCCACGGGAGCGGCCGCCGGGATGCTGCCCGGCAGTTCGATCTCGCGGCCGTAATCGATCTTCGACTCGTCGGAGCCGACGAGCGGCGCGGGGGTCGCGTGCGCCTCGTGCTGGATCGCCTGCACCGGCGCGACCGGGGGCGCGCTCGAACGCACGCTCTCGCGCGGCGCGGCGGCGGCCGGCTCGGCCGGGGTGTTGCTGCGGCCCGGGGCGCGGCGCAGGTCCTTCGTCACCTTCTCCATGAGCAGGTGCGAGATCCCGCGGAACGTCTCGAACACGCCCTTGCCCTCGCGCGCGACGGACTCGTAGAACGGAATCCGTCCGGTCGGGTTGAGCTCGGCGTTCAGTTCGTCGATCGAGTAGAGATTCGGCAGGTCGCGCTTGTTGTACTGCAGCACCCACGGAATCGAGTCGAGGTCGATGTTGTACTCGGCGAGGTTCGCACGCAGGTTCGCGAGCGATTCCTTGTTCTCCTCCATCTTGCCGACTTCGGAGTCCGCCACGAAGACGATCGCGTCCGCGCCCTTGAGCACGAGCTTGCGCGTGGCGTTGTAGAACACCTGGCCGGGGACCGTGTAGAGCAGGAACCGGGTCTTGAACCCCATGATCTCGCCGAGATCGAGGGGGAGCAGGTCGAAGAACAGCGTCCGGTCGGACTGTGTCTTCATGCTCACCATCTTGCCGCGGCTCGTATCGGGCACGGCCTCGTAGATGGCTTCGAGGTTCGTGGTCTTGCCGCACAGGCCGGCCCCGTAGTAGACCAGCTTGGCGTTGATTTCCCTGCCCGAATAGCTCACGACGACCACGGTTCTCTCCTCCTTGTAGTGACCCCACCCGGTCGCGAAGCGCCTCCCATGGAGCCCCTTGCCGCCCTTTCTCCACGAGAACTTCGAGGAAGCAGGAAACGAGTTCCGCTTCGGATGGGGTCGCCACTCTGGGTCCCGGCCTGCGCCGTTCGGCACATCCGTGTGGGTGGCGCAGCTCGCGCCGCCGGACGACTCCCGTCGCTGCCGCGTTTATCGGCCGGGGCTTGACGGGGCTTTCGGGAAATTTCGGTCGCACTGTACGTAGCGGCCCCAGGGCCCAAATCCCGGCTTGTGCTCGGAAGATTGGTGACGGAACGGGGCATGCAGATGTAGTCCGGCATGACCACGACGCCTGCCCCCCAGGCGCCCCCGTTCTGTCCCAACCCACGCTGCCCATTCCACGCCGCGCCACACGGTTGGCGCTACCAGCGGGACGGCCACCACTGCCGGCTCGCTCCACCGCACCGTGTCCAGCGTTACCGCTGTTGTCACTGCCGGCGACGCTTCAGCGACCAGACCTTCCGCACCACCTACTGGCTCAAGCGGCCTGAACTGCTCCTGCCCGTCTTCCACGGACTGCTCTCGTGCTCCTGCCTGCGGCAGCTGGCTCGCGCACAGGAGTGCTCGCCCCAGACCGTACTGCTCCACGCCAACCGGCTCGGGCGGCACTGCCAGCTGTTCCATGAACTGCTCCGGCCCCGGGGCGGCATCACCGAGTCCGTGGCCATGGACGGGTTCTTCTCCTTCGAGTACAGCCAGTACCATCCCACCAGCTACAACGTGCTCGTCGGGCGGAAGAGCTACTTCCTGTACGGGTTCACCGCCACCGAGCTGCGCCGCTCGGGCAGCATGACCCGGGCGCAGAAGGCGTATCGCCGTGAGAACGAGGCCCGGCTCGGCCGGCCCACGTCGATTCGACCCACGGGCCACCGAGAAGGACTGCGCCGAGCTGCTCGCGATCGCGGCACCGGAGCCGCAGGCGCTCGAGCTGCACACCGATGAGCACCAGGACTACCCGCGTGCGATCGCACGGGTTGCGCACCTCGAGGTGACGCACCACACGGTCAGCTCACGGGCCGCCCGGACCACGTCGAACCCGATCTTCAGCGTGAACCTGAACGACATGGTGACGCGGCACTCGGATGCGAGCCACAAGCGCGAGACGATCGCGTTCGCCAAGCGGCGGCAGATGTCGATCTGGCGCATGGCGGTGTTCCTGGTGTGGCGGAACTACATGAAGTGGGCGTCGGAGCGGCGCCACCAGGACACGCCGGCGATGCGGCTGGGGATCACGGAACATCGGTTCACGCCGAAGGAGGTACTGGCGAGGCGGCTGTTCCCGGGCCGGGTGAAGCTGCCGGAGCGCTGGAGCGAGTACTACTGGGGCCGGGTGCAGTCGCGCGAGATGCCGAACGGGCGCCAGCACACGCTCCGCTACGCCGCCTGAGGAAGCTACGTCGGGCGGCCACCGCGAGGGTGACCGCCCGACTCATTCACCAATCTTCCGAGCACAACTCTCAGGCCGGGGCGAGTGCCTTGTCGCGGTGCACCCAGATGCCCTGGCGCTCGTGGACCTGCGTCTGGATCCGCGCCTCCCCCGGCGCCGTGTAGTGCGACAGGAAGATCCGCTTGAGCGACTCGGCCTCGTCGCTCGGGAAGTAGCGCCGGGCGCGCGTGAACATCTGGTCCCGTTCCGAGTACACGAATGCGGTCACTTCCGTCACGCGCTCGTACTGCTCGACGCTGTAGGCGGCATCGGGCGAGTCTTCCATGTCCAGCCAGAGCGACGCCTTCGGGGTGCTGACCTCGAACTGGTGCTTGCTGGACATGAGGTGTTCCCACAGCCCGAAAATTTCGAGCGGCACGAAGCGGACCTGCCCTGAAGCCGCGCCCTTCCGCCGCAGTTCGCAACGAACGAGCTTCTGGCTCGACATGAGCTGCCCCTCCTCAAGTGTGATGGGCCACGGCGCGAGTCCTCTCGGCGCATGGCGGACGGATCGAGGGAAGTCAGCCCGAGGGAGCCGCGCACCTCCGTGTACGTTCATCCTAGACCCGCGACAGGTGCCATGGCCACAGGCGATTGCGACCGCGGGGCGGAGCCTTGACCAGTTCCGGGGTCGGCACTACGGTCGCGCCACTCCGGTCACGTCGTTCTCGCCCCCCGAGCGGCGGGCCCGTTCGGGCTGCCCTGCCCGGATCGAGAGGATCAAGGATGTCGCGACTCGTCTACGGCTGGCTGACGGCCCTCATTTCGGGCATGCCCCCCGGACTCGGCTACTTCCTCGCCGACGCCCTGGCCGCCTTCCACTACCACTTCTTCCCCGCCCGCCGGCACGGCGTCCTCGCCAACCTCGCGGTCACCATGCCGCGTGCCACGCGGCGCGAGCGCGTGCGCGTCGCGAAGCAGGTCATGCGCAGCTACAACCGCATGATGTACGAGTTCTTCCGGCTGCCGCACCTGTCGCGCGAAGAGCTGCTCGGCGCGGTCGAGGTGGTGGGCCGTGAGCATCTCGAGGCCGCGCTCGAGCGCCGCCGCGGCGTCATCCTGGCGTCGTCGCACATCGGCAACTGGGAACTGGCCGGGGTCATGATCGCGCAGTTCGGCTACACACTGTACGCCGTCGCCGGCGTGCAGCTCGGGCGCTGGCTGTCGGGTGCCGTGCGCGAGACCAAGACCGAGCTCGCGATCCACACCGTCGGGCCGGAGGACGGCTACCGCAAGCTGCTGCGCGCGCTCGAGCACAACGACCCCGTCGCGCTCGTGGTGGACGGCGACATCTACACCCACGGCGTGGACGTCGAGTTCTTCGGGCGCACGTACCACTTCCCCGCCGGCCCGGGCGTGCTCGCCCAGCGCACCGGCGCGCTGATCGTGTGCGGCTACTGCGAGCGCGTGGCGCCGGGCCGCTTCCGCATGGTCATGGAAAAGCCGATCGACCCCGCCGACTTCGCCAGCATCGCCGAGCTCAACCAGGCGGTCGCCTCGCGCGTCGAGGGGCATATCCGTTCGCATCTCGACCAGTGGTGCATCTTCCGGCCGATGTTCGAGCCGCGCACGCAGCCGGCGGCCGAACCCGCCGGCTCGGCACGGAGTGCGCAAGCGTGAAGATCGGGATCGTCTCGCAGTCGTACTACCCGCGTTACGGCGGGGTGACCGAGCACGTGCACGCGCTCGCCGTCGAACTGCGGCGCCGCGGCCACGAGGTGACGATCCTCACGAGCCACTTCCGCAAGGGCGAGACCGGCGACGCGCACCTCGTGCGCCGGATCGGCTACAACATCCTCGTGCCGTTCAACCGCGCGTTCGTGGACTTCACGGTGGGCTTCTCGCTCAAGGGCCAGCTCAAACGCGCGATCCGGGAGCTCGACCTCGACGTGGTGCACGTGCACTGCCCGAGCGCCCCGACGCTTCCGGTGTTCGCGGTGCAGGTGTCCGACCGCCCCACGGTGGGCACGTTCCACTCCACCGGCGGCCGCACGTCCATGCAGGACTTCTTCCATCCGTGGCTCAAGCACATCATCGGCAAGCTCGACGCGAAGATCGCGGTGTCGAGCACCGCGTGCGCCACGGCGGAGCTGTACTACCCCGGCCCGTACGACATCATCCCGAACGGCGTGGACGTCGAGCGCTTCCACCCGCTCGTGGCGCCGTTTCCCGAGTGGCGTGACCCGAACTACGTGAACCTGCTGTTCGTGGGCCGGCTCGACCCGCGCAAGGGTGTGCAGGACCTCATCTCGGCCATGCCCGAAGTGGTCGAGCGCACCGACGGCCGGGCGCGACTGCTGGTCGTCGGGGACTCCTACCTGCGCCCGCAGATCGAGGCGCAGGTCGCCGACTCGGTGCGCCGGCACGTGCACTTCCTCGGCCACGTGCCCAGCGCCGACCTGCCGCGCTGGTACGCGACCGGCGACATCTTCTGCTCGCCCGCCACCGGCAACGAGAGCTTCGGCATCGTGCTCGTCGAGGCCATGGCCGCGGGCCGCGCGCTCGCGTGCTCGGACATTCCCGGCTATCGCACGGTGGTCACGCCCGGCGAGAACGCCGCCTGCTTCCCGCCCGGCGACGTGCGCGCACTCGCCCGCACGCTGGCGCAGCTGGTCGAAGACGAACCGCGCCGGCGGCGCATCGCCGAGGCCGGGCGCATCCGCGCGCTCGACTTCGCGTGGCCACGCGTGGTGGACCGCATCGAGGCGGTCTACCGCAACGCCGTCGGCCAGCGCCGTGCCGCCCAGGCCGGGCACTCCGCGGCCTGAACGCGTGACGCCCCCCTCTCCGCGCTCCGCCGCCCTGCTCGGGCAGCGCGACTTCGCCGCGCTCTGGTGGGGGCAGCTCATCTCGATCCTCGGCGACCGCCTCAACTACCTCGCGCTCGGCGGCCTGCTGCTCGAGCACACCGGCCGGTTCGCCGACACGCGACAGTCGTCGCTGCTGCTCGGCGTGCTCGGCAATGTCATGCTGGCGCCGGTGCTGCTGTTCGCGCCGTTCGCCGGGCCGTGGGTGGACCGCTGGAACCACCGCCGCACGATGCTCGTGTCCGACGCCCTGCGCGGGTTGCTCGTGCTCGCGATCCCGCTCGCCTACGAGGCGACGCACCACATCGGCACCACGTTCACGATCGTGTTCCTGCTGTTCACGTGCAACGTGTTCTTCCTGCCCGCGAAGAGTGCGATCACGCCCGAGATCGTGCCCGGCGAGCAGCTGCTCGCCGCGAACACGCTGCTGTCCATCGCCGGCATCGCCGCGACCGCGGTCGGTGCGCTCGCCGGCGGCTGGGTCGTGGACCACTGGGGCTGGCGCGTCGCGTTGTGGCTCGACGCCGGTTCGTACCTCGTGTCGGTCGGCTCGATCGCGCTCATCCGCTACCGCCGCTCGGTTTCGCGCGACCTGCCCGCGGTCACGCTGGGCGGCTACTTCCGCGAGATCGGCGAAGGACTCGCCGCGGTGCGCGGCAGCGCCGCCGTGGGCCTCGCGCTGCTCGCGCTGGGCGCGGTGTGGGTCGGCGGCGGGTTCCTGCACGTGGCCGGCAACCAGCACATCCAGCGCGCCGCGAGCATTCCCGGCATGGAGCGCATCGGCGTGCTCATGGCGGTGCTCGGCGTGGGCGCCGGGCTCGGCACCGCGTGGGTCAACGGCCCGGGACGCCGGTTCCCGCGCGCGCGGCTGCTCGGGATCGGGCTGCTCCTCGCGGGCGGCTGGATGATCGGGTTCGCCGTCTCCACCCGTTTCGCGGTGTTCGCGATCGTGGCGTTCCTGGTCGGGCTGTGCATCGCGCCGGCGTTCGTGCTGAGCGAGACGCTGCTGCAGGAAGGCACCGCCCCCGCCGCGCGCGGCCGCGTGTTCAGCATGCGCGACTTCGCCATGCGGCTCGGCTTCCAGCTGGCGATCGCGTGTGCGGCGATGCTCACGCCGCTGCTCGGCACGCGCGTCACGCTGCTCGTGGCGTGCGGCGTGATCGCCGCGGCCGGCGCGCTGGTGCTCGCGCGCGAGCGGGCCGCTCAGCCGGCGAGCACGAGCTCGAGCGGTTCGCGGTAGAGCGCGAGCAACGCCGCACGCAGGGCCGCGTGCCCGGTGCGCAGCAGCTGCGGATCGTCCTGCACCACCGCGCGCGCGGCGGCACGAGCTTCCTCGAGGAGTTCGCGATCGCGCCAGAGGTCGGCGAGCTTGAGCCGCGGAAGGCCCGACTGGCGCGTGCCCCACACCTCGCCCGGGCCGCGCAGCCGCAGGTCGGCCTCCGCCAGCTCGAAGCCGTCGTCCGTGGTCGCCATGACCTGCAGCCGTTCGCGGCCGCGCTCGGTGATGCCGCCGCCGCCCACGAACACGCACACCGAGCGGTGCTCGCCGCGGCCGACGCGGCCGCGCAGCTGGTGCAGCTGCGTGAGCCCGAAGCGCTCGGCGTTCTCGACCACCATGAGCGTCGCGTTCGGCACGTCCACGCCCACCTCGATCACCGTGGTGGCCACGAGCACGTGCGTCTCGCCGTCCTTGAAGCGCTTCATCACGTCGAGCTTCTCGTCGTTCTTGAGCCGGCCGTGCAGCAGCCCCACGCGGTACGCGCGCAGCAGCGGGTGCTGGCGCAGCCGTTCGTACTCGCCCTCGGCCGCCTTCACCTCGAGCTTGCCGCCCTCCTCGATCGCCGGCACCACGACGAACGCCTGCCGGCCCGCCGCCAGCTCCTTCGCCATGAACTCGAGCACCTGCGGAAACTTCTCCTCGCCGGTCACGCGCGTCACGCGGCGGCCGCGGCCCGCGGGCCGGTGGCGGATCACGCTCACGTCGAGATCGCCGAACCACGCCAGCTGCAGCGTGCGCGGGATCGGCGTGGCGGTGAGCACAAGAAGGTGCGGCAGCACGCCCTTCTTCACCAGCGTTGCGCGCTGCTTGACGCCGAAGCGGTGCTGCTCGTCCACGATCGCGAGCGCGAGCGTGGGCATCTGCACCTTCTCCTCGAGCAGCGCGTGCGTGCCCACGACCAGCAGCGGCTCGCCGCTCGCGAGTCGGGCCTGCAGCAGCCGGCGCTGCGCCGCCGTGGACGCGCCGGTCAGCGTCGCGACCTCGACGCCCGCCGCCGTGGCGAAGCGCGACAGGCTGGCGGCGTGCTGGCGTGCGAGCACCTCGGTGGGCGCCATGAACGCGACCTGGTGACCGGCCTCGAGCGCCTGCGCCGCCGCCATGAGCGCCACGACGGTCTTGCCGCTGCCGACGTCACCGATCACGAGCCGGTGCATGGCGCGCGTGCGCGCGAGATCGGCCGCGATCTCGGCGATCGCGCCGTCCTGGTCGGCGGTGAGCGTGAACGGCAGCGCGGCCCGCACCCGCGCGGCCAGCGCGCCGGCGGGCGCCAGCGCGAGCGCGCGGCCTTCCTCCTGCAACGCGCGGCGGCGCAGTTCCATCACCATCTGCAGCTGGAACAGCTCCTCGAACGCGAGCCGCCGCCGCGCCGCGTCGAGCTCGGCGGCGTTCTCGGGAAAGTGGATCGCGCGCAGCGCGTCGGCGAGCGGCCCCAGCGCGTGCGCGCGCGCCGTGGCCTCGGGCACCGGGTCGGCGATCACCGACGCCACGGCGTCGAGCGCGTGCCGCACCGCCGTGCGCATGGCGCGCGCGGTGAGCCCCTTGGTGAGCGCGTGCACGGGCACCAGCCGGCCGGCGTGCAGCAGCTGCTCGAGATCGCCCTCGACCAGTTCGAACAGCGGGTTCAGCATGCGGCGCTCGAGCGGGTCGAACTCGCCGCTCACCACCACGCGGCTCCCGACCCGGAGCGTGCGCGCCAGCCACGACTGCCCGAAGAAGTAGCAGCCCAGCGTGCCGGTGGCGTCGCGCACGGTGATCGCGAAGTCGCCGCGGCCGCCGCGCGTGCGCAATGCCGTCGCGTGCCGGACTTCGCCCACCACCGTGAGCAGCCGTCCCGGCACGAGGTCGCGGATCGCGCTGAACTGGCTCGCGTCGAGCCACTCGCGCGGGTAGTGACGCACGAGGTGCTCGAGCGTCACCAGCCCCGCGCGCTCGAACGTCTGGGCGCGCACGGGCCCCACCCCGGGCAGGAACTGGATCCGGGTGCGCGGCTCGAAGGGAGCGCGGGTCTTCTCGGCGGGACGATCGCTCACGCGCCGACACTACCCGCAGCCCGCGCGGCCGTCACTGCGCCGAAACGGAACGGCCGCGCCCCCGAAGGAGCGCGGCCGTCCGCCGTGTGCTGCGGGATCAGTCGAGCACGACCACGCGGCGCAGGAACTCGCCGCCCGCGGTGCGCGCCTTGATGAAGTACACGCCCGGCGACATCGCCGTGCCGCGGCCGGCCGACAGCGCCAGCCGGTGCACGCCGGCCGCGCGTTCGCCCGACGCGAGCGTGCGCACGAGTGCGCCCCGCACGTCGTACATGCCGACTTCGATCCGGCCCGGGGCCGGCAGCGCCAGTTCGACCGCGCCGCCGCCACGCACCGGGTTCGCCGTGGCGAGCCGCAGCCCGTACGCCTTCGGCAGCGTTCCACCGGCGTCCGCCCAGCCCGTGACGACGTGCAGCGTCACCGGCACGGTGACGAGCCCCTCGTCGGGGTCGTTCGACGTCAGCGTGAGCGCACCGGTGTAGGTGCCGGGTTCGAGATCCGTGGCGTCGAAGCCCACGCGCGCCGTGTTGCCGCTGCCCGGAACCACGGTGCCCGCGCCCGGCGACACCGACAGCCAGTCCGGCATGCGGCTGTACTCCACCGCCATCGCGTCGTGGACGTAGCTCGCGTTGTACACCGTCTGCAGCCCGATCGTGCGGTCCGCGTTCTGGATGCCGATCGTCTGGCTGGCGAGGTCCACGGTGCCCACGGTGAGGTACTGGAACACGATCTTGCCGCTCGGGTAGAGGATCGCCTGGAACGAGTACACGCCGCTGGAGTTGAAGTGCGGCGCCGCGACCCACGACACGATGAAGCGCGAGCCGTCGTTGTGGTACCAGACCGAACCCGAGGTGCGCAGGTCGAGGTCGTCCCAGAACGGCGCGACGAGGTTCTCGGGCACGCCGGTCGCCGTGTTCGGCAGCGGCTGGTTCGAGTAGGCCGTGCCGGCGTTCGTGAACGACAGCCAGCCGTTCGAGCAGATGTTCACGGTGCTGAAGCTGCCGCCGTAGAACGGGAACGCGAACCCGATCGGCACGAGCGTCTCGGTGCCGTCGTCGTCCTCGGCGAGCGGCGCCTCGGTGCCGACGGCGGTGATGTCCACCCAGCCGAACGCCGGGCCGCCCGGCTGGTCGCTGTCCTTCCAGCGGTAGCCGTACGCGTCGGGACCACCCGACGCGAGGATGCCCGCACGGCCGTCCACCACGTCCTTCGCGAGCAGCGGCGTGTGGTACACGGTCCGCTCCGCCGACAGCGCGGAGTTCACCGTGGCGTTCACCGCCCAGTACAGGTTGCTCCAGCCGAGGTTGTGCACGACGAACGCCTGCTCGTCCGCTTCACCCGCGAGCACGGTGAAGTTCAGCGCGGCGTGCGACGCCGAGTAGTCCGGCGCGATCACCACTTCGGCACCGAGCGACAGCGTGGCGAACGGCGTGTCGGGATCGTTGCTCTTGATCGTGAGCGTGGCGGGCAGCGAGCCCGACGCCGTCGCGAGCAGCGTGACCGTGACGACGTTCGATCCGCCCGCGGGAATCGTGACCGCGCCGCCGGAGACCGAGTAGTGCGCGTCGTTCACCGTGATCTCGTCGATCACCAGCGCGTCGCTGCCGGTGTTCTGGATCGTGAACTGGCGGTTGCGCGCCACGAACACGAACGCCGTGTCGAACGACAGCGCCGGCACGTTCGTCTGCAGGTCGGGCACGCCGACCACGTGCAGCGTCGAAGCGACGTCGAACTGCGGCACGGTCGGGTCGTTCGTGTCGAGGCGCACCTGGCCGGCGTAGGTCCCTCCGGTCATGCCGGCCGCGTTGAAGCCCACCGTGAGGTCGAGGAAGCCGCCCGCGGGAATCGAGCCCGCCAGCGGCGTCACCGTGAGCCAGCGCGCCGGCGGTGTGAACCGCACGGCGAGATTGTTCGCCACGTACGCGGCGTTGTAGACGACCTGCAGGCCGTCGTTCTTCGCCGCGTTCTGGATGCCGACCGTCGCGCTGTTCAGGAGCGAGGCCGTCATCGCGAGGTACTGGTACACGACCCGGCCGTCCGGGTAGAGGATCACCTCGAACGTGTTCGGGTGCGTCGAGTCGAGGAACCGCGGGACGTTCTTGTATTCGACGATCAGCCGCGTGCCGTCGTACTGGTAGAACGCCTGCGCGCCGGCCGAGAAGTTGAGATCGTCCCAGAACACCGCCAGCAGGTTCTCGGGCACCGTCGAGCCGGCGTTCGGCAGCGTGGTGTTCGAGTACTGCGTGAGCGAGCTGCTGAACGACAGCCAGCCGTTCGAGCAGATGCGGAACGTCGAGAACGTGGTGCCGTAGAACGGGAAGTCGAACCCGATCGGCAGCGGACCCGCGTTCACGTCGTCACCCGAAAGCGCGATCGCCGTGCCCGTGGCCGAGATCTCGACCCACTGGAACGCCGGGCCGCCGGGCTCGTTGCTGTCCGACCAGCGGTAGCCGAACGCGTCGGGCCCACCGGCCGAGAGCGGCGTGACGCCGAACAGGCGGTCGGGCTCGCCCTTGGGCGCGAGGAACGGCAGGTCCTCCTCCGGATCGCGCGCGGGCCGCGCCTGCGGGCCGGCGTTCGTCAGCGTCGAGGCCGAGAACGTCAGCGCACTGCCGCCGCCGTTCGTCACGCGCAGGTTCTGCGACGTCGCGGTGTTCGTGTTGAGCGTGACGTCGAAGTTGTTCGGGTTCACGCTGAACGCCGGCGCCGCGACCGCGGTGCCGAGCGCGCGCTTCACGAGCGACGGCGCGTCCGGGTCGTCGCTCGACACCGTCACGGTGGCGTCGAGCACCGCCGGCGCGAGCGGGTGCCACGTGAGCACGACGTTCTGCGACGTGCTCGGGGCGAGCGTGAACGCCGTCGGCGCGGCGGTCAGCGCGCCGTCGCTCGAGGCCACGTCGGTCACGTGCAGCGCGTCGGTGCCGTCGTTCGACACGACGAGCGTCCGCGTGTACGTGCCGTTCGCGTACCGGGTGCCGAACGCCGAGGTGTCGGGCGACGCGGTCACGTTCGGCGCCCCGATGACGGTGAGCGTCGCGGGCAGCTGCGTCGGCGAGACCGGCGCGTTCGTCGCGAACACGACGTTGCCGTGGTAGGTGCCACCGAGCAGGCCCGACGCGTCGAAGTGCACGTCCACGTTCTGCGAGTCGCCGGCGTTCAGGTGCCCGGCGGTCGGCGTCACGGACAGCCACTGGCGCAGCGGGATGTAGCGGATCGCGAGCCCGTCGTGCACGTAGTTCGCGTCGTACACCGTGGTGAGACCGACCGTCTCGGTCGCGTTCTGGATGCCGATCGTGGCCACGTTCAGCACCGAGACCATGGACTGGTACTGGTAGCGGATCTCGCCGCTCGGATACAGGATCACCTGGAACGTGTACGGCCCGCCCGCGCTGTAGTGCGGCGCGGCGATGTACGAGACGATGAAGCGCGCGCCGTCGTTGTGGTACACGACGCGGTTGACGGTCCCGAAGTCGAAGTCGTCCCAGAACGGCGCCAGCATGTTCTGGGCACCCGACGCGCTCGGCAGCGCGCTGTTCGCGTACGGCGAGCCGGTGTCGGTGAACGTGAGGAAGCCGTTCGTGCACACCTTGAGCGTCGTGAACGAATTGCCGTAGAACGGGAACGCGAACCCGATCGGGATCGCCGCTGACAGCGCGTCGTCCCCCGTCAGTGCGAGCGACGTGCCGACGCCGGTGATGTCCACCCACGAGTAGGCCGGGCCACCGGCCTCGTCACTGTCGGTCCAGCGGTAGCCGAACGCGTCGGGGCCGCCGGTGCCGAGGATCCCGGGGTTCGGGTCGGTCGCGCCCTTGGCCAGCATGAGCTCGGGGTACACCGTGGCGGGCGCCACGAGCCCGCTGTTCGCGAGCAGCAGTTCGGGCGTGGGCGCGGTCCAGTCGAGCCGGCCCGCGGCGGTGTTGGTCAGCGTGACGGGCACCGATGAGGTCGCGCCGGTGAGCAGCGTCTGCGCCAGCGCGCCGGGCGAGACGCCGAGCGCCGGGGCGCCCAGCGTGGCGCCGGTGGCGAGGTTCGACATGGGTCCGGTGTTGCCGAACTCGTCGGCGGCCTTGAGCGCGAAGAAGTAGGTCGTGCCGTACGCGAGCCCCGGCACCTCGAACGACTCGGCGGAACCGGCGACCTGGGGAGTCGGCCCGGTCACGGCGGTGGCCGCGCCGAAGTTCGCCTCGGTGATCGGGCTCGTGGACCAGCGGATATCGTAGCGCGAAGCGCGGCCCGTGCCGCCGTCGTCGCCGGTGGCGGTCCACGCCAGCCCCATCGTGGTCGAGCCCGGCGTGACGGTGGCGAGATCGGATACCGTGCCGGGCGCGATGCTGTCGGGATCGGCGAGCGCGAGGAACACGTTCAGCCGCGCGCCCGTGACGCACTTGTTCGCGAGCGCAGGAATCGGATCCGCCTTGGTGAGCAGCAGCTGGCGGATCTGCAGGTTCGTCGCGCTCGGGAACCGGCCCCACAGGAGCGCGGCCGCACCGGACACGTGCGGGGTCGCCATGGACGTGCCCGACAGCAGCTGGTAGCCGCCGCCCGGCTGGCACGACAGGATGTCCACGCCCGGCGCGCCGATGTCCACCGAGGTCGCACCGAAGCACGAGAACGACGCGAGCGCGTCGTGGTCGTCGGTCGCGGCGACGGCGACGACGTAGGGCGAGTCGTAGCTCGAGGGGTAGTGCGGCGAGGTGTCGTTGTCGGTGCCGCTGTTGCCCGCGGCGGCGATGAACAGCTGGCCCGCGTTGCCGGCCGCGTTGATCGCGTCGAGCAGCGCCTGCGAGAAGCCGCCGCCGCCCCACGAGTTGCTCGTGAGCTTCGCCCCCACCGCGATCGCGTACTGCACGCCCGCGATCGCGCCCTCGGTGCTGCCCGAACCCGAAGCGTTCAGGAACTTGATGCCGATCAGGCTGGCCCGCCAGCACACGCCCGTCACTCCGAGCGCGTTGTTGCCGTGGCCGGCGATCGTGCCGGCGCAGTGCGAGCCGTGGCCGTTGTCGTCCATCGGGTCGCCGTCGTTGTTCACGACGTCGTAGCCGTGGACGTCGTCCACGTAGCCGTTGCCGTCGTCGTCGATGCCGTTGCCCGCGATCTCGCCGGGATTCGTCCACACGTTGGCGGCGAGGTCGGGATGGTTGTAGTCGATGCCCGTGTCGATGATGCCGACCTTGAGGTTCGGGTCGCCCGTGAACACGTCCCACGCGCTCGTCGCGCGGATGTCGGCCCCCGCCGTGCCGCCCGTCTGCCCCGTGTTCCGCATGCCGTACAGCTCGGCGAAGCGCGTGTCGTTCGGGATCACGTCGAGCGTGATTCGGTAGTTCGGTTCGGCGTACTCGACGTTCGGGTCGAGCCGCAGCGCCGCGAGCATCTGCTCGGTGTCGAGCGTGCTCGACTTCACGAGTTCGGCGCGGATGAACGAGAACTCGCGCAGCCGCTGCACCTGCGGCACGCGCGCGAGCGCCTGGGCGCGTTTGCCGGCGCCGACCCCGGCGCGGTACTTCACGATCACCTGCCCGGGAATGGGCTCGACCCGCGCGGCCTCCGCGCGGACGGCGACGACGGCCAGCAGCGTCGCGACGAGAACGGTACGAACGAGCGTCCTGAGACTCATGGGGGGAGTTCCTCTCGGACCATGGTTCCCGCCCGGCAAGGGGTCGAGCGGGAGTGCGGCGTTCGGACCACCGGTGTTCGGCGCCTCGTACGAGGAAGCGCGTGCACTCACGGTGGTGCTCGTGAGGGGGCGCCCTGTCGGGGGCCGGGCGCCGAGGGCGGAGGGCGCGCGCGCGGTGGGCGCACGACGCACCGGTGAGAGACCCGGGCTCCTTTCTGGCGGGCGGCCGCCGTCTCGAGTTCCGAGGTGCGTGGGCCCGACCCGACGCCGGGCTCACAATTGCGTGACACGGAGATTGCCTTGCCCGGACGAGCGATGAAAGGGAATTCTCGAACGTGGCCGCCCCGAAACGCCCTGAAACAACGGTCGCCCTCGCGAGCCCCGGCCGCGGTCGTCGGCCGCTCGCCCGCCTCGCCCATGGCCCGAGCCGCTGCGATGCGCCGTGCCCGGGCAGGCCGCCCCCGTCGCGCACGCGGCTGGACAGCGTGCGGGCCACTCTCGTATAGTGCCGCGGCCTTTTCATGACCGATATGCGCTGCGGGTCCACCCGGCGCGGTCTACCGGGATGCCGCCCGCGCGGCTTCACTCGAGGAGTGTGTTTCATGGCGAAGTGTTTCGTCTGCGGCAAGCTGCGCATGGCCGGCCAGAACGTCAGCCACGCGAACAACATCACCAAGCGCACCTTCAACGCGAACCTCCAGAGCGTCCGTGCGCTGGTGGAAGGCAAGCCCAAGCAGGTCAAGGTCTGCACGCGCTGCATCCGCAGCAACAAGGTCACGAAGGCCATCCGTGGCCGCAAGGTGACCAGCTCGGCGGCCTGAGCCGCCATCCGAACGTACGCGGGGCCCGGACGCCGTCAGGCGACCGGGCCCCGCGGTTTTCCCCGCTCCGGCTCCCCCGCGCTCAGCCGTCCTCGCGTGCGGCCGTGAGCAGTTCGCGCCAGGCCAGCTGCTGGCGTGGCAGGGCGTTCATGGGATCGAGCTCCAGCGCCTGGGCGAAGTGCTCGTCGGCCTCGACCGAGTGTCCCGACTGCAGCAGTGCCCAGCCGAGATCGGCGCGCGCGGCGGCGAAGCCGGGGTTGATCTCGAGCGCCGCCTTGAGCGGCCCGACGGCCGCCGCGGGATCGCCCTTCATGATCCGCGTGCGTCCGAGCAGCGCGTGGGCGTCCGCCCAGCGCGGCCGGCGGCCGACCAGTTCCACCAGCGCGCCTTCGGCCTGCGGCAGGCGGTTCATCTCGATCAGCACGCTCCCCCGCTCGAGCGCCGCCGACGCGTAGTCGGGGCGCAGCTCGAGCGCCTTCTGGTACTCCGCCGCGGCTTCCTCGAGCCGGCCCTGCGAACGCCGGATGCGCGCGAGAAGCACGCGCAGGTCGGGGTACGCCGGGTTCACCGCGAGCGCGCGCAGCAGTGCCGCCTCGGCGCCCTCGAGGTCGCCCGACTCGTAGAGCAGCTGCGCGTCCATGACCGCGGTCTGCGGCACCTCGCGGTCGCGCGTGAGGCCGCGCCGCAACGCACGCAGGGCGTCGTCGTAGCGCCCGAGCGCGTGGTACACGAGCCCGAGCAGGCGCTGGGCGCGCGCGAACTGGCGGTTGAGTTCGACCGCGGTCTCGAGCGGCGCCACGGCCGCCGCGAGATCGCCCTGCCGGAACTTCGTCACCGCGAGCCAGAAGTGCAGGTCGGGGTACTGCGGATGCGATTCGATCGCCGCGCTCACGTGCTCGGCCGCCGCCGCGGCACGGCCGCGCTCGAGTTCGGCGCGGGCGGCGAGCATGCGGGCCTCGAGGTAGCGCGGGTTCAGCTCGAGCGCGACCTTGAACTGGTCGAGCGCGTCGTCGGGACGGTGGTCGTCGAGCAGCAGCCCGCCGAGCCGGCAGCGCAGGTCGGCGTAGGACGGCTTTTCGGCGACGGCGCGGGTGAGCTCGGAGATCGCCCCCGCGAGGTCGCCCGCCTGCTGGTGCGCGAGCGCGCGATCGAGCGGCTTCGCGCCCTGGCCGTTCGCGCGCGAGGCGACATCGGGCAGCAGCCGGCGCCACTGCTCGCCGGTCCAGTCGCGTGCGACCGCCGGCGTCACCCACTCCGGCGCCTCGAGACCGAGCGACAGGGCCTCGCCCAGCTGCGCGCTCGAACGCTCGCGATCGCCCTTGAGGCCGAGGCAGACCGCGAGCAGCAGGTGGCCTTCGAGGTAATGCGGGTGTTCGGCGAGCGCGCGCTCGAGATCCTCGATCGCCTCGTCCACCCGGCCCGAGCGCTCGTAGATGCGCGCGCGGTAGTAACGCAGGTCCGGGAACGTGGGGTTCTCTTCGAGCGCACGCGTGAACTCGGCCTCCGCGCGGGCGTAGTCACCCGCGTGGAAGAACGCCAGCCCGAGGTTCGCGCGCGCTTCCGCGGCGTGCACGAGCGCGAGGCAGTGATCGGGGTCGTTCGGGTCGCGCACTTCGGTGAGCACGCTCTCGAAGCACTCCGCCGCTCGCGCGAACTCTCCCTTGTTGAAGTGGAGGATGCCCGCGTTGTAGCCGCGGGTGTGCCCCCACTTCACGAGGGACGAGAGAAACTTCACGGCAGCCTCCGACTAGTCCATCTGGCGGCGCAGGAACGCCGGGACCTCGAGGGAATCGCCGCGCGATTCGCCGCGGCCCCACTGGGGACGGCCCTCGCGACGCTTCCACGCCGGGATGTTGTAGCTCGCGGCATCGTCGTCGCCGACCGCCACGGCGCGACGCGCCGGGCGCTCGACCACGCGCAGGCCGGGGGCCACGCCGAAGCCGGTCGCGACCACCGTGACCACGATCTCGCCGTCGAGCGCTGGGTCGATGACCGCACCGAAGATGATGTTCGCGTCCTCGCCCGCCGCCTCGGTGACCACCTTCGAGGCTTCGTTCACCTCGTGCAGGCTGAGGTCGCGTCCGCCGGTGATGTTGAGCAGCACGCCTTCGGCGCCGTGGATGGACACGTCCTCGAGCAGCGGGCTCGAGACGGCCGCCTGCGCGGCGACCAGTGCACGGTCCTCGCCCGAGGCGCGGCCGGTGCCCATGAGCGCGTTGCCGCGCGACGCCATGATGCTCTTGACGTCGGCGAAGTCCACGTTGACGAGGCCCGGGATCGTGACGAGGTCCGCGATGCCCTTGGTGGCCTTGAGCAGCACGTCATCGGCGATGCCGAACGCTTCGGAGAGCGGCGTGCCCTTCTCGACCACCGTCAACAGGCGTTCGTTCGGGATCACGAGCAGCGTGTCCACCTCGGCGCGCAGCTCCTCGAGGCCTTCTTCGGCCTGGCGCATGCGGCGGCGGCCTTCGAACGAGAACGGGCGCGTGACCACGCCCACGGTGAGCGCGCCGGCCTGGCGCGCGAGGCGCGCCACGACGGGGGCGGCGCCCGTGCCGGTGCCGCCGCCCATGCCGGCGGTCACGAACACCATGTCGGACTCGCCGATCGCGTCGCTGATCGCCTGCTCGTCCTCTTCCGCGGAGCGGCGGCCCTGCATGGGGTCGCCACCGGCGCCGAGTCCGCGCGTCGCGTTCACGCCGATCTGGATCCGCGTGGGCGCGAGCGCCTGCCCGAGAGCCTGCACATCGGTGTTCGCGGCGATGAACTCCACGCCGCGCAGTCCTGCGCCGATCATGCGGTTCACCGCGTTGTTGCCGGCTCCACCGACGCCGATCACCTTCAGCCGAGCGGGGGCCGTGCGGTCGATCTCGAGCTCGAACATGGACATGGGCACCTCTCCTTGTGCCGGCTTCACGGCCATCCTGGCCGCTCCCGTCCCGGCTTCTTCGGTTCTAGAACTTGCTGGCGAACCAGCCGATCAGGTCGAATCGCGACTGCTTACCGGACGTCTTGTTCTCCGCGAACATGCCGCTGCGTCCGTCCTGACCCGCAGCATGCATCACGAGCCCCACTCCCGTCGAGAAGCGCGGGTCGGCGACGTTCGCCGAAAGGCCACCGAGACCGCGCGGCACGCCGAGGCGCACCGGCATCTCGAACACCTGCTCCGCGAGTTCCGCCACGCCCGGCAGCAGCGACGTGCCGCCGGTCAGCACCACGCCGCCGCCGATCAGGGGCGCGAAGTGGTTCTTGCGGACTTCCTTGTTCGCGAGCATGAAGATCTCTTCCATGCGCGGCTCGATCATGGACGCGAGCACGGTGCGCGAGATTTCGCGATCCTCGCGGCCGCCGACGCACGCGACCTGCAGCATCTCGTCCGCGCCGACGCGCGACGCGAGTGCCGAGCCGTGCTGGATCTTGATGGCCTCGGCCTTGTCCATGGGCGTACGCAGGCCGATCGCGATGTCGCTGGTCACGTTCGCGCCGCCGTACGGAATGATCGCGGTATGCCGGATCGAACCCTCGTGGAACACCGCGACGTCGGTCGTGCCGCCGCCGATGTCGAGCAGCACCACGCCGAGGTCGCGCTCGTCCTGGTCGAGTACCGCGGTCGCCGAGGCGAGCGGCTCGAGCACCAGGTCGTACACCTTGAGGCCGGCGCGCTGGATCGCGCGGCAGATGTTCTTCGCGCTGGTGACCGCGCCCGTGATGATGTGCACCTCGGCTTCGAGGCGCACGCCGCTCATGCCGACCGGGTCCTTGATGCCCTCCTGGTCGTCCACGATGAACTCCTGCGGAATCACGTGGATGATCTCGCGGTCCATCGGGATCGCGATCGCCTTGGCGGCTTCGACGACGCGCTCGACGTCGGCGGCGGCGATCTCGTTGTCGCGCCGCGCCACGGCGATCACGCCACGGCTGTTCAGGCTGCGGATGTGGTCACCCGCGATGCCGGCCCACACGCCCTTCACCTCGGTGCCGGCCATGCGCTCGGCTTCCTCGACGGAACGCGAGATCGAGGCCACGGTCTTCTCGAGATCCACCACGACGCCGCGGCGCAGCCCTTCGCTGGGCGCGTTGCCGATGCCGACGATCCGCATCTCACCCGCGGCGTTCTGGTCCGCGATGATGCAGGAGATCTTCGTGGTGCCGATGTCGAGTCCGACGAACGTCCTTGTCGCCTGGGCCATGGGGTTCCCTCCCGCGGTGCGCCTCAGATGCTGTGTGGCTGATCGGTCGAGACGAGATCGACCGGCTGTGTGTCACGCACGATGACCTGATTCGGAATCCGCACGTCCACCTCGCCGGGCATCGTGCCCTTGCGCTGGAGGTCGAGCAGCGTCGCCCGGAGTCCGGAGAGCTGGCGGAGGCTGACCGGCCACGCCGGTCCCACGACACGGATTCCGTTCATGAGCACGAGCCGGGTCGTCCTCGACTCCGACACGTCCAGCTCCGACACCTGCCCCGAGAGACGGAGCGCATTGTCGCTCAAAATCGCGGCCCACGCGAGCCCTCGTTTCATCTCTTCGCTCGCGATCTTCTCGCCCGGCGCGATGTCGTCCGCCCGCACCCCGGTGAGCAGCGGCACGTCGGCCACGACGCCGCGCTGCAGCGGTTCCAGCAGGACGCCGGACGAGTCCACTTCGAACGGCTCGCCACGCGTCACGACCAGCGTCGGGATGCGCTCGGTCACCTCGATCGTGAGCCCGCGCAGGCCGTGGCGCCGCACCTCGGCGCGCGCGATGCGCGGATCGGCTTCGACGCGCCTGCGCACGTGGGCCAGGTCCAGCGCGATCAGGTCTTCGCCTTCCTTCACCGCCGCGTCGCGGCGGACGCGCGCCACGTCGAGATAGCGCAGCCCCTTCACCTCGACGCCCGTCAGCACGGCATGACGGCGGCGCAGTTCCTTCCACGGCAGCATGGCGAGCCCGCCCAGCACGAGCATGACGACGAGCACGCGCAGCACCTGCGTCCACGGCCCGGCCGAGCCTTCCCGTTCGCGGCGTCCCGGCCGCTGCAGTGCCCGTCCCTGGTACGTGCTCACGCCCGCGCCCCTCCCGTGGGGGCGGAGCGCAGGTGGCCGAGCACGTGCTCGCCGAGCCGGGACACGTCGCCCGCGCCCAGCGTCAGGATCAGGTCGCCCGGCTTCGCGAACGCGGCGGCCGCGGCGGCGGCGTCGGGGCCGGCCGGCACGTACTCGACGTGCTTCGCGCCTGCGGCATGCGCGGCCTCGACCACGGTGCGGCCGGTGACGCCCGGGATCGGCGCCTCGCCGGCGGCGTACACGTCGAGCACCCAGACGTGGTCGGCGTCGCCGAAGCAGCGCCCGAACTCCTCGCGCAGTGCGTCGGTGCGCGAATAACGGTGCGGCTGGAAGATCACGAGCACGCGCCCGCCCTGCTGCTTCGCGGCCGCCAGTGTGGCGGCGACCTCGGTCGGGTGGTGGCCGTAGTCGTCCACAACCGACACGCCGTTCACCTCGCCGCGCAGCTCGAAGCGCCGGCCGACGCCGCGGAAGCCGTCGAGCGCCTCGGCGATGTGGGCGAACGCGATCTCGAGCTCGAGCCCGATCGCGATCGCCGCGAGCGCGTTGAGCACGTTGTGGCGGCCGGGCACGTGCAGCGTCACGGTGCCCAGCGTCCGGCCGGCGGCGATCACCTCGAAGCGCGAGCCGGACGGCAGCAGTTCGATGCGCGCCGCGCGGACCTCGGCGTCCTCGCGCGTGCCGTACAGCAGCGTGCGCTTGGTGACCGCGGGCAGGATCTGGCGCACGTGCTCGTCGTCCACGCACATCACGCTCACGCCGTAGAACGGCACGCGGTTCGCGAAGTACGTGAACGCCTGGCGGATCTCCTCGAGGTTCGCGTAGTGGTCGAGGTGTTCGCGGTCGATGTTCGTGATCACCGTGACCGCGGGCGCGAGCCGCAGGAACGATCCGTCGCTCTCGTCGGCCTCGGCCACGAGGAAGCGGCCGTGGCCGAGTTTCGCGTTCGAGCCGATCGCGCGCACGCGGCCGCCGACCACGATCGTCGGGTCCATGCCGCCGCGGCTGAGCACCGAGGCGACCATCGAGGTCGTGGTGGTCTTGCCGTGCGAGCCGCCGACCGCGACGCCGTACTTCATGCGCATGAGCTCGGCGAGCATGTCCGCGCGGGCGATGACCGGGATGCCGGCCGAGCGCGCGGCGACGAGTTCGGGGTTCTCGGGGCGCACGGCCGAGGAATACACCACGACCTGCGCGCCTTCGACGTTCGAGGCGGCGTGCCCGACGAACACGCGGCCGCCCAGCGCGACGATGCGGTCGGTGACCTCGGACGTCTTGAGGTCGCTGCCGGCGACGGCGTAGCCCATGTTGAGCAGCACCTCGGCGAGCCCCGACATGCCGCTGCCGCCGATGCCGATGAAGTGGATGCGGTGGGTGTGCCCGTACATCAGCGCTCCCCTCCCTGCACGCTCTCCTCGACGACCGGGCCCTTGCCGTCCGCCCAGCGCGCGAGCGTGCGCGCGAGCCGCGACGACGCGTCCGGGCGCGCGAACAGCCGCGCGTTCGCGGACATGCGCGAGAGCGCCTGCTTGTCGGCCAGCAGGTGCGCGACTTCGCGCGCCAGCCGGTCGCCGGTGAGCTCGGAGTCCGCGATCATCACCGCGGCGCCGCGATCCACGAGGTTCGCGGCGTTGTCCTCCTGGTGGTTGTGCGCGGCGAACGGGTACGGCACGAGGATCGCCGGCAGGCCGCACACCGCGATCTCGGCCAGCGTCATCGCCCCGGCGCGGCAGACCACGAGGTCGGCCGCGGCGTACGCCATGTGGATCTTCTTCACGAACGGCAGCACGCGCGCGGGCAGCTTCTCGGCGTCGACGATCGCCTTGACGCGGTCGTGGTCGTGGCGGCCCGTCTGCAGGATCATCTGCAGCGAGACGCGGTCCTTGAGCTGGCGCAGGGTCTCGACCGCCGCCTCGTTGATGCGGCTGGCGCCGAGGCTGCCGCCGAACACGAACACCACCGGGCGCGCCGGATCGAGGTCGAACTCGCGCATGGCCGCTTCGGCGTCGCCGGCGAGGATGTGCGCGCGGACGGGATTGCCCGTCACCTTGAGGTGGTCCTTGCGCGGGAAGTGACTGCGCGCCTCGAGGAACGACAGGTGCACCTCGTCGGCGATGCGCGACAGCAGCCGGTTCGCGAGCCCCGGGCGGCTGTTCTGCTCCTGCAGGATCAGCGGCCGGCCGAGCAGCTTGGCCGCGAACGAGATCGGCGCGCTCACGTAGCCGCCGGTCCCGAGCACGACCTTCGGGTTCTCCGTCAGCACCAGCACGAGCGCCTGCAGCAGGCCCACGAGGTTCGTGAGCGCGGCCACCGGCCAGGTCCACCAGCGCCGGCGGTTGAAGCCGCTGCTGGCCATGTAGCGGATCGGGAACCCGGCCTCGGGCACGGCCTGCGACTCGAGTCCGCGGCGGGTGCCGACGAACACGACTTCGCAGTCCGGGCGCAGACGGCGGAGTTCCTCGGCGACGGCGATGCCCGGGAAGACGTGTCCCCCCGTGCCACCACCGGCGATCAGGATCTTCATGCTCCCTCCCGCGCCCAGCGTTGACGGGTCAGGGCCTCGTCTTCGCCGTTGAGCGCGCTGATGCGATACAGGATGCCGGCCGCCGCGAGATTCACGAGCAGCGCCGAGCCGCCGTAGGAAACGAACGGCAGAGGCAGGCCCGTGGTGGGTGCGAGGCTCGTCGCGACCATGAGGTTCGCGACGACGTAGAACCCGAACTGCACGGTGATCCCACCGGCGAGCAGGCAGGCGAACGGATCGGAGCAGCGCGCCGTGACGCGCAGGCCCCGCCACAGGAACAGTGCGAACACGACGAGGAGCGCCGTGGCCCCGAGGAGCCCGAGTTCCTCGCCGATGATGGCGAAGATGAAATCCGTGTGTGCGTCCGGCAGCGACAGCAGCTTCTGGAACCCGGCGCCGAGGCCGCGTCCGAAGAGTCCGCCCGAGCCGATCGCGATGAGCGACTGGTCGATCTGGTAGCCCGCGCCCTGCGCGTCGATCTTGCCGTGCAGGACGAAGTCGAGGAACGTCGAGACGCGCTTCATCTGGTACGGGTGCGTCGCGATGCCGCCGACCACGGCCAGCGCGCCGAGCCCGACCGGGACCGCGAGGAACCGCAGCGGCGCGCCGGAGAGGAAGAACATCGTGAAGCCGGTGGCGAACAGCAGCGCCGACGAGCTGAGCGCCGGCTGCTTGAAGATGAGCAGCGAGACCACGCCGAGGATCGCCATGGGCGGCAACAGCCCGCGCACGAACCCGAGCTTCTCGATCGGCCGGCGCTTGAGCCACATGGCGAGGAACAGCACCGCCGCCACGCGCGCGAGTTCGGTCGGCTGCAGCGACGCCGAGCCCATGCGGAACCAGCGGGTCGCGCCCTTCGACGTGTGGCCCACCGCGACCACCGCGAGCAGCAGCACGCAGCACAGGCCGAGCGCGAGCGGCGCGATCTTCTCGAGCCAGTTCAGGTCGAGCTTGCGGGCGCAGAACCACATGAGCAGCCCGCCGAGGAACACGCGGACGATCTGCTGCTGGAGGTAGTAGTTGCCGCCCTGGTGCTTGATGAACGACGCGAACGAGCCGGCCGAGTAGACCATGACGACCCCGAAGGCCGTCAGGATGAGGGCCAGCCCGATGATCCAGCGATCGCCGCGATTCACTTCCGTGCGCCTCCCTGCTGCAGTCGCGCCACTTCGTCCTTGAAGCGGCGTCCGCGATCTTCGAAATCCTTGAACATGTCGTACGACGAGCACCCCGGCGACAGGAGCACAACGCCGCCCGTTCCTGCCGCAAGGTACGCCATTTCGACCGCCTCGCGGAGAGTTTCTGCACGCCCGGCCGGGACCCCGGTCCAGGCCCGTTCCAGGGCGTCGGCGCCCTCGCCGATCAGCACCAGCTGCTTGACCGCCGAGCGCACGAGCGGCGCCAGCGGCGAGAAGTCCTGGCCCTTGTCGCGCCCCCCGGCGATCAGCACCACGGGCTGCGGGAAACTCTGCAGCGCGACCTCGAGCGAGTTGGTGTTCGTGGCCTTGGAGTCGTTCACGAACCGCACGCCCTGCACCTCGCCCGCCGGTTCGAGCCGGTGTTCGAGCCCGCCGTAGGTGCGCAGCGTCTCGCGCAGCGTGTCGGGATGCAGTTCGAGCGGCATCACCGTGGTGATCGCCGCGAGCGCGTTGGCGAGGTTGTGCGGCCCCGGCAGGCGCACGTCGGCGCGCGGCATGAGCCGTTCGCGCCCGCCGCGCCACGCGGTCACGAGGTGGCCGTCCTCGAACCAGGCGCCCTCACCCACCGGGCGGGCGACCGAGAACTCGAGCTTCGCACCGTGCCCCGCCGAGCGCGCGGCGACCGCCGGGTCGTCGGCGCTGCGCACCGCCCAGTCGGCCTCGTCCTGCCGCGCGAACAGCCGGTCCTTCATCGCGGCGTACGTCTCGAGGTCGCCGTGGCGGTCGAGGTGGTCCGGCGTCAGGTTGAGCCACGTCGCAACCCACGGCTTGAGCTTCTCGACGGTCTCGAGCTGGAAGCTCGACACCTCGACCACGAGCAGGCCGGAATCGCTGACCGATTCGGCCACCTCGCACACCGCGCGGCCGATGTTGCCGCAGACTTCGACCTCGCGGCCCGCGGCGCGCAGCAACGCCCCGGTCAGGTCGGTGGTCGTGCTCTTGCCGTTCGTGCCGGTGATGCACAGCAGCGGCGCCTTGGCGGCGAGGAAGCCCAGCTCGAGTTCGCCCATGACCGGGATCCCGCGTTCGCGTGCGGCGGCGATGAGCGCGTGGTCCACCGGGATGCCGGGGCTCCAGACGAGCAGGTCGCGGCCGTCGAGCAGCGCGGCGTCGTCGCGGCCGCCGATCACGGTGACGCCGTCGCCGGCGAGCGCGCGGACGGACTCGGGCAGCGCGTCGGCGGCGCGGCGGTCGCAGAGCGCGACGTCGGCGCCGTGGCGCGCGAGCAGCCGGGCGGCGGCGACGCCGCTGCGGGCGGCGCCCGCGACGAGCGGGCGGCGGCCGGGAGGCGGATTCCAGCGGTCGAAGGTCATTGCAGCTTGAACGTGGAGAGGGACAGCAGCGCGAGCAGGGCCGCGACGATGTAGAAGCGCAGCACCACGCGCCCCTCCGCCCAGCCGAGCAGTTCGAAGTGGTGGTGCAGCGGCGCCATGCGGAACACGCGCTTGCCGGTCAGCTTGAAGCTCGCGACCTGGATCATCACCGACAGCGCCTCGGCGACGAACACGCCGCCGACGAGCACGAGCCAGAACTCGCGCTTGATGAGCACGGCGACCACGCCGAGCGCGCCGCCGAGCGCGAGCGAACCGGTGTCGCCCATGAACACGTCGGCCGGATGGCAGTTGTACCAGAGGAACCCGAGCGCGGCGCCCACGACCGCGGCGCAGAACACCGTGAGTTCGCCGCTCGAGACGAGGTGCGTGATGTTGAGGTAGGCGCTGAACTTCGCGTGACCGCTCACGTAGCACATGCCCGCGAACGCGAACGCCGCGATCGCCACGAGCCCGGACGCGAGACCGTCGAGGCCGTCGGTCAGGTTGACCGCGTTCGACGAACCGGTGACGACGATGATCACGAACGGCACGAACAGCCAGCCGAAGTCGAGGACCGCGCGCTTGAGGAACGGCACGTGCGTGGTGGTCGCGCCCATGCCGGTCTCGGGGAACACGATCATGAGCATGCCCACGATCGCGCCGATCGCGACCTGCCCGACGAGCTTGTAGCGGCCGAGCAGGCCCTTCGGGTAGTTCTTCACCACGCGCAGCCAGTCGTCGAGGAACCCGAGCCCGCCGAGCCACACGGTGGTGAGCAGCGCGAGCCACAGCTGGCGCGAATGGAAGTTGCCCCACAGCAGGCACGGCACCACGATGGACGTGACGATGAGCAGGCCGCCCATGGTCGGCGTGCCGGCCTTGCCGAGGTGCGTCTGCGGGCCCTCCTGCCGCACCTTCTGCCCCAGCTTCACCGAGCGCAGCCACGCGATCATGACCGGGCCGAACCAGTAGCTGATGGCCAGCGCCGTGATGGCCGCGTACGCCGACCGGAACGTGATGTACCGGAACACGTTCAAGACCGACAGTCCCGGCCACGTGTGCATCGGGAACACCCACTCGTAGAACACGCGATCAGTTCTCCATGTCGAGGCCTTCGAGGAGTTCCTCGAGCGCGGCCCCACGCGAACCCTTGAGCAGCACCACCACGCCGTCGCCCAGCGCTTCGCGCAGGGCCGCGGCGGCGGCGGGCTTGTCGTCGAAGACGCGCGCCGTCACCCCGGCCCGCGCCGCTCCTGCGGCATAATCACCCGCGTGCGCGCCCACCGTCCACAGCTCCGCGGCACGCACCTTCTCTCCCGCCTCGCGGTGCAGCTGCGCCGCGGTCGCCCCCAGTTCGCGCATGTCGCCGAGCAGGGCGATGCGGCGCCGCGCCCCGGGCCAGCCGGCGAGCGCCTCGAGCGCCGCGGCCATGGAGTCCGGGTTCGCGTTGTAGCAGTCCACGAGCAGCGTGCCGCCCGCGGCGCGCTTCACTTCCATGCGCCCGCCCATCGGCCGGTAGGCCGCGAGCGCGGCGACCACGACCTCGGGGTCGAGCTTCCAGTGCCGCGCGACCGCGAACGCGGCCAGCGCGTTCTGCGCCATGTGGCGGCCGACCAGCTGCAGGTCGAGCGGCGGGAAGCCCGCGACCACGAGCCGCGAGCCCGCGGCGCCGCGGTCTTCGTAGGCCTCCGGGCGCAGGCCGGCGTCCTTCGCGAAGCCGTACGTGACGACGTTCGCCTTCGCGCCCTTCACGGCGTCGCGCAGCAGCGGCGAGTCGGCGCCGACGAACGCCGGCGCGCCCTTCGGCAGCGCGTGCACGAGCGCCGCCTTTTCGCGCGCGACGCCCTCGAGCGAACCGACGCCCTCGAGGTGCGCGCTGCCGGCGTTCGTGACGATCGCGGCGTTCGGCAGCGCGATGCCCGCCAGCGCGGCGATCTCGCCGGGTGCGTTCATGCCCATCTCGACGATCGCCACCTGGTGCTCGCGGCGCAGCGCCATGAGCGTGAGCGGCACGCCCCAGTGGTTGTTCCTGTTGCCCTGCGTGCGCAGCGTGGGTGCGGCCGTCGCGAACGCCGCGGCGACGAGTTCCTTGGTGGTCGTCTTGCCGGCGCTGCCCGTGATCCCGACCACGAGCCCGCCCCACGCGCGGCGGTATTCGCGCGCGACGTTCTGCAGCGCCTCGGTGACGTCGTTCACGAGCACGAGCGGGCCCAGCGGATGGTGCGCGATGTGCGGGTGCACGACGCGCGCGCACAGCGCCGCACCGGCGCCGCGCGCGAACACGTCGTCGAGGAACGCGTGGCCGTCCACCTTGCTGCCCGGCAACGGCACGAACAGCATGCCCGGCTCGATCGCGCGCGAGTCGAGGCTGGCGCCGGTCACGCCGCTCTTGAGCCACGCCTCGCGCGCGACGGGCTCGGTGGGCACGGCCTGCACCACGAGATCGCCCTTCGCCCACTGCGCGAGCAGCGGGTACGGAATGGCCGAGGCGGCCGGGTCCGCGGCGCGCGGGTCGCCCACGACGCGCGGCGCGCTCGGCAGGTCGGCGCTCATCGCGCACCTCCCAGGAGTTCGCGCGCGACCGCGCGATCGTCGAACGGCAGCACGTCGGCGCCGATTGTCTGCGTGGTCTCGTGCCCCTTGCCCGCGACCAGCACGAGGTCGCCGGTGCGCGCTTCGGCGAGCGCGGCCGCGATCGCCTCGCGGCGGTCGAGGATCACCGCGAGACGGCCCGCCGGCGCACCGGCGGTGATCTCCGCCGCGATCGCGGCGGGCGATTCGCTGCGCGGGTTGTCGTTCGTGACCCACGCGCGGTCGGCGAGCCGCGCGGCGATCGCGCCCATCTGCGGGCGCTTGCCGCGGTCGCGGTCGCCGCCGCAGCCGAACACGCACAGCACCCGCCCGCTCGCGTGCTCGCGGCAGGCGGCCAGCGCGCGCTCGAGTGCGTCGGGCGTGTGCGCGTAGTCCACCGCGACCACCGCACCGGTGCCGCCGGCGCCGCCGGCGCCGCCGTCCACGCGCTCGAGCCGCCCCGGCACGCCGGCGAACGCCTCGAGCCCGCGCGTGGCGGTGTCCGCGTCCACGCCGAGCGCGCGCGCCGCCGCCCATGCGCCGGCGGCGTTGTGCGCGTTGAAGCGCCCGAGCATGGGCAGGCGCAGCGTGCGCGCGCCGTCGGCCCCGCCCAGCGTGATCGCCAGCCCGTGCGGTCCGGGCGTGACCGCCGCCAGCCGCACGTCCGCGCCCGCGGCCTCGCCGAATCGCGTCACGCGCATGCCGCCGCGCGCCGCCGCGGCGCTCACGTGCGCGCACGCGGGATCGTCGGCGTTCACGACGGCCGTGCCGCCGGTGGCGCCGTTGCGGCCGTCGAACAGCATGAGCTTGGCGTCGAGGTACGCGTCCATGGTGCCGTGGTAGTCGAGGTGGTCCTGCGTGAGGTTCGTGAAGATCGCGGCGTCGCACGCCAACCCCCACGTGCGGCGCTGCACCAGCGCGTGGCTGCTCGCCTCCATCGCGACCGCGGCGACGCCGCGCTCGCGCATCTCCGCGAGCAGCGCCTGCAGCTGCGGCGCCTCGGGAGTGGTGAACGCGCTCGGCCGCGACTCCCCCGCGATCCGGATGCCGGTCGTGCCGATCAGCCCCGCGCTCCAGCCGGCGGCGGCGAAGATGCTCTCGAGCAGGTACGTGGTCGTGGTCTTGCCGTTCGTGCCCGTCACCGCCACCACGCGCAGCGCCCGCGACGGCTCGCCGTGCAGCGCGCACGCGGCCTGCGCGAGCGCGAGCCGCGGTTCGTCCACTTCGATCGTGCACGCGCCGGCGGCCGGCGCCGTGCCGCGTGCGCCCACCACCGCGACGGCACCCGCGCGCACGGCGTCCACCACGAAGCGCGCGCCGTCGGCGTGCACGCCGGCGAGCGCGAAGAACACGTCGCCCGGCTGCACGCGGCGCGAGTCGAGCACCAGCGCGCGCACCGGCGCGGCGGCGGCGAGGTCCCCGTGCGCCGTGGCGCCGGGCAGCGCGGCGAACAGCTCGCGCAGCGTCACGGCCGGTGCGACGACGCCGCGGCCGCGCTCACGCCGCCGCGGTTCGGCCCCGACTCGGGCACCTCGCACCACAGTCGGCAGCCGCCCGAGACGGGCAGCGGGGTACCGGGTGCGGGTTCCTGGCGGACGACGAAGCCGTTGCCGACGACGTGGGACACGACCTGACGCTGGGAAAGCCGGCGCAACGCCTCACGCATGGGCAGACCGGACAGGTTCGGCATGCTGCGGCCGAGCGAGTCCTGCGGGGGCGAGAGCCAGGCGACGACGGAACCGCCACGTTCGACCGGCTGGCCGGCGGCGGGAGACTGGGACAACACGCGCGAGCCCGCGCCCTCGAAGTGGGCGTGCAGGCCGAAATCGGCGAGCCGCAGCTCGGCCTCGCGCCGCGGCAGCAGGCGCAGGTCCGGTGCGGTGACGGCGGGCACGGCGGGCGGGCGCGCGGCGACCGCCTGCGTGGTCGTGCCGAGCACGCCGTTGGGCTGGCGCATCAGGTCGAGCACGACTTCGCGGAACACGGGCGCGGCGACCTGGCCGCCGTAGTGCATGTACGACGGCGGCTCGTCCACGACGACCACGCCGACGATGCGCGGGTTCTCGGCCGGCGCGAAGCCGGCGAACGACGCCATGAACTTGCTGCCGTAGCGGCGCAGCGCGGGATCCACCTTCTGCGCGGTGCCGGTCTTGCCGGCGATGCGCATGCCCTTCAGGCGCGCGAGCGTCGCCGTACCGCTGTCCACGACGGCGCACAGCATCTCGCGCAGCTCGGCGGTGGTCGCCTCGCTGAACACGCGGTGCGACGGCTGCGGGGTGTTGCGGCGCAGCAGCGTACCGTCGGCGGCGCGCACTTCCTTCACGAGCATCGGCTCCATGAGCACGCCGCCGTTCGCGATCGCGGCGTACGCGAGCGCGAGCTGCAGCGGCGTCACCGCCACCTCCTGCCCGATCGCCACGGTGGGCGTCGAGCGCGGCTGCCAGCGCGACAGCGGCCGCAGGCGGCCCGAGGTCTCGCCCGGGAACTCGATGCCGGTCAGCGTGCCGAAGCCGAGCGACGCCGCGTAGCGGTACAGCCGCTGCGCGCCGAGGCGCAGGCCCAGCTTGCCGCACACGATGTTGCTCGAGTTCTGGATCGCGCCGAAGAACGTGTAGCCGGGCCGGCCGTGCGCGTCGCCGATGTACACGCCGGGCAGCAGTTCGGCCTTGCCGCCGCCGGGCGGCACCGCGGCGAAGTACTCGGTCGGCTTGGCGAGCCCTTCCTCGAGCACCGCGCCCGCGACGACCACCTTGAACGTCGAGCCGGGCTCGTACTGGTCCGTGAAGGTCCAGTTGCGCGCGCGGCCGGCCTCGAGGTGCGGCACGCACGCGGCGGCGAGGATCTCGCCCGTGTTCGGGTCGAGGAAGATCGCGAAGCCGCGCGTCGCCTTGAGCGAGTCCACGGTGCGCGCGAGGTGGTGCTCGACGATCGCCTGCAGGTCGGCGTCGATCGTGAGCGTGAGCGACGCGCCGTCGCGCGCCGGGTGCGTCTCGGAGCCGGGCAGCCGGATCCAGCGCTTCTCACCCGCGCGAATGAGCGTCACCCAGCCCGAGCGGCCGCCGAGATCGGATTCGTACTGGTACTCGACGCCGTCCACGCCGACGTTGTCGCGATCGGTGCGGCCGAGGATCTCGAACGCCGCCGGACCGAGCCGGTAGTCGCGCGTCGCGCGCGGCGTGACCACCACGCCTTCGAGGTGCATGCGCTGCAGCTCCTGCCCCATCTCGGGCGGCAGCTCGTGCTCGAGCCACGCGTAGCCGTGCAGCGCCTCGATGCGCTTCGCGAGCGCGCGCGCGTCGGTGCGCAGCACGGGCGCCATCTTCGCGGCGAGCGCGCGCACGCTGCGCACCTGCGGGCGGTAGATCGCGAGCTCGAACGACTGCAGGTCGCGCGCGAGCACGCGGCCGTTGCGGTCGAGCAGGTCGCCGCGGCGCGGGATCAGCTTCACCCGGCTCTCCTGGCGCTCGGCCGCCTTCGCCATGTAGTGCGCGTGCATGGGCACCTGCAGCCACATCACGCGCACCCAGACGACGGCGAGTGCCAGGAACAGGCCGGCCGCCACCATCAGCACCCGACTCTTGCGCATCTCCCTGTGGGCCAACTGTTCCCTCCATGGAACGACGGTTCACGCAGACCGCCGGACCCACTTGCGCGGTGCTGAGGCGCGGCCGGCCAAGGTGCGGCAGGTCGCTTCCTCGTCTTGAGGAAGTCCTGGGTATCAGTTCACGTGACGACCTCGCGCCGCGGCGTCCGGCACGAGCGACTGTAGTGCACGAGCAGCGGAAGCGAGAAGCGTGGACGAGCCCGTCTCGCGCATGCGGGCGTCGCCGGGAACGAGGTAGTCCTCCGGGAGCGACACGATCTGCGCCGGGTCCACCGGACGCAGGCCCGTGTTCATCGCCACCGGCAACAGCGCGGAGCGGCTGCTCGCGCGATCGAGTTCGCGATTGAACCAGGCCGTGCGGTCGGTCTCGTGCTTGAGGTCCGATTTCACCTTGCCCAGCTCGACGCTGAGGCCCTGCACGGTCGCGTGCTGGGAGACCTCGAGCAGCGTGACGCTCATGACGAAGACCACGAGCAGCGCGGCCTTGCCCGGGCGCCACCGCCGGCGGTCGGTCGTCCGCCACGACGGAACGTTGCGTCGCCAATCCCTGGTCATCGCGGCTTCCTCCGGAATGCCCTGAGCCGCGCGCTTCGTGCGCGCGGGTTCGACTCCTGCTCTTCGATCGAGGGGATGACGACCTTGCGTGTCAGCTCCTCCCAAGGACTCGCCGCCGCCGAGTCGTCCATGACCGGCAGGCGGCGCGAGACACTCACGCGCGGTTCGCCTCGCAGCGCGTGCTTCACCCGGCGGTCCTCGCCGGAGTGGTACGACAGCGTCACGACCACACCGCCGTCGCGCATCGCGGACGGCAGCCAGGCGAGCGCGGCGTCGATGTCGCCGAGCTCGTCGTTCACCCAGATGCGCAGCGCCTGGAACACCGGCGCCAGCGCCTTCGGACGGGCCTCGCCCGTCACGCGTCCCACCAGCGCCGCGAGTTCGCGCGTCGTCGCGAGCTCGCCCGCACGCGCCGCGGCCACGATCGCGCGCGCGAGCCGCCCCGCGCCGCGTACGTCGCCGTACTCGCGCAGTGCCCGCGCCACTTCCTCCTCGTCGGCCGTCGCGAGGCACTCGTGCAGCGGCCGGCCGTTCGAACGGTCGAGGCGCTGGTCGAGCGGCGCGTCGTGCATGAAGCTGATGCCGCGCGACGGATCGTCGATCTGGCGCGACGAGAGCCCGAAGTCGAACAGCGCCCCCGCGAACAGCTCGCCGCCGGCGGCGCGGTGCGCCTCGGGCAGCGTCGCGAAGGTGCCGTGCCGGAACGTCACGCGATCACCGAAGCGCGCCAGCCGTGCGCGCGCGAAGTCGAGCGAGCCGAGGTCGCGGTCGTTGCCGAGCAGCCGGGCGCCGGGTTCGGCGTCGAGCAGTGCGGACGCGTGACCGCCGTCGCCGAGCGTCGCGTCGAGGTACCACCCCGCGCCGCCGAGCAGGAAGCCGAGCGTCTCACGCAGCAGGACCGGCTCATGACGCACTTCCACCGTGCACTCCCGCGACGCCCGCCCGGTCCGCGAGCACGTCCGCGGCGCTGGGCCACGCGCGCAGGTGCGCGTCGCAGCCGGCGAGGCGGAACAGGTCGCGCAGGTAGCGGCTCAGCCCGCAGAGCGCGTAGGCACCGGCGCGCGACTCGAAGCGCTGCAGCGCGGCGACGAGACGCGGCACCATGCGGTAGTCGATGTGGCGGAGCTGCGAGCAGTCCACGAGCAGCTGCGTGACGCCGCGGCCGGCGAGGTCGTCGAGCGCCTGCTCGAGCCGGCGTTCCGCCGAAAGGTCGATCCAGCCGCGCACCGCGAGCACCGCGAAGCGGCCCGACGGACGGTCGTGCAGCTCGATGCGCGCGGCGGCGCCGTGACGACCGCGCGTGAACTGGAGGTTCACGGCCATCGTGCGGGTGCCGGCGAGCGTGGCGAGCGGAGCGACCATCAGTTCAGGTCCCCAAGCACTTCTTCGGCGAGTGCGTCGAGCTGGTCCTGCGCGGGGGTCACCGATTCCGCGAACTTCTCCGGCGACCAGATTTCGATGCGTCCAACCTGGCCGTGCAGGACGGCTTCCTTGCCGAGGCCTGCACGGCCCATGAGCGACGATGGAATCGAGATGCGTCCCTGCTTGTCCACCGCCACCTTGCTGGCTCCGACGAGGAACGCACGCGCGAAGTCGCGCTGCTTCTTCGTGCCCATCGAAAGCTTCCGAAGGCGTTCCTCGAAATGCATCCAGTCCTCTTCGGCGTAGAGCCAGAGACAGCCGTCCAGCCCGCCGACGAGCACGAAGGAGGAAAGAGGAGTCTTGCGGCCGGGCACCTCTCGCAGCGACGACGGAACGACGAGTCGTCCCTTGTCGTCGATCGAGTAGTTCGCGGTGCCGTAGAACGTCGCCATGGTCCTCGCTCCCTGAGGCTCCACCGGTCACCCGGTTTCCCCCCGTTCCCCCAAAAATCACCACCGCGCCGCAATGTACGCCTGCGGCGTGAAAGGACCAAAGAAAAAAATGGACTGGGCGACGGAAATCGTATAGGTGCACGCACGTGCACCACGCGTCACTCGCCCGCTCCCCCGTTTCGTCGCGGGCGGTGGCGCCCGCCGGGGTCAGCGCGTCGCGGCGAGCGAGTCGTAGGCCGCCCAGTCCACCCGGTAGAACGAGTAGACGGCGGAACCCGGCCGCGCCACGCCGAGGTTCGGCACCGCGGCGTTGCCGAGCGGCACCAGCGCGGCCGACCAGCGGCTGCGCGAGAGCAGGTCGTACGCGCGGGTCGAGCGATCCACGAGGAAGTCGGGCCGCGCGACGCTCGCGAACGAGAAGTTGGCGACGAGATCCTCGGGCTGCTCGCGTTCGAGCAGCGGCACGATGCCCGGCGTCACCAGTCCAGCCAGGTCCACGACGCGGCGGTTCGCGTAGAACCCGAGCGCGCCGATGTCCGGCGCCGCGATCGACACCCCGGGCTTCGTGTGCTGGTCGAACCACTCGCCCCACGGAATCAGGCTCTGCCGCAGCCCGGCGCTGAACGAGCGCACCTGCGGCAGCACGACGTTGTTGTAGACGAGCAGGTTCTGCACGAGCGCCAGCGACGCGAGCCCGATGCCGAGCAGCGCAGCGCCGCGCCGCAGTTCGGGCGCGGGCTCCTCGCCCGCCCACCAGCGTTCGACGGCGCGCCACGCGAGCCACGCGAGCACGGGCATGAGCGGTACGAGGTAGCGCGACAGCACCGGCACACCGCGCATCACGTACAGCGCCGGCACCACCGCGACCCAGACCCACGGCAGGAAGCGCTGCGCGATCATGCGCCGCGGCCACAGCCGCGTCCCGCCGAACACCATGGCGGCCACCATCGCGCCGGCGAGCGCGGCGTCGGTGGCGCCGATGATCTTCACCTGCCGCATCAGCGTGTCGAGGAAGTACGCGAGCCCGATCCCGCCCGCCGTCTTCGCCGCGAGCGTGTTCGGCCAGAAGGTGCCGAAGTACAGGCGCGAGAACAGCAGCCAGCCGCCGTAGATGAGCGCCGGCGGGATCACGCCCGCGATCAGCCGCCGCACGCCTTCGCGCGAGTCGGTGTCCACGACCAGGAACATGCCCCACAGCACGAGCAGGAACACCGCCTCGGGCCGGGTGAGCGCCGCCAGGGCCCACAGCGCGCCGGTGCGCACCGGGCGCGAGCCCCACTGCTTGCCCTCGGTGAACGCCACGAACCCGGCGAGCACGAGCGCCACGGCGAGCGGCGTCTCCATGCCGGAGAGCGACCAGCGGATCATCCACGCGTGGCAGGCCCACGTGATCGTGGCGAGCGCGCGCAGTTCGGGCATGCGCAGGTTGCGCCGCATGAGCTGGAAGAACAGCACCACCGACCACAGCGTGGCGATGCCGCCCAGCACGCGCGCGGTCCAGAGGCCGTCGAGCCCGAGCGCCATGCCGTCGGCGATCAGCGCCACCCACAGCGGACTCGTGCTGCCGTAGACGTGCTCGCCCACGTTGAACACGAAGCCCTGCCCCGCCGCCAGATGCTTCGCGTACTGCAGGTGGATGAACGTGTCGTCCGTCAGGTAGTGGCGCACGGGCCACATGAGCGCGAACGCGAGCACCAGTGCGACGGCCAGGCCGACGCGTTCGACCTTCGTGACCGGTCCGTTCAGCGTGAGGACCACGGGTTCCCTCCGGTGAGCCCATCGAGGAGTGCGGCGAGCCGCGCGGCCAGCGCCGGCCGGGCGTGCGCGTCGAGCCAGCCGGGGCGCGCGTCCGCTGCGCGGCCCGTCCGGTGCCATGCCATGTACCGCGTTTCGAGTTCGCGCGCCAGTGCGCCGGGGTCTCCCGGGGGCAGCACGGCGCCGCCCGCGCGGCGCACGAGGTCGCCGGCCTCGTCGCCTTCGGGGACGAGCGCGACGATCGGCCGCCCGGCGTCGAGGTACTCGTAGAGCTTGCCCGGCACCATCGTGGCGTAGCCCTCGCCCGGCGGCTTCCACAGCAGCAGCGCGTCGGCGGAACGCTGCAACGCGCGCGCCTCGGCGTGCGCGAGCGCGCCCGGGAACCGCACCACGCCGCCGAGCCCGAGCGCCGTGGCACGCGCCTCGTACGTGGTGTCGTACGGCCCGGCGAGCACCACATCGAGCGCCGCACGCGCGTCGGGCACGCGCGCGAGGAACGCGCGCAGCGCCTCGAGCAGCGTGAGCGCGTCGGGCATCAGCGAAAGCGTACCGGTGAACACGAGCCGGAACTTCGCCGCGTCATCCGCCGTCACCGTGGCCGCGACGCCGGCCGCGGGCTCGAAGCCGTTCGGCAGCCACTCGAGGGCGCGCAGGCGGTCGCCGCTCGCGCGCAGCTGCGCCTCGTGCGTGTGCGACGCGGCGAGCACGAGGTTCGCGCCCTCGTTCACGCGGCGCTCCATCGCGCGGTGACGTGCGCGGTGCCACGGCGTGGGCGGCGTCCGGAAGTACAGCCCGATCCACGGATCGCGGTAGTCCACGATCCACGGCACCCGGAACCGGCGCGCGAGCGACGCGCCCGCGAGGTGCACGCTGTCGGGCGGCGAGGTCGTGAGCAGCGCGTCCACGCCGCCGGCCGCGAGCCGCGCCGCCGCGGCCTGCTCGGCGCGCTTCGCCCAGCCGGCGTAGGAGTCGGGCAGCAGCCACCAGTCCGACGCCGCGCGCAACGGCGCGAACCAGCCGCCACTGCGCCGCCCGGCGGCGGCCGTCCCGCCGCGCGCGCGCAGCAACGCGGACAGGGCGCTGCCCCCGCTCACGCGGATCACTTCGGTGCGCGGATCCACGCGGGCGCGCAGCGACTCGTCGCGCACCCAGTAGTCGTCCTCGCCCGCACAGATCACCGTGCAGTCCCAGCCGTGCTCGGGCAGGTGGCGCGTGAACGCGAGCGCGCGGTGCACGCCGCCGCCGGCGAGCGGCGGGAAGAAGTACGCGAGCACGAGCAGTCGGCGGTTCACGCGAACGCTCCCGGATCGGGCGGCAGCGGCCGTCCCGCCGCGAGCGCCTCGAACGCGCGCTCGATGCGCGCGAAGTTCGCGTGCCAGTCGCCGCGTTCGGCGATCACGGCGGCGTTGCGCGCGCGCGCCGCGGCGGCCCACGCCGGCTCGCCGAGCGCCGCTTCGAGCGCACGTTCCACGCCCGCGGCATCACCGCACGCGAACAGCCGCGCGCCGTCGCCGTCGGCGACCCACTCGCGGTTGCCCTCGATGTCGCTCACCACGGGAATCGCTCCGGCGGCCATGGCCTCGAGCAGCGACAGCGACGTGGAATCGGACAACGAAGCCGACAGGTAGACCTCGGCGCGCGACAACAGCCCCGCGAGCGTGGCCGGCGTGATGCGCCCGGTGCATTCGACGCGCCCGGCGGGCAGCAGTTCGGCCGCGAGCGCGCGGTGCGCGTCGAGCAGCGAGCCGTCGCCGGCGATCACGAGCCGGGTCTCGGGACGCCTCGCCATGACCGGCGCGACGCCGCGCAGCAGCGTGGGAATGTCGTAGACGTGCTCGTGCATGCGCGTGGACAGCAGCAGCCCGCGTTCGCGCTCGGGCGCGGGCGCGAAGCGCTCGCGGTCTACGCCCCACGGGATCGCGCGCAGCGTGCGGCGCGGCGCTCCCAGCGCCAGCGCGGCCGCGGCCAGGTTGCCGCTGTCCGCGATCACGAGGTCGGCGCGGCGCAGCACGAAGCGCGCACGCGCACGCTGCAGCACGTCGCGCGGCCCGGCCACCAGCAGGTCGCTCCCCCACGCGGCCACCGACAGCGGCCGGAATCCCGACAGTGCGCCGATCACGCCGTAGTTGGGTACGTAGTGCGCGTCCACCACGTCCGGCGCGAACGCGCGCAGTTCGCACAGCAGCGGCAGCGTGGCGAGCGGGTAGCGCACGAACCCGGGCAGCGGCGGCTCGGGCAGGCGGTGCACACCGAGCGACTCGGGCCCGGGCTCGAGCGACCACACGCGCACCTCGTGCCCGCGCGCGCGCAGGTGTTCGACCCAGCGCACGGTGTGCACGACCGAGGCGTTCGAGAGCGTCGCGATCCTCATGCTTCGGCCTCGCCCCGCGCGCGCCCGCGTCGCACACGCGCCTGCAGCGCCGCGAACAACCGGGCCACGGGCGTCGCCGCGACCGGCGCCAGCCAGCGCACCGGGTAGCGCTGCGCTTCGGCGCCGAGCGCGCTCTTGAACGAGGCGACGTTCGCGAGGTCGGTGCTCGCGCCCAGGTTCACGCGCGCGCGGCCGGCCGCGGCCGCCCATTCGACGATGCCCCACAGCAGCAGCGGGAACGCGCCGAGCCGGCGGCCGGCGGCGTGCGTGCCGCTCCACCACACGAACGTCTCGCGGTCGCCGTCGAGCGCGAGCGCCCCGGCGAGCCGTTCGCCGCCGCGGCGCACCTCGAACAGCCGCGCGGCGCCGCGCGCGATCAGCGCGCGCGAAAGCGGCAACGGCAGGGCACGGTGGCCGCCCCAGCGCCGCGACTGCGCGAGGTGCAGCGCGTACACCGCCTCGAGCGCGTCGTCGGCTTCCGGTCCTGGCGGCGCCACCGAACACTCGAGCCCGGCGTCGCGCGTCTGGCGCATGGCCTGCCGGTGCTTGCGGCCGATGCGCTTCGCGGCCGCGTCGAGCCCCTGCTCGAGCGTGACGACCGACGCCTCGAGCCAGCGCGTCTCGCCGGGCAGCAGGGCGAGCGCCTCGGCGGAAAACGCGGGCCCCGTGGCGCGGTGCAGCGCCCACTCCCCGCCCACGACGTCGTGCTCGCGCGCCAGCGCGGCGAACGCGCCGGCCACGGCCGCGTCCACTTCCGCGTGCATGCCGGGCAGCGCCAGCGGCGCCGCCGCGAGCAGCATGGGCAGCGCGTGCAGGCGGTGCAGGCCGCCGCGGCGCTCGAGCAGCGCGGGCGCGCCACCGATCAGTCGGCCGTCGCGCTCCACCGCGACGACGCGCAGCGCGAGTTCGGGCGACACCGCGGTGAAGGCCGCCCAGAGTTCGGGCCGGTGCGACGGCGCCGCCGCGGGGTCGGCCGCGAGCAGCGCGGCCCACTCCGCGGGCGCGGCGTCGAGTACGCGCGCGGCCGGCGCCTGCATCGCGGGTTCCTCCCGGCTCAGCGCAGCACGACGGCGCGCGCGATGCCCTCACGGCCACCGCCGCGCGCGTGCACGAAGTACACCCCGGGCTGCACGAGCTTGCCGCGCGAGTCGCGGCCGTCCCAGATCACGCGGTCGTTCGCACTCGCCGCGAACGTGCGCACCACGCGCCCGCCGAGGTCGAGGATCTCGCCCGTGTACGCGGTGGTGTTGCCGCGCAGCCGCAGTTCGAGCCCCATGCGCGTGAGCGACAGCGGGTTCGGGTACAGCAGCAGTTCGAGCTTCGACAGCGCGGGCGGCGCGGGCGGCGTGTAGTTCGGGTCGAAGCGGTTGATGCCCGCCGCCGTGCCGAACCACACCACTCCCGTGACCGGGTCCACGCACACGGCGCGGAGTTCGTTGTTCGCGAGCGGCGAGTTCGAGGTCTTGAAGTCCTCGTAGCCTCCACCGCGCTTGAAGTGCCGCACGCCGTCCGTCGTGCCCACCCACACCGAACCGTCGGGCCCCACGTCGAGCGGCCGCACCGCGCCGCGCGGGGCCGGTCCCGCGGGAATCTCGAGCTGCGAGGAGACGAGCGTGCGCGTGACGCGGCTGATGCGGCGGAGGTTCTGCGTCGTCAGCACCCAGATCGAATCCCCGTGCGCGACGACGCCGAAGATGTCCGTCGTCGTCAGCTCGGGGATCGATGTGAACGCCGGGAGCGTGAGGCGTCCGGGTCCTGTCGAGGCGAGCGTCGCCCAGCTGACGCCGCGATTGTTCGCGAAGCCGACCCAGATGACGCTGTCCTTCGACACGGAGATGGCGCGCACCTGGTTGTCGCCGAGCCCGGCATTGAGGGCCTTCCAGTTGATCACCGGCGATCCGTTCGGTGCGTACACGTCGATGCCCATCGGCTCGAGCGAGCCGCGGTCCGGGGTGTCGCCCCCGATGTAGACGAATCCCGAAGCGTCCACGGCGGACGCCCAGCCGTCGGTGTGGCGGCAGAGCGTGTCGCCGACCGGCAGGCCGCAAGTCGAGATCACGTGATCGAACTGCGGCGGACTCACCGAGGCGTCGATGCGTTCGATGCCCTGCTCCCAGTGCGAAGTCCAGATGTGTCCGGACGCGTCCCGGAGCAGCGTGAACGCGAACGCGGCGTTCGCGAACGTCGTGTCCGAGGTCGCGGCGCACGCGGTGGGATCCCAGTTCCGCCACTGCACGCCGTCCCAGCGGCCGACGCCCTCACCGTACGTGTTCACCCAGACGCGGGAACCGTCCACGAGAAGGTTCTGGACGCTGTTGCCGACCGGCCCGGGCGGCTTCACCGTCGTCCAGTCCGGCGCCGCCTGGCGCTTGAGCACCCCGGCCCCGAACGAGAAGATCACGCCATCCGGATCGTCCGAGAACTCCTGCCCGCCGTCCTCGCTGCCGATCGCGACCGGGGACCCGCTCACCAGCACCCACTGGTTCGTCACCCACTTCCAGATACCGGTGGCGGAAATCGAGTACATGCGTCCGAAGCCGTCGCGCAGCTTGCGCACCGAGCCCTGGCCGGCGGCCACTCCCCACGTGTGTGCCGTCATGCTCCAGCGGTACGTGGTGCCGTTGGCGAGCGCGAACACCTCGCGACCGTCCGACGCCAGCGCCAGCACGTTCGTGGACAGCAGTCCCCCGTCCACGTTCGCCCACGTCGCGAGCTGCTGCGACAGCCGGGCCACGTAGATGCCGTCGGCGGTGGAAACGAACAACGAGTCATGAACGACGACGATGCCGGTGACCACGTTGCTGCGGAACGGCGACGGCGTGCCCAGGTCCGGCACGGAGCCGGCGATCTGCGTACCGTCCCACAGTGCGATGCCGCGCTCGGTTCCGATCCACAGTGTGTCGCCCTCGGCGCGCAGCACGTGCACGGTGTCCGACGGGAGCCCGTCGAACGCGTTCACCAGATCCCACGTGGCGCGGTTCGCGGAAAGCCGGCTCACGCCGACTTCGGGCGTCGCGGCCCACAGCCGGCCGGACCGGTCGAACGCGAGAGCGCTGAGCGTGTTGCTCGCGAGCCCGCCCGGCTCGCGGGTGAACGAACCGAACGCGCCCGTGCTCCGGACCTGGTAGACGAGGCCCGCTTCGGCCGACGCCATCCACACCGTGTCGCGCGAGGCGACGAGGTCGTTGCACGAAAACATCCGCAGGTAGGTCGTCCACGCCCCCGTCGCTCCGGCAGGAGCGGCGGCGGCGAACGACGCGCACAGCGAGATCGCGAGAAGGAACAGGCGGCGGATCATCGCGAGGTCACTCCAACTGGCCGAACAGGTCGAGCAGGCGCAGGCGCCAGACCATGCCCGCGGCTTCCCAGATGATCTTGCGGCTCATCTTGGACACGCCGGCGCGCCGGTCCACGAAGATGATCGGGATCTCCTTGATGCGGAAGCCGCGCTTCCAGCACCGGAACGACATCTCGATCTGGAACGAATAGCCCTCGGACTTCACGCGATCGAGCTTGATGCCCTCGAGCGCGCGGCGGCGGAAGCACTTGAATCCGCCGGTCGAATCGGCGAGCGGCAGGCCGGTGATGATCCGCGTGTACACGTTCGCCGAGTACGACAGGATCAGCCGGCTGAGCGGCCAGTTCACCACCGTGACGCCGTGCAGGTACCGGCTGCCGAGCACGATGTCGGCGTCCTTCGCCTCCTCGAGGAACTGCCCGATCGCCTCGGGATCGTGCGAGAAGTCGGCGTCCATCTCGAAGATGTACTCGGCGCCGTTCGCGAGCGCGTAGCGGAAGCCGTCGCGGTAGGCCGAGCCGAGCCCCATCTTGCCGGGGCGCTGCAGCAGGTGCACGCGGTCGGACTTCTGCTGCCACTCCTTCACCACGTCGGCGGTGCCGTCGGGAGAGTTGTCGTCCACGATCAGGATGTCGAGCCCGTACGGCAGCGCCAGCACCTTCTCGAGCAACGGACGGATGTTGTCGATCTCGTTGTACGTCGGGACGATGACGAGCTTTTCCATCAGGCGGCCTCGGTCGGCGTCGAAGGGCGAACGCGGCGGTCGAGCAGGATGCCGGCGACGAGCAGTGCGAGCGAGACGATCGCACACACCACCGAGAGCGTGAGTCCGTTGCGGAACGACGCGCTCTCGAACGTGAACTTCACGACGTGCTTCCCGGCCGGCACCTCGACCGCGCGCAGCGCGTGGTCCGCGCGCAGGATCTCGGCGGGCTTGCCGTCCACCGTGGCCTTCCAGTCCGGGTACCAGAGATCCGAAAGCCGCACGAGCGCCGGGCCCGCGGCGTCGGCCGCGATCTCGACTTCGTGCAGGCCGTACTTCGAGATCGTGGCGGTGCCCGCGGGCAGCTGCCCCGAACCCGATTCGAAGCCCGGCTTCTTCGTGAGGAACGTGAATGTCGCGGGATCGCGCGGGCTCGACGTGACCGAGTCCACGCTCGCGCGGCCGGTGTCGGGCAGGACGGCGTACGCGTCCACGACCGTCGCTCGCGGCAGCGTGCGCACGTACTCGTACACGCCGCCCGCGGCGCCCGAGTACACGGGCTGGAAGAACGCGCCGAGCGGTCCCAGCACCTGCGTGAGCGCCTCGGCGGGCACGGCCTGCGAGAGCGCGAGGTACCTGACGTTGCACAGCGTCCACAGCCGTGCGCTCAGGATCACCGAGCTGCCCGGCGTGACGAGGTCCTGGTAGAGCTGCGGCTTGGCGGCGTGATAGCCGCCGAGCACCGCGACGCCGAAGCCCGCGAGCCGGTTGTCGCGCAGCTCGGGGTACATGACGCGGAAGCTGCCCCACGGCCCCTGCTTCTCGAGGAAGTCGGTGATCTCGTCGCGGCCGGCGTCGGCGTCGCGCGCGATCGGGTCGCCGATCACGGGCGCCATGACCTGGTTCGAGACCGGCCACAGGTTGCCGAGCAGCAGCACGAGTGCGATCACGCTCGCGAGCCCGGCGGCGAGCTTGCCGCGCATGGCGAGGAACGCGAGCGCCACCACGCACACCGCGGTGACGAGCACCTGCTGCGCGTCCTTGGTGAACGCGGCGAACGCCGCGTTCGCCGCCTCGAGCGGGAACTCCGGCTTGTGCCCCTGCGCCATCTGCACGTACCACGAACGCAGGCCTTCGCCCCCGCCGAGCACCGCGAGCCCGGCGAGCACGACCGCCGCCGCGACGACCATCCAGAGCTTCTCGAGCAGGGCGCGGCGCTTCGCGTCGGACGCGATGATCTCGCTCCAGCCCCACGCCGTCGCGAGCGCCATGGCGAGCTGCAGCAGGATCACGATCATGACCGGGATGCGGAACTTGTTGAACTGCGGCACGTGCGCGTACATCCACGCGTACAGCGGCGAGTGGCTGCCGAACGACACGAGCAGCGCGAACGCGCCGAGCAGCAGCGCGAACACGCGCGGCGCGCCGCCGCCGAGCACCGCCGGAATCGCGAGCAGCACCGCGACCACGCCGAGGTAGGCGTTCGGGTAGTCGGTGAACGGCATGCCGCCCCAGTAGGTGGCGCCGCCGAAGCCGACGTAGTTCGGCACGATCGCCGAGGGCAGTTCGTACGGTGCGAGCGACCAGCCGGTCGCGTACGCGAAGCCCGCGCCGCCGCCGCCGTCACCGCCGCGGATCGAATACTGGGCGTAGTCCTTGAGCGGCAGGTTGTAGACGCCCGCCACGCCGAACGCGAGCGCGGCAGCCGCGAGCACGCCCACGGCGCGCAGCGCGCGCGCGGGCAGTTCGCCCGGTGTGCGCACGGCCGAGAGCAGCGACACACCCGCCCACATCGTGACCGCGATCCACGAGTAGAAGCAGATCTGCACGTGCCCGCGCAGGAACTGGAAGCCGCCGGCGAGCGCGAGCGCGCCGAGGTCGGCGAGCGAGCCGCGCCGCATCCAGCGCGCGCCCAGCCACACCATGAGCGGCAGGTACGCCGAGTTCACGAGCTGGCTGCCGTGCCCGTGCGCACCGACCGCGACGAGGTTCGGCTGGAACACGAACGCCACCGCGCCGAGCAGCGCGCCTTCGGGGCGTGCGCCCCACTCGCGCGCAAGCTGGTACACGAAGTACGCGCCGAGGAAGTAGTAGATCAGCAGCCACGTCAGCTCGGGCAGCGGCACCACCTTCTGCACCAGCGCGAGCGGCCAGTCCGGCGGGTAGATCCACGGGTTGTACGCGCCCGACCCGAAGCTCGGCATGCCGAGGAACACGAACGGGTTCCACAGCGGGTAGACGTGGTTCTGGGTCAGCGACTGCTCGCCGATGCGCACGAAGCCCAGCGGGTTGGTCGCGTCGGGCGAGACGAACGTGCGCCCGCCGATCGAGACTTCGTGGAAGAACAGCAGCGTGAGCAGCGCGAGCACGACCGCGGCCCACGCCGTGGTGAGCGTGAATCCGCCGGCTGCGCCGGACGCCTTCGGGGTGGGCTTCGTCTGGGCCATGAAGCGTGCGACTCCTCGGGTCACGCGGCGGGAAGCCGCGCCTCGATCTCGTGGACCATGCGCGAGGCGAGCGCGTCCCAGTCGTGCGGACGGGCGAGCGCGCGGCGGCGCTCGCGATCGGCCGGCGCGTCGAGCGCCGTCGCGAGGGCCTCGCTCATGGTGCGGGCGTCGTGGGCGAACAGCAGGTCGGGAGCGGTCTCCTGCAGGTCGAGAAGCGGGGTCGTGAGCACCGGCAGGCCGGCCGCGAGGTACTGGTACACCTTGTTCGGGTTGATCCCCTGCACGAACGGGTCGTTCGCGCGGAACGGGATCACCCCGACGTCCAGCGCCTGCATGCAGGCCGGTACCTGCTCGTACGGCTTCGGCCCGAGCACCGCGACCCCTTCCCGGCGGCCCAGTTCGGCCACCGCGGCGTCGGTCGCGGGAGTGCCCGGCCCCACCAATACCAGCGTCCCCCCCCGGCGGTTCCGCCGGAGCGATTCGAGCATCTCGAAATCCAGGAAGTGGCTCAGCAGTCCCACGTAGCCGATGAGCGGCCGGGGCAGCGAGGCGAGGTCCGCGGGGACGTCGCGTGGCGCCTCGAAGTGCGCCATCTCGACTCCGTTCCCGAGCAGGATCAAGGGCCGATCGGTCTCCCCGGCGAGCTGCCGACGATAGAACTCCGACACGACGAACACGGCGTCCGCCTGCCGAAGCGTGCGTGGCCAGTACCCGTGCGCCCACGGCGGGCTCACGGAGAACTGAAAGGGACTGTCGTTAAAGTCGTACAGTAGCAGCTTCTTGCGGAGCCGCGAAAGCGCTCCCGCGGTGTAGATGTTCGAGGCCAGCACCACCGGCTCGGGGCCCACCCGGAGCCGCGCCAGCATGCGCCCCAGGTGCGCCTCGGCCACCGCCTCGATCGCCCAGCGCCCGGGCGCCGTGCCGGCGACGGCGTTGTAGAGCGGCGATTTCGTGCCCGGCTTGAGGAACGGGACCGTGAAGTAGGTGACCCGGCCCTCGGTCCGCGGCTCCCACGGGTCGTCCTTCCCCCCGCCGGGCGGCTGCGCGAAGAACACGCGCCACGGCTCGGGGAACCGGGACAGCAGGAACTGCTTCCGGGTGCGGAAGTAGCCCCAGCGCACCTCGGACAGGACGACCAGGTCCATCAGCGCATCCTCGCGGCGTCGAACTCGACGCGGCTCACGTGCAGGCCGGCGCGCTCGGAATGAGGCACCTCGCGCTCGCCGACGCGCGGGTCGAGCGCCACGAACGCACGCGACCATGCCTCGAGGCTCAACCAGCGCCACACCTGCAGGCCGATCGCGCGGCCGCCCACGAGGTACTCCTCGAGCTGCGCGCGCACGAACTCGCCGTCCACCCAGTCCTGGAACGGGCCGGGCCGCGCGAGCCGGCGCCGCGCCTCGTCGGCGAAGCGCGTGCGGAACCAGAGGTCGGTCGGCGTCTCGAAGCCCATCTTGTCGCGGCGCGCGAGCACGCTCTTCGGCACCCGGTCGCCGAGCGCCCGGCGCAGGATCGCCTTGGTCGTCGCGCCCGCGAGCTTCTCCTCGTCGGGCAGCGAGAACGCGAACTCGAGCAGGCGGTAGTCGAGGAACGGCAGCCGCGTCTCGATCGAGAACGCCATCGAGTTGCGGTCCTCGTAGCGCAGCAGGCTCGGCAGCTGGCGCACGAGCGTGTCGAACGCGAGATGGCGCCAGACGTCGGAGCGCTCGACGTTCGGCCATTTCGGCACGTCCGTCGGCAGGCCGCGCAGCGCGTGCGAGAGCACGCGGTCCTTGCCCTGCCCGAAGCGGCCGCGCAGTTCGGCGACGAGCGCCGACGGCAGCCACGGCTCGAACGTGTGCAGCAGCGCGGTCGAAACGCCGAGCTTGTCGGACACCGGCCCCCACAGCCGCAGGAACCCGCCCACGTCGCCGGCGCGCGCGAGGTCGCGCAGCCGCGACGGCAGGTAGCGGAAGTAGCCCGCCAGCGTCTCGTCGCCACCCTGCCCGTCGAGCAGCACCTTGAGCCCGGTCGCGTGCGCGAGCTCCATGACCTTCCACTGCGAGTACACGCCCGGCCCCGCGGTCGGTTCGTCCTGCGCCGTGGCGAGCGTGTCGAACACGCTCCAGAAGTCGTCGCCGTTGGGGATCGTGAGGTGGCTCTTCGCGCCGCTCGATTCGACGGCGGCGCGGATGTGCGGACGCTCGTCGAACGCCGGGCCTTCGTCGTAGGCGCACGAGAACGCGTGCAGTCCGCGGTTCTCGAGCCGGCCCGCGGTGGTCACGACCGCGCTGGAATCGAGTCCGCCCGACAGGCACGAACCGACTTCGACGTCGGCGCGCAGGCGCAGCCGCACGGAGTCGGTGAACAGCTCGGCGTAGCGCGCGGCGAACTCGTCGCTCGTGCCGCTCGCGTAGGCGCGTTCGTCGAGCCCCCACCAGCGCCGGATCGCGATCCCGCCCTCGCCCACCCGCAGGCAGTGCGCGGGCGGCAGCTGCATCAGGCCTTCGAAGAACGTGTGCGCGCCGTGGTCCACCCAGTCGAGCGCGAGCAGGTCGCGGATCGCCGCGGGGCGCGGCACGGGGCGCGTGTCCTGCGTGAGCACGAGCGCCTTGGGCTCGGAGGCGAACGCGAAGCGCGTGCCGTCGTACTGGTAGTAGAACGGCTTCACGCCCAGCCGGTCGCGCGCGCAGAACAGCACCCCGCGGTCCTGGTCCCAGAGCGCGAGCGCGAACATGCCGTTGAAGTGCGACAGGCAGTCTTCGCTCCACTGCCGGTACGCGGCGAGGATCACTTCGGTGTCCGACGTGGTCACGAACTCGTGGCCGAGCGCGCGCAGTTCGTCGCGCAGTTCGATGAAGTTGTAGATCTCGCCGTTGAACGTGAGCCAGTGCCGGCCGTACGCCGCGCTCATGGGCTGGTGGCCGCCGGGGCTCAGGTCCACGATCGCGAGGCGGCGGTGCAGCAGCGCCACGTGCCACGCCGCGTCGCTCGCCACGCCGGACGAGCGCCCGGGCGCGTACGCCGCGCCGGAGCGATACGCCTCGAGCGGCGTGTCGGGGCCGCCGTGCGTGCGCCAGCCGCCGGTCGCGGCGTCCACGAGCACGAACCCCTCGTCGTCGGGGCCGCGGTGGCGCATGAGCCGCGACATGTGCGCGAGCCGGCCGAGGTCGGCGCGCGCGCGCGAGTCGAAGATGCCTGCGATGCCGCACATGTCCGCTTTCCTCCGGGCGATGTTCCGTCAGGACGACGGACGATGGCGGACCGCGCCGCGGTCCTTCCAGACTTCGAGCACCGCGGCCAGCGCGACGAACGCGAGCACCGCGACCAGCTTGGTTCCCACTCCCGCCACGCCGGCGGGCGCGAGCCGCACCGCGGCCACGCCGAGCGCGAGCGCGCCGCCGTACAGCAGCACGAGCCGCGCGCTGCGGAACGGCAGCGGGTAGACGCGCTGCGACACGACGTACGCGGCGACCGCCGACGCCACGTGCGCGAGGCACGTGGCCATGGCCGCGCCCGTCGCCCCGAAACGCGGCACGAGCAGGGCGTTCGCGACGATCGCGACCGCAGCCGACAACGCCGCGATGCCGACCAGCAACCGCGTGCGCAGCGCCAGCGTGATGCCGAGCACGGCGAGAGGATAGGCGCCCTGCGCGGCAGCGGCAAAGGTCAGCCACAGTGCCGGGGTCGCGGCCGAGGCGTACTTCTCGGGCGCGAGCAGCGCCACGAGCGCGGGCGCGAACACGCCCACCACGAGCGCGCCCAGCGAGGCGAACGCCACGTACAGGGTGATGACGCGCGCGTAGAGCTTGGGCGCGTCGGGGTCCTTGGCGCGCGCGTACGCGAACGCGCCGAACGCCAGGTTGAACGCCGACACGCCCATGGTGATCACCGCGAAGAACTTCATCGCCACCGCGTAGATGCCGGCCGCCTCGGGCGAGAACGTGCGCGTGAGCGTGGCGCGGTCCACCGCGCCGATCACCGCGTACGAAATGGAGACCGGCACGAGCGGCAGCCCGTAGCCGAGCATGCGGCGCAGCAGGTCGCGGTCGAACACCGGCTTGAGGTGATGGCGGCACAGCACGAGCCCGAACGCCGCGGTGCACGCGTCGCCGATCAGCTTGCCGTAGAGCGCGCCCGCCACGCCGAGGTGGCGCCCGAGCACGAAGTACAGCGTGAGCCCGCCCACGGAGAGCGTCCACGCGAGGTTCAGCGCGATGAACTTCCAGGGTTGGAACGTCACGCGCAGCACGTCGTACGAGAACAGCACGAAGAGCGTGGCCGGCAGCGTGAGCGCGCCGATGCGCAGGTACTTCGCGTACACCTCGCCGCCCAGCAGCGCCCCGGCGAGCGGCGTGGCGAACGCGGCGAGCGTCAGCGCGACCGCGCCGCCGGTGAGCAGGCGGAACGCGAACGACGACGACACCATGCGCACGCGTGCGGTGCGGTCGGGCTGCTCGTAGAAGAACCGCGCGAGCGCGCCGTCCATGCCGAACACGAGCACGAGCAGCGCGCTCGCGGTGTACTGCGTGACGTTCTCGGAGACGCCGAACTGCTCGGGCACCAGCACGCGCGTGAGCACCGGCACGAGCAGGAAGTTGACCACCTTCCCCAGCACCTGCCCGAGCCCGTAGACGAGCGAGTCGCCGGAGAGGCGCTTGAGAGAGTCGCGGACGCTCACGAGACGCCGAGGCTCCGGTACAGCTCAACCAGCTTCGCCGCGAGCACCGGCGCGGCGTGCTCGCGCTCGACGTAGGCGCGCGAGCGCTCGCCCAGCTCGCGGCGGCGCGGTGTGTCGGTGAGCAGCGCCTCGAGATCGTGCTCCAGCGTCTCGACGCTCGTGCGCACGAGCGGGCAGTCCCGCGTGAGCGGCTCGAAGTCGGGCCGCAGGTACGCGAGCGACGGCCGGCCGTACGCCATGGCCTCCGCGCTCACCATGCCGTACCAGCCCATGTGCAGCTGGTCCACGAACACGTCGCACTCGCGCATCGCCCGCTTGAGCTCGGCCCAGTCGAGCTTCTCGACCACGCGGAACTCGACGCCGGGGAACTTCGGGCGCAGGCGCTCGAACGCCGCCTCGATGTACGGCGTGCCCTTGATGAGCCGGTTGGTCGGCGCGTGCAGCACGAGCTTCGGCGTCTCGCGGAACGGCGCGGGCTCGTAGTCCGGCAGCCACACGGCCACGTGCATCTGCCGCGCCAGCGGCGCGGATTCCAGCAGGTCGGGCGTCGAGACGATCTGCGCGTGGGCGTGGGCCCCGGCCTCGCGCAGCACGCGCTTCTGGCGCGCGGGAATGCAGAACGGCGGCGAGCATTCGGTGCACGTGGAGTGCGCGTGCGTCGCCAGCATGTGCGCTCGGTTCCGGATGTCGCAGCCGTGGAAGTGGAACACCAGCTTCTTGCCCATCGCGCGGTAGAGCGGCAGGTCGAGGTTGTGCGGCGCGATCAGCGTGCGCCCGAAGTGGAAGTGGAACACGTCCCACTTGTTCAGGTGCTTGGCCAGCAGCCCCGCGTAGCCCATGTAGCGCGGCAGCGGCGGCTGCGGATCGAGCGGCACGAGCTCGTCCACGCGGTAGTTCGCGAACGTCGGATTGGTGGCGAGCGACCACGCCTCGACGCCCAGGTCGCGCAGCGCGCGCGCGAGGATGCTCGTCTGGCCCGCGATCTCCGACGGTGCGTGCAGGACTCTCATGCCGCCGCCCGCTCGCCGCTCACCGCGGTCGCCCGAACGGGTTCGGCTTGCCGCACCACGGGCAGACCCACTGCTTCGGCCACGGTCCGGACGGGGCCGGAGGCCCCGAGCTTTCCACGATGGAATGCTCACCGCAGTCGCGACAGACATGCGTGACCCTGCGGTTCCCGGGCAGGGCGGAACGATCGCGACCGTCCGGTCCGTCGGTGCGCCCCGTCTTCACGAACGTGAGCACGAAGTTCGCGTCCGCCGCGAGGTCGAGCCCGGTCGCGCGGTGGATGCCGCACAAGGTGTCGGTGAACGCACCCTGCAGCGGCTTCGTGCGCGGATCGTTCATCCACGAGAAGCCCGCGGGCACGAACGCGTGCGCCGTCAGGGTCATGCCGCGGCGGCGGAACTCGCCGAGCACGCCCGGCAGGTCGAAGCGCTGCTGGTGCTCGATGCGCTTCCTGAACTTCATGAGCGCGTACTTCGCGAAGTAGCCCGCGAAGCGGTAGAGCCGGTCGTCGAAGGCCGCCGCGCGCGGGACGCTCAGGTAGAGCGTGCCGCCCGGCTTCGTCACCCGCACCAGTTCGTCGCAGCACTCGCGCAGTTCGGTGACGTGCTCGAGCACGTAGTGGCACACCGTGAGGTCGAAGTACTCCGCGGGCAGCGGCAGCCGCGCGAGGTCGCCGCGGAACACGCGCGTCGTGTACTCGCGCTTCGGCGGCCCGGGCGGGAACTTGATGTCGAAGCCCGTGATGGTGAGGTCCGGCCGCTCGGAGTAAGGCCACGAGCCCGGCCCGCAGCCGGCGTCGAGCACGCGCGCGCCCATGGGCTGCGCGGCGATCACCTCGCGCAGGAACACCGGCGGTTCGTGCGGGGCGCGCACGGGCTTGGAAGGCGTCCAGGCGGTCACAGCTTCACCTCCGCGGGGTCGCGCCCCGCCATGTCGTCGGCCAGCGCGCGGGCCACGCCGCGCGCGCCGGCGAAGTTCCCACGCAGCGCGAGAACGAACAAGAGCGCCGCATGCTGCGCCCAGAAGCTGGCGCGCGAGGTGAGCGCCGCCGCGCCGCGGGCGTGGCGCGCCCACAGCCGCGCGTTCGCGCGCGTGCGCTGGTACAGCTTCCAGCCGCTCGCCGCTCCCCCGCTCGACGCGCTCACCATGTGCCAGAGCCGCGCCGTCGGCACGAACAACAGCTCGTACCCGGCTTCGCGCGCGCGCAGCGACCAGTCGGCGTCCTCGGCGTAGATGAAGTAGCCCTCGTCGAGCAGCCCCACCTTGCGCCAGCATTCGGCGGTCGCCATCAGGCAGCAGCCGGTCAGGTAGCCGGTGGTCTCGATCGAACGGTATTGCCCACGATCGTGCTCGCGGATCCCCACGTGCGCGCTGCGCGCCCACGCCGGATCGCACACGCCGCCCGCGTACCAGATCACGCGGCTCGGCAGTGCGTGGTAGATGAGCGGGGCGGCGGCGCCGGCTTTCGTGCGCTCGGCGAGCGCGGCGAGCAGCTTCTCGTACAGGCCGGGGTCCGCGACGACGTCGTTGTTCAGCAGCATGATCGCGTCGGCACCGGATTCGAGCGCGCGCGTGATGCCGACGTTGTTGCCGCCGGCGAAGCGCAGGTTCCCGGGCAGCGCCACGAGGTCCACCCACGGGTATTCGGCCGCGATCGCCGCGGGCGAGCCGTCGGACGACGCGTTGTCCACGACCATCACCTTCGCGGCCCAGCCCTCGGGCACGCGGCAGGCGGCGAGCGAGTCGAGCGTCGCGCGGGTGAGCGCGAGCCCGTTCCAGCCCAGCACGATCGTGACGAGCGTCTTCACGCGTCCTCACGGTCCCGCGACGCGGCGTCGAACGCCGCGGCACAGCCCCACAAGGACGCCACGGCGAGCACGAGCGCGGCGGCGTTGAGCGGCGCGGCAGGGATGCCGGCGTAGCGTGCGTACATCCACCACAGGTCGAACGCGCCGAGCAGCGCGGCCTGGTCGGATTCCGAGATGCCGAGGCGCGACGTGGTATTCGCCGGCTGCGCGGGCGCCTGCGCCCCAATCCGCGGCATCTCGCCGCGCGCGTGCGCCGCGGCGTTCTCGCCGATCATCTGCCAGTGCACGAGCAGCGGGCTGAAGCGCGGGTTGAAGTGGCTCGACTCCATGAAGCGCGGGTGTTCGAGCGGCAGCGTGTAGGGGTAGTCGCCGACCTTGCGCATCTCGGCGCCGTAGTGAATGCCGACGCCGCCCAGCGTGGCGACCAGCCCCGCGAGCCCGAGCGCCCACGCCCAGCGCTTGCGCGCGCGGCTCGCGCCCTGCAGCGCGAACGCGACGGCGAAGAACACCAGCGGCAGCATCGGCACCAGGTAGCGCGGGCCCCACGATCCGTCACCCGCCCAGTGCTGGAACGTGCCGAACTGCACGAGCGCCACCGCCAGCACCGCCCACGTCGCGCGCGCGGCGCGCGCCGCCGGGCGGCCGTGACGCGGCTCGTTCGAGTGCTGGCGCGAGCGCGTCATCCCGGCCCAGCCCGCGAACGCGAGCCACGCCGCGGGCGCGAACCACAGCAGCCCCTTGCCCGACGACAGCAGCAGGCCGTAGAGCCCGACCAGCAGCGGCGTCGAGAACGCGGCCGCGGACTGCTGCGCGCCGTAGCCGCTCTGCAGCGGGTCGTGGAAGCGCGCGAAGTTGTAGAACAGGTGCCCGCCGATCGCCGCGGCCACGCCGAACAGCGGCAGCCACCAGCGCTGCCAGCGCCGGAAGCCCATGGCGGTCAGCGCGAGCAGCGCCAGCGGCAGCATGCTCGCCTTGGCGCTCACCGCGAGGAACGCGCCCAAGGCCGCGTAGCGCAGCCGCCGCGGCTCGTCGGCGAGCGAGCGCTCGTCGCCCGCGCCCGCGAGCGCGGCGTTGCCCAGCGCCAGCGTGAGCCCGAGCGCCTCGAGCGGCTCGGCCATGAAGCTCTTCGCGTACACCCACAGCGGCGTGGTGAAGCCGAGCAGCGCCGTGGCCGCGAGCGCTTCGCGCGCCCGCACGCCGAGCCGGCGCGTGAACGCGTAGAACGCGCCCAGCAGCACGGCGGCGACCAGCGCGTTCAGGAACGACGCCACGAACCGCGACGCGAGTTCGCCCTTCGACTCGCGGAAGCCCGCGACCTTGGCCGCGGTCTCGCCCACCGCCACGAACGGCAGCGCGAGCACCGCCTGCCCCGCGGTGTTCTTGCTGTAGAACCGCCCGTCGGGGCCGGCGAGCGTGGCGCCCTCGGGCACGGCGATCCCGCCGTGCAGCATGGCGCGCGAGAGCTGGAACATCGTGACTTCGTCGCTGCCGGAAATTCGCCCGCCGCCGGTGAGCGCGAACAGCAGGAACGCAGCCACCGCCACGATGCGCGCGGCGCGGCGCGTGGGTCGGCGCGGATCGCTCACGACCAGGCCCTCCCCGGCTTCAGTTCGTCCACCAGCGACACGGTCGAGTGCGCGAGCGCCTCCCACGAATGCTCGGCCTGCAGTCGCGCGATGTGCGGCGCCATGGCCGGCGCCATGCCCTGCTCGAAGAAGCGCACGATGGTGTCGGCGAGCGCGCGCGGGTCTTCGGGCGGCGCGGTCAGGCCGGTCTCGTTCTCGCGCACGGTCTCGGTGATGCCGCCGACGTGCGTCGCGATCACCGGGCAGCCGAGCGCGTACGCGACGTGCGTGACGCCGCTCTGCGTGGCGCTGCGGTACGGCAGCACGGTGACGTCCGCGGCGCGGAACAGCGCCTCGACCTCGTCGTCGGCGATGTAGCGGTCGAGCAGGCGCACCGCGCCCTCGCCCGCCGCCTGCACGAGCGCACGGTACGGCTCGGGCTTCTCGTAGAACTCGCCGGCCACGACGAGCGTCGCGCCCGGCCGCTTCGCACGCACGAGCGGCCATGCCTCGAGCAGCGTGTCCAGCCCCTTGTAGTGCCGCACGTACCCGAAGAACAGCGCGACGTCGCCCGTGAGCCCCAGCTTCGCGCGCGCCGACGCGCGGTCGTAACGCTTCTGGTCGAACTGGGCGTAGAACGGGTGCGACACGCGGCGGCGCGGCGCGCCGGGTTTGAGCCGGTCGAGGTCGCGGTTCACCGAGTCCGACATGACGAGATAGCCGTCGGAGTTGCGCAGCATCCAGTCCGTGAATGCCGAGTCGTAGAACTTCGGCTCGTGCGGCACGAGGTTGTCGCACACGAGGATCACGCGCGTGCCTCGCCGGCGCAGCGGCCCCACGCTCGACGCGAACGCCGGCGCGAAGAACGGCATCCACCACTTGAGGACCACCGCGGCCGGCGCGAAGCGCTCGAGGTGCGCGGCGGTCTTCTTCCACGACCAGGGCCCGATCGAGTCGAGCAGCGACTCGGTCGGGAAATCCGGACGGCGCGCGTTCGGGTCGAACTGGCTCGTGCCCGGGAACAGGAAGTCCGGGTACTGGCGCGTGAACGTGACCGCGCGCACCTCGGCGTGGGCCTTCAGCGCCTCGCCGAGCAGCCCGAGGTACTGCGCGAGCCCGCCCCGCCACGGATGCAGCGGGCCGACGAGTCCGATGCGGCGCGCCGGAGCGCTCACGCGATGCCCCTCAGCGCTCGCGCGCGACGGACCACGACCGCACGCCGCGCGCCTCGAACTGGAACGGCACGACCTGCCCGCCCGCCTTCTCGAGCGCGGCCGCGACGCGGTGCCGGCGGTCGAAGCGCGTGAGCAGCAGGAAGTAGCCGCCGCCGCCCGCGCCGGGCATCTTGCCGCCGATCGCGCCTTCCTTGCGCGCGAGCTGGTAGAGCTTGTCCACGTGGCTGTTCGAGATGCCCTCGTCGAGCTGCTTCTTGTGCTCCCACGCCTGGTGCAGCAGTTCGCCGAAACCGTCGATCTGCCCCAGCAGCAGCGCGCGCTTCATGTCCACGGTCTGGGCCTTGAGCGCGTCGAGCGCGGCCACGGTGGACGCCTTGCCCTGCCGGTAGGACTTCGTCTGGCGCTCGATGATCTTCGCGCTCTGGCGCGTCTGGCCCATGTAGCACATGAGCAGGCGGTACTCGAGCTCCTCGAGCGTGTCGCGGCGCAGCTTGAGCGGCGTGACCACCGTGCCCTCGGGCAGGAACTCGATGAAGTTGAAGCCGCCGAACGCCGCGGCGTACTGGTCCTGGCGCCCGCCGGCCAGCTTGAGGTCGGTGCGCTCGATCTTGAACGCCAGCTCGGCGACGTCGTACGGCGTCATGTCGAGCTTGAGCCACTCGCGCAGCGCACCGATGAGCGCGACCATCAGCGTGCTCGACGCACCGAGACCCGAGCCGGGAGGCGCGTCGGAATGCGTCCAGAGGTCGGCGCCGCGCTTCACCTTGAGCGCGCGCACGGCCGCCTTGAGCAGGTCGAGCGTGCCGTCGAACTTGAGCCGCCGCGGGTGGTCGTACTTCGCCACGAGGTCGTAGTCGAGGCTCGCGAGCGTCAGCCGCGAATCGCGGCGCGGGCGCAGCGACGCGTACGCGTAGTGATTGATCGTGGCCGACAGCACGCAGCCGCCGTGCTCTTCCGGGTACGGCGACACGTCGGTGCCGCCGCCGCAGAAGCTCAGCCGCAGCGGTGCACGGGCGCGGATGTAGCGGTTCAGGTTCGGCTTCATGCGTGCAGCTCCCGCTCCGCCCGCTCGAAGTCCTCGGGCGTGCCGATGTCCCAGAAGCGGCCGGCGTTCTCGATGCCGGCCAGTCGTCCCGCCGCCGCGAGCTTCGGCAGCACGTCGCGCTCCAGCGAGCTCGCGCCCGCCGGCAGGTACCGCCAGAGCTCGGGCGAGAACGCGTACTGCCCACCATTGACCCACGCGGGTCCGCGGTAGTCCACGTCCTTCTCGACGAAACGCACGATGCGGTCGCCTTCGTGTTCCACGCGACCGCGCGCGGCGGCTTCGTCCACGCGGTAGAGCGACACCGCGCCGATCGCGCCCCGCTCCCAGCGGTCGCGCTCGAGCGTCCACGGATCGGCGTCGCCGAGCGTGTCGCCGTTCACGACCAGCACCGGGCCGTCCACGAACGGTTCGGCCAGCTTGAGCGCGCCGCCCGTGCCCATGGGCTCGGGCTCGACCGACCACTCGAGCGTCACGCCGAACTCGGAGCCGTCGCCGAGCGCGTCGCGCAGCTGGTCGGCGCCGTAGCCCGCGCAGACGACCACGTGCGGCAGCCCGCGGTCGCGCAGCCATCCGAGCATGCGCGCGAGGAACGGCCGTCCCTGCAGCGGCGCGAGCGCCTTGGGCAGGTCTCCGAAGCGCGGCCGCAGCCGCGTCCCGAGCCCGCCCGCGAGGACGAAGGCCTTCACGCTCAGTCTTCCAGGTTGAAGCGCCGGCGCACCGGGTAGTCGGCGCGCGCGGCCTGGTGCGCGATCATCTCGCCGAGCAGGCCCATGAGGATGAACTGGATCGCGAGCAGCACGCAGCCGACGCCGAGCAGCATGAGCGGGCGCACGCGCTGCGGGTCGCCGTGCAGCCACGAGCCCACGAACCAGCCGCCGAGCCCGAGCCCGACGAGCAGGAACACGACGCCGATGCGGCCGAACACGTGCAGCGGCTTGAGCGCCGACGTCGAGATGAACGCCGCGGCCATGAGGTCGAGGAAGCCGTTCACGAACCGTGCGGCGCCGAACTTCGAGTGACCGAACTTGCGGGCGCGGTGGTGCACGCCCAGTTCGCCCACGCGGAATCCGCGCCAGTGCGCGAGCGCGGGCAGGAAGCGGTGCAGCTCGCCGTACACCTCGAGCGCGTCCACCACTTCGCGGCGGTAGACCTTGAAGCCGCAGTTGAAGTCGTGGAGCTTCACCCCCGCGACCGACGACGTGACGAGGTTGAAGAGCTTGCTCGGCAGCGTCTTCGTGATCGGGTCGAGGCGCTTCACCTTCCAGCCCGACACGAGGTCGAGCCCCTTGTCGAGTTCGGCCAGCAGGCGCGGGATCTCGACCGGGTCGTCCTGCAGGTCGGCGTCCATCGTGACCACGAACTCGCCGCGCACGGCCTTGAAACCGGTCGCGAGCGCGGCGGACTTGCCGAAGTTGCGGCGCAGCAGGATCCCGCGCACGCGCGGGTCGGTCGCGCACAGCTTCTCGATCACCTCGGCGGTGCCGTCGCGCGAGCCGTCGTCCACGTAGAGGATTTCCCACGGGAGCCCCAACGACTCGAACGATTTCACGAGCTCGCCGTGGAGCTCGGGCAGGCTCTCGGCCTCGTTGTAGGCCGGGATCACCGCCGAGATGCGGGGTTCGGTGCTCACGCCTTCGCCCCGTAGAGCGTCTTCGCCCACTCGGCTTCCGCGAACAGGCCCTCGCGGATCGGCACCTTGGTCTCGTAGTCGAGGTCGGCGCGCAGGCGGGTCGCGTCGGCGCGCGTGCGCAGCGGATCGCCCGGCGGGCGCGGCTCGAAGCGCAGCTTCGCCTTCACGCCGAGCGCCTCCTCGAGCAGGGCGACCGCCTCGAGCACGTCCACCTGCGAGCCGCCGCCGATGTTGTACACGCCCTGCGGGGCGCTGCGCTGCCACGCGCGCACGTTCGCCTCGATCGCGTCACTGATGAACGTGAAGTCGCGCGACTGCCGTCCGTCGCCGTACACCGGGATCTCGTCACCCTGCAGCATGGCCTTGCAGAACTTGTGGAACGCCATGTCGGGACGCTGGCGCGGCCCGTACACGGTGAAGTAGCGCAGCGCCGAGACCGGGATGCCGAAGTTGCGCCCGTAGAGCAGCACGAGGTGCTCGGCCGCCAGCTTCGTGACGCCGTACGGCGAGAACGGCCGCGGCAACAGCTGCTCGTCGGTCGGGTAGCGCTCGGCGTCGCCGTACACGCTCGACGACGACGCGTACACGAAGCGCTGCAGCGTCTCGTCGCGGTAGCGTTCGAGCAGCCGCTGGGTGGCGAGCACGTTGTGGTGCGCGTAGGACGCGAAGTCCTTGCCCCACGACGCCCGCACGCCGGCCTGCGCCGCCTGGTGGAATACCACGTCCACCTTCGGCAGCGCGGCGAGATCCGCGGCGCCGAGGTCGAGTTCGAGCAGCGTGAAGCCCGGGTGCGCGAGCGCCTTCTCGAGGTTCTTCCGCTTGAGGCGCACGTCGTAGTAGTCGGTGAAGCAGTCCACGCCGGTCACGGTCACGCCGTCGGCGAGCAGACGCTCCGACAGCGTGGACCCGATGAACCCCGCCGCTCCGGTCACCAGCGCATGCACGGCCATCGTTCGCGCTCCTTACGGAACCTGCGTGACGGGCGGACGCGAGCCGCCCGGAGAAGGACCGCCCGCACCGCCGCCGACGCCGAGGATGCTCGCGGCACGCGGGTCGTTCGGGTTGCGCTGCGCCCACTGCTGCAGGTACGAGAACGCGCGCTCCTCCTGCCCCAGCGTGCGCAGCGTCGAGTAGGCGCCGAAGTACGGCTGGTCGTAGCTCGGGTCGAGCGCGATCGCCGCGTCGAACTCGCGCATCGCGCCGTTCACGTCGCCTTCGACCGCGAGCGCGGCGCCGTGGTAGTAGCGCGCCTCGGGGTTGTTCGGGTTGTGCTTCGCCACGTCCGCGAAGAACGCCATCGCCTTCGCGGTGTCGCCGGCTTCCATGTAGAACGTGCCCAGCGGCATCTGCACTTCCGGGAAGTCCGGGAAGCCGCGCACGACCGCCTGCATCTCGGAGATCGCGGCCGGAAGGTCGCCCTTGCGGCGGTAGTGGAACGCGAGCTGGAGATGCGCCGCGGCGTAGTTGCGCGCCAGGGTCTCCGAGTTCTCGTCCTTGTAGACCTTCTCGTTCTTGCTGCCGTCGGGGTTGAACAGGCCGCGGTACTGGAACGTCTCGTACAGCGCCTTGCGCGTCGCCGCCTCGTCCACGCCCGCGCCGACCGTGTCGGGCAGCACGCGGTTCACGAGACCTTCGAGCAGGAACTGGCGCTCGTAGCCGTAGTGCTCGGGCACCGTGACGGCGAAGTACGGCTGCCGCTTCCAGGTCCCGTCGGCGTTGTGCGCGTTCTGCAGCAGGTGGTGGACCATGACCTCGTTCGTCTGGACGTAGTTGCCCTTGTCGTCCTGCACGATGCCGGCGCCGAGCGCGTCCACCATGCGGTCGTCGAACGTGATCGGGAGCTTCGGGTCCTCGTCGCGCAGCTGGCGGATGTACCAGTCGGTGTTCAGCAGGCTCAGGTTCACGATGCGGACGTCCTTGCGGAAGCCCTCGACCTGCTGGATGTACCAGAGCGGGAACGTGTCGTTGTCGCCGTTCGTGAACATGAACGAGTTCGGCGCGAGCGGCGCGAGCATGTTGTAGGCGTAGTCGCGCGCGATGTAGTTCCCGCTGCGGTCGTGCGTGAAGTACAGGTTCTTCATGAGCAGGAACGGCTGGGCGCAGAGCAGCACGCCGGCGCCGATCGTCGCCCACTTCTGCCCCGGCCCTTCCGCGAACGACTCGCGGATCCAGGCGATCAGCCACACCACGCCGAGGCCGATCCACATGGCGTAGGCGTGGTAGCCCGACTGGAAGAAGTAGTCGCGCTCGCGCACCTCGTGGCTGCTGAAGTTGAGGAACACGATGAGCCCGGCCGTGTTCAACCCGAGGAACACGAAGTTGTACGCGAAGCTCCGCTTGTCCTTCGCGAACGCCCACACGCCGCCGGCGATGCCGAGCAGGATCGGGAGCAGCGCCGAGAAGGGCGGTGCGCCGCCCGGGATGATCGGCCACTGGCGGCTGAAGTAGCGCCAGAACTCCTTGTCGAGCTGGATCGCGGCGATTTCCTCGAACGTCGTCATGCCGCGCCGGTCGAACACGCCGTCGCGGTCCGAGTCGGTCATGCTCATCTCGCCGTACTGCTTGCGCTCGAGCAGGTCGCGCAGCGAGTTCCACGTGGCGGGCGCGCCCTCGTTGATGCCGGGGTGCTGCGCCGCGCGGATCGGCAGGTACAGGTGGGTCGAGTAGCCCGCGACCATGAGGAACAGGATCAGCAGGCCGACGCGCCCTTCCTTGTGCTTCACCGCCATGAACGCGAGTGGCACGACCACCGCGGCCGTGGCGACGATCGCGGCGAGCGGCGTGAAGTCCTTGTCCGAGGACGCGTAGTAGAACCCGAACGCGGCGCCGGCCGCGGCGACCGTCGCGAGCCAGCCTTCGAGCTTCTTCTGCGACACGAACCAGAAGTTCTGGACCACCGAGAACAGCAGCACGGCGCCGGCCATCTTCTCGAGGCCCGCGGGCACGCGCAGCAGCCCGAGGAACGGCAGCACGAACAGCATGCCGACCTTCCAGTCCACCATCATGACCAGCACGAGCAGCGGCGCGCCCATGACGCCGACGCCGAGGTGCAGGCCGACGCTCAGCCACATGATGAACGTGGCGAGCAGCAGCGGGCCGACGGTGGGCTTGGTCTCGTGCGCCTCCCACCACTTCAGGCCGAGCCAGAACACGAGGATCTGGGCCAGGCTCATCATCTGGTAGACCTCGGCCTCGGTCGAGTTCTCCCAGAACGTGTCGCTGAACGCGAGCATGAGCGCGCCGCAGGCCGCGCCCGCGATGGCCGCCCACTCGTGCCACGCCTTGCGCTCGCCGCCCTGCGACAGGCGCGCCATGCGCAGGATGGACAGGTACGTGAGGAACACGCAGAGGGCGCCGGCGACCGCGGACAGCCCGTTGACGCGCTGCGCGACGCTGCCGATCGGCAGCAGCGTGGCGATGCGCCCGACCAGCACGTAGAACGGCGTACCCGGGGGGTGCGGAATGCCGAGGATCCACGACACACCGATGAACTCGCCGGAATCCCAGAACGGCACCGTGGGGGTGAGCGTCAGGAAGTACACCACCGCGGTGATCAGGAAGACGAGGAGAGCGACCAGGCCGGCCACTCTCGTGTTCGAGTTCATTCCTCAGGCCTCCGTGGAGTCCGGGATTCCGCCCGGCGATGCGGGATGCGGACCAGGAACACGATGCCCCCGATCAAGCTGACCGCGAAGGCAACGAGGTACGTCGTGAACTGCAGCGAGAACGCGGCCGCCTGCCCGAGCCCGACCAGGCCGAACAGGAAGATCCCCGCGCCTTCACGTACCCCGATGCCATTGAATGAGATGGGCAGCGAAACTATCACCGCCAGCAACGGCACGAAAAGGAAGAAGTAGGCCGTCGGGACGCTCAGGCCGAGCGCGCGGGCCACCAGGATGTGCACGCCGATGCGCAGGACCTGCACGGTGAGCGCGATGGCGAACAATTCCATGAACATTCGCCGCTGCCCCCGGTAGAGCGCCAGCCGCTCCGAAAGCTCGTCCAGCGCGGGCTTGAGCTGCCCGAGGCCGACGCGGCCGAGCAGCCCCTCGATCGCCGCGAGCAGGCGGGGATGGAACACCGCCCAGAGCATGAGCACGGTCACGAAGAAGAACGCGGTGGCGCCCCCCCACAGCCCGAGCAGCATCTCGAAATGGATGTGCTGGTCGTCGAGCGCGGGCAACGTCGTGAGCACCGCGAGCGCGCCGAGCGCGACGGTGCCGATCATGCGGTCGAGCAGCACGGTCGAGAACGCGGTTGTCCGCGACACGTCGCTCGCGCGCGAGGCGTCGAGCACGCGCGCGAAGTCGCCGCCGACGTTCGCGGGCAGGAAATTGTTGAAGAACAGGCCGACGTGGTAGTAGGCCACGACCTTCCAGAACGGCAGTTCGATGCCCGCCGCACGCAGCAGCCGGTTCCACTGCGCGGCACCGCCGATGTTGCTCAGGAACAGCATGCCGAACGCGGCGCCGAGCCATTCGAGCTTCGCGTGGGCGATCGTGTTTTCGGCGTTCACCCAGTCCACGCGGTGGTAGAGCCACCAGAAGAGCGCGAACGAGGCGACGATCTTCGCCCCGAGCAGGATCATGGTCTTCGGCGAACGCCCGCCCGGAAGCGCCATCAGCCCTCCCCCGCCAGCGCGTCGAGCGACCGGCGCGCGCAATCGTCCCAGCGGAATCCCGACGCCCACTGCACGCCCGCACTCGCGAGCGAGTCGCGCAGCGCGGGTTCCGTGCACACGCGCGCGATCGCGTCGGCGAGCGCGACGTCGTCACCGAACGGCACGAGCAACCCGGTCTGGTCGCGGCGCACGGAGTCGCGCAGGCCCGGGCTGTCGGCCGCGACCACCGCGGTCGCGCACGCGCCGGCCTCCACCACCGTGAGCCCCCAGCCCTCCTTGGGGCTCGGCTGCACCAGCGCCCACGCCGACTGGATCGTCGGCACCTTCTCGCGCGCGGGCAGGAAGCCTCGGAACTCGACCATGTCGGCCACGCCGCAGGCGGCCGCCTGCTTCACGAGCTCGCCCTGCCACGGGCCGTCGCCGATCACGTGCAGCTTCAGCTTCGGCACCCACGAGCGCAGCCGCGGCAGCGTGCGGATGACCCAGTCGAGCCCCTTGTAGCGGCGCAGCCGGCCGACGTAGACGAGCGTCGGCTCGGGCGTCTTCGCCACGCCGGGATCGGCGAAGTAGCGTTCGTGGTCGAGACCGCAGTGCACCACCGCGATGCGCGACGCGGGCACGCCGCGCGCGACGAGGTCGTCGCGCGTGCTTTCGGAGATCGCGAGGAAGCGCGAGCCGCGGTACGCGGACGGGATCAGCTTCTCGAGCAGCACCACGTACGCGGCGACCACGGCGTTCGCTTCCTGGAACGCGGTCGTGCCGAACAGGTGCGGCACGATCACGGCGACGGGCGCCTGCGTGTACTGGGCGCAGAAGCACGGCACCTTGTTGATGTCCTCGACGACCAGGTCGGGCTGGTTCGTGCCCGAGAACTCCGCATGCAGCACGCGCGGGACGACGAGGTTGAAGTTCCACCAGTCGCCGCGGCGCACGATGCGCATGCCGCGGTGCTCGGCCTCGGAGGGAGCGTTCACGAAACCGCTCGCGAGCCACGTCACGCGCCAGCCGCGCCGCACCGCCTCGAGCAGGATCTCCTCGAGGTGCAGCTCCGCGCCGCCCGCCTCGGGATGCGCGGGGTCGCGGAAGTTCACGGCGAGCAGGTGGCGCGGACGGTTCATGGGCGGCGGGCCACCGTGCCGATGACGTGGCTCGTCCACAGCGCCCAGCGCTGCCCGCGCCACGATGCGCGCAGCGCGTCCCAGCCGTTCGACCAGAACGCCGGGCCCTTCGGGTGCAGCGGCAGCCGGATCCCGAGCCCGCGCTTGAGCACCTCGCGCGTCACGCGGTACCAGAGCCCGGGCACCATCCAGTCGCCGTACGTGCGCACGACCTCGAGTCCGGTGGACGCGCAGAGCGTCTCGAGCTGCGCCGGAGTGAACTGCGTTTCCCAGCCCGCGAACCACTTGTTCAGCAGGATGAGCACGTTCTTCATGAGCGTGTACAGGTGGAACGTCTGCGGCACGTCCACGATCATGCGGCCGCCGCGCGCGGTCACTCGCGCGTTCTCGTTCAGCAGCGGCATCGGGTCGCGGAAGTGCTCGAGCAGGCCCTGGTGGAACGACACGTCGATGGACTGGTCGCGGAACGGCATGCGCGTGGCGTCGGCCTGCACGAGCATCACGGGCACGCCCTGCGCCTCGGCCTGGCGCTTCACCAGCGCGAGCGAGGCCGGCGAGTAGTCGAGCACGATGCCCCGCGCGCCCATGCGCGCGAGTTCGATCAGGTCGCGGCCCGAACCCGCGCCGATCTCCATCACCCACTTGCCCGCGACCGGACCGTCCGCGAGCGTTTCGCGCACGAGCCGCCCGCCGGTCGAGTACGTGTCCTCGATGTCGGTCGCGTGGCCCTTCCAGTACGACTCCCAGTGATCCAGCGTGGATGCGCGCGCCATGTGTCCCTCCGGAGTCCTACTCGCCCCACTGCAGCCGGTTCGCGAGGAACGGCGGCAGCCCGGCGTCGCGAATGCGCTTCATCGCGGCCGGGATGTCGTAGTCGAGCCGCACGTGCTCGAACGTGAGGCGCTCGTCGTCGTACAGCAGGTAGCCCGCGCGCGGGTCGCCGTCGCGCGGCTGGCCGACGCTCGCGACGTTGATCAGGTAGCGCTTGCCGGGCATCGCCGCGACCTTGAGGTCGCGCGTGTAGCTCACGAAGTCGCCGTCGAGCACGAACGTGCCCGGGTAGTGCGAGTGCCCGATGAAGCAGATGCGCTCCTCGCAGGACTCCATCTCGAACGCGGCGTCCCCGGGCGAGAGCACGTAGTGCCACTCCTCGGGTTCCGCGGGCGAGCTGTGCACCAGTCGCACGCCCTTCCACGCCACCGACAGCGGCAGCGCACGCAGCCATTCGAGGTGCGCCTCGGTGAGCGCATCCATGGTCCAGCGCGCGGCGTGCGCGGCGTCGTCGTTGAAGTAGCCGAGCTTGATGCGGCCCGACGCGGCCATGTCGTGATTGCCGGCGACCGCGGTCTCGATCAGCGGACGCAGGCGCTCGATGCATTCGTTGGGCGCGGCGCCGTAGCCGACGAAATCGCCGAGGCACGCCATGCTCGTGACGCCCCGCTTCGCGAGGTCGGCGAGCACGGTGTCGAGCGCGTCGAGGTTGCCGTGGATGTCGGAGACGAGCGCGTGGAGCATCAGAACTCTCCCGGCCGGAGCGCGCGCGCGGCGCGGTCGAGCACGCCGTTCACGAAGCGCCCCGATTCGTCGCCGCCGTACGTGCCGGCCATGTCGATCGCCTCGTCGAGCACGACGCGCGCGGGCGAACCCGGGCGCGCGAGCAGCTCGGCCACCGCGATGCGCAGCACCGCGCGGTCGGTGGCGGCGAGCCGCTGCAGAGGCCAGTGCTCGGCCGACTCGCGCAGCGCGGTGTCCACTTCGGGGCCGCGCGCCTCGAGTAGCCGCACGATGTCCTCGATCAGTTCGGTCTGGTCGTCGCTGAGCGCCTCTTCCTCGCGCCGCAGCTTCCACGCGAGCGCGTAGGTGTCGCCGGCGACGTCGGCCTGGAACGCGACGCGGAACGCCACTTCGCGCGCTCGGCGCCGGCCGGTGGTGGAGGCGGTCATCGCGTCCCCGCTTCCCGCGCGGCGCGCGCCATGCGGATCGCGGCGAGCGCGGTCTGCGATCCCGTGTTGCCGTGTTCACCGCCCGCGCGCGACTCCGCCTGCGCGGCGTCGTAGGTGGCGAGCACGCCGTTCAGCACCGGCACGCCGGTGTCGAGCGCGACGCGCAGCAGCCCCTGCGCCGCGGCGTCGGCGACGATGCGGAAGTGCTCGGTCTCGCCGCGGATCACGCAGCCGAACGCGAGCACCGCGTCGAACTCGCCCGAGCCCGCCGCCCAGAACGCCGCGACCGGCAGCTCGAAGCTGCCCGGCACCCAGCGCACCTCGATGTCCTCGTCGCGCGCGCCCTGCGCCGCGAGCACGCCGAGCGCGCCCTCGACGAGGCGGTTCACGATCGCTTCGTTCCATTGCGCGGCCACGAGGCAGAAGCGCAGGCCGTTCGCGTCCGCTTCGGGACGCCGGTGGATCGGGCTCACTTCTCCCCCAGTGCGAGGTCGAGCAGGTGCCCGAGCTTGTCGCGCTTCGTGGACAGGTAGCGGCGGTTGTGCCGGTTCGCCTTCACCTGCACGGGCACGCGCGAGGCGATCTGCAGGCCGTAGGCCTCGAGGCCGACGACCTTGCGCGGGTTGTTCGTGAGCAGGTCGATCTTGCGCACGCCGAGGTCGGCCAGCACCTGCGCGCCGATGCCGTAGTCACGCAGGTCCGCGGGGAACCCCAGCTTGATGTTCGCCTCGACCGTGTCGAAGCCGCGGTCCTGCAGCGCGTACGCGCGCAGCTTGTTCGCGAGCCCGATGCCGCGCCCTTCCTGGCGCAGGTAGAGCAGCACGCCCGAGCCGCGCTTCTCGATCGCGCGCATGGCCGCGTGCAGCTGCGGGCCGCAGTCGCAGCGGCACGAGCCGAACACGTCGCCCGTGAGGCACTGCGAGTGCACGCGCACCAGCGTCGGCGTGCTCGCGGTGATCTTGCCCTTCACCAGCGCCACGTGGTGGTCGCCCTCGAGCACGTCCTCGTACAGGTGCATCTGGAAGCTGCCGTCCTCGGTCGGCAGCGGCACCGTGATCACCCGGCGCACGAGGCGCTCGCGGTGGCGGCGCCACTCGATGAGGTCGCGGATCGTGAGGATGCCGAGATCGTGCTTCGCCGAGAACTTCTTCAGCTCCGGCAGCCGCATCATGTGGCCGTCCTCGGCCATGATCTCGCAACACGCCGCCGCCGGCCGGAGGCCGGCGATACGACACAAGTCCGGCGCGGCTTCGCTGTGTCCCGCGCGGCGCAGCACGCCGCCCGGCATGGCGCGGAGCGGGAACACGTGCCCCGGGCGCGCGAAGTCGGACGACTTCGCACCGGGCTTCGCGAGCGCGCGGTAGGTGCGCGAGCGGTCGAACGCGGACACGCCGGTCGTGGTGCCGCGGATCACGTCCACCGATTCGGTGAACGGCGTGCCCAGGCGCGACGTGTTGTTCTCGACGAGCAGCTTGAGTTCGAGCTTGTCGGCGAGTTCGTGCGCGAGCGGCGCGCACAGGATGCCGCGGCCGTGCTTGACCGCGAAGTTCACCATTTCGGGCGTGGCCTTCTCGGCCGCGAACACGAGGTCGCCCTCGTTCTCGCGGTCCTCGTCGTCCACCACGACGATCATGCGTCCGGCCTTGATGCGCGCCGCGGCCTCTTCGACGGTCAGGAAGCCGTCGGCGGACGGCGTCGCGCCGGGGCGTGCACCGTCCCGCACGCGCTGGGCGCCGCGCGACGGCGTCGCGCGACGAACGGGGCTGGAGCCTCGCGCGGCCTTGGCGCGCGCGGCGTTCACGAGTTCCTCCCGGGCATGCCGGTTTCCTCCAGCAGTCGCGCCAGGTAGCGCGCCAGCAGGTCCACTTCGAGATGCACGCGTCGCCCCGGCACGTAGGTACCGGCCGTGGTGACCGCGAGCGTGTGCGGAATGTAGGCGATTTCGCAGCCGTCCGCGGTGAGCGCGGCCACGGTCAGGCTGACGCCGTCCACGGCGAGCGAGCCCTTGTGCGCCACGAATCGGCGCAGCGGCTCGGGCACGCGCAGCGCCACGCGCCGGCCGTCGCCCTCGGGCGTCACGGCGACCACCTCGCCGACGCCGTCCACGTGCCCCTGCACGAGGTGCCCGCCGAGGCGCGCGCCCATCGCGACGGAGCGCTCGAGATTGACGGCGTCGCCCTCGCGCCAGTCGCCGAGCGTCGTGAGCCGCAGCGTCTCGGGCACCGCCTCGACGGCGTAGCGCGCCCCCTCGCGCGCCACCACGGTCAGGCAGCAGCCGCCGTGCGCGACCGAATCGCCGATCGCGAGCCCCTCGGACACGAGCGGCGCCTCGATCCAGAAGCGGCGGCCGTCGGGCCGGTCCTCGCGGGCGGCCACGCGCCCGAGTTCCTCGATGATGCCGGTGAACATCGTCACTTCCCTCCCACGGCCACGGTGAGCAGCGCGTCGGCTCCCGCGCGCTCGAGCGACACGATGCGGCCCCGCGGCGCCCGCGCCAGCGGCCAGCCCTCGCCCGCAAGCCAGCTCAGCCCTTCGCCGAGCAGGCAGGGCGCCACGAACAACGCGATGCGATCCACGAGCCCGGCGCGCAGCCACGCCCGCCCGAGCACGGCCCCGCCCTCGAGCAGCACTTCGTGCCGGCCCGCGACGGCGAGCCGCTGCGCGAGCGCGCGCGGCGACACTCGGCCGCCCACTAGCGGCAGGCGCCAGACCTGCACGCCGCGCGCTTCGAGCGCCCGCACCTTCGCGGCGCCGGCGGCACGGCCGCACGCGACCACGGTGCCCTCGGCGAGCGGGGCGCGGAACAGCTTCAACGTGAGCGGCAGCGACAGGCGGCTGTCGCACACCACGCGCAGCGGCTGCGGCGTACCACGCCCGAGCCGCGCGGTGAGCCGAGGGTCGTCGGCGCGCGCGGTGTTGGCGCCCACCACGATCGCGTCCGCGGCGGCGCGCAGCGCGTGACCACGGCGGCGGGCCTCCGCGCCGGTGATCCACTTGCTGCGGCCCCGCGCGTCGGCGATGCGGCCGTCGAGCGAAGCCGCCACCTTCCAGGTCACGCGCGGTCGCCCCTGTTCGCAGGCGCTCACGTAGCCGCCCAGCAGTTCGCGCGCCTCGTCGGCGCAGAGCCCGACCTCGACCGCGATCCCCGCGGCGCGCAGCTTGCGCAGCCCGCGGCCGTTCACGATGTCGTGCGGGTCGCGCAGCGCCACCACGCAGCGGCGCACGCCCGCGGCCACCAGCGCCTCGGTGCACGGCGGCGTCTTGCCGTGGTGCGCGCAGGGTTCGAGCGTCACGTAGAGCGTCGCGCCACGGGCGCGGCGGCCGGCGGCGGCCAACGCCTCGACTTCGGCGTGTGCGCTCCCGTGCTGCCGGTGCCAGCCCTCACCGACCACTTCACCGTTCCGCACCAAGACCGCGCCCACCATCGGGTTCGGCGCCGTCCGCCCACGCCCGCGCACGGCCAGGCGCAGGGCGCGCAGCATGTGGGTTCGATCCGCGGAACGGACAGCCATGTGGCCTCGCTGGCAAAGAACGAAGAAACCCCGTGGGCGCTCCCACGGGGTCGACGGAACAAGCCGGAGGTCGCGAAAGACGCCGGACGGCCGGGGCCCGTGACGCGGGCGCCGGCTGGCCGGAATCGTTCGGCCTCCCCTTCTTCCATCCCGACTTTCACGGTCGGCCCCGGAGTTCCACCGGGTCTGCCTCGCCGACTTCCGGCGCGGCTCGCGGGCTGTACCGCCGGTGGGGACTTGCGCCCCGCCCCGAAGGAGAAAAGCCGGGTGAAGATACGGCCCGGCCCCGAGGGGCGTCAAAAGTCCCGCCCCGGTCAGGCCCCGGCCGGACTACGGCTCGCCGGGGGCCTCGGGCGCGGGCGACGCCGGGGCCGCGGTGGTGGTGTCGGCCCGGCCGCTCGGGTGGTCGGGCAGCCGGTAGACGCGGATCTCGGGACCCAGCGTGTGCCAGCGGCGCGCCTTGAACTCGGCCACGAGCTTCGCGTCGCGGTCGAGGTCGAGGTAGTAGCGCACGTGCGAGCTGTCGCCGCCCGCCGCGAAGCGCTCGTGCATCTCGCGCGCCTCGACGCTCACGACCGCCCAGCGGTAACCCTCGCGCACGTACTGGTCGAGCCGCTTGGCGTCGTAGCCCATGTTCGTGCTCATCAGGTAGTACGCGTTCGGGCGCGGGTGCTCGAGCCAGTAGCGGAAGAACGGCTCGTAGGCGCGGCTGCTGCCCGAACCCTCGACGCCCTTCTGCACTTCCTCGATGCGCTCCTTGAGCCGCACGGTGTTCTCGTTGAGCGGCGGGCTGGCGGTGTTGCGGTAGCGGTGCATGTCGATCACGACGCGGTCGTCGAACGGCACGTGCGCCTCGAACCAGCGCAGCGACTCGATGCGCGTGTCGCCGCGCGTCATGGTGTAGTCCTGTTCGGCGAGCGTGAACGCCGACGGCACCGACAGCAGCGCCATGATCGCCGGCGTGTACCAGCCGCGGCGCCAGCGTGCCGGCATGCGGAACACGAACTCCTCGACGAGGCGTGCCGCGAACAGCAGCCCCGGCATGACGAGCGGCAGGCCGTAGCGGTCGTTCACCAGCCCCGAGCGCGCCATGACCAGGAAGTAGATGCCCACGAACGACAGCAGCACGAGATCCGCGGGCTTGCGGCGGATGAAGGCGGCCAGCGCGCCGACGCCGCCGAGCACGAGCAGCGGCATGCTGAGCGACGGCACGAGCGCGTCGCTGATGAACGACAGGATCGCGCGCGCCGGCGCGCGTGGTCCCGACGAACCGCCCGAGGCCTTCGCCGCCTCGTACGACAGGTCGTGCAGGAACTGCTTGTAGTCGAGCACCGTGAACGGCGACAGGATCAGGTGGATCGCGATCCCGGCGAGCCCCGTGAGGAACGCCGCGCCCAGCCAGTGCCACATGCGCTTCGGCTCGCCGGCGATGCGCAGCAGCATGGCGATCGCGAGCGGCACGGCGAGCAGCGCGGCGTGGTACTGCGCCGCGGTGCCCAGTCCCAGTGCGATCGCGAGGATGCGGAACTCGTGCGCCCCGCCGTCCACCGCGAGCCGCACGCAAGCCCAGAGCCCCAGCGACACGAACGCCGTGAGCACGATCACCGGGTGCGCGAGGTGCGAATAGTGCGCGTGCAGCGCGGACACCGCCATGGCGAGCGCCGCGCCGGTGCCGACCGCGGTCGAGTAGGCGGTGGAGCCGAGCCCGTACGTGAGGTACACGGTCCACACGCCGCTCGCCACGCTCTGCAGCCGGGCGAGCACGTAGAACGCGCTCGGGTCCTTGAAGTAGGCGTTCGCGAACCCGCCGGCGTTGCGCCACAGTCCGGTCAGCCGCCCCCACACGAACAGCCCGATGAAACTGAGCAGCGCGACGTAGAACAGCAGGATGCCGGGCCAGCCGAAGAAGTGCGGGTTCAGGTCGCCGGTGCCGAGGCGGAGCGCACGCAGCACGACCTGCGGCTCGTCGTGGAAGTAGAACAGCCACGGCAGCCCGTAGCCCAGCCCGATCACGCGCACGATCAGCGCGACGACCAGGATGGCGGCGAGGCCCCAGTGGCGGCGCAGGCTCACGCGGTGGCCGGGCTCAGAAGTGGATCGCCACGCGCCCCGTCCAGACGCTCCAGACACCCGGGTCGGTCGGGAAGATGCGCGTGCCGAGTTCGGCTCCGATGCCCACCACCTTCATGCGGCGCGGCATCAGCGTGACGTCCAGCGCGAACTCGGGACTCGCCTGCTGCACCGCGAGGTCGGAGAACGCCGCGCCGCCCGCCGCGATCGCGAGGTCGGCGTGCGCGCTCGCCACGCCGGGCCCGAACGACACGCGCGACACCCACGAGCGCTGGGGCAGCCAGGTGGCCATGAGCGCCACGTCCACGACGCTGTAGTCCACGCCGCAGGTGACGCTCCCACGCTTGGTGTTGCTCGAACCGAGCAGGTGGAACGACAGCGTCGGGCCGACGCGCCAGTTCGGGCGCACGGGATACTCGATGCCCGCGGCGGCCGAGAGCGACCCGGCCGGGGCGAGCGTGTCGGACACGAGCTTGCCGTAGCCGAAGGCGATGTGCCCCTTCCAGCGGTCGAGCGCGAGGCCGGCATGCGCGGTGGGCACGAGCGCGGCGAGCGTCAGGATCGCGGCGAACAGGGTGAAGACGAGGGTGCGTCCACGAGACATCGGTTTCTCCTTGCGGTCGCGCGGGACGTTCCGCGCCGCTCCGCCTACACCGGACTTCACGCGTTGTGCCGGATTTCCATGCAGTCGCCGTCGTGCACGAGGTAGTCGCGGCCCTCCAGCCTCAGGACGCCCTTCTCCCTCGCCTTCGCATGCCCACCCAGTTCCACCAGCTGCTCGTACGCCACCACTTCGGCACGAATGAAGCCGCGCGCGAGGTCGGAATGGATCGCCCCGGCGGCGTCCACGGCCTTGTCGCCGCGCTGGATCTCCCACGCCCGGACCTCGTCCGGGCCCACGGTGAAGAACGAGATCAGGCCCAGCAGCTGGTAGCACGAGCGGATCACGAGCGACAGCCCGTCCTCGGTCACGCCCATCTCGGCGCGGAACATCTCGCGCTCCTCGAGCGGCAGCGCGACGATCTCGCGCTCGGCCGAGGCGCGCAGCACCACCGCGAGCGCGCCCGGACCGGGGTCGGACGGCTGCCCGCTGGAGTGCTCGTCCTGGTTGAACAGCACGAGCAGCGGCTTGAGCGTCAGGAACTGGAAGCCGCGCAGCAGCCGGTGCTCCTCGGCGCTGAACTCGACCTGGCGGAGTGGCTTCTCGGCGTCGAGCGCGGTGCGGCACTTCTGCAGCGCCTCGCCCTCCGCGGCCGCCTCCTTCTTGCCGATGCGCAGTTCCTTCTCGATCCGCTCCAGCCGGGTCTCCACCACGGCGAGGTCGTTGAGGACGAGTTCGGCGTCGAGGTCGCGCAGGTCGCGGGCGGCGTTCACGCCCTTCTCGAGCGGCACGAGCGGGTTCTCGAAGTCGCGCACCACGGCCAGCAGCGCGTCACACTGGCGCACGCCCGCGAACAGGTCCTGCCCCTTGCCCGGGCGGCCGTGACCGGCGGCGGCGCTGTCCACGAACTGGATCGTCGTGTACGTGGTCTTCTTGGGTTGGAACATCGCGCTCAGGCGGTCGATGCGGGCGTCGGGCACCTTCACGACGCCGACCCGGTCCTTGGCGGAGGCGCCCGCGGGCGCAGCGGCACCGGCCCCCTGCATCAGGATCTCGAACACGGTGGTCTTGCCGGACTGCGGTAACCCGATGATGCCGACGCGCTTCATGATTTCCCGACCCGGGTGAGGGCGGACATGAGACGGCCCGCGGGGCTCACCCCACGGGCGTCTGGAACAGGGCCGGCAAAACTGTACGGGGGCCGCTCGGGCCGGTCAATCGTCGGCGCCGTGCTCGCGGTAGGCGACGTCGAGGGCGGTACGCAGCCGCTCGGAAAGCTGGATCGGGGTGCAGGTCTCGTCCCCGGCACGGAACAGCAGGACGGTCTTGCGGATGCTGTCCACCTCGACGCGGCAATGGCAACAACCGGTCAGGTGGCCTTCGATCTCCGCGCACAGTTCGGCGCGCGCGTCCTCGTCGAGGTACTCCCAGAGCTGGTCGAGCACTTCCTGGCAGGTGAGCTTCCTCACGATGCCGCACCCCGACGCTGGTCTGTCTCGATCATCCGATCCATCCTCGCTTCTGCGGGGACCCCGGCGGTCCCACGTGCCCCGCGCGACTCCCGGTCACGCAGCCCCGACTTCGATGCCTTCCCAGCAGGGCAGTTTCGGACTTTTCCTGTCCCTGACCACCCGGGAAAGTGCGCAACATGCCCGCTCCGGCCCCCGGGCTCAAGCCGGTCGCGCCCGCCGGACGGCGAATGTTGGTGACCCGTGCTGGGATCGAACCAGCGACACCCTGATTAAAAGTCAGGTGCTCTACCGACTGAGCTAACGGGTCCCCGGCGCAGGCCGCGTGCCCGACAGGCCGCGCGGTCCGCCCCTTATATCGGCTGGCCGTGGCGCTGGCAACCGCTCCCGAGGGACCGCTCGGCCCCCGCGGCGGACGGCCACGTACTGGCCGCAGCGCGCGTGCTGGGGCATGCTGCCGCCCGGTCACGCCCCCCCGCCCGAGGCCCTCATGAACGAAGTCCATCGCGAACGAGTCCGGACCGCGCTGCGGACCCTGTCACTGTTCCGCCAGCTCACGGCCGAGGACGTCACCCGGCTGGAGCCCGCCTGCACGCTGCGCGTGCTGCGCAAGGGCGACGCGCTGTGGATGGCGGGCGACCGGGCGGACGTCCTGTTCGTGCTCGTGGATGGCCGGATCAAGATCGTCAAGCACGGCACGCACGGCGACGTGCTGCTCGAGCTGTTCGGCGCGGGCGAGGCGGTCGGTGCCGTGGCGGTGTTCAACCGCATGGCCTACCCCGCCTCGGCGTTCGCGCTCGAACCCTGCACGGTGCTCTGCGTGCCGGCCGCGGAGTACTTCGCGCTCGTCGAGCGCAATCCCGCGCTGTCGCACTCGCTGATCCGCGACCTCACGCGACTCAACCTGTCGTTCAGCCGCCGGCTCGAGGAGATGCGCGGGCAGAAGGTCGAGGTGCGCATCGCCCACTTCTTCCTGTCGCTCGCCGAACGCATGGGCCGCGACGTGCCCGAGGGCACCGAGATCGCGCTCACGCTCACGCGCCAGGAGATCGCCGAGACGGTCGGCACCACGGTCGAGACGGCGATCCGCACGCTGTCGCGCTGGAACCGCGAAGGGGTCGTGTTCACCGAGGACGGGCGCTTCCTCGTGCCGTCGTGCGACGCGTTGCGGCGCATCGTGGCCGAGGGCGAGAACGGCTGATCGCGGCTCTCCCCCGCGGCCGAAACGAAACCGGCGGCGCGACCGAAGTGGTCGCGCCGCCGGTTCGTTCTGCGGAACCCTACTTGAGGTACACCAGCGAGCGGTTGAACGTGCCGTCCCGCGTGACGAGTCGCGCGTAGTAGACACCCGCCGGGACGAGCGAACCATGCTCGTCACGACCGTCCCACGCGACCTGGTACTGGCCGGCTTCACGCGTGCCGTTCACGAGGCGACGGACCATGCGGCCGTCCACCGAGTACAGCACGAGTTCCACCGCGCCACCCCTCGCGAGCGCGAACGACAGGTTCGCGTTCGCACGGAACGGGTTCGGAGCGATGCGCGAGAAGGCGGTCACGAGCGGAGCCATCGGCACCCCGGTCGTCTTCACCGCCACCGTCACGTGGGCGTTGCCCGCGTCACGGCCGTCGGCGGACGCCAGCGCGATCGCCGGGTCGCCGGGGCCGATGCGACGGAACGTCACGTTCGCGATCGTGCCTTCACCCTGCAGGCCACTGCTCACGCCGAGCATGGCCACGTCCACCGTGCCCGGGGCGCCCGTGAGCACCAGCGCACCGAGGTCGTCCGCCATCTGGCCCGGAGCCGTGGACTCGAGCGTGACCACCGCCGGATCCCACGTCAGCTTGAGCGACAGGCCCTGCACCATGCCCGTACCGCGCAGGTTCAGGTGCGCCGTCATCCGGCCGTCGGCGCCGAAGACCGACGGGCGGTCCAGCGACACCTCGTCCGCGGACGCCGCCTCGAACACCGGGCGGGCCGCCGACTGCGGAGCGGAGACGAGCTGGTAGTTGATGGCGAACAGGATGAGGTCCTCGAAGTCGATGCGGTTGTCCGTCGTCGGACGCGCGTTGACGCTCGCGTTCGTCGTCGGGCCGACGTCGAGGTAGTCGTACGCCGTGACCGCGGCACCGGTCAGGCCGTAGTGCGAGCCCAGCAGCGACACGTCGGCGATGTCCACCGCGTTGTTGCCCTGGCCCGGCGTCGAGCCGTCCGTCACGTCACCCAGGTGGTAGTTCAGGACCCCACCCGCGACGTTCGAGACCGGCGAGACCGTACCGAACGTGTCCGTCACGAACGCGACGTAGTAGTAGAAGTCGCGCTCGGTGGTTTCGTCGGTCGTGTTCGAGGCCGTGACCGAGGTCAGCGTCCACGGGCCCGACGGCGGGAAGCTCGGAGCCGTCGGGGCGGCACCGGCCAGGTCGTCGTACTCGGGGTAGCTGCCGAACGGCGCGCGGTAGACCGCCACCGAGCTGCTCGCCGGCAGGGCCGGCCAGCTCAGCAGGATCTTCGTGGTGCCGTCGGTGTCGTTGCCCGTTTTCACCTGCGAGGCCGTGAGCGTGAGCGCCGGCACCGCCGGGTTCACCACGAAGCTCGCCGCGATGGTGTGATCCGCGGTGACGTTCGTGAACGTGTAGCTGGCCACCGCACCCACCGACACCGCGTCCACGAGCACGTCCACCGTGTGGTGGCCCGCGTCGGCGGTGATCGTGAAGGCCTGCGAGTCGCCGTGGTTCACGCTGACGGCACCCGACGGCGTGATGCTGCCACCGGCGGACGCGCTGGCCGTGATCGTGTGGGCGTTGATCGCGAAGCTGGCCGCGATCGTGTGATCGGTCGTCACGTTCGTGAACGTGTACGTACCGACCGCGCCCACCGAGACGCCGTCCACGAGGACGTCGGCGACGTGATAGTTCACGTCACCGGCGATCGTGAACGCCTGGTCGTTGCCGTCGTCCACCGCGACCGAGCCGCTCGGCGTGATGCTGCCGTTCGAGCCCGCCGTGGCCAGGATCGTGTGCTGCGTGATCGCGAAGCTCGCCGCGATCGTGTGATCGGTCGTCACGTTCGTGAACGTGTAGCTCGTCGGCGTACCGACCGAGACGCCGTCCACCAGCACGTCGGCCACGTGGTAGTGCGCCGCCGGGGTGATCGTGAACGCCTGGTCGTCACCGTCGTTGACCGTCACCGAGCCGCTCGGCGTGATGCTGCCGTTGGCGCCGGCCGAGGCCACGATCGTGTGCGTCGTGATCGCGAACGAGGCTTCGATCGTGTGATCGGCGACCACGTTCGTGAACGTGTAGCTCGTCGGCGTGCCGACCGAGACACCGTCCACCAGCACGTCGGCCACGTGGTAGTGCGCCGCCGGAGTGATCGTGAACGCCTGCGTCTCGTTGACCGTCACCGTCGTTGACCGTCGTGTGCGTCGTGACCGAGACCCGACGGCGTGATGCTGCCGTTCGAACCGGCCGAGGCCCGCCGGGCTGATCGATCGTGTGCGTGGTGATCGCGAAGCTCGCCGCGATCGTGTGATCGGTCGTCACGTTCGTGAACGAGTAGCTCGTCGGCGTACCGACCGAGACGCCGTCCACCAGCACGTCGGCCACGTGGTAGTGCGCCGCCGGGTGATCGTGAACGCCTGGTCGTCACCGTCGTTGACCGTCACCGAGCCCGACGGCGTGATGCTGCCGTTGGCGCCGGCCGAGGCCACGATCGTGTGCGTCGTGATCGCGAAGCTCGCCGCGATCGTGTGGTCCGTGGTCACGTTCGTGAACGTGTAGCTCGTCGGCGTGCCGACCGAGACACCGTCCACCAGCACGTCCGCGACGTGGTAGTGCGCCGCCGGGGTGATCGTGAACGCCTGCGTCACCGTCGTTGACCGTCACCGAGCCCGACGGCGTGATGCTGCCGTTCGCGCCGGCCGAGGCCACGATCGTGTGCGTCGTGATCGCGAACGAGGCTTCGATCGTGTGATCGGCGACCACGTTCGTGAACGTGTAGCTCGTCGGCGTGCCGACCGAGACACCGTCCACCAGCACGTCGGCCACGTGGTAGTGCGCCGCCGGGGTGATCGTGAACGCCTGGTCGTCACCGTCGTTGACCGTCACCGAGCCCGACGGCGTGATGCTGCCGTTGGCGCCGGCCGAGGCCACGATCGTGTGCGTCGTGATCGCGAACGAGGCTTCGATCGTGTGATCGGCGACCACGTTCGTGAACGTGTAGCTCGTCGGCGTGCCGACCAGTCCACCAGCCGTTCGGCGTGACGTCGGGCCACGTGGTAGTGCGCCGCCGGGCTGATCGTGAACCGCGCCCGTCACCGTCGTTGACCGTCACCGAACCGCTCGGCGTGATGCTGTCCGTTGGCGCCGGCGCGAGGCCACGTCGTGTCGTGATCGTGATGGTCGTCGAAGCTCGCCGCGATCGTGTGGTCCGTGGTCACGTTCGTGAACGTGTAGCTCGTCGGCGTACCGACCGAGACACCGTCCACCAGCACGTCGGCCACGTGGTAGTGCGCCGCCGGGCTGATCGTGAACGCCTGGTCGTCACCGTCGTTGACCGTCACCGAGCCGCTCGGCGTGATGCTGCCGTTGGCGCCGGCCGAGGCCACGATCGTGTGCGTCGTGATCGCGAAGCTCGCCGCGATCGTGTGGTCCGTGGTCACGTTCGTGAACGTGTAGCTCGTCGGCGTACCGACCGAGACACCGTCCACCAGCACGTCGGCCACGTGGTAGTGCGCCGCCGGGCTGATCGTGAACGCCTGGTCGTCACCGTCGTTGACCGTCACCGAGCCGCTCGGCGTGATGCTGCCGTTGGCGCCGGCCGAGGCCACGATCGTGTGCGTCGTGATCGCGAACGAGGCTTCGATCGTGTGATCAGCGACCACGTTCGTCGTGTAGCGTCGGCGTACCGACCGAGACACCGTCCACCAGCACGTCGGCGATGTGGTAGTGCGCCGCCGGGGTGATCGTGAACGACTGGCTGCCGCCGTTGTCCACGCCCACCGCGCCCGACGGCGTGATGCTGCCGTTCGCGCCGGCCGAGGCCGTGATCGTGTGCGTGATCGATCGCGCGGTCACGCTTCGACCGCGCCCACCGAGACACCGTCCACCAGCACGTCGGCGATGTGGTAGTGCGCCGCCACGTTCCGTGATCGTGCTGGCGTCGGAAGCCGAGTTGCCGTGGGTGTCGTGCGCCGTCGCGCGCACGCGGACCTGCGTCGAGGCGATCGCCGGAATCGTCCAGGTGTACGTGCCCGAGCGGGCCAGGCCGGTCGCGATCGTGTTCGGGAAGGTCGCGCCACCGTCGGTCGAGTACGCCAGATCCACGGTCGAGACCGCGGCGTTGTCGCTCGCCGTCCAGGTGATCGCGTGCTGCGACGCCACCGCCCAGAACTCACCACCGTCGGGCGAGGTCACGGAGACGGTCGGCGCGGTTGTCGATGTCCACGCTCGCCGCGGTGCCGATCGAGGACGCCAGCGTCGCGTTGTCGCAGTCGCGCAGCGTCGTCTCGGTCAGCGTGACCGTGCCCGTGCCGCTCGCGGAGCTGCTGCTCACCGGGATGGTGAACAGCGTGCCCGACGTCGCGACGTTGTTGCAGGGCAGGCCGAGGATGGTGCCGTCCACGGTGTACGAACCACCACCGTTGTCGGTCACCTGGAGGTTCGTCGTCGCACCGCTCGAGTTGAGGTAGTCACCCTCGACGATGCCCGACGTGCCGCCCGTCAGCGTGAGACCGCCGGCGAGCTGGAACGTGACGTGGAAGAGCCGGTTCGCGGTGTTGTCCACGCGCGAGACCGTCACCGGCACGTTCAGCGAGGTCGTCGAGCTCGAGATCGTGCCCGACGGCGACACGGCGCTGATCGTCGCCGGATCGGCGGCGAAGCTGGCCGCGATGGTGTGGTTCGCCGCGACCGAGGTGAACGAGTAGCTCGTCACGGCTCCGGCCGACACGCCGTCCACGAGCACGTCGGCCACGTGGTAGCCCGAGTTCGCGGAGATCGTGTAGGACTGGCTGCCGCCGTAGCTCACGGTCGTCGCGCCGTTCGGCGAGATGCTGCCGTTCGCGCCGGCCGAGGCCGTGATCGTGTAGGTGTCCAGGGCGAACGAGGCCGCGATGGTGTGGTCCGCGGTCACGTTCGTGAACGAATAGCTGGTCACCGCGCCCACCGACGCGCCGTCCACGAGCACGTCGGCCACGTGGTAGTGCGCGTCCGGCGTGATCGTGAAGGACTGGCTGCCGGCGTTCGCGACCGACACGGCGCCGCTCGGCGAGATCCTGCCGTTCGAACCGGCCGAGGCCGTGATCGTCCAGTTGCCCGACTCCGCGAGCGCGAAGTCGCTGAACGACGTCAACCCGGTCGCCTGCGTGGTCGTCGCCGTGCGCGTACCGACGGTCGGATAGCTCCAGCTGCCACCGCTGTACTTGCCCACCTGCAGCGCCGAGGTGCTGGCGCCACCGGCGACGTCACCCGCGACGTAGTGGAACACCGCGTCGTACGTCGTGAACGCGAGACCGGAGTTCGTGATCGTCCAGTAGCGATTCACGTACTTCGTGTTGCTGAGCGACGACGTCCCGAGGTTCGGCTGCGCCGCTGCGGTCGTGGACGCCGAGAGCGTGCCCGCGGACGTGACGTTGGGGAACGTCAGCTCCACCGGGGCGTAGGTCGAGGCGTCACCGATCGCGAAGGCCGGCGCGCTCGCGCCCGTGGCCACGGACTGGGCGAGGGTGCCGTACACGTACTTGCCCGCGCCGGCACCGGAGATCGAACCCGCCGAACCGAGCGTGAGCGTGTTCGCGCCGGTCGTGATCTTGCCGTTCGTGAACGTGAGCGTCTTGTTGACCGTCGCGTCGTTCGCGAGCGACAGGCCCGCCGTGTTGTCGAGAATGAGGTAATCGAACGTGGTCGCGCCCGTGACCGTCTGCGCCGCCGAGCCGTCGAAGAACACGGCGCGGTTGTTCGGCGTGAACGTACCCGTCCGCGTCCAGTTGCCGCCGAGCCGCAGGTCGCCGCCGCCGGAGCCCGAAAGCGCCAGCGTGCCCGCGAGCGACAGGTTGCCGCGCACGTTCAGGACCTGCGTCATCGCGGACGCGCTCAACGACATCGTCGAGCCGGCGTCGATCGTGAGGTTGCCGGCGCACTGGCGCGCGGTGCCGGCGCCGGAGTTCGCGCCGAGGTCGAGCGTCGTGTTGTTGCTCAGCTGCACGTGGTACGGGTAGCCCGCACCGCTGGTGGCCGACCACTCCGCGCTGCGGCCGTAGCTGCCGCCGGTGTTGTACTTGAGCGTCGAGCCCGAACCGTAGGTCGGCGCGCTCACGAAGTAGCCGCCCGCGTTGATCTGGGCCGTGCCGTTGAACGTGAGGTTGTTGGAGTTCGTGATGCCCGAAGACGTCTGGAACGTGCCCGTCACCGTGCGCGCGGCATTGAGCGTCATGCCGTTGCCCGACACCGTCACGTTCACCGGCCCGTTGGTCGTGGGCCAGAAGACGTCGGTGCCGTTCACGCCGTAGCTGCCGGTGGTGTTGGCGAACTGCAGCGTGCCCGATGAGCCGTAGGTGAAGTTGCTTCCCGTCGCCCAACCGCCTTCGCCGAGCTCGAACGTGCCGTTGACCGTGGTCGTGCCCGTACTGGTGTACGTCTGGGTCGTGGTGAGCTTGCCGGTCGAGCCGACCGTCATCGTCGCGCCCGAAGGCAGCGTGCAGGCGGAACCGAGGGTGAGCGTGCCGTTCACGACGGCGGCACCGTTGGTCACGATGTTCAGCGTGTTGCTGCCGGTCGTGAGCGTCGCGCCGCTGCCCACCGTGACCGTGCTCGAGGCGCTCGCACGCGCCACGGTTGGACGGTGCTGCCACCGTGATCACCGGCCGTGCCGTGAACCTCTGAGCGTCGGCGCCGAGGACGCCGTCGCGCCGTTCGAGCGTGTTGTCTTGGACACCTGCCGGTCGCGTGCGGTCGACGAGGCCCGGTCCCGCGTTCGACGCGGTACTGCCGACGAGCGCCGTGGCGTCAGCGTGCAAATGTCCACACCGACCCGTCGTCCGGCGCCGCCGATCGTTCCGTCCGTCGGTGCGTTCCAGCGTATCCAGATCACCGGCGTAGGCGTAGATGCGGATGGTGCCGCTGATCGCGCGAGTTGTCCGAAGAACGCGGTCGAGCGCCGCTCACCGTCGAAGCGCGCGACCGAGGCTCAGGGAGAAGCGGCAGTGCGATGTTCGTCGACGGCGGTCCAGGTGACCGTGCGGTGAAGGACTCGTGGCGTTCGTGCTGTACTCGAACGCAGCTTGCCGAGGGGGGACGGGGCCGGCCCCGTGCCGCGAGGCGCCACGTCATCGCGAACGTGAGCACGAGGCCCGACAGTCCCGACATGTTCACGACGAAGCTATGGTAGGCGCTCGCCGACGTGCCCGGATCCGTGGTCGAGGCATCCCAGTTCGTGCAGGTCAGTGCCTGTCCGTTCGCGGCGCCCCCGTTCTGCGTGCCCGCGCCGCTGACGCCGCCGATCGTTCCGCCTCCGGTCTTCACGAGTGCGCCACTGCCCGTGTTCATGGCCAGCTCGACCGCATTTTCGAACGTCGTGCGCGTCGTGTTGTTCTCGAAGTCGTAGTAGAGGACCGGCACCTGAGCCCACGCCACGGACTGCAACGCGAGCATGAGAACGACCAGTGCGCCGGCGAAGAACGCCGGCCATGGATGGGAGACTCTTCGCGGCACGTTCACGACACCTCCACAAAAGAAAAACGGCCCGCGCGCGACTGGGCGAGTGGCCGTCAGGGATGAAGCGATGTGACGAGTAGTGATGTTCGAAGTATGCGACTCCCCGTGAGCAGTCCGGGGGGAACGGGCGGCCGGCATGATGCAGACACTCCGATGCGAAGCGACGCCGAAGTTCGAGCCAGCCTTCTGGCTGGTGCCCTCACGGGAGCGGTGAGCGAACGGGTCCGAGCTCGACCGTGATGGTGGGGGTGCCGAGGGGGGACCGAGAGGTTACAGAACGCAATGATTCTGCGGGAGCGGCATTGCGCACCGCAACCAAAAGCTCCCACGGAAGGGAGAATTTCGTGCATTCCGCGCCCACGACCGCCGGTACCACTTGCGAGGCCCGGAAAGGAGCCGCAATCGGAGCGGGCTCAGCGCAGCTGCATGATGCGCGCGACGCGGCGCCACTCTCCCGATCGCACCTCGGCGAGGTAGAGCCCCGGCGCGAGCGGTGTCCCTGCGGCGTCGCGGCCGCTCCACTCGCACTCGCTCTCGCCGGCCGCGAGGACGCGCGAGAAGCGGCACCGTCCCTGCGTGTCCAGCACGCGCAGCGTCCCGGATTCCGTCAGGCGCCTGCCGAAGGCGATGCGGCGCGGACCGGCGGCGGGATTCGGGGACACGACCGGCGCACGCGACTCGTCCACGACGAACTCGCCCGCATCGAGCACCGGCACGCCGATCCCGATCACGGCACCCGACGACTGCACCGGGTTCACGAACACGCCGCCGTCGGCGAACTCGAGCCCCGGCCCGAACGACAGCCCCGTTCGCCCGGTCACGTTGCCCGCATGAAAGCGCAGCCGGTAGAGCGCCCCCGGGCCGGTGATCGAGACTCCGTTGCAGAGCAGGGCCACGTCGATCGTGTCGAGCCCGCCCCCGAACCGGAACTTGTGGAAGGTGCTGCCGCACACTCCGGTCACGAGCGAATCGAGCTGGTTGCGCAGCGGCGAGATCTGCACGGGCGTGAGCATGCCGGGGTCGTAGGCGATCACGGCATGGAACGCATTGAACGGTGAGCCCGCCGTCGTGATGCGCAGCTTCACGTCGAAGTCGGAGTTGGGCGCCACGCTGAGCGTGCCGGGCGTGAGCTGCACCGTGATGGCGGCACGCGCCGGACGCGCGACGACCATCGCCGTCGCGAGTGCGAGGACGAGCAGGGCGAGCCGCGCGCGCGTCGGCGCACGGCGGGCCGCGGTTGCGGATCCGGCAGGCATGAGTGCCGACGATTGTGGCCAGCGACGGCCGCCGGCGGCAAGCGATTTCCCGTGCGCCGATGGTCCCGCGGCGGACTCACCGTGCAACCTGCACCGCTGCGTTCAGGCGCCGCGCCGGGTCTCGTCGTCGTCGATGAGCGGGCGAATGGCGGGCGTCGTGGTGTCGTCGAACTGCCCGCTGCGCGCGGCCCACACGTACGCGATGACCGCGGCGGCGACCACGATCAGCGCGAGCGGGAGCACGATGTAGATCACGGTCACGTGCGCTTCTCCTCGAACGTGCGGCCGCGCCAGGCGATCCACACCACGGTGATCGAACTCGTCGGCATCATGACGGCGGCGACGAGCGGGTTGATGAGCCCCTGGAACGCGAGCACCACACCGAGCACGTTGTACAGGATCGAGACCGCCAGGCCCAGCCGAATGATGCCCAGCGAGCGCGTGGCGCCGTTCACGAGCGCCACGAGCGGCTCCAGGCCCGGCGTGGCGAGGAACACGTCGGCCGCCGCGAGGCAGGCCTCCGCACCACCCTTCACGCCCACGCCCACGGTCGCACGCGCGATCGCGGCGGCGTCGTTCACGCCGTCTCCCACCATCACCACGGTGCCGCGCCCGCCGAGCGCCTCGACCTCGGCCAGCTTGTCCTCGGGCGAGGCACCGCCGCGGCAATCGCCGGGCGCGAATCCCAGCTGCTCCCCCACGCTCGCGACCACGGCCGGGTCGTCGCCGGACAGCAGTCGCAGGGTCCAGCCCTGCTCGCGCAGCCGCCGCAGCGCTTCGGGAGCGTCGGCGCGCACGGCGTCCGCGAACGCGGCACGCGCCACGACTTCGCCGCCGCACGCCACGAGCACGGGCGTGCACGTGCCGCCCGCCGCACGCGCGGCGATGCCGCGCGGGTCGGCGGCGCGCGCGAGCACGAACGCCGGCGCGCCGACGGTCCAGGCACGGCCGTCGACCGTGCCCTCGAGCCCGCCGCCGATCGTGCTGCGCACGTCGCGCGCCTCGAGCGTCGCGGCGTCCGGCCATGCGGCGAGGAACCCGGCCGCGATCGGGTGCGAGGAGTGGCGCTCGATCGCGAGCACGGCGGCACGCGCGTCGTCGGCGCCCTCCCACTCCGCGAGCGAGCTGCGGCCTTCGGTCAGCGTGCCGGTCTTGTCGAGCAGCATGACGCCGGGCTTGGCCAGCGCTTCGAGCGCGTCCCCGCCCTTCACGAGGATGCCGCGCCGCGCCGCACGGCCGATCGCCACCGTGATCGCGAGCGGGGTCGCGAGCGCGAGCGCGCACGGGCAGGTCGCGATCATGAGGGCGATGGTGTTGTCCACCGCGGCGGCCGGGTTCACCGCGAACCAGCGCCAGAACGTGAGCGCCGCGAGTCCGAGCACGACGGCGACGAAGCGGCCCGCGAGCGCGTCGGCGGTGCGCACCACGGGTGCGCGGCGCGACGCACTGCGCTCGACCTCGCGCAGGATCTGCCCCACCCGGCTCGTCTCGCCGGCGCGCTCGATGCGCACGTGCAGCGTGGGGCCGCGATTGATCGTGCCCGCGAACACCTCGTCGCCCGGCCCCACCAGCTGCGGCACCGACTCGCCGGTGAGCAGCGACTTGTCGATCTCCGACCGGCCCTCGACCACCACGCCGTCGCCGGCCAGCGCGTCTCCGTGCCGGGCCTCGACCACCACGCCGGGCACGAGCGCCTCGGCCGGCACCTCGCGCACGGCCCCGTTCGCCTCGACGACGCGGGCGATCGCGGGCGACAGCGAGTGCATGAGTTCGGCCGAGTCCACCGCCGCGCGCTGGGCACGCGTCTGCAGGAAGCGGCCGCACAGCAGCAGGAACACCAGCGTCGTGACGCCGTCGAAGTAGATCGGGCCGGCGTCGCGGAACGTGTTCACCACGCCGTGCACGAACGCCCCCGTGATCGCGATCGCGATCGGCACGTCCATGTGGAACGCCTTCGCGCGCCACGACGAGAACGCACCGCGGTAGAACGGCCGCGCGGGCCAGACCATGGTCGGCACCGACAGCACCATCGAGATCCAGCGGAAGTACCGCATGTACGCGGGGTCCATGCCGCCCGGGCCCCAGCCGCTGTAGATCGCCACGGCCGCGAGCATGACGTTCATGGAGATCGCGCCGGCGACGCCGATCATGACGAGCGCCTCGCGGTCCTCCTTGCGGCGAAGCTGGTCGGCCTTGGCGCCGCGGAACGGGTGCGGCCGGTACCCGAGCGTGTCGAGGAACCGCGCCGCCGCGGACAGCGTGGTCGCCTCCGGGCTCCACGTCACGCGCACGATGCCGCGCGTGAGGTCGAGCTCGGCGCCCACCACGCCCGGCACGGCGAGCGGCGTGCGCTCGACGAGCCAGACGCACGACGCGCAGTGCACGCCCTCGAGGTACAGCTCGGTCTCGAGCAGTCCGTCCTCGCGCTGCTTGACCCACAGCTGGCGGAACGCGTCGTGATCGAACTCCTCGAATGCGCGGCCGCTGGCGGCGACCGCGAGCCCGCGCCGCTCGGGCATGTCGTAGTAGCGTTCGAGCCCGGCGTCGTGCAGCACGGTGAACGCCATGCGGCAGCCCGAACAGCAGAACGCGGGCGTCTCGTCGGCGAGCGCCGCAGGCACGGGCAGGCCGCAGTGCGTGCAGAGCGCCTGTTCGCCGGCCGCAGCCCCGGGTGCCTCAGTGACCGACATGTGCTTCGGTCCGCGCGCATTCCTCGCAGCGCGCGCCCACGGGGCTCAGGTGGAAGCGGCCGCCGATCGTCGCCAGTCCGAGCACGACCAGCGTGGCGGCCGTGAGGATCGGCAGGTGCCGGCGCAACGGCCCCAGCGCCGACTGCGCGGCGAGCCCGATGCCCGCCATCATCGGGACCGTGCCGGCCCAGAACGCGGCCATGACCAGCAGCGCGCCGGCCACCGAACCCGTGCCGGCCGCCGTGGCCACGTAGACCCACAGCCAGCCGCACGGCAGCAGCGTCGTGACCGCGCCCACGGTCAGCGCACGCACGACGGGCGGCTGCGCGTGCACGGCGCGCATCACGGCGGCGAAACGGCCACCGAGCAGCGGGAACGACCCGCCGTGCGGCAGCTTCACGCCGAGCGCCGCAAGCAGCGACGTCACTCCCCACACGATCATCACCGCTCCGGCGGCCACGGCGGCCGTGCGATGCAGCCCCGCGCCGGCGCCGGCCTGGTCGAGCGTGCGGCCGAGCAGCCCGGCGAGCAGCCCGAGCAGCAGGTACGAGCCGAGCCGGCCCAGGTTGTACGCGACGTGCGCCCAGAACTGGCCGCGCCCGCCCTGTCCCGCGTAGAAGCAGACGAACCCGCCGCACATGCCCGCACAGTGCGGGCTGCCCAGCAGGCTCGCCAGCAGGACCGAGCCGGCGACCGCGATCACGGCTTCGCGCCTCGCGGCACGTCGGTGCGGAGGGACGAGGTGAAGAGGTCCGTGCCGCGCCGCGCGGTGATCCGCACCTCCCACAGCCCCGCGCGCGGCAGCGGCACCCGGCCCTCGTAGCGTCCGGCCCCCGCGGCCGGCAGGTCGGCGTTCCGGTGATGCAGGGCGTCGGCGTTGTGAATGCACTCCACGCGCACCGCCGCCCCTTCGAGCGGCGCCCCCGTCGAGTCGGCGAGCGTGACCGCGACGGTCGTACCGCCCGCGTTCAGCGCACCGGTCGTCACCTCGGCGCGCCAGCCGAGCTGCACGTCACGCTCGGCCTGCGCCATGGTCGAGTCCCACGCCACCGCCTTGCGGTAGTAGTCGGGCTCGATCGCCACCACGTTCGGGTCACGCGCTTCGTAGAACAACCAGATGTTCGCGCCCACGGTCACGGCGAGCACGCCGATGATCGCGACGGGCCACAGCGCACCCGGCTTCACTTGTGCTCCTCGTGCTCGCCCCTGACCGCCCCCTCGCGTGCGCGGGCGTGCTCACCCGAGCCGTCGGCGGGCCCGGGCAGGCGGTAGAGGTACGTGCGGTTGAAGCCGCGGCCTTCGCTGACGTGGAAGATCACGCGACGCTCGCCGTGCTCGAACGACTCGCGCGGCGAGACGAGGAACACCGTCGTGGTGAGCGTGTGCCCACCGGGCACCGGGAACGGGTTGATCGGCGCGATGAGCTGGACGTCGGGGGTGCCGGCGAGCGCGAGCGTGTAGCCACGCTCGTCACGATTGCGGTTCGAGAATTTGAGCCGGACCTGGTTGACCACCGTGCCGTCCTCGCGCAGCTGGTACGGCGTGCCGAGCCCGCGCAGCAGGGTGACTTCGGTCGTCGCGCGGTTCTCGACGTTCCAGACGAACAGGCTGACGGCGATCAGCAGTGCGATCGGGTACAGCATCACGCGCGTGCGCAGGAACCGGCGCTTGCGGCCCTCGAGCTCGGACTTCGAGCCGTAGCGGATGAGTCCCGTCGGCTTGCCGATGTTCGTCATGATCTCGTCGCACGCGTCGATGCACTGCGTGCAGTGCACGCACTCCATCTGCAGGCCTTCACGGATGTCGATGCCGGTCGGGCACGTGCGCGAGCACATGCCGCAGTCGATGCAGTCGCCCAGTCCCTCGGGCCGGTCCACCGTGCCCTTGGCGCGAGGTTCACCGCGCGCGGGATCGTAGATCACGATCAGCGAGTCGCGGTCGAACAGCACGGTCTGCAACCGGCCGTACGGGCACGCGACGAGGCACGTCTGCTCACGGAACCACGAGAAGTCGAGGAAGATCGCGATCGTCGTGCCGGCCATGACCATGAACGCGACGGGGTGCTCCTTCGGCGACGACTGCACCCACTTCACGAGCTGCTCGATCCCGACGAAGTACGCGAGGAACGTGTGCGCCAGGAACATGGCGAGCACGAAGTAGATCACGTGCTTCAGGATGCGCACCGCGGGAATCCCGCCGGCCTTGTCGAGCCGAAGCGATCCGCGGAAGCCGCCTTCGAGCGCCTGCTCGATCGGCCGGAACAGGTACTCCATGTACACCGTCTGCGGACAACCCCAACCACACCACACGCGCCCCCAGATGGCCGTCACGAGGAAGATGAGGATGGCCAGGCTGATGCCGAGGAGCATGAACAGAAGGGTGTCGGTCGGCAGGAACGTCGTCCCGAACAGCGTGAACTCGCGTCTCGGCAGATCCAGGAGGATGAGCGGCTTGCCCGCCATCTTCAGGTACGGGATCACGAAGAACACGAACATCAGGACGTAAGCCAGTACGCGGCGGCGATTCCACCACGAGCCGGGCGACGGACGCGGACGGATCCACCTTCTGGATCCGTCCGCGTTCAACGTCGACAGGACTCGCTCGGGCGCCTGCACCGGCTGGGGATGGACAGCCACGTGAGTCTCCTTGGGAGCGGCCCGGGAAACTTCGATGCAACAGGACTACGGCGTGTGAGCTACTTGGCCGCCGGAGGATTCGCCGCGGCGGTGTCACCCGCCGCAGGAGTCCCTTCCCCCGTCATCAACGTGCCCTGCGGTTCCTTCGCCACGGCGGGCTTCGTGCCGTGCAGCGTGATCACGTACGCCGCGACCGAGCTGATCTGCTCGGGCTTGAGCGTCGCACTCCACGTGGGCATGCCCTTGTCGGGCACGCCCTTTGTGATCGTGGTCAGGATGGCCTCGGGCGTGTTGCCGTGGATCCAGTAGTCGTCGGTCAGGTTGGGGCCGATGTTGCCGCCGCCGTCCGCGTTGTGGCACGCGGCGCAGGTGGTGGTGAACGTCTCCTTGCCCTTCGCGAGCAATGCCGGATCGGCGAGAGCGGCCTGCACGGCGGCAGGATCGATCGCCGCCTCCGCCTGCTGCTCCTTGGTCCCGAACTTCTCGGCCGCGACGGCCATCTCGGCGTCGTAGTTCGCTTCCTTGCCCTTGCCGCTGCCGACGCCCGGGATCACGTTCGCGAAGTACGCGACCGACCAGAGGATCGTGGCCACGAACAGGGCCGTCCACCACGTCGGAAGCGGGTTGTCGTATTCCTGGATGTCGTCGTACTTGTGATCGAGCAGGCGATCTTCATCGCGCGGTGCGCTCATGACCGGGTCTCCTCCTCCGGCGTACCGGTGGATTCGTCGTCGATGGGCATGCGGGCCGCGGCGTCCATCGCCGGCTTGTTGCCGGGACGGAAGGCGGCCCACACGATGCCGAGAAAGGCGAGCATGAACAGGACGAGCGCGAACTCCGCGTAACCCGCGAGGCCCGCATGGCTCATCACGTCGGTGAGGCGCATGACTACTGGCCTCCCGTGGGCGCCGGCGCCGACGCCACTTCATTCGCCTTCTTGATGTCCACGCCCAGCCGCTGCAGGTAGGCGACCAGTGCGACGATCTCCTTGTCCTGGAGCCCGGTGAGGTTCGGGTCCGTCGCCTCGATGTCGGCGGCGATTTCGGCGGCCTGCGCCTTGGCGGCATCGGCGGCGCCGTTGTTCACGAGTTCGCCGTACGGCACGCCGAGCATCGCCATCGCGTCCACGTGCTTCTGGATCGTGCCGAAGTCGAGGGTGGCCGTCAGCAGGCTCGGGTACGCGGGCATGATGGACTTCGGCGTCACCGCGCGCGGGTCCTTCATGTGGTTCACGTGCCACAGGTTGTTGTACTTGCCGCCCTCACGCGCGAGATCCGGGCCGGTACGGCGCGAGCCCCAGAGGAACGGGTGGTCGTAGACGAACTCGCCCGGCTTGCTGTATTCGCCGAAGCGCTCGGTCTCGTAACGGAACGGACGCACCATCTGCGAGTGGCAGTTGAAGCAGCCTTCGCGCTGGTAGATGTCGCGGCCCGCGAGTTCGAGCGGCGTGTACGGCTTGACCGACGCGATCGTGGGGATGTTCGTGCGGATGAGGAACGTCGGGATGATCTCGAAGAGCGACGCCACGATCACCGCGACCGCGGTCCACACCGTGAAGAGGATCGGGAGTGCCTCCCACTTGCGGTGACCGGGGACGGTGAAGCCGGCGAACACGTTGCGGCCCGACTCGCCCGCCTGCTTCACGAGCGCCGGCGCCTGGATCACGGGCTCTTCGTACGTCTTCGGGCGGTTCGCCCACGTCATGAGCAGGTTGACGCCCATGAGGATGGTGCCCAGCAGGTACATGGTGCCGCCCAGCACGCGCATCCAGTACATGGGCATGAGCTTCATCGTGGTCTCGATGAAGTCGGGGTACGCGAGGCGGCCGGTCTCGTCGAACGCACGCCACATGAGGCCCTGCTGCACGCCGGCGGAGTAGATCGCCACTGCGTACAGGATCATGCCGAACGTACCGATCCAGAAGTGCACTTCGGCCATCTTCTGGCTGTGGAGCTTGGTCTGGAAGAGGCGCGGCGCGAGCCAGTAGAGCATGCCGGCCGTCAGGAAGCCGTTCCAGCCGAGCGCGCCCGTGTGCACGTGCGCGATGACCCAGTCGGTGTAGTGCGCGAGCGCGTTGACCGACTTCACGGAGAGCATCGGTCCTTCGAACGTGCTCATCATGTACGCGGTGACCGCGACCACGAAGAACTTGAGGATCGGGTCCTCGGCGACCTTGTTCCACGCGCCGCGCAGCGTGAGCAGGCCGTTGACGCCGCCGCCCCACGACGGCATCCACAGCATGACCGAGAAGATCATGCCGAGCGTGGACGCCCATTCGGGCAGCGCGGTGTAGTGCAGGTGGTGCGGACCGGCCCAGATGTACATGAACACCAGCGTCCAGAAGTGCAGGATGGACAGCCGGTACGAGAAGACGGGGCGATTCGCCGCCTTGGGCATGAAGTAGTACATGAGGCCGAGGAACGGCGTCGTGAGGAAGAACGCGACGGCGTTGTGGCCGTACCACCACTGCATGAACGCGTCCTGCACGCCCGAGTAGATCGAGTAGCTCTTGAGCGGGCCGGCCGGCAGCGACAGGTTGTTGAAGATGTGCAGGATCGCCACGGTGACGATCGAGGCGATGTAGAACCAGATCGCGACGTACAGGTGACGCTCACGACGGCGCGCGATCGTCATGAAGAAGTTGACCGCGAAGATCACCCAGACCACGGCGATCATGATGTCGATCGGCCACTCGAGTTCGGCGTACTCCTTCGACTGCGTGAGTCCGAGCGGAAGCGTCAGGGCGGCGCACACGATGATCAGCTGCCAGCCCCAGAAGTGGGCCGCGCTGAGCGCGTCGGAGAACATGCGCGTCTTGAGCAGGCGCTGGGTGGAGTAGTAGACGCCCGTGAAGATGGCGTTCCCGGCGAACGCGAAGATCACCGCGTTGGTGTGCAGGGGACGCAGGCGGCCGAAGGCCAGCCAGGGGGCGACGTTGAGATTGGGCAGCACCAGCTGGAGGGCGATGATGACGCCGACCAGCATGCCGACCACTCCCCAGAGGACGGTCGCGAACAGGAACTTCCGGACGATCGCGTCGTCGTACTTGAAGGAGTCGAGTTGAGCGTTCATGACGGCTCCCGATCGAGAGGCAACTGGCCCGTGGATCCGCGGGCGTGAACTGTGCGATCCGCCCGCATGGGTCCTCTCTGGGAACCGCACCGCCGCCCTCGGCATGCAGAAGGTCGGCGACCGCCCGGCTTCCTGGCCGGAGGGCGACCGACAACGTTTTCAAGGCATGCGAAGACGGCAGAGCTTGCGAGCGTCCGCATTTCCAAGGGCAACTGCCGGGCCAGTGGCATCGGGAGCTGAGGCGAGGTGCGAGGTGCCCACGCCAGCGAGTTGCCGCGCAACGAGATGTCGCTGCGCGCAGGGTCGCGCCGTCGGCCGGGTGGCGCAAGCGATTTCCTGACGAAGGCCTGTCACTCCGTCAGGCGGGTGACGGGATGTCGGGCTCTCACGAGGGACCGGGGCAAGCCCACAAGTGGCTCGCCGCGCAGGGTTTCGGCGCGCGCGGACCGCACTCAGGCGGTCGCGGGACCGCGCCCGAGCTCGGCCTCGCGGGCCGCTCCCACGGACACGCGCACGATGGGCACGCCGGCCTCCCGCTCGACCCACTCGAGGTACTCGCGGGCACGCTGCGGCAGCTGCTCCCACGTGCGGGCGCCGGTGGTCGGGCACTTCCAGCCGGCGAAGCGGCGCCACACGGGACGCACGCGCTCGAACTCGCGCACGGTGACCGGGAACCGGGCCGGTGCACCGTCGTCCGTGGCGTACGCCTCGCATGCGAGGATCTCGTCGAACGCGTCGAGCACGTCGAGCTTGGTGACCACGAGCTGGGTGAGGCCGTTCACGCGCACGGCGTAGCGCAGCGCGGGCAGGTCGAGCCAACCGCAGCGGCGCGGCCGGCCCGTGGTCGCGCCGTACTCCTCTCCCGCTTCGCGAAGCCGTGCGGCCTCCTCGGCCGGCATCTCGGTCGGGAACGGCCCGTGCCCCACTCGCGTCGTGTAGGCCTTGGTGATGCCGACGACCTCGTCCACGTGCACGGGCCCGAGCCCGACACCGGCCGGCGCGCCGGCCGCGCTCGCGTTCGACGACGTGACGTACGGGTAGGTGCCGTGGTCCACGTCGAGCAGCGTGCCCTGCGCGCCCTCGAGCAGGATCCGGCGTCCGGCGCGGCGCGCCGCGTCGAGTTCCTCCGACACGTCGGTCACGCGCGGGCGCAGCCAGTCGGCGAACGGCGCGAGCGAGTCGAACAGTCCCTCGGCATCGAGCGCGGCCAACGCCTCGGCCGCCTCGGGAAACTCGAGCCGCAGGCGCGCGAGCGTGCGGGCGGCGCGCTCCACGAACTCGGCGCGGTCGTAGAGGTCGGCCACGCGCAGTCCGCCGCGGGCGATCTTGTCGCGGTAGGCGAAGCCGATGCCGCGGCCCGTCGTGCCGATGGCGCCGGCACCGCTTTCGACGCAGGCCTCGACGGCGCGGTGGTACGGCAGGATCAGGTGCGCGGTCGCCGACACCCCGAGCTGCTCGCGTGCGGCGATGCCGTGCGCTTCGAGCATCTCCACTTCGTCGCGGAGCCGGGCCAGGTCCACCACGACGCCGTTGCCGATCAGGCAGCGCCGCCCCGGGTGCAGGATGCCCGAGGGCACCAGGTGCAGCACGAGCGTCTCACCGCGGTGCACCACGCTGTGGCCCGCGTTCGGGCCGCCCTGCCAGCGGGCGACCACGTCCGCGCCGGCGCTCAGCGCATCGACGATCTTGCCTTTGCCTTCGTCGCCCCACTGGGCGCCCACCACGATCGTGCACGACATGATTTGGCCTCCCGGACCAAGTCGAAGGACGCGGCACACTAGCCGAGCGCGCGCGCGAGTGTCCACCGGACGGCGGGCGTGCGCCGCCCGGCTCGTCGCCGGAAAGCGAACGGCGCGGCGCGCCCGAGGGCCCGCCGCGCCGTCGTGTGGTCCGCGCTCAGCCGAGCTTCGCCAGCTCCGCGAGCAGGATGTCCGCGGCCTCGGTGCCCGCGCGCTTCTGCGCCTCCGCCGTGCTCGCGCCCAGGTGCGGCAGCGGGAGCAGGTTCGCGAGCCCGAGCAGCGGGATCGCGCCGGGAGGCTCGGTGGCGAACACGTCGGTCGCCGCGCCGCGGATCGTGCCGCCGGACAGCGCGTCGAACAGCGCCTGCTCGTTCACCACGCCGCCGCGCGAACAGTTCACGAGGATCGCGTCCTGCTTCATGAGTGCGAACTCGCGCGCGCCCACGGCGTCCTTCGTGTCCGCTGTGAGCGGCACGTGCAGCGTGAGCACGTCGGCCTGCGCGAACAGGTCGTCGCGCTTCACCATGCGCACCCAGCTGAACCCCTCACCCGCCGAGTCGTACAGCGGGTCGTACGCGATCACCTGCATGTCGAACGCGCGCGCCCGCGTCGCCACTTCGCGGCCGATGCGCCCGAAGCCGAAGATGCCGAGCGTGCGGCCCGCGAGTTCGCGGCCCATGTACTTCGTCTTTTCCCACACCCCGCCGCGCAGGTCGGCGGACGCGGGTGCGATGTGCCGTTCGAGCGCGAGCATGAGCCCGAGCGCGAGCTCCGCGACCGACACGGAGTTCGCGTTCGGCGTGTTCGACACCACCACGCCGACCTCCTTCGCGACCGCGCGGTCCACGTTGTCGAGCCCCGTGCCCGCACGCACGACCACCTTGAGCGACGGCGCCGCCCGCAGCACGTCGGCCGTCACCTTGGTCGCGCCGCGCACGAGCAGCCCCTGCACGCCCTCGAGCGCCGAGACCAGCTCGGCGCCCTTGAGCGCGTTGCCCTCGCTCACGTCGTGACCCGCCGCGCGCAGCATCGCGATCGCGGCGGCATCCACCTTGTCGCAGGCCAGCACCTTCACGACGCGGCCTCCCATGCGGTGCGGGCCGCGCTGCACGCGCCGCTCGCCGGTGCGCCGAGCGCGTTCACGCACTCCTCGAGCGCCCCGAGCACGACGTACATGTCCGACAGGTCGTACGCACCCATGTGGCCCACGCGGAGCATCTTGCCCTTCATGTGGTCCTGGCCGCCGGCGACCGTGATGCCGTGCACGGTGCGCAGGCGCTTCACGACCGCGGACGCGTCCACGCCCGCGGGCGGCAGCAGCGCCGTGACGCTGTTCGCCGGGCTCTTCGAGAACAGCGTGAACCCGATCGCCTGCGCACCGGCGCGCACCGCGGCGGCCAGCTTCACGTGACGGCGGTGCACGTTCTCGAGGCCTTCCTCACGCATCATGGTGATGGCCTCGCCCACCGCGAAGATGAGCGACACGGCGGGCGTGAACGCGCTTTCGCCCGCGGGCAGGTTCTTGCGGGCCTTGCGCAGGTCCCAGTAGAAGCGCGGCAGGCGCTCGCCCTCGATCGCGTCGAGCGCGAACGGCGCGAGGCTCACCGTGGCGACGCCCGGAGGGGACATGAGTCCCTTCTGCGAGCCCGTCACCACGACGTCCACGCCCCACTCGTCCTGCGGCAGCGGATGCACGCCCACGCCGGTGATCGCATCCACCACGAGGCGCTTGCCGCGCTTGCGCGTCTCGGCGGCGATGCCCCGGATGTCGTACACGGTCGCGGTGGACGTCTCGCTCTGGGTGGCGAACACGGTCGTGATCGCGGGATCGGCGTCGAGCCGGCGCCCGACTTCGGCGGGCTCGATCGCGTGCCCCCACTCCACCGTGATGGCGTCGTACGGCACGCCGAACGCCTTGCACAGGTTCGCCCAGCGCTCGCCGAACTTGCCGCCGACCAGCACGAGCGCCTTGGCGCCCGGCGCCATCAGGTTCACGACCGTCGCTTCCATCGCGCCGGTACCGGAGGCCGCGAGCATGAGCACCTCGCCCTGCGTCTGGTGCAGCCAGCGGAGGTCCTCGCTCACCCGGGTGTAGGCGGCGCGGAAGACGTCGGTGCGGTGGTGCGGCGCGACCTGCGACAGCGCGCGCAGGATGCGGACCGGGATCTCGACCGGGCCCGGGGTGAAGAGGCGCGGCCGCGTGCTCGTCGGGAACGGAGGCGTGTTGCTCATCGGGGCGTGACTTCCTTCCTCGGAATCAGTGGGCGTAAGGCGTTGCCGGCCGGGCCGGCTCTTCGGCTTCAACGGGCGCCGGGTCGCGGTTCAGGGCGCGTTCGAGGACCTGGTCCATGCTGTCCACCAGCACGAACTCGACCTCGTCGCGCACCTCCCGGGGAATCTCGGAGATGTCCTTCTCGTTCGCACGCGGCACGAGCACGGTCTTCATGCCCGCGCGGCGCGCGGCGACGGCCTTCTCGTTCAGGCCGCCGATCGGCAGCACGGTGCCGCGCAGCGTGATCTCGCCGGTCATGGCGACATCGGCCCGCGTGGGCGTGCCGGTGAGCGCCGACACGAGCGCCGTCGCGATCGTGATGCCGGCGGACGGGCCGTCCTTGGGCATCGCACCCTCGGGCACGTGCACGTGCACGTCGATCTCTCGGTGGAACCAGCGCTCGAGCCCGAGCTGCGCGGCGCGGGCGCGCGCGTACGACATGGCCGCCTGCCCCGACTCGCGCATGACGTCGCCGAGCTTGCCGGTGAGCAGCAGGTCGCCCTTGCCGGGCAGGATGCTGACCTCGATCGTGAGCAGGTCGCCGCCCGTCTCGGTCCACGCGAGGCCGTTCGCCACGCCGACGCGCGAGACGCGCTCGACGTTCGTGTCGAGCCAGCGGCGCGGCCCGAGCAGCTTGCCGAGCTGCTGCGGCGAGATGGTCATGCGCTTGTCGAGCTTGCCCTCGGCCTTCTTCTTCGCGACCTTGCGGCACAGTCCGGCGATCTCGCGCTCGAGCGAGCGCACGCCCGCTTCGCGCGTGTAGCCCTGCACGAGGTCGCGCAGCGTCGGCTCGGGCACGTGGATGTCGTCCTCGACCAGCCCCGCGGCCGCGATCTGCTTGGGCAGCAGGAAGCGCTTCGCGATCTGCAGCTTTTCGGTCTCGAGGTAGCCGGGCAGCCGGATCACTTCCATGCGGTCCACGAGAGCCGGCGGGATCGTGTACAGCGAGTTCGCCGTGCAGATGAACAGCACGGTCGAGAGATCGAAATCCACCTCGAGGTAGTGGTCGGCGAACGTGTGGTTCTGCTCGGGATCGAGCACCTCGAGCAGCGCGCTCGCGGGGTCGCCGCGGAAGTCGCTGCCGAGCTTGTCGATCTCGTCGAGCAGGAACACCGGGTTGCGGCTCCCGGCGCGGCGCAGGCCCTGGATGATGCGGCCCGGCATCGAACCGATGTACGTGCGGCGATGGCCGCGGATCTCGGCCTCGTCGCGCACACCGCCGAGTGCGAGCCGCACGAAGCGTCGGCCGATCGAACGCGCGATGGACTTGCCGAGGCTGGTCTTGCCGACGCCCGGCGGGCCGACGAAGCAGAGGATCGGCGCCTTGTTGTGGCCGGTGAGCTTGAGCACCGACAGGTACTCGGTGATGCGCTCCTTCACCTTCTCGAGCCCGAAGTGATCCTCGTCGAGCACCTGCTGCACGTTCGAGATGTCGAGGTTGTCCTCGGTCGCGGTCTTCCACGGCAGCGCCGTGAGCCAGTCGATGTAGCCGCGCACGACGGTGGCCTCGGGCGACATGAAGCTCATGCGCGAGAGCCGGTCCAGTTCCTTCATCGCGCGCGCACGGACCTCCTTCGGCATCTTCGCCTTGCGGATCGCGGCGGCGAGTTCGTCCACCTCGCTCGACGTCTCGCCCGGCTGGCCGAGTTCCTTGCGGATCGCCTTGAGCTGCTCGTGGAGGTAGAACTCCTTCTGGTTCTTGTGCACCTGCGAACGCACCTGGCCCTCGATCTTGCGCTCGAGGCGCACGATCTCGAGTTCGCTCGCGAGCATCTCGGCGAGCAGGTGCAGGCGCGCCACCGTGCCCGGCGCTTCGAGCAGGCGCTGCTTCTGCGGCACCTTGACCTGCAGGTGCGACGCGATCGTGAGCGAGAGCTGCGACGCGTCGGCGATGGACGCCGTCGTCGCCAGCACCTCGTCGGGGATGCGGCGGTTCAGGTGCACGTAGTCCTGGAACATCTGCAGCGTGTTGCGCTGCAGCGCCTCGGCTTCGGCGCCGAGCGCGGGCTCGTCCGGGTACAGCGCCACCGTCACGGTGTAGAAGTCGTTCGACCACTGGAAGCGTTTCGCGACTGCGCGCGCGAGGCCCTCGACGAGCACGCGCATCGAGCCGTCCGGGAGCCGGAAGAGCTGGAGCACGCGCACGATCGTGCCGGTCTCGAACAGCTCCTGGTGCTGCGGGTCGGCGACGTCGCCGCGCTTCTGCGCCGTCACGAACAGCACGCGGTCGCGCGCGGCCGCCTTCTCGACCGCGTTGATGGACGGCAGGCGGCCGACGAGCAGCGGGATCGTCATGTACGGGAACACGACGACCTCGCGCAGCGGCAGCAACGGCAGGCGGTCGGAGAACGTGAACGTCTCCTCGCCGCGCGTCATCGTGATCCGGCCGGCGCGTTCGGCCGGCTTCTCGGCGACCGCTCCCGCGGTCTTTCGCGTGGTGCGCTTCGCGGTGCGGCCCGCGGGCTTCCGGCGTGTGGGCTTCGTGGCCAAGACTGCTCCTCGCGGGGGAAAAGGAAACCGGGCCGGCGCAGGAAGCGGCCGGCCCGGAGATGCCTTCGGGAATGCCGGGTGGACCCGGCACGGGTCAGGCTTCCTTGCGCCTCTTCTCGCGTTCGCCACGGAACGTCAGGAGCGGCGGCGCGTTGTTCTGGATGCACTCCTTCGAGATCGTGCAGCCGATCACGTCCGACCGCGAAGGGATGTCGTACATCACTTCCAGCATCGCCTCTTCGATCACGGCACGCAAGCCGCGCGCGCCGGTGCCCCGCTCGATGGCGAGCGAAGCGATCGCGTGCAGCGCGTCCTCGGTGAAGTCGAGCTTGACGCCCTCCATCTCGAGGAACTTCGCGTACTGCTTCGTGATCGCGTTCTTCGGCTCGGTGAGGATGCGCACCAGCGCCTCCTCGTCGAGCGAATCGAGCGTGCCCACGACCGGGAGGCGGCCGACGAGCTCGGGAATCAGGCCGTAGCGCAGCAGGTCTTCGGGCTCGACCAGCGACATGAGCTCGCCCGTGTTCCGCTGCTTCTTGCTCTTGATCTCGGCGCCGAAGCCCAGGACCTTCTCGCCCACGCGGCGCTCGATCACCTTGTCGAGGCCTTCGAAGGCGCCACCGCAGATGAACAGGATGTCCTTCGTGTTCACCTCGATGTACTTCTGCTGCGGGTGCTTGCGGCCGCCCTGCGGCGGCACGTTCGCGACGGTGCCTTCGAGGATCTTGAGCAGCGCCTGCTGCACGCCCTCGCCGGACACGTCCCGCGTGATGCTGGGGTTCTCGGACTTGCGCGAGATCTTGTCGATCTCGTCGATGTAGACGATGCCGTGCTCGGCGTTGACCAGGTTGAAGTCCGCCGACTGCAGCAGCCGCACGAGGATGTTCTCGACGTCCTCGCCGACGTAGCCGGCCTCGGTCAGGCTGGTCGCGTCCACGATCGCGAACGGCACCTTGAGCACCTTGGCGAGCGTGCGCGCGAGCAGGGTCTTGCCCGTGCCCGTGGGGCCGATCAGCAGGATGTTCGACTTCTCGAGCTCGATGTCGTTCGCGCCCGGGGTCGAATAGATGCGCTTGTAGTGGTTGTACACCGCGACCGCGAGCGTCTTCTTGGCGCGGCTCTGGCCCACCACGTAGTCGTCGAGGATCTTCTTGATTTCCGAGGGCTTCGGCAGCTGCCCCGAGGCGGACGGCTGCTCGCGTTCGACTTCACCTTCGAGGATGTCGTTGCACAGCTTCACGCACTCGCTGCAGATGTACACGGACGGACCGGAGACGAGTCGAGCGACTTCGTCCTGGCCTCGGCCGCAGAACGAGCAGCGGATGGGGTGCGGTGTGGCGATGCGCTTCTTCATGTCGTCACTTCCCTCGAGCCTGCCAGCCCTGTGGAACGGGGGCCCCCAAGGGCCCCGTCCGGGTCACTTCCGCTTGTCGAGAATCTCGTCGATCAGGCCGTACTGCTTCGCCTCGGCCGCCGACATGAAGTTGTTGCGATCGGTGTCCACGATCAGCTGCTCGACCGTGCGCCCCGTGTGCTTCGAGAGGATGCCGTTGAGCGTGTCGCGCATCTTCTTCATCTCGCGCGTCGCGATCTCGACGTCCGTGTACTGGCCCGAGGCACCGCCCAGCACCTGGTGGATCATCACGCGCGAGTTCGGCAGCGCGTAACGCTTGCCGGTCGCGCCGGCCGCCAGGAGCACGGCACCCATGCTCGCCGCCTGCCCCATGCACAGCGTGGAGACGGGCGGCTTGATGAACTGCATCGTGTCGTAGATCGCCAGGCCCGCCGTGACCACACCGCCGGGGCTGTTGATGTAGAGGTTGATCTCCCGATCCGGATCCTCGCCCTCGAGGAAGATGAGCTGGGCGATGATCAGGTCCGCCATCTGGTCTTCGATCGGCTGCCCGATGAAGATGATGCGGTCCTTCAGCAGCCGCGAATAGATGTCGTAGGCGCGTTCGCCACGCCCGGTCTGTTCGACGACCATCGGTACGAGACCCATCGGGTTCTACCCTTTCCCTGAATGTTCCGCCGCCTGCTTCCGTGGCGGCATCGCGTGACTAGCTCGCCGCTCCGGCCATCGCCGCAGCGATGGGTTCGTCCTTCACCTTCGCCGACTCGATCACCAGGTCCATCGCCTTGCGCTCGACCAGCGTCTCCCCGAGCGCCCGGCGGCGGTCCGCCGACTGGTAGCGCGCCCGCACCCGCGACGCCTGCCGCGGATCCGCTGCGCACATCCGGTCGATCTCCGCCGAAATCTCGTCCTCCGAAACCTCGAGCTTCTCCTGCGTCGCGATGCCCGTGAGCAGCACTTCGCGCCGCAGGGACCGCTCCACTCCGGGCTTGTAGTGCTCCTCGAGCTGCTTCTGCAGCTCCTCGCCGACTTCGCGTCCGTTCGTCTGCTCGCGCACCACCTGCGACAGCATGTAGTTCAGGAGTCGCTCGGGCAGCTCGAACGGGTTGCGACGGATCAGCTCCTCGGTCACCGCGCCTTCGAGTTCACGACGCACCCGCCCGCCGTCCTCGGACTCGAGGTTCTGGCGGACGCGGTCACGCAGGGACGCGAAGGAATCGAGACGGAACAAGTCTCGGGCGAAGTTATCGTCCAGGTCCCGCAGCTTCTTCTCCTGGATTTTGCGGATGCTCACGACATAGCGGACGGCCTTGCCCGCGAGTTCGGCCTGGCCGTGCTCGGCGGGGTAATTGACGGTGACGGTTCGCTCCTGCCCCTCCTCGGCGCCCGTGAGGGCCGCTTCGAGGTCCGGGAGCAGGTCCGGTGAGCCGAGCTGGATGCGCAGGCCCTTCGAGCGCGTGTTCGCGAGACGGCGGCCGTTCGCGTCGAGGCGCTGCGAGTCGAGCAGGATCACGTCGCCCTTGCCGGCCGGGCGGTTGACGTCCACGAACACCGCCGCGTCCTCGCGCAGGTTCGCGACCACGGCGTCCACCGCGGCGTCGTCGATGACTCGGGCACGCCGCACGACCGGAATGCCCTTCCAGTCCTTGGCCTCGACGCGCGGGGCCACGTCCACCAGCGCGTCGAACACGAGCGGCTGGCCGGGCGTGAACTTGAGGTTCGTGAGCGTCGGCGGCACGACCGGGACCAGCCCGGCCTCGTCGAGCGCGCGGCCCGTGACCTGCGGCAGGACGGTGTCGAGGAACTCCTGCTCGATGTGCGCGGCGAACTCCACGCGCACGCGCTCGAGCGGCACCTTGCCCTTGCGGAAGCCCGGCAGGACGACTCGGCGCTGCAGCTGGCGGGCGACCCCGTCCAGGCGCGCCTGAACCTCTTCGACGGGGACTTCGATGGTGACGGTGTGCTGCCAATCCCCGGTCTTGGTGACGGTATGGCTCATCGTGTGGTCTCGACCTCGGAGGCGAATGTCAGGAGTGGATGTGGGGTGCGAATGGAAGGGTCATGCGAGAGGGGGGATTTGAACCCCCACGAGTTGCCCCACCGGAACCTAAATCCGGCGCGTCTGCCAGTTCCGCCACTCTCGCAACTCACGCGCGAACACCCTCCGGAGTTCCTCCGGTCCGATGCGCGCGGGAGCGCGAGGGATGCGGTGCCGGGCGGCCGGCTGGGTCCGGAAGCGCACGCGGAAACGCGCGGCAGCATAGCACAGGGCCCCGAGCCCTCTCGACATCGGGGGTTCGGGGCCCGGGGCGGCGTTTCAGAAGGCGACGCGGACCGAAACCACCAGCCGGTCGTCGGACAAGGTCGGCAGCCCGGCGCGGTGCACCGAGCGGTGCAGCGCACCGAAATCGAGCGTCGTCTCGCCGGAGTACCACGTGAATCCCGCCCCGAGCGCGTTGGCGCGCGGTTCGGGCGTGCCGGGCTGGAGGTCCTGTCCGTAGCCGAGCCGGGCGCCCCAGCTGGTCTCCGGGTCGCGGAAGTCCACGCCCAGCCCCCACGACTGCGCCGCCCCCGCTTGCACGCCGAAATCGTCCCACTTCTCGGCCGAGCGCTGCGTGAACGAACCGAACAGCCCCGATTCCGGCGAGAGCGTCCAGCGGGCGGAACCCCCGGCTTCGAACGTGCCGCCCCGCTCCGCCGTGCCGGTCGAACGCGAAGAACCCGAGTTCAAGTCGGAACTCCGGGTCAGGTCGAGCGACAGCGCCGGGACCACGTGCACTCCGGCGCCCAGCACCCATCCCCCGCGCTGCTCCGGCGTGCGTTCCCAGCGCACGCCGACCGCACCGCCGAACGTGGAGCCGGTCATCGTGAGATCGCTCGTGCCCGCGTCCGGCGAGCCCGAGGTCTCGAGCACCTGGTAGCGGTCGTCCCGCCGCGTCATCTCGACGGCCGCCCCCCAGCGCAGGGCGGCGCCCCGGCTGACCGCGAGCCCGCCCCGCGTCTCGCGCAGGCTGCCGTCGTACTTCACCGAGCCGCTCGGCCCGCTGCTGCCGGTGCGCCCGAGCACGAACGACTCCTGCTCGGTACGCAGCTGCGGCTGGACCACGTAAAGCGAAACCAGCAGCCCGCGCATCGGCACCGACAGCTGCGCCCCCGCGAAGTCCGGGTTCAGGTCCACCTGTTCGTATTCACGGTTCTGCGAGCTGAGGTCCTGCCGGCTGATGCGCACGAGCTGGGGCGACAGCACCACGCCACGCGCCGCGGGAGCGGCCGGGTTGTTCGCCACGTCGGCGCTCACCCAGCGATCGGCGAGCGCCAGCCCCGCGGAGACCGCGGAGGCCGGGGTCGAGACCGAGCCGGGGAAGGCGAAGCGAGTGGCCGAGAGCGGTGCGGGCAGGTCGGCGAAAGCCGGCGAGGCCGCGAACAGGCATGCAGCGGCCAGGGGCAGGAGGCGGCGTACTCGGGTCATTCAGGCTCCGTACTTGTCGAGACGCCCGGCGTTCGCCATGAGTACCGCCATCAGGTCCTTGCTGGCAAGGCCCGAAAAGCTGCCGCCCCGGCAGGCCTTCTCGTGGAAGCGCGGGAAGCCGTCCGCGAAGCACCACTTGCCGTGGATCAGCGCGGGCACGGGATGCCACGAGTGGCCCTTCACCGGAGTCGGCGTGGAGTGGTCGCCGGTCATGCACAGCACGTCGGGATGCAGCGCGAGCAGCTGCGGCAGCGCCGTGTCCACGGATTCGATCACGGCCTTCTTGTTCTCGAAGTGGCCGTCCTCGCCCGCCATGTCGGTGCCCTTCACGTGCAGGAAGAAGAAGTCGTAGTCGTTCCATTTCTCGCGCGCGAGCGCGATCGCGTCGGCCGCGGTCTCGCCACCGGGCACGAACAGGTCCATGCCGGCGAGCTGGGCCACGCCGCGGTACATCGGGTAGGCCGCGATCGCCGCGGCACGCAGCTGGAAGCGTTCGGCGTAACCCGGGAAGTGCGGCCGTGCCGAGAAGCCGCGCGCGAGCGCCGCGTTCGCCGGCGCCTCGGCCTTCAGCACTTCGGCCGCGCGCGCCATGAACGCGTTGATGATGCGCGCCGTCTTCTCGTTCGCCGCGCCCGGTACGGTCGGCGCCGCCGCGGGGATCTTCTTGCCTTCCTTGTGCGGGTCGGCGTCCGACACGTCGCCACCGAGGCCGGGGCCCCGCAGCACGGCCACGAAACGATGCCCCTTGCCGGGCTCGAGGATCACGTCCACGTCCTCGAAGCGCGACGCCTTCTCCTTGAGCTTGGCCACCAGCTTCGCGCAGGTCTCGCTCGGGATGCGGCCGGCGCGGCGGTCGGTGACGATGCCGTCGGCGCCGAGCGTGCAGAAGTTCGCGCGCGCGGCGACGTCGCCGGGCTTCAACTCCATGCCGGCGCCGAGCGCTTCGAGCACGCCGCGGCCCACGATGGTCGTGGCCGGGTCGTAGCCGAACAGCCCGAGGTGCCCGGGCCCGCTGCCCGGCGTGACGCCCGGCTCGACCGGAAGCAGGCGGCCGAGCGCGCTCGCCGGAGCGAGCGCGTCGAAGTTCGGCGTGCGCGCGGCCTCGAGCGGCGTCTGCCAGCCGTGCTCGGCGTTCGGCAGGTCGCCGAGGCCGTCCATGACCAGGAGCACGATCTTCGTGTTGTTCGGGATGACGAGCGATTGCAGCACGGACGTGGACACGACCCTCTCCTTTGCTCGATGTGGCGCCGGTCAGTGGCCGGGGATCACCCCGTACGCGGTCCACCACGGATGGATTTCGGGAACGAATCGCCCGGCCTTCACGGCCGGGTCCTGGAACACGAGACGGCGGGTGGCGAGCGTGTCGGTCGCGAAGATCAACACGCCACGCAGTTCCCCGGTGCCTTCGATCGGCCCCGAGGCGACGAGTTTGCCCTCGCGCCGGAGCGCGTCGAGATGCTCCGCGTGCCGGCGCAGCACCTTCTTCACCCCGGAAGCGACGTTCGCGGTCCAGCGCGGACCGCGGTGCAGCAGCACGAACGAGAACGACACCATGGAGTCGCGGGCACCGGTCGCGGCGCGCGCGCGGTAGCCGTCCGACAGTCCCGCAGGGCCGTACCAGCGGTGCAGTTCGGCGCGCAGGCGCTTCGAGGCGAGCGCGGGATCGTCGTTCAGCATCGGGCTCACGCGCCCGGTGGTGTCGGTGGCGAGCACGAAGAGCCCGCGCAGCGGCGTGTCGTCGCCGAACGGCCCCGCGGCGTGCATCTCGCCGGCCTCGAACATGCGCCGGATGTTCGCGAGGTGGCCGGCCTGGATCGAGTCGGTGTGCGCGGTGCGCTCCGGCGTCCACGCGATCCCACGGCGCAGCAGCGCGAGAATGTACAGGCGGGGCGCGGGTGCGGACGTGATCGGGTTCTTACCGCATTCGGCGGGGAACGCGGCGACGACCGAGAGCAGCAGGACCAGCAGACAGGCGCGGCGAATCACGAGCACGCGACGGCACCTCCGTCCATGAGCGGCGACACGACGGCGCAGGGTATCGCCTTTGCCGCCGCCGCGCACGGCACGCTCGTGTAGCATGCGCGGCCATGACCGACTCCGATCGCCTCCCCGGCTGGCTCGAACGCGTCGCGGCGCCCGTGCTGCTCGCGGTGGCGGTGGCGCTTCGCGTGCGCGAGGCGCTGCGGGCCCCGCTCTGGTACGACGAGCTCTACACGCAGGCCGCGGTCAACCAGCCGTGGGCGGACGTGCTGCGCATCATGCGCGCCGACGTGCACCCGCCGCTGCACTACGTGCTCGCGCACCTCTGGCACGTGACCGGGCACTCCGAACTGGCGGTGCGCGGGCTCGGCATGATCGCGGGCGTCGCGGGACTGTTCGTGGCGTGGGGGTTCGCGCGCGAGGCGTTCGGGCGCCGCGCCGGCCTGCTCGCCGCGGCGCTGGTCGCCGCGCATCCGTGGCACGTCTACTTCTCGCAGGAGGCGCGCAGCTACCCGTGGCTGTGGCTGTTCCTGTCGCTGTCGAGCTGGGGCGCGTGGCGCTGGTGCGCGCGCGGCCGCCGCGCCGACGCGCTGCTGTTCGTGGGCGCGAGCGCGCTCGCGCTCTGGACGCACTACCTCGCCGGCGTCGTGCTCGCGCTGCAGTGGGCGTGGACGCTGCTGCGACTGCGCCGCGAGCCCGCGCGCGCGTGGGCGTGGACGGGCTGGCACGTCGCGGTGGCGCTGCTGTTCGCGCCGGTGCTGCCGCTGTGGTGGACGCAGCTGCACCGCGCCGAGTCCGATCACTGGATGCCGCGCCCGGTGCTCGCCGACCTGTTCGAAGCCGTACGCAAGCTCGCGTTCGGGGCGTCCTACCTCGTGCCGGTGGTCGGCGTGCTGGCGCTGCTGCCGCTCGCCACGCGCGAACGCCGCACCGCGGCGCTGCACGCGCTCGGCGCCGGCGTGCTGCCGCTGCTCGTGTGCTGGGCGCTCGGCACGCAGGGCGTGCGCGTGTTCGCGCCCAAGTACATGATGTTCGCGATCCCGTCGTTCGTCGCGCTGGTCGCGGCCGGCGCCCTGCGGCTGCCGCGCGCGCTCGGGCCGGTGCTGGGCGTGGCGCTGGTCGCGCTCGCGCTGCGCGCGGGGTTCGTGCGCACGCCGTATCCCGAGGCCGCGTCGCTCGGCCGTGCGAAGCAGGCGCTCGTGCACGAGCTGCGCCCGGGCGACGTCGTGTTCCACGCCGACACGCACACGCTGCTGTTCGGCGAGTACTACTTCCCGCAGGCGCGGCACCGCCTGCTGCTCATGGGCCAGCGCCTGCCCTACTACGAAGGCGGGCACCTGGTCGCCGACTCGATGCGCGCCGAGGCCGGCGAACTCGTGGACGCGCACACGCAGGGCCGGCGCTGGTTCGCGCTGGCCGCGCGCCCGGCGGGGCTCGACGGCCGCGCCGCGGCCTCGCTGTTCGAGTCCGCGTCGGGCGCGCCGGCCGAGACGCTCGGCGTGGTCCGGCTCTGGCGCGGCCAGCCGCGCTGAGCCCGGCCGCGCGGTGCTTGTTCCCGCCGCGCCGCTTACCTATCCTGCCGCCGGTCTCCGACGAACCCGGTCCCTTTCCACCTCCCGAGGAGGCGGTTTCCACATGGCCATCCAGAAAATCGGCGTGATCGGCTGCGGCCTGATGGGCAGCGGCATCGCGCAGGTCAGCGCGCAGGCGGGCTTCACGACGGTCGTCCGCGAAGTGTCCCCGAACGCCCTCGAGAAGGGCCTCGGTTCGATCTACAAGTTCCTGCAGGCCGGCATCGACAAGGGCAAGGTGCCGCAGTTCGAACTCGACAAGGTGAAGAAGAACCTGTCGGGCACGGTCGAGCTCAAGGACCTCGCCGACTGCGACCTCGTGGTCGAGGCCGCGACCGAGAACCTGGGCCTCAAGAAGGAACTGTTCGGCGCGCTCGACGCGATCTGCAAGCCCGAGACGATCTTCGCGTCGAACACCTCGAGCCTGTCCATCACCGAGATGAGCGGGTTCACGAAGCGGCCCGAGCGCGTGATCGGCCTGCACTTCTTCAATCCCGTGCCGCTCATGAAGCTGGTCGAGATCGTGAAGACCGTGCGCACCGACGCCGCCGTGATCGCGGACGCGAACGCGTGGTGCATGGCGATCGGCAAGACCGCCGTGAACTGCGGCGACTCGACGGGCTTCGTCGTGAACCGCCTGCTGGTGCCGTACATGCTCGACGCGATCCGCGTGTTCGAGCAGGGCCTCGCGAGCCGCGACGACATCGACAACGCCATGAAGCTCGGCTGCGGCTACCCGATGGGCCCGCTGTTCCTCACGGACTACGTCGGCCTCGACACGACGTACTACATCTCCGAGATCATGTTCGACGAGTTCAAGGAACCGCGCTTCGCGGCGCCGCCGCTGCTCAAGCGCATGGTGCTCGCCGGCCTGCACGGCCGGAAGTCCGGGCGCGGGTTCTACGACTGGACCGCGAACCCGCCGAAGTGATCCCGGTTTCCACTCGCGGGGAGGCCGGCCGGCGCGGCGGCCTCCCCGCTTTCGTTTCACCGGTCGGCGTCACGCACGGGAGTCTTCCGCACATGCGACACCTTTCCTCCGTCCTCCTGCTCGGCCTCGCGGCCGCGCTCGCGCCGGTCAGCGCGCGGGCCGAACGCGCCCCATGGTCGCTCGGCAGCAACCTCGGCGTCAGCTTCATCGCGCCCGACCACGGCGCGCACGTCACGACGTGGGCGCTGCCGGGTTCGGTCAACGGCATGCTGCCCGGGCTGCGGCTCGGGCGCGCGCTCGCGCACCCGAACGCCGAGGCGTTCCTCGACGCCGGGCTGCTCTACTCGACGTCCGACGGCGCCCACCAGAGCGGCCTCGCGCTGACCGGCAACTACCAGTGGAACTTCTCCCCTTCGGCCGACTGGACGCCGTACGCCGATCTCGGCCTCGGGCTCGCGCACACGTCGTACGAGATCGGCGACGTGTCGGCGAGCGGCACCAGCCTGCGGCTCGGCGTGGGTGGCGGCGCGCGGTGGAAGGCCGGCGACTCCGGCACGCTGCGGCTGGGCGTGCGCTGGGACCACGACTCGCGCGCGTCCGACTCGGGCGTCGTGGTGAACCCGGGCGGCAGCGTGATCACGATCAAGGCGGGGTTCGACCTGTGGCTGAGGTGAGCTCGGCGCTCGGGCGCGCGCTGGCCGAATACTACTTCTCGGTCGAGCCCGCGCTGTGGCAGGACCTGTACGACAGCGGGGCGTTCGCGCAGGCTCCGGCGGCGCGCGCGGAATGGGAGTGCCTCGCACTGCACGCGTGCGTGCGCGGGCTGGTCGCCGCGGGCGGCTTCCACGACGCGACCGCCGACACGCTCGACGCGATGCACGAGGCGGTGCTCGAACGCTGGACCGCCGAGGGCGACCCGGCGGCGGTCGCCGATCGTCGCACGCGCGTCGCGGATCGCTACGCCGAATACGGCCGCATCGGCCACGAGCTCGACGGCCAGCCGCTCGACGCGATCGCCGCGGCGCTCGGCGCGGCGGCCGCGAAGCACGCGTTCGCGCCGGCGAAGCCCGAAGAAGAGGCGCTCATGGCGTTCGCGCACCTGCACGGCGCGATGACCGAAGGTGCGGTCGAGGTGGTGCGCCGCGCCCAGGAAGCCGGCGCGTGAGCGGCGCGATCGCGCACCCGCCACTCGCGCCGCTGCACGAGGCGCTCGCGCGGCTCGAAGCGGCCGGCGTACCGCACGCGCTCGGCGCGAGCGGGCTGTGCGCCGCGCTCGGGCTGGTGGATCGCGTGAACGACTGGGACGTGACGTGCGAGGCCGACCTCGACACGCTCGCCGCGCTGTTCGCCGACCGGCCGCACGAGCGCTTCGGCAACAGCGGCTGCCACGCCGACCACAAGCTCAACCTCGAGGACAACGGCATCGAACTGATCGCGCGCTTCGCGTTCTTCGTGCCCGGCGGCATCGTGCGCATTCCGACGCGCGTGGGCGGCACGTGGAACGGCGTGCCGGTGGGCAGCCCCGAGGCGTGGGCCGCCGCCTACTGGCTCATGGGCGAGCTCGAGGATTCCGAGCGCCGGCGCACGCGCGCCGCGCTGCTGTTCGGCCACCTCGAACGCACCGGCGCCGACGGCGAGGTCGTGCGGCTCCTGCTCGCCCAACCCCTGCCGGCGGCGCTGGCGGCGAAGTTCGAGGGACTCCCGCTCCGGTAGCCGGTGGTGCTAACCTCCCGCCGCTCGCAACTCCCCCGGAAGACTCGTCACCCCACGCAGAGGAACCCTCCCATGCGCAAGTTCGTCACCCTGTTCGTTTCGATGTGCCTCGCCGCAGTGCTCGCCGCGCCGGCGTTCGCCGCCGACGCCGCCCCCGCCGTGCAGACGTTCGGCGCGCCCGTCACCGTCGAGAAGCCGACCAACGTCGGCAAGCTCGCGAAGTCGCCCGCCAAGTTCCAGGGCCAGACCATCCGCATCGAGGGCACGGTCAAGGAAGTCTGCCAGGGCGCGGGTTGCTGGGTCGAAGTCGTGGACGCGAAGGGCGCCAGCTTCATCGCGCGCAGCCTCGACGAGAGCGTGCTGCTCCCGAAGGACTGCAAGGGCCAGAAGATCGTGGTGCAGGGCCTGCTGACCACGATGCCCAAGAAGGAGAAGGAGCACTCCGAGGCGGCGGAAGGCCACGCCTGCCCCGCCCCGACCTACGTGCTCTCGACGCAGGGCGTGCAGCTGTCGGCCGCCGCAACGCACTGACGCGCGATCGCCGCAGTAAGGAACGCCCGTCGGCCCCGCGCCGGCGGGCGTTCCGCGTTCAGTCGCGCGCCAGCGCCGCGAGCGCGGCCGCGTCGAAGGCGTACGTGTACACGTCCGTCGCCACGTGCTTGCCGCCGAGCCGCTCGTAGAACGCGATCGCGGGCGCGTTCCAGTCGAGCACGTGCCACGCGATCTCGTCGTGCCCGCGCTCGGCGCAGAGCCGCGCCAGCGCGGCGAGCAGCGCACGGCCGGTGCCGGCGCCGCGTTCGCCGGGCTCCACGAACAGGTCCTCGAGCCACAGCCGCGTGCGCGTGCGGAACGACGAGATGCGCACGTAGAAGAGTGCGTAGCCGACCAGCGCGCCGTCGCGTTCGGCGACCAGTGCCTCGGCGTGCGGACGCGCCCCGAACAGCAGTTCTCCGAGCCGCTCCGGCGTGCCGGTCACGTATTCCTGCCAGCGCTCGTACTCGGCGAGCCCGTTGAGCAGTTCCCAGATCCGCGGCAGGTCGTCCGGCCGCGCCGCACGTACCACGGGCGCGTTCATTCGCCGATCACCTTGACGAGCACGCGCTTCCTGCGGCGGCCGTCGAACTCGCCGTAGAAGACCTGCTCCCACGGCCCGAAGTCGAGCTTGCCGTCGGTGATCGCGCACACGACCTCGCGGCCCATGACCTGGCGCTTGAGGTGTGCGTCGGCGTTGTCCTCGCCCGTGTCGTTGTGACGGTACCGCGTCGTCGGCGCGTGCGGCGCCAGCGTCTCGAGCCAGGCGTCGTAGTCGTGGTGCAGCCCGGATTCGTCGTCGTTGATGAACACGCTCGCCGAGATGTGCATGGCGTTCACGAGCACGAGCCCTTCGCGCACGCCGGACTTGCGCACGGCCGCCTCGACCTCGCGGGTGATGTTCACGAACGCCCGGCGGGCGGGCACTTCCATGGTCAGGTACTCGGTGTGGGATTTCATGGCGCGGAACGTTACCACGCCCGCGCGGGCCATTGACGAGCCGCGGCGCCCTGACTACCGTCCCGCCCGCGCGCGAAGCGCACGGCCCGAAACCGACCCGCGGCGCCCCCGTGGCGCGGCGTTTCCTTCACCCGCACACCGCTCAAGGAGTCCTCCCGTGTCCAACGGTCTTCCCGAAGTCGTGATCGTCTCCGGTGCCCGCACGCCGATGGCCGAATGGATCGGCGGCAAGCGTGGCGACGGCCAGAACGGCGGCGCGCTCGCCGCGATGTCCGCCCTCGACCTGGGCGCCGTGGCCGCGCGCGGCGCGCTCGACCGCGCGGCGCTGCCGGCGAGCCGCGTGGACCACGTGGTGTTCGGCAACGCGCTGCAGACTTCGGGCGACGCGCTCTACGGCGCGCGCCACGTGGCACTCAAGGCGGGCGTGGAAATCTCGTGCCCGGCGCTCACCGTGAACCGCCTGTGCGGCTCGGGCCTGCAGTCGGTGGTCAGTGCGGCGCAGCTCCTGCAGCTCGGCGAGGCGCAGTGGGTGCTCGCGGGTGGCATGGAGAGCATGAGCCAGGCGCCGCATGTGCTGCGCGGCGCGCGCGCGGGCTTCCGGCTCGGGCCCGGTGCGCAGCTCGAGGACTCGCTGTTCGTCGCGCTTAAGGACACGTACTGCGGCTTCTTCATGGCCCAGACGAGCGACAATCTCGCGCGCAAGTACGGCATCACGCGCGAGCAGCAGGACGAGTTCGCGCTGCGCTCGCACAACCTCGCGAACGAGGCGAACAACAACGGCCGCTTCGCCGAGGAGATCGTCCCGGTCGAAGTGAAGGCCGGCAAGAAGAGCGCGATGGTCGAGAAGGACGACCACCTGTTCCCCGGCACGTCCATCGAGCGGCTGGCGGCGCTGCCCGCGGCGTTCGGCCCCGACTCCATGGTGACGGCGGGCAATGCGTCGGGAGTCGTGGACGGCGGTGCGGCCGTGCTCGTGACCACCGCGGCGAATGCCAAGGCCGAGGGCAAGAAGGCGCTCGGGTTCGTGCGCGGCTGGTCGTACGTGGGCGTGGACCCGGACGTCATGGGCTTCGGCCCGGCGCCGGCGATCCGCAAGGTGCTCGAACGCACCGGCCTGAAGCTGGACCAGGTGGACCTGTTCGAGATCAACGAGGCGTTCTCGGGCCAGTTCCTCGCCGTCGAGAAGGACCTGGGCCTCGACCGCGACAAGGTCAACGTGAACGGCGGCGCGATCGGCCTCGGCCACCCGCTGGGCGCGACGGGCACGCGGCTCATCTACTCGCTGCTGGTCGAGCTGGGCAAGCGCGGCAAGAAGTTCGGCATCGCCTCCGCGTGCATCGGCGGCGGCCAGGGCATGGCGGTGCTGGTCGAGCGCGCCTGAGTCCGCACGGCCTGACGGGCCCGGCCGCCTTCGGGCGGGCCGGGCCCGCCGCTTTTCCGGGGTCCGGGCACTTGCCCGCGCGGGGCGCGCAGGCTTTACTCCCCCGGCCTCGCTCGCAGCGCTCTTCCACTCCCGACTGCAGGAGCCTCCGATGGACGAACGCGAACTGATCTACGACTGGAACGACGCCGGCGAACGCTGGGACACGCCGCCGTTCCACATCCAGTTCGACGACGAGACGCTTCGCGACGGCCTGCAGTCGCCTTCGGTGAAGTCGCCTCCGATCGGCGAGAAGATCGCGATCCTGCACAAGATGGACGAACTCGGGATCGACACCGCCGACATCGGGCTCCCCGGCGCCGGTCCGCACGTCGTGCGCGACGTCACGGCGCTCGCGCAGGAGATCGTGTCCGCGAAGCTGAAGATCGCGGCGAACTGCGCCGCGCGCACCATGGTGCGCGACATCGAGCCGGTCGTGGACGTGGTCCAGAAGACCGGGTTGCCGATCGAGGTGTGCACGTTCATCGGCTCGTCGCCGATCCGCCAGTACGCCGAGAACTGGAGCGAGGACGTGATGCTCCAGCACACGCGCGACGCGATCACGTTCGCCGTGCGCGAAGGCCTTCAGGTCATGTACGTGACCGAGGACACGATCCGCGCCCATCCGGCCACGCTGCGCAAGCTGTTCCTGGCCGCGATCGAGTGCGGCGCGAAGCGGCTGTGCCTCTGCGACACGGTCGGCCACGCGACGCCCTCGGGCGTGCGCAACCTGCTCGGCTTCGCGACCGAGGTCGTGCGCGAGAGCGGCGCCGACGTCGAGCTGGACTGGCACGGCCACAGCGATCGCGGCCTCGCGGTGATCAACACGATCGCGGCCATCCGCGCCGGCGCGACGCGCGTGCACGGCTGCGCGATCGGCATCGGCGAACGCGTGGGCAACACGCCCATGGACCAGCTGCTCGTGAACCTGCGCCTGCTCGGCTGGATCACGAACGACCTCACCGCGCTCACCGACTACTGCGAACTCACGTCGCGCGCGACGGGCGTGCCGATCCCGGTCAACTACCCCATGGTCGGCGCGGACGCGTTCCGCACCGGCACCGGCGTGCACGCCGCCGCCGTGATCAAGGCCTACAAGAAGGGCGAAGCGTGGCTCGCCGACCGCGTGTACTCGGGCGTCCCGGCGGGCATGATCGGCCGGCACCAGGAGATCGAGGTCGGGCCGATGAGCGGCGAGAGCAACGTGATCTTCTGGCTGCAGCAGCGCTCGATCGAAGCGACGCCCGAGCGCGTGCAGGCGGTCTTCCAGCGCGCGAAGAGCGTGGACCGGGTGCTCTCGGACGACGAGATCCACGGCGTGCTCGCCGCGCTCGCGGAGGCGGGCCGGGCGTGAGCGGAAGGCGGATCGTCCCCATCGTGCTGCTGTCGCTCGCGCTCGCGGCGCTCGCCGCGCACGCGGCCGCACCCACCGCCCCGGCCGCGAAGGCGGTGCGGCGTTCGGTTCCCGCGGGCGGCACCGCGGTGCGGCGCCCCGCACCGGCCGCGCTCAAGCGGCCTGCGGGGCAGGTCGCCTTCGAGGCCAAGGTGCGCGAGGACGAGGGCGACTACGCCGGTGCCGTCGCCCGGCTGCGCGAGCTGCGCGGGCTCGTGGCGCCCGACGCCGATCTCGAACTGTCGCTGGCGCTCGACGAGATGCGCAGCGGCCAGCCGGACAGCGGACGCACGCGGCTGGGCGGCGCGCTCCTCGGCGCCGCGCTCGCCGACACGGGCACGGATGCGCGGCGGCGCGAGTACCCGTTCGAGTATCGCGACGCCATCTGGCGCTCCGGTGCGTTCGACGGCTGGAACTGGTACGTCGCACGAGCGCGCGCCGAGGCGGCGCTCGGCGCCCGGCGCTGGTCCGATGCGGAGGCGGCGGCGCGTCTCGCCGTGGCGGCGCGCCCGCTGGCCGGCAAGGAGCACCTGCTGCTCGCGGTGGCCGCGGGCCGCGCGGGTCATGCCGGCCTCGCGGCATCTTCGGCCGAACGGGCGGTGCAGCTCGATCCCACGCTGCCCGAAGCGCACTACCTGTCCGGGCTGTGGCACTGGCGCGGTGGACGACGCGCCGAGGCGCGCGCGGCCTTCGAGGCGGCGATCGCACGCGACTCGTCGTTCCGGCTCGCCGCGCTCGCGCTCGCCCGGCTGCAGTTGCCCGGGATGCCCGCCGACTCGCTGCCGGCCCGCTTCCTCCTCGGCCGCAGGCGCGTGGCGATGCTCACCAGCGCGGTGCGGCCGAAGCAGGAGGAGACTCCGCGATTCGACACGCCCGCCGGCATCCTCGGCGCCCCGGAACTGCCGCTCGACGCCGCGGACCGCGCCCGGCTCGCGCTGCAGAAGCCGCTGCGGCTGTACGTCACCGTCTACGTGGACGAACGTGGCCGCCCCGTCGTGAACGACCTGCCCTACGCACCCGCGGGCTTCCTTCCCGACTGGCTGGTCGGGCGCGTCACCGCGCTCGCGGGTACGTGGAAGTTCCAACCCGCCCGCCGCCTCGGCAATCCCACGCCCTGCTGGGCCACGCTCGAACTCGTCCTCAACCCCTGACGCCGCGACCGGCGGGGAGCGCCACGCAGTGACTCGATCGCATCGCATCGCCGTGATTCCCGGAGACGGGATCGGCCCGGAAGTGGTCCGTGAAGGCCTCCGCGTGCTCGAACGCGTGGCCGCGCTCGAAGGCTTCACGGTGGAGCGCACGATGTTCCCGTTCGGCGCCGAGCACTACCTCAAGACGCAGGAGGTCTTCCCGGACGCCGCGTTCGAAGAGGTGAAGCGTCACGACGCGGTGCTGCTCGGCGCGATCGGCGATCCGCGCATGGCGCCCGGGTTCCTCGAGTTCGGCATCGTCGCGCGACTGCGCTTCGGGCTCGACCTGTTCGCGAACATGCGCCCCGTGAAGTTGTTCGATGAGTACCTCACCCCGCTCAAGGGCAAGGGGCCCGAGCACCTCGACTTCCTCGTCGTGCGCGAGAACACCGAAGACGCCTACGCGGGCATGTGGGGCCAGTTCAAGAAGGGCACCGCGGACGAAGTCGCGACGCAGGAGATCATCTTCACGCGCAAGGGCGTCGAGCGCGTGCTGCGGCACGCGTTCGAGGTGTGCCGTGCGCGCGATCGTCGCAGGAAGCTCACGCTGCTCACCAAGGCGAACGCCGTGCGCGCGATGGAGCTGTGGACGCGCACGTTCGCCGAGGTCGGCGCCGAATACCCCGACATCCAGCGCGAGCACCAGTACATCGACGCCGCGTGCATGTTCGTGGTGACCGCGCCCGAGCAGTACGACACCGTCGTCACGAGCAACATGTTCGGCGACATCTTCACCGACCTCGGGGCGGCGCTGGTCGGCGGCCTCGGGCTGGCGGCGAGCGCCAACTTGCACCCCGGTCGGGTGAGCCTGTTCGAGAGCATCCACGGGTCGGCGCCGCAGTTCGCCGGCCAGAACCGGGCGAACCCCCTGGCCACGATCATGGCCGTCGCCATGATGCTGGATTTTCTCGGCGAAACGCAGGCGGCCCGGCGGGTCGAGTCGGCCGTCGAGGGGCTGATCCGCGCCCGCACGCTGCCCAATCTCGGCATGGACTCCGGGTTCGGCACGGACGCGGTGGGCGACCTGGTGCTGGCGCGGCTCGGCTGAGCGGCGCCGGACGGTCGGGGCTCCCGAGGGCCCGGGAGCCCAAGAAGACTTGACTTGGTGAGTCTCTCGCCGGGGTGCATATTCGCGCCCGTCCGGTCCCGAGGTCCCCGCTCCCCCCTCTCGTCCGGCGTTCGAAGGCAGAGTGCAGTGCCCCTCGTCGAACGTCTCCCCCGCCGTTCGAGAAAGCAGTGCATCCCGATGTCGCGCCCCTCGACTTCCTCCCTCGACCGGACCGCCCGGACCGACTCCGTGCGACCCCGCGTTGCCACGCTCGCACCACGCTCCGTTCACGCGGTCGCGAGCCTGCGATTCGCCCTCCCGCGCCCGTCGCTGGTCGCGGCATTCGTGCTCGACGCCGCCGGAGCGATCGTGCACACGCTCTGCGAGGCCGAGCTCGAGCCCGGCGAGCACCTGTGTTCGTGGGACGGCCTCGACGTGCACGGCCGCCGATTCGCGGCCGGCACCTACACGCTCAAGCTCGAGGCCAACGGGCGGCTGCTCTGCGCCCGCATCGTGACGCTCCAGTAGCCGCACCGGTACGCACGAAGCCCCGCCCGGCACCAGCCAGGCGGGGCTTCGTGCTGCGGCGGCGTCCTACTCGCTCGTGTCGTGATCGTGTTCGTGACCGGGCGACAGGAAGCGCTCGGCCCAGCGGTAGCCTTCGAGCACGAGCAGCGCGAACAAGGTGCCGATCGTGGCGAGCGCATAGGCGTGCACCCCGACCGCGACCCCGATGGCCGCGACCATCCAGATGCTCGCGGCCGTCGTGAGCCCGGCCACGTAGCCCTCCTGGCGCATGATGCTGCCCGCGCCGAGGAAGCCCACGCCCGTCACCACGCCGTGCGCGACGCGCGTGGCGTCGAGGCTGTGGCCGCCGAACGCGCTGTACGCGTAGGACGTGGTCAGGCAGAACATGGTCGAGCCCAGGCACACGAGCACGTGCGTGCGCAGGCCGGCCGGCTTGCGGCCCATCTGCCGTTCCCACCCGACGAGCGTGCCGAGCAGCAGCGACAGCGACATCGGGATGAGGTCCTTCATCACGTCTTCCATGACGCCTCCGAGGTGACGCTCGAAACCCGCGCTACTTGCGCTGGAAGTTCGCCGGGCGCTTGTCGAGGAACGCCTGCAGGCCTTCGTGCATGTCGTCGCTCGCGGCGAGGATCCCGAACCGGCCGCTCTCGAACCGCAGTCCCTGGTCGAGCGAGAGGTTCATGCCGCGCACGATGCACTCCATGGCCGCCTGCACCGCGAGCGGTCCGTTCGCGGCGATCGCGGTGGCGAGCTTGATCGCCTCGGCCAGCAGGTCGGCCTGAGGCACGACCCGGTTCACGAGCCCGATCGCCGCGGCCTCGTCGGCCTTCACCGGCCGGCCCGAGAGCACGAGTTCGAACGCCCGGCCGGGCCCGACCAGCCGCGGCAGGCGCTGCGTGCCGCCGTAGCCCGGAATGATGCCCAGCTTCACTTCGGGCAGGCCCATGACGGCGTTGTCGGACGCGAGACGGATGTGGCAGGCGAGCGCGAGTTCGCAGCCGCCGCCGAACGCGAAGCCGTTCACGGCCGCGATCACGGGCTTGGGGCTGCGCTCGAGCAGTTCGACCACGGCCTGGCCGAAGCGCGAGATGTCCTCGGCGGCGGCAGGACCGAGCGGCTGGAGTTCGCCGATGTCCGCGCCCGAGATGAACGCCTTCACCCCTTCGCCGGTCACGACCAGCGCACCCTGGGAATCGTCGGCGATGAACGCACGCGCGGCATCGGCGATCTCGCCGAGCGTTTCGCGATTGATCGCGTTCAGCTTCTCGGGGCGGTTCACCTTCAGGATCGTGACCTTGCCCTGCTGCTCGACGAGCAGGTTCTTGTACGTCGCGGTCGTGGTCATCGCTTGCGCTCTCGCAGGAAAATGGGAACGGACCGTGTGCACGGAAAGCGCGCGGAGTATAGGCACCGCATCCGAGCCCCAGCAAACCCGGCCGGGTGGGTTAGAGTGCGCGCGATGCTCGAACTCCTCCTTCCCTCGCACGCACGGTCGTGAGCCCGCGCCGCCGGTCCCGGAACTCGGGCTGTCTCGGCCGCCTGGCCGTGGCGGCGGTGCTGCTGCTGGCGGCGCTGTTCGCGTGGGCCGCCGCGGACGTCGCGCGCCTCGACGTGGCGTCGCTCGCGCGCGAGAACCCCGAACGCACGTCGCTCATGCGCCAGCGCGAACGCGAGGCCGCCGCGAAAGGCGTGCGCTACGCGATCCGGCATCGCTGGGTCCCGTACGAGAGCATTTCGCCGCACCTGCGGCGGGCGGTGCTGATCGCCGAGGACGACGCGTTCTTCTCGCACGACGGGCTCGACTGGAACGAGATCAAGGCGAGCGCGCGAAAGGACCTGCAGACCGGCCGGATCGCGCGCGGGGGCAGCACGATCACCCAGCAGCTGGCCAAGAACCTCTGGCTGGGCACCGAGCGCACGCCGCTGCGCAAGTTCAAGGAACTGCTGCTCGCACTTCGGCTCGAGCGCGAGCTGTCGAAGCGCCGGATCTTCGAGCTCTACCTGAACTCGATCGAATGGGGCGACGGCGTCTTCGGAGCGGAGGCGGCGGCGCGGCGCTGGTACGGCACCTCGGCGTCGCAGCTGAGCGCGCGACAGTCCGTGCGGCTGGCCGCCGTGATCATCAACCCGCGGCGCTACTCCCCGGTCGAACCGCCGCGCCGCATCGAGCGCCGCGTGCGCATGATCGCGTCGCGCATGAAGCGGCGCGGCGAGCTCAGCGAGGCCGGCTGGCGTGAAGTGCTCGGGCTGCCGGAGCCGGAGCCGGTCGAGGTTGCGCCGATGCCGGCCGAAAGCACCTCGGGCGCGGCCGAGTCCACGGCCACGCCCGAGTGACCAGCCGGCAGGGCGTTCAGCCGCCGAGCGCCTGCTTCACCAGCTTCGAGACCGCGCTGCCCTCCGCGCGCCCCTTGACCTGCGCCATCACGGCACCGATCACCTTGCCCATGTCCTTCGGCCCCGCCGCGCCGGTCGAAGCCACGGCCGCCTTCACGATCTCGGCGAGCGCGTCGTCGGAGAGCGCCTCGGGCAGGAACTTCTGGGTGATCTGGATCTCGCGCTCCTCGGCCTCGTTGAGGTCGGCGCGGCCGTGCTGCTCGTTGAGCGCCATGGTCTCGCGGCGCTTCTTCACGTAGCGCTGGAGGATTTCGATCTCCTCCTCGGCGCTGAGCGTGGCGTCCTTGGGCTTGGCGGTCTTGGCTTCCATCAGCGCGGCCTTGAGCATGCGCACCGTGCTCAACGTGGTCGCGTCCTTCTCCTTCATGGCCTGGACCATCGCCGCCTGCAGGCGCTCCAGGATCGTCGCGTCGCTCATCGGTGCTCCTCGGGGTTCGCGCCGGCGTGACGACGAGTCACGCCCGGTGTCGTGCGGGCGGGCACGATAGCATGCGTGCCTGCGGCGGTTCTAACCCCCGCTGACCGCGGGAACGATCGTGATCTCGGCCCCCGCGGGCACCCGCGTGGCGAGGTCCCCCGTCCAACGCACGTCCTCGCTGCCCACGAACACGCGGACATGCGGCCGCCACCGGCCGTCCTCGCGGAACAGCCGGTGACGCAACGCGGGATGCCGAGCCCACAGCTGTTCGAGCACGTCGGCGAGCACCGCCTCGCCCTGCTCCCATTCGGCCACCGCCGCGCCGCCCGCGTGCTCGCGGAGCGACGCGGGCAGCAGCACGCGCACGCGGCTCACCGGCGCGCCCGCGGCTTCGCGCTCGCGCGCTTCGGTGCGGACCGGCGTGCACCCGTGCTCCGGCGCGCACGCGCGGGTCCCGCCACGCGCGCGCGCGCGGCGTCGCCGAGGTAGGCGGCGCGCACGCAGAGCACGCCCGGCAGCGCGTCGGCGAGCGGGCGCCACGAAGCGCCGCCGTCGTTCGAACCGAACACCTTGCCGCTGCGTGTGCCGAAGTACACGCCCGCCGGATTCAGCGTGTCGGTGCACATGGCGTCGCGCAGCACGGTCTCGTGCGCGTTCGCCTGGGGCAGCCCGCGTGCCAGCGCTTCCCAGCGCGCCCCACCGTCGCGCGTGCGGTACACGCGCAGCCGGCCCTCGGGTGTGCAGCGGTAGCCGTCCGAGTGCAGCGGCACGATGTAGACGACGTCGGGATCGTGCGGATGGACCGCCATGCAGAACCCGAAGTCGGACGGCACGCCGTTCGCGATGTCGCGCCAGGAATCTCCTGCGTCGTCGCTGCGGTAGAGCCCCCAGTGATTCTGCAGGAAGAGCGTGGCGGGCCGGCGCGGGTGCTGCACGATCTTGTGCACGCACTGGCCGAACTCCGGGTGCTTGTCGGGAAGGAACTCGGCGCGGATCCCGGAGTTGCGCGACTGCCAGCTGCGGCCGCCGTCCTCGCTGCGGTACACGCCGGCCGCGGACACGGCCACGGTGATGCGGTCGAGGTTCTCCGGGTCGAGCACGATCGTGTGCAGGCAGAGCCCGCCGAAACCGGGCATCCAGCGATCGCGATGCGGGTGCTCCTGCAGGCCGCGCACGTGTTCCCAGCTCGCACCCCGATCCGCCGACCGGAAGAGCGCCGCCGGGGCCACGCCCGCGTAGATCACGCCCGGCTCGCTCGCTCGGCCGGGCTGGAGCTGCCAAACCTGCTCCATGGTGAGCCCGCTGCCCTCGGGAAAGCGCAACACGCCCTGCGCGGGATCGCTCCAGTGCTGGCCGAGGTCGTCGCTCGTGCGGATCGTGGTGCCCCAGTGCCAGCTCTGGCTCGCCACGTACAGTCGCCCGTCGCGCGGGTCGAGCGCGAGCGCCGGCACCTGTTCGCCCGCGAAGAAGGGCCCGGCCGTCTTCCACGCCTCGCGGCGCGCGTCGGCATGAAGCACGAACAGCCCTTTCACCGTACCGACGAACAACACCGTCCGGCCCCGCCCCAACTTCGGGATCCGATCGTCCGACATGTGCACGTCCTCCCGCCGCCGTGGCCGCGCTCGCGACGTCACCCCGTGCGACATCGCGTCCGCCATCTGCGACAAGGCGACACACTGCCACGGAACCGCTCGAACACGACAATGAAAAGTCCTCGACGAGGGGCGGTTCTCGCTTCGCTTCACGTGTGCGCGGGACTAGAGTGCGCGTCGCGCTCACGAAGGATCGTGGAGCTTTCGGCACGGACGTCCGGCGCTGTCTTACTCATCCCTTTGTCCACCCTTGCCCACCCTCGGGATGGTAGGCGCCGATGCATGACCGCGTTCTCGTCTGCGACGACGACGCGCGCGTCCGTGGCTTGCTGGGACGACTCCTGGCCTCCCACGGATTTTCCGTCCGCACCGCGGACAACGGAGAACACGCGCTCGACGAGATCTCACGCCACACTCCGGATCTCCTGTTGCTCGACATCACCATGCCCGGACTCAACGGCTTCGAAGTCTGCCGTCGCGTTCGACGCATGCCCGAAGGCGAACTGCTTCCGATCGTCATGATCACCGGTCTCCCCGACAGCGACTCGCGCATTCGCGGGCTCGAGTCGGGAGCGGACGATTTCGTCAGCAAGCCGTTCGAACACGCCGTGCTGCTCGCGCGCATCCGCGCCCTGCTGCGCGTGAAGCATCTGACCGACCAGCTCGAGCGCACCGAGAACGTGATCTTCACGCTCGCGCGCACGGTCGAGGCGCGCGACGCGTACACCGACGGGCACCTGTGGCGCCTCGCCGAGTACAGCCGCAGCGTGGCGCTGTCGCTGGGGTGCAGCCCGGAGGAAGCGCGGCATGCCTGGTACGGCGGCATCCTCCACGACATCGGCAAGATCGGGATCGACGACGTCGTGCTGCGCAAGAACGGCCAGCTGACGCCGCACGAGTTCGCCGAGGTGCGCCGTCACCCCGACATCGGTGCCGAGATCATCTCGGCGATGCGGTTCGCGCCGGTCGTCGCCCCGATCGTGCGCGGACATCACGAACGCTGGGATGGCGGCGGCTACCCGCAGGGACTGGCCGGCGAAGCGATCCTGGAGTGCCCCCTGATCTGAGGACCACGAGTTATGGCAGGATTCCCCGATCCACGGAGGATCCTGCATGCGGAAGAGCAAGTTCTCGGATGAGCAGATTGTGGCCATCGTTCGCGAGAGCGAGCGCGAGGGCGTCACGGTCGGCAGTGCGCGAAGCACGGCATCACGCAGACGACGCTGTTCCGGTGGCGCAAGCGCTTCAGTGGTCTCGAGCCGAACCAGGCCGCCGAGCTGCGACAGCTGCAGGCCGAGAACGCGCGGCTGAAGAAGCTGCTGGTCAGCGAGCTGAGCATCGACATCCTCAAGGAGATCAACCGCAAAAATGGTGAGCGCCCGGGCTCGCCGTGACCAGGTGGACTTCGCCGGCGAGTCTGGGGCAGCCGCCGAGCCTGTGCGCTGCTGAGGATCAGCCGGTCGGCGTTGCGCTACGTGCCGAGCACGATGCCCAGGCCGTGATGCCGAGCTGGCCGAGGAGCTGAAGCGGATCTCGCGCGAACATGCCGTCTACGGCCTGCGGTTCGCGTGGGCGTTGATTCGTCGAGGTGGCTGGGCGGTGAACAAGAAGCGAGTTCGGCGGCTGTAGCGCCCCTCGGTCTTTCGAGACGCCCGCATCCTGGAACGCGCAAGATCCGTACAGGCCAGCCGCGAACGCACGCGCCGACAGGGCCGAACCAGGTTTGGGCGTACGACTTCGTTCATGACACCTGCGCCAACGGTCAGGTCCTCAAGGTAGCGGCGGTCGTGGACGAGTGGACGCGCGAGTCGCTGGCGATCGAGGTGGATGCGAAGTTGAATGCCGCGAGAGTGATTGCGGTGCTCGAGAGGTTGTTCGCTCAGTACGGCACGCCGCAGGTGCTGAGAAGCGACAACGGGCCGGAGTTCATCGCCCACGCGCTGGCGACCTGTGGGCGAAGTTCAAGCACGGCGAGATCGCGACGATTCGGCGGGCAAGCCGTGGCAGAATGGCGGCATCGGAAGCTTCAGCAGGACATTCCGCGCCGAGTGCCTGGACCGCGAGTGGTTCGCGAACCTGCGCGAGGCTCGGATCGTGATTGAGCAGTGGCGCTGGAGTACAACACGAAGCGACCGCACAGCAGCCTGGGTATCGGAACGCCGGCCGAAGTCGGGACCGGCTCGGACGAAGGCGCCGGCCCGGGCAAGAATCATCTCGGCGATGCGTTTCGCGCCCGTCGTCGCGCCGATCGTACGCGGGCACCACGAACGCTGGGATGGCGGCGGCTACCCGCAGGGACTGGCCGGCGAAGCGATCCCGCTGCACGCGCGCATCGTGGCGGTCGCGGATTCGTTCGACGCGATGACCACCGATCGGCCCTACCGGGCGGCGCTCGACCACGCGGAGGCGGTGACCCGGCTGCGCGGCGGATGCGGCGCACAATGGGACCCGACGATCGTGGACGTGTTCGTGGACCTGCTCGAGCGCGGCGAACTGCCGCGCACCGATCTCACCCGGCGCCGCATGAACGGCGTGGCCTGAACGACGACGAGGGCGGCTCCTTCCGGAGCCGCCCTCGGGCGTTCGCGCATCGAGCCTAGCGGTACTGCAGCTTGAGGCTTCCCCAGCTCTTCGGCAGGGTCGGGACGACGGCGCAGCAGTCGGCGTCCACCCACATCATGGGGTTGCCGGGGAACCCGACGAGCGGGTCGCAGAGATCGTCGGCGCCGCCGGGGTAGTAGTTCCACGACTCGCACGGATTGCACGTGTCCGTGGTCACGAGGCGCGGGCGACGTGCGGACGACGAGCAGTTCGAACCGAGCGTCATGAACTCGATCTTGAGGAACGCGGGACCGTTGATGCACGTGGCGGGCGGCAGCGTGAACGACAGGTCGTACACGCCCGCCGCCGCCGGCGTCACGGTGTAGCTCGTCGGAGCGACCAGCACGTTCGCGAGATTGGGCGTGTAGCAGCCCGCCGAACCGCTCGCGCCGTAGACGCCGATCACCGCTCCGACCGGGCACGTGTACGCGAAGCTGAGCGCCATGTGCGCGGCCGTCGGGATCACGCTTCCACCCGGGCAGCTCGCGCACGTGCTCGGATCGATGAGCGTGTAGTAGGCGTCGTTCGGGGGCAGCAGGTAGTTGATGAGCCACGACGCCGGCCCGGTGACGCCGAGCTGGCACGCGGCGGAGACCGACTGCGTGCCGGTGCCGAAGTGCATGGGCTGCAGCCGGGCGTCGGCGGGGATCTGCTCCTTCTCCGCCATCGGGCGAGCAGCGAGCGCGGACGACGCGACGGCAGAGACGAGCAACAACGCTCCCACGACACGGGTGACCATCTTCATGCGGGGCCTCCTCGGGTGAAGCGACGCGCACGACCCTCCGCCGTGTGGGGGTGCACCGAAGGGCCATTGCTCGGCCAGCTTCGATCATGAGCGCAGACGGTGCGAGTGAATTCTCACCCGAGAACAACGGCGCGCACGGCTGAACATCGTTCAGCCGTGGCAATCACCGTCCTTCGCGTCAGCGAGGGGGCGCGCCGAACGTGCGCTCGAGCCCGAGCGTGAAGATCACGTTGTCCCGCGCGGTGAAGTCGAACCGGTCGTTGCGCTCGATCCCGACGCGAAGCACGCGCCACTTCGCGTCCACGGCCCACCCGAACGTGCGGCGATCGGCGGGCACGGCGGTGCACTGCAACCAGTCGTTGCGCTCCGTGGCGAAGCGGACGCGCAGTGGCCACGACCACAGCCCTCCGTCGCGCGGATCGCGGACCGCCGTGGCTCCCGCGAACGAGTAGCTGCCCCAGTACACGTCGGCGCCGGCCTCCCAGACGAACTTCACGTCGCCACCGTCGTGCGGCAGCAGCGGCCCGGTGGTCGCACGCAGCACGGTACGCGCGCCCACGACCTGTTCGGTCCCGAACCAGAGCCGTTCCTGCGCGGCCTCGTGGCGCCAGCGCAAGGAATAGGCACTGCGGCGCGCGTCCTTCACGAACGCGCCGGCTTCGATCCGCGTCTGGTCGGCGCCGCGCAGCGGCAGCCAGCGCTCGGCCTGCACGTCGAACGCGCCCGACTTCGCGTACAGCACCGGGTCGCGCAGGTCGTTGCCGTCCGCGAACGACCAGTAGCGGTACTGCGCACCCAGCGTGAACTCGCGCGCATCCGCCGGATGTGCGCTGAGTGCACCGCCCGCGACGATCGCGAGCACCAGGAGCAGGTGGCGCGCGTTCACGCGGTCACCCGGTCGGCGGCGCCGCGCCGCGGCCGCATGTCGGTCTTCACGTGGCGCAGCCAGAACCACGTGAACAGCGCCCCGGTACGCATGATCGTGTTCAGCGCACCGTAGAGCGGGTAGAACAGCAGCACGCCGATCGCCGCACGCCGGCGCGACCCCGGCTGGCGGATCGCCCACCACGGGAACAGCTCGAAGGAAAGGTAGAGCAGGTACAGGATGACTCCCCAGTGACGCATCCCGGGCACCGCGAGGATCACCGCGATGCTCCACGTCTTCAGCGGATCGCTGACGACCGTGTACAGGTTGTAGACCATCTCGTAGCGCAGCCGCCAGCCCGAGTGCCGCCAGAGCAGCAGCCGGATCATGTTCGCGAGCTGGTGGTAGAGCCCCGGGTACCAGCCGACCATGCGCTGCCGCATCCAGCCCCACCACGTCGCCGGCGCGACCGTCCAGACCGGCTCGTTCGTGAACACGACGCGGCGGCCGTTGAGCAGGTGGAGCAACGTACGCTGCAGGTCCTCGCCCTGGAACACGCAGGTGTGCTGGTGGTGCAGCTCCTGCAGGTCCGCAGTACGGAACAGGCCGATCGCCCCGGACACGCAGCTGACGGACTGCGACACGTCGTGGAAGCGGCGGCCGATCTCCATGCTCTTCGCGTATTCGTAGCGCTGCACGGCGCCGAGGAAGTTCGCGCCCGCCGCCCCGTCGCGGCTGCGGCGGTCCGGCAGCACCCGGAACGCGACGGCGTCGCAGGTGCCGTCGAGGATGAGCGACGTGGGCAGCCGCGCGCTCCCGAGACGCGTGTCGTCGTCGAGCAGCAGGACGAGCGGCGTCCGCACGCGGTGGATCGCGAAGTTCACGGCCGACGCCTTGCCCATGGACTTCTCGAAGCGATGCACGACGCAGCCCAGCGCGCGGGCGACTTCGGCGGTCGCGTCCGTGCTGCCGTCGTCCACGACCACGATGCGGCCCGGGGGCAGGTGGCGCATGAGGCCCGCGAGCGTCGCCGGCAGCACGTCGGCGCCGTTGCGGCAGGCGATCACCGCCGTGACCGTGGTCGGATCCGACGTGAACTCGCGCGGTTCCTCGCGGCCGAGCAGTTCGATCACGAGCTTCACGAAGTCCACGAGCGCGCAGAACAGCACCGCGAACACGATCGGATCGGACCAGGAGCCCGGCCACGCCGTGCCTTCGAGGGGCACGGCGCCACCGACCATCCAGCGCATCCATTCGGTCATTGCGCCTCCGCGAAGCGGCCGGCGGCCGGATGCTTGACCGGCTCCGGGACGGTCCCTAGGCTCGGCCGCGCTTTCCACTCGTACCGGAGGAGTTCCCCGTGAACCGTGAACAACGACTCGCCGAGCTGCGGCGTCGCCGCGAGGAAGCGCTCGCGGGCGGCGGCCCCGAACGCGTCGCCAAGATCCACGCGAAGGGCCGCCTGACGGCGCGCGAGCGACTGGAACTGCTGCTCGATCCCGGCTCGTTCGTCGAGATGGGAACCTACGTCACCCACCGCTGCTCGGATTTCGGCATGGCCGACAAGCGCATCACGGGTGACGGCGTGGTCGCGGGCTGGGGGCTCGTGGACGGCCGGCTGGTGTACTGCTTCGCGCAGGACTTCACCGTGTTCGGCGGCACGATGAGCGAGGCGAACGCGAAGAAGATCTGCGCGATCATGGACCTCGCGATGGACAACGGTGCGCCGGTCGTCGGGCTGAACGACTCCGGCGGCGCCCGCATCCAGGAAGGCGTGCTGTCGCTGGGCGCCTACGCGGACATCTTCCTGCGCAACACGCTCGCGTCCGGCGTCGTGCCGCAGATCTCGGCCATTCTCGGCCCGTGCGCCGGCGGCGCGGTGTACTCCCCCGCGATCACGGACTTCACCATCATGGTGAAGGACACGAGCCACATGTTCGTGACCGGCCCCGAGGTCATCAAGGCCGTCACGGCCGAGGACGTCTCGTTCGAGGACCTCGGCGGAGCGATGACGCACAACACGAAGAGCGGCGTGGCGCACTTCGCGGCGGCCGACGACGCCGACGCGATCCGCCACGTGAAGCGGCTGCTGTCGTTCCTCCCGGGCAACAATGCCGAGGACGCGCCGCGGCGCAAGTGCACCGATCCGGTCGAGCGCCGCGCGCCCGAACTCACCACGCTCGTGCCCGAGTCGCCCGACAAGCCCTACGACATGAAGGAGCTCGTGCGGCTGGTCGTGGACGACGGCGACTTCTTCGAGGTGCACGAGCACTTCGCGGGCAACATCGTCGTCGGATTCGCGCGCCTGAACGGACGGCCGGTCGGTATCGTGGGCAACCAGCCGCGCGTGCTCGCCGGCGTGCTCGACATCGATTCGTCCGTGAAGGCCGCGCGGTTCGTCCGCTTCTGCGACGCGTTCAACATCCCGCTCGTGACGTTCGAGGACGTGCCCGGGTTCCTGCCCGGCACGCGCCAGGAGTGGGGCGGCATCATCCGTCACGGAGCGAAGCTGCTCTACGCCTACTGCGAGGCGACGGTGCCCAAGCTCACGGTCGTGGTGCGCAAGGCCTACGGCGGCGCGTACGACGTCATGTCGAGCAAGCACATCCGCGGCGACTTCAACGTGGCCTGGCCGAGCGCCGAGATGGCGGTCATGGGCGCCGAGGGCGCGGTCAACATCCTGTACCGCGAAGAGCTCGCGAAGGCGAAGGACCCGGTCGCGGAGCGCAAGCGCCTGGTCGCCGAGTACAACGACAAGTTCGCGTCGCCGTGGGTGGCGGCCGAGTTGGGCTACCTCGACGACGTGATCGAGCCCCAGGACACGCGTCCGAGGCTGATCGCGGCGCTCGAGATGCTCCGCAACAAACGGCAGAACCTGCCCACGAAGAAACATGGCAATCCCCCGCTCTGATCGGTGTCGAAGCTGGATGTCGGTACGGGGAGCGCCGGCCGACCGCGCCGACGTTGCACACACGCCAAAAGGGTAACCGACGAGCCGCCCACCGGGTCAACCGGGGGCGGCTGGGCGTTTCGACCCAGCGCCCCGCCGCTCAGACCACCAGCATCGAGTCGCCGAACGAGTAGAAGCGGTAGCGCTCGCGAACGGCGTGGGCGTAGGCCCGGCGGAGGTTCTCGTCACCCGCGAACGCCGCGACGAGCAACAGCAGCGTGGTGCGCGGCAGGTGGAAGTTCGTCATGAGTGCGTCGCAGGCCTGGAACGTGTAGGGCGCATGGATGAACTTCCGGGTCCACCCGCTGCCGGGTGCCAGCGTGCCGCCCGCGGCGTCGCAGGCGCTCTCGAGCGCACGCACGCTGGTCGTGCCCACCACGACGATGCGGCCGCCCGCGGCACGCGCGCCGTTCAGCCGGGCCGCGGCCTCCGCCCCCACGTCGAACCACTCCTCGTCCATCGCGTGCTCCCGCGGGTCCTCGGTGGTGACGGGGCGAAACGTTCCCGGCCCGACGTGCAGGAGCACGCGTGCGTGCCCGACCCCCTGCGCTTCGAGCGACGAGAGCAGCGGCTCCGTGAAATGCAGCCCCGCGGTGGGCGACGCCACCGCACCTTCGACCCGCGCGAACACCGTCTGGTAGCGCTCGAGGTCGGACGCCTCGGGTGCACGGCGGATGTACGGAGGAAGCGGGATCTCGCCGTGCGCACGAAGCGCGGCGTCGAGATCGCCGCGCGAGACCGCCACGACGCGCTCGCCGCGTTCGCCCGCCGACTCGACCGTCACCTCGAGCGAGCCGTCCGGCAGCGTGAGTTTCGCCCCGGGCGATGCGTGCCGCGCCGGGCGCGTGAGCACGCGCCAGCGCCCACCGGGTTCGGGGCGCACGACGAACAATTCCACGCGCCCGCCGCTCGCACGCTGGACGATCATGCGAGCCGGTCGCACGCGCGTCTCGTTGAGCGCGAGCACGTCGCCGCGGCGCAGCCAGCGAGGCAGGTCCGAGACGCGCTGGTCGTGCAGTGCACCGGTCGCGCGCTCGAGCACGAGCATGCGCGCGTCCTCACGCCGCTCGGGAGGATGCTGCGCGATCAGCTCCTCGGGGAGCTCGTAGTCCAGGTCTTCGAGTCGCATCGCTCGATCGGTCAGGCGAGCGGAAGTTCGCTCTGCCCGGGTTCCCCCTCGGTCGCGCGCAGGCGCGCGGGAACGGGAACGCCGAGATGCTCGTACGCGAGGCGCGTGGCCTCGCGGCCGCGGGCGGTGCGGCGCACGAACCCCTCCTGCACGAGGAACGGCTCGTAGACGTCCTCGAGCGTGGTGGTGTCCTCGCCGAGCACGACCGCGATGGGTGCGAGCCCGACGGGTCCGCCGTCGTAGCGCGAGACGAGAATGTCGAGCAGGCGGCGATCCATTTCGTCGAGCCCGCGCTCGTCCACTTCGAGCAGCTGCAGCGCCTCGCGGGTCACCCCGAGCCCGATGTGGCCGTCGGACTTGATGAGCGCGAAGTCGCGCACCCGGCGCAGCAGGCGGTTGGAGACGCGCGGCGTGCCACGCGAACGGCGTGCGATCTCGAACGCGGCATCGGCGTCGATCGACGTGCCGAGGATGCCGGCGGACCGGTGCACGATCCGCATGAGGTCCTCGGCCTGGTAGAAGTCCATGCGCAGCGTGACGCCGAAGCGCGCGCGCATGGGCGACGACAGCAGCCCCGAGCGCGTGGTCGCACCGACCAGGGTGAACGGTTCGAGATTCAGCTTGAGCGAGCGGGCGCTCGGGCCGCGATCGAGCAGGATGTCGAGCGTGAAGTCCTCGAGCGCCGAGTAGAGGTACTCCTCGACGATCGGGCTCAGGCGGTGGATCTCGTCCACGAACAGGATGCCGCGCGGTCCGAGGTTGGTGAGCAGTCCCGCGAGATCTCCGGGCCGCTCGATCACCGGCCCGGAGGTCTGGGTGATCTCGACGCCGAGTTCGCTCGCGAGGATGGAGGCGAGCGTGGTCTTGCCCAGCCCCGGGGGGCCGTGGAAGAGCACGTGATCGAGCGCCTCTTCGCGACGGCGCGCCGCTTCGAGGAACACCTCGAGCTGGCCGCGCACCTGGGGCTGCCCGACGAAGTCGCCGAGCATGCTGGGCCGGAGCTTCTTCTCCTCGCGGACGTCGTCGGGGAACGGCGCAGGGTCCGCGAGCCGCAGCGGGTGCACCTTGCCCTTCGGGTCGCGCGGTTTCGAGTCCGCCATGCAGTCTCCCGGTGGTGTCAGCGCGTCAGCGCGGCGGGCCGAGCCAGCCGTCCGAGCGCGCGCTTCACGATGTCTTCGAGCGACAGGTCCGCGGACTCCCCACCGGCCTTGCGGACGGCGTCCTGTGCCTGGCTCGCAGGATAGCCGAGCGTCACCAGGGCGGCGACCGCGTCGTCGTAGCGTTCCGAGCGCGGCAGCACACCCTCGCCCTTCTTCTCGGGCACGGACGGGGCGGCACTGGTGGCGGGCAATCCGAGGTGGTCGAGCTTGTCGCGCAGTTCGACGACGATCCGCTCGGCGGTCTTCTTGCCGATGCCCGGCACGGCCACGATCGCGGCGACGTGCTCGTCGCGGATGGCACGCGCGAGGGCTTCCGGCCGGAGCCCCGAGAGTGCCGCAAGCGCGAGCTTCGGTCCCACTCCGCTGACCCCGATCAGCAGGTCGAAGAGCCGCAGTTCCTCGGCGCGCACGAACCCGAACAGCAGCTGCGCGTCCTCGCGTACGATGTGGCGGGTGCGCAGGCGCACTTCCGCCCCGGTCGCGGGAAGTTCCGCGAGCGTGTGCGAGGAGACGTGCACGAGGTAGCCCACCCCGCCCGCCTCGACGACGCAGGCGCCATCGACGCGCTCGAGCAGGGTGCCGCGAAGCGACGCGATCATCGGCCCGCCTTCGCGAGCAGCGCGAGCAGGCGCTGCGAGGCCGGGGTGCGACGGCGAGGCAGGTCGAAGCCGGCGCGGTTCAGGTGGCAGATGGCCCCGGCGAGTGCATCGGCGGCGTCCACCTGCGGGGCTTCCTGGAGCCCCAGCAGTCGCACGACCATGAACCCCACCTGTTCCTTCGTGGCGCCACCATTTCCCGTCACGCTCATCTTGATCTCCCGCGGGCTGTATTCGTGCACCTCGGTCTCGTGCTGGACCGCCGTCACGATGATCGCGCCGCGCACCTGTCCGAGCACGAGCGTGGAGCGCACGTTTTCGTGGTAGAACGCCTCCTCGACCACCACGCACTGCGGCGCGTGGCGTTCGATGGCGTCGGCGATGCCGGCCGCGAGGAACGCGAGACGCCGCGGCAGGTCGGCCGAGGCCGGGGGCACGAGGCAGCCGTGGGCGATCGGGACCAGCCGATTGCCGTGCTTCTCGACCACGCCCCAGCCCGTGCGACGGCTGCCCGGATCCACACCCAGTACACGCATGGGCAGTACTCTCCCCTCAACGGGAGAGCTTGGCAAGCACTTCGTCGGGGACGTCCAGGTTCGCGTGCACCTTCTGGACGTCGTCGAGGTCCTCGAGCACGTCGATCAGGCGCAGCACCGACGGGGCTTCCTTCTCGCCGAGCGGCACCGTGACGGACGCGAGCTTCGTCGCCTCGGCGCTCTGCACCACGATGCCGCGCGCGACCAGCGCTTCGCGAACCGGCTCGAGCTGGGCCACCGTCGTGGTGACCACGAACGCGTCCTCGAGCGTCACGACGTCTTCGGCACCGGCGTCGAGCGCCGCCTCCAGGACCGCATCTTCGGAGCCGGCGTCCCGACCGACGTGGAGGATGCCCCGCGGCTTGAACAGGTACGACACGGCCCCCGCTTCGGCCATGTTGCCGCCGTACTTCGAGAACGCATGCCGCACGTCGCCGGTGGCGCGGTTGCGGTTGTCGGTCGCGCACTCGACGAGGATCGCCACGCCATGGGGGCCGTAGCCCTCGTACGTGACCTCCTCGATCGTGCTGCCTTCGAGCTGGCCCGCACCCTTCTGGATCGCACGTTCGATGTTGGCGACCGGCATGTTGACCGACTTCGCACCGCTGATCGCGGTGCGAAGCCGGGGATTCGCGTCGGGGTCGGCGCCGCCCGCACGGGCAGCGAGCGTGATCTCACGAATGTACTTCGTGAAGATCTTGCCCCGGGCGGCGTCCGTCGCCGCCTTCTTGCGCTTGATGGTGGACCACTTGGAATGGCCGGACATGCGATGCGACGCCGTCAGGAGTGCGCGGCGTTCGCCTCCCGTTCGGCCTTCGCCGTGGCGATCACCTTGTCGGCGAGTTCACGCGGCACTTCCTCGTAGTGCGAGTACTTCGCCGAGTGCATGCCGCGCCCCTGCGTGATCGAACGCAGGTGCGTCGAGTACTTGTAGAGCTCCGCCATCGGGACCTTGGCCTTGATGACCTGGTAGTGGCCGTCGGCTTCGGTGCCGAGGATCTTGCCGCGCCGGGACGACAGATCACCCATCACGTCGCCGAGGAACTCCTCGGGGACGCGAACGACGAGGTCCTGGTACGGCTCGAGCAGGATCGGGTTCGCCTTGAGCACGACCTGGTGGAAGCACGATTCGGCCGCGATCTTGAAGGCCATTTCGGACGAGTCCACGTCGTGGTACTTGCCGAAGAACACGGCCGTGCGCACGTCCACCACCGGGTAGCCGGCGAGCGGTCCGCGCTCCATGCCCGACACCACGCCCTTCTCGACGGCGGGAATGTACTGGCCGGGAATGACGCCGCCCTTGATCTCGTTCGCGAACTCGTACTGCGCGCCTCGCGGCAACGGCTCGACACGCAGGTGCACTTCGCCGAACTGGCCGCGGCCGCCCGACTGCTTCTTGTGGCGGTACTCGTCCTCGGCCTTGCTGCGGATCGTCTCGCGGTACGGCACGTGCGGCTTGGTCAGCAGCACGTCCACGCCGAAGCGCTTCTTGAGGCGCTCGACGAGGATTTCGAGGTGCAGGTCACCCATGCCGTAGACGAGGTGCTCGCGCGTGCTCTCCTCGTAGTGCCGCGCGAGCGTGGGATCTTCCTCGTGCAGGCGCGCGATGCCGGCCGCCATCTTTTCTTCGTCGCCCTTGTTCTTGGCGTGGATGCACTCGGCGGTGACCGGCTCGGGGAAGTCCGGCGGCGACAGCTTCACCGGGCGGGACTTGTCCGCGAGCGTGTCGCCCGTGTGCGTCTCGCGCAGCTTCACGGCGGCCACGATGTCGCCCGCCGACGCGCCCTTGCAGTCCGAACGGTCCTTGCCGCAGAGGTGGTAGAGCGTGCCGAGCTTTTCCGAACGGTTGCGGGTGGTGTTGAGCAGTTCCTTGCCCGGATCCGCATGGCCCGACCAGAGCCGGATCAGCGAGAGCTCACCGAGGTGTGCCTCGGCCAGCGTCTTGAAGACTGTCGCGGCCATGGGCTCGGCGACGTCGGCCTTGCAGGCCGTGCCGCCGCCACCCGAGCCGGCGCCGGTCTGGGGGTGCACGTCGAGCGGCGAGGGCAGCACGTCCACGATCTCGTCGAGCACTTCCTTCACGCCGAGATTGTGGTAGCCGGAGCAGCAGAAGACCGGCGCGAGGTCGCACTGCACCACGCGCTCGCACAGGCCCCGCCGGATCTCCTCGACCGTCAGCTCGCCGGTCGTGAGGAACTTCTCCATCAGCGACTCGTCGCCGGTGGCCGCTTCCTCGAGCAGCGAGGCGCGCGCGGCAGCGGCCTTCGCCGCCAGTTCCTCGGGGATCGGCACTTCCTGGCTCTTCTCTTCCATGCCGCGACCGGTGAACGTGTAGGCCTTGTTCTCGATCAGGTCGATGATGCCGTGGAAGTTCTCGGCTTCCCCGATGGGCAACTGGGCCGCGACGGCGTTCACCCCGAGGCGGTCGTGGCAGCTGCGGACCGCGGCGTCGAAGTCGGCGTGCTCCTTGTCCATCTGGTTCACGACGACGAGCAGCGGCGTGTGCTCCTGCTTCAGGACTTCCCACACGACCTCGGTGCCGACTTCCACACCAGTCGCCGCGCGGAGTACGAGCAGCGCCGAGTCCGCGACCCGCAGGGCGCTGTAGACGTCACCGACGAAGTCCGGGTAGCCGGGCGTGTCGAGCAGGTTGATCTTGTGGCCGGACCACTCGAACTGGGCAAGGCCGAGGTCGATGGTGATCTGCCGGGTCACCTCATCCGGCGCGTGGTCCAACATCGTCGTTCCGTCGGCGACCCGGCCGAGCCGGGTCGTCGCCTTGGCATTGAAGAGCATGGCCTCGGCGATCGTGGTCTTGCCCACACCGTGGTGGGCGACCAGAGCGACGTTGCGAATCTGGGCAGTGGCGAACTCTTTCACACAGCACCTCCCGAAAAGACTGCGGAAGACGGTGCTTCATTTCGAATCCAGCGCCCTCGCCCCAACATCGAAGGGCGTAACTTCATGCTAGTTGGGAAACTAGCACCGCGTTTTGAAGAGGGTCAAGAACTCGCCCACCGGGCTTCGGAATAGCCCTCGGGCGCCGCAGTAGTTCAGGCGGCGCACCCCGCGTCCGAGACTTCCGGACCCGGTCGGGTCCTGTTGACCCTGTTGCGGGTCGTGAGTACTTTCTCGCGCCTTCCCGGCCGAATCGCTCGCTTCGACCCATCCGTGAACCCAAAGGAGCCTTCGAATGCTTCAGCAGCTGAACCTTCGCACCCTCGGCGTGGCCACTCTCCTGGCGCTCACCGTCCTCGGTGCCGGCCTCGCGAACGCGGCCGCGCCGGCGAAGGGCAATCCCGCCGCAGGCAAGCCCCTCTTCGCGACCAAGTGCGTCGCGTGCCACAAGGCGGACGGCTCGGGCGGCGTGAAGCTCACCGGTAACCCGACGCCGAACTGGAAGGACCCGAAGACCTGGGCCGACCCGAAGCGCAAGGATGCCGATGCCTTCATGCGCGACTGCATCCAGAACGGCAAGATCAAGTCGGGCATGGTGGCGTGGGGCAAGACCGGCCAGCTGAAGCCGCAGCAGATCGAAGACCTGATCGCCTACATCCACACCCTGGCGCCGAAGAAGAAGTAGCACTCGGCCCACCACCGGGGCGGACACACGAACGCGCACTCCCTCGGGAGTGCGCGTTTCGTCTTTCGTGAACGCCGGTGCGGCTCAGCGCAACTCGAGCGTGAACGGCATCAGCGCCAGTACCGCCCCGGTCGGGAACGACGAGGCTCGCAACCAGGAGGCGACCCCTTCCGGCAGCCTCGCCAGCATCGTGCGGGCAGTGTCGTCCTCGTCCTCGTCGAGCAGGGACCGGAAGGCCTGGCGGAAGAACGGGCCATGGCGCTCGGGGAAGGGTTCGAGCTTCACCGTCTCGCCCTCGGGGATGTGCGCACGAACGCGAGCCATCGAAACCGCGGCCGACAGCCCACCGAGGGAATCCACCAGGCCGAGTTCGAGCGCCGCGCGCCCCGACCACACTCGCCCCTGCGCGACGCTGTCCACGGCCGCCTCCGGCATGCCACGGCCTTCCGACACTCGTGACAGGAACGTCCGGTAGAAGGCGTCCATCTGCTGCTGGAACTGCACCGCCTCGGATGCGGAGAAGTCACGGTAGGGCGACATCATGTCGGCCTGCTTGCCACGGGTGAGCGTCTCCACCTGCAGTCCCAGCTTCTGGTAGAGACCGAGGATGTTGAGCTTGCCGCCGAAGACACCGATCGAGCCCGTGATGGTGGTCGGCTGGGCGACGATCGCATCGGCACCGCACGCGATGTAGTAACCGCCGGACGCGGCGAGGTTGGACATGCTCACGACGACGGGCTTGCTCCTGCGAAGGCGGCGGACTTCACGCCACACGTCGTCGGACGCCTGTCCCGATCCACCGGGGCTGTCCACGCGCAGGACCACCGCCTTCACGCGGTCGAGCTTGCCGGCCTTGCGAAGGGCATCGCACAGCGACTCGCTCCCGAGCGTCCTGCCGCCGAAAGGATCATCGCGATCGCGCCCGGGCATGATCGTGCCCTCCACGGCGATGAGCGCGATGGAGCTGCTGCCGGGATCGCCGAGCTCCGGCGATTCGAGGTAGCGGATGAGCTTCTGCGGGTGGAGCGGCTTCTTCGAAACCGCGCGCGCCGCGAGTGAGTCGAGGTCGGCCTGGTGCAGCAGCGTGTCCACGAGCCCCGCCGTGAACGCTGCCGCGGCGGGATGGGGCCCGCGATCCACGAGCGCCAGCACGGAATCCCTCGCCAGTCCGCGGGCGCTGGCGATCGAATCCACGAGGCATGCGAAGCTGTCGTCGAGCAGCGCGTCCAGCGCGCGGCGTGCGTCCGGGGAGAGGCTCTCGCGCGTGTACTGCTCGACGGCCGACTTGAAGGCCCCGACATGCGCGAAGTTCGGCCGGATGCCGAGCTTGTCGTATGTCCCCTTGAGGAACGTCGCTGTCAGGGAGAGTCCGTCGAGGCCGAGCTGCGCCGTGGGCGGCATGGCGAGGTGATCTGCCGAAGCGGCGATCAGGTAGGACTGTTCACCACCGCCGTCGAGGCTGGCGTAGATCGGCTTCCCGCTCGCGCGGAACTCGCCGAGCGCCTCGCGGAACTCCGCCACTCGAGCCCAACCCCACTCCACATCCCCGACGTGAAGCACGAGCCCGCGTACATGGTCGTCCTCCGCCGCACGACGTAGACCGGCCGTGATGTCGAACAGTGTGGGCCGCTCCGGCCGGAAGGACGCGAGCGAGAACGTCCCGAACGACGGCTGGGACTCCTCGATGCTGGACGGCACGTCGTAGACGAGCAGTGCGCGAGATGCCGGCGTCTTGGGCGACCGGCGCACGCGGGTGACGAGTGCGAGGGCGACCGCCCCCAGGACCACGCACAGCAGCACGAGCACGAATGCCCTGCGGCGGAACGACATCATGAACCTCCCCCTCGGTGGTGCGGACTTCAGAACAGTCTACGAACGTCGAGGGAGAAGTAAAGACTGCGGGAGTCGTCGGCGGAGGTCCGATGCCACTCCATGCGCCCCATCCCCGTGCTCCGCACGCGGAATCCGCCCGGGATGGCCTGGTCGAGCATCGTGAACAGTTCGACGCCGTCGAAGTGCGAATGCGTCACTTCCAGGTCGAAACCGCTCCCCGAAGACGTCTCCTCGTAGCGCCGCCACACCAGGGCGGGTGCGATCGACAACCAGGTCCCGAGGGTGAAGCGCTCGAACTCGAGCAGCGCCGCGCCCTCCCGGTATCGCTCGATCGGGTTCCAGGGCGCGCGGAGCCACTCCCAGCGCGTGCCGGCCGAGACACTCGAGGCACTCCCCAGTCGCCACGTCCACTTGGCCCCGGTCCGGTGCACCTGGTAGTCGAAATCCAACAGGCTGTCGGGCTCCGCATACCGCGTCGCCTCCCCTTCGTACTGAACCTGGAACGTGTGCTGGAGCCCCGCATGGAGCGTCCACTCGGCCTGGCCTTCGAACAACGAGAACCGGTCCCGCGAGGACGGCGCGTCGTAGATCGTCGTCCGCCAGTTGGTCTGCAGGCGAACCGCGATGGTCTGCGTTCCGCCGATGTCCTGCGCCGCCGAGACCGAGAGCTGCTGCTCGTAGTGATCGCGAGCCACCGAATCCGGGAACGTGCGCACGTAGGTGCGCTCCTCGGCCCGAAGCTCGAATGGCGCGAGCCCCGCGCGCTCGAACCCGACCCCGAACATCGCATTTCGGTGCGAGAGGTCGTAGCCGCGGGTCTGCCGGACCAACTGCAGGAAGTCTCCCGAGGCGCGCAATTCCAGCGCCTGTTCGCGCGCCCATCCGAGCTCCCGCCGGGCACGGCCCGAGATCACGGCCCCAAGTGCTCGACGGTCCAGACCAAAACTCCGGTCCACACTTCCCTGAAGCGTGGGCTCGAGGCTCCAGGACCACCGGTCCACGACCGGCCGGCGCAGCGAGGAGGTGATGGACAGCTGCGAGAGCTTGTCCCCCACGACGAAGTCGGGGCGTACCGCCAGGCTCCATGTACCGGAGCGCAGCGCCCTCGCCCAGTCGAGCGAGGCGACCATTCCGGAGCGAAACTCCGGCTCGCCGACGAGGTGACGGCCGAGGAAGGTCGTGTCGGAGTACGTCTGCTGCATGAAGAGCTCATTCGTCACGTCGCTCATCACTCCGAGCTCCCAATGGGTGCCCGAAGTGTCCCGAAGCTCGGCGCGCACCGGGACGGCGAGACACACCGCTCCCAGGGACAGGGCGATGACGAGGCCAACCGCACGGCGAAAAACCTCGTGGAGAGCCTCTCCTGCGCTCAGCGTCGGAACGATCCCACGATCCACAGGGCCTCTCGACGAACCGGACAGGCGACACACGCCGCGCCGAAGTGCACGACGCGTCATCGCACCAGGCGCTTCGCTCGCACGCGCACGACCTGGGTCATGCGCAAGGCCTGCTCGTAGTGCGCCCGCTGGTACTCCAGCTGCGCATCCGCCTGGAGCGCCTCGGCCGCCGCGAGGGCCTGCCGGTTGCCTGATGCGCCGTCGGCCCCGATTTGCTCGCGCACACGGGCGAGCACCTCATCGGTTCGCTGCAGCGCACGGGCCGCATCGGCCTGGGTGGCTTCGAACATCCGGCAAATCCGCAACGCCTTCTGCATGCGTTCCCGGGCGCCGTTGGCCAACTGCAGCGCCGCGAGGTAGCGATTCTGCTCGAATGCCCCGTCCGCACGTGCCTTCATGTCGGTCGCGACGCGCATGAGATTCCGGGCCCGCGGTTCCTCACACTCGGCCAACCGCTCCTGGGCACGCTCGAGCTCGTCCTGCGTCCGCTCGAGCTGGAGCGACACACGCTCCGGATCGGGAAGCCCGCGAACCATGGCGATCGCACGATCCGCATGCCCTCGCGCGTCCATCGTCGCGCGCCCGGCCATGAAGTACTGCCCTCCCGCGTAGGAAGACCGAGCGCGCGCCTGCAATTGGCGAGCGAGAGAGATCTCCCCGGCGACGTTCGAGGCGGGAGCCGCACCGGCAAGTGACTCCGCGAGCTCGATGCGGCGATCGGTCGCCTCGATGGCGTCGATCACTCGGGGCCCATCGGGCGGAGGTGGCAGTTGGGCCTGGGCGGCGCTCGTACCGAGCACGGTGGCGACCAGAAGGCCGAGCACCACAAGCGCCAATCTCCAAGTCTGCAACCTCGTCCACATGGGGGCGATGCCTCCTCGAGCGCGGGGCTCCCACTGAGCCGCCTGCACCGGGAAAAGCTACGCATAGTCCACGCCGAGCGCAATCCACCGGCCGCGGAGCTTCGGCCTGTTGCAGCGCAACAACTTGAACGCCACCCCGACGCGTCGCCTTTGGGCCACATGAACTCGGGTGTCCCCGAACGTACACCCGCAGCCGGGAAGCCGGACGCCAAGGGACAAAAAAAACAGGCCCCGCCGAAGCGGGGCCTGTCAAAGATAAAGGGGCGGCGACCTACTCTCCCACCCGGTCTCCCGGGCAGTACCATCGGCGCTGGAGGGCTTAACTACTCTGTTCGGAATGGGAAGAGGTGTTTCCCCTCCGCCATAGCCACCCCAATACTGGAGGCAATCGAATCGAGACGCTGGATGTACACAGGTGAAGCATCTAAGAAATAACCGGCCAAGCCTCTCGGCTGATTAGTACGGATCGGCTGAAACCCTCACGGGCCTTACACCTTCCGCCTATCGACGTTGTAATCTCCAACGAGCCTTCTGGTGGCATGCGCCACGGGATACCTCATCTTAGGGTGTGTTTCGCGCTTAGAGGCTTTCAGCGCTTATCACTTCCGAACATAGCTACCCGGCAGTGCCCTTGGCAGAACAGCCGGCACACTAGAGGTTCGTTCGCTCCGGTCCTCTCGTACTAGGAGCAACTCCCCGCAAGTATCCTACGCCCACGATGGATAGGGACCGAACTGTCTCACGACGTTCTGAACCCAGCTCACGTACCGCTTTAATGGGCGAACAGCCCAACCCTTGGGACCTTCTCCAGCCCCAGGATGCGATGAGCCGACATCGAGGTGCCAAACCCACCCGTCGATGTGAACTCTCGGGGTAGATCAGCCTGTTATCCCCGGCGTACCTTTTATCCGTTAAGCGATGGCCTTTCCATGCAGAACCACCGGATCACTAAGCCCTGCTTTCGCATCTGCTCGACTTGTTTGTCTCGCAGTTAAGCTCCCTTGTGCCTTTGCACTCCACGCGCGATTACCAACCGCGCTGAGGGAACCTTTGGGCGCCTCCGTTACTCTTTAGGAGGCAACCGCCCCAGTTAAACTGCCCGCCTGACACTGTCCCATGGCCGGCTAACGGCTCAGGGTTAGAATCCCAATATTTCAAGGGTGGTATTTCAAGGATGGCTCCACGAGAGCTAGCGCTCCCGCTTCAAAGCCTCCCACCTATCCTACACATGAAAGATCAGGACCCAATATCAGGTTACAGTAAAGGTGCACGGGGTCTTTCTGTCCAGTCGCGGGTAAGCGGCATCTTCACCGCTGCTACAGTTTCGCCGAGCTCTTGCAGGAGACAGCAGTCAACTCGTTACACCATTCGTGCAGGTCGGAACTTACCCGACAAGGAATTTCGCTACCTTAGGACCGTTATAGTTACGGCCGCCGTTTACCGGGGCTTCAGTTCAGAGCTTTGGCTTGCGCCTGACCCCTCTCTTTAACCTTCCGGCACCGGGCAGGTGTCACTCCCTATACGTCGCCTCATCGGCTTAGCAGAGAGATGTGTTTTTGGTAAACAGTCGGTTGACTCCATTCACTGCGGCCCAGCGCGCATACGGGAGCAAGTCCCTTCACGCACCGGGCACCCCTTCTTCCGAAGTTACGGGGCTATTTTGCCTAGTTCCTTCTGCAAGACTCACTCGAGCACCTTAGGATCTTCACCCCACCTACCTGTGTCGGATTACGGTACGGGCACCAGGAGTTGTACCGCCGAGGCTTTTCTTGGCAGCATGATTAGGATCAGTTGGCGGGGCCAGGCCCCGTTCCCCTGTCACCTCTCGGATTGGATCTCGTTTTCACCGAGACCTCGTACCTACAGGCTTCGACCGGCATCCGTCAGCCGGCTGATCTTTCACTTCTGCGTCACCCCTGCGTTTAACCTTCCCCTAGTGGTTCAGGAATATTGACCTGATTTCCATCGGCTACGCCTTTCGGCCTCGCCTAAGGGCCCGACTAACCCTGAGCGGATTAACCTTCCTCAGGAAACCTTGGGTTTTCGGTGGACGGGTTTCTCGCCCGTCTTCTCGCTACTCGTTCCGGCATAATCACTTCTGCGTCGTCGACCCAATCTTGTCGATTGAGCTTCACTCTAAAGCAGAACGCTCCCCTACCAGACGTCTTTCGACGAATCCAAAGCTTCGGTGGTGGACTTTAGTCCCGGCAATTATCGGCGCAGGATCCCTTGACCAGTGAGCTGTTACGCACTCTTTAAATGATGGCTGCTTCTAAGCCAACATCCTGGCTGTCTAAGCGACCCCACATCCTTATACACTTAGTCCACACTCTGGGACCTTAGCTGTTGGTCTGGGTTGTTCCCCTCTCGTCTACGAAGCTTATCCCTCGTAGGCTGACTCCCGCGATACATGTCAACGGTATTCGGAGTTTGAAAGGATTTGGTATCCTGGTGGGGACCCTAGTCCTATCAGTGCTCTACCCCCGTGACACAATGACGCGAGGCTATGGCTAAACATATTTCGGGGAGAACCAGCTATCACGTGGTTTGATTGGCCTTTCACCCCTAGCCACGGCTCATCCGATGACTTTTCAACGTTAACCGGTTCGGACCTCCACGGACTTTAACATCCGCTTCATCCTGGCCATGGCTAGATCACACACGCTTCGGGTCTACCGCCTGCAACTAGTCGCCCATTTCGGACTCGCTTTCGCTACGGATCCGCGTCTTAGACGCTTAACCTCGCTGCAGACGAGTAACTCGCCGGATCATTATGCAAAAGGCACGCCGTCAGCCGCTTGCGGAGCAAGCTCCGCATTAAGCCTCCGACCGCTTGTAGGTGCATGGTTTCAGGTTCTATTTCACTCTCCACCTGGAGTCCTTTTCACCTTTCCCTCACGGTACTTGTTCGCTATCGGTCACGAGAGAGTATTTAGCCTTACGAGATGGTCCTCGCAGATTCCCACCGGATTTCACGTGTCCTGTGGTACTTGGGTGTCTATTCAGAGAGTCAACGCGCTTTCGCCTACAGGGCTGTCACCTTCTATGGCCCGCTTTCCCACACGGTTCGACTAGCGTGTTGATTTGTAACTCTCCGGCTCTACGCCGAATAGATCCCGCAACACCTCCGCACGCAAGCGTGCTCGGGTTTAGGCTCTTCCCCTTTCGCTCGCCGCTACTTAGGGAATCGAATTTCTTTCTCTTCCTAGGGGTACTGAGATGTCTCACTTCCCCCCGTTGGCTTCATTCCGCCTATGCATTCAGCGGATGATGACGGGACATGACTCCCGCCGGGTTTCCCCATTCGGACATCCCCGGGTCGAAGACTGTTTGCGTCTCACCGAGGCTTATCGCAGCTTACCACGTCCTTCATCGCCTTCTCGTGCCAAGGCATCCACCGTGCACCCTTAGTAGCTTGACCGGAAAATCTTAGGTGCTTCAACTGTGTATACCCAGCGTCTCATATTCGATTGTCAAAGATCGTTCGGCTGCGAAGCCGCTGCGCACATGGCGCGAAGATCTGTATATGGCTGTAAACAGCCACCTCTCATTGCTGGTGGAGATAGCGGGGCTCGAACCCGCAGCCTCCGGCTTGCAAAGCCGGCGCTCTCCCAGTTGAGCTATATCCCCAACCTGTTTCTCTTGAAGAGCATTGCAGCGGGTGAAGAATGGTGGGCCTGAGTGGACTCGAACCACCCACCTCACGCTTATCAGGCGTGCGCTCTAACCAACTGAGCTACAGGCCCACTAAGACCGCGTCGTGGAGGGGATCGAGGTGGGAACTCGTGGTTCCATCACTCCCTCGGCCCTAGGGCTGCATCGCTGCCCTTGCCTGGCTACCCGGGGATTCGACCGGCTTGCGCCGGGAATTCCGCACCAAGCTCCAGAATGAGAGAAGAATAGCGCACGGACTTGAAGATCCGGAAGTTCGACCTGGTGAACTGACCAACAGCGCCCCGAAGGGCCTGTGGCAGGTCTCCCTAGAAAGGAGGTGATCCAGCCGCACCTTCCGGTACGGCTACCTTGTTACGACTTAGCCCCAATCACTGGTCTTACCTTAGGCGGCTGCCTCCTTGCGGTTGGCACACCGACTTCGGGTACTACCAACTTTCGTGGCTTGACGGGCGGTGTGTACAAGGCCCGGGAACGTATTCACCGCTGCCTGCTGATCAGCGATTACTAGCGATTCCGACTTCATGCAGTCGAGTTGCAGACTGCAATCCGAACTGAGACCGGTTTTTTGGGATTGCCTCCACCTCGCGGTATCGGAACCCTTTGTACCGACCATTGTAGCACGTGTGTAGCCCCAGACGTAAGGGCCATGAGGACTTGACGTCATCCCCACCTTCCTCCGGTTTATCACCGGCAGTCTCCCTAGAGTGCTCGGCATCACCCGTTAGCAACTAGGGACAAGGGTTGCGCTCGTTGCGGGACTTAACCCAACATCTCACGACACGAGCTGACGACAGCCATGCAGCACCTGTGCATCGGCCCCGAAGGGAAGGTGTGTTTCCACACCGGTCCAATGCATGTCAAGTCTGGGTAAGGTTCTTCGCGTTGCGTCGAATTAAACCACATGCTCCACCGCTTGTGCGGGCCCCCGTCAATTCCTTTGAGTTTCAACCTTGCGGCCGTACTCCCCAGGCGGATCACTTAATGCGTTAGCTGCGGCACTGGAGGGGTCGATGCCTCCAACACCTAGTGATCACCGTTTACGGCTAGGACTACCGGGGTATCTAATCCCGTTTGCTCCCCTAGCTTTCGCGCCTCAGCGTCAGTATTGGGCCAGATGAGCGCCTTCGCCACCGGTGTTCCTCCTGATATCTACGCATTTCACCGCTACACCAGGAATTCCCTCATCCTCTCCCATACTCAAGCCAAGCAGTTTGGGATGCAGGTCCCCGGGTGAGCCGGGGCATTTCACATCCCACTTACCTGACCGCCTACACGCCCTTTACGCCCAGTGATTCCGAACAACGCTTGCTCCCCCCGTGTTACCGCGGCTGCTGGCACGGAGTTAGCCGGAGCTTATTCGATCCGGTACCGTCAAACGACCAGATTGTTCACCTGATCGCACTTCTTCCCGAATAAAAGGAGTTTACAACCCAAGGGCCTTCATCCTCCACGCGGCGTCGCTCGGTCAGGGTTTCCCCCATTGCCGAAGCCTCTCGACTGCTGCCTCCCGTAGGAGTCTGGGCCGTATCTCAGTCCCAGTGTGGCTGACCATCCTCTCAGACCAGCTACCCATCGTCGCCTTGGTGGTCTTTTACACCGCCAACTAGCTAATGGGACGCGAGGCCATCTTCGACCGATAGCTTATAAATAGAGGCCATCTTTGACCTCAGGACCATGCGGTCCCGTGGTCTCATGCGGTATTAGCACCCCGTTGGGAGTGTTATCCCCCTGTCAAAGGCAGGTTCCTCACGCGTTACTCACCCGTTCGCCACTCTACTCATGGGATTGCTCCCACTTTCGCGTACGACTTGCATGCCTAATCCACGCCGCCAGCGTTCGTTCTGAGCCAGGATCAAACTCTCCATGGTAAAAATATGGAGATCATGCGAGGGCAAAGCCCACGCATGGATCATTGCAAGGTAAACACGTCCATCGTCAGCAACGACGAAGGACGCGGACTTGCCGGGCCTTCAAAGTCACGTGCGCTATTCAGTTTTCAAAGATCGGAGACACGTCGAACGCTTCCCGCGTGGCGAGAAGCGGACGGGGAACCTAGCCGCTGTCGTTAAGAGAGTCAAGGAAGACTTTTCTTGCGGAGGGCTTGTTCCTGCAGCGCCGGCAATATATGCGCGCCCCCACCGTGTGTCAAGGCCTCGGGCCAACTTTCTTCTTAGTCGCTGGGATCCAAGGAGTTGCGCTTTCTGCGGCCACGTGGAGGACAGCTGTGTTGCTCCTTCTTGCCCTATCCCGGGAGCAGCCGCCGCCCCGAGGAAGCCCGAATCCCGCTCCGTCCTTGCCGCACAACGACTTCGCCCCTACGCTGCGCGCACGGAAAGGAGTCCACCCCTCAACAATGACGCATCCCGCCGTTCGTGCCGCCCGACAGTTCCCATGGAAGTTCTTCCTCGCCGTCGTCCTGGTCGTCGTGTTCGGCTGCGCAGGTGCGGTCTTCGGACTCGCGCAGTGGCTTCGCCGCGACCTCCCGACACCCGCCCAGGTCGCCGCGGTGCAGGCGCCCGTCAAGACGCTCGTGTACGACGTTCGCGGCCGCGTGCTTCACGAGTTCTATCGCGAGAACCGCTCCACGGTGCCACTGAGCAGGATTCCTCGGAACCTGGTCAATGCGACGCTGTCCACCGAGGACCGGAACTTCTACCGCCACTGGGGCGTGGATCTCTGGGGCGTCGCGCGCGCCGCAGCCACCGACGTGCTGCACATGCGCCGAACGCAGGGCGGCAGCACGATCACCCAGCAGCTCGCGCGCAACCTCTTCCTCACGCACGAACGGACCTTCACGCGCAAGCTGAAGGAAGTCGCGCTCGCGGTGGAGCTGGAGCGCAACTACACGAAGGACCAGATCCTGGAGCTGTACTTCAACCAGATCTACTTCGGTGAAGGAGCGTACGGCGTCGAGTCCGCCGCAAAGACGTACTTCGGGAAGCCGCTTCAGGAACTGACGCTGCCCGAGTGTGCGCTGCTCGCCGGCATTCCTGCGAATCCGAGCCTGTACTCGCCCAGGAGGCGGGCGCAGGCCGCGCTTTTGCGACGTGGCAAGGTGCTTCGCAACATGCTCGTCACCCGGGCCATCACCCAGGTCGAGTTCGACAATGCGATGCACACGCCTCTCGGCGTCACCTCGGTGCGCTACAGCAACGATCGCGCCCCGTACTTCGTCGAGATGGTGCGACTTCACCTCGACGAGAAGTACGGCTCCAATGCGGTCTACGAAGGTGGCCTGAAGGTCTACACCACGCTCGACATGGATCTGCAGCAGTTGGCCGAGCGATCGCTCGAGAAGCAGATGGAATCGCTCGAGAACGACCTTCGCCTGAGCAAACGTCGCGCGAGCTTCTCCGCGACTGCCGCCACCGCGAGTGGCCGCACCCCGTACCTGCAGGCTGCGCTCGTGTGCCTCGACGCGCGCTCCGGATACGTGCGTGCCCTGGTGGGCGGCCGCGACTGGAACCACAGCAACTTCAATCGAGCCACTCAGGCCAAGCGCCAACCGGGGTCCGCTTTCAAGCCGTTCGTGTACACGGCCGCCATGGACAACGGCTTCAAGCCGACGGACATCATCGTCGACGAGCCGGTGTCCTTCCCGGGAGGAAACGGCGAGGCGTACCAGCCGCAGAACTACGACCACACGTATCGCGGACCGGTCACCTTGCGCTACGCACTCCAGCAATCCATCAACATCCCGGCCATCAAGCTGCTTCGCAAGGTCGGCGTGTCCCTGGTGGCCTCTTACGCTCGGCGCATGGGGATCAAGAGCGATCTTGGGCAGAACCTGTCACTCGCGCTGGGCAGCAGCGAGGTCACGCTCCTCGAACTCACGTCGGCCTACGCGGTGCTGGCCGATCGCGGGATTCGCAACGATCCGACGTTCATCCTCAAGGTCGAAGATCGCAACGGGGTCGTGCTTGAACGCAGCGCACCGCGGCCGAATGAAGTGCTTTCCGAGGGGACGGCCGCGAGCATGACCTCGATGCTCCAGAGCGTCATGGATCACGGCACGGGTTACCCCGCGCGCGCGCGTGGATTCACGCTGCCGGCGGCCGGCAAGACGGGCACCATGGACAACTACATGGACGCCTGGTTCGTCGGCTACACCCCCAGCACGGTGTGCGGCGTGTGGGTGGGCTACGACGAGAAGAAGGTGATTGGACCCGGAATGACGGGTGCGCGCGCCGCGCTCCCGATCTGGACGGACTTCATGATCGGGGCGACACGAGGGCGTCCCGTCGAGGACTTCCCGGTTCCGGCAGGAACGATCGGACGCATCGTCTGCGCGGAGAGCGGAATGCTGGCGACCGACGCGTGCCCGAACACGACCACCGAGATGTTCCTCGAAGGTTCCGAACCGACCGAAGCCTGTACGACGCATCCCGGCCGCCTGCTCCAGCCCGCCGAATCACCGCCGCCGGCCAATGCCGCAGTGGACCTCCAGCGCATGGACCAGAACAACAAGGAACGCATCCACAACTAGCCGTGTGCATGGAGCGCGAATGACGAGAGGGGGACGGCGCCAGCCGCCCCCCCTCTCGTCTTGAACCGGCGGGATCGTTCGCTACTCGACGAGTTCGAGCAGCGTCGTACCCCGTGACGTCGCGGAGTCCGCGATGGTGAAGATCTCCGTGGCGCGCTCGACGAAGCCCAACTCCGGGGCCCCGAGGTGGAGCTCGGCGAGTGGCTCGCCCTTCCGCACCCGATCGCCGGGCTGCCGAAGCACGACGATGCCGACGCGAGGGTCGATCGCGTCTTCCTTCGCGCGCCGACCGCCGCCGATCGCCACCACCAACTCGCCCAGGGCGAAGCAGTCGCACGACGCCACGACTCCGTCCCGCGACGCAGGCACCATGGAGACGACGGGCGCGGGATGCAGGCGCTCGGGAGCCTCCAGGGAGCGAGGATCGCCACCCTGGGCCTCCACCATCTTCAGGAAAACGGACCACGCACTGCCGTCGTCCAGTGCACGGGCTGCGCGCGCGCGGCCTTCCGCGTCGTCACGGACGGCCCCGGCGAGCCTCAACATCAGGCCCGAGAGCGCCACCGTCAGCTCGCGCGTGTCCGCCGGCCCCCGCCCGTTCAGGGTGTCGCAGGCCTCTCGAACTTCGAGCGCATTCCCGACTGCCCCGCCCAGCGGCCAGTTCATGTCGGTGATCCACGCCGCCGCGTTCGCCCCGAGGGACTTGGATGTCGCCACGAGCCGTCGAGCGAGGCTTCTCGCCTGTTCCGGCGTCTTCATGAACGCACCGGTGCCGCACTTCACGTCGTACGCGAGGGCTTTTGCACCCTCCGCGATCTTCTTGCTCACGATGCTGGACACGATGAACGGCTCGAACTCCACGGTCGAGGTCACGTCGCGGAGGGCGTAGAAGAGTCCGTCCGCCGGAGCGAGATCGGGACCCTGGCCCACCATCACGACTCCCAACCGGTCGAGCTGCGCGCGCATGTCGTCGGGAGACAGCGTCGTGCGGAACCCGGGGATGGACTCGAGCTTGTCGAGGGTGCCGCCCGTGTGGCCGAGGCCGCGCCCGGACACCATGGGGACGAGCACGCCGCACGCGGCGACCACCGGCGCGAGCATGAGGGAGATCTTGTCCCCGACGCCGCCGGTCGAATGCTTGTCCGCGCTCGGGCGCCCGAGCGAGCTCCAGTCGAACACACGCCCGGAGTGCAGCAGCGCATGCGTCAACGCGTCGGTCTCGGCAGGGTCGAGGCCATTCAGGAACGCGGCCATGAGCCAGGCGCTGACCTGGTAATCGTGTACTTCCTTGCGCAGGTAAGCCGCCACGAACTCGCGAACGGCGGCGGGCTCGTGCGTCAGTCGGTTGCGCTTCGTGCGGATGAACTCCCTGGGATCGATCACCGGATCAGTAACCCTTTCCCTGGACGGCTTCGCCGCGAATGATCTTCACGCCGGCGGAAGCGCCCAGCCGGGTCGCACCGGCGGCCACCATCTTCTCCGCATCGTCCCGCGTGCGAACTCCGCCGGACGCCTTCACACCCATCTCGGGCCCCACGGTCTCGCGCATGAGCTGGACGTCCTCGACGGTCGCACCTCCACCCGCGAAGCCGGTCGAGGTCTTCACGTAGTCGGCCCCGGCCGCCTTCGAGAGCGAACAGCCCATGATCTTCTCGTCGTGCGTGAGCAGCGTGGTCTCGAGGATCACCTTCACGACCACGTCCTTGCCGGCCGCCTGCACGACGCCGTGGATGTCCTGCTCGACCAGCGCGTAGTCCTTCGACTTCAACGCACCGATGTTGATCACCATGTCCACTTCTTCCGCACCCTGCTCGACCGCGCGCCGCGTCTCGTAGGCCTTCACGTCGGGCAGGTGCGCGCCGAGCGGGAAGCCGATCACCGTGCACACCTTCACGCCGGTGCCTCGCAGCATTTCGCGGCAGAGCGCCACCCAGTTCGGGTTCACGCACACGGACGCGAAGCAGAACTGCGCGGCCTCACGACACAGCTGCTCGACTTCCATGCGGGGCGCATCGGGCTTGAGCAGCGTGTGATCGATCAGCGAAGCCAGTCCGTCGGAAGCCGGGCAGTAGCCCAGCGTGGTGCCGACTCTCGAGGCGCCGGCTTCCGCGAGTCGGCGAGTCTCCTCGGGGCTCCTCGCACCCGACACACCCCAGTTCCGGCAGCGTTCGCACGTCTGCGGATCGTGGTCCACCGTCCCCGGTGCGAGCGTCTGCACGTGCGCCGCCGCGACGTACGAAGCCGCAGGGCCCGGCGACGGCTGCAGTGCCGCGAGGACCTGGCGGGTGATCAACTCGACCAACTGTTCGCGATCGGAACTCATCGCGCACCTCGCCGCGTGCGCAGGCGGAATCCGCTCGCGAGCAGGGCGGACACGCGCTTGCGGACGATCTTCCCCGCGTCGTCGTGGAAGTAGACCCACATTTCAGGCGAAAACTCGTGGAGCACCTGCCGACAGGCTCCGCAGGGCGCGGCGCCGTGGCCCTTCCCCGCGGTCACCGCCACGGCGACGAAGTCACGTTCGCCCTCGCTCACCGCCTTGAAGACCGCGGTGCGCTCGGCGCAGCAAGCCAGTCCGAACGACGAATTCTCGACGTTGCAGCCCAGCACCACGCGCCCCGACTTCGTGAGGAGCGCGGCACCGACTGCGAACTTCGAGTACGGGGAATAGGATGCCTCGCGGGCCTCATGGGCCAGCGACATCAGGTCCTTCGGCTTCATGCCCTCACCTCTCCGAGGAAACTGCGCCCGTGCCGTGGCGCGTGGATCGAAAACAGGTCGGCGACGGTCGCGCCGAGATCGGCGAACGTTTCTCGCGTACCCAGGTCCTGGCCGGCGCGCACCCGCGGGCCGGCGACGAGCAGCGGCGTGTACTCGCGGGCGTGGTCGGTACTCGCGGTGGTCGGGTCGTTCCCGTGATCGGCGGTCACCCAGACCATTTCGTCGTCACGCAGGTTCGACAGCAGCCGGGCGAGTTGTTCGTCCCATGCCTCGAGTGCGCGCGCGAACCCCGCCGGATCGTTGCGGTGCCCGTACAACGTGTCGAAGTCCACCAGGTTCGCGAACACCAACCCTTCGCCCGGCTTCGCGGCGAGCTCGAACAGCACTTCCGCACCCTCGTCGTTGCTCTTGGTGTGGATCGCGTCCGAAATGCCGGAGCCGGCGAACAGGTCGTCCACCTTGCCCACCGTCACGACCCGGTGTCCCGCCTCGACCATGCGATCGAGGACCGTCGGCTCGAACGGCTGCAGCGAAAAGTCGCGTCGGTTCGAGGTGCGCTTGTAGTCACCCGGCGAGCCGACGAAGGGTCGCGCGATCACGCGCCCGACGGCGTGCTCGCCGACCAGCATCTCTCGCGCGATCCGGCAGGCTTCGTACAACTGCTCGAGCGGCACCGTCCGTTCGTGCGCGGCGATCTGGAACACGGAATCCGCCGACGTGTACACGATGTACTTGCCGCTCTCCTGATGCTGCTGGCCGAGCCGCGAAATGATCTCCGTGCCCGAAGCCGTGCAGTTGCCCAGCCAGCCGCGTCCCACGCGCTCGCACCACGACTCGAGCAGCGGCAGGGGGAACCCGTTCGGGTAGGTCGGGAAGGGACGATCGAGCACGATCCCCATCATCTCCCAGTGGCCGGTCGTGCTGTCCTTGCCGGCCGAGCGCTCCGTCAGGCGCCCGCGCGCACCGCGCGCGGCCTTGACCGGGGCGACCCCGGGCAGCGCGACGAGCGAGCCGAGGCCGAGCGATTCCATCGTCGGCAACCGTAATCCGCCGGCGAACTCGGCGACGTGCCGGAGCGTGTGGCTCCCCACGTCCCCGTAGTCCGCGGCATCGGGCATCTCACCGATGCCTACTCCGTCCAGCACGACCAGGAAAACCCTCACGTCCTCACCCCATCGGCGCCAGCGCATCCCGCCGGCGCAGGTAGTCGTCGGCCGCGCGCGTCCACTCGGGACGTTCGCCGACCAGTGTCGTCATTCGCACGGCGCGTCCCGCGCGCCGGTAGATCCTCGTGACCCGCTTGCCGATCGTGCACATGCCCTCGTACGGAAGCGTTTCGCTCCACGAAGCCACCTCTTCGACGGACAGGTGGGTGCCACGCTGTTCGCCGAAGAGCACGACCTCGGCACCGACCTCGGCCTCGGGAATGTCGGTCACGTCCACCATGCTCAGGTCCATCGTCACGCGCCCCAGGATCGGCGCACGGCGCCCGGCCACGAGCATCTCGCCGCGATTCGAGAGCAACCAGGAGTAGCCGTGCCCGTAGCCCACCGGCACGACCGCCATTCGCGTCGGGCGCCGGGTCACGAACGTCCGCGAGTAGCTGACGCTCGTCCCCGCGGGCAGGTCGCGCACCTGGACGATGCGGCTGCGCAACGACATCACCGGCCGAACCGCCGGCTGCGAGCGGTCGTTCGGCGGGTGCACTCCGTACGCGACCAGTCCCAACCGGACGCAATCGAGGTGGGCGGCCGCGAGGTTGACCGCGCCGGCGCTGTTCGCGGCGTGCGCGAGCGGCGGCCGCATGCCGCGCGATTCGAGCGCGTCCAACAGCGCACGGAAGCGCCGAACCTGGTCCGCCGCGAACGCGGGGTCCGCCGCATCGGCGTCCGGGAAATGAGTGTAGACGCTCGCGAGTCGCAGGCGCGGCAGGGCTCCGACACGCGCGAGGAACTCCTCCGCGTCGCGTTCGTGCACCCCGATTCTCCCCATGCCGGTGTCCACTTCGACGTGGAAGCGCGCCGGCCGGCCCAGCCGGGTGGCGGCCTCCGAAAGCTGGCGAGCGAAGTCGAGGTCCGCGACCGTCGGGTCCACGTCGTGCGCGAGCGCCTCGTCGATTTCGGACGGCAGCAGCGGCGACAGCGCCACGATCGGCAGCCGACAACCGGCGAGCCGCAACTGCAGGCCCTCGTGGAGCGTCGCCACCCCCAGGTAGGACACGCCCTCGGCTTCGGCGGCGTGAGCCATTTCGACCGCGCCGTGCCCGTAGGCATCGGCCTTCGCGACGAGCAGCACCCGCGTTCCCGCGCCGACCAGGGCGCGCAGGGCACGCAGGTTCTCGGCGAAACGGTCGAGGTCAACCTCGACCCAGGTGGAGACGGGCATCGGCACGCAGGACTCTCCGAGTCGGTCGCGAGCGCGTGGACCGTGCGGTCCACGGGTGAACGCAGCAGCATACCGACCGGTTGCCGAAGCGGCAATCCGGGCGCTGCGGACGCCGCGACGCCTCCGGCATCCGTGACAGTGCGGGGGGCACTGTGGCACTGTCTCCCCTGCCCGTTTCCCGCGCTCCACCCGAGGCCCATGAACCCTTCGAACCCGGAATCCGACCCGCCTGCCCCCGCGCCGGAAGCTGTCGCGGCAGCCGGCAAGTTCGACGTGCTCGCGCTCGGGCAGGCGTTCCCGCGCCTGCTCGACGCGATCAGCGACGCCGTGGTGGTCGCCGACGCGAAGGGCAACACCGTGGCCGCGAACCGCAGGTTCCTCGAGACCTTCGGGCTCGACGGTCGCGCGATCATCGGACGCCCCTGCCCGCTGGCCGGCACGTGCATCACCTCCACCGGGCCGACGCCGCACACGGCGTGCCTCGCGTGCGAGATTTCGCAGACGAAGGAAGCGCGTCGCGCGCTCCAGGTGGTCCCCGACGTCACCGGCCGGCAGCGGCGGTGGGAAGCGACGCTCAACCCCGTGATGGACGAGCACGGAAACGTCCAACTCGTGGTCGAGGTCTGGCGCGACGTCACCGATCGCACGCAACTCGAAGCGCAGCTTTCGCATTCCGAGCGCCTCGCTTCGCTGGGCATGCTCGCGGCCGGCGTGGCGCACGAAGTCAACAATCCGCTGGCCTCCGTGCTCGCCGGCGTCGAGAGCCTGCAGCGCTGGCTCGGCCGCGTGACGCTGCCCGCCGAAGAGCACGCCGATGCCGCCGAAGTGCTGTCCCTGCTCGAGCAGGAGACGCGGCGGTGCCGCGAGACCACCGACAAGCTGCTCCTGCTGGGGCAGCCTTATGCGACGAAGCCCGTGTGGGTCGACCTCAATCGCGCGGCCCGCGACACGCTGGCGCTGCTGAGCTTCGCCACGAGGCGCCAGCGCGTGCTCGTACGCGCGGAACTCGCCGAGGACCTGCCGCAGCTCTGGGGTCGCGAGGGGGCGCTCCGGGGCGTCCTGATGAACCTGTGCATGAACGCCGTCCAGGCCATGGCGAACGGCGGCCAGCTCACCGTGCGCACGTTGCGACTGGGCGACGACCGCGTCCTGCTCGAAGTCGAGGACGACGGCCCCGGAATCTCGCCCGATCACCTCAACCGTATCTGGGACCCGTTCTTCACCACGAAGCCGGTGGGACAAGGCACGGGCCTGGGGCTGTCCATCACGCAGCGCATCGTGTCCTCGCACGGTGGTCGCATTCGCGTGACGAGTGAACCCGGGAAAGGCGCTCGCTTCACCGTGACGCTGCCGACCCAGGGAAGTGGAGGAGAGAGTGTCTAAGCGTTCGCTGCTGATCGTCGACGACGAAAACTCGTTCCGCACCCTGATCGGGCGCGAGCTCGAACGTGCCGGTTACGAGGTGTCCGGAGTCGCCGGCATCGGCGAAGCCCGGCGCGCACTGCAGCGTGCGTTCGACGTCGTGCTGCTCGACGTGCGCATGCCCGACGGCTCGGGCCTCGAGTTGCTGCCCGAGATCAAGGAGCAGTGGCCGACGACCGAGGTCGTCATGCTCACCGCCTTCGGCACGGTCGAAGAGGCGATTCGCGCCATGAAGCAGGGCGCCTACGACTTCCTCACGAAGCCGTGCAAGCTCGCCGAACTCGAGGCCGTGCTCGAAAAGGCACTCGAACGCCAGCAGCTGCAGCGCAGCAATACCGCCCTGAACATCGAGGTCGAACGGCTGCAGCCTGCCGACGGCGTCATCGGGTCCACGGCGGACATGCGCGAGTTGTTCGACCTGGTGGCGCGCGTGGCGCGCACCGACACGACCGTGCTGATTCGCGGCGAGAGCGGCGTGGGCAAGGAAGTGGTCGCGCGCGCCGTGCACCGGCAGAGCCTGCGCTCGCACCAGCCGTTCATCGTGGTGGACTGCGCCGCGCTGCACGAGAACCTGCTGCAGAGCGAGTTGTTCGGCCACGAGAAGGGCGCCTACACCGGCGCCGGCTCGCTGAAGCACGGGCTGTTCGAGGTCGCGAACCGCGGCACGCTGTTCCTCGACGAAATCGCCGAGCTCACGCCGGGACTGCAGGTGCGCCTGCTGCGCGTGCTGCAGAACCACACGTTCCGCCGCCTCGGCGGCAACACGGACATCACCGTGGACGTCCGGGTGATCGCGGCGACGAATCGCTCGCTCGAGAACATGATCAAGGAGGGGTCGTTCCGTGAGGACCTCTTCTTCCGCCTCAATGTCGTGCCGCTGCACATCCCGCCGCTTCGCCAGCGGCGCGACGACCTGCCGGCGCTCATCGAGCACTTCTGCAAGACCAGTTCGGTCGCGCCCCGGCGCGGCACCCAGGTCTCGCCCGAAGCGATCGAAGTGCTCAAGCGCTACTCGTGGCCCGGAAACGTCCGCGAGCTCGAGAACGTGATCGAGCGCGCACTGATCCTCTGCGACGACGGCCTGGTCCGCCCCGAGCACCTGCCCATGGGCGTGCGCATGGCGCCACAGTTCGAGCCCGAGCCCGGCGCCGGCGAGTGGCCCACGCTCGAGGAACTCGAAATGCGCTACATCAAGCGCGTGCTCGATCACTGCCGTGGGCATCGCCAGAACGCCGCCCGGATGCTGGGCATCAGCGAGCGGAACCTGTATCGCAAGCTCAAGGAACTCGAGCAGCCGTCCGGGGGTTCCAGCAGCACAGAGTCCTGACAGCCCGACAGCAGGGCTGTCAGTCTGGCAGCGGAAGTCGTTGGCATCGCAGCAGGGGTGGTTCCGGTCCACGGAGCCACCCCTGATTTCATAACGATTTCCGCGACTGTTTTCGGTTTTCCCCGCGGCCCGCCTCTTGCTGTTGGTGTGGTCGAGCGGCAACCGAACCCTGCGAGCTGGGGCGGCCCAACCGGCGTCAAGCCGGACATCCCGGGCCGCGGCGGTTGCCGCGACAATCAATCCGAAGTCCTCCGGGACTTCGTTAATCGGCGCGGCGCTCACGTGCACGCGCGGAAGCTGACGCCCCAACCGTCTCTTCCGAGCGGGGAGGATGGACCGTGACGCCGCGCCTTACTTCTTCTATCGAGGCGCCATGAACCGGCCTCGGGCAGCTCAGGCCTCGGCAGCGGCCCATGCATCCGATCGAGCGAAGCGGCGCAGGATCGCCGCCGCTCGTACCGCTCGCCGGTCCACGATCCTCGTGTGCGAACCCGAGGGCTCCGGCGCTGCGGGCGTCCACGAGGCGGTTCACGCGCTCGGCTACGAAACCGTCCACTGCCCGACGCTCGACGACACGCTGCGCTCGGTGACCCGGACCTCGGCCGACGCCGTCCTCGTGGTCCTGAACGACGCCTCCGACGGCGCGGTGAGCCTGCTGCAGCTGCTGCGCCGGGCCATTCCCGGCACGCCGCTCGTGCTGGTCGCCCCCGGCGCGACGCTCGAGACCCGCGCACGTTGCCAGGCACTGCGGCCCTACTACTTCGCCGTTCCGCCCATGCCCGCCGACGAGCTTCGCGCGGTGATGCAGGGCGCCGTGTCGAGCCAGCACGCCCGCTCCTGAGCGCGCGGCGCCACGGTGCGCGCGACTGCCTTCTCGGCTATCGTGCCGCGCCATGACCGAACCCGAACGCCTCGCATTCGAACGTCTCCTCGGAGTCTGCCGGCGGCTTCGCGGCCCCGAAGGCTGCCCGTGGGACCGCGAACAGACGCTCGAGACCATGACGCCCTACCTCACGGAGGAGGCGGCCGAAACCGTCGAGGCGATCGCCTCGGGCGACGCCGAGCACACGGCCGAGGAACTCGGCGATCTCGGCTTTCTCGTGATCTTCTGCCTCGAGCTGCTCGGCGAGCGCAGCGGGCTCGGGCTCGCGGCCGCGCTCGAGATGGCGAGCGAGAAGCTCATTCGGCGCCATCCGCACGTCTACGGCGGCAACAAGGTCGAGGACGGCGAAGCGGCGTACAAGCAATGGCAGGAGATCAAGAAGGCCGAGAAGCAGCGGCACGACCGTCCGGCCTCGCTGCTCGGCGAACAGCCGAAGGGCCTGCCCGCGCTGGTCGCCGCATACCGGCTCCAGGAGAAGGCCGCCGCGGTCGGGTTCGACTGGCCCGATCTCGTGGGGCCCGTGGCCAAGATGCGCGAGGAACTCGCCGAAATCGAGGCCGCCCTCGCCCACCGCGGCGGCACCGTGGCGGGCGCGGACTCCGATCCCGCGACCGCGCGCGAGATCGGCGACCTGCTCTTCGCGACGGTGAACCTCGCGCGCAAGCTGCGCGTCGATCCCGAGCGCGAACTGCGCGCGACCTCGCAGCGCTTTCGTTCGCGGTTCCTGCACATCGAGCGGCGGCTCTCCGAGGCGGGCCGATCGCCGAGCGAGTCGAGCCTCGAGGAAATGGACGCGTTCTGGGACGAAGCGAAGCGCCTCGAACGCCAGGCCCACCCCACACCCGATCCGGAGAATCGCCCGTGACCGACCAGCACCCGTCGCGCGAAGCCGCCCTGTTCCTCCAGCTCGTCGTCGGCCTGCAGCAGGCCGCGTGGGTCGGGCTCGGCAAGCTCATGAACCCGGTGAGCGGCAAGATCGAACGGAACCTCGACGCGGCCAAGAACACGATCGACACGCTGGGTGCGATCGAAGCCCGCGTGCGGGGCAACCTCGAGCCCGACGAGCAGCGCGTGCTCACGCAGGTGCTCAGCGAACTGCGCATGAACTACCTGGACGAGCTCAAGAAGGGCGCCTGAGCCCCCGGCTCACAGCGCCTGCAGCACCGCGCACTTGAGGTAGTGCGTCTCCGGCACCGCGAGCAGCTGCGGATGGTCCGGCGCTTCGCCCGCCCACTCGAGCACGCGCATCGGCCGGCGCGCGAGGCGCGCGGCCTCGAGCAGCACCTGCTTGAACATGGCGTCGTCCAGGTGGTGGCTGCACGAGCAGGACACGAGCACGCCGTCCTCCTCGAGCAGGCCCATGGCGGCGCGGTTCAGTTCGCGATAGGCGCGCACGCCCGCGGCGATGTGCTTGCGCGATTTGATGAGCGCGGGCGGGTCCACCACCACGATGCCGAAGCGTTCGCCCGCCCCTTCGAGCGAGCGCAGCACGTCGAATGCCGTGCCACGACGGAACGACACGCGGTCGGCGAAGCCGGCCCGGTCCGCGTTCGCGCGCGCGAGCGAGAGCGCCGGTTCGCTGGAGTCCACCGCGAGCACTTCGGTCGCGCCACCGCGCGCCATGTGCAGCGCCCACTCGCCCTGGTAGCAGAAGCAGTCGAGCGCGCGGCGTCCCTGCGCGCGGCGTTCGGCGCGCAACCGGTTCTCGCGCTGGTCGAGGAACAGACCGGTCTTCTGGCCACCGAGCAGGTCCACGTGCAGGCCGAACCCGCCCACCGTCGTCTCGACCCGTTCGGGCACGTCCCCCCACCACGGCTCGCGCTTGAGCGGCAGGCCCTCGAGTTCGCGCAGCGGCGAATCGCCGATGTAGACCGCCCCGGCCGGTGCGAAGACCTCGGTCAACGCCTCGCGCACGAGGTCGGCCCGGACGTCCATGCCCTTCGTGAGGACCTGTACCGCGAGATGGTCGCCGTAGCGGTCCACGACGAGCCCCGGCAGCTGGTCGGACTCGCCGTACACGAGCCGGACACACGCTTCTCCCGGGTAGCTCGCCTCGCGCAGCCGCCGCGCGCGCTCGAAACGCTTCACGAAGAACGCGCGGTCCACTTCGTCGCGGCCGCGCGTGAGCAGGCGCGCGCAGATCAAGCTGTGCCGGTTGACGTAGGCGATCCCGAGGAACGCGCCCCGCGCATCGGTGACCTCGACGAGCCCGCCGTCCTCGACGTGACCGTCCCAGCGCTCCACCTCGTTGCTGAAGATCCAGGGATGACCGCCGCGAACGCGCCGGTCCTCCCCGCGATGGAGGAGCAACCTTCCGGTGGGCGTCGTGCTGGCGGTCATCGGGACTTCCTTCCACTTCGAGACGGGAAGGCCCCGGCCGGGAGATCCCGCCGGGGCCTCGCGATTGCTTCGCTCACGTCGTGGTTCGAACCGTCGAACGGCCCGCACGACGTCGCTGCGCATGCACGACACCCGCGGACGACGTCACGTCCTGCGGGAACTCGGTCCCGCGGTCCACCACCTGCACTTCCGCCTTCTCCATCGCGAAGGTGGAGCGGAGGTACTCGGTGGCGAACTCGGTGTCGAACGACTTGCACGAGAAGACGTCCACGCTGACGGAACTCTTCTCGGGATACGTGTGGATGCTGACGTGGCTCTCGGCGATCAGGACGAAGCCGGACAGTCCCCAGTCGGCCGGCTGCAGGCCGGTGTACTTGAAGACGTACGGCGGCATGATCTTGGTCATGCCGATGCGCGCGGGAAGCTCCTCGAGGACCCGATACAGCAGGTTCAGGTCGGTCAGGCGCTCCTTGTCGCACCCGTACCCGTCCACCATCAGGTGTGGTCCGTAGCCGGGCATCGCGCCATTCCCCTTCTCGAGCCTTCGGGTCCGCGACTACTCGTCGTCGCTGCCGAACTCGTCGCCGAAGTCGTCTTCCTCGGCGTCGAAATCGTCGTCGCCGTCGAAATCGTCCCCGAACTCGTCGTCGTCATCGTCGCCGAATTCGTCGTCCTCGAGGTCGTCTTCGTAGAGGTCGCCCTCTTCGTCCTCGAGGTCCTCGTTCTCGTACTCGTTGGACTCTTCTTCGCCGAAGACGTCGAAGTCGTCTTCGCCGTCGCCCTTCTTGCGCTTCATCGTCACCCTCGAAAGTGCCGGAGGCACCGCCGTTGTCGTTGCGTCACGCGAACATGCGTGACGTGTGCTCGAAAGCGCCCGCAGTATACGGACGAGCCCCGGGTGGTCAATGGAAAAGGCGCCGCCTCTCACCCGCCGGAACTCCGCGCGGGAGTTCGGGTTCGCAGGTACGACGGGTGCGCGAAACGCCCCAAAAACGAAGAATCGCCGGCCGGGGCCGGCGATTCCGTTCGGCGAGCGAGGGACTCGACCGAGAAGCTGATGGCGGGGTTGACGGGACTCGAACCCGCGACCTCCTGCGTGACAGGCAGGCGTTCTAACCAACTGAACTACAACCCCACTCCCGATGCCGAGCAGGACACCACCCAGGCACCAAGGCCGCGGAAAATAGCCGCGTCGGGCAGCCGTGTCAAAGGGAACCTCGTTCCCGTTCGGGAAACCGTGCTACCAGAGCGTCTCGAGGTCCGCCCCGGCGTAGTAGTGCGTGAGGATGCGGTCCGCCTTCGCACCGCCGCGCGCCATGGCGAGCGCGCCGGTCTGGCAGAGCCCGACTCCATGCCCCGACCCCGCACCGCTCGCGATGACCTGGCCCACGCGACCCGCGGCGTCGCGGCGCACCGCGATCTTGAACAGGTTCGAACGCAGGATGCTGCCGGGCGCGTTCGGACGCCGCAGCACCTGACGCAGCGAGTGCGCGGGCACGAGGATCTCGCCGGTCGTGGTGGTCACGCGCAGCCGCCACACGCGGCCCGAGCGCGAACGTGCGTCCACGTTCACGTCCACGATCTCGCCGACTCCACCCGGCGGCAGCGCGACGTTCTGCGACGGACCGAAGCGCTGGAGGTTGGCGGCGAACTCCGCCGCGGTCCACTCTTCGCGCCAACGGTACTGCGGCGAGAGCGCGCAATGATCACCCTCGCCCACGCCGCGATCCGCGCCACTCTTCAGGTAGGGCTTCGCGTCGGCCGGCCACGCCTCCCACACCTCCGCCGAAACGCCGCCGCAGGTCGAACAGTAGTTCGCGCGGATCGGCTCGCCACCCGAGAGCGCGACGAGGCCGCGCGTCGTCTCGACGCAGCGCGAGGCGAGCGGGCGCTCGGCCTCCACCGGGCTGTACAGCTGGTCCTCGACCGTGGCGAACAGGTCGAACCCCTCGGCCCCACGCCGGCCGCGGTAGAACAGCGAATAGCTACGCGCGGCCACCGCCTGCGCGCGCCCGGCCTCGATCAGCGAATCGCGCAGCGCGCCGATCTCGCCCGGCACCACGCCGAGCAGGTAGCTCTCGAGCGCCAGTCGCGTCGCCAGCGTGAGCTTGCCGCGAGGACCGACGAACACCTTGAAGCGTCCGCGCCAGTGCTTGCCGTTCCACACGAACCGCGGCCCCTTGCCCGCTTCGTCCGACGCGTCGCCGAGCCACAGCGTGTCCGGCAGTTCGAGGATCGCGAACGGCACGGCCCGCGGCCGGCCCGCGCCCTCGACGAGCAGTTGCGCCCCGGACCGCCGGATGCGCAGCGGTTCGCGCAGCGTGACCGTCTTCTCGTTCCCGTCCACCGCGCGCCAGGCCACGGCGAGATCGCCGACCGGCTCCACGACGACGGAATCGAGATCCACGGCGAGCCCGATGTCGAACACTGGTTCCTTGCCCGCGGCCTGCGCGGGCGCGTGCCACGCGAGCACCAGCGCCAGAACGCAGCCGGCCAGCGCCGGGTGCAGCTTCCTCATGCGTACTCCTTCCCCGGCCCAACGCCGGGCGTGACGGTCCCGAGGAGCGCGGGATGGTGCGCTCCCGTGGCGGACGGGACATTGCCCGGTTCGCCGGAAAGCGTGAGATGCGCGAGCAGCGCGAAGGCGAGCGCCTCCTTCGAGTCGGGCGCCACACCCAGTTCGTCGAGCCGGCCCACCTTGATGCCTTCGAGCCGCCGGCGCAACGCCACCATGAGCGTCGCGTTCCGCACGCCACCGCCGCTCGCGTACACGGCGTGCACGCCACCGCGGGGCACGAGATGCGCGTGGATCGCGTCGGCGACGCTGGCCGCGGTCAGTTCCACCGCCGTCGCCAGCGTGTCCTCGAGCGAAAGCCCGAGCGACTCCGCGATCTCGCGCATGCGGCCCGCATAGCGCAATCCGAAGCGCTCGCGGCCCGTCGAGCGTGGCGGCGCGAGTGCGAAGAACGGGTCGGCGAGCAGTTCCTGCAGCAGTCCCTCGTGCGGCCGGCCCTGCGCCGCCATGCGCCCGCCCTCGTCCTGCCGGGCGAGCCCCGCGGTCGCCTCGCCGACGATGCCGTCGAGCACCGCATTGCCCGGTCCCGTGTCGAACGCGAGCGTGTCGTCGAGCCCCGCCCCCGCGGGCAGGTGCGTCACGTTCGCCATCCCGCCCAGGTTGAGCAGGACGCGCGATTCGGCCGGATCTCGGAACAGCCACCAGTCCACGATCGGCACGAGCGGCGCGCCCTCGCCCCCGGCCGCGGTGTCGCGCGTGCGGAAGTCCGACACCACCGTGATGCCCGTGCGCTCGGCGAGCGTCGAAGCCGAGCCGAGCTGCAGCGTGAGCGCGCGCCCGGCGTTCTCGGCGCGCGGCACGTGGCGCACGGTCTGGCCGTGCGAGCCGATCGCCGCCACGGCGGCGGCATGCACGCCCGCGTTCGCGAGCAGGCGCTGCACCGCGGTGGCGAACGTCTCCGCGAGCGCGACGTCGAGACGCATGAGGCGTTCGGGCGCGATCTCGTCCGCGCTCGCGCAGGTCAGCACCTCGCTGCGCAGCGTGGCCGGCAACGCGGTCTCTTCGTAGGCGACCACCTCGTGCGTCGCGTCCAGCCCGCGGCCGCGGAAGCGCACGAGGGCCGCGTCCACGCCGTCGGCGGACGTGCCCGTCATGAGCCCGATCACGAGCTTCTCGGGAGCGTCGGCGTAGTCGGCGATCCGCCGCCAGGGCGCGCTCACGGTCGCTCCGCACGAAGTGCGTCGAGCCGCGCCTGCGCGCCCGGAAGCGTGCTGTCGGGCAGCGCACGCGCGAACAGCACGGCGTCCAGCGCCGCGCCGATCACGGCGGCACGTGCCGGCCCCTGTTCGGCCGCGGGCGGGGTCCAGTCGCGCCGCGCCTGCTCCGCGAACGCACCGCTCGTGGAAGCGGCCGGCGAAAGACCGGGGAACACCGCGGCACAGGTGGCGGCGCTCGCGGGCGCGGCGAGGCTGCGTGCGAACCGCAGCGCGGCCTCCTTGTGCGCCGAACGCACGAAGCTCGCGAGCACGAGCCCGGACTGCACGCCGGAACACGCCCCACTCGCGCGGTCGGCGGCAGGCAGGCTCACGCAGGTGACGCCCCCGCCTTCCGCGACGAGCCCGCGTGGTGCCACCAGTGCGCCCACCCGTCCCGCGGCGAGTGCGCGCGCGAGTTCGGCGGACGTGGCCGTTCGCGCGGACGTGCGTACCCGCGACAACAGCGCGAAGGCCGCACGTGCCTCGGGCGAATCGAGCACGAGGCTGTCGCGACCTTCCGGCCCGAGCAGTCCGCCGTACGCGAACAGGCAGGCGGCCGGGACACCCATGACGGCGTCGACCGGCAAGCCCAGGGGTGCGCCCGCGGCGCGCAGCCGTGCCGCGGCCGCCCCGAAGTCCTGCCAGCTCGCGAAGGCGCGCGCGGGATCGAGGTTCGCGCGCGCCATGGCGTCGGGCCGGTACCAGAGCACGCGCGTCTCGAGCAGCCACGGCATGCCGTAGATCGCGTCGCCGACCGAGCACAGCTCCCACCCGGCCAGCGAATCGCGCAGGTCGGCGACTCCCGCGCTCCAGTCGCTCAGGTCGCCGTGCGCAAGCAGTGCGGGCATGACCGTGGAATCGAGCACCGCGAGATCGGGCACCGAGCCGGTCGCCAGCGCCGCGACGATCGAGTCGCGCATCGCGGCGGCGGGTATCGTGCGCACGTCCACGCGAACGCCCGGGTTCTCGCGCTCGAAGCGCGCGGCCAGCGAGTCGTACGCCGACGCCTCGAACGGCTGCCAGAACGTGATCACCGTGGGCTTCGGCGGGCGCGCCGTGCATCCGGCCAGCAGCAGCAACGCCAGCACGGTCACGCGCCCGATGGCGTGACCAAGCTTCACGAGTGCCGCCCGTCGCCGGTTCCCAGTTCGATCGCGCGGCGCACGAAGCCGTTGGTGCGGCGCAGGCGATCCTCCGCTTCGGCGCGCGAACAGCCGCCCTTCAGCATCACGATCGCCGTCTTCACGCTGCGCCCCGCGGCGTCGATGGCCCGCGCCGCCGCGTCGTAATCCACGCCGGTCACCGTCATGACCGTGCGCCGGCTGCGTTCGACCAGCTTCTGGCTGTTCGCCGTCAGGTCCACCATCATGTTCTCGTAGGCCTTGCCCGAGCGCACGAACGCGGCCGTCGAGATCATGTTGAGCACCAGCTTCTGCGCGGTGCCCGCCTTCATGCGCGTCGAACCCATGAGCACCTCGGGACCGACCACGGGGCAGATCGCCACGTCCACGGGCAGTTCGAACTCCTCGCGCGGCGTGCACGTGACGTACACGGTGCGCGCACCGAGCTCGCGGGCGCGCTCGATCGCGGCGACCACGTACGGCGTGCGCCGGCTCGCCGCGATCCCGACCACGGTGTCCTCGCTCGTCACGGCGAGGTCGTCCATCGCCTTCGCGCCTTCGTCGCGCCGGTCCTCGGCGCCCTCGACCGCGCGCACGACCGCGGCGTAGCCGCCGGCGATCACGCCCACGACCTGCTCGGGGTCCGAACCGAACGTCGGCGGGCACTCCGACGCATCGAGCACGCCCAGCCGCCCACTGGTGCCGGCGCCCACGTAGATCAGCCGGCCACCGGCATGGAACGACGCCACCACGAAGTCCACCGCCATCGCGATGTACGGCAGCTCGTGCGCCACGGCTTCGGAGACGGCGCGGTCCTCGGCGTTGATGCGCTGCAGGATCTCCGGCACGTCGAGCGTGTCGAGATCCATCGTGCGCGGATTCCGCTGCTCGGTCGCGAGCCTGGCGAACTCTTCGAAACGGGCGCGATCGTCCATGTCGTCCCCGCGGTGGAATGTGAATCGGTCCGGGCAGGATGCCACGCCCCCACGGGCCCGGGCAATGCAAGAGGCGCGAACGCGCCGGGCTTGCCCACGGTCGAATGCGATTCGGCCTGCGCGTGCGCCGGACCGACGCCAGGTGCGCCCGGGCATGCGCGACAGCAGGGACCGCGCGCCGGAGGGCCGGAGCGCCGGAGCGCGCACGGCGTGCTTGACCGCGCGCCGTGCCGCCCACCACAGTCCCCGGCCATGCCCGAACTCCCCGAAGTCGAGACCGTGCGGCGCATGCTCGCCGCACACGTGCCCGGCCTGCGTATCGAGGCCGCGGCGGCAAGCCGTCACCGGCTGCGCGGCGACGCGCTCGCGCCGCTGGTGCGCCAGCTGCCGGGGCGCGTGTTCGGCGCGCCGCGTCGCACGGGCAAGTTCCTGTTCCTCGACCTCGACGATGGGCGCACGCTGCTCTCGCACCTCGGCATGAGCGGCCGCTGGCTGTTCGCGCACCCCGGCGAAACCACGCTCGATCCCGCGCTGCAACACGTGCACCTCAAGCTCGACTTCGCGAGCGGGGCGCGGCTCTGGTACCAGGACATCCGCCGCTTCGGCATGCTGCGGCTCGTGCCGCTCGAGCGCCTCGCGCAGGATCCGAGCGTGCGCCTGCTCGGGCCGGATCCGCTGGCCGAGCCACCCTCCGCCGAGTCGCTGCGCGAGGCGGCGCGCGGATCGAAGGTCGCGGTGAAGGTGTTCCTGCTCGACCAGCGCAAGCTCGCGGGCATCGGCAACATCTACGCGAGCGAGATCCTGTTCCGCGCGCAGGTGGACCCGCGCCGGCGTGCGGGTGCGCTCGCGCTTGCCGACTGGGCGCGCATCGCGCCGGAGATCGTCGCCGTGCTGTCCGACGCCGTCGCGCGCATGGGCACCACGTTCAGCACCTACCGCACGATCTGGAACGAGCCGGGCCAGTACGGCGACCAGCTGCTCGTCTACGACCGGGGCGGTGCGCCCTGCCGGCGCTGCGGGGCGCCCGTGAAGCGCTTCGTGCAGGGCGGCCGGGCCACCTTCTGGTGCCCGGGATGCCAGCGCCCGGGCCCGCACGGCCGTCGCGGCGCGAAAGCCTGACAAAGCCGCGAAATCCGGGACAAGCTTTCTATTGAACGCCCCCGGGGCGGCCCGTAGTCTGGGGCGTTCGTACACCAACCCCATGGGCCCGCGCGCACCGCGCCCCTCCTCAAGGCCGGGCCTGACGATACGGAGTTCTCACGCATGATGTTCAACACGCTCGGCTTGCCCGCGCCGCTCGTCCAGGCGGTTCGCGCGGCCGGATGGTCCGATCCCACGGCCATCCAGGGCAAAGCCATTCCCGTCATCCTCCAGGGCAACGACCTCATCGGCAATGCGCCCAGCGGTTCGGGCAAGACCGGTGCGTTCCTCCTCCCCGGCTTCGCACGCCTGCTCGACGGCCCGCAGAAGCTCCGCGCGCTGGTGCTCACCCCGACGCGTGAACACGCCGCGCAGGTCGAGACCCACGCCCGCGACTTCGCGCGCTTCACCGAACTGCGCGTCGGCATGGCGCACAACGGCTCGCCCCTGCCGAACCAGGAGAAGATGCTTCGCGAGATCGGCGTGGACGTGCTCATCGCCACCGTGGACCGCCTGCTCGAGCTGCACGAGCGCAAGGCGCTGAACTTCGAGGACGTCGAGATCCTCGTGCTCGACGAAGCCGACCGCATGGTGGACGTGGGCCAGGCCGGCGACATCCGCAAGCTCCTCAAGCTGCTGCCCGAGACGCGCCAGACGCTGCTCTTCAGCGCGACCATGCCGGCGGAACTGAACCGCCTCGCGAAGGAAGCGTTGATCGAGCCCGTGCGCGTGGACCTGACGTCGCCGCAGCCGAGCACCGGCATCACGCACGCGATCTACCAGGTGCCCAAGCACCTCAAGATCCAGCTGCTCGACCGGCTGCTCTCGCGTTCGGGCGAAGTGCGCAGCACGATCGTGTTCACGCGCCAGCGCGAAGGCGCCGACCGGCTCGCGCGCCAGCTCGAGAAGCTCAAGTACGCCGTGGCCACGCTGCACGAGCGCAAGAGCCAGACCGAGCGCGAACGCGCGATGGAAGACCTCAAGCGCGGCCGTCTGCAGATCGTCGTCACCACCGACCTCGCTGCCCGTGGCCTCGAGCTCGCCGGCGTCGCGCACGTCGTGAACTTCGATGTCCCGCCCACTCCCGAGGACTACGTGCACCGCATCGGCCGCGCCGGCCGTCCCGACGCGCAGGGCGACGCCTTCACGCTCATGGCGCCGGAAGAACAGCGCCACCTCGCGGCGATCGAACGCTTCGTCGGCCGCGCGATCCCGCGCGTCATGCTGCCGGACTTCGACTACCACCTGAAGCCCTCGCAGGTGCAGCAGACGGCGATCTACGACGACGAACGCCTGCGCGCGCGCAAGGCGGCGATCGCCAAGAACCCCTACCTCGCCGGGCGCCAGACCATGCCGCTCGCGGGCAGCAACCTGCGCTCCTCGTCGCGGCCCCGGCCGACGGCGGCGACCTCGGTGGTCGCGCGCGTGAAGCCCAAGGGCATCGCGGTCAAGGTGAACCCGGTCGCCAAGCCGGTGGTGAAGCCGACGGCCAAGCCGGCCGCCCGGCCGGCCGCAAAGCCGGCGCCGAAGCCGGTCGCGAAGAAGCCCGCCGTGGCGCCCAAGAAGCCGGCGCCACCCAAGAACAAGAAGTGAACGCACGAAGCCCCGCGGTCGCGAGACCGCGGGGCTTCTTCGTCACGGGGCCTGTGCGGGCGCGCTCAGGGCGCGAGCCTCGCGGAGGCCAGCTCGAACGCGCGTCGCGCGGCCGCCGCATCGGCGGCGGCGACCTGGAGCTGTTCGGGACTGCCGCCGCCGCGGCCACCGGCCGCCGCCAGCAGGTCGGGCAGCATCGCCTTGAGGTCGGCGGCATGCGACTTCGCGCGCGCGACCATCACGACCGGCTCCGGCGCCCCGGCCGCGCACACCACCCACGGCGCGCCCGCGGTCAGGCACGCCAGCGCGAACGCACGCACGTCGTCGCGTGAACGCTGGTCCGCCCACTCCGTCACTGCCGAAGGTGGCGCCCCCACGCGCGCGCGTGCTTCGTCGGCGAGCGCCTTCGCGCGCAGTTCACGCAACTGCTTCGCGAGTTCGTCGCGCTCCTCGGCCGCGCGCTCGAGGTGCGCGATCAGGTCGCGGTCCTTCAGCGTCCGGCGCTTCGCGGACTCGAGCAGCGACTCGGTGCGCCACGCGTGGTCGCGCAAGGCGCGCTCGCCGCAGAGGAACGCCAGGCGCACGTTGCCGCGCACCTTCTCCCAGCCGACGATCTTGACCACGCCCACTTCGCCGGTGCGGCGCGTGTGCGTACCGCCGCAGGCCGACAGGTCCCAGTCGGGAATCTCGACGATCCGGATCGGCCCTTCGACCTTGGGCGGCTTGCGCAGCGCGAAGCGCCCCACGCCGGCGGCGTCGGTCCAGTGCAGGCGGATCTCGCGGTCCTCCCACAGCAGCCGGTTCGCCACACGCTCGATCCGCTCCACGGCGCGCCAGTCCACTTCGGCCGTCGAGATCTCGATCACGCTGCGCTCGGCACCCAGCGTCGAGCTGAGCGTCGCCCAGCCCCACTCGCGCTCGAGCGTCGCCGACAGCACGTGCTGCCCGGTGTGCTGCTGCATGTGGTCGAGGCGCCGCTCCCAGTCCACCCGGCACTCGGCCGCGTCCGTCTCGGGGAACGCGTCCAGCACGTGCCACACGCGGCCGTCGTCGTCCGCCTGCACGTCGCGTACCTGCGCGGCGCCGATCGTGCCGTGGTCGCCCAGCTGCCCGCCGGACTCGGGGTAGAACCACGTCTCCTCGAGTTCGACCGCCGGCGCGTCGGCGAACGTGCCGCGCGCGGCGACCCGGCCTTCGAAGCGCCGTGTGTAGCCGTCGTCGTAGTAACGCCGTGTGCTGGCCAACTCAGCTCCCCTTCACCGCGGAACGCGACACGCCCCAGCGCTTGAGCATGCGCCACAGCGTGGTGCGCGAAATGCCGAGCGCCCTGGCGGCCGTGGTGGCGTTGCCGCGGTGGCGCGTGAGCGTATGCAGCACGTGCCGGCGCTGGACGTCCTCGAGCGGTTCGTCGCGATCGACCGGCAGGTTCGCCTCGCCGGCCGGCGCACCGCGCGTGCCGCGTCCGCGTTCGCTTCCTTCGCCCGCCCCGAAGCCGCCCTGCAGCGCGGCGCCGGTGCGCGGCAGCAGGCGCGGCGAGCGGATCGCCGCGGGCAGGTCGGCCGGCGTGATCCTCGCGCCTTCCGACAGCGCCACGGCGTGTTCGATCGCGTTCTCGAGCTCGCGCACGTTGCCCGGGTAGTCGTAGCGCTGCAGCAGCGCCATGGCGTCGGGCGTGAACTCCAGCGCGCCACGTTCCTGCCGGCGCGCCGACCGATCGAGGAAGTACGACGCGAGCAGCCCCACGTCCTCGCGGCGTTCGCGCAGCGGCGGCAGGTCGAGCTGCACGACGTTGAGCCGGAAGTAGAGATCCGCGCGGAACCGCCCGTCGGCGACCAGCGCGTTGAGGTCGCGATGCGTGGCCGCGACCACGCGCACGTCCACGAGGCGCGGTGCGTTTTCGCCGACGCGGCGCACTTCCCCGCTCTCGAGCATGCGCAGCAGCTTGACCTGCGTGGCCAGCGGCATGTCGCCGATCTCGTCGAGGAACAACGTGCCGTGATCGGCTTCCTCGACGAGGCCGACGCGTTCGGTCGTGGCGCCCGTGAACGAACCGCGCGCGTGCCCGAACAATTCGCTCTCCATGAGCGCCTCGGGAATCGCGCCGACGTTCACGGCCACGAACGGGCCCTGCGCCCGGCGCGACAGCAGGTGCAGCGAGCGCGCGACCAGTTCCTTGCCCGTGCCGCTCTCGCCCAGCACGAGCACCGTGCTGTCGGTCGGCGCCACGCGCGCGACCAGCCGCAGCAGCCGCTGCATGCGCGCGCTCGCGCCGAGGATCGGCTGCAGCGCGACACCCCCGACCGGGGAAGCCGGTGGGTGGGCGGCGGAACGGTTGCGGGAGCGGGTGCTCAGGGAGTCCTCCGGGTCACTCGGGACACGACCGTTTCAACTTGCCACACCGGCCGAAGCCGGGGCAAGAAACGGGGTCAGAGCGCCGGGTCCTCGGGGTCGCGGCGCGGGGACTCCACCAGCCGGAGCTTCGGCTGCGCGGACCCGGCCGCCCGGCGGACGGGCACGAAGCTCGGCGGCGGCGTGGACGCCGCGGCCTCGGCTTCGGCCTGGTCCAGCTCGTCGAGGCGCAGGTAGAAGAACGTCCACGCGTACTGGACGATCGGCATGAGCGCCGCGGAGAGGAACGAGCCCACCGAAAGCCACGTGTTCCAGCTGCTGCCGGGCGTCACGAGGAAACCCACCACGCAGAGGAACCACACCGGCACGATGAGCAGCACCGACATGGCGATCATCTCGAGCCAGCGCTCGAATCGGCCGTCGGTCAGGTGGTACGAGCGCGAGAACGCGCGCAGCGGGCTTTCGCGCCGCAGCACGACCGCCTCGGTCGCGAGCGACAGCTTGAAGCCCAGATAGAGGAAGGGCACGAACAGCATGCTGAACGAGATGCCGAACGCGATGTTGCGCAGCGCTTCGGTCAGGTACAGCACCGGGGCGCGCGAGAAGCCCTCGCGGTAGCACTCCCCGATCGGCGCGGGCTCGGCCTCCGAGCCGCGGTGGAAGACGGAAGCGGCGCGGAAGCGCAGCATGGCGGTCACGAGCACGAACGCCACGAACGTGACGAGGTTGCTCAGCGCCTGCACGAGCAGCAGCTGGCTCGTGTGGATGCCCGGCACCAGCATCGGCGCGAGGGCCGGAGCGAGCGTCCAGGGCGCCCAGAGTGCGAGCGGGACGACCATCGAGTGCAGCGTGTCGCGCCGCACGGCGAGGTCGAATCCCAGCGCGAACGCGTGCCGGGCGGAAATGGGAGGGCGTCGGTGTGAGTTCATGTCTTGGGCGCAGGTCGGACCGGCGCGGATGGAACGGTACGGGGGCGGCCGTCATGGTGTCAACGGCCAACCGGGGATCGGGCCAGGATTGACCGGCCGGGAGGGCCTGCCTATCTTGGGATTCGCATGACCAAACGCCTTTCGCACGTGGACGCCCGGGGCCGCGTCCGCATGGTGGACGTCTCGTCCAAAGCCCCCACGGTCCGTGAGGCGGTGGCGCGCGGGCACGTTTCGATGCACGGGGACACGCTCGAGTTGCTGACTCGCGATCGTGCCCCGAAGGGGAACGTCCTTGCCGCGGCACACCTCGCGGCGGTCATGGCCGCCAAGCGGACCAGCGAGGTCATCCCGCTCGCCCACCCCGTGCCCCTGGACGCCGTGGACGTGACGTTCGACCTCGACCCGACCGGGCCCGGGGTGCGGATCGAAGTGCGCACGCGCACGAACGCACGCACGGGGGTCGAGATGGAGGCGCTGCACGCGGTCGCCGCCGCCGCGCTGACGCTCTACGACATGCTCAAGGCCGTGGACCGCGGCATGGTGATCGGCGAGATCGCGCTGTGGGAGAAGAAGGGCGGCCGCTCGGGCGCGTGGAAGCGCGCCGAACCGCTCGACCGCACGAAGCCTTCCGCCGCTCGCGCGCGCGGCACCACGCGCGCCACTTCGCGCACGTCGGCGCGACGCCCCGCCCGGCGCTCGTGAGCGCTCCGCTCGAGCTGGGCTGGGCCGAAGCACGCGCGCGCGTGCTCGGCGCGGTGCGGGCCCTGCCCGCCGAACTCGCGCCGCTCGCCGCCGCGCGCGGCCGGGCACTGCGGCGCGCCGTCGTCGCGTCGCACGCGCTGCCGCCGTTCGACAACTCCGCCATGGACGGTTGGGCGATCGCGTCCGCGTCGGCGGCGAATGCGAGCGCGGCCGCCCCGGTGCGGCTCGCGGTCGTTGGGGTCGCGGCGGCCGGCCGGCCGCTGCTGCGCCCCGTCGGCGACGGCGAGGCGGCGCTCATCATGACGGGCGCGCCGCTGCCGCCGGGCACCGACGCGATCGTGCCGTTCGAGGACGGTGAGCGGCTCCACGCCGACGACGGCCGCGAGGCCGCGATCCTGCGCGCCGCGGTGCGCCCCGGCGCACACGTGCGGCGCGCCGGCGAAGACGTCGCGGCGGGCGAACTCGTGCTCGAGGAAGGCCGCGAACTGTCGGCGCACGACATCGCGCTCGCCGCGTCGCTCGGTCACGCGGAGCTGTCGCTCTCCCCCGTTCCTCGCGTGGCGGTGCTCTCAACCGGCGACGAACTGCTCGAGCCGGACGAGCCGCTGCGCCCGGGCGCGATCCGCGACTCGAACCTGCCCATGCTGGTCCAGCTGGTGCGCGACGCCGGCGCCGACGTCACGCTCGCCGAGCGGCTCCCCGACGACCCGGCCCGCGTGACCGCACGCGTGCGCGAAGCGGTCGAGCGCTGCGACGTCGTGCTCACGATCGGCGGGGTGTCCGCGGGCGACTTCGATCCCGTGAAGCTCGCGCTCGCCGACCTCGGCGAGGTGGAACTGTGGCGAGTGGCCATGAGCCCCGGCCGGCCGCAGGCGTTCGCCCGGCCACGCGGCCGGTTGTTCATCGGGCTGCCCGGCCACCCGGCCTCGGTCGCCTGCGTGTTCGAAGCGCTGGTGCGCCCCGCCCTGCGGCGGCTGCAGGGCCACGCCCAGCTCGACCGGCCGCGCGTCCCGGTGCGGGTGGCCGCAGCCGTCGAGTCGCGCGCGGGCCGCACCGACTTCGTGCGCTGCCGGCTCGAGTGGCGCGCAGGCGAGCTCTGGGCGGTTGCCGCCGGCGCGCAGGTCTCCGGCCACCTCACGCCGCAGTCACGCGCGCACGCGCTGCTCGTCGTGCCCGCCGAAGCCGAACGGCTGGCCGCCGGTGACGCCGCCGAGGCGCTCGTGCTGCGCCTTCCCGACGCGCCCTGAGCGCGCACGCCTCCCGCATGCACGAAGGCCCGGCGGCGAGAAGCCACCGGGCCTTCGTGCGTCCGACCGTCGCTCAGAGAATCCCGAGCACGCTGTTCTGCGCCTGCATCCACAGGCCCTGCGCCTGCAGGCCGAAGTAGAGCGTGGCCGCGAGCGCGATGGCGATCGCGAGCATCGCGGGAAGGCCCCACGACACGCCCACCGGCTCGCCCTCGGGCTCCTTCATGTACAGCGCCACGGTGACGCGCAGGTAGTAGTAGACCGAGACGACGCTGTTGAGCACGCCGGCGATGACCACCCACAGCAGCTGCGGGTGCTTCACGGCTTCGCCGAAGATGTACAGCTTGCCCATGAAGCCGGCCATCGGCGGGATGCCGGCCAGCGACAGCATGAACACGGTCAGCGACAGCCCGAGGATCGGCTCGCGGAAGCCCAGCCCCGACAGGTCCGACATCAGCACGCGCTCCTCGCGGCCCTTGCCGAGCATGGTGAGCACGGCGAACGCGCCGACGTTCATGAACGCGTACGTGGCGAGGTAGAACACCGCCGCCGAGGCGCCCTCGGGTCCGCCGGCCGCCACGGCGACCAGGATGTAGCCCGCGTGCGCGATGCTCGAATAGGCGAGCATGCGCTTGAGGTTGCCCTGCAGCAGCGCCGTCACGTTGCCCACGGTCATGGTCAGGAACGCGATCGTGGCGATCAGCTGGGTCCAGTCCGCCTGCACCGGCCCGAGCGCCCGCAGGCCCACGCGCAGCAGCGCGGCGAAGCCCGCCGCCTTGGCGCCGGCCGACATGAAGCCGGTCACCGACGTGGGTGCGCCTTCGTAGACGTCGGGGGTCCACATGTGGAACGGCGCGGCCGCGACCTTGAAGCCGAAGCCCACGAACACGAACAGCGCGCCGATCAGCAGCATCGGGTTGGAGAGCAGCGGCGTGTCGGCGAGGAACGCGCCCATCAGCGCGAGGTTCGACGTGCCGGTGGCTCCGTAGAGCAGCGCGATGCCGTAGAGCAGGAACCCGGACGCGAACGCGCCCAGCAGGAAGTACTTCAGCGCCGCCTCGTTGGACTCGAGCTGCGAACGGCGGAAGCCGACCATGACGTAGAGCGCGAGCGACATGAGCTCGAGACCGAGGAACACGGTCACGAGGTCGTTCGAGGCGGCCATCACGACCATGCCGAGGATGCTCGACAGCATGAGCGCGTAGTACTCGGCCTGGTTGATCTTCGTGCGCTTCACGTAGTCCCACGACATGAGCACCGACATCAGCCCCACGGCGCAGAACAGCAGCGTGAAGAACACGGTCATGGGATCGTGCACGAACATGCCGCCGAACAGTTCGCGCTTCTCCCCCATCACCCGGTAGACCGAGTAGCCGGAGAACAGCAGCGTCAGCAGCGACACGATGCCGCCGCGGTTGCCGTTGGCGCGCTGCGGCATGAACTCCAGGAGGAGCAGCAGGATCGATCCGGCGGTCAGCGCGAGGACCGGCCCGAGCGCCCACCAGTCGAGCGCGAGGAACGAGGGCTGCGGCACGACGTTCATCGGGCACCTCCCTGCTCGGCGCGCGCCGGCACGGTGATTCGCGACGCCAGCGCACCGGCCGGGGCCGGGGCCGCCGCGTACATCTGCGCGCGATCGTTCGTCATCTGCAGCACGCGGTCGAGCGCGGGCTGCATGCGGTCGAGGAACGGCTGGGGCGCCACGCCCATCCAGAAGATGAGCACGAGCAGCGGCGCGAACACGAGGCGTTCGCGGAAGCTCAGGTCGGTCAGCTTGCGGTTCTCCTCGTGCGTCACCGGGCCGAACACCACGCGCTGGAACATCCACAGCATGTAGCAGGCCGAGAGCACGACGCCGGTCGCGGCGACCACCGCCCACGTCACCTGGTGCTTGAACGCGCCGAGCAGCACGAGGAACTCACCGATGAAACCGTTCGTTCCCGGCAGCCCCACGCTGGACAGCATCACCACGAGGAAGATCACCGAGTAGACCGGGATCACCTTCCAGAGCCCGCCGAAGTCCGCGATCTTGCGCGTGTGCCGTCGCTCGTACACCACACCGACGAGGAGGAACAGCGCGCCCGTCGAGACGCCGTGGTTGAGCATCGTCATCATGGAGCCGGCGAAGCCCTGCGCGTTCATGGCCATGAGGCCGAGCATCGCGAAGCCCATGTGGCTCACGGACGAGTACGCGACCAGCTTCTTGAGGTCGGGCTGCACCATCGCGACCAGCGCGCCGTAGATGATGCCGATGATCGCCAGCCACGCGATGTACGGCGCGCACACGGCGAGCGCGTTCGGGAACAGCGGCATGGCGAAGCGCAGGAAGCCGTAGCTGCCCATCTTCAGCAACACGGCCGCCAGGATCACGGAGCCCGCGGTCGGCGCCTCGACGTGCGCGTCGGGCAGCCACGTGTGCAGCGGGAACATCGGCACCTTGATCGCGAACGCGAAGGCGAACGCGAGGAACATCCAGAGCTGGCGCGAGGGCACGATCGGCATCTGGTAGAACGCCTGCAGGTCGAACGACGGCACGCCGCTGTACTGCTTCTGCAGGTACCAGAGCGACAGGATCGCGACCAGCATGAGCACGCTGCCGGCCATGGTGTAGAGGAAGAACTTCACGGCCGCGTACACGCGCCGCTGCCCGCCCCACACGCCGATCAGCAGGTACATGGGAATCAGCATCGCTTCCCAGAACACGTAGAAAAGCAGCAGGTCGAGGCAGAAGAACGTGCCGAGCATGCCGGCCTCGAGCGCGAGCACCAGCGCGAAGAACTCGCGCGAGCGCTTCTCGACCGACGTCCACGCGCCGAGCACCGCGATCAGCGTGGTGAACGTGGTGAGCAGCGCGAGCAGGCCGCTCACGCCGTCCACGCCGAGGTGGTACGACGCCCCGAGCACCGGGATCCAGTCGAGCTTCTCCTCGAACTGGAAGCCGGCCTGTCCGGGAATCACCCGCCACCAGAGCGGCAGCGAGAACACGAACTCCGCGAGCGCGGCGAGCGTCGCCCAGAGCCGGATGGGCTTGTGCGCGTTCGCCGGCATGATCGCGACCAGCACCGCCGCGACCAGCGGGAAGAACACGAGCAGGGACAGCCAGGGAAGGGACGCCACTCAGAACCTCAGGAAGTGAAGGAAGAGTGCAAGCACGCCGAGCGTGATGAACAGCGCGTACGTGCCGACATAACCGGTCTGGAAGAGCCGCAGGAGCGCCGAGACGCCCTCGAAGAAGTAGCCGACGCCGTTCACGGTGCCGTCCACCACCTTCTCGTCCCAGAAGCGCCACAGGCGCAGGGACGCCTGGTAGACCGGGTTCACGGCGACGGCGCCGTAGAACTCGTCCACCCAGTACTTGTTGTAGAGCGTGCGATGCAGGCCGCCGAGCTTCTCGTGCATCGCGGTGGCGATGCCCGGGCTCTGCAGGTAGGCGCGGAACGCCATGAAGATGCCGAACGCCGCGACCGCGACCGACAGGCCCATGAGGCCGAACTCGGTGGACACCGACAGGTGATGGACGTGCGGCCCCGAGCCGAGCACCGGCTCGAGCCAGCGGCCCATCCACGACTCGCCCTCGACGAACGGCTTGCCGATGCCGACCCAGCCGCCGATCACCGACAGCACGGCGAGCACCGAGAGCGGCACCGTCATGTTCCACGGCGATTCCTTCACCGGCCCGCCGTGACCGTGGTCGTGGCCGTGGTCGTCGTGGGCACCATGGGCGCCGTGACCGTCCGCGTCGTGACCGTGGCCGTGATCGGCCGCGTGCGCGTGGGCGTGACCGCCGCTCTCGTCGAAGCGCGGCTTGCCCTGGAACGTCAGGACGTAGAGCCGGAACATGTAGAACGCGGTCATCACCGCGCCCAGGACGCCGGCGATCCAGATGCCGTAGTGCCCGGTCGCGAAGGCCTTCGCGAGGATCTCGTCCTTCGACCAGAACCCGGCGAACGGCGGAATGCCCGCGATCGCGATCGTCGCGATCAGCATGGTCGCGTGCGTCACCGGCATCTTGCCCGCGAGCCCGCCCATCTTGCGCATGTCCTGCTCGTGGTGCATGCCGTAGATCACCGAGCCGGCGCCGAGGAAGAGCAGGGCCTTGAAGAACGCGTGCGTCATCACGTGGAAGATGCCGGCGCCGAACGCGCCGACGCCGCACGCGAAGAACATGTAGCCGAGCTGGCTCACGGTGGAGTACGCAAGCACGCGCTTGATGTCGTTCTGCACGAGGCCGATCGTCGCGGCCATGAGCGCCGTGGCGGCACCGACGATCGCGATCACCTCGAGCGTCACCGGCGACATCTCGAACAGCACGTGGCTGCGCACCACCATGTACACGCCGGCCGTGACCATCGTGGCGGCGTGGATGAGCGCGGACACCGGCGTCGGGCCTTCCATCGCGTCCGGCAGCCAGACGTAGAGCGGGATCTGCGCGCTCTTGCCGGTGGCGCCGAGGAACATGAGCAGCGTCGCCGCCAGGATGATCGGGCCGCCGGCCGTGAACAGGTGCGGCGCGGCCGCGAACACGCGCTCGTAGTTCACCGAGCCGGTCCACGCGATCAGGAACATGACGCCCAGGATGAAGCCGAAGTCGCCGATGCGGTTGACGATGAACGCCTTCTTGCCGGCATCGGTGGCCGACTGCTTCTCGTACCAGAACCCGATCAGCAGGTACGAGCAGAGGCCGACGCCTTCCCAGCCCACGAACATGAGCAGGTAGTTGTCCGCGAGCACGAGCGTGAGCATCGCGAACATGAAGAGGTTCAGGTACAGGAAGAACCGGCGGAACGACGGGTCGTCCGACATGTAGCCCGTCGAGTAGACGTGGATCAGGAAGCCCACGCCCGTCACGACGAGCACCATGATGCTCGACAGCGGATCGAGCAGGAACGAGACGTCCACCGAGAAGTCGCCGACCCGGAACCACGTCCACGCGGTCTCGACGATCTGGCGTTCTTCCTCGGAGCGTGCGGCCAGCGTCAGCACGGCGCGCAGCGCGGCGGCGAAGGCGAGGCCGACGGCCCCGCAGGCGAGAAACGCGGTGCCCTTCTTGCCGAGCCGGTCGCCGATGAGCAGGTTCAGCGCGACCGCGGCCAGAGGCAGCGCGGGAATGATCCAGAGCATGGGCAAGTTCACGGCCGTCCTAGCCCTTCAGCAGGTTGATTTCGTCCACGAACACCGTTTCGCGCAGGCGGAACAGGTTCACGATGATGGCGAGTCCCACGGCCACCTCGGCGGCGGCCACGGTCATCACGAAGAACACGAAGATCTGCCCGTCGAGCGAGTTCTGCTGCTTCGCGAACGAGACGAACGCGAGGTTCGCCGCGTTCAGCATGAGCTCGATGGACATGAAGATCACCAGCGCGTTGCGGCGCACGAGCACGCCGACGACGCCGATGACGAACAGCACCGCGCTGAGCGCCAGCGTCCATTCGGTCGGGATCACGCGTCCTCCCCTTCCGGCTTGCGGCCCTTCGCCATGACGATCGCTCCGACCATCGCGACGAGCAGCAGGATCGAGGTGATCTCGAACGGGAACAGGAAGCGGCTGTAGAGCACGCGCCCGATCGCGGCCGCGTTGCCGCCTTCCAGGGACGGCGGCACCAGCGCGACCGGTCCCGGCGAGAAGCCCTTCTTCATGAGCAGGCCGGCGAACAGCAGCATGAGCGCGCCGACCATCCAGCCGATGCCGCGGCGCACGGCGATCTGCGCGCCCTTCTCGACGTCGTGCTGGAGGTTCAGGTACATGATGACGAACAGGAACAGCACCATGATCGCACCGGCGTACACGATGATCTGCACCATGCCGATGAACTCGGCCTGCAGGAGCAGGTAGATGCCCGCGAGCGACGAGAACGAGAGCACCAGGAACAGCGCGCTCGTCACCGGGTTCTTGTGCAGGATCACCATGAGGGCCGTCGCGACGAGCAGGGCCGCGAAGCCGAGGAACAGGTAGGGAACCATCAGGCGTTCGCCCTCCAGTACAGCCACACCGCGGCGATCACCACGTTCGCGATGGAGGCCGGCAGCAGCACCTTCCAGCCGAAACCCATGAGCTGGTCGTAGCGCAGGCGCGGGTAGGTCCAGCGCACCCAGATGAAGAAGAACAGGAGCGCGAACAGCTTCACGAGGTACCAGACGAGGCCGAGCACCGGGATCTTGTCCACCATCGGGCCCTGCCAGCCGCCGAGGAACAGCGTGACCATGATCGAGCAGATCACGATCATGTTCATGTATTCGCCGAGGAAGAAGAGCGCCCACTTCATGCTCGAGTACTCGGTGTGGAACCCGGCGACGAGTTCGCCTTCGGCTTCGGGAAGGTCGAACGGCGCGCGGTTCGTCTCGGCGAACGAACAGATGAGGAAGATGAAGAAGGGCAGCACCAGGTACCAGTGGAACACGCCCCAGTTCGGCAGCGGCAGCGAGGTGCCGAACGCCTGCAGCCGGCCGCCCTGCCTCTCGACGATGCCCGCGAGCGACAGGGTGCCCGAGCGCAGCAGCACCGGGATCGTCGAAAGCCCGAGCGCGAGCTCGTACGAGATCATCTGCGCCGACGAGCGCAGCCCGCCGAGCAGCGCGTACTTGTTGTTCGACGACCAGCCGCCCAGCGTGATCGCGTACACGCCGAGGCTCGACATGGCGAGGAACAGCAGCAGGCCGACGCCGATGTCCGTGACCACGAACACCGGGGCGGGTCCCATCGGGATGACCGAGAAGGTCACGATCGCCGGGAACACCGCCAGGATCGGCGCGATGTGGAAGATCACCTTGTTGGCGCCCGCGGGAGTGAACTCCTCCTTGAAGAGGAGCTTGCCCACGTCGGCGATGGGCTGCAGCAGCCCCAGCGGACCGACGCGGTTCGGACCCGTGCGCGCCTGGATATGACCGCAGATCTTGCGCTCGGCGTAGATGAGGTACGACACCACGCCCAGCATGACGCCGAGAATGATGCCCACCTTCACCATGGCCCAGAGTGCGACCTGGAAAGCCTCGTTCTGCATCAGAGCCGCCATCCCCGCTCCCCTACGCCCCGGCCTTGACGGCCGCGGCGGCCTTGCGGGCCTTCACGCGAAGTCCCGCGCCCTTCGGCGCACCCAAACGGTTCAGGCCGGCCTTCGCGTACGCGTAAGGCACGAACACGGCACCCGGCGGAACCGAATCGTCCACTTCCACCGGCAGCACGACTGCGCCCGCCGGGCCTTCGAGTTCGAGCGTCTCGCCCGCCGCCACGCCGAGCCGACCGGCCTCGGCCGCGCCGACGAACGCACGCGCGTCCTTCGCCAGCTTCGTCAACGACTCGCAGTGCTCGCCGACGCTCGCGGCCGCGAACAGCGTGCCGCCCGCCAGCAACCACATGCCTTCGCCCGCCGCCTGCGCGACCGGCTCGGTGTAGCCCAGCGACGCCGCCGCGCGCACGCCGTTCCACACGGCGCCGTTCGGCAGCAGCGAGGCCCAGCTCATGCCTTCCCACACCGGCACGAGGCGCGCCATCTCGCGGAACACGTCCTCGGTCGTGCGGTAGCGCCAGTCCGCGCCGAGCATCTGCGCGACGAACTGGAACACTTCCCAGTCCGCGCGGGCCCCGCGCTTCGGGCTGAGTGCGCGGGTCGCCTTCTGCGCGCGCCGCTCACAGTTCACGACCGTGCCGTCCTTCTCGGCGAAGGACGCGACCGGGAACACGACGTGCGCGGCACGAGCGGTCTCGGTCAGGAACAGTTCGTTCACGACCAGCAGTTCGACGTTCGCGAGCGCCTTCTGCACCAGCGACGCGTCGGGAGCGCTGCGGAGCCAGTTGTCACCGGCGATCCAGAGCGCCTTGATGCGGCCCGCGGCCGCGGCTTCGAGGATCTCGATCGCCGACAGGCCCGGGTGCGCCGCTTCGCCGTCGAGCGCGCAGCCCCACGCCTTCGCGAACGCCTCGCGGCCCGCCGCATCCGTGACGGGCACATAGCCCGGCAGGAAGTCCGGCGTCAGTCCGCTGTCGAGCGCGCCCTGCGAGTTCGACTGCGGCCCGGCGTACAGCACGTGCGAGCGTGCGCTCGACAGCGCGCCCGTCGCCCACCCGAGGTTCTCGATCGCCTGCAGCAGCGCCGGCGCCTGCGGGTGCTCGACCACGGCGCGGCCGAACAGCACCGCCTTGCGGCCCGCCTCGCGCAGCCGCTTCGCGGCGGCCGCGATCGTGGCGATGCCGAGCCCGGTCTCCTTCTCGATGCGCTCCGGCGTCCACGCCGCGAGCGCCTTCTGCAGCGCGTCCAGCCCCCACGACGCCTCGCCCGGCAGGTCCGCCGGGGCGCCGAGGTCGAGCGCGCACTTCGTGAGCCCGTGCAGCAGGGCGAGTTCGGCGCCGGGCTTGAGCCCGAGCCAGTCGCTCTTGAACTTCGGGCGCGCGAGCTTCACGCGGCGCGGGTGCGCCACGGTCAGGTGCAGGCCGTTCTGGTGCTGGCCGCGGATCGCGAGCGCCTGCGCGTACGGCGACTCGCCCTGCAGGTCGTCGAACAGCACGAGCACTTCCTGCGCGGTCGCGAGTTCCGCGAACGTGAGCGAAGGCCGTCCGCCACCCGTCGCCTTGAGCACGGCGTCACCGGCGACGCGCGTGGTCAGGCGCGTGCGCGCGTCCACGTGCCCGGTGCCGAGCACGCCGCGCGCGAGCTTCTGGAACAGGTACTGCTCCTCGAGCAGCAGCTTCTCGCCGCCGAGGAACGCGACGGCACCCACGCCGTTCGCGGCGACGATGTCGCGCAGGCGCGCCGCGGTCTGCGCCGTGGCTTCGTCCCACGTCGCCGGCTGCAGCGAGCCGCCCTGCTTGAGCAGCGGCGCCACGAGGCGCTCGCTCGAGTTCACGAAGTCGTGCCCGAAGCGGCCGCGCACGCACAGGAACTCCTGGTTCACGCCGCGGTGCTCGGTGCCGCGCGCGCGCAGCACTTCCATCCCGCGCACGCCGAGCCGCACGGAGCAGCCGTTCGAGCAGTGCGGGCAGATCGTGATGTGCTGGCGCAGGTCCCACGGGCGCGCCTTGAAGCGGTACGGCAGCGCGGTCAACGCGCCGACCGGGCAGACCTCGATGCAGTTGCCGCACTGCTCGCAGTCGAGCGGCTGGCGGTCGAACGACGAGATCTCGGTGTGAGCGCCGCGCTGGTGGCTCGTGAGCGCGTCCTCGCCCATCACCTGGTCGCAGTACCGCACGCAGCGCATGCAGACGATGCAGCGGTTCGCTTCCTTCTTCACGATCGGTCCGAGGTCCTCGGAGTCGAACGTGCGCTTCTTCTGCTCCATCCGCGAGAAGTCCTGCCCGAACGCGAACGCGAGATCCTGCAACTGGCACTCGCCGCCCTCGTCGCACACCGGGCAGTCGAGCGGGTGGTTCACGAGCAGGAACTCCATGACGCCCTTGCGGGCCTGCGTCGCGGTCTCGGACGCCGTCTTCACGTGCATGCCGTCGGAGACCGGCGTCGTGCAGCCCGTCTGCACCTTGGGCATCCACGCGATCTCGGGGCTGCCGTCGGGGCCCAGCACCGGCTTGCGGTCCGGGCCGAGCTTCGGCGTGCCGACTTCGACCACGCAGATGCGGCACGCGCCGAGCGGCGGAAGCTTCGAGTGCGAACAGAAGATCGGCACGTGCACGTCGGCCAGCTTGGCCGCGTCGGTGATCAGCGTGCCGGCCGGGACTTCGATCGTGCGGCCGTCGATGGTGACCTTGACCATGCTCACGCCGTCACCTCCATCACCGCCTGGCGGCGGCGGTTCACCATGCAGCGCTTGTGCTTCACGTGGTACTCGAACTCCTCACGGAAGTGCTTGAGCATGCCCTGCACGGGCATCGCCGCCGCGTCACCGAGCGCGCAGAACGACTTGCCGAAGATGTTGTTCGCCACGTCGAGGAGCAGGTCCACGTCGTTCTCGCGACCTTCCCCCTTCTCGAGGCGTTCGAGGATCTCGCCCATCCAGTAGGTGCCTTCGCGGCACGGCGTGCACTTGCCGCACGACTCGTGACGGTAGAAGCGGATCAGGTTCCAGAGCGCGTCCACCATGCAGGTCTGGTCGTCGATCACGATCACGCCGCCGGAGCCGAGGAACGTGCCGACCGCGTTCATGGATTCGTAGTCGAGGCCCGCGTCCAGCTGGGACGCCGGAATGACCGGCACCGACGAGCCGCCGGGAATCACGCCCTTCACCTTCATGCCGTCGCGCATGCCGCCGCAGTACTCCGGCGACTCGATCAGCGTGCGGAGCGGCAGGCCGAGCGGGATCTCGTAGTTGCCCGGGCGCTTCACCGGTCCCGACACGCTGAGCACCTTCGTGCCCGCGCTCTTCTCGGTGCCCCACTGGCGGTACCACTGCGCGCCGTTCTTGAGGATGTGCGGCACGTTCATGATCGTCTCGACGTTGTTCACCACCGTCGGGCACGCGTAGAGGCCCTCGACGGCCGGGAACGGCGGCTTGAGCCGCGGCTGGCCGCGGAAGCCTTCGAGCGAGCTGAGCAGCGCGGTCTCTTCGCCGCAGATGTAGGCGCCGGCGCCGAGATGCGTGTAGAGCTCGAACTTGAAGCCGCTGCCGAAGACGTTGTCGCCCACGATGCCGGCCGCGCGCGCTTCCGCGATCGCCTTGTCCATGATCGCCTGCACGTATGCGAACTCGCCGCGGAAGTAGATGTAGCCGGCGTTCGCACCGATCGCGTAACCCGCGAGGATCATGCCCTCGATGAGCAGGTGCGGATTCAGCACCATGAGCTCGCGGTCCTTGAACGTGCCCGGCTCGGACTCGTCGGCGTTGCAGACGATGTACTTGGGCTTCGCCGTGCTCTTGGGCACGAAGCTCCACTTGAGACCGGTCGGGAAACCGGCGCCGCCGCGGCCGCGCAGGCCCGAGGCCTTCACGATCTCGATGCACTCGTCCGGCGTCTTGTGGCCGAGCGTGGCGGCGAGCGACTCGTAGCCGCCGAGCTTGCGGTACGTCTCGATCCCGGCCAGGCCGGGCGTGTCGATGTCCTTGAACAGCAGCAGGCCGCGGCTCACTTGAGCTTCTCCAGGATCGCGTCGACCTTGGCTTCGTCGAGATCCTCGTAGTAGTCGAGACCCACCTGCATGCACGGACCGCCGCCGCACGCGGCGAGGCACTCGACGCGGCGGAGCGTGAAGCGGCCGTCCGGCGTGGTTTCGCCGTGGCCGATGCCGAGCTTGTGTTCGAGGTGCTTGAACAGCTTGTCGGCGCCCATGAGCGAGCACGAGAGGGTCATGCACACCTGCAGGTGATGACGGCCCACCGGCTGCAGGTTGAACATCGTGTAGAACGTCGCCACGCCGAACACCTCGGGCTCGTTGAGCTCGAGCGTCTTCGCGACGAGCCGCATGGCGGCCGGCGGCAGCCAGCCCCACGTGCGCTGCGCGATCCACAGCAGCGGCAGCACGGCGGAGCGCTTCACCGGGTAGTGCGAGATGGCCTCGGCGACCTCGGCCTTCACGGCGTCGGGCCAATCGAGTACGGCCGGCGCTTCGACCGGCATCACGGGCGGATGGCTCATCGGTCGACCTCCCCGAGCACGATGTCGGTGCTGCCGATCGCGGCGATGACGTCGGCGATGAGGCGGCCTTCCACCATGACGGGAAGCGCCTGCAGGTTGATGAACGAAGGCGAGCGGACCTTCATGCGCCACGGCCGCGGGGAACCGTCGCTCACGAGGTAGAAGCCGAGTTCGCCCTTCGGCGCCTCGACCTGCGCGTACGCCTCGCCCACCGGCGGGAAGAAGCCGTGGGCGACGATCTTGAAGTGGTGGATCAGCGCCTCCATGGAGGTCTTCACGTCCTCCTTGGGCGGCAGCACGTACTTGAAGTCGCGCACGCGGTACGGCCCGAACTCGCCGAGCTCGCGGATGCGCTGGATCGCCTGCTTCGCGATCTTCGTGCTTTCACGCATCTCCTGCACGCGCACCAGGTAGCGCGCGTAGGCGTCGCCGCCTTCCTGCACGGCCACGTCGAACTGGTAGTTCTCGTAGCCCGAGTACGGCTCGTTCTTGCGGATGTCGTAGTTCACGCCGGAGCCGCGCATCATCGGGCCCGTGGCGCCCCACGCGATCGCGTCCTTCTTCGACAGCATGGCCACGCCCTGCGTGCGCGCGAGCCAGATCGGGTTCTTCGTGAGCAGGCTCTCGTACTCGTCGATGTGCGCCGGCATCTCGTCCACGAACTTCTCGCAGCGCGCGAGGAAGCCCTCGGGGATGTCGCGCGACAGGCCGCCGACGCGGAAGTACGACGACGTCATGCGGGCGCCCGCGACGTGGTCGTAGATGCTGAGCACCTTCTCGCGCTCGCGGAACGTGTACCAGAACACCGTCAGCGCCCCGATGTCGATGGCGTGCGTGCCCATCCACACCGCGTGCGAGCTGATGCGCGTGAGCTCGCACAGCAGCACGCGGATGGCCTGCACGCGCGCCGGCGGCTCGATGCCCAGCAGCTTCTCGGCCGCGAGGCAGAACGCGAGGTTGTTCGACATCGGCGAGATGTAGTCCATCCGGTCGGTCTGCGGGATGGACTGCGTGTACGTCTTGTACTCCGCCTGCTTCTCCATGCCGGTGTGCAGGTAGCCGACGATGGGCTTGCACGCGACGATGGTCTCGCCGTCCAGCTCCAGGGCCAGCCGCAGCACGCCGTGCGTGGACGGGTGCTGGGGACCCATGTTGATCGTCATGGTCTCATTGCGCACGGTACTTGACCTTCTTCGGCGCCAGCTTCTTGAGTTCCGGGCTGGGCAGGCGGCGGTTCGGCGTGTTGTGCGTGAACGCGACTTCCTCGTAACCGAGCGGCGAGTCCTTGCGCAGCGGCCAGCCCTGCCATTCGTCGGGCAGCAGGATGCGCGTCAGGTCGGGATGACCCGTGAACTCGATGCCGTAGAAGTCGTAGGTCTCGCGCTCGTGCCAGTTCGCGGTCGGCCACACGGGCACGACCGAGGGCACGCGCGGCTGCTCTTCGGAAATGCGCACCTTGAGCGTGAACCGCAGCGCGTTCGAGAGCGACAGCATGTGGTAGATCGTCTCGAAGCGCGGCACGCGCGGCAGGTAGTCGGCGCCGCCCATCCACGGCAGCATGCCGAAATCGAGCTCGGCGTCGTCGCGCAGGAACGTGCACATCTCGACGAGCTTGTCGGCCGGCACGTACAGCGTGTGGTCGCGCACGGCCTCGCCGACCTGGCGTTCGATCGCCGCGTCGGGGAAGCGTTCGCGCAGTTTCTGCTCGACTCGTTCGGGGGTCAGCGGCATCACGCCACTCCCTTCTTCTTGAGCACGCGCTTGCGCGGGATCGGCCCAAGTTCGGGCTTCGAAGCGAGGATCTTCTCCTGCAGCTTCATGATGCCGTGAATGAGCGCCTCGGGCCGCGGCGGGCAGCCGGGCACGTACACGTCCACGGGCACGATCTTGTCCACGCCCTGCAGGATCGCGAAGTTGTTGAACACGCCGCCGCACGAGCTGCACGCGCCCATCGCGATGACCCACTTGGGATCGGGCATCTGCTCGTAGAGCTGCCGCACCACGGGCGCCATCTTGATCGACACGCGGCCGGCCACGATCATCAGGTCGGCCTGGCGCGGCGAACCGCGGAACACTTCGGCGCCGAAGCGCGAGATGTCGAAGCGCGGACCGGCGATCGCCATCATCTCGATGGCGCAGCACGCGAGGCCGAAGCCGAGCGGCCAGATCGCGTTCGCGCGGGCCTGGTTCATCGCCCAGCCGACCGCGGACTCCACCTGCGTGAACAGCAGGCCGCGTTCGACTTCTTCGTAGAGCAGCTCTTCCTCGGTGCGGTTCACCGGGACGCCGGGCGCGGTCAGCGGCGCCAGGGTACGGAGCGGCTTGGGATCGTTGGTGTCAGCCATGAATGCCCTCTCGATCACGGCGGAGTGGATGGCGCGACAGGAGGCGCGGCATCACTCCCACTCGAGCGCCCGCTTCTTGAGCAGGTAGAAGTAGCCCGCCAGCAGGATCAGGATGAACAGCACCATCTCGATCAGGCCGTACAGGCCCAGCTGGTGGAAGGAGACGGCCCACGGGTAGAGGAAGACGCACTCGATGTCGAAGAGGATGAACAGCACCGCGACGAGGTAGAACTTCACGGAGAAACGGCCGCGGGCATCGCCCACGGGCTCGACGCCGCACTCGTAGGGGCTGTTCTTCACCGCGTTCTCGCGGCGCGGCACGATGATCGTGGAAAGACCGATCGTCACGGCGCCGAATCCGAGACCGACCAGCACGAACAGCAGGACGGGCAGATAGGCGAGCATCGGGGAATCCAATCCTTCGGTGAGGAGGAGGCGCTCCATGCGCCCGAGTCGGAAGCTACGGTTGGCATTCGGGGCCGTCAAGGAGACGGCCCCGATTCACTTCAATGCAGTTGCTTGATCGCGGCAGTGAGCGCCGGTACCACCTCGAACAGGTCGCCCACGATGCCGTAGTCCGCGACCTTGAAGATCGGGGCTTCGGGATCCTTGTTGATGGCGACGATGCAACGCGACGACGACATGCCGGCGAGATGCTGGATCGCACCGCTGATGCCGACGGCCACGTAGAGCTTCGGGCTGACCGTCTTGCCCGTCTGCCCCACCTGCTCGCCGTGCCCGCGCCAGCCGGCGTCCACGACGGCGCGCGACGCGCCGACGCTCGCACCGAGCGCGGAGGCGAGTTCGTCCAGCATCGCGAAATGCTCGGGGCCCTTGAGCCCGCGGCCACCCGCGACGATCTTCTCGGCCTCGGTCAGGTCCACCTTGCCGCCCGCGGCGGCGCTCACGCCGGTGACCTTCGCGCGCGGCGCGTTCGCGTCCCACGTGAACGCGAGCGCCGACACGGCGGCCGACTTGCCCGCCTGCGCCTCCGGCGCGGCGAACGCCTTCGGGCGCAGCGTGAGGATCGCGACCGCGCCGGGGAACGCGACCTTCTGGAGCGCCTTGCCCGCGTACACCGGGCGCGTGGCGACCAGCTTGCCGCCGTCCACGGCGAGCGCCGTGCAGTCGGTGGCCAGGCCCGCGTTCACCTTCGCCGCGACGCGCGGCGCGAGGTCGCGGCCCATGGACGAACCGGCGAACAGCACGACCTTCGGCTGCACCGCGGCCACCGCCGCGGCGATCGCCGTCGCGTAGCCCGCCGAGTCGTACGCCGCGAACGCCTCGTGCTGCGCGAACAGCACCTGCTCGGCGCCGTACTCGGCCAGCGCGGCGAGACCGGGATCGGCCGCCGCACAGCACACACCCACCACCGGACCGCCGAACGACGCCGCGAGCTGCGACGCCTGCCCGAGGGCCTCACGCGAGACCGAGCGCACCTGCCCGTCACGCTGCTCGATGAAGACGAGAATGCTCACAGGCGCCTCCTAGATGACCTTGGCGTCTTCGCGCAGGGCGCGGACGAGTTCGGGGACCGCGGCCGCGCCTTCGCCGACGATGCGGCCGGCGGCGCGTGCGGGCGGAAGTTCCAGCGCGACCAGTTCGACGTGGGCCGGGCCCAGGTCCGTCGCGCGCTCCTCGATGGTCTTCTTCTTGGCGGCCATGATGCCCTTGAGCGACGGGTAGCGCGGCTGGTTCAGCCCCTTGTCGCAGGTGATCACGCCCGGCAGCGGCAGTTCGACCTGCTCGCGCCCGCCTTCGATCTCGCGCTCGACCCTGGCGGTCGTGCCCTCGAGCGCGAACGTCGCGGCCATGGTGACGCACGGCATGCCGAGCAGCTCGGCGAGCATCGGCCCGACCTGCGCCGCGTCGTCGTCGGCGGCGGACTTGCCCAGCCACACGATCTGCGCGCCGAGGTCCTTGATCGCGCCGGCGAGCGCCTTGGCGACGCTCAGCGAGTCGGGCGAGGCCGTGTCGGACTTCAGGTGGATCGCACGGTCCGCGCCCATCGCGAGCGCGTTGCGCAGCGTGGTCTGGACGCCGGCGCCGCCCAGCGAGAGCACGACGACTTCACCGGCTCCCGCCTTCTCCTTCACCTGCAGCGCTCCCTCGACGGCGTATTCGTCGTAGGGGTTCATCACCCACGTCACGCCCGCCGGATCCAGCGTGCGTCCGTCACCCGCCACCTTCACTCGCGTTTCGGTGTCGGGGACCTGCTTGATGCACACGACCTGCAGCACTGGCCACCTCATCTTTCCGGAGCACGCCGGGACCGCCCAACGCGGCGCCGTGCGCGGACGCTCACGTCGCCCGCTTGCTCCTGGATTCACAATGTCGAGCACAGCGCGCGGCGCGGGCCGCGAACGGTGCGATCGAGCGAAGAAAAACGACGCGGCAGTCTCGACGGAACACGCGGAAAGTGTCAAGCGTTGGTCCGTTGGTACCGGTCGGCGCACGCCCTTCGGATTCAGCACGTTCGCCGCGTCCGCGAGAGCGATCGGGACCCGAACGTGATCGCCGGGACTCAAGTGGCACCATCATTCCGTCATTGACCGGCACCCTCCGACGTGCCACGGTCCCCTCCGTCCGGTGAATTGCCGGACGCGCTGCGCGGCCCCCGTCCGGCATGTCGTGGCGCTCCTCGAGTCGACCCGTCCATCCGGGCCGCAACTCACGAGGCAAGGGCATGTCCATCGTAGACGTCACGGAGTTGGGCCGTCGCGTCCGCGCACTGCGCCTGCAGCGCGGGATGACGTTGAAGCAAGTCGAAGCCGCGTGCGGCCTGTCCGCCACGCACTTGTCCGAAGTCGAACGGGGGCGCACTTCTCCCACGCTCGGCGCACTCACCCGCCTCGCCGCGGCCCTCGGCCGCGAGACCGCCTACTTCCTCGAGCCCGACGAACTGCCCGAGGTGGCGCAGCTCAAGCGCAACGACGCACCACGCAAGACGCTCGCGACCGGGGTCGCCGCGACCACGCTGACCGGCGGTATCCCGGGCAGCCACCTGACCGCGTTCGAGTTGCGCTTCGAAGCACAGGGCGCGGCATCGTGTGCGTTCGCCGCCGGCGAATGCGACACCGAGGCGAACTACCTCGTGCTCGAAGGCGCGGTGGTCGCACGCGTCGGCGACGACGAGACGCGCCTCGAAGCCGGCGATGCGCTGCAGGCGTCGCACGGCCGGCCGCACGCGCTCGCACGCGCCGGCAGCGCGCTCGCGCGCGTCCTCGTGACCACGAACGGCACCCCGGAGGTGAGCGCATGAACGATCCGATGACCGACTCGGCCGCTTCGCTCGACAGCACCGGCACCGACGGCACCACGCCGGCGACGAGCGGGCAGTCCTCCTTCGCGGTCGAACTGGGCCGCCGCATCAAGCGGCTGCGCGTGGACCGCGGCTTGACGCTCAAGGACCTCGAGGCGCGCGGCGGCATCTCCGCCACGCACGTCTCCGAAATCGAACGCGGCAAGGCGTCACCCACGGTGGGCGCGCTCGGCCGCATCGCCGTGGCGCTGGGCGTGAAGCCCTCGCAGCTGGTCACCACTCCCGAGCTGCCCGCGCTGCACGTCGTGCGCGCGGCCGAGCGTGAATCGCTCGAGCTGCGGCGCGGCGCGCTCACCGTGGCGCCGCTCGCGGGCGCGATCCACGGCTCGCGGCTCGGCGTGCACCGGCTGACGCTGTCACCGGGCACCGGCACCGCGCTCGAACACCGGCACGAAGGCGAAGAGTGGCTCACCGTGCTCGCGGGCACGGTGGAGGTGCGCTTCGATGCCGACACGTACGCACTCGAGGCCGGCGACTCGCTGCAGTTCCGCGCGCACCGGCCGCACGCGTACGTGAACACCGGGCGCACCACGGCCCTCGTGATCTCGGCGACGCTCCCGCGCGTCGCGTTCTAGTCCAGGCGGAGCCCCACGTCGCAGTCCCGCTCGCGCAGCGCGTCCGGCCCCTCGGCGCGCCGCGCGAGCTTCAGTTTCCCGCCCGCGACCGCGAGCTCGGCGAGCCGGCCACGCCCGTTGTACTGCGACGACATCACCGCGCCGTACGCGCCGGCGTCGAGCAGCGCCACGAGATCGCCGCGCTCGAGCGGCGGCAGCAATTCGGACTCCGAGAACGTGTCGCCGCTCTCGCACACCGGCCCGACCACCGCGGCCTGCGTCGGCGTACCCGCACGCGGCCGCACCGGCACCGCGCGGTGGCGCGCACCGTAGAGCGCGGGGCGGATCAGGTCGTTCATGCCCGCCGCGAGCACCACGAAACGGTGCGTGGTGCCGTCCTCGGCGCGGCGCTTCTCCCACAGCACCTCGGCCACGAGCGTGCCCACGGGCGCGACCAGCCAGCGCCCGGGCTCGATGCGCCACGCCAGCCCGCTCTCGCGCGCGTGCTCGCCCATGCGGCGCGCCCACGCCTCGACCGGGAACTCGCGCCCCCCGCCCTCGTAGTCCACACCGAACCCGCCGCCCAGGTTCACCAGCGCGAGCGGCGCGCCACGGGCGGCCGACGCCGCGGCCAGCTCGCGAGCGGCGCGCGCCGCAGCCTCGAGCGGACCGGTCTCGAGCAGCTGCGAGCCGACGTGCAGGTGCAGGCCGTCCACGCGCAGGTGCGGCCAGCGTGCGCGGGCTTCCCAGGTGGCGAGCGCTTCGTCGGCGCTCACGCCGAACTTCGCGTCGTGCCCGCCCGTCGCCACGTAGCGGTGCCCCGGCGTGGCGATGCCGGGGTTCACGCGCACGGCCACGCGCAGCGTGCGGCCGGCGGCGGCGGCGGCCGATTCGAGCAGGTCGAGTTCGCCCACGTGATCGGCGCTCACGCACGCCACCGCACGAAGGCACGCCCAGTCGGCTTCCTCACGCGTGCGGCCGTTGCCGCTCAGCGTCAGCTGCGCGCCGTCGAAGCCGTACGCGGCCGCCAGCTCGAGCTCGCCCAGCGAGCCCGCGTCGGCGGCCAGCCCCACTTCGCGCGCGGCGCGCACGAGCGCGGGACAGCCGTTCGCCTTGAGCGCGTACGCCGCGTGCACGCCCTCGGCGCCGAACGCCGCGACGAGCCGCCCGGCGCGCGCGCGGAAGGCGTCCACGTCGTACAGCCAGAACGCGCGCGCGCCCGGGTCGTGCGCACGCAGGGCGCGCATGGCGACGTCGAGCGCCACGCCTCCCACCGCGAGCGGCGCGCTCACGCGCGGCGCTCCAGCGCGAGCCGCGCGAGCGCAGCCTCGGCCGCCGCCAGGTCGTCACGGGTGTTCACGTTGTGGAATCCCTCCTCGCCGCCCGGCAGGGCCGCCAGCGCCACACTGTCCACGATCGCGTGCGGCAGCGCGAGTGCCTGCGGGACCAGCGCGCGCTCGCCGCGCGCGAGCGCGCCGGCGAGCGGCGGCAACGCCGCGGCCGACCACCACGCGGCCAGCGGCTGCACGCGCCCACCGGGTGCGGGCAGCGCCACGCTCACGCCGTCCACGAGCCGCTCGCCGATCGCACGCAGCGCTTCGGCGCGCACGAGCGGGAAGTCCACGCCGAGCACCAGCGCGCGCGTGCACGCCCGCGACGACAACCCCGCGACGAGACCCGCGAGCGGGCCCTCGGCGCCCGGCGGGTCGTCGGTGCGGCGCGCGCGTTCGAGCGGCAGGTCGAGCGTCGCGGGCGCGCTCACCACGACGTCGTCGCACAGCGCTTCGAGCACGCGCAACGCGCGCGCGAGCAGCGTCTCGCCTCCGCAGGCGACGAGCGCCTTGGGCACGCCCAGCTCCAGGCGCGTGCCGCGGCCGCCGGCCACGAGCACGCCGAGCGTGCGCGCCACGCTCAGTAGCCCGCCTTCTGGTCCACGACGTTGAACAGCGGCTCGCCCGCGACGAAGCGCGCGAGGTTCGTGCCGAACTGCTCGCAGGCGCGCTCCCAGTAGCGCGGCCCCACGCCGCCCACGTGCGGCGTGAGCAGCACCTTCGGGTGCGTCCAGAGCGGGTGACCTGCCGGCAGCGGCTCGGTCTCGAACACGTCGAGCGCGGCGCCCGCGAGTTGCCCGGCATCGAGCGCCGCCACCAGCGCCGCTTCGTCGAGCAGCGCGCCACGCGCGAGATTGACGAAGTACGCGGCCGGCTTCATGCGCGCCAGTTCGGCGGCGCCGACCAGCTTCGTGGTCGCGGCCGTGTGCGGCGCGGTCATGACGATCCAGTCCGACGCGGCCATGAGGTCGCCCAGCCGCTCGACACCCCACTCCTCGTCCGCGAGCGTCGGCGACGGGTCGGGCCGGCGGCGCACCGCGAGCACGCGCATGCCGAGCGCCTTGCCCAGCCGCGCGACGCCCTGCCCGGTGTGGCCGAAACCGATGCAGCCGAGCGTGGCGCCGGCGAGCTCGGCGAAGCCCGGCTCGCGCCGCCACTGCACGATCTGCTCCCAGCGCTGCTCGCGCTGCGCCACGACCGACGACGGCAGCTGCCGCGCGATCGCCAGCATGAGCGCCAGCGCGTGCTCGGCCATCGAACGCGCGTGCAGGCCGCGGCCGTTGGTCAGCGTCACGCGCGACTCGGCCAGCTCGGGGAACAGCATCCCGGACACGCCGGCCGCCGGCGAGTGGATCCAGCGAAGCCGCGCCGCGCTCGCCAGGTTGTGCGGGCGCACGAGGTACCCGAACACCGCGTCGGCCTCCGGCAGCAGCGCCTCGGCCTCCTCGCGGGTCGCGGGCGAGGCGAAGCGCACGCGCGGGAATTGCGCCGCGAGGCGCGCCATTTCGGCGGGCGGCACGTTCCACACGCCGCCGGGGTCGCGGACCCACTCGAGCACGAACGGTTCGCTCATGCGCCGCATGTTGCCACGACCGGCGCCCCGGCGCATGCGCGCATGCCCGAGCGTGCCTCGCCGGGGGTGGCGGCAGCCTTGCGGTCCCCCCTCCGGCCCGGATAGTCTCCCGCGTCCGTCAACCGGGATCACGCGCATCTGCTGGAGGAGTGGAATGACCCTGCGCCGTCGCCTTGCCGCCGCGCTCGCCGCGGCTTCGCTGCTGACCTTCGCCGCTTCGGCCGCCGTCGCGGGCCCGTGGGCCCTCGCGCCGGGCGAGTACTACACCGAGCTGAGCGGCAGCTTCTACTCCGTCTCCACCGCGTACGACGCGAACGGGGACCGCATCGCCTACCCGGCGCTCAACGAGCAGCGCACGTTGAACTCGTACACCGAGCTCGGCTGGAAGAAGCACTGGAGCGTGCAGCTGTCGCTCCCGGTCGTGAGCCGCACCTACCGCGAGAGCGACGTGGGCGCCGTGGCCAGCAACACCGGGCTCGGTGACTTCGGGTTCGGCATGCGCTGGCAGCTCGCGAACGGCCGCCGCGCCACCGCCGTGCAGCTGCAGTGGACCGCGCCCGCCGGCTACAACACCGACCTGTTCCCCGCCGTGGGCGACGGTCACCAGGCGCTGGCCGCGTCGCTGCAGCTGGGCTCGGCCGCGGGCACGCACGCGTTCTGGCAGGCGTCGGGCGGCTACCGCTACGACTACCGCACGATCGGCTCGCGCAGCACCGACGCGGCCGCCGACGGTCCGGCCGCCGTGGACTGGGCCGACCACTTCACCACCGACGGCGCCGTGGGCCTGTGGTTCGGCGACCTGCTCGTCGCCGGCCAGTGGATGGCCGAGATGCCCATGAGCTCGGGCCGCCCGCTCGAAACCAAGACCGTGCTCGCGGGTCCGCGCATCACCTACCGCGTGGACGACCGCATCGACGCGTTCGCGGGTTCGTGGCACTCGCCCATGGGTGAGAACGTGCTGCACCTCGACCAGTACTATGCCGGCGTCACGTGGAAGGCGACCAAGCTGAACCGCCTGCAGGGCTTCCTCGGCGGCGCGAAGCGTCCGTAAGCGGCACCGGAACGGCGGACGATCGCGCACCCGCGCATCGTCCGCCGTTTCGTTTGTTCCCCTTCGCCAAGGAGCGGCCATTCCCACCCACCTCGCACGGCTCTTCGCCCACGCCCGCCGGCACCGGACCGGGCTGCTTCTGGGTGTCGCGTGCGTGGCCGTGGCGAACGCCATCGCGCTCGCGCAGCCGCAGGTGCTGCGCTTCGCCGTGGACGACCTCTACAAGGGCGTCACCGCCGAGAAGCTGGGCCGCTACGCGCTGATCCTGTTCGGGATCGCGATCCTCTCGGGCGTGTTCAAGTACGCGATGCGGCAGTTCATCATCGCGATCTCGCGGCGGCTCGAGTACGAGATCCGCAACGAGCTGTTCGAGCACCTGCAGACGCTCGACGCGCCGTGGTTCCAGGCGCACCGCACCGGCGAGATCATGTCGAAGGCCACGAACGACCTGTCGGCGGTGCGCATGATGCTCGGGCCGGGGGTCATGTACACGGTCAACACGATCGTGGTGAGCGCGGTGTCCATCGCGTTCATGCTCAGCATCAGCCCGCGCATGACGTTCTACTCGTTGCTGCCGCTGCCGCTCGTGTCGCTCAGCGTGTGGTGGTTCGGCGACCGCATCCACAAGCGCTTCGAGAAGGTGCAGGAGCGCTTCGCGAAGCTGTCCGCGCACGTGCAGGAGAACCTCGCCGGCATGCGCGTCGTGCGCGCGTTCACGAGCGAGCGCCGCCAGGCCGAGCGCTTCGCCGAGCACAACACCGAGTACCTCGAGCAGAACCTGCAGCTGATCAGGACGAGCGGCGTGTTCCAGCCGTCGCTCGCGTTCTTCTCGGGTCTCGGCGCGCTGCTCGTGGTGTACGTGGGCGGCCGCGAGGCCGTGCACGGGCGCATCACGATCGGCCAGTTCGTGGCGTTCACGGTGTACCTCGGCATGCTGAACTGGCCCATGGTGGCGCTCGGCTGGGTGATCAACATCTTCCAGCGCGGGCTCGCGTCGTACGGCCGGCTGCAGGACATCCTCACGACCGCGCCGTCCATCGCCTCGCCGCCGGCGCCGGTGCGCCCGGCGTCCGCCACCGGCGGCATCGAGTTCCGCCACGTCACCTTCACCTACCCCGGCGCCGCCGAGCCCGCGCTGCTCGACGTGTCGTTCACCGTGCCCGCGGGCCGCACGGTCGCGCTCGTGGGCCGCACGGGCTCGGGCAAGAGCACGGTGCTCGCGCTGCTGCCGCGCGTGTTCGACCCGCCGGCGGGCACGGTGTTCCTCGACGGTCACGACGTGCGCACGCTCGACCTGGCGTGGCTGCGCGCGCAGGTCGCGGCGGCGCCGCAGGAGACGTTCCTGTTCTCGGACACGATCACCGGGAACATCGAGTTCGGCCTGCACGAGCCCGCGCCGTTCGAACGCGTGCGCGCCGCGGCCCAGCTCGCGAACCTCGACGGCGACGTGCAGGACTTCCCCGCCCGGTACGACACCCGCGTCGGCGAGCGCGGCATCACGCTCTCGGGCGGCCAGCGCCAGCGCACCGCGATCGCCCGAGCGGTGCTGCGCGAAGCGCCCGTGCTGCTGCTCGACGACTGCCTCTCGGCCGTGGATACCCAGACCGAGGAGCAGATCCTGCACGGCCTGCGCGCCGAGATGAAGCGCCGCACCACGCTGATCGTGTCGCACCGCGTGAGCGCCGTGCGCGAGGCCGACGAGATCCTCGTGTTCGAGCGCGGCCGGATCGCCGAGCGCGGCACGCACGAGTCGCTGCTCGCGCTCGGCGGTCGCTACGCCGCACTGCACCGCGCGCAGCAGCTGGAAGAGGAGATCGAGGCGTCGTGAGCGACTTCGAACACGAAGAAGACTCCGCGCGCGCGCTCGACCACCACCTGGTCCGCCGCCTCGCCGGATACCTCAAGCCCTACCGGCTGCAGGTCGCTCTCGCCGTGCTCGTCACGCTGCTGCAGGCCGCCGTCCAGCTCGCGTTCCCGTGGCTGACCAAGGAGGCCATCGACCTCGGCATCCGTCACCGGGACGTGTACGCGCTCGACCGGATCGCGCTGCTCTACCTGAGCGCGCTGCTCGCCGCGTTCGCGATCGGCTACGTGCAGTCGCAGATCATGAACGGCGTGGCGCAGCGGGTGATGCGCGACCTGCGCACGAGCCTGTTCCGCAAGCTGCAGGAACTGCCCGCGTCGTACTACGACCGGACTCCGGTCGGCCGGCTCATGACGCGCGTGACGAACGACGTGGACGTGCTCAACGAGATGTTCACCTCGGGCGTGGACGCGCTGTTCGGCGACGTGTTCATGCTCGTCGGCATCGTGTTCGCGATGGCCCGGCTGAACGTCGAACTCCTCGCGGTCACGTTCTCGGTGCTGCCGCTCATCTTCCTCGTCACGATGACGTTCCGGATCCGCGTGCGGAAGGTGTTCCGCGACGTGCGCAGCAAGCTCGCCCGGTTGAACGCGTTCCTCAACGAGAACCTGACGGGCATGACCACGGTGCAGCTGTTCGGCCGCGAAGCGCGCAACGCCGCCGAGTTCCGCGCGATCAACGCCGATCACCGCGACGCGAACCTCACCGCGAACACGTACCATGCGGTGTTCTTCCCGCTGCTCGAAGTCGTGTCGGCGATCGCGCTGTCGCTGATCGTCTGGTACGGCGGCCGCCAGGTCATGTGGACGGGCATCACGCTGGGCACGCTCGTGGCGTTCATCCAGTACACGCAGCGCTTCTTCCGCCCGATCTCCGACCTGTCCGAGAAGTACGGCATCCTGCAGCAGGCGATGGCGTCGTCCGAGCGCATCTTCGAACTGCTCGACACGCCGGTGGACCCGGCCGCCGTGCGCTTCGACGAGGCCGCCCCCACGCCTCCCGTGCACGCCCTGCAGGCGCCCGCCGAACGCGGCCTGCGCGTGGAGTTCGATCACGTCTGGTTCGCGTACACCGGCGAGCACTGGGTGCTGCGCGACGTGTCGTTCGTGCTCGAGCGCGGCGAGAAGCTGGCGCTCGTGGGCGCGACGGGTTCGGGCAAGAGCACGATCGCGAGCCTGCTCCTGCGCTTCTACACGCCGCAGAAGGGCGTCATCCGGGTGGACGGCCGGCCGCTGCAGGAGTGGAACGCCGAGGAACTGCGCCAGCGCATCGGGCTCGTGCTGCAGGACGTGTTCCTGTTCTCCGGCCCGATCGAAGCGAACCTGCGCATGGACGATCCGCGCCTCGACCGCGCCCGCATCGAGACGGCCGCGCGCGAGGTGCACGCGGACGAGTTCATCGCCCGGATCCCGGGTGGGTTCGACGGCGAGCTGCGCGAGCGCGGCGCGTCGCTGTCGGCCGGCGAGAAGCAGCTGCTCAGCTTCGCCCGCACGCTGGCCCGCGACCCCGACCTGCTGATCCTCGACGAGGCCACCTCGAGCGTGGACACCCACACCGAGCAGCTCATCCAGGCCGGGCTCCACCGGCTCATGAGCGACCGCAGCAGCCTCGTGATCGCGCACCGCCTCTCCACGATCCAGGACGTGGACCGCATCGTGGTGCTCCACCACGGCGAGGTCCGCGAGATGGGGACCCACGCCGAACTCATGGCGCTGGCGGGCCTGTACTCGCGGCTCTGGCAGCTCCAGTACCTCGGTGGCCGCCAGGGCTCGGCCCGGCCGGCCGCGATCAGCACTGCTGACCTCTGATTTTCACGGGCAAACGCTGTCAAAAATGTTGACGGCTACTGTTGGCTGTTTTAGCTTTTGTGAACCACACCTCCCCTGCAGTACCCCCTTGCCCGGAGGTCCTCATGCAGATTGGTAAGAAGATTCGTGACCTTCGCTTGCGGCGCGGACTTACGGTCCAGCAGCTGGCGGAGGCCACCGGGCTGTCGAAGGGATTCATCAGCCAGGTCGAAAACAACCGCACCTCTCCCTCGCTGGCCACTCTTCAGGACCTCGCGCGCGCGCTCGAGACGTCGGTCGCCTACCTCGTCGTCGAGGAGGATCGCGTCCCGCATGTCGTACGGGCGTCGGAGCGCCCCCGGCTCCAGATCGGCGGCAACACCTCGTGCGTCGAGGTGCTGTCGGCCCAGCCGAAGCGCAACCTCGAGCTCATCGCCGTCGAGCTGCCGCCCGGCGTGACCGCGGGCGACAAGCGCCACTACCACCACGGCGAAGAAGTCGTGCTGTGCGTGGAAGGACGCGTGAGCCTCACCTGCGGGGATCACGTGATCGTGCTGGAGACGGGCGACTCGTGCCACTATGACGGGCGCGTGCCGCACGCCGCCGAGAACGCGGGTACCACGACCGCGCGGGTCCTCATCGCCATGACGCCCGCCGCGTTCGAGCCCATGTTCCGCGTCCAGTCGGGCGCGCCGCACTCGATCGACTCCGAAATCGCGGTGAGCACCGCCGGCTGAACCGACCTCCCGAACCTCGCATCCATTCCGGCGGCGGCTCGGCAGAGCCGCCGCTCTTCATTTTCCCCGGAGCCCCATGCGCGCGTTGCGCGACGTGATCCACGACTTCCTCGATGCCGCGCGCCACTTCTCGCGCCCGGCCCGCTTCTACCTGTTCTCCGAGTTCCTCGTGTGGACCGCGCACGGCGTGTACTCGGTGCTGTTCAACCTCTACCTCGTCGAGGCGGGTTTCCCCGAGAGCTTCGTAGGCCGCGCGGTGTCGGTGAACGCGATCGGGCTCGCGCTGGCGGCGCTGCCCGCGGGGTTCCTCGCCGAACGCTGGGGCCGGCGCCGCTCGCTGCTGCTGGGCGCGGTGCTCGAGGGCGTCGGGCACCTGCTGCGCGCGAGCAGCGCGCACGGCCCCACGCTGCTCGCGACCGGGTTCTTCGTCGGCGTGGGCCAGAGCTTCTTCCAGATCGCCGCGGCGCCGTTCCTCTCCGAGCATTCGACGCCGCGCGAGCGCACGCACCTGTTCAGCACGTTCTTCGCCGCCGCGCTGGTGGCGGGCGTGGTCGGCAGCGCGCTCGGCGGCGTGACGCCGAAGCTGGTGCAGGTGCTCGCGCCGGCGACCAGCCTGTTCGTCGCCTACCGCGTCACGCTGGTCGCGGCGGCGCTGCTGGCCATGTGCTCGCTCGTGCCGCTGATCCGCATGGGCCGCGTGAGCGAGAAACCGCTGGGGCACGACGAGGACAAGCCCACGCCCGAGCAGGCGCGCGCGCTCATCCCGATCGGGTTCAACGCGCTGCTCATCGGCATGGGTGCGGGACTCGTGATCCCGTTCATGAACCTGTACTTCAAGGACCGCTTCGCCTGCAGCAGCGCCACGATCGGCACGCTGTTCTCCGTCGCGCAGATCTTCACCGCGACGGCGTCGCTGCTGGGGCCCGCGCTCGCGCGGCGCTTCGGCAAGCTGCGCACGGCCACCGCGAGCGAGCTGCTCAGCCTGCCGTTCCTGGTCACGCTGGGCGCCGAGCGCCGGCTCGAGATCGCGGCCGTATCGTTCTGGGCGCGCGCGACGCTCATGCAGGCGGCCACGCCGCTCATCCAGACGTTCATCATGGAAGCGCTTCCGCCCGCCTTGCGCGCGCGCGGCACGAGCACGATCAACCTGGTCTGGAACGTGGGCTGGGCCTGCAGCGCGCTGGCCGCCGGCTCGATCATCGAGCGGTTCGGCTTCGCGATGCCGTTCTACCTGACGGCCGGGCTCTACGCGACGGCGGCGTTCACGTTCTGGTGGTCGTTCCGCAACACGCCCGAGCAGGCTGGCGACGTGAAGCTGAGCGAAGAGGCAAAGGGCCTGCGCGGGGACGGCCCGCTGGCGGATTGACGGCCCCGGCCGGCGGGCTGGCGGCGGCGCCCGGACCGGCCGATAACCCGGTCGGTCGCCCGAAGCCACCCGCTCGTTGGAGGCCCCGATGAAACGCCTGCTCTTCTTCGCGCTGCTCGCGTACGTCGCCTGGTACGGCTGGAACCACAAGGACACGCTGCGCGCCGGACCACACTCGGAAGTCGTGATCGAGAACGCCACCGGCCGCGAGCTCACCCGCATCCGCGTGCGCGCGAACGGCGAGACCGTGGTGCGCGAGGATCTCGCCGCGGGCGAGAGCGCCACGCTCCCGATCGCCGCAGGCGGCCCCGGCAACTTCACCGTGCTCTGGCAGTGGGCCGACGCGCCGGGCGAACCGCAGTGGAACGGTCAGGTCGCCAGTGCGTCGGAGACGTCGCGCTTCCACTTCCGCATCGAGGGCACCGGCAGCGTCATGGCGTTCGCCGAGCCCATGCCCGCCGCGAAGTAGCGCGGTCCAGACACGACGGGGCGCCGCTCGCGCATCGAGCGGCGCCCCGTTCGTTTCGCGGCGTGGGTCAGGCCACGCCGGTCGCGCGCACCGGCACGGCGGTCGCGTCCGCCGCCAGGTTCTGGCGCTTGATCTTGCCGGTCGTCGTCTTGGGGAACTCGTACTTGCGCACGATCACGCGCTTGACGCGCTTGTACGCGGCCAGCGCCTCGCAGCGCGCCTCGACGTCGGCCTTCAGCGTCGCCTCGACGAACGCGTCGTCGCAGACCTTGCCCGCCGAGCGCGCGAGCAGTTCGAGCTCGGGCAGGTTCGGGTAGATGTGCGCGTGCACCTCTTCGCGCTCGCCCTTGGCGTCCTTGCCGCCCGCCACGACCACCTCGAGCACGTACGGGCTGTTCACGAGCTGCACTTCGACTTCCTCGGGATAGATCTTCTTGCCCGCGGCGGTCGCGATCATGTTCTTGAGCCGGCCGGTGATCTTCACGCGGCCGTCGGGCAGGAACGTGCCCAGGTCGCCGGTGTAGAACCAGCCGTCGCGCAGCACCTCGGCCGTCGCCTCGGGATTGCCGTAGTAGCCGAGCATGATGTTCGGCCCGCGCACCGCGATCTCGCCGTTGCCCTCGCCGTCCGGCGCGTCGATCTTGACCTCGACGCCCACGAGCGGCCAGCCCACGCCGCCCGGGTTCGAGCGCTGCGGCCGGTTCAGGCACGCGACCGGCGACGTCTCGGTCAGCCCGTAGCCCTCGACCATGCACCAGCCGAAGTCGGTGTAGCCCCAGAACACCTCGGTGGACAGCGGCGCGGCGCCGCACGCGAAGATCCGGATCTTGCCGAGCCCGGCCTTCTCGCGCACCGCCTTGAGCAGGTGCTTGCCGATGCGCAGCCCGGTCGCCATGCGCACGAGCCGCGAGGTCCAGAACAGCGACTTCACGAGCAGCTTGCGCGGCGCCGGCAGGTCCTCGATGCCCTTGTGGATCGCGGTGAGCAGCTTCTCGTACAGGAGCGGCACGGCCACGAAGATCGTGGCGTCGGACGATCGCATGTCCTCGCGCAGCTGCTTCGAATCGAGCCCGCGCGCGTAGGCCACCGACGCGCCGCAGCGCAGCGCGCAGATGAACCCGATCGTGCTCTCGAACGTGTGATGCATGGGCAGCACGCTCAGCATGCGGTCACCGGGACCGCAGTCGATGGTGCGCGCCACACCCTCGGCGTTGTAGAGCAGGTTCGCGTGCGACAGCATCACGCCCTTCGCCTGCCCGGTGGTGCCCGAAGTGAAGATGATGACCGCGAGGTCGTTCGCGTCGGCGCGCGCGGCGCGCGGCGCTTCGTTCGGGAACTCGCGCTGCGCGTCGTCCCAGTTCGGCAGGTCCGCGACCGTGTCGAGCGCCACCAGTCGGAGCTCGGGCAGGCGCGCGGCGCGCGCGGCCTCGATCACCGGGTGCTGGCGCGCGCTGGTCACGCAGTACGTGGCGCCGGCGGTCACGAGGATCTCGCCGACCTCCTGCGCCTTGAGCATCGCGTCGAGCGGCACCACGACGGCGCCGGCTTCGAGGATCGCCATGTAGGCGAGCCCCCACTCCGGCCGGTTCTCGCTCTGCAGGCCGACGCGGTCGCCGGGCTTCACGCCCAGCTGCTCGAGTTTCGCGGTGAACGCGTGCATGGCCCGGGCGGATTCGGCGAACGTGTAGCCGCTCCACCCCTCGGGCGTGCGCCGCAGCACGAACGAGGTGTTGCCGTAGGTCTGCGCGGCGTAGTCCACCAGTTGCGGCAACGTGCGGACGACGGGGCTGGGTGCGACCGTGCGCGGGGAGTGCATAGGGCCCGAAGGCTAGTCGGGGGCCCCGCGAAACGTCAAGGTTTCCGCACCGCCACGACGAGGTGCGACAGCACCTCGCGGTCGTTGGGAAACAGCCGGTCGAGGCCCTCGCAGGCCAGCTGGACGAGGCAGTACAGCAGCCGCACCGGCAGCTCGGTCAACACGCGCGTGGGCCCGCGATTGACGCGGTTCAGCCCGGCGATCAGCGACAGACCGAGCCGCGACCAGATGCCGCCGATCGGCAGGTACTCGACCGGCTCGAACCCGGCCCGCTCGAGCAGGTGCTTCGCGCCGAAGCGCGTGAACCGGAAGAAGTCCCACGGCTCGTCGTGCAGCGGCACCATCTGCGTGAACTCGAGGATCAGCACGCCGCCCGGGCGCAGCACGCGGTGCGCCTCCTCGATCATGCGCACGGGCTCGGGCAGGTAGGTCAGCATGGACAGCCCCATCACGGTGTCGAACGAACCCGCGCGGAACGGCTGCTGCTCGGCCTTCGCGAACGCGTCGAGCCGGGCGCCGCCCAGGTACTGCGACTGCGACAGGTCGGTGCCCCAGTAGCGCGTGACGCGGCCGGCGAAGATCGGCGCGAACGGCTTGGCGCCGCAGCCCATGTCGAGCAGCTCGCCCTTCGCGTGCACCCGCGCCCGCTCCAGCGCGCGGATGATCTTGTGGTTCGCGAGCCAGTTGAACTTCCAGAACGACCACTTGCCGGTCGCCCCACCGCTCACGGTTCGCCAGAGTCCGCTCATGCCCTCGCCCACTCGATGAGATGTTCACCCAGGTTCACCCGGACTTCGGCCGTTTCGCCGTCCAGCTTCACGTCTCCCTCGCCGGGTCCCCCGGCCGGGTCGAGCAGCCGCGCGCCCGTCGAGCCCGCGGGCGCGGCCAGCCGGAGCGGCTCGCGTGGCACCGCATGATTGCGCACGAGCGTGCCGCGCACGCCCAGCGGCCGCGCCGACCATGCGCGCTCGGCCAGCTGGCGCACCTCGGCGTCGGTGAGGAACGTGGCGCCGTCCGCGCAGAGCTTGCCCAGCAGTTCGCCCAGCGCCGCGCGGCCCGCTTCGGCCCACGGCTCGTCGAGGTGCGCGTAGTTGAGCCGGTGCGAACTGACGATCGCCGGACGGCCACGTCCCCACGCCTCGCGCGCGCCGCGGTGCGCGGCGTCCACGCCCACGCGGCCGTTCGCGTCGGCGCCGCCGCGCGGCTCGAACGCGATGCGCGGCGGCAGGTAGAAGCGCACGCCGTTCGTGTGCGGGAACTGCAGCCCGAGCCAGCGCCGCCGCAGCGCGGTCCAGCGCCCGCCCGACTGCTCGGGCTTGCCCTGCAGCGTCGTGAGCCCGAGCGACTCGGCCTCGCCCTCGAGCCAGTCGTCGAAGCGGTAGTCGGGCGGGCAGAACGAGCCGGGTGCGCGGCCGAACAGCTCGCCGAACCGCCGCAGCGCCTCGCGCAGCACGCGCGCTCGCGTCTCGCGCGGCTCGGTCGCGTCGTATTCGCTGCTCTCCTCCACCGCGGCGCAGATCGGGCTCAGGTGCTCGTGCGCGGCGCGCGCGTCGTGCTGGCCGCGCCGCAGCGCGTGCAGCCACGCCGTCTCCGGCAGGTGGTGCAGGCCGTGCAGTTCGGCACACCACACGCCCGCGGCCTCGGCGTGGCGGTACGCGGCCACGAGCCCCGGCCGCGCCCAGCGCGGCGGCAGCGCGTCGAGCCCCGTCACCGGGAGCTCGCTCACCTCGAACATCGGCGGCACGAGCCGCGTCCAGTCCGGCGCGGCCACGATCGTGTTCGCCTGCCACACCGGCGGCAGCCCGTCGGCGCCGCGGAACTCGAGCAGCAGCGCTTCGAGCCGCTTCACGTCGGCGGCCGACTCGAGCGTCGAGCGTCCGTAGCGCTGTCCCGCCTCGGAGCGGAACGCCGGCTGGCCGGCGAGCACGCGGTGCGCCTGTTCGTCGGGCACCCACGCGCAGAGCCCCCAGTCGTCGCTCTGCAGCACCACCGCCTTCAGGGCATGCCAGTCGAGGTTCACGCGCTCGGCTCCGGGACGGACCACGGCCTTCGGTTCGACGGCCACCTTAGCACGCGCGGCGCGGCCGTTGACCGTCCCCGCGCCGCGTGCCACCGTGCCCCGCCATGCGCGATCACGAATCCGCACGTTCCCGCGAGGCGTTCACGGCCACGATGGTCTTCGTCGTGGTGTTCTGGCTCGTGGACCTGTTCGTGCTGCGCGCCGGCGCCCCCGACCCGCTCGACGATTCGTGGGAGTACCTGTCGGTCGCGCGCGCCCTGCTCGAGGGCCACGGGTTCCGCACTCCCGTGATCCACCCGCCGCTCTGGAGCCTGCGCGATGCCGCGCTCACCGTGCCCGTCCTCGTGCACGGCCCGCTGCTGCCGGTGCTGCTCGCGCCGTTCGTGGCGCTGTTCGGCGAGTCCGCGGCGCACGCGATCCCGCTGCTCGCGGCGCTGTTCGCCACGCTCGCGGCCGCCGTCACGCAGCGGCTGGGCGCGCGCACCATGGGCAGCGCCGTCGGCTCGGCCGGCGCGGTGCTGTTCACGCTGTCGCCGCTCGTGATCCGCGCCGTGCATCACGACATCGCGCTCACGTTCGGCGCGCTGGCCTTGGTGACCGCGATGGACCGCCTGCTGCGCACCCGGCCGCACGCGATCCGCGCCGGGCTCGCGCTGGGGCTGGGGCTGCTCGCGCGCCCCGAGTACCTGCTCGCCGCTCCCGTGCTGGCGCTGTTCGCACCGCGCGCACGAGTACGGTTCCTGGCCGCGTTCGCCGCGTGCGGGTTGCCGTGGTGGTGGCACGGCGTGGCCAACGCCGGCTCGCCGTTCTTCAACCTGTCGAGCTACCTGCTGATCGGCTACTGGGGCGAGCGCCCCGGCATCGCCGTGATGCGCGACTTCGCGCTGCCGCCGCGCGCGTGGCCGCAGGCGCTGCGCGAAGCGCTGCCGCACCTGCCGCCCAAGTGGCTCGACTTCTTCCCGCACGCGCTCAAGTGCGCGATCCAGTCGCCGAGCGCCGCGACCGGCTGGCTCGCGCCCATCGGCGCGCTGGCTGCCACGCAGGAGTCGCGCGCGCGTTCGCTCGCCGCCGGCGCGGCGCTGCTCGCGCTGATCCCGCTCGCCACCATGACCGTGACGCTTTACGACCCGCGCTACCTGACGCCGTTCCTCGCCTGCGCCGCGCTGTTCGCCGCGCGCGGAGCGTCGGAGATGGTGGGCTTCCTGCCGCGCTGGGCGCATCGTCCGCGCACGTGGGTCACGCTGCTCATGATGCTCGCCGTGCCCGGCGCCGGCATGGCACTGCACGACGCGTGGCGCGAAGGCGCCCTCGCGCGCACGCGCTGGCACGCCGAACGCGCCGGGCTCGCGGTGCGTTTCGCCGAAGCCCACCCGCGCCCGCGCCTCGTGTTCACCGACCCGCCCGACTTCGTCGCGTGGACCACGCGCCGCGCCGCGCTCTGGATGAGCGCCGAGGAATACGCCGCGCTCCCGCTGGCCGACTCGACCGGCGCCGCGCCGCACGATCGACCCGCCCGCTCGCCGAACGACGTCGTGTGGTTCCACGCCGCCGAAGGACGCGGCGGCGTGCTTTTGGTGGACGCACCGGGACGCGCGGCCACCCCGCCCGCCCCGCCGGACACGACGGCGGCCGCGGCCGCGCGCGACTCGACGCCCGCCGCCGCACGCTGACCCGCCCGATCCCAGCGCTCGCCCACACCGTCGCGACCGCTCCAGTCGCGGCCGGAACGCAGGTCGGGTTCTTACCGGCGTCGCGCCCGACCGCGAGGTGGTCTTGACGCCCGCTCAGGCGGCCGGGCTCGTGCCCAGTTCGATCTTCCCTCCCCCTCGACGCGCCCGGAGTTCGCGAACGGCGTGAGTGATGCGCGCCTCGTCGCCGGCATCGGCCAGGCTCGCGGTGAGCGCCAGCCCGAGCCGCGCTTCGTCGAGATCGAATCCGAGCGTGGCGAGCGCACGCAGGAGCAACCCGTCGCGAGCCTTCCGTTCGAGTGCGGCGAGGCGGTCCGCTTCGCGCTGCTTCGCCGCTTCGGCTCGGGCACGGTCCCGTCGCGCCAGCTCGATGGCGGTCTTCATCTGCTTCTCGCCCAGCACCCGTTCGGCCTCGAACTGGTTGTGGGCGCGGCAGAGCACCCGCACGTTCTCGACCGTCGTCGTGCCCCCCTTTCGCCAGCGGCACGCGGTGGTCGAACTCGAGCCAGCGCGTCTCGCCGCAGCGGTGACCGTCCTCGCCGACGAACGAGCAGCATCCGCCGTCGCGCTTCCACACCTCGCGCCGGATCGCCATCGGGATGTGGCGGCCCTTGCCGACGCGCTCGGCGGCGGCTTCGTCCTTGCCCGCGCCGAGCTTCTTGTCGAGCAGCTTTTCGCCGAGCAGCACGATCGCCCTCGCGTAGACCGCGCCGACGTCGCGTGACCACTCCTCGCGGGCGAGCAGGTCCTGCACCCGGCGCAACGCGTCATGCTCGTCCTGCGAGAGCGTCAGTCGCACTTCGTACGTGCCGGGCGCGCCGGGCGTGATCGTGCCACGAGTGCGCGGCGCCGGCGGCGCCGGAGGCGCCATGTCGAAGCAGGGCGCGGAATGCCCAATGTTTTCGGGATGCCCCGGGGCATCCTCGGTCGGCGTATCCCGATTCGGCACCGTCCCGGGGTCGCCCGGGAGTGCCGGGGCGGGCGCCGGCGGCTTCCGCGCGGCGAGCATCCCGTTGATCTCGTCGCGCGAACGATGCGCCGACCAGTCGAGCAGCTCGTCCGCGTTCGCTTCGGTGAGGTGCGGAGCCAGCACGAGCAACGCGCCGAGCGACAGCCGGCCCTCGGCGAGGTCCGTCAGCAGTCGCGCATGCTTCACGCAGGCGCGCGCCGCCTGCAGGCGCTTGGCCGCGCGATCGGGCGACATCCTGAGGTGCCCGATGCAGTAGCTCTTCATGCACGGACTACCCGGCCGCTCGATAGTCGCGACGCAGCGTCGAGCAGTGCGATGAGCGCGAGCCCTCGGAGAGCAGCGCGCCTTCCTCGCGATGGACGGCGTCGAGACGGGCTCGGGCTTCGTGGGCACTCAGGTGGTTCGGCAGGTGTGCGTGAATCACGACGACTCCGCTCCGGGGGCGGGTCCGTACTCCTTGTACCACGCCCATTCGCGAGCGCCGTGCGTGCGCGCACGCACGTCATCGGCCGGCGCGACAGCAACGCGCGAGCGCTCGCCCGCGATCGCCCGAGCGGCGGCGCCCTCGCGCGAATCCCCCGCGTTCCACGCGGCCGCGGCGCGCTCGCGCAGGCGCTTCGCCGGAAACGGTCAAGCGCGAAAGTTCCCCGCTTCCGCGCACGCGTGCAGCCGCTACACTGCCGCCCGTGCGTTCCCTTCTCGCCCTGCTCCTCGCTGCCGCGCTGCTCGCCGCGGCACTCGCCGCCGCTGCACCGTGGCCGTCGCCGCGCGCGCCGCTCGCGCCGGCGAAGGACGTGCTGGCGCCGCTGGCGCCCGGGCCCGCCGCCACCTCGAGCGACGCCTGCGCCACCCGGCTCGACCAGCAGGCGGCGGTGTTCGCCGAAGCCGCCCGGCGCGACGCCGCCACGCCGCTCGCGACCACGTGGTCGCGCGATGCCGGCGAGATCGCCGTGCTCGAGGACGACGGCACGTTCTTCTACACGAACGCCGGCGGCCAGCCGCTGCTCGACATTTCCGCGGTGACGCGGGCGTTCCACCGCACGCACGGCGACGTCTACGACCAGATCGCGATCTACCTCGCGAGCGGCACGTCGCAGTGGCTCGGCTCCCCGGGCGCGCTCGCGGCCGCGTGGCTGCTGCGCAACGATACCCAGGGCATCGGGCTGTCGCTCTACGACGTCGGCACGTCGTTCGGCAGCGCGTCGCGGCTGCAGCAGGTGCTCACCATGAACGGCCTGCACCGCTACCCGAGCGATCCCGACGCCAGCATCGGCGGGGGCGGCGACACGTTCAGCACCATGGACGTGCTCGCGCACGAGTTCGCGCACCGCTGGACCGCGTACACGTTCGTGGACTCGGTGGGGCACTACGTGCCCGCGCTGCTCGGCCGCGACTGGCAGCACTGGAACTTCTTCGCCGACGTGGACGGCTCGTTCATGGAAGGCTGCGGCTGGGCGCGCATCGGGCCCGACTCGTTCGTGACCGACGCCGTGAGCGACCGCTTCGGCCGGCTCGACCAGTACCTCATGGGGCTGCGCACCAGGTCCGAAATGGACTCGGTGTTCGTGGTGAACGCCCCCACGAACTTCGATCCGCCCGGCACGTACATCCCGATCAGCGTGCCGCAGCTGGGCGTGTCGTGCCGCGGCCGCGCCACGCAGTGGACGGTGGACGACATCGAGCGCGTGCACGGCCCGCGCGTGCCCGACGGCGCGGTGGCGCCGCGGCACTGGCGCGTCGCGTTCGTGCTCGTCACGCCGCACGGCGCCGACGCGACGAATGCCGATCTCGCCAAGCTCGAGACCATCCGCACGCGGTTCCCGCTCACGATCGCGCAGGCGACCGAAGGCCGAGCGAGCGTGGACTGCTCGCTCGACTCGTGGCCGGGCGTGCTGGCGATCGCGCCGCGCGTGCTCGCCGACCGCGAGGATGCGGCGCCGCTCGACGTGCGCGCCCGCGTGCGCGTGGTGAACGGCGGGCTGGGATACGCCGCCGATCCCGGCTCGGTGATGCTGCACTGGCGCTTCGCCTCCTCCGGCGCATGGAACGACGTCGCACTCGCGCCGCTGGCGAGCGCCCCGGACAGCTTCGGCGTTTCGTGGCCGTCGCCCGGCAGCGGCGACGTGCAGTGGTGGCTGTCGGCCACCGCCGGTGGCGGCGCGCTCGCGTCCGTGTGGCCGGCGGGCGGCGCGTCGGCGCCCGCGCTGCTGCGCATCGGTCCCGACGTGACGCCGCCGGTCGTGCGGCACACACCCGTGCGCGCGTACTCGCGCGACCGGCTGCCGGTCACGCTGCTCGCACGCGTCACCGACAACCTCGGCCTCGACTCGGTGTGGTGCGACGTCTCGCGCGACGGCGCGGCCGTCGTGCGCGTGGCCGCGACGCCCGTCGGCGGCGACTCGTTCACCGTGTCGCTCGGCGCAGGCTGGCCGATCGGCACCAGGGCCGCGTACCGATTCGTGGCCCGCGACCGCGCGAGCGCGCACAACGTGCGAACGAGCACCTCCGGTTTCGACACGCTGCGCGTGACGCACGACTGGGTCGAGGACTTCGAGAACCCGGTCACGTGGTTTCACCAGAACGTGAGCTACGCGTGGCGCGAATCGTGGGCCCTGGACACCACGCGTTCGAACCCCGCGGGCGGCACCGCGTGGCACTCGGGACGCGCGGGCGGCGAGACCTACGATCCGCGCACCGACGCCGCGCTCTACCTGCCGTGGATCTACGCCCCCGGCCCCGGCGTGACGCTGGCGTTCGACGAATGGCACGACCTCGAGCAGTTCGACGGCTGGAACGCGTGGGACGCGGCGCGGCTCGAAGTGCAGGTCGGCAGCACGTGGACGCCGGTCGAGCCCGTGCCCGGCTACACGCACGAGATGCTCGGACAGGGCATGCCGTTCGCCACCGGCTCGCTGTGCTGGAGCGGGCGCTCGACCGCGTGGACCACGCGCACGCTGGACCTGTCGCCGTACGCGCCGGGCCCGGTCAAGGTGCGGCTGCGCATGGTGGCCGACGACTTCGTCGGCTTCGGCGGCTGGTGGGTGGACCGCGTGCGCGTGCACTGGCCCGACGAGACGGTCGCGGGTTCGGCGCCGCCGGCACCGCCGGCGCGCGCGGCGTGCGGTGCGCCGTGGCCCTCGCCCACGCGCGGCGCGCTGCGGCTGCCGCTCGCGCTGCCCGCGCGCGCCCACGTGCGCTGGACGCTGCACGACGTGCAGGGCCGCGCGGTCGCGCTGCTGTACGACGGCGCGGCCGAGCCTGGCCGGCTCGAGCTCGCCGCGCGCGCTCCCGCCGGCGTCGCGCCGGGGCTCTACTTCTCGCGCGTGGACGTGGACGGCCTTACGCTGGGCACGTCCCGCGTCGTCGTGATCCGCTGAAGTTCCCGCCCCGGAGCCCGCATTGCTCGCACGATCGCTGCCCACCTGGATGATCCGCGCCTTCCGCGTGCCGTTCCCCACGTCGCACTGGGAGCGCACGATCGCGCCCGAGCTCGAGGTGGACTTCGTGAAGGGCGCGCTCTGCGGCGTCGCGCTCGGCGACGACGTCGAGCGGCTGTCGTTCCTCGGCCCCGCCGAGTCGCCGGGCGAAGCCTGCGCCGGCGTGCTCGGCTACAGCGATCTCGGGCTGTCGCTCTTCTCCGACGCCGGCAAGCTCGGCGCGATCACGCTGCTCCTGACCGGCTCGCCGGGCGCGAAGCACCGCACGTTCGAGGGCTGCTTCCGCGTGCGCGGCCATCGGCACGTGCTGCCGCCCGAGACCACCGAGGCCGAGATCGTCACGCTGTTCGGCGAGCCGACCGCGCGCGCCGAGCAGAAGGACGACGAGACCGGCGAGATCTGGGAGCGGTCCCTGCGCTACGTGAACGGCCCGGTGCTGTGCGAGGTCGTGTTCGACCCGGAGGGCGCGCTCGTGGAGATCAATCTCGAGCCGAGCGGCGAGTAGCGGCTTCGTGCCCGCAGACGAACCTGGCCCGGACGCTCGCAGGCGTCCGGGCCGATCTCGTGTCTCGCGAGCCGCCGCTACTCGTAGCGCAGCGACTCGATCACGTCGAGGTCCGCGGCGCGCTTCGCCGGGTAGAAGCCGAAGAACACGCCGACGAGCGACGCGAACCCGAGCGCGAGCAGCACGACTTCGGGCTGCACGGCCGTGGGCCAGCGCGCGATGTTCGTGATCGCCTTGGCGGTGCCCACGCCGATCGCGGCGCCGATCGCGCCGCCGGCGAGCGACAGGAACGTGGCCTCGACCAGGAACTGCACGAGCACGTCGTGCTTGCGTGCGCCGAGCGCGCGGCGGATGCCGATCTCGCGCGTACGTTCGGTGACCGACACGAGCATGATGTTCATGATGCCGATGCCGCCGACCAGCAGCGACACGGCGGCGATGCTGGCGAGCAGCGTGGTCATCACCTTGCTCGTGGACTCCGCGGTGCTGGCGATGTCGAGCTGGGTGAAGATGAAGAAGTCGTCGTTGTCGCCTTCGCGGATCTTGTGACGCTGGCGCAGCAGCTGCGTGATCTGCTCCTGCGCTGCCGGCACCTGCGCCTGGCTCGCGGCCGACACGTTGATGCCCTGCACGTGCGTGATGCCGAGCAGCTTGCGCTGCGCGGTCGTCCACGGAATGAGCACGACGTCGTCCTGGTCGCCGCCCATGCCCTGCCCGCCCTTGTACGACAGCACGCCGACCACCCGGAACGGGATGTCCTTGATGCGGATCGTCGAGCCGACCGGATCGGTCGAGCCGAACAGCTGGTCGCGCACCTTGGAGCCGAGCACGCACACCTTGGCGGTGCCGCGCACGTCGGAGTCGGTGAACATCGTGCCGGCGCCGGATTCGATCGGCCACTGGCGGATGTCGAGGTACGCGGGCGACACGCCCTGCACCGTCGTGCCCCAGTTCTGGTTGCCGTACACGACCTGCGCGCCGCGCCGCACGCTCGGCGATACGGCGACGATCGCCGGGCATTCCTTGGAGATCGCCTCGGCGTCCTCGGGGGTCATGGTGGTGATGCCGCCCATGCCCATGCGCGCGCCGCCGGCGGTCACCGTGCCCGGCATGACCGTCATGACGTTCGCGCCCAGCGTGCGGATCTGCGCCTGTACCGCGTCGCGCGCGCCCTGGCCGATCGCCAGCGTCGCGATCACGGCCGCGACGCCGATCACGATGCCGAGCACCGTGAGGGCCGAGCGCATCAGGTTGCGCGTGAGCGCCTGCAGCCCGATCTCGAGCAGCGTGCCGAAGCCCATCAGCGCCGGCCTCCGCCACCGCCACCGGGGCGGCCGAACTGCGGGCCACCCATGCCCGGCGGGGGCTGCAGGTTGTTCGAGCCACGGTTCTGCGCCATCTCCGTGCCCACGATCACTTCCACTCCGGCCTTGAGCGTGTCGGACTTGATCTCGGTCATGCTGCCGTCGGTGATGCCGGTCATGACCCGCACCATCTTCGGCTTGCCCTTGTCGAGCACCCACACCGCGCCCGGCTTGAAGCCGCCGCGCGACTTGCCGCCGCCCCACGCGCCGCGGCCGCCCATGCTGCCGCCGCGCGACGAATCGCCGCCGCCCGCGCGCATGCCGCGCATGCCGGAGCCTTCGCCGCCGCGCATCGCCGGGCCGTCGCCGCCACGCATGCCCGCGCCGTCGCCACCGCCCATGCCGGGGCCGCCGCCGGGGCCGCCGGCTCCGCCGGCTCCGCGCTGCGGCATCGAGACACCCTTCGACTCGAAGTACTTGCGGATCATGTCGCGCGCCTCTTCGCGCGTCAGTTCGCCGTTGCGCACCTTCTCGCGCACCTGCTGCACGTAGGGGTCGTTCATGAAGCGCTCGCGTGCCTCGGACGACATGCCTTCCTGCGCGAACGCGTCGGGCACGACCTTCGCGACGAGCGCCGCGAACGACCGGCGCATGCCGCTGCCCATGCCACCGGGGCCGCCGCCCGAGCCACCCGCGCCGCCCATGCCACCCATGCCGCCCATCCCGCCGCTGCCCGGACGGAACCGCAGCGCCGCGTTCGGCACCTTGAGCACGCCCTCGCGGCTCTCGACCAGCACCGTGACGTTCGCCGTCATGCCGGGACGCAGCGACAGGTTGTCGTTCCGCGTCGCGATCACGGTCGTGTACGTGACCACGTTCTGCTCGGTGATCGGCTCGAGCCGCACCTGCGACACCTTGCCTTCGAACGTCTCGTCCGGGAACGCGTCCACCGTGAACGTGACCGGCAGCCCCACCTTGATGCGGCCGATGTCGGCCTCGTCGATCTTGGTCTCGACCTGCATCTGCTTCAGGTCGTTCGCGATCACGAACAGCTTGGGCGCCTGCAGGCTCGCGGCGACCGTCTGGCCCACGTCGATCGAGCGCGCGATCACCACGCCGTCGATGGGCGAGCGGATCGTGGCGTGGTCGAGGTCGGCGGCCGACGCGTCGTACTGCGCCTTCGCCTGCTTCAGGTCGGCCTTGCGCTGGTCCACCAGCACTTCGGCGGCGTCCACGTCGGCCTGCGACACGAAGTCGTCCCGCACGAGTTCCCTGGCGCGCGCGTACTGGCGGTTGGCATCCTTGAGCGCGGCCTCGGCGCGGGCGACCGACGCCTCGGACTGCGCGAGCCGGGCACGGAACACGCTCGGCTCCAGCTGCCCGAGCACCTGCCCCGCCCTCACGTGCGAGTTGTAGTCCACGAACAGCTTGTCGAGCGTGCCGCTCACCTGGCTGCCCACCTCGACCTGCACCACGGGGCGCACGCTGCCGGTCGCGGAGACCGAAGCGGTCAGGTCACCCTGCTCGACCTGTGCGGTGCGGTACTTGGGCGCGTCCTTCTTGCCGCGGCCCTTCACGAACCAGAAGCCGGCCAGCACCACGGCGATCACGGCGACGACGGCGATCCAGCGGGAACGATTCACGACTTCTCCTCAGGCGTCAGCGCCGCGAGCCGCGGCGCACGTTCGGTCATGCGAATGAGACGGTCCTGCGAACACCACGTATGGACGAGCGAATGTAGCGGTCGGGTCCCGGCGCGATGAACGCGCGGCGACGAGCGCGTGCACGCGGGGCACGAGCGCAGGCCGAAGACGCGTCGCGGGCGCCTTCGAGCGGTCCCCGTGCGGTGCACGGGAGCAGTCAGCGGATGCCTTCCAGTATCGCATCCGCCAGTTCGGCCAACTTCTTGTCGAAAAAGTGACTTGCGCCGTCCACGTGCCGCACGCGCTTGGGCTCGGCCCAGGTCGGCCAGACGCGCGCGAGGTTGTCCGGTTTGCAGACGTCGTCGGCGGTGCCCTGGACCACCAGCTTCGGGGTCGGCAGCGACTTCATCTCCTCGAACGTCTGGGTGTGCACGGGCGGCGCGACCAGGATCAGGCGCTCCACGTCGGGCGAGCCGGCGGCGAGCCGTGACGCGACCCACGAGCCGAACGAGAACCCGGCGGCCCAGCGCCGCGCCTGCGGGTAGCGCTCGCGCAGGAAGTCGAGCGCGACGCGCGCGTCGGCCAGTTCGCCCTCGCCGCGGTCGAACGCGCCGGCGCTCCTGCCCACCCCGCGGAAGTTGAACCGCAGCACCGCGGCGCCGAGCCCGTGCAGCGTCGAGGCCACGCGGTGCGCCACCTTGTTGTGCATGGTGCCGCCGTAGAGCGGGTGCGGATGGCAGACGACCGCGACCAGCGTGTGGTCGTGCTCGTCGCGTTCCTGCAGCAGCGCCTCGATCGGGCCGGCGGTGCCATCGAGCATCAGCGGCAGCAGCCGCGCGGTGCCCGCCGGCGGCGGAGTCTCGGGCGCGGTCACTTGCGTGCGGCGGGATAGCGGGCGGCGAGCTTCTGGTGCAGCTCGGCGCTCGTGGTCGCGTAGTTCAGCGCGGCCCCGTCGCCGATCACCAGCACGGTGTTCGTGTCGTGCATCCACTCCTCCAGCCCCAGCGGCGTGCCTTCGGAGAAGTTCACCGCGTCGGACGAGATGCGCCCGGGGAACGGTTCGAACTCGTCGTTCCATTCGGTCGAGAAGTAGACCTCGTCGCCACCGCCGAACAACCCGACCGAGCTGATGCGCTCGATCGCGGCGGCGTCCACGAGCAGCGTGCCGCGATGCTCGGCGGGACGGATGCCCTCGGCGCGCAGGTGGCGACGGATCGCGGGATCCTCGCCGGGGCGCTCCACGCCTTCGAGCGCGGCGATGGCCGCGAGTTCGTATTCGGGCAGCAGGTCGCCGGCGTCCACGACCTCCGAGACGCTGGACTGGAGTCTTCCGTAGTAGAGGTTGTCGCTCACGTCATGCCCCGCGGGGATCGGCGGCAGGCCGCCCGGTCGGTCGAAAGTGGTCCGGCTGGGAATCGCGGCGCGCATCCTATCGCCGGGAACGCGCGGCGGCCAAGCCTGCCGCAGCCCCTCGCACGCTTGCGGGGAACCGCGCGAACCCCGAGCATGCCGCGCATGACCGACGACGCCCCACGCGAGGCCGCCGACCACGCCGCCGAGTCCTTCGTGCTCGACCTCGGCCACGCGCTGCACGCGCTCGGCCACCCGTCGCACTGGCTCGAGGACGGCATGTCGCGCGCCGCCGAGCGGCTCGGGCTGGTGGCGAACTTCTTCACCACCCCCACGTCCATCTTCGCCGCGTTCGGCACCCCGCCCCACCAGCGCACGCACCTGCTGCGCGTGGAGCCGGGCGCCGTGCACCTCGAGCGCCTCGCCCGCACGATCGCCGTGGGGCACGACGTGCTCGCCGGGCGCCTGCTGCCCGCGGCCGGCTCGGCCGAGCTGCGCGCGATCATGACCAGCCGGCCGCGCTACGGGCGGCTCGTCACCATGCTCGCGTTCGCGCTGTCGGGCGCGGCCGCCGGGCGCTTCCTCGGCGGCGGCCTGCACGAGGTGCTCGCGGCCTCGGCCCTGGGCGCCGCGGTGGCGCTGCTCGGCTTCGCCGCCGAACGCGTGCCCGAGTCGCGCCGCATGTTCGAACCGATCGCGGTGTTCCTCGTGTCGCTGACCGCCGCGGCGCTCGCCCACCACTGGATGCTCTCGGTGTACGTCACCACGCTCGGCGCGATCCTCGTGCTGCTGCCCGGGCTCACGCTCACCGCCGCCATGGCCGAACTGTCGAGCCAGCACCTCGTGTCCGGCACGTCGCGGCTCTCGGGCGCGGCGGTGCAGTTCCTCGGGCTGGCGTTCGGCGTGGTCATGGGCACGCGCATCGCGTCGGGACTCTGGGGCGCGCCGCCGCACGTCACGCCGTGGCCGCTGCCCGGCTGGACCGAGTACGTGGCGCTGTTCGGCGCGCCGCTCGCGTTCACCGTGCTGCTGCGCGCCCGCCCGCGCGACTACGTGTGGATCCAGCTGGTGGGCGTGCTCACGTTCTTCGCCGGGCGCTTCGCCACCAAGGCGTTCGGCTCCGAACCCGGCGTGCTCACCGGCGCGCTCGTCGCCGCCGCCGCGAGCAACCTGATCGCGCGCCGCCGCGGCACCTCGCCCGCGACCACGCTGATTCCCGCGATCCTGCTGCTCGTGCCCGGTTCCGTGGGCTTCCGCAGCCTGACCATGCTCATGAATCGCGACGTGCTGAGCGGCGTCGAGGCCGCGTTCCGCACGATCAGCATGGTCGGCGCGCTCGTCGCCGGCCTGCTCACCGCCGGCGTGTTCGTGCCGGCGCCCGCGCTCGGCGAGCACGAACGCCGGCGCTGAGCGTCAGCTCTTCGGCTTCGCCGCCGGCGGCACCGTGAGCACCGGGCACTCGACCAGGTGGCGCACGCCCGAGGCGGTCGAGCCGTACAGCATGTCGCGCAGGCCCGAGTGGCCGTGCGAGCCCGTCACGAGCAGCTCCGAGCCGGTCGCGCGCACGAGCCGTGCGATCTCGCGCTTGGCGACGCCGTGCCCGAGCCGCACGTGCGCGAGCACGCCGCGATGGCGGAACGCGACCGCGATGCGCTCGAGCGCGGCCTCGTCCTCGCGCGATTCGGCGTCGCGCGTCTGTTCGCCCAGGTAGCGGCTTGCGGCCGACTCGACCACGTGGATCAGCACGAGCTCGGCGCCCGGCTGGAGTTCGAGCCCGCGCACGAACTCGAGCACGGTCGCGTCGGCGCCGCCCAGTTCGAGCGCCACCGCGATGCGGCGGTAGGCCGCGGCCTGGATCGCTGGCGCCGGTGCGCTCGCCGCCACTGCCTCGCCGGCCGTGACCACCCGCGAACCTGCGGCCTGGATCGCAGGCGGCGTGGCGGGACGCAGCGCCGGCCAGCGCTTCTGCAGCCACGGCGCCGCCGCCACGAACACCAGCATCGCGCCGAGGAACACCGTGAGCGGCACCACGACCAGCGTGACCCACCACGCGCCGTGCGTGGCCGTCAGCCAGACGCCGACCGTGTCCACCACGAGCTTCGCGTTCAGCCCGGCGATGATCGTGGTCACCAGTACGGCGAGCGCGATCACCCACGGCGGGCTCGTGAACTCGCCCATGCGCTCGCGGTCGGACGTGAACATGACCAGCGGCACCACCGCGAACGACAGCTGCAGGCTGAGCACGACCTGCGACAGCACGAGCAGCGAGTCCACGCTCTTCTCACCCTGCAGCACGATCACGGCGACGGCCGGGACGATCGCGAGCCCGCGGCTCAGGAGCCGCCGCACCCACGGCTGCACGCGCACGCGCAGGAAGCCTTCCATCACGATCTGCCCGGCCAGCGTGCCGGTGATCGTGCTCGACTGCCCCGCCGACAGCAGCGCGACCGCGAACAACGTGGACGCGAGCGACGTGCCGAGGATGGGGGCGAGCAAGCGGTGCGCTTCGGACAGGCTCGCGACCTCGTGGTGCCCTGTGCGGTGGAACGTCGCCGCCGCGAGCACGAGGATCGCGGCGTTCACGAAGAACGCCGCGTTGAGCGCGATCACCGAGTCCACGAGGTTCATGCGGCAGGCCTCGCGCTTGCCCTCGGTGGTCGCGGCCACGGCGCGGCTCTGCACCAGCGCGCTGTGCAGGTAGAGGTTGTGCGGCATGACCGTGGCGCCGAGGATGCCCATGGCCACGTAGAGCGACTCGCCGTGCAGGCCGAGCACCGACACGCCGCCGCCCGGCGCGGGCGCGAACAGCGTGGGCGTGCCGCTCGCGTCGCGCGGCACGAACGCCGCGAAGATCGCGGGCAGGTCGGGGCGCGACAGGAACATCTCCACCGCGAAGCAGCCGCCGATCGTGGCGACCAGCGTGACGATGAGCGCCTCGAGCCGGCGCATGCCGTAGCGCGACAGCGCGAGCAGCAGCAGCACGTCGAACGACGTGATCACCACGCCCCAGAGCAGCGGGATGCCGGTGAGCAGCTGCAGGCCGATCGCCGCGCCGAGCACTTCGGCCAGGTCGCACGCCACGATCGCCAGCTCGCACAGCAGCCACAGCGGCAGCACCACCCAGCGCGGGTAGCTGTCGCGGCAGGCCTGCGCCAGGTCGCGGCCGGTGACCACGCCCAGCCGCGCCGACAGCGTCTGCAGCAGCACGGCCATGAGGTTGCTCATGAGCAGCACCCAGACCAGCTGGTAGCCGAACTTGGCGCCGCCGGCCAGGTCGGTCGCCCAGTTGCCCGGATCCATGTAGCCCACGCTCACGAGGTACGCCGGGCCCGCGAACGCGGACAGGCGGCGCAACCACGACGCGGCCTGCGGGATCGCGACCGTGGCGTTCAGTTCGGGCAGCGACCGCGGTTCGCCGGAGCTCATGCGCCCCTCCCCGCGCGCACGCGCTCGACCAGCACCCCGTCCAGCCCGGCGCTCGTGAGCACCTGGCGGCGGCCGCCGACCTCGAGTTCGAACATGCCGTCGTGCGCGTCGGCGCCGGCCACCCGCACTTCGGCGCCGGGCACGAGCCCGGCCTGCTTCCAGCGCGTCATGCGCCGGCGGTCGCCGTCGCGGATCTCACGCACGACCGCGCGCGCCCCCGCGGGCAGCGCGGCGATCGCCTCGAGCCGGCGCCGCGGCAGCCGCCCGCGCCGGTCCGGGATCGGGTGGCCGTGCGGGTCCTCGGTCGGGTGCTGCATGTGCCGGTCGAGCGCGTCGAGCACGCGGTCGCTCACGTGGTGCTCGAGCACTTCGGCGTCCTCGTGAACGTCGGACCAGTCCAGTCCGAGCACGTTGACCAGGAACGCCTCGAGGATCCGGTGCCGCCGCACCATGCGCAGCGCCTCGCGCTCGCCCTCGGGCGTGAGCCGCGCCGCACCGCGGTGGCCGAGCGCCACCAGCCGTTCGCGCGCGAGCCGCGCGAGCATGTTGGTGACGCTGGGCGCGGACACGTCGAGCGCGCGTGCGAGCGTGCTCACGGTCACGGCGCCGTCCGCGCCGAGCGCGTGGAGCGCCTTGACGTAGTCCTCGCGCGAGCGGCTGAGCGTGGCGGGTGCCTTCAAGCGGATCGCCTCCGGTGCGGCCGGGGTGTTTTCTTAGCTTAGGCTAATTTCCGTCTTCGCCGAAGCTAATTTTCTCACGGGCGTCCCCGGGCGGGCCCGCGCGCGGGCGAATCCCGCGTTGCCTCGGTTTTGGCCGCTCGGCTAGTCTGCCGCGTCCCGCACCCCCATCCCGGAGAACCGCATGGCCCAGATGACCATGGTGCAAGCCATCACGGACGCGCTGCGCGTGTCGCTGCGCGAGGACCCGCGCGTGGTGGTGCTCGGCGAGGACGTCGGCAGGAACGGCGGTGTGTTCCGCGTCACCGAGGGCCTGCAGGCCGAGTTCGGCGCCGACCGCGTGGCGGACACCCCGCTGGCGGAGAACGGCATCATCGGCGGCGCGATCGGCATGGCCATGTACGGCATGCGCCCGGTCGCCGAGATCCAGTTCGTGGACTTCGTCTACCCCGCGTTCGACCAGATCGTCAGCGAGCTGGCCAAGCTGCGCTGGCGCTCGGCGAACCAGTACTCGTGCCCGGTCGTGGTGCGCGCGCCCTACGGCGGCGGCATCCGCGGCGGGCTCTACCACTCGCAGAGCCCCGAGGCCTACTTCTGCCACACGCCCGGCCTGCAGGTGGTGATCCCGGCGACGCCCGCCGACGCCAAGGGCCTGCTGCTGTCCGCGCTCACGGGCGACGACCCGGTGATCTTCCTCGAGCCCAAGCGGCTCTACCGCTCGATCAAGGAAGACGTGCCCGAGGGCCGCTACACCACGCCGATCGGCAAGGCGCGCGTCGCGCGCCCGGGCGAACACCTCACCGTGATCGCGTACGGCGCCATGGTGCCGGTGTCGGTCGAGGCCGCCGAAGCCGCCGCCGAACGCGGCTGGTCGGTCGAGGTGCTCGACCTGCGCACGCTGCTGCCGCTCGACACCGAGGCCGTGCTCGAGAGCGTGCGCCGCACGGGCCGCGCGGTGATCGTGCACGAAGCGCCGCGCACCTGCGGCTACGGCGCCGAACTTTCGGCGACGATCGCGGAACACGCGCTCACCTCGCTGCTCGCCCCGGTGCTGCGCGTGACCGGCTGGGATACGCCGTTCCCCTACACGCTCGAACATACGTACCTGCCGGACGCGAAGCGCGTCCTGGCGGCCATCGAACACGTCATGCAGTTCTGATGAAGGCGCCGCGTCCCTCGGGGAGAGCCGCATGCAGCTGATCGTCTGGGAATACCACGTGCGTCCGGAGCGGATCGAGGATTTCGAGGCGCTCTACCGGCCCGACGGCGAATGGGTGAACCTGTTCCGCCGCTCGCCGGGGTTCGTGAGCACGACGCTGCTGCGCGACCTTCGCGACCCGAACCGGTTCCTCGTGTCGGACCGCTGGTCAAGCGTCGAGGCGTACGAGCTCATGCACACCATGCACGAAGCCGACTACCTCGCGCTCGACGAGCGCGGAAAGCAGCTCTACCTCGCCGAGCGTCACGTCGGCCGCTTCTCCGTCTGCGACTGAACCCGAGGACTCCATGGCCTACGACGTGAAGCTGCCCGACATCGGAGAAGGCGTCGCCGAAGGCGAGATCGTGCGCTGGCTCGTGAAGGCCGGCGACGCGGTGAAGGAGGACCAGCCGCTCGTCGAGGTGATGACCGACAAGGCGAGTGTCGAGATTCCCGCGCCGCGCACCGGCACGATCGCCGCGATCCACGCGGCCGAGGGGGCACTGGTGCCCGTCGGCACCGTGATCGTGAGCATCGACGTGGCGGGCGCAGGCGCGTCCGGCGCCGCACCTGCGGCCGCCCCGTCGCCTGCACACGCGGGCGCGGCACCGGGCGCAGCCCCGGCCGCCGCCGGCGCGTCGCCCGCGGCGGGCACGCGCCGCGTCGAAGCCACGCCCGCGGTGCGCGCGATGGCGAAGTCGCTCGGCGTGGACATCGAGACGCTCACCGGCACCGGTCCGCGCGGCCGCGTGACCGCCGACGACGTGAAGGCCGCCGCCGACGCCCGCACGGCGGGTGGCGCGAAGCCCGCGGCGGCCGCGTCGCCGGATCGGGCGCCTGCCACTGTCGCGACGTCGTCCACGCGCACGGCGCCGGCCCCTGCCTCCCCCGGTTCACGTATTCCCTTGCGTGGACTGCGGCGCAAGATCGCCGAACACATGCGCCACTCGCTCTCGACCGCGGCGCAGTTCTCGTTCGTCGCCGAGTGCGACTTCACGGCCCTGCTCGCGCATCGCGCGGGACTCAAGCCGCTCGCGGAATCGAAGGGCGTCAAGCTCACGCCGCTCGCCTACGTGTTCCGCGTGCTGCCGCTGGTGCTGCGCGAGTACCCGCTGCTGAACGCGTCGCTCGACGACGAGCGCGGCGAGATCGTGCTGCACGGCGAACACCACCTCGGCTGCGCCACGAACACGCCCGACGGGCTCACGGTGCCGATCGTGCACCACGCCGGCCGGCTCGGCCTGTGCGCGCTCGCGCGCGAGATCGAGCGGCTGTCGAAGGCCGCCCGCGAGCACAAGCTGTCGCTCGACGAACTGCGCGGCGGCACGTTCACGGTGACCAGCACCGGCGCGCGCGGCGGCGTGCTCGCCACGCCGATCCTGCACCACCCGCAGGTCGCGATCCTCGGCGTGCACGCGGTGACGCGCAAGCCTGCGGTCGTGAACGAGCAGATCGTGATCCGCGACCTCGGCAACCTGTCGCTGTCCATGGACCACCGCGTCGTGGACGGTGCGGTCGGCGCCGACTTCCTGTACGCGCTCATCGAGAAGCTGCAGAACCCGCTCTCGTGGCTGAACGAAGGAGACCTCCCGTGATCGACGAAACCCTGCGGCAGGTGCTCGACGACGAGGGGCACGCGATCGGCGCGGTGCCGGACGTGCCTTCGGACGACCTGCGCAAGCTGTACCGCCACATGCTCAAGATGCGCACGCTCGACCAGCGCATGCTGAGCCTGCAGCGCCAGGGCCGCATCGGCTTCTACGGACTCGCGACCGGGCAGGAGGCTTCGGTCACCGGGTCGGCCTACCCGCTGCGCGCGAGCGACTGGATCTTTCCCGCGCTGCGCGAGACGGGCGTGTCGCTGTGGCGCGGTACCACCGTGCAGGAACTGGTCTGCCAGCTGATCGGCAACGCGGGCGACGTGCTGATCGGGCGGCAGATGCCCATGCACTTCTCCGATCGCAAGGTGAACTCGGTCGCGTGGTCGAGCGTGATCGGCACGCAGCTCGTGCACGCGATGGGCGCCGCGTGGGCCGCGAAGATCATGAAGACCGACGACGTCATGGTCGGCTACATCGGCGACGGCGGCACGTCGTCGAGCGACTTCCACGCCGCGCTCAACTTCGCCGCGGTGAAGCAGGCGCCGGTCGTGTTCTTCTGCCAGAACAACCAGTGGGCGATCTCGGTGCCGCTTTCGGAGCAGACGGTGTCGAGCTCGGTGGCGATCAAGGCGGCCGCCTACGGCATGCGCGGCGTGCGCGTGGACGGCAACGACCTGCTCGCCGTGATCACCGTGATGCGCGAAGCCGTCGAGCGCGCGCGCGCGGGCGGCGGCCCCACGTTCATCGAGTCGCTCACGTTCCGCATGGGTGGTCACTCGTCGAGCGACGACCCGACGCGCTACCGCGACCCGGAGCTGGTCAAGACGTGGGAGAAGCGCGACCCGCTGGCGCGCTTCAGTGCGTTCCTGCGCTCGAAGCAGCTGCTCGCCGACGCCGACGTCGAGACGTGGACCACCGAACTCAACGACGAGATCTCGACCGCGGTCACGGCGGCCGAGGCCATGCCCGCCCCCGCGCTCGAGACGATCTTCACCGACGTCTACGCGAAGATGCCGGCGCACCTCGAACAGCAGATGAAGTACGCGCTGTCGCTCGGCCACGGCACGAAGTTCGACGGGGCGTTCCCGCTGTGAAGTCCGCGCTGCTCGTCGCGCTGGGTGGCGCCGCGGGCAGCGTGCTGCGCTGGAGCGTGGCCGCCGCGGTGCAGCGCGCGACGCAGGGCGCGATCGTGCCGTGGGGCACGCTGGCGGTGAACGTGGCGGGTTCGCTCGCGATCGGCGCGCTGCTGGCGCTGGCGGACGAGCGTGGCGTGCTGGCGCCCGACATGCGGCTGCTGCTCGTGACCGGCGTGCTCGGCGGCTTCACCACCTTCTCGGCGTTCTCGGGCGAGACGCTGGCGTTGCTGCGCGAAGGGCACGGCGGCGTGGCGCTGCTGTACGCGGCGGGATCGGTGGTGCTGGGGGTCGCGGCCGCATACGCGGGCTGGCTGGCGTTCACGCGGCACTGAGGCACGCGTGGGCGTGACCCGGCCGCGGCGCTCCCGCCGCTCCACTTGCGCCGGCGCAAGTGATTCGACCGATTCGGCAGGCGGGGCCGGCTTCGGCGCCGGTCTCGTCCGCTCTGCACGATCCGTCGCACCTCGAGCTTCGACTTGAACGCGGCCGCCTCGAGCACGTCCGCGGCGTTCTCGGCCGCCTCCGTTGCGCGCACGCGCACGAACGCCGCGCGCGACGACGACGCGCGAGCGAGTGCGTGCGAAGATGCGCCACACTCGAATCTCGCGGCTCGTGCGCTCGCCCAAGTGGATTCCACAGTACCTCGCGCGCGACCGCGCCGCGCTGCAGGGCCCGCGCAGAAAAGGTTGGTGCCCGTGCGATAGAGGTGGGACACACGGGCACCGGACGCGGAGGCCACTCCGCGCGAACCTTGTCTTCGGGGGAACCGCTACTTCTTCCCGGCCGGCGGCAGGCGCAGCTTCTGGCCGGGTTTGACCTGCTCGCTGACGAGGTTGTTCTCCATCATCAGCGACGGAACGGAGTTGTCCCACTGCCGGGCCAGGTCCGCGAGCGTCTGGCCGGGCTGGACGACGATGACCGCGGGGCGCTTCGCGGGCGCGGGCGGCGCGACGGGCTGCGGACGGGCGATGGGCTCGGTCGAGGGCGCGGTGTTCGGCACCACGACGGGCGTGACGGGCGCGCTGGCGGCGAGCTGCACGGGACTCTTCGCGGGCTCGCGCACGATCGCCACGGGCGCGGGAGGCGCGGCGGCGGGTTCGCGAACGATCGCGACGGGCTCGAGCTTGGGCACCACCAGCTTGGGCACGCGCAGCGCCTGGCCGGCGTTCATCGCGCGCGGCGCGGCGACCGACGTGCGCGCGGCGAGCGGTGCGGCGTCGGCGGCGACGGGCGCCACGATGACCGGCGCGGCGACGGGTGCGACGGGCTCCGGTGCGCGCACGATCGCGACCGGCGCGGGCGGCGGCGTGACGGGTTCGCGCACGATCGCGACGGGCTCGACCTTGGGCACGACCAGCTTCGGCACGCGCACCGACTGGCCGGCGCGCATGGCGCGCGGCGCGGCGTCGGTGTCGCGCGCGGCGAGCGGCGCGGCATCGGCCGCCGTGGGCGCGACGATCTGGGGACGCGACACGGGTGCAGCCGGCGCCGCAGGCTCGCTGGCGCGCACGATGGACAGCACGGGCGCGGGCAGCTGCGCCGCCGCCTTCGCCGGGCTCGGCGCGGCGGGCGCCGTGGGCACGATCGCAACCGGCGCCGCGGGCGCGGTCACGCCGGCCGACGCCCCGGCGGGCTCGCGCACGATCGCCATGGACTGCGGCTGCTCCGCGCGCGGTTCGCGCGCGGCGGCCACGGGCTTCGGCTGTTCGACGCGGGGCTCGGAAGCGCGCGCGTCCGCCAGCTGGTCGCGCGGCGCGATCGGGGTCGGCGCCAGGGCGAGGCCACCGGGGTTCATGAAGCCGGGATGCACGGAGAAGCTCAGGCGGTGCGCGCCCTGCGCGTCGGACTGGCCGGCGAGGAACGCGTAGTCCACCCACATGCCGTTGCTGCCCGCGCCCATGCCGAACGTCGGGCCGCCGAGCGGTTCGCCGGTCTCGGCGCCCAGCTCCATGCGGTAGCCGCCGCGCAGCGCGACCCGGTTCTGCCACATCCATTCGCCGCCGAAGCGCACGTCGTTGTAGTAGGCGCTCGGGAAGTTCGCGTCGAGGTTGAAGCGCAGGCCGTGCACCGCGTCGGTCCACGACGCGCCGAAGCCGTAGACGGCGGGCATCGGGAAGCTGGCGCCGTCGAACTTCACGTTGCCGCCCACGTTGCGCGCCGCGGCGCCGAAGCCGAACGCGCCGGCGCGGCCCTGCACGCCGAGATCGAAGCCCAGGCCCGAGCCCGTGACTTCGCCGAGGTACTGGTTGACCCACTTCACGCCCGCGCCCAGCGCGAACGTCGCGCCGAACGGCCGAGCGAACGCGGCACCGAACGCGAGGTTGCTGGCGTTGAACGTGCCGGTGGACGCGCCGAGCGCGTCGCGGCCTTCGAAGTCGCCGTCGTTCTCGTAGATCGCGTTCAGCGACCAGCGCGTCGCGCCACCGCGCACGCGGCCGCCGGCGGCGAGCCAGTCCTGCGACGTCTGCATGGCGAGGGTCGCGTGCGAGATCGAGTACTGCGGGCCCGCGAGCTGGCCGAGCGACGCCGGGTTCCACGCCGCCGCGTTCAGCGAACCACCCGTGCCGATCGCCGCGCCGCCCATGGCGAGCACGCTGGCGCCGTTGCCGACGGACAGGAAGTTGGCCGAGGTGGTCCCCGCGGCATCGATGCCCGCACGGGCAGGGCCCGCGAAAGCGAGAAGCGCGAGGAGAATGATCGAGGTGCGACGCATGGCTGCTGTCTCCATTTCCACCGAAGGGCGGCGTCCGGCCGAGTCCGGGCCGCTGACGCTCTGCAGCCCCCGTGCCGCGACGCCCGGGATTCACGAGGGCCGCGTAAATCGCGGCCGCAGCGAGTGCTCCCGACCACGCGGCGCTCCCCCGGCACCGCCGCCCTCCGAAACCGGAGCGCCGAACGCAACGTGCGTGCATGCGCGTCGGGCGAAACGCCATGAGGCGGCCCGCTTGGCTCCCGCCCCAAACGCGGCGGCCCGGGCCACTTCGGCCCGGGCCGTGATCGCGGAGGGACCTGCGGGAACTCCTAGGGCTGGCGCACCAGCTTCACCTGGCCCTGCGAACCACCCATCTGCAGCCACGCGCGATACACACCCGGCGCGATCAGCCGGCCGGAGTCGTTGCGGCCGTCCCAGGTCACGAGGTTCGTGCCCGGCGTGAGACCGCGCAGCGCGATCGTGCGCACGCGCTCGCCGGCGCCGTTCAGGATGTCCACGCGGCCGTCGTACGGGCCTTGCGCGGGCACGTCCACGGGCAGCGTCACGGGATCCGACATGTGGCTCGGGTTCGGGTACACCGGGTTCAGCTTCACCGCGAACACGTTCGCCGCGTTCGGGTACACGGTGCGGCCCGCGCTCAGCGCGCTCTCGTTGCCCACCGCGTCCACCGACGTGACGGCGTACCAGATCGTCGCCGAGTCCGGCGCCGTGGAATCGAGGTAGCTGTTCGACGCGACCGGCGAAGCCGTGAGCCGCGTCCAGTCCCCCGCCACGACCGCGCGGTACACGTGGTAGCCGGCGAGGTCGGGCTCGCTGTTCGCGTTCCAGTTCAGCTGCACGCCACCCGCGACCACGCTCGCCACGACGCCCGCGGGCGTCGCCGGCGGCGCGGCGTCGAGCACGTGATCCACCTTCGGCACGTTCGACAGCGCCGAGGCGTTGTTCATCTCGTCGTACGCGCGCACCGCGAACCACAGGTCCACGCTGCGGTCGAGCCCGCTCACGGTGGCGCTCTGCGCCGTACCGCTCGCGGCGGGCGTGGGCACGCCGGCGGCGACCAGCACCGCACCGGACCAGTTCGCGCCCGTGATCTGCGACGTGGACCAGCGCACTTCGTAGCGCGTCGCGGTGCCCGCGAGGCTGTCGTCGCCGACCGCCGTCCACTGCAGCGTGACGCTGTTGTCCGTCGTCGCGCCCACGGTGACCGCCAGCGGCGCGGGCCGCACGTCGTCGGTGGAGGCGCCGGTGGTCCACTGCACGAGGTTCGAGATCGCCGACCAGTTGCCCTGGTCGTCCGCGGTCTTGATCGCGAACCAGTACGCGGTCGAGGGCGTCAGGCCGGTGATGTCCATGCTCTGCGTCGAGCCGGCGGCCAGCGGCGCGGGCGCGCCGTTCACGCGCGTGGCGGCGCCGAAGTTCGATTCGTTGATCGGCGAGGTGGACCAGCGCACGTCGTACTGCGCCGCGGTGCCCGTGGTGCCGTCGTCACCGGGCGCGGTCCACTGCAGCGTCACGCTGGTCGGCGTCGTCGCCGCGTATGCGGCGGCGCAGGCCAGAAGGCCCGCGAAGGCCATCGCGATGGCCGACCGTGCGACGCGCTGGAACATGCGAGAGTGCTCCCCACCGTTGGGCGCCGAGGGACGCCGAGTCCTGCCCGAGGTCTGCATCGAAGTGGAGCGCGCCGCGCGTGGCGGCGCGCTCCGTCGGTCGCGGGGGCGCAAAGGCCCGAACGAGACCGCGGCCCGGTACTGCAGGGCCCGTGCCCGGCCCCGGCCCGGGCGCGACCGGTGGCGGCAAGTCGCGATGGGTGCGTGTGCTGCGCCGAAAACCCGTGGCGTGCGCGGGGCGCGATCGGCGCCCGCGGGACGCTTCGGCCGGGCAATCCGCAACGCGGCGTGCCACTCGCACACCGCGTTTCGCGCGGCCCGCGGCTGCCCGCGCGAGCGGGCGGTGGCTCAGCGGCGCGGTTCGGCCGCGGGACCGAACGCCGGTCCCGCGGGCGCGATCGTCGCCGCCGGCGGAGCCGCGGGCGATGCGCCGCGCAGCGACAGCGCGAAGCGGTGCGTGGACGTGCCGTCGCCGGCGATCACCATGGCGTAGTCCACCCACGCCAGCCCCGCACGCGCACCCAGCCCGAACGCCGGCCCCGACAGCGGCTCCTCGCGATCGGCGCCGAGTTCGGCGCGGTAGCCGCCTCGCAGCGCGAGCCGGTCGCGGAAGTTCCATTCGGCGCCCGCGCGCACGCTGCGCCAGTAGTCGGCGGGCAGCACCACGTCGAGCCCGAACGACAGCCCGCTGCGCTCGTGCACCAGCCCGAGCCCCGCGGTGAGGCTCGCGGGCATGCGCCAGCGGCGGTCGTCCCACACCATGCCGCCGCCGAAGTCGCGGCCCGAAAGACCCAGCCGCAGCGCGCCGAAGCGCGCCTGCGCGCCGGCTTCGAACGCCAGCCCGATGCCGCGCGAGTCGGCGATGCCCTGCGATACGAAGCGCGTGCCGGCGCCGAGCGCGAAGCGCTCGCCGAACGGCCGCGCGAGCTGCACGCCCAGCGCGAGCGCGCTGGCGTTGACGTCGCCCGTCGGCTGGTCGAACGCGTCGCGCCCGTGGATCACGCCCTCGTTGCGGAACGTCGCGCCCACGGCCCAGCGCGTGGCGGTGCCGCGCCAGCGCCCGCCCGCGGCGGCCCAGTCCTGGTCGCCGCTCTCGCCGAGCAGCGCGTGCGTGAAGTACGCCTGCAGCGGACCGGTGCGCGCGAGCGCCGCCGCGTTCACCGATGCGGCCTGCAGGCCGGCGAACTCGCCCGCGCCCGCCACGCCCGAGCCGCCCATGGCGAGCAGCGCCGGGCTGCCGAGCGGCACGAGGAACGCCGCGGCACGCGTGCCCGCGCTCTCCTCGCCCGCGCGCGCGGGCGTCGTGACGCCCAGCGCCAGCAGCAGGGCGAGCGCCAGCGGCGCCGTTGCGCGCATCCGTGCGCGGCGCGCCATCTAGGGCAACCTCGCCAGTGCGAGCGACTGCCGCACGCCGGGAGCCACCAGCCACGCGCGATACACGCCGGGCGCGCAGGGCTGGCGGTGCTCGTTCAGTCCGTCCCAGTCCACTTCGATCACACCGGTGACCGACGCGGCCACGGGCAGCGCGCGAATGCGCTGGCCCGCCGAATCGTGAATCTCGATGCGCGCGTCACCGGTCAGCGCCGGCACGTCCACCGGCAGGTGCACCGTCGCACCGCTGCGGCTGGGATTCGGGTACGCCGAACGCAGCTTCCACGTGACAGGCTCGCGCGACAGCGCCCCGACCACCGGCGCCATGACCGTCGCGGAGCGCGGGCTCTCGATGCCCGCCCCGGTCACCGCGACCACCTGGTAGAACACCTTCGCGACGTCCACCGGCAGGCGCTCGTCGAGGTACGCCGGCTCGGTCAGCGGCTGCACGTGCATCCGCTCCCACGGCGCCTCGCCGGTGCTCGAGCGGTAGACCACGTAGCCCGCCACGGTCGGCTCGCTGTTCGGGGCCCACGTCAGGCGCACCGCCTTGGTGCCCTGCACGACCGCGGTCAGCCCGAGCGGCGCCGCGGGCGGCGAGTTGTCGAGCGGCCACGTCCAGTGCACCACGTTCGAGAGCGGCGACCAGTTGCCCACGTCGTCGCGGCTGCGCACGGCGAACCAGTACGCGTTGGCGCGCGACAGCCCGCGCACCACGTACTCCTGCCGCTCACCCGCGGGCGACGGCACCGGGACGTTCGCGAGGATCGTGGCGTTCGCGAAGTTGTCCGGCGTGATCGGCGCGGTGGCCATGCGGATCTCGTAAGACGCGGCCGCGCCCAGCGAACCATCGTCGCCGGGCGCGGTCCAACTCAGCTTCAGTGTGTCGGCCTGTGCGCGTGCGATCGCGGGTGCGATCAACAGCAGCAGCAGGAGTACGGCTGCGAACCACCAGGCGTGCCGATCGAGCGCGGGGCTCCTGCCCGAACCACGGAAGCGTCCGATCGTCATTCGCCTACCTTGCCGCGAGCCGCGGTGGCGCGGCCCACGAACCCGAGAAGTTCAGCCACACCAGACCCAGCACGAGGTCGGTGATGGCGGCCGGCGGCTTGGTGTCGGGCGTCGTGACCTGCAGCACGTTCGACAACGCCGACGTGTTGCCGGCTTCGTCGGACACCTTCGCCGCGAAGTAGTAGGTCACCTGGCGCGACAGGCTGCGCACCGTGTAGGTCTGGGACGTGCCCGCCGCGGTCGGCGTCGGTTCGCCGGTCACGGTCGTCGCCGAAGCCCAGTTGGCCTCGGTGATGGGCGACGTCGAATAACGCACGTCGTAGCTCGTGGCGGTGCCGGTGAGCGAGTCGTCGCCGGTCGCGGACCACGTCAGGACCACCGTGGAATCGGTGGCGCCCGAGGTGCCGAGCGCGAGCGCGGCGGGCCGCGTCAGGTCGGGCGCCGCGGCCGTGGTGCGCGACACCACGTTCGAGATGCCGGCCCAGTTGGGCACTTCGTCGGCGGTCTTCATCGCGACGTAGTACGTCGTCCCGGCGTTCAGGCCGGTGATGACGACGGTCTGGCGCGTGCCGGAAGCCGTCGGCGTGGGGACACCCGTCGTCCACCGCGTGGCGGACGCGAAGTTCGCGGCCGTGATCGGCGAGGTCGAGTACCGGATATCGAACTGGGAGGCCGTACCGGACAAGCTGTCGTCTCCGGGAGTCGTCCAGTTCAGCGTGATGCTGTTCCACGCCTGCTGAGCGGACGCCTGCCCCACCATCAGCCACGAAGCGAACACGAACAGAACAAAGAAGAACCACCAACGCTTCATGAGCGTTGCCTCCACCGCCCGTCCTCTCGTCATGAGGGGACCGGCATACCGCGCGAGCCATGCAAGGATGCAGAGTGCGGCCGTCGAGGCAGGGAGCCTGCCGATTGGCCTCTTCCGGGCCGGTTCGTCGCAACACTGCGACCTCCGAACCGCGGTGCCGTTCAGCAGGAAACATGCCCTTGGGCGATGACTTGCAACTGTCCCCTCATCAGTTGCGCACGACCTTGTCCGCAGCGGAGGACGTCCGCACGGAGCGCGCGACGACTTGGGGCGATCGGCGGGGAGATGGACTGCAGATCGCTCAACATGCACTGCTCGGCCGGTCCGACTGCAACGCGCGGGCGACCTTCCCTGGACGCGTGAGCCGGTTGTGGAGGGAGACTGCTGGGGGGCAATCCCATCCTTGGGACGCGGTGGTTCTTGGGGGTGAACCACGCGCCGGGAAAGTGCCGCACGCGGCCCGCCGGAGTCCAGCGAAAACCGCGCACGGACGCATGAAAATCTCGCCCGGCAACTGTCACTACACTGCGCCGTCCGCCGGGGTTCCCGTTCGTGCGGCGCCGCCGGGCCGGGCAAGCGGTGATTGACTCACCTACGCGCGGCTCCCTATGCTTTTCCGGATCACCCATGCGCGGCCCGTTCCCCTCGCGTGCGCCCCGGCGCACCCCACCCTTGCGGCCGCCGACGCTCACGAGGAACACCTCGCGGGCGGTGACGAGGACTTCGCGTTCCGCACGAGGCCGTGCGCGGAAGCGAATCGAACACAGGGACATCCCCGCTCACGTGAGCAACACCCCCACACCGGATCGCGACACGGTCCTGCGCCAGGCGGTCGAACTCGGCGCCTCCGATCTCATCGTCACCGCGGGCCACCCCGTGATGATGAATCGCTGGGGCGTGCTCGAGCCGCTGCCCGGCAGCGCGGTCCTGTCCGCGGTGGAGTCTCGCCGCTTCGCCGAGAGCTTCCTGAACCCGGCGCTGCACGAGCGTTTCACCCGCGACCTCGAGCTGGACGCCCGGCACTGGCTGCCGGGGGTCGGGCACTTCCGGGTCAACCTGTTCATCCAGCGCGGGCACTGGGGCGCGGTCGTACGCGTGATCCCGCTGCACATTCCGCTGCCCACCGAAATCGGGCTCGCGCCGCACACCGTGCAGAAGCTGCTCGGCTTCACGCGCGGGCTGCTGCTCGTGACCGGCCCGACCGGCTCGGGCAAGTCCACGACCATCGCGTCGCTGCTCGAACAGCTGAACCAGCACGGCCCGGCGCGGCACATCATCACCATCGAGGACCCGATCGAGTTCCTGTTCGAACCGCGCCAGGCGGTGATCGAGCAGCGCGAGGTCGGCGTGGACACCAAGACCTACGCGCGCGGCCTGCGCGGGGCGCTGCGGCAGATGCCGCACGTGATCTTCGTGGGCGAGATGCGCGACCTGACCAGCATGAGCATGGCGCTGAGCGCGGCCGAGACCGGCAACCTCGTCATCTCGACCATGGCCACGCAGTCCGCGGCCCAGACCGTCACGCGCATCATCGATTCGTTCCCGCCCCACCAGCAGCCGCAGATCCGCGCCCAGCTGGCGCTCACGCTGCGCGCGGTGGTGTCGCAGCTGCTGCTGCCTCGCGCGGACGGCAAGGGCCGCGTGGCGGCGCGCGAGATCATGTTCGCGACGCAGGCGGTGCAGAACCTCGTGCGCGACGACAAGGTGCACCAGATCCCGAACGTCATCTCGACTTCGCTGCGCGACGACATGGTGTCCATGGACGACGCGCTCGCCGAACTGGTGGACCGGGCGCTCGTGGACTTCGAAGTCGCCTACCCGCACTTCGCCGACTCCGAAAAGCGCGCCACCGTGCAGAAGCGCGTGTACCGCACCGCCGACGTGAAGGAGCACCGATGAGCGCACCGCGGCTGTCCACGCGCCGGCTGGGCGAGATCCTGCTCGAGCGCGGCAAGCTCACGAGCGACCAGGTGCAGGCCGCCCTGCGCGACCGGCTCGACCCGCGCGAGCGGCTCGGGCACGCGGTCGTGCGGCTGGGCTTCATGTCCGAGGCCGAGGTCGTGGCCGTGCTCGCCGAACAGTTCGGTCTGCCGGTCGTCACGGCGCAGGAACTGTCGAAGGCCGACCGCGAGGCGGTCCAGCTCGTGCCCGAAGGGCTCGCGCGCGAATCGCAGATCCTCGCGCTGCGCCGCGAAGGCGACGTGCTCGAGGTGGCGGTCGGCGATCCGCTCGACGTGCTGTCGCTCGACCACGTCCGCGCGCTGACGGGCTGTTCGCTCCAGGTGCGGGTCGCGCGCCCGACCGAAGTGCGCGAGGCGATCGAAGGCTTCTACGCCGAGATGCGCGCCACCGAACACCTGGGCGAGATCCTCGACAAGATCGACCTCACGCGCGCCGACGAAGACGGCGACGACGTGGACCTCGCGCAGCTGCGCGCCGCGGTCGAGGACGCTCCCGTCGTCCGGCTCGTCAACCTGATGATCGCCGAGGCGATCGACCAGCGCGCGTCCGACATCCACGTGGAGCCCGCGCGCGACCGCGTCACCGTGCGCTTCCGCATCGACGGCGTGCTGCACGAGGTCATGAAGCCGCCGCGCCACCTGCAGATGGCGATCGTGTCGCGCATCAAGGTGCTCGCCGACCTCGACATCGCCGTGCGGCTCCTGCCGCAGGACGGCCGGCTGACCGTGCACCTGCCCGACCGCGAAGTGGACCTGCGCGTCTCGACCCTGCCGACTTCGCACGGCGAGAAGGTCGTGATGCGACTGTTCGACAAGGGCGCGTTCGAACGCCAGATCACGAACCTCGGCCTCGAGGGGCGGTCGCTCGACGCGTTCCGCAACGTGATCCGCCAGCCGTACGGCATGATCCTGATCTCCGGCCCCACGGGCTCGGGCAAGACGACCACGCTGTACTCGGCGCTCAACGACATCCGCAGCGTGCACCGCAACCTGGTCACGGTCGAGGACCCGATCGAGTACCACATCGACGCGGTCACACAGGTGCACGCGAACCAGAAGGTCGGGCTCACGTTCGCGCGCGCGCTGCGCTCGATCCTGCGCCAGGACCCCGACGTCATCATGATCGGCGAGATCCGCGACACCGAGACCGCCGACATCGCGGTCAAGTCCGCGCTCACCGGCCACCTGGTGTTCTCGACCGTGCACGCGAACGACGCGCCGGGCACGCTCACCCGCCTCATCGACATGGGCATCCCGCGCTACCTCGTGGGCTCGGCCATGTCGCTCGTCATGGCGCAGCGCCTCGTGCGCCGCGTGTGCGAGCGCTGCAAGGAACCGTGGCGTCCCGAGGACGGCGTGCTCGAGGCGCTCGGCGAGGACGCCGAGATGCTGCGCGGCAAACCGCTCATGCGCGGGCGTGGCTGCCTCGCCTGCAAGCAGACGGGCTACTCCGGCCGCGTGGCGCTGTTCGAGGTGCTCGAGCTGTCGCGCGGCGTGCGCCGCATGGTGCTCGACGGCCACAACGAGGACACCATCAAGCGTCACGCGATTTCCGAGGGCTTCCTCACCTTGCGCAAGGCGGGCATCCGCAAGATTCTCGACGGCATCACCACGATCGACGAAGTGCGCAGCGCCACCCTGGGAGACGCCGACTGATGCCGAGCTACTACTACCGCGCACGCGACGCGAGTGGTCGCGCGCACGAGGGCATCGAGGTGGCGGGCACCGAAGACGAGGTGCTGCGCATGCTGGCCGGCATGCAGCTCACCCCGGTGTTCATCGAGGCGCGCACCAGCGGCGGCGAGACCGCTTCCGCCAATTCGCTCGGCGCGTTCGCGGGCAGCATCGGCGAGTCGCTGCGCCGCATGCGCTCGGGCGTGAAGCCCGGCTCGGTGGCGCTGTTCGCGCGCCAGCTCGCCACCATGATCGCCGCGGGCCTGCCGCTCGTGCGGTCGCTGCGCTCGATCGCGCGCGACCACCACGACCGCAAGCTGGCCGCCGTGCTGCAGGTCGTGGGCGACGACGTCCAGAAGGGCGAATCGCTGGCGTCGGCGCTGGCCAGGCACCCCCATATCTTCGACGAGGTGTTCGTGAGCCTCGTGCAGACCGGCGAGGTCTCCGGCACGCTCGACCAGGTCATGGAGCACACCGCCGCCTACCTCGAACGGGCCGAACTCCTGCGGCTCAAGGTCGAGGCGGCACTACGGTATCCCGTGTTCGTGCTCAGTTTCGCGGGTGTCGTGTTCCTGACCATGATCTTCAAGATCGTACCCATGTTCTCGTCCATCTACGCCCGTTTCAAGGTGCAGCTGCCGCTGCCCACGCGGATCCTGCTCGCCGTGTCCGGGGCCGCCACCCGGAACGCCCCGCTGGTCGTGGCCGGGCTGGCGCTGATCGGATTCGGGATCGCGTACTGGGCCAGAACCCCCCGCGGGCGACTGCTCGTGGACCGGGCCAAGCTCAATTTCCCTCTCTTTGGCCCGCTCATCCGCATGTATGCTGTTACCAAGTTCGCCCGGACGCTCGGCATCCTGACCCAGAGCGGCACCCAGATCCTGAGTGCGCTCAAGGTCATGCGCCCGGTCCCGGGCAACAAGGTGCTCGAACGGGGCATCGACGACGTTCGCTCGCAGGTGGAGGAGGGCATCTCGCTCTCCCGCGCGATGAGCGACGCCGCGGTGTTCCCGGACATGCTGGTCCAGATGACGGCGACGGGCGAAGAGACTGGCAAGCTCGACCAGATGCTCATTCGCACCGCCGAGTTCTACGAGCAGCGCGTGACCGCAAAGGTCGACGGTCTCTCGTCGCTCGTGGAGCCCATCGCCATCGTGGTGCTGGGCGTCGTCATCGGTGTCATGCTCCTCGCGCTCTACCTGCCGATCTTCAACCTCGGCCAGGCGATGCGCTCGGGGCTGGTCGGGCACTAGCAGGATTTCACGGTCATTCCCCCGAGCCCCCGAGAGGGGCGGCATCTCCCCACCCGTGCAACAGAAGCAGGAGGACGGCGGCATATGAAGCGACTGCGCAACTCCCAGAAGGGCTTCACGCTGATGGAGCTCATGGTCGTCATCGTCATCGTGGCCATTCTCGCCGCGGTCGCGGTGCCGCTGTACATCAACTATGTCAACGACGCGCGCGACACAGAAGCCAAGGGCGCGATCGGCGCGATCGTCACGGCCGAGCAGACGTATCGCCAGGTGAACGGCACGTACACGAACACCAAGGCGAACCTGAACGTGCAGCTCGACCAGGCCGAGGTGAACTGGACGTTCACGATTCCGTCGGCCGACGCCAACGGATTCACCGTGCAGGCCTCGGGCAAGACCGGCCGTCCCACCGCGGGCGCCACGGTCACCTACACCTACCCTTCGGGTGACTGGACCTCGTCGCACTAGGTGAAGCCCCCCTCTCGGATCACGGTGCCCTGCTCCCGTACCACCCGCCGGGCCCACGCCCGGCGGGTGTCGTGCGTTGAGGCGGGCTTCTCCCTCGTCGAGGCGGTCGTCGCCGCCGCGATCGCGGCGATCGCCGTGCTCGGGCTGGCGTACACGTTCGGCGTGGGACGCGGCATGGTGAACCGCTACGAACTCGCACGCGCCGCGCTCGGTGTGGCGCAGGACCGCCTCGAGATGTGCACGGGCCTGCCGCTGAACTCCGATTCGCTGCTCGCCGGCTACACCTCGCCGCAGTTCCCGTTCGTCTACGAGGCGCAGAACTTCGGCAACTACTCGTGGAACGTGACGGGCTTCGACCACCCGAACATTCCCGGCACCGTGGATCTCAAGCGCGTCACCGTCACGGTGCGCTTCCGCAACGGCTCGGGCACCGACTCGCTGCGGCTCGACCGCCTGATCGCCCTGCCATGAGACTCCGCCCCCTCGACGAACGCGGTCTCACGCTCACCGAGGTCACGATCGTGGCCGCGATCGGCACGCTCGTGCTGCTCGGGATGGGCGGCTTCTACCTGCAGTCGCAGGCCACGTGGATCGACGCGTCCGGGCAGGCGCTCACCCAGCGCGAGGTCACGCTCGTCACGCAGGCGATCGTGGACAGCACGCGGCTGTCGCACGCCGCGAACGTGGTGCCCTCGCCCGACGCCACGCACCACCAGCTCGAACTGGCCAAGGACGGCACCTCGCCCCCGTTCTACCGGTTCTGGTGGAACTCCTCCGATTCGCTGGTGCACGCCGGAAGCGCCCCGGGCGCGCCGGACGATCACGCCATGATGAGTTCGCCGGTCGAGCAGTTCGTGATCACCGCGTCGTCGCAGATGGTGCGCGTGTCGCTGCGCGCGCGCGCTGCGACGGGACAGCGCGTCGAGTTCACCGGCAGCGCGCGGATGCGCAACTGATGCGCGCGCGCGGCGGACGCGGTTTCGTGCTCGTGGGCGTGGTCATGTTCGTGCTCGCGCTCACCATCCTCGGGCTGTCGATCTACGCGCTCTCGGGCTACGAGGCGCAGTTCCTCACCGACACGCAGGCCGAGGAACAGGCGGTGTTCCGCGCCGAGGGCGGCATCGCGCTGGCCCAGGCGCTGCTCGCGGTGCCGCCGTACGCGATGTCGCAGACGCACTTCTCGGACGGCCGCGACGAGAGCATCGTGCGCGCGACCGCGTGGCAGTACCGCGCCGGCGGCGCGAAGGACTCCACCGGCGTGCTCAGCTGGAGCGACAGCGTGTTCTTCCGCGTCGTCACCCAGGTGGGCGGCCAGCGCAAGGTGATCGAGCAGGGCTTCCGGCCGCAGCAGCGATTCAACCCGTACCGGCGGCTGTTCACGTCGCGGTTGATCGAGTACCTGGCGACCGACGGCGCGGGGCGTAACCGCAGGAACTCGACGGAGCTCCAGGGCCTGAACCAGGCGGTCTGGCAGTACGTGCGCAACGCCGGGGACACCTCGTGGGTGCGCGACGTGGACTGGAACAGCGGCCGCCCCATGCTGACGATCCAGACTCCGACCCCGGACGTGGCCGGCTACATGACCGCGCGCTACGGAACCGGGGTGCTCGCGGCCTTCGACACGACGAACGTCATCAACCGGCTGACCTTCGACGCCGGCTCCGATGCCGGGACGGGATACTTCTACCGGCCCAAGCGCGTCGTGTACGTGAGCGACCCGATCGGCCAGTACTACGAGTTCTTCCACAATCTCGACCTCGAGGTGCGCGTGCGGGGCACGTGCGTGTGGATGGCGCCGGGAGGCATCCGCTTCGACAACCGCGTCACGTTCAAGCGCGCGCCGGGTGCGGGCGCGCCGCCCACGCTCATCATCGTGACCGCGCCGAACGGCAGGCACACCGAGCCCGGGGACGACTATCGCGACGTCGGCCTGTGGTTCCTGGACCAGGGCGTGCGGCTCGAGGACGACGTGCGGGTGATCCTCGTGTCGAGCGGTCACGTGCGCATGGAGATCGCCAGCGTCGGCAGCAGCGGCGGTGGCGGCGGCTACTTCGACTTCCGGTTCGACCACCTGAACGTGTTTGCGGACCACATCACCCTGATGGGGCCGCGCCACCAGGACGGCGAGATGCGGCTGACCTACGACGGCGTCATGGACGCGCTCGTGGACGACCTCGTCGCGCGCGGCGTGCTCCCCGCGGTGACCGGCCAGGCCGCCGGCGGCTTCACGCCCATCGCGGGCTCGTGGCGCTCGCCCTAGGGTTTGCGGTAATACTCCCGCGATGAATCTCGGCCTCCGTGCCCGCCCGTGGGCGGGCCTCGACATCGGTGAGTACAGCGTCAAGCTGATGGCGCTGCAACCGGGTGTGGGACATGGCCGTCACTTCGTGTCCGAAGCGCCGCTGCGGCGGCTTTCGAACGACGTGACGCTCCCGCCCGAGGCCATCGCGCGCGTGCTGGGCGAGTGCTTCTCGCTCGCCGGGCTGTCGCCGCGCTCGTTCCGCGGCGTCACGCTGGCGCTTTCGGGCTCCGACGTGATCGTCAAGCAGGTCGCCCTGCCGCTCATGGACGACGCCGAAGTGGCCGGCGCGCTGCGTTTCGAGGCGCGCAAGCACCTGCCGTTCGACCCGGCCAGCTGCGTGCTCGACTACCAGATCCTCGGGCGCTACCCGAGCGAGCGGCGGCTCGACGTGCTGCTCGCCGCGGTGCCGCAGCTGCGGCTCGACCGCGTGCTGGCGCCGCTCAAGCTGCTCGGGATCGAAGCCGACATCGTGGACGCCGCGCCGCTGGCGCTGACCAACGCGATCGGCAAGTCGGGCGACAAGGATGCCGAGGCGCGCGTGCTGCTCGATTTCGGGCACTCGGGCTCGTGGCTCACGCTGCACCAGCGCGGCGCGCCCTACTTCGCGCGCCGGCTCGAGTTCGGCGGCGCCTCGATCACGCAGGCGATCGCCGACGCGACGCGCGTGCCGTTCGAGGAAGCCGAGGAATGGAAGCTCGAGGCCGGGGCCGACGTGTCGAACCTGCGCGTCTCCCCCGACTCGCCCGAAATGCTGGCGGTGCGGGGCGCCGTGCGCACGCTCGCCGACGAACTGCGCCGCTCGTTCACCTACTACCGCACGCTCGCCCCGCTGCCCGAGACGTTCTCGCTCTGGCTGGCCGGGAGCACGGCGCGGCTGCCCGGCATCGCCGGCTGGCTCGCCGAAGCGCTCGACGTGCCGGTGCTCGTGTTCAACCCGCTCGACGTGCTCGGCGCCGACGTGCGCGCCATGCCCCCCGGCGGTCCGCAGTTCTCCCTCGCCTACGGCCTGGCGATGAGGGCGGCATGAGCCCGCTGTACGCGATCAACTTCCGGCGCGAGGCGTTCCAGCAGCAGGTCAAGCGGCAGCGCGAACGCGCGGTCAGGCTCGGGCTCTGGGTGCTCTATTTCGGCGCGCTCGCGGTCGTGCTCGGCCTGTACGGGCTCAACTGCGCGGCGCTCGATTCGCGCACGCGCATGATCGAGCGCCAGGTCGCGCGCCTGCGCCAGCAGAGCGCGGGTGACGCCAACTGGCGGCCGCGCCGCGAGGACGTCGTGCGCGTGGCCGACGACGTGCGCGACACGCGGCGCTGGCACGCGCGGCTGGTGCGGCTGCCCGGGCTGCTGCCCGCGAACGCCCGGCTGTCGTCCATCCAGTTCAACGCCGACAACCTCTCGGGCGCAGGCTCGGCCAAGCTCGTGCTGGCCGGCGAGCTGCGCTCGGGCGGCCAGGACCGCATGCAGGCGGTCATGGACTTCGTGAACGTGCTCCAGCGCGATTCGGTGTTCGCCGCCGGCTACACGAACGTCCGGCTCGTCACCACGCGCGCGAACGCGAACGGCGACGGCGCCGAGTTCGTGGTGGAGTGCAGGTGAACCCCGTGCTCGGCGTGCGCTTCCGCCGCCAGGCGCCGCTGTTCGGCAGCCTGGTCGTGCTCGTGCTGTTCCTGCTCGCGAACGCCGTGGCGTTCGCCCCGCTCTCGGCGCGCTACCAGCAGGCGCTGTCGCAGGCCGGCAGCTACGGCGCGCTGCTCGATCCGCGCGGCGTCAGTACGCCCGCCATGCCGCCGCGCGTCTACACGCTGCTCATGGACGCGTCGCTGCCCGCCGCCGACGCCGATCGCAAGGGGGCTTCGGGCCAGCTCGGCGCCGAGCTCGTGCAGGCGCTGTCGCGGCAGGCCGGCAGCCACGGGCTCGAAGTCGTGGTCGCCGAACCCGGGCTGCTCACGCAGCAGGAGACGTCCGTCGAGGCGCGCGCGCACCTGCGCATGCGCGGCTCGTACGCGTCGTTCATGGGGTTCCTCGACGACGTGTCGCGTTCGGGCGGGCTGCGCCGGCTCGAGCGCTTCTCGATCGAGCCCGACACGCCCGGCAAGCTGAACATCGAGATCTACGTGGCGAGCCTGGTGCTCAAGCGCTCGGGAGGCCGGCCGTGAACCGCGACATCGGCTGGCTGCTCGCACCACTCGTGGCGCTGGCGGTCTTCGCGTTCGTGCTCGTGCAGACGCTGGCGGCGCTCGAATCCAGCGGCGTGTGGTCGCGCGGCCGGCGCGTGGCGGCCGTGGCCGCGGACGACCCGCTCGTGCTGCTCGACGCCACCATCGCGCCCCTTCCGGCGGCGGTGGCGCCGACCCGCGATCCGTTCGCGACCGGCAGCGCACCCGTGAACACGACCCCGGCCGCGAGCGGGCCGAAGAAGCCCGCGCCGCCGCCCGCCCCGGCGCGCCCGGTGCTCACGGCGATCGTGTACGACGCGGACCCGCGCGCGCTCGTGCGCTGGCAGGGCCGTGACTACAGCGTGCGCGCGGGCGGACTGTTCGACGTGTTCCAGGTCGTGAGCATCTCGCGCGACCAGGTCGTGCTGAAGCGCGGCGACGAAAGCATCGTCCTCCAACGCAAGCCCCAGGGAGACTGAGCGTGAACCTTCTGCGTCCTTTCCGGATCGTCGCCGCGGCGGCACTGCTGCTCGTGCTGACCGTGTCGGCGCTGTCCAGCGCGCCCTCGCCCACGAAGCTCGTCAGCCTCGACGCCGACGAAGCCAGCCTGCCGGCGGTGCTCAAGATCCTCGCGGAAAAAGGTGAGCTGAACATCATCACCGGCCCCGGGGTCACGAGCGGCAAGATCACGATCCACATGAAGGACGTGCCGGTCGAGCAGGCCGTGAACCTCGTGGTGCGCGCCGCCGGCCTCGCGTACGAGCGCATCGGCAACTCGATCCTCGTGGCGGATTCGAAGTCGCTGCAGGACGAGACCGGCCTGTCGAGCTACATCGTGAGCCTCAAGTACGCCGACGCGAACGACGTGAAGGCCGCGCTGCACGGCCTGACCGACAAGATCGAAGTGGACCGCGGCAGCAACCGGCTGATCATCGTCACCAGCCCGCGCATCATCTCGGAGATCGAGTCCATCGTCGCGCAGCTCGACAAGCCCTCGCAGCAGGTGATGCTCGAGGCGCGCATCGTCGAGGTGTCCACGGACGACATCATCAAGCTCGGGATCGACTGGAACCAGCTCAGCCGCCAGAACTTCGTGTTCGTCGAAGGCAACTACGACACGCTCACCGGCGGCGAGGGCGGCGGCGAACTCAAGGGCCTGAAGGTGTTCCAGAACACGCCGGGCAGCCACGACGTGTTCCAGCTCCGCAACTTCAGCCGCATCGCGCAGGTCTACCGCGCCTCCATCGACCTCGCGATCACGAACGGCAACGCCCGCGTGCTCGCGAATCCCAAGATCGCCACGCTGAACGGCCGCAAGGCGTCCATGCTCGTGGGTTCGCGCATCCCGTTCGTGATCAGCGGAACGGTGTTCGCCGGCGGCGGTGCCGCGGCCACGCAGCAGGTGCAGCGCGAAGAGGTCGGCATCAAGCTGTCCATCACGCCGCTCATCAACGCCGACGGCTACATCACCACGCTGATCGAGCCCGAAGTGAGCTCGGTGATCGGCTTCAAGGGCCAGAACAACGACCTGCCCATCGTGGCGACGCGCCAGGCCTCGACCACCGTGCGCCTGCGGGACGGCGGATCGGTGATCATCGGCGGCCTGCTGAGCGAGGAGCGCACGACCACGATGGCCAAGGTGCCGCTGCTCGGCGACATTCCGGTGCTCGGCTACCTGTTCCGCCACAAGGCCACGAGCACGAGCAAGAAGGACCTCGTGATCGAGGTCACGCCGCGGATCCTGCCCGAACAGCCCTGAGGTCCGTGACGCGGGTGCGCCGCTTCGCCGCCTAGAAGTGCAGCAGGTGGCGCACCTGCACCACGCCGGCCATCCAGCCGAGCCACTGCCCCACCGCCACGGTCAGTGCCACGGTCACGAGGCTCAAACCCGCGGTGCTGAGATGGGGGGCCTGGTGCCGATACCGGTAGAGGCGCCAGATCAGCAGGGGCACCACGGCGCCCTTGAGCACCACGAAGAGCCACCAGTGCTGGTGAGCGAGGCCGGCGAGCAACGGATTGCCCTCGCGATTGCCGAAGCCGTGAATGCCCACGGCGGTCGCGAAGAGATCGAAGCTGTTCGCCACGACGGCGAGAAAGAGCAGGATGCGCATGGGGAGTGCTCGCGAAAACGGAACACGAGTCGGGACGACGCGGGCCATTCTGCCATCGCGAGCGGCCCACCTCCAGCTTCGTTTCACGGCGGGCTGAGGACGCGCGCGGCATGAATCCCGAACTCTTCATCGGCATCGTGGTCACGCTTCTTGGGCTCGTCATGGGCAGCGCCGTGACCGCCCTGTCCTGGCGCGTGCCCCGCAACGAGTCGTGGGTGCACGGGCGCTCGAAGTGCTCGGGCTGCGGCCACGTGCTGGGCGTGCTCGACCTGGTGCCGGTGTTCTCGTGGCTGCTCAACCGCGGCCGCTGCCGGCATTGCGGAACGCGCGTGAGTGCGCGTTATCCACTCATCGAGCTGATCTGCGCCGCGTGGGCGCTGCTGTCGTGGCGGGCGATCGGGCTCGTGCCGGCCTGGCCGTTCCTCGCGCTGTGGGGTTTCCTGCTCGTCGCGCTGCTGTGGATCGACCTCGACTTCCAGCTGCTGCCCGACGTGCTCACGCTGCCGGGCACGCTGGTCGGGATCGGCTACGCGCTGGCCGGGCCGGGCATCCGCCACGCCATGTGGGGCATGCTCCTCGGCGCCGGGCTGCTCTGGCTGGTCGCCGAGGTGTACTTCCGCATCCGCAAGGTGGACGGCATGGGCGGCGGCGACGTGAAGCTGGCGGCCATGTTCGGTGCCGTGCTCGGCCCCGAGCTGTCGCTGCTCACCATCTTCCTCGCCGCGTTCGCCGGCACCGCGGTCGCCGTGGTGATGATGTCGCGCGGCAAGGCCGGCATGCAGACCGCGCTGCCGTTCGGGCTGTTCCTCGCCCCTTCGGCCATGGTCGCGTTCCTGTGGGGCGGGCAGTGGCTGCACGCCTACTACGGGCTGCTGCGCCACTGAGGCGCCCGCGCCGCGGGCGTTGACCGGCGCCCGCGCGTTCCCCGACACTGCCGGCTTCCACCCACCGGAGGACGGCATGATCCGCTCGCGCATCACCGGCATCGGTTTCCACGTTCCGCCCCGCGTCGTCACGAACCACGATCTCGAACAGATCATGGACACGAGCGACGCGTGGATCGTCGAGCGCACCGGCATCCGCGAGCGCCGATTCGTCGAGGGCGACGTCGGCTCGTCCGAGCTGGGGATCGAGGCCGCGAAGAAGGCCCTGGCCGACGCCGGCCGCTCCCCCGCCGACGTGGACTTCGTGATCTTCGCCACCACGACCGCGGACTGGATGTTCCCCGGCAACGGCGTGATCGTGCAGGAGAAGCTCGGGCTCGGCACGGTGGGCGCGCTCGACGTGCGCAACGCCTGCAGCGGGTTCGTGTATTCGCTGAGCGTCGCCGACGCGTTCGTGCGCATGGGGCAGTACAAGTGCGTGCTGGTGATCGGCGCCGAAGTGCAGAGCACCGGCGTGGACCTGCGCACCGAAGGCCGCGACATGGCGGTGCTGTTCGGCGACGGCGCCGGCGCGGCGGTGGTCGAGCCGTGCACGGACGGCAACGGCATCCTGTCGTGGGCGCTGCACAGCGAGGGGCAGTTCGCGCGCGAGCTGTGGTGCGAAGCGCCGAGCTCGCGCGTGCCCGGCCGGGTCACGCAGCAGATGCTCGACGAAGGCCGCCAGCTGCCGCGCATGAACGGCCGGCAGGTGTTCAAGAACGCCACGACGCGGTTCCCCGAGGTGATCCACGAAGTGCTCGAGAAGGCCGGGCACACGCTCGACGAGGTGGCGCTCGTGGTGCCGCACCAGGCGAACCAGCGCATCGGCGACGCGGTCGTGGCCAAGCTCGGCGTGCCGCCGGAGAAGGTGTTCCAGAACGTGCAGCGCTACGGCAACACGACGGCCGCCAGCATCCCGATCGCGCTCACCGAGGCGCGTGACGCCGGGCTCGTGAAGCGCGGCGACCTGATCGTGCTGGCCGCGTTCGGCGCGGGCTTCGCGTGGGCGGGGGCCTGCCTGCGCTGGTGAACGGTGCCCACGGGCGCAGCGAAAACCCGCCGCGAGCAGCACGCTCGCGGCGGGTTCGTGTTGCGGGTGCGGCGATCGCTCAGCCGAGGTTGTGGTAGACCTTCTGCACGTCGTCGTCCTGCTCGAGCTTGTCGATCATCTTGAGCACGGCCGTCGCCTGGTCCTCGGGCAGTTCGGTCATGGTCTGCGGGATGTACTCGTGCTCGGCCGACAGCGGCGTGATCTTGCGGTCCTCGAGCGCCTTCTGCAGGTTGCCGAACTCGTTGAACGCGCAGCGCACGATCAGCTGGGGCTCGCCCTTCTCGCCGGTGCCCTCGCCCATCTCCTCGAGGCCGTGGTCGATCAGTTCGAGCTCGAGCGCCTCCTGGTCGATGCCCTCGGGCTTCAGGCGGAACACGCCCATGCGCTTGAACTGGAACGAAACGCTGCCGGTGGTCGCCATGTTGCCGCCGTTGTGCACGAACGCGGCGCGCACGTTGGCCACGGTGCGCGTCGAGTTGTCGGTCGCGCACTCGACGATCACGGCGATCCCGTGCGGGCCGTAGCCTTCGTACAGGATCTCCTCGTAGTCCGCGGCGCCCTGCCCGGAGGCCTTCTTGATCGCGGCCTCGATCTTGTCCTTCGGCATGTTCGCCGTGCGCGCGTTCTGCATGACGCGCCGCAGCGCCGGGTTGTTCGTCGGGTCCGGGCCGCCCTTCTTGACGGCGATCGTGACTTCCTTGCCGATGCGCGAGAACAGCTTGGACATCTTGTCCCAGCGCGCGAACATCGTGGCCTTGCGGGTTTCGAAGATGCGTCCCATGGGCGGTCCTGGAATCCGGGGTGGGTCGTTCGGGGCGAAATCACGGGCCTGCGCGTGCGGAGCCGTGGTGACGGGGCGCGGGCGGTCGGCGGCAGTCTCGCCCAGCGGTGGCGGTTCGGGCAAGGCGGCGGGCACGGCCCGTCCCCGGGCCGCGAGGTGGTCCGGGAACCACCTCACGCGCGGGGCGAGCCGCCGGTGCGGGACGGTCCTACTTCACGTCGGGCAGGTGCCGCATGGCCTCGTCCACGGCGGCCTGCGGGTAGTCGTGGTCGCGGAGTTCGCCACGGCGGTAGGAGTCGTAGGCGGTGAGGTCGAAGTGGCCGTGGCCGGACAGGTTGAACGCGATGACCTGCTTCCGGCCGGTGCGCCGGCACTCGAGCGCCTCGTCCACCGCGACGCGGATGGCGTGGGCGGACTCGGGCGCTGGCACGATCGCCTCGGTGCGCGAGAACAGCGTCGCGGCCTCGAACGTGGCGAGCTGCTGCACGGCGCGCGCCTCGACGTCGCCGTGGTCCACGAGCGCGCTGACCTGCGGCGACATGCCGTGGTAGCGCAGCCCGCCGGCGTGGATGCCGGGCGGCACGAACGTGTGGCCGAGCGTGTGCATCTTCATGATCGGCGCCATCGCCGCGGTGTCGCCGTAGTCGAAGGCGTACCGGCCGCGCGTGAGCGACGGGCACGACGCGGGCTCGGCGGCGATCACGCGGATGGGCGTTCCGTTCGCGAACTTGCGGTGCAGGAACGGGAACGTGAAGCCGGCGAAGTTCGAACCGCCGCCGGCGCAGCCGATCACCACGTCGGGGTACTCGCCCGCCATCTCGAACTGCTCGAGCGCCTCGAGCCCGATCACGGTCTGGTGCAGGCACACGTGGTTGAGCACCGAGCCGAGCGAGTACTTCTTCGCGCCGCCGCTCGTGGCCGCGACTTCGACGGCTTCGGAGATCGCGATACCGAGCGAGCCGGGCGAATCGGGCGTCTCGGCGAGCACCTTGCGGCCGTACTGCGTGCGATCGGTGGGACTGGCGAACACCTGCGCGCCGAAGTTCTCCATGATGATCCGGCGGTAGGGCTTCTGGCCGTACGACACCTTCACCATGTAGATCTCGAGCTCGATGCCGAAGAAGTGCGTCGCCATGGACAGCGCCGAGCCCCACTGGCCCGCGCCGGTCTCCGTGGTGAGCGCCTTCGTGCCGGCCTCCTTGTTGTAGAACGCCTGCGCCACGGCGGTGTTGAGCTTGTGCGAGCCGACCGGGCTCACCGACTCGTTCTTGAAGTAGAGGTGGGCCGGGGTGTCGAGCGCCTTCTCGAGCCGCAGCGCGCGCACGAGCGGCGACGGCCGCCACACGCGGTAGATCTCCTGCACGGGTTCGGGGATCTCGATCCAGCGCTCGGGACTCATCTCCTGCCCGAGGATGCTCATCGGGAACAGCACCGACAGGAAGTCCGGCGTCACGGGTTCGAGCGTGCCGGGGTGCAGCACGGGGCTCGGCGGCACGGGCAGGTCGGCGTTGAGGTTGTACCAGGCCTTGGGCAGGCGGCTCTCGTCGAGGAAGAACTTGTGACGCTCGCTCATGACGCACGGCTCCGGATCGGGGATCGCTGCGGCGGACGCGCGCCGTCCACCCGAACGGCGGAGACGCGTCGGGAAATCGTACGCCCGCACGCGCCGCGCCCGCGCGGGATTTCGTCGCCGGCGGCGCTCGGCCCGCCGCTTGGCCGTGCAGGCTGCACGACCGTATGCTGCCGCGCGCCGTTTCCCACCGCCTCCGGAGAGACCGACCCCATGCTGCTGAACGTGCAGACCTCGCCCGGCGAGTTCCTCGACAAGCTGACGATCCTCGAGATCAAGTCCGAGCGCATGACCGACGTCGCCAAGCTGGCGAACGTGAACCGCGAACTGGCGCTGCTGCGCGAGACGTGGGGCGCGTCACCGCTCGCCTCGCGCGACGTGGGCGCACTGGTCGCACAGCTCAAGCACGTGAACGAGGCGCTCTGGGACATCGAGGACCGGATCCGCGACAAGGAGGCCGCGAAGGCGTTCGACGCCGAGTTCGTCGAGCTCGCGCGGTCCGTCTACGTGACGAACGACCGGCGCGCGGCGATCAAGCGCGAGCTGAACGTGGCGCTGGGCAGCACGATCCTCGAGGAGAAGAGCTACAAGGAATACTGAGAGGGCGGGGGCCCCGGCCTCCGGCCGGGTGCAGTCGGCGCACGCGCCGGCACCTGCCGGCGGAAAAAAGCGGCGCGCCGCGAACGGTCGCGGCGCGCCTTCGCGCTGTGGGCTCGGTGACTGTCAGCCTCCGGCCACCCGGCGCTGCAGCGCCTTCCAGCGCGCGTCCACCTGGGCCTGGATCGCGGCCGTGTCCTCGGCGCGCAGGTGGCGGAAGCGCCCCTGCTTCGCGAGGTACGGTCCGATCGGGTCGCCCGGGCTGTCCACGGTGATCCGCCACGTCTCGCCGTTCTCGACCTCGAGCAGCGGGAACACGCGCGCACGAACCGCCATGCGCGCGAGCTCGATCGTCTCGTCGTCGCCGCACTTCCACCCCGGCGGGCACGGAGCCAGCAGGTGCAGGAAGCGCGTGCCCTTGGTGGCCTTCGCCTTCTTCACCTTGGCGAGCATGTCCTCGGGGTACGCCGCCGTGGCGCTCGCCGCGTACGGAATGCGATGGGCCGCGAGGATCGCGAGGATGTCCTTCTTCGGCCGCGCCTCGGGATGCGCCCCGGGCGTGGTCGTGGTCCACGCGCCGAGCGGCGTGGCGCTCGAACGCTGGATGCCGGTGTTCATGTACGCCTCGTTGTCGTAGCAGACGTACAGGATGTCCTCGTTGCGCTCGGCCGCGCCCGAAAGCGCCTGCAGGCCGATGTCGAACGTGCCGCCGTCACCCGCCCACGCGACCACCGTGGTCTCGGTGTCGCCGCGCGCGAGCAGCGCGGCCTTGATGCCCGACGCCACCGACGCGCCGGTCTCGAACGCGCTGTGGTAAAGCGGCAGCTTGAGCGAGCTCTGCGGATACGGGCCCGCGATGATGCTCCAGCAGCAGGCGGGCAGCGCCACGACCGTCTTCTCGCCCAGCGCCTTGAGCACGAGGCGCATGGACAGCGACGCGCCGCAGCCGGGACAGGCGAGGTGGCCGGACTCGAGGAACTCCTCGTGCGGCACGATCTCCTTGATCGGAATCTGCGTCATGGCTTCACCCCCACCCAGAGGTCCTCACGCGCGGTGGACGACGCTTCATTGCCGCGCGTCGCGTCGAGGCACTCGCCGATCACGTCCGGCGTCACGTCGCGCCCGCCCAGCCCCACCACGTAGCCGTCCACGCGCGGACGGCGCGCGCTCGGCAGGTCGTAGAGCGCCGACCGCAGTTCCTCGGCGAAGATGCCGCCGTGGCCCGGCGAAATGTTGCGGTCGAGCACCGCCACCTTCGGGATGCCCGCCAGCGCCTTGCGCAGCGCCTCGGTCGGGAACGGCCGGAACATCTTGATCTTCACGAGCCCGACCTTCTCGCCGCGCTCGCGCCGCTCGTTGACCACGTGGCGCGCCGTGGACGTGATCGTGCCCGACGTCACGAGCACCGTGTCGGCCCCTTCGGTGCGGTACGACTCGACCGCGCTCCAGGAGCGGCCGAAGCGGCGGTCCCAGTCGGCGTCGATCAGCCGGTAGGTTTCCGGCACCTGGTCGAACGCCTCCTGCTGGCGCTTGCGCATCTCCATGTACACGGCCGGCGTCGTCAGCGCGCCGAACGCGTGCGGGTCCTTCGTGTCCAGCTTCAGCGCGGCGTCGCGCTTCGGCAGGAACGCGTCCACGTCGGCCGGCGCGGGAATGTCCACCGGCTCCGACGTGTGGGACAGGAAGAACGCGTCGAGCACGATCATCACCGGCAGGTTCAGCGTCTCGGCGAGCTTGAACGCCTGCACGGTCGTGTCGAGCACTTCCTGGTTGTTCTCGCAGTACAGCTGCACCCAGCCGGTGTCGCGCTGCGCGAGCGTGTCGTTCTGGTCGGTCCAGATGTTCCAGCCCGGCGCCACGGCGCGGTTGATGTCCGCCATCACGATCGGCAGCCGCCCGAGCCCGGCCCAGTGCAGCAGCTCGTGCATGAGCAGCAGGCCCTGCGAGCTGGTCGCGGTGAACGCGCGCACGCCGGTCGCCGACGCGCCGATGCACGCGGCCATGGCCGAGTGCTCGGACTCCACCTTGATGAACTTCGCGGCGAGGCGCCCGTCGTCGCACATCTCGGCGAGTTCCTCGACGATCTGCGTCTGCGGCGTGATCGGGTACGCGGCGATCACCTCGGCCCGCGCCAGCGACACGCCCCAGGACACGGCGTGGTTGCCCACGATGACCTTCTTCACAGTCCCTCCCGCGTCATGGTGATGGCACCGCGCGGGCATTCCGCGGCGCACAGTCCGCAGCCCTTGCAGTAGTCGTAGGCGATGTCGAAGCGGCCGTCGTCCCGGCGCGAGATGCTCACGTCCGGGCAGAAGATCAGGCACACCTCGCAGCCGTTGCAGACGGCGCAGTTGAAGCAGCGCTTCGCCTCGGCCATGGCCTCTTCACGCGGCAGTCCGAGGTTCGCCTCGAGGAAGTCGCGGCGCGTGTCCCACGCCGGCCGCAGCACGTCCTCCGCGCGGCGCGCGTGCGTGAACTGCGACAGGTTGAGATCGGTGACCTTGACCACGTCGTTGGCGGGATTGACGCGCAGCACGGGATCGTCCTCGCGCCAGCGGGTCATGGACAGGTTGCCGTCGGGGCCGAGCCGCAGCTCGCCGATCTCGACCGCGTCGGTCTCCTCGCCTGCCTTCATGCGCAGCCAGTGATCCATGCCGATCGCGGCACGCTTGCCCGAGCCCAGCGCGTACGCGACCGTGTGCGGTTCCTCGAGCAGGTCGCCACCCGCGAACAACGCCGTGCGTCCCGTCTGGCCGAGCGGGCTCACGCGGATCGTGGCGCCCTGCAGGTCGGCCGGCAGGTAGTCGAGTTCGGCGTCCTCGCCGAGCGCGGTGATCACGGTGTCGCACACGATGCGGAACTCGCCGCCCTCGACGCGCTTCGGCGTCCGGCGGCCGCTCGCGTCCGGCTCGCCCAGTTCCATGCGTGCGCAGAGCACGGCGCTCACGCGAGGCTCCTCGTCCGAGCGGTCGAACTGCCCGAACGTCTCCTCGATCGCGCGCAGCGGGTCGATGTCCGCCTCGCGACGATCACCCAGCACCTCGACCGGCGTGGTGAGGAAGCTGAAGCGCGCGCCTTCGTGCAGCGCCGCCTCGACCTCTTCGTGGTTCGCGGGCATCTCGTTCCGGCTGCGCCGGTAGACCACCGTGACCTCGGCGCCCAGCCGCAGCGCGGTACGGGCGCAGTCCATGGCGGTGTTGCCGCCGCCGACCACGACCACGCGCTTGCCGAGCGACGGCCGCTCGCCGGCGTTGACCGCCTTGAGCAGGTCGAGCCCGCGCCACACGCCCGTGAGCGACTCGCCCGGGATCCCGAGCGCGCGGCTCTTGTGCACGCCGGTCGCGGCGAAGACCGCGTCGTGATGCTCGAGTTCGGCGAGCGTCACGTCGCGCCCCACGTGCGTGCGCGTGCGGAACGTCACGCCGAGCGCGCGGATGCGGTCGATCTCGGCGGCGAGCACCGCCTTGGGCAGGCGGTACTCGGGAATGCCCCAGCGCAGCACGCCGCCCGGTTCGCTTTCGGCTTCGTACACCGTCACGGCGTAGCCGAGCCGCGCGAGGTGGTAGGCGCACGCGAGTCCGGCGGGACCGGAGCCGATCACGCCCACGGTCTCCTTGCGCGCCGCGAGCGGCGGCGCCGGAGCCTGCCCGAGCGCGAGGTCACCAAGCATGCGCTCGACGGAGTGGATCGCCACCGGCTGGTCGAACGAGGCGCGATTGCACGACGACTCGCACGGGTGGTAGCAGACGCGGCCCGTGGTCGCGGGCAGCGGGTTCTCGCGCAGCACGAGGTCGCGCGCTTCGTCCACGCGCCCCTCGCGCAGCAGGTTCATGTAGCCCTCGATGTCGATGCCCACGGGGCAGCCCTGGTTGCAGGGCGCGACGCGGTCGCGATACAGGGGGCGGATGTACTTCCACGACCCGGTCTTGTTCACGCGGGTCGAGGTCTGGCTCACGGACACGGGCGGAACGCCGTGCGCCATGTCGAGGGTCGCGCGGGTGTCAGCCACGGCGCACCTCCCGGTCGGCGGCGCCGGCGAGCGCCGGCGACTCGGTGTGCAGCTGGGCGGCGGCGGCGCGCGCCGCGGCCACGTTGTCGGCGGTCTTGATCGGCACGTCGGACTCGATCGCGCGACAGACGGAGTCCAGCGTGACCATGCCGGAGAACGCGGCGAAGGCCCCGAGGATCGCGGTGTTCACGATCGGCTGGTTCTTCGAGCCGAGCCCGAACTCGCGTGCGATCGCGCTGGCGTCCACGGTGCCGACGCGGAACTTCCCGGCGAGCTTCGGGAACGCTTCCGGGCCGCCTTCGGCGTTCACGAGGATGCTGCCGCCGTCCTTGAGCCCGGCCGCCACGTCCACCGCGGCGATGAGCGTGGGATCGAGCACGATCAGCCCGTCGGGCTTCGTGATCTCGCAGCGCAGCAGGATCGGGCCGTCGCTCGTACGCAGGAACGCCGTCACCGGCGCGCCGCGCCGCTCGACTCCGAACGCGGGGAACGACTGGACCGACTTGCCTTCGAGAAACAGGGCCGTGGCGAGCAGCTTCGACGCGATGACCGCGCCCTGCCCGCCTCGCCCGTGGATTCGGAGTTCGCGCATCTGGACCTCCCGTGGCGCGTGCGTCACGCGACACGAAGGCCGGCCTCGCTCCCCCAACGAACGGCCGATCCCCCGTGAGGCGACCTGAGTTCGAGTGCCACCTGCGGTCAGGCATCGCGCGTGCCGGAGGCCGCCGCGATTTCTCGCCCGCGAAGGCGGGGCAAATGCGCACCGGGCAACGTCCGCCACGCGCGCGCGGCTCCGCCGGGCGCACGCGCGTCCGGCATCCCTGACAGGACGGGAACGCGGCCTGACAGCCGGTCAGGCGTGGCGCGAGCCCGGAGCGGCGCGCCCTGCCGGGAGAATCCCCGCGGGTGGCAAGTCGCGAGAACGACGCGCTACGGGCGCGCGACGCCGGCGGCGGTCTGCAGCAGGCGCTGGAGCAGCGCCATGTCGAGCGGCTTCGCGATCGACACCACACCTTCGCGCACCAGGAACTTCTCGGACGCCGGGGTGACCGCGCCGCCGGTCATGAACACCATGCGATGGCGCAGGCCGGGGTCGCGGAACTCGATCTCGTCGGCGAGCGCCATGCCCGAGATGCCCGGCATCATGAGATCGCACAGCACGACGTCGAACGTCTCGCGCTGCAGCAGCAGCAGCGCCTCCGCGCCGTCCTTCGCGAACCGCACGCGCCACTTCTTCTCGAGCGACTTGCCGAGCAGCCGCAACACCAGCGGTTCGTCGTCCACGATCAGCAGCCGCGGCCGCGCCGATTCCTCGCGCGGAACCGCGGGGTACTCGGGCTCGATCGGCGCTTCGTCCGTCGCCGGCAGCGGCGCATCGGCGGCCGGCAGCACGAGCCGCACGCGCGTGCCCTGCCCGATCACGGAATCGAACTCCAGCCGACCGTGGTGCGCGTCGAGGATGCCGCGCGTGACGAACAGCCCGAGCCCGAGCCCACCCCCCGCGCCACGCGTGGTGAAGTACGGCTCGCCGAGCAGCTTGAGATCCTCGGACGGGATGCCGGGCCCGTCGTCGGCCACTTCGATGATCGCCTCGCCCGATTCCGCGCGCCGCGTGTGCACGCGCACGTGCCCGGCACCGGAGCGCTCGGCCACCGCCTGCGCCGCGTTGACCAGCAGGTTCACCGTCGCCTGCACGAGCCGCGGCTCGTCCCCGAACACCGCCGGCGCCTCGTCGAGGCGCGCGTCGAGTTGCGCGACGTGGCGCAGGTTCGGGTGCGCGACCTTCATGGCCGCGCGCACGATCCCGCGCGGGTCGAGCACTTCGAGATCGTCGCGGCGGCGCGAGTACGTGCGCAGCCCCTCGACGACCTTCTGGATGCGATGCAGGCCGTCGTGCGCCTGCCCGATGCCCTCCCACACCGACGCGGACGCGCCGGAATGGCTGAGTTCGTCGCTCATGCGTTCGAGCGCCAGTCGCACGTACGCGAGCGGGTTGTTGATCTCGTGCCCCACACCGGCCGCGAGCCGGCCCAGCGACGCGTGCCGCTCGGCCTCGACAAGCGCCGTCTGCGCCCGGTCACGCTCCTCCGTGCGCTCGCGCACCTCGCCGCGCAACCGGCCGGTGAGTTCCTCGAGCCGGGTCGCGGTATCCACGAAGCGCCGCACGAGGATCGCGGAGACCGGGATCAGCGCGCCGAGGAAGCCGATGTCGGCCGGCGAGAGGAAGTCGAGCCGCTCCATGGCGACCAGCGCTTCGATCACGACCGTCGTCAGGAACAGGCAGTAGCCCAGCGCCACCAGCCGCATGCCCGGCTCGCCCGCGCGCGCGCGCCGGATGAACTGCACGAGCGGCAGCGTGTAGCCCACCGCCAGCCACACCGAGTAGGCGTCGCCGATCGGGGTGGTCGAGACGTAGTGGTAGACCACGTTCGCCCAGCCGATCGTGAGGTGGTGCAGCGGCCCACGCACGTGCCACCCGGTCACCAGCAGCACGACGGCGATTCCCAGCGTGGTGTACGCGTACCAGCGCGCGAGGCGCGGCAGCTTCGGCAGGTCCGGACCGTCGAGCGCGTACGCGAACGGCAGCCACGCCACGAGGTGCAGGCTCGCGAGCAGGAACTGCACGCGCAACGAGACCGTGTACACGTCGGGCGGCAGGTCGTGCAGCGTGTAGATGACGTTCCCGAAGCTGTACAACGACGCCGTCAGTGCCATGGCCGCGAACGTGCGCGCGATCCGCCAGCCGGGTGCCCGCGAAATGGCGAGATGGCCGATGGCCATCACCATGTTGATCGTCGCGGTGAAGAGCGCGAGTACGGTCGCGACCGGCATGCAGCCTCGGGATCGGCGGCCCGAACGACGGGCCGGGTGAACGGCACGGGGTGTCGAGTCCTAGTTTCGGCGCTCCACCTCGAAACCCGAGTGCCGGCGCGCTGGGACGCGGCGCGGCACGGTGTCGCAAGGTGGCGTGCCCCGAGGGAGGCAGCCGTACTCTATAACGCGGCCGCGGCACGGGATACGCCGATTTCGGCCACGTGCCCGGTCAGTGTCCCGCGTGCTTCGCCGCCATCACCAGGGCCGCGCCCGTGAAGTACGCCACCACCCAGTAGGCGTACGCCCAGCGCGAATACAGGTGCAGCCCGTTCGGCATCTCGGAACCCGGAGCCCGGGCGGCGTGCCGCCACAGCAGCACCACATCCACGAGCATGAGCACCAGCGCCGAGTATCCCAGCCAGCCGTGCAGCGTGGCCGAAAAGCTCCCGGTCGCCACGATCATGAGCGCCGTCGCCACGACATCGAGGGTCAGCCCCGCGGTCAGGAATCCTCGCGCGCCCGGCCCCGCCCGGCGCGTGCGCTGCGCCTGCCAGGTCCCGAGCGAATAGAAGAGCAACGCGAGCGTGACGGTGCCGACGGCGGCCATGCGGATGGGATTCATGGGAGTGCCTCGAGAAGGGTGAACAGCGGCAGCCGGCTCCTGCACGCCGCAGCGCGGCAGGCGAACCGGACAAATTGGCAATAGCCCCTCGCGGGGATACGGGGGTTGTGGTTCGCAGAATGTGCCCGGGCTCGATCGCGCCCGTAACTCGTTGTCCCGTGACTTCGGCCGGGCTCGAAAACGCCCCAAAACGAGCCCGGGCACATTCTGCGAACCACAACCCGCGGCACAGAGACTGCTGGCAATGCGTGGACCAGTTCCACTCTTCAACGACCTGTCACGCCGCGGCCCTCATCCGCCCCGGCCTTCCGGAGACCCCACCATGCCGCAGCGCATTCTCCTCGGGGACGAAGCCGTCGCCCTTGCGGCCGTGCACGCCGGGATCAGCACCGCGTACGCCTACCCCGGCACGCCGTCCACGGAGATCCTCGAATACCTGCTCGAGCACAAGGAACGCGAAGGCAAGCCGCACGCGGCGTGGTGCGCGAACGAGAAGACCGCGTACGAGGAAGCGCTCGGCACGTGCTTCGCCGGGCGCCGCTCGCTGGTGGCCATGAAGCACGTGGGCCTGAACGTCGCCGCGGACCCGTTCGTGAACTCGGCGCTCGTGTCCATGCACGGCGGACTCGTCGTGGCGGTGGCCGACGACCCGGGCATGCACAGCTCGCAGAACGAGCAGGACAGCCGCTGGTACGCCGACTTCGCGCGCGTCCCCTGCATGGAGCCGGCCACCCAGCAGGAGGCGTACGACATGACGCGCGAGGCGTACGACGTCTCGGAGCGCTTCGGCACGCCGGTGATGCTGCGGCTGGTGACGCGGCTGTCGCACAGCCGCACGAACGTGCAGGTCGGTGAGCCGCGCGGCGAGAACGAGATCCACAAGGCGCCGAAGGCGGACACCTGGGTGCTGCTGCCGGGCAACGCGCGGCGCCAGTGGTCGTCGCTCGTGGCGCGGCAGAAGGACGTGCTCGCGTGGTCCGAGGCGTCGCGCTGGAACCTGCTGAACCTGCGCCCGGGCCGCACGCTCGGCGTGATCACCACGGGCATCGCGCGCAACTACTACCGCGAGAACGTGGCCGCGCTGCGGGAAGAGCCTTCGCACCTGCACATCGGCACCTACCCGATTCCCGAAGCGCAGGTCCGCGCGCTCGCGGCGCACTGCGACACGATCCTCGTGCTCGAGGACGGCTACCCGTACGTCGAGCGCATGCTGCGCGGGCTGCTGCCGCAGAAGCTGCAGCTGCACGGCCGCATGAGCGGCCACGTGCCGCCCACCGGCGAGCTGAGCCCCGAGGTCGTGCGCGCCGCGCTCGGCCTGCCGGCGCTGCCCGTGCTCGATCTCGACGGCCTGCTGCTGCCGAACCGGCCGCCGCAGTTGTGCCAGGGCTGCCCGCACGGGCATTCGTACAACGCGCTCAAGGAGGCGCTGCAGAACTTCGGCGCGACCATGGTCACGGCGGACATCGGCTGCTACACGCTCGGCGCGCTCCCGCCCTACTCGTCCATCGAGTCGTGCGTGTGCATGGGCGCCAGCATCGGCATGGCCAAGGGTGCGGCCGAGGCCGGGTTCGAGAACGTGGTGGCGGTGATCGGCGACGGCACGTTCCTGCATTCGGGCACGGCGTCGCTCGCCGACGCGGCCGCGGCCGACACGCCGATGACGGTGCTCATCCTCGACAACCAGGCGACGGCCATGACCGGCGTGCAGGACCCGCTCATCGCGTCGAGCCGCCTGCAGGCGATCGTCGAAGGCGTGGGCGTGAAGCCCGAGCACCTCAAGATCGTGGACGCGCACCCGCGCAAGGTGCACGAGACGGCGGAAGTGCTGCGCAAGGAAATGGCGCACCGCGGCCTGTCGGTGGTGATCGCGGTACGTGAGTGCAAGGTCGCGCACGCGAAGCATGCGCGCATTCCCGAGGCGGTGGCGCAATGAAGTTCGACATCGTGCTGGGCGGCGTCGGCGGACAGGGCGTCCTGTCCATGGCCGGACTCATCGGCCGGGCCGCGGTACTCGAAGGACTCCAGGCGAAGCAGTCCGAAGTGCACGGCATGGCGCAGCGCGGCGGCGCCGTGCAGGCCCACCTGCGGCTGTCCGACGGCGTGATCGAGAGCGATCTCATCCCGCGCGGCGGCGCCGACCTGGTGCTCAGCCTCGAGCCCGTCGAGGCGCTGCGCTACGTGCCGTGGCTCTCGCCCACGGGCACGGTCATCAGCTCGTGCAACGCGCTCGTGAACATTCCCAACTACCCCGACACCGACGCGATCGTCGCCCGCATCCGTGCGCTGCCGCACGCCTGCGTGATCGAGGCCGAACGGCTCGCCGACGAAGCCGGCGAACGGCTCGCGGTGAACACGGTCATGGTGGGCGCGGCGTCGCGCGTGCTGCCGCTGAAGTACGAGTCACTCGAGGAGAGCGTGCGACTGACGTTCGGCCGCAAGGGCGAGCGGGTGATGAACCTGAATCTCGCGGCGTTCGCCGCGGGCCGGAAGGCGTTCGCATGACCACGCTCGAGGCCGCACGGGCCGTCGCTCCGTTCGACGCCCTGCTCGCACGCGCTTCGGCCCGGCCGGAGCGCGTCCTGCTGGAATCCGAAGGCATGGCGCTGCTCGACGCGCTCGGCTTCGCGACCCCTCGTCGCGAGGTCGTGGCGAACGCCGACGCGATCGCACGCTGGGACGCCTCGCCGCTCGCCGGCGAGCGCGTGGTGCTCAAGGCGCTCTCGCCGCGCATCCTGCACAAGACCGACGCGAAGGCCGTGACCGTGGTCGCGAACCGCGTCGCCGCGCTGCACGAGGCCGCGCGTGAGATGGAAACGCGGCTCGCCGAGCATGCGCTCGAGGGCTTCCTCGTGTGCGAGTTCGTGCCGCACGAGGCCGGTCCCGGGCGCGAGTTCCTGCTCGGGCTGCGGCACACGCGCGACTTCGGCATCGTGGTCACGCTCGCCGCCGGTGGCGTGCACGCGGAGTTCCTCGGCCGCGCGCTGCGCGCCGAGCAGGCCACCGCCATCTTCAGCCCCGAACTCGACCGCGAGGACGTGCTCGACGCGGCGCTCGACCGCTTCGCGCTCGCCCGGCTGGCGATCGAACCGCAGCGCGGCCACCGGCCGCTCGTGTTCCGTTCCGAACTGGTCGGCGCCGTGCGCCGGCTGCTCGCGTTCGCGCGCACCCCGCAAGCCGCGGCGATCGCCGAGTTCGAGGTCAACCCGCTGGTCGTGAGCGAGGGCCGGCTCGTGGCGCTCGACGCGCTCGCGCGCCTCGCGGGCGCCCCCGAAGTCGCGCCCGCGCCGCGCCCGATCGCGCGCATCCGCACGCTGCTCGAGCCGCGCACGATCGCGGTGATGGGCGTCTCGGAGCGCATGAACCCGGGACGCATCATCCTGCGGAACGTGCTGCGCGAGGGCTTCGATCCCGCCGACGTCACGATCGTCAAGCCCGGCACCAACAGCATCGACGGCTGCGCCTGCGTGCCCGAGATCGGCGACGTGCCGGCGCCCGTGGACCTGCTCGTGCTGAGCATTCCCGCGCCGCAGGCGGCGGAAGTGATCGCGCGCGCCGCCGACGAGCACCTCGCCGAGAGCATCGTGCTCATTCCCGGCGGGCTCGAGGAAAAGGCCGGCAACGAACGCCTCGTCACCTCCATGCGCGAGGCGATCGAACGTTCACGTCGCACCGAGTGGGGCGGCCCCGTGATCAACGGCGGGAACTGCCTCGGCGTGCGCTCGCTGCCCGGGCACTTCGACACGCTGTTCATTCCCGAGCACAAGCTGCCGCGCTCGGCGCGCACGCCGGACCCGATCGCGTTCGTGACCGGCAGCGGCGCGTTCGCAGTGAGCAAGGCGAGCAAGCTCGCCGGGCTGCAGCCGCTGTACACCATCACGATCGGCAACCAGACCGACCTCACCGTGGCGGACTACCTCGCCTACCTGGCCACGGACGAGCGCGTGAAGCTGACCGCGATCTACGTCGAGGGGTTCCGCCCGCTCGACGGCGCGCGGTTCGTGCGCGAGATCGAGGGCATGACGCGCGCCGGCCGCCCGGTGATCGCCTACCTCGCGGGCCGCACCGCGGCGGGCGCCGCGGCGGCCGCGAGCCACACGGCGGCGGTCGCGGGCGACCACGTCGTCGCGTCGCAGCTCGCGCGCGCGGCCGGCGCGATCGTGGCCGATTCGCTCGAGGACTTCGAGGACCTCGTGCGGCTGTTCGCGCGCCTGCAGGGGCGCCGCCCCGGCGCGGGCCGCATCGGCGCGCTCACGAACGCCGGCTTCGAGTCCGTGGCGATCGCCGACTCGCTCGGCGCGTTCCGGCTGGCGGAGTTCTCGCCCACGACACGGGCATCGCTGGCCGCGACGCTCGACAGGGCGCGCCTCGGCGAGATCGTGGCGGTGCACAACCCGATGGACGTGACGCCGATCCTCGGCGACGAGGGCTACGAGTCGGCGCTGCGCGCCATGCTCGCGGACCCCGGCGTGGACGCCGCGGTGCTCGGCTGCGTGCCGCTCACGGCCGCGCTCGCCACGCTGCCCGCGGGCGACGGCCACTCCGACGACCTCACGCGCGAGGACGGCGTGGTGCCGCGCCTCGTGAGCCTGTGGAACGAGAGCCAGAAGCCGTGGGTCGCGGTCGTGGACGCGGGCCCGCTCTACGATCCGATGGCCGCCGCGCTCGAAGCGGGCGGCATTCCGGTGTTCCGCACGGCGGATCGCGCGTTGCGACTGTTCGGCTGCTGGGCGCAGGCGGTGCGGACCGAGAGCCCCGCATTCCACGCCTGAGCACGGCGCAGAAAGAACGGAGGACCGGCATTTTTCCCTGTCGGACCTCCGTTCGTGCTGGGTACAGTGCCGCGCCATGACCCAGCGCAATCGGTTCCTCCCGCCCATCGACAGCCCCGGCTACTACGTCCTCCTCGGGGCCATCGCGATCTTCATCCTCGGCCCGCTCGGCGGCATCACCGCCGCCTACATGAACTTCTCCATCGGCTTCTTCGTCGGTGGCCAGGTGCTCGCGGGCATCCTCGGCAGCGTGGTCACCTACGGTTACGGCGCCGAAGGCAAGCACGGCGCCAACTACATGCAGACCATGGCCGCGTCGGTCGCCGGCCTGTCGGGCATGGCCGTGCTCATCCAGGCCATGACCTGGCTCGGGCTGCCCGAGCCGCCGATCTGGCAGATGGTCCTGTACTTCATGTGCATCGGCATGCTCGGCGTGGGCGTCGGCATGATGTACACGCCGATCCTCGTGGACCGCATGCAGCTCACGTTCCCCTCGGGCTACGCCGTCGCGAACATCCTGCGCGCGCTGACCGACATCCGGCTGCTGCGCGAGTCCATCGGCAAGCTCGGTGGCGGCACGCTGGCCGGCATCGGCGGCGGGCTCGCGCTCGCCGCGCCGCGCGTCGCCACGGCCGTGGGCAAGCTCGCCGAGAGCGGCTCGCCGCTCGTCGCGTTCTTCGGAGGCACGCTGGCCAACTTCTCGGCCTCCACGCTCGGCGCCGGCATGATCGTGGGCGCGCGCATCGGCATCCCGGCGATCGTCGTGGGCGGTATCGGCGTGTGGCTGACGCCGTGGCTGCGCACGCACGGCTGGCAGGGCGACATGTGGCTCGACCCGCACGCCCCGTTCCGCAAGATCGGCTTCATCGTCGCGCTCGGCACCATCATGGGCGCGGCCGCGGTGGACATGTCGCTGCTCGCGGGCTCGGCGATCCGGGAGTTCGGCAAGATGAAGGCCGCCCAGCCCGCCGAGGACTGGAAGAAGACCGATTCCCGCTTCCTGTGGTCGTGGGTGATCTTCTGGGCGCTCGCCGTGTTCGGCATGGGCGTGGGCGTGCTGCACCTGCCGCCGCTGTTCGTGGGCGTGGCCATCGCGCTCGTGTTCGTGTTCCTCATGGTCAACGGCATCTCGCTCGGCATCTCCGACAGCAACCCGATCTCGAGCGCGTTCGTGCTGACGGTGTTCATCCTCGCCGCGATCGGTCTCAAGGACCCGATCACCGGCCTGCTGTGCGCCAGCATCCTGCTCATCGCGACGAGCGTCGGCGGCGACATGCAGCAGGACCGCTCGACCGGCTGGCGCCTGGGCACCAATCGGACGATCCAGTTCCGCTACCAGGTGATCGGCATCGCCATGGGCGCCGTGATGAGCGTGGTGCTGGCGCGGCTGTTCATGCAGGCCTACCCGGTGCTCGCGATCAACCAGCTCGCGAACCCCGACACGCCCGGCGCCGAGAAGTGGCAGGCGGCCATGACGTACAAGTTCGTCGGCGCGCTCGACTCGCTCACCCACCCGCGGCCCAAGGTCATGGTCGCGCTCGGGCTGGGCATCGGGCTCGGGCTCGTCACCGAGGTCCTGCGCAAGCTCATCAAGCACAACGCGGGCTGGAAGGCGTGGGTGAAGCGCTCGAAGGCCGGCTACTTCACCGACCTCGCGCTCGACTGCGTGTTCCTGCCGAGCCCGTACGCCTCGAGCTTCGGCGGGTTCGTCGAGTTCGGCACGTCCATGTGGTTCGGCCTCGGCGGCACGTTCAGTTCGCTGCTGCAGACGTGGCAGGCGAAGCAGGCCGCGGCCCGGCCGAAGGACGCGCTGCACGAGGAACTGCCCGAGGACATGAGCACCATGAGCCTCGTGGGCGGCGGTCTCATCGCCGGCGACTCGCTCGCCGCGCTCGGCCTCGGCATCTGGGGCCTGCTGCAGACCGTGGTGAAGTAGCGCCACGCACGCCCGCACGCACGAAGCCCCGCGGCCCTTCCGGGTCGCGGGGCTTCTCCGTGTCCGTCCGCCGGCTCAGGCGCGGCGCGCCACGATCACGGTGAGGTCGTCGGCCGGCCCGGTGTCGCCTTCGAACGTGCGCACCTCGCGCACCAGCGCACGCGCGATCTCGGCGCACGGGCGGTCGCGCAGGCGCTTCACCGCCTCGACCAGCCGGTCCTCGCCCCACTGCTCGTTCGTCGCGTCGGCGCCCTCGGTGACGCCGTCGGTGTACAGCGTGAGCACGTCGCCGGGCTCGAGCTTCACCCGGCCGCTCGTGAACGCGCTGAACGGCAGGATCCCGAGAATCGTGCCGCCCTCCGAGAGCCACTCGTGCGAACCGTCGGCGCGCACGAGCAGCGAGGGATTGTGGCCCGCGTTGACGTAGTGCAGCTCGCCCGTGGCGGCGTCGAGGAAACCGAGGAACGCGGTGACGAACTTGCCCGGGTCCACGCTCTTGTGCAGGAAGTCGTTCAGCCGCGCGGCGAGCGCCGCCGGCTCCTCGCGGCCGAGGTCGTGGCTCACGAGCGCGGCGCGGAACGCGGACATGAGCAGCGCCGCGGGCACGCCCTTGCCCGACACGTCGGCGATCACGAGCCCGATGCGGCGGTCGCCGAGGTCGAGATGATCGAAGTAGTCGCCGCCGACTTCGCGCGCGGCCTCGCTCGCGCCCGCGATCTCGAGCCCGGGCACGTCGGGAGGCGCCGCGGGCAGCAGCCGCGCCTGGATGCGGCGCGCGAGCGACAGCTCGGACTCCATGCGCGCCTTCTCCTTCTCGAGCGCCTGTGCACGTTCGAGCCCCTCGCTCGCGGAGTTCATCGCGCGCGCGACCTGCCAGAGGTCGTCCTCGCCGCGGATCTCGATCCGGTGCGACAACTCACCCGATTCCAGCTTGCGGGCCGCGCCGTGCAGCGCGCCGATCGCCGCGGCCACGCCGCGTCCCATGCTCGTCACCATCATCACGTCCCACAGCGCCACCAGCGCCATGAGACCGCCCAGCGTCACGAGCAGCACCAGCGGCACGTAGCCCATGGGGTCGTCTTCGGTGTTGTGGAACAGGCCGCGCAGCACCTCGCGCGGCGGCACGCCGACCGAGAGCAGCAGCTCCCCGCGATCCCAGCCCTTCGCGCCGCGCCACTGCAGCGACGGCACGAACGCGTGGCCCTCGAGCAGGAAGGCGCCCGCGCTCACGTTGCCCTGCTGCACCCGGTAGCGGTTGCGGCCCACGCTGACCCCGATGTTCGGCTGGTTGCGACGGCCGACCGAGTCCGCGGAATCCGCGGCCGCCTGCGCACGCTCGGCGAGCGACTGCAGCGCGGCGTCGGCACCTTCGCCCTCGGCGAGATCGCCGAGCGAATCGGCGATCGCTTCGAGCGAGTCCCCGCCCACGGTGAGCCCGGCGGTGGTGTCGGTCGTGCGCGTGGCGGTCCCCAGGCTCGTGCGCCCGCCGGCCACCCGCGCCACGTCGCGCGTGGCGATCGAATCGCCGGGCACGAAGATCGCCATCCGCAGCCCCGGCCGCGCCACGACGGCGGCGGCCCACACCCCTTCACGGCCGCGCACCCAGCTGTTGCGCGGCAGCGTGGCCACGGAATCACACCACGCCGCCACGGCCGGCGCGCCGCCCGGAGCGCCCGGACCGCGCACGAGTTCGGGCTCGCTCGCGGAGCCGGCGTACACCGACACGGGCGTACCGGCCGCTTCCCACGTGTCCGCCAGTGCCAGCACCGCGGCGCGCGGGTCGCGCGCGTCCGCCGCGCGTTCGAGGCCGGCGCCCAGCTGCTCGGCCTGCGCCTGCATGGCGCGCACACCCACGAGCGCGCGGTCGCGGTTCACGCCGAGCACGGTCACGGCGGCCCACAACAGCAGCAGCAGCGTGGCCGGCACGAGCACCACCAGCGTGTGCGAGAGCGCAAGCCGGCGGCCGACGCCGCGGATGCCGAGGCTCGGGTCGTTCACGATCGCCACGAGCAGCGTCCATGCGGCCGCGGCCGACGCCACGGCGAACGCGAGCCGCGTGGCGTTCGCGAGCGCCCAGACCACTCGGCGTCGGGGCCGGCGAGCGGCGTCCCGCCGGCGCCGCCCAGCTGGCCGAGGCGCGCGAACCCGAGCACGGCCAGCACGAGCGCACCGATCGCCAGCAGGTACTTGGCGCGCGTGTGCACGGAGTGCCGCCAGCGGAACGCGAACACGCCCATCGCGAGGAACGCGCCGGCCGCGCCCCAGGGCGCGGGCGTGGCGAGGACCACGAACCCCACGCCCAGCGTGAGCCAGCGCATGATGCGATCGCGCCGCCTCGTGCCGGTGGCGAGCAACTGTGCGAACGCGTCCCACGCCACGACGCCCGCGATCGCGGCGAGCGCGAGCTGCGGCGTGCGCGTGGCGCCGGGCGCGTTCCATGCGCCGAGCGCGAGCAGCAGCGCGACCTGCACGAGGAACGCGAGCGCGAACCGGATTCGGGCGCGCCGGCGTGCGGCTTCGTCGCGCGTGGCCTCGCCCCGGTGGGCGCGCGCGGTGAGGAAGGCCAGCAGAACGGCACAGGCGAGTCGGATCATGGCGGCACGATAGCGCAGGCCGGCGACTCACGGGTGGCACGCGAAGCGGCCCGCTCCGGGGAACGGAGCGGGCCGCCGGAGCGGCGGGTGTCAGGCCTCGACCTTGAACCGCCCGACCAGCGACTGCACCTCGCGCGCCGAACCGCTGAGGTGCCCCGCGGTCGCCGAGAGTTCCTCGGTCTGGGCGGCGTTCGACTGCGTCGCCTCGTCCATGCGCACCATGGCGCGGTTCACTTCCTCGACGCGCTGCGCCTGTTCGCGCGACGCCGAGCCGCGATCTCGGTGACCACGTCCGTGACGCGCTTCACCGCGCCGATGATGTCGCGCAGGGTCTCGCCGGAGCGGTTCACCAGTTCGGTGCCCTCCTCCACCTGCTCGACCGACGCGCCGATCAGCGACTTGATCTCGCGCGCGGCGCTGGCCGAGCGCTGCGCGAGGTTGCGCACCTCGGACGCCACCACCGCGAAGCCGCGCCCCTGCTCGCCGGCGCGCGCGGCCTCGACCGCGGCGTTCAGCGCGAGCAGGTTGGTCTGGAACGCGATCTCGTCGATGGTCGTGATGATGTCGGCGATGCGCGTGGACGACGCGTTGATCTTGCCCATGGCGTCCACGGCTTCGGTCACCACGACGTCGCCCTTCTCGGCCACTTCGCGGGCCTCCGCGGCCAGCCGGCTCGCGAGGCCGGCGTTCTCGGCGTTGTGCTGCACCGAACTCGTGATGTCGCGCAGGCTCGACGCGGTCTCCTCGATGCTCGCCGCCTGCTTCTGCGCCGAGTGCGAGATGCTGTCCGAGGCGCCCGACAGTTCGACCGACGCCTGCGCCACCTCGTCCGCGGCCGCGCGCGTCTGCCGGATCACGTCGTGCATGGCGCCCGCGAAGCGGTCGAACGCGGCGGCGAGTTCGCCCAGCTCGTCGTGCGACGAAATGTGCATGCGCTGCGTCAGGTCGCCCTCGCCCTGCGCGATCTCCTGCATGATGCCGGTGGCGCGGTCGATCGGGCCGATCACGCTGCGGGTGATCGCCACCGACAGCGCGAGCGTGCCGGCCGCGCCCGCGAGCGCGACCACGAGCAGCAGCGCGAGCCCCGCGTGCGCGTCGCGCTGGGCGCGCTCGACCGTGCGCAGGTCGGCGCTGCGGATCAGCTGCGCGATCTTCGCCTGTCCTTCTTCGAGCTCGCGGAACTGCGCGAGGAACGGCGTCATCTGTTCGCGCGCCGAGGCGTGGTCCTGGATCGCCAGCGCCACGATGAGCGAGGACTGCTCGACGTACGCGTCGATCTTCGGCTTGAGCTCGACGATCGCCTTGCGCACGGCGGGGTCCACGTCGAGCTTGAGGTTCGCGTTGACGCAGGCGCGGAACGAGTCCGCGTCGGCGACCGTCTTCTGGACGACGGCGAGCTGCTCGTCGGGGCTCTCGGCGATGTACGACAGCGACACGTCGGCGTGCATCGCGTTCAGGTAGCGATCGCCCAGCGTGTGGTTGCGCACCGCCAGCGACGAGGTGAGCACGTACTCGAGCGTCCGGTCCTCGTGGCGCAGCGTGATCACGCTGACGGCGCTCACCACGAGCGTGGCGAGCACGCCCACGAGCGCGAGCAGGAAGAGCCGGTTGCGGATGGTCAGCTTCATGTCGGACACGTCTCCGCCCGAGGAGAGCACCCGTGCGGCCACTCGGGAGTTCGAGCCGCCGGGACTTGGACTGTGGAGTGGAGTCGCGCCTTCTGCGCCGTCGTCCGGGGCGCGCGCGAGGCGCGACGCCACGCGGGGGTTCCGCCCATCTCTGCCCCGAGTCTCGGCGGCGATTCCGCCGGCCGAGAGCCCCGGGCCGGGAATCGCGGGACGGCGCGCGGCGCCCGGACTGCCGCGCTCGTCGCCCGGGGCCCGCGCTCCGTCCTCCGCGGCTGGCCCGGCGCCCCCTCGCGCGCCTAGGGTGAGGGTGGAAGTGTCCCTTCTCCCCGCCAGTTCCGTTCCGGAGGCTCACATGTCGCCGAAGTTCCCGCTCCTCGCGGCGTTCGCCGCGATGGCCGCGATCACCGCGCCGGTCGCCCCGGCGCACGCCGCGAATCGCACGCTCCCGCCCGACCTCGACCCGCTCGTGCGCAACGTGGACAAGTCGGTCAGCCCCGGCGCCGACTTCTTCAGCTACGCCAACGGCGCGTGGATCAAGGCGAACCCCATTCCGGCCAGCGAGCGCGGCTGGGGCATCGGCAACCTCGTGAACGAGGAGACCTACCGGCAGCGCGTCGAGATCATGACCGCCGCGGCCGCCTCGGGTGCCGCGCGCGGCACGAGCGCGCAGAAGGTGGGCGACTTCTGGGCGACCGGCATGGACTCCGCGGCCATCGAGGCGGCGGGCGCCAGGCCGCTCGCGCCCTACCTCGCCGAGATCGGCGCGATCGCCGACCGCGCCGCGCTCACGCGCACGATCGCGCGGTTCCAGAGCAACGGCTTCCGCTCGCTCTACGGCCTGTACGTCGGCCAGGACGAACGCAACAGCGAGAAGTACCTGATCCACTTCTTCCAGGGCGGGCTCGGCATGCCCGACCGCGACTACTACTTCGACACCGACTCCAGCTCGACGAACGTGCGCAACGAGTACCGCAAGCATGTCGCGGCCATGTTCGCGCTGCTCGGCGAGGACGCCGCCACGGCGAAGCGTTCGACCGACGCCGTGCTGAGGATCGAGACGGCGCTCGCCGCGCGCTCGCGCACGCTGGAACAGCGCCGCGACCCGTGGGCGAACTACAACAAGATGACGCTCGCGGCGTTCGCGAAGAAGACGCCGTCGCTGGGCTGGACCGCGCAGCTCGCCGCCATGGGCTTCGGCCGCGTGGACACGGTGATCGTGGGGCAGCCGGAGTTCTTCGCGACGGCGGACTCGTGCGTGCGCGTCACGCCGCTGGCCGACTGGAAGGCGTACCTGCGCTGGAAGCTCGTGCACGCCATGGCGCCTTCGCTCGCCAGCGCGTTCGACCGCGAGAACTTCCACTTCTACGGCACCGTGATGAACGGCACGACCGCGCAGCGTCCGCGCTGGAAGCGCGTGACCGACGCGGCCGAGGACGGCATCGGCGAGCTGCTCGGGCAGGAGTGGGTGAAGAAGTACTGCTCCCCCGCCACCAAGGCGCGCTACGAGAAGCTCACCGAGGACATCCTCGCGACCTACGCCGACCGCATCCGCACGCTGCCGTGGATGAGCGAGGCCACGAAGCAGCGCGCGCTCCACAAGCTGCAGAAGGTGACGCGCAAGGTCGCCTACCCCGACCACTGGCGTGACTTCGGCGCGCTCACGATCGAGCGCGACTCGTACGCGGCGAACACGGTGCGCGTGGACCAGTTCTGGTTCCGCCACGAGGCCGCCAAGCTCGGCAAGCCGGTGGACCGCACCGAGTGGGACATGACGCCGCAGACGTACAACGCCTACTACGATCCGTCGAAGGTCGAGATCGTGCTGCCGGCGGCCATGTTCATGATCCCCGGCGTGCCCGATTCGCTCGTGGACGACGCGCTGCTCTACTCGTACGCGGGCGGCTCGACGATCGGCCACGAGATCACGCACGGCTTCGACGACGAAGGGCGGCAGGCCGACGAGAACGGCAACCTGAACGCGTGGTGGCTCGACGCCGACTCGGTCGCGTTCACGCAGCGCGCCCAGAAGCTGGTCGAGCAGTTCAACGGCTACAAGGTCGGCGACAAGAACGTGCGCGGCCAGGCCACGCTCGGCGAGAACATGGCCGACCTGGGCGGCGTCGTGCTCGGGCTGGAGGCGTTCAAGAAGACCGAGCAGTACCGCCGCAACCAGCTCATCAACGGCCAGACGCCGACGCAGCGCTACTTCCTCGGCTACGCACTGTCGTGGCTGGGGCACCGTCGTCCGCAGTCGCTCGCGCAGCAGATCATGACCGACGTGCACGCGCCGGCATTCCTGCGGGTGAACGGCCCGGTGGTGAACATCGCCGACTTCTATTCCGCATTCGGCGTGAAGCCCGGCGACCCGATGTTCCGTGCGCCGAAGGACCGCGTCGAGATCTGGTGATCCGCACTGCGAACCCGACGGGCCCCGGCCGGAGACGGCCGGGGCCCGTCCCTGTTTCGACGGCCGTGACGTGGGCTTTTGACCGTGGACCGGCGGGCGTGCGTGCTACTCTTTGGCTCCCCGCGCACCTCTCGTTCCCTCGGAATCCCACCGCGGAGCCGCCACGATGCCTCGAACGCACTTCTTCCGCACCGCGGCCGCGACCCTGCTCGCGACGCTGACCTGCGTCGCCACCGCATTCGCCGCCGCCAACCACGTCGTCATCAGCGAGTTCGCCACCCGCGGCCCGACGGCCGCCACGGACGAGTTCGTCGAGCTGTACAACCCGACCAACTCGCCGGTGGACATCTCGGGCTGGAAGCTGCAGTACAAGTCCGCGACCGGCACGACCTGGAACGATCGCGCCGTGCTGCCCGCGAACACGTTCATCGCCGCGCACGGCTACTTCCTGATCGCGAACCAGAGCTACCTCGGCAGCGTCACGCCCGACTTCTCGTCCGGCGCGTGGAACAGCGGCACCGGCATGGCCGACAACGGCCACGAGCGCATCATCGACGCCGCGTCGGCCGAGGTGGACCTGGTCGGCTGGGGCACGGCGATCGCGCCCGAAGGTTCGGCGGCGCCGAACCACGGCACGACGGCCAACAACAACTCGGTCGAGCGCAAGGCGCTCGCCACGTCCACGGCCGACTCGCTGTTCACCGGCGGCGCGCACGCGCTGCTCGGCAACGGCCAGGACACGAACGTCAACAGCGCCGACTACGTCGTGCAGACGCACGGCCGCAGCCCGCAGAACGCGTCGAGCCCGATCGAGCCCGCGTTCGCGGTGGGCGGCAACGGCACGGGCCGCGTGACGGTGGCGCCCACGGTCGTGTACGGCGATCACGCGCTCTCCTCGCTCACCTTCTCGTTCGCGCAGGACTCGGCGTACACGATCGCCCGGCTCTCGATCGCGATCCCGCCCACGTGGACGTGGTCGCACAGCGCCGGCGACGTGTCGCTGGTGGGCACGGCGTTCGCGTCCGCGACCGCGAGCGTGAACGGCGACACGATCGTGGTGGACAACGCCTCGCTCGCCACCGCGGCGCCCGGCGACGTCGTCGTGCAGAACCTCACGACGCCCGCGTCCAAGGGCACGTCGGCGTTCCACGTGCGCTCGGCCGTCGTGGCCGGCACGCTCACGCCGATCTCGTCGCAGCCCAGCATCCGCGTGCTCGAGCTGGTGCCGATCTCGGTGGTGCACGTGAACGACGCCACCGGGGTGTGCGCGGCTCCCTACACGGTGGGCTCCGAAGCCACCGTGACCGGCGTGGTGACCGCGAACCTGAGCACCACGCGCACCGACGTGTACATCCAGGACCAGACGGGCGGCATCAACCTCTTCAACTCGGCGATCTCGCCGGTCACGTTCGACCTCGGCGACAGCGTCACCGTGACGGGCAACATCCTGCAGTTCCGCGGCCTCACCGAAGTGAACGTGGACTTCGCGATGATCGTGAAGCACGCGACCGGCCGCCCGGTGCCCGAGCCCGCCGTGCTCACGTGCGCGGGCGTCAACGCCACGTTCCACGTGGACGGCACCGAGCCGAACGAAGGCCGCCTGATCCGCATCAACGGCTGCTCGTACAACCCGACCACCTCGACGATCACCGATCCCTCCGGGACCACGAACATCTTCGTGCCCGCGAGCTGGCCGACGCCGCCCGCGGTGTTCGACGTGGTCGGCATCCTCAAGCAGTTCAAGCCCGGCACGCCGGCGCCCGGGCCGCCGTACACGGCGGACTACGAGATCTCGCCGCGCACGACCGACGACATCATTCCGCACCCCGGCCCGGTGCTGGTCGGCACGCCGTACGAGGACCACATCCAGCCGACGTCCGTGCAGATCCACTGGACGACCGACGTGGCGAGCACCAGCACGGTGCGCTACGGCACGACCACGGCCTACGGCGACAGCGCGACCGACGGCGCCGCGGTGACCGTGCACACGGTCACGCTGACCGGCCTGTCGCCCGCGACGGTCTACCACTACAGCGTGGGCTCGACCGACGTGAACGGCACGAACTTCTCGTCCGACCTGCTGTTCAGCACCGCGTCGGCGCCGGCGTGCACGGGCACGATCAACGTGTACTTCAACAAGAGCGTGAACACGTCGCTCGCCACCGTCCACGCCGCCAACGGCAACGTGGACTTCACGCCCATCCTCGTGTCGCGCATCAACAACGCGAAGCGTTCGGTGGACGCGGCGATCTACAACCTGAGCGGCACGTCGGGCGCGGCGCTGGCGAACGCGCTCATCGCGGCCAAGAACCGCGGCGTGCAGGTGCGCGTGGTGTGCGAGTACGACAACTCCAACGCGAGCGGCTTCACCGCGCTCGCCGGTGCGGGCGTCGCGCTCATCAACGACCGCTTCGACCCGGTCAACTTCGGACTCGGGCTCATGCACGACAAGTTCTTCGTCATGGACGCCCGCGGCGGCGCCCCCGAAAGCGTGTGGGTGTGGACCGGCTCGTGGAACCCGACCGACCCCGGCACGAACAACGACATGCAGAACGTGATCGAGCTGCAGGACCAGGCGCTGGGCAACGTGTACACGCTCGAGTTCCAGGAGATGTGGGGCAGCACGACGCAGACGCCCAACGCGGGCGTGTCCCGCTTCGGCGCGCGCAAGCTCGACGACACCCCGCACAAGTTCGTGATCGGCGGCCGCAGCGTGGAGTGCTGGTTCAGCCCGTCGGACGGCACGGACTTCGCGATCCAGTCCGCGATCTACTCCGCGCAGCACTCGCTCGGGTTCATGCTGCTCACGATGACGCGGTCGAACCTCGCCACCGCGCTCATCAACCAGAAGAACGCCGGCCGCAAGGTGCGCGGCGCGCTCGATTCCAGCTCGGACACGGGCTCGGAGTACGGCAACCTGGTCACCGGCGGCGTGGACGTGCTGCTCAAGTCCGGCGCTTCGGGCCTGCTGCACCACAAGTACCTGGTCGGCGACGCCGAGGACATGCACTGGAACGGCTTCGTGCTCACCGGCTCGCACAACTGGTCGAGCTCGGCCGAGAACTCGAACAACGAGAACACGCTGCTCGTGCACGACGCCGACATCGCGAACCAGTACCTGCAGGAGATGGCGGCGCGCTACTACCAGTTCGGCGGCACGGACTCGATCCACACGGCCGACGTGGCCGGGCTGGCCCCGGGCCGTCTCGCGCTGGCGCAGAACTTCCCGAACCCGTTCCGCGGCGTCACGCAGGTGGCGTTCACGATTCCCACGGCGCAGCACGTGCGGCTCCAGATCTTCGACGTGCAGGGTCGCGAAGTCCGCACGCTCGTGGACGGCGCGCTCGCCGCGGGCCGCCACCAGCTGACGGTGGAGTCGCGCGGCCTGGCCGCGGGCGTGTACCTCTGCCGGCTCGAATCCGGCGGGCACTCGCAGCAGAAGAAGATGCTCGTGCTGAAGTAAGGCCCGAGCCGACACGAGACGACGGCGCCGCCTCTCACCTCCGAGAGGCGGCGCCGTCTCTTGTATTGCCGAGGCCCGAGTCCGAGCGCAGTATGTGGGCATTCCCCCGGCCACCCTTGACTGCACGAGGCCGTCATGAAGTTCCGCGCCGCGATTCTCTCCGCCCTTCTCGCCGTCGCATCGCTTCCCACGTTCGCGCTCGCCGCGAAGCCACCGGCGGCCGGCGGCATCACCCGCGATGCCGAAGACCGCGCCCGGTCGCCGACCGCGGCGATTCGGCAACTCGCGGACGCGTACGAGCACGAGTCGGTCCGAGCTCGCCGCGGTGCTCACCGCCGACTTCCGCTTTCATTTCGCCGAGGGCGATTCCTGCGGCGCCGGCTACTCGATGGGATCGCGAGCACGAGATGAATGCGGGCCGCGGGTCTTCCGCATGCTCGATCACATCCGCACGTCGGTGAGCCGCTTCGAGTCCGGCCCGACCCCGAGCATCCGGACGCGCCCACGCAGTATCGCGTCGTGGTCGCGCACGACTTCGCGTTCAGCGGCGTGGCCCACGCGAACGGTGAGCGCGTCATCAACACTCCCGCCGATCACATCTTCCATCTCGTGCGCGGCGACGCCGCCGCGCTCGCGCCCGGGCAGGCCGCGTCGCGCAACCGTTGGTACATCCGCGAGTGGTTCGAGAGCGCGCGTGCCGCCGAGACCGCGCTCGCCCAGGTCGACGGCCACTGCGACGAAGCGTTCACGCAGGCGCCCGCGCCGCTGCCGCACACGCTCGCGGTGCACGCGGTCGACAGCCCGCTCTGCTCCACCCTCAAGCTGCTCTGCGACCTGCCCGAGGCGCTGCCCGCGACGGTCGAGGTGTTCGACATCGCCGGCCGCCGGTTGTCCCAGCGCACGCTCACGCCGTCCAGCCCGGGCGTGACGATGCCGGTGGAAGCGGGCAACGGTGCCCGCTTCGCCCCCGGCGCCTATTTCGTGCGCCTGTCGCAGGGACGGCAGAAGCCGGTGAGCAGGATGGTGCTGGTCGCACGGTAGGGTCGCGGGGCCTAACGCCCGATCGGTCAGACGACTTGCGCTGGCGCAAGTCGTCTGACCGATGCGTGCGTCCGATGGCGGCTTGGCGAAATGCGCTGCGGCGGCAGGACGCCCCCCCAGCTGCCCTCACCGCCCCAGCGCGCCCTTCACCAGCATCACGAACGCTCCCGCCAGTGCCAGCACGCACAGCGCGGCGATCGCCTTCACGCGCGCATCGGGACCGCGTCCGCCCAGGCGCGCGTCGGTGGGCAGCAGCGCGCCGAGCAGCAGGCCGGCCAACAGTCCGCCCGCGTGCGCGAAGTTGTCGGTGCCGGGGTGCGTCCAGCCCGCGGCGAAGCCCGGCGCGATCAGCCAGAGCAGCGACGCGGCGAGCGCGCGCGAGCGGGCGACCGCGAGCGCGTGGCGCAGGCGCCACACCACCACCAGCAGCGCGCCGCCCAGCGCGAACAACGCGCCCGAGCCGCCGACGCTCGACGACTGGCCCGACGTGAACGCATCGCGCGCGACCACGCTCGCGAACGACGCGAACGCGCCGCCCAGCACGAACACGATCCAGAACCCCCAGCGCGCGAAGATCCGCTCCACCGCCGGCCCCAGCACGAGCAGCGTGACCGCGTTGAAGAACAGGTGCGACGCGCCCGCGTGCAGGAACGTCGAGGCCAGCGCACGCCAGGCCGTGGGCGCGAGCGGCAGCGCGGTGACGCTCGCGCCCCACGCGTACAGCGCCTCGGGTTCTTCCAGCGCGTGCGTGAAGCCGAGCCCCAGGTACACGCCGCCCCAGGCGAGCAGCAGCAGCATCGTGCCCCACGGCAGGTCGTCGCCGACCTGTGCCCACAGGTCGAGCGGGCGCGGCTCTTCGGGATCGGGCGGGATGTAGCCGAGCGCTTCGAGTTCGCGCGCGAACGCCTCGGCGTCGTCGTCCGGCGGTGCGGAGCCGCGGGGCTCGTCGGGGGGCGTGGTCATGGGCTCGCTCACTGTCGCACAAGTCCGACGCCCCCGCCCGCATGCGTCGCGGTGGGGGCGCCGGGTCCGTTCGGGGGAACGTGGACCGTCAGCCGGCCACGCAGTGGGCTCCCTGGCGACGGAGCAGGCCGCGCACCTTGCGCAGCGCTTCGCGCGGATGGAACGGCTTGGCCAACAGCCGGTCCTGCGAGTGCGCGGCGAGTCGCGCGCCCATGAGGCCTTCGCAGTACCCCGAGGTGAAGAGCACCGGCAGGTCCGGCCGTTCGAGCCGCAGCCGATGCGCGAGTTCGAGCCCGTCCATGCCACCGGGCATGACGATGTCGGTCACGAGCACGCTCACGCCGCCCGCACAATCGTTCCACACGAGTTCCGCGGCCTCGCCCGAGGGCGCTTCGAGCACGCGGTAACCCTCGCGTTCGAAGACCCGCGACAGGAGCCTGCGCAGCGCGGGCTCGTCGTCCACGACGAGCAACGTCGCGCTTCCGTCCTCGACCTCTTGCGACAGAAGATCACGCACCAATACGCCCTCCCACGCCGCGGCGATCGAGGGGGCGCCGAAGCGGTACGACTGATTCACGAATCCGAGGGCGGCATCAGGCTACCATCGGGCCCGCGAGGCCGAAACGGGAATTCCTTCTCGCCGGACCGGGTGGTCCGCTCCGACCGCGGTGGCGGTCCGGTCGGCTTGCCGAAAATGCGCGGCCCGCAAGCCCGTGCGGTTGCGGGCCGCACGGGCGTTCTGGGAGTGACGCCCGTCCACGACCCGACCCCGGAGGCACCATGCCCGCGCCGCGCTCCCTGCTGGTTTCCCTCGCCCTCGCCGCCCTGCTGGCGTTGCCGGCCGCGGTCGTCCCGGCCACGGCCCAGTCCCCGGTGCCGACGCCCGTGGCCCCGGACACCGCCGACGCGCCCGACGTGCCGGGGCGCACGCAGTACGCGCCGACTCGAGTGCGTGCCGCATCGCCGTTGGCCTCCGAGCTGCGCGCGAGCGAGGCGGCGTACTCGGCGCGCGAGCGCGAGTTGCGCGACCGGCTCGCGGCGAGCAGCGGTGAAGCGCGCCTCGCGCTGATGCGCGAGCTCGAGCAGCTGCGGCGGGCGCGCCCGGCGCGCCTCGCCGAAGTGCAGTTGCGCCACGCCCGCCGTCGCGGCGACGCCGCAACCGTCGCGCGGCTCGAGCGGCGGCTCGCGTTGCTGCGCGCCGCAGGCGTCACGCTCGGCGCGGAAGGAGCCGCCCGATGAGCCACCGCGCCCCGCTCACGCTCGCCACGGCATTCGCCGCGGCATGTGCCGCCATGCTCGTGCTGTCCGCCACGGCGCACGCCTCGGAAGGTCCCTCGATCGGCGCCACGCTCGTCTCGCTCGACGCGCCCGTCGTGGCCGGCACTCCCGTCACGTTCGACGTCCAGCTCAACAGTCTCGCGTCGGTCACGCTGCGCGACTTCCGCGTGGTGGGCGGCAGCGGCGCCGGCGGGCCGGCGATCGTCACCGGGCTGCCCGCGGATTCGCTCGTGATCCCGATCGGCCAGCCCGCGGTGCTGCACCTGACCACGCTGCCCACGTCGAGCGACGGCCTGTTCGCGCTGTCGTTCCAGCTCGGTGGCAGCGGCGCGCGCTTCACCAAGTACCTCGACCTGTCGCGACGGCACTTCGACCGCATGCGCCGTCCCCAGCTCGCGAACGACGCGTACGACGCGTTCGTGGTCGAGCCCACGGACACGAGCGGCCTGGGTGTGGGCCCCGGTCCCGCGCCGCCACCCGTGCGGCCGGCGACCCTGAAGCCGGTGCGCGACGTGCGCGCGACGAACGCCGCGCTCCCCGCGGCGGCGCTGCACGTCGTGCGCGTGCACGGCCGGGTGACCTACATGCGTCCCGACTCCAGCGGCTACGGCGTGCACACGCTGCCCGCGGACCACATCACGGTGCGCATCTACGACGAGGACTGGGATTCCGACGACCTGCTCTGGGCGGGCACGACCGACGCGCTCGGCTACTTCGACGTGAACGTGTCGTCGAGCGAGAGCGCGCCCGACCTGTACGTGGAGTTCGAGACCGCGAACGGTGCGGTCGAAGTGGAGGACGGCACGTGGCAGAGCAACTACACGTTCCGCACCGGCGTGAAGGAGGACTTCACCGGCGCCGAGTGGGACGTGGGCTCGCGCACGAGCACCGACACGTACATCCGCCCCGCGATCCACATGCTCACGACCATCACGCGCGCGTGGCGCTGGTGGCACATCAACGAGGGCGAGTACCTGCCGGCGCAGGACTTCCAGTGGCCCGACGGCGACTGGCCGCACTACAGCCACGAGAGCGGCGACCTGCACATTCCGCAGTTCGTGGGCGGCGTGGACAACGGCGGGCCGCGCTGGTCCGAGAAGACGCTCGTGCACGAGTGGGGCCACGCGATCATGAACGAGTGGTTCGACAACAACCCGAGCAACACCTACGACAACGACATCTGCGACAACGCCAACGGTGACCCGGGCCACTGCGCGTTCTGCCAGGAGGACGGCGGCACCGCGCTCAAGGAAGGCTGGTCGAACTTCCTGCAGGACGCCGTGCTCGCGACCTGGAACGCGAAGTACGGCCTTGGCCCCTACAGCCGCGCCGACTACGAATCGCAGGGCGCGTGCATGGACAACGGCAATCCGTCGTATCCGTGCGCGTGCAGCCCGTACTCGACCGAAGGCATCTTCACCGCTCTGCTCCGCGACCTGCAGGACCACACGCCCGGCGAGCACGACGATGCCCAGCTCACGGACCCGAGTGAGACGGACGAGTTCGACGCCTCGATCGCGGACGTGAACCGGCCGTTCCGCATGCACTCGATCGCCTCGCCCGCGCAGTACCTGACGTGGTTCCAGGTCGCGAACCCGTCCATGGACAAGGCGAAGTTCTGGTTGGCGGCCAAGATGAACGGCTACGACATTCCCGAGGAGACCGTACCGCCGCCAGCCCCCGCCAACTTCACGAGCACGGACCATGCGATCGGCGTCGAATCGCCGGACCACACGGTGACGCTCACGTGGACGCAGGCGCCGGACGACTTCTCGGGAGTGCGCAGCTGGTGGCTGTTCCGCGCCACCAGCAGCAACGGACCCTGGGAGTCCATCAGCGCCGCCCCCGTTCGCTGGACCCCCACCTGTGCGGACACCGTGCCGGTGGGCTCGTACTGGTACGCGATCGAAGCGTGGGATCTCGCGGGCAACCACAGCGCGAGAGCGACACTCGGCCCGATCATGGTGCGCGCGCCGTTTCCCGCGGACTACACCGGTTGGACCCAGTCCGGTTGGACCGCGAACGTCGTCGCGCGCGACTCGGCGGGCGCGACCGCGAGCTACTGCCCCGTCACGCCCACGCTCGAAGGCGGCGCCGCGACCACGCGATTCAACGTGGCCGGCCGCAACATCGGCGAGCAGGCGGGTACCGCGCTTCAGCAGGTGCGGCTGTTCCTCGACGGCGTACAGGTGGACGCCATGGCGTTCGCGGGCAGCAGCCCGAACGTGTCGTTCCTCGGCACGAACCGCGGTCCGTTCACCGTGCGTGGCGGCCGCCACACGCTCGAGGCCTTCTACGACGCGTCGGAGGCGACGTCCGAGAACTCCGAAACGAACAACAACATGGGGCGCCAGTTCACGTGGATCGGCGAGAAGCTCTCGAGCGGTGTGCGCGTGCGGCGCGCGGCGCCGCCCGATCCGACCGGCGGGCACGGATCGTTCTCCGTGGCGCCGCCGAACGTGAAGTTCAAGAACGTGGACGGCCTGTACTACTCGCACACCACCCCGTTCCCGCTCATCAACACCTACTGGTGGAGCGCGGTGTGGGTCGCCTCGACCGGCGACACCGGCAACGTGGACTGCTACCTGCAGAACCACTCCACCGGCACGGCGGACGGCGGCTACACCACGGGCATCGCCACCTCCGCGCGCACGAAGGGGCAGCTCGACGCCGTGTTCACCAACCACCGCGTGCTGTCCACGACCACGTGGGACGTGGGCGTGATCAACGCGAACAACGGCCCGGACGCCTACTTCGCGCAGCAGCTGCTGTCGCCGCTCACGGCGCTGGTGACCGGCGACTCGGTCACGGTGACGCTCGCCGACAGCATGATGATGATGATCCGCGAGCTCGACCTGACCGCGGCCGACATCGGCAAGACGCTGGTCGAAGTGCGCCGTACATCCGGGACGTCGCCGCTCTACTCGCTGTGGCTCGCGAACGACTACACCTACGGCACGATCTCGACCTACGACGGCAAGGTGCAGACCGACGCACGCACGGGCGTGTCGCAGCTCACGATCACCACCACGGCGGCGGGCAAGCACGCGCTGGTCGTGTACCGCAACCCCGCGGACGGCTGGGGCGCGGTCACGTTCACCGTGAAGCTGGCGCACAAGCCCGGCGATCCCGAGCCCGTGCAGCCCGCGGGCTGGGCGGGTCCGCTCGTGCCGCGCCCCGTGGCCGACGCCACCAGCACGAACGTGCCGCTGCCCACCACGCTCGCCGGCGACACCGCGCCGACGTACGTGAACGTCGCGGTGCTCAACAACAGCGACGCGGCCGCCACGAACCTGCGCACCGACGTGTATCTCGACCGCACGTTCTCCGCGACCCTCAACACCACGAGCATCGCCGCGAACGCGCAGCTCAAGCTGCCGAACACGCGCTCGTTCCTCGTGCCCGCGGGCCGTCACGTACTCGAGATGCGGCTCGACCCGCTCGGCTCCATGAACGAACTGGACGAGACGAACAACCGCTACGCGCGCCAATGGGTGTGGCTGCCCGCGACCGCGACGCTCGAACAGCCGGTCTGGCGCCGCGGCACGAACGGGGGCCCGACCGAAGGCATGGACCGCACGGACACGCTCGAGACGTTCGCCCTCAATCGCGACGGCCTGCGTTCGCCGGTGTTCGCCGCCGGCGGCCCGCACTTCGCGGCGTTCGCGGTGATGCCGCGTACGGGCAGCGACGTGGACCTGACGCTGCACGAGCGCGCCACGTCGCCCACGAACGGTTTCGAGGACGACCTCGCCTACTCGGGCTGGGAAGGCGACGGGCTCGACTACCTGCTCGTGGACTTCGACGCGACGTCGTATCGCGGCTTCGACGCCGGCGTGATCCGCGCGAGCGACGACACCGCCAGCTACGTGGCGCAGGTGGTCGCCGGCCAGCCGCACCCGGGCACGCCCGGCGTGGTGGGTGCGTGGACCATGGCCGCCGACGACGTGCTCGACCTGCACGAGTTCGACCTGCCCGCCGGGCACTACGACGTGGACCTCGTGAACCAGTCGGGCAGCGTGGACTGGGGGCTCGCGGTGCACGGCATGCCGCGCCCGTACCAGAGCCGGCTCGACGGGCCCGACGTGGCCGCCTCGTGGCTCGCGCCCGCGGGCAGCGGCGAGCACGTCACGTTCAACGTGCCGATCGCCGGCCGCTACGCGCTGGCGGTGTACAAGACCGGCGCCGCCGAACGCGCGAAGAGCGGCCAGTACGCGCTCACGCTGAACGTGAACGTCACCGGCGTGGACGGGCCCGCACCGCGCGCGACGCGGCTGGCCGGCGCTCGCCCCAACCCGACCGCCGGTCCCGTCACACTGGCGTTCGAGCTGGCGCGCGCCGGGCGCGTCGAGCTCGACGTGTACGACGTGCGCGGCGCCCACGTGCGCATGCTCGTGCAGGGCGCGCTCGCACCGGGCGCCCATTCCGCGGTGTGGGACGGCCGCACCGACGACGGCCGCCATGTCGGTGCCGGGCTTTACTTCGCCCGCTTCCGCGCCTCCGGCGTGGAGCAGGCCACGCGGCTGGTGCGGGTGGAATAGCCGCCGGAGGCGCCGTCCCGCCGCCCCTCCGGGCGGCCGGACGGCGCCTCGCCCCCGGTCCGCAAGGCCCCGTTGCCGGTACTCCGGGCGCGGGCGTACTCTGGCGCCCTATGACCACCACCCAAACGAACACCTCGCCCTATCTCGCCAACGCCCACGCCAACGACCGCAAGCACGTCTTCCACTCGTGGTCGGCGCAGGGAATGATCGATCCCGTCGTCATCGCCGGAGCCCAGGGCTCGCGGATGTGGGACGACAAGGGGAACACCTGGCTCGACTTCTCCAGCCAGCTCGTCAACGTGAACATCGGGCACCAGCACCCGAAGCTGGTGGCCGCGATCCAGGAGCAGGCCGGCAAGCTCTGCACGATCGCCCCGAGCTTCGCGAACGACATGCGCTCGGAAGCCGCGCGGCTCATCTGCGAGCTCGCCCCCGGCGATCTCGACATGGTGTTCTTCACCAACGGCGGCACCGAAGCCGTCGAGAACGCCGTCCGCCTCGCGCGCGGCCACACCGGCCGTCACAAGGTGCTCTCGGCGTACCGCAGCTACCACGGCGCCACCGGCACTTCGATCACGCTGACCGGTGATCCGCGCCGCTGGGCCAACGAGCCGGGTGCGGCGGGCGCCGTGAAGTTCTGGGGCCCGTACCTGTACCGCTCCGCTTTCTATTCGCAGACCAGCGAGCAGGAGTGCGAGCGCGCGCTCGAGCACCTCGCGAACGTGCTCATGGTCGAAGGCCCGCACACGGTGGCCGCGATCATCCTCGAGTCGGTCGTCGGCACGAACGGCATCCTGGTGCCGCCGGACGGCTACCTCGCGGGCGTGCGTGCGCTGTGCGACAAGCACGGCATCATGATGATCTGCGACGAAGTCATGGCCGGCTTCGGCCGCTGCGGCGAGTGGTTCGCCGTCAACAAGTGGAACGTGACGCCCGACCTGATCACGTTCGCCAAGGGCGCCAACTCGGGCTACCTGCCGGTGGGTGGCGTGGTGATCTCGCGCAAGGTCGCCGACACGTTCAAGGAGAAGGTGTTCCCGGGCGGCCTCACCTATTCGGGCCACCCGCTCGCGACCAGTTCGATCGTGGCGTCGATCAACATCTTCAAGGAAGAGAAGATCGTCGAGCACGCGCGGCACCTGGGCACGGACGTGATCGGACCGGCGCTCAAGAAGATCATGGACAAGCATCCGTCCGTCGGCGAAGTCCGCGGACTGGGCGTGTTCTGGTGCATCGAGCTGGTGAAGGACCGCGCGACCCGCGAGCCGTACGTGCCGTTCAACGCGTCGGGTCCGGCGGCCAAGCCCATGCTCGAGGTGATGGCGGCCTGCAAGGCCGGCGGCGTGTGGCCGTTCGCGCACTTCAACCGGCTCCAGGTCACCCCGCCGTGCACCACGTCCGACGCCGAGGCGCTCGAAGGCCTCGCGGCGATCGACAAGGCGCTCGACGTGGCGGACAAGTACTACACGGGCAAGTAACCGCTCTTTTCGCGAAACACTCGGCGCCCGCTCCGGATTCCCGGGGCGGGCGCCGTGATTTTGTCCCGGCCCCCTCGTCCCACTCTTGACGGGGGCCAGCCATCCGGCGCCCGGCCGTCGCCTCGATCCCTTCTGGAGGCCGACCATGAAACACCTCGCCTCGCTCCTGCTGATCGCCGTGCTGCTGATCGGATCGGCGTCCCGCGTGGACGCCATGTACCTCCAGAACCTCGGCGACTTCGAAGACGCCACGTTCGGCGCCTGGACGCAGACCCAGTGGTCGCTCGGGCCCGCGTGCGGCTGGTGCGTCACCGGCGGCCCCGAGGGCTGCATCACCGGCGTGCCCGCCGGTTACCAGGCGAACGGCAACTACGAACTGATGGCCGACCAGGATGTCGGCGGCTCCACCACGATCGTCTCGTGCATCGTGCGGGTCCCGCAAGGCGCCGACTCGCTCTACATGCGGCTCTTCTACACGAACACCCTGCCCGGCGACCTCATGTCCCCGACCACGATCGCGCCCGGCGGCCAGGGGCAGGCACTGCGCGTCGATCTCATGGACCCGAACATGCCGGTGCTCGGCATGAGCGGCATCGTGAGCACGCTCTACGCGACGAATCCGTCCATGCCCGACCAGGTCGCGCCGTTCGTGCTGGCGGCGAATGTGTCCTCGCTGCGAGGCCAACTCCTGCGCCTGCGCGTGGCCGTGATCTCCAACGCCGGCCAGATGTGCGTCGGAATCGACGACGTGCAGATGAACGGCAAGCTCTTCGAGGTCGTCGCCGGCAACGGCCTGCCCGCATTGCGTGACGGCAGCGCGGACTGGGGCAACATCGGCGACGACACGGATCTCGACCTCGCGATCTGCGGGTACGACGGCGCCACCGCGGTCGCGGGCGTCTATCGCAACAACGGAGGCACTTTTTCGCTCTACTCGGCGCCGCCCTCGGTGTCGAACCCCCGGGACGTGAAGTGGCTCGATCTCGACCGCGACGGCGACCTCGACGTCGTGATCGGGGCCGACCCCATCTGGATCGGCCGCAACACGGGTACGGGCTTCACGTGGACCGCGCAGACGGGGCTCCCGAACTCGGCCGGCAGCAACCTGGCGATCGGCGACATCGACTGCGACGGCGACCAGGACCTGTGGTCGACGACGAATGGCTTCCCGATGCTGCTCCGCAACGTGGGCAACGGCTCGCTCTCGGGTACCTCGATCTCCGCACCGGGCGTGCTGGACTCGGCCACGGTGAGCATCCGGGCGCAGTACGACTTTCCGCCGATCGACGTCGAAGGCGCTTCGAGCACGACGCCGACTTCCAACCTCTACCTGCTGACGAGCCCCGACCAGGGGAGAAGCTACCAGTACAGCGCGACCCATCCTTCCGGGCTCATCGCAGGCGTGCACGAGTACTTCGGCAGGACCCGGGATCTCCAGGGCCTCGAGTTCGAGTCCGGCCGCCTGCCCGGGGGCGCGGCGCACACGTTCCTCACCGCGGGCAACGGCGCGAACCTCACGCACCCGATCCCCGGGCTCTACGATCCGTCGGTCACCTGGGGCGACGTGGACAACGACGGTGACGCCGACCTGTTCGTCACCGGCACCGTGAACGGGGCGGCGTACTCGGCGCTGTTCCTGTATTCGAGCGCGACGGGATTCAAGCCTTCGGGCGAAAGTTTCACGGCCGTGCAGCGCGGCACCTGCCGGTTCGCCGACTACGACAACGACGGCGATCTCGACCTGCTGGTGTTCGGCCAATCGGGCGCCTCGAACGTCGTGACGCTCTACCGGAACCTCGCGCCGACCACGAACAACGACCCGGTGGCCGGCACGCTGGATGCGGCGACACTCGTCTCGCCGATGTTCAACGGCGAAGGCGTGTGGCTCTACGTTCCGGTGAACTCGGGATTCTCCGACGATCACACCGTCACGGACCTGACGCTGAACTTCCGCGCCGGCACCACGCCCGGCGGCGTGGACGTGATCACGCCCGAATCCGGGAACACGGCCGCAGCGCGCCTGGTGGCGCGGTGCGGCAACGCCCACAGCCAGTCCACCTGCCCGCTCACCTGGGATCTCGCGCCGGGATTCCACGGCGTCTTCCACGTCGCGGCGCAGGCCGTGGACGGAGCGTTCCGGGCCAGCGCGTGGAGCAACGAAGTGCAGGTCTCCTACGGTCCCCGCATCGTCGCGGTGCAGGACGTTCCCGGCGACCAGGGCGGCGCCGTGCGGCTCACGATGAAGGCCGCGTTCTTCGACACGCCCACCGCGATTCATCCGGCGACGGGCTACACGATCTACGGCCGCGTGAACTCGGCCGCGCTGGCCGCGCAGGTCGCGGCGACGCGCTCGACCCCCGGCGCGCACCCGACCACCGACGGTTCGCTCGAGACCGTGACGCTCGGCGAGCGCACGTTCGTGGCCCCCGCGGCGGCGCAGGCGGCGGGCTTCCCGGCCGGCACGTGGGAAGTGCTCACCAGTCTCTTCGCGCAGCAGGAATCGCAGTATGTCGTGCGCGTGAACACCTTCGCCGACTCGGGTGCCGCGGGACCGAACTGGTCGGTATTCGTCGCGAGCGCGCACATGGCGGACCCCACGAAGTGGTGGCTGTCGGTCGCGGACTCCGGCAAGTCCGTGGACAACATCGCGCCCGGCGCGCCGCAGGGCGTGCAGCTGTCGTATCACCCCGGCACGCACAACGCGCTCTCGTGGCAGCCGAGCGCGGCGGAGGACTTCGAGTACTTCCGTGTGTATCGCGGGCTCACGCCCGCCTTCGCCATCGGCGCGGGCACGCTCGTCGGCACCACCGCCGACGTCGTGTGGACCGATCCGGCCACGGGCACGACCGGCGTGTACTACAAGATCACCGCGCTCGATCACGCGGGCAACGAGAGCGCCGCGGCCACGCCGACGATCACGACCGGCGTGGACGGCGGCGCGCAGCCCAAGTACGCGTTCGCGCTCGCCGCGCCCTCGCCGAGCCCGTTCGCGCAGCGCACGAGCCTCGCGTTCACGCTGCCCGCCGCGCAGCATGCGCGGCTCGAGGTGTTCGACGCCGCCGGTCGCCGCGTGGCGATGCTCGCCGACGGCGCGTTCGCGGCCGGACCGCACTCGCTCACGTGGGACGGCGCGGCAGACGACGGCACGCGGGCGAACGCCGGGCTGCTGTTCGTGCGGCTGTCCGCCGGCGGCCGCGAAGCCGTGCGGCGTCTGATCCTGCTGGGCGGCGCGAAGTAGCGGCCGCGAAGCACGGCGGATTCACCGGACGGGCTTCCCGCTTGCGGCGGGGAGCCCGTTCGGCGTTTGATGAGCGCCCCCCGCCTGCCCTGGACGCAGCGACTCGAACGAAAGGCCCCGCATGAGCACGCTCGTCGCACTCTTCGCCGGTTTCGTCGGCGGCTGGATCGTCCTCAACCTGATCGGCGCGTTCGTCGTCGGGCTGCTCGCGCGCGCGGTGTTCCCCGGCAGGGACGCCGTGAGCTGGCCCATGACCATCCTGCTCGGTTTCGTGGGCGGCATCGTGGGCAAGCTGCTGTTCGGGGTGCTCGGCTGGCCGACGGGATTCCCCATGGGATTCGTCGCGTCGGTCGCCGGCGCGTTCGTGCTGCTGTGGATCTGGCACCAGCGCGTCGGGAAGGACTCCGGCGCGAACTGAGGTCGCTCAGTTCCCCGAGGCGGGCCGCCGGATCACCACCGGGTTCGGGTAGGTGATCGGCCCGATCGCGGTGTCGATCGTCGGCGTGAGCTCGAGCTTCAGCTCCTGGTGCACGGGCCCGTGACCGGCGATCGCGACCGCGAGGTCGAACAGGTCGCGGGCCGTGCCGGACTTCATCTTCATGAGGTCCATCTGCAGCGACACGGGCACGTCGGCGGTCGTGCCGGGCTCGATCACCACGGGCTGGCCGACCCGGCCGGTGAGCGCCTCGGCGTCGTTCACGAAGAACTTCCAGCCCAGCTCCACCACGCGCGCCGCCACCTTGTTGTCGGGCGGGTTCGTCGCGTTCACGTGCGCCACCAGTTCGAGCGGCAGCCGCTTCTGCGCCACGGCCGCGCTGATGCGCGCGAGGTCGGTGAGCCCGAGGTTCGAGAACTTGGTCTCCGGGCCGATCGCCACGCCGGCGCACTTCACGTCGCTCACGCGGCCGAACGCGAACGCCACGCTGCGCAGCGCGGCCATCTGCTGGAGCGCGGTGCAGCCACCCAGCACGAACGAGACGAGCATTGCGCCTGCGGCGAACATCGCGAGCCGGTTCTTCATGCCGATCACTCCGAAGGGTGGGTTCCGTCTTCGAGCCGCGTCCAGCACATGAGCGTGAGGTCGTCCCCGGCGCGCGTGCGGGTGTCCGCGGGACGCTCGCGGCCCGGCGGCGCCACGCAGATGCGCAGCGCCTCGCCGTCCCATTCGTAGCGCCCGCGCTGCACCTTGCCGCGGCCGGGCGGCGACAGGAGCAGGTAGTCCACGCTCGCCACCGCGGCCGAAGGATCGAGCGTCGTGCGCCCCTTCATGAACGGCAGGCCACGGAACGTCACGGTGGTGACGTCGCCGTCCACCGCCATGCGGCCGGCGTTCACGAACTCCTCGCCCAGCGGCTGGCCGTCCCGCACCGCGGACACCATGCGCCACGCGCCCGCCATGCGGGTGAGTTCGCCGGCCGGCGTGGGCTTGCCGGTGTCGTTCGAGGTCATGCGGTCCCTTCGGAACGGGTGCGCGGGAGCTGCGGTCACTTCACCACGATCTGCCCGGTGATCATGTCCATGCCGCAGGCGAAGCGCAACGTGCCCGGCTTCTCGGCCGCCAGCTTCACCTCGACCGTCTTGTTCAGGGGCAGCGGCACGTTGATCTTGCGGTCCTTGATCACGATCTCGGTCGCACAGGTGCGGTCGGTCTTGCGCGTGATTACCAGCACGATCGGCTGCCCGGCCTTCACGGGGATCGTGGCGGGTTCGAAGCCCTTGTTGGTCACGCTGACCACGACGCGCTGCGGCTTCTGGGGCGACTTGCCGGCCACGGCGGGCGCGGCGGCGAACGACACGGCGGCGACGGCCGCGAGCAGCACGGCGGACACGATGCGACGGAACATGGGAGTACCTCCGGTTCAGGTGGTCAGGTGCTTGAGGTCGGTCTTCAGCTTCCAGAGCTTGTAGATCGCGGGATACACGAGCAGCTCCATCACGAACGACGTGACGAGGCCGCCGATCATCGGGGCGGCGATGCGCTTCATGACGTCGGCGCCCGCCGAGGTGGACCACAGAATGGGCAGCAGGCCCATGAACGCGGCGCACACGGTCATCATCTTGGGCCGCGCGCGCTTCACGGCGCCGTGCAGGATCGCCTCGTCGAGGTCGGCGCGCGTGAGCAGCCGGCCCTGGCGTTTGGCGGCGTCGTACGACAGGTCGAGGAACAGCAGCATGAACACGCCCGTCTCGGCGTCCAGCCCGAGCAGCGCGATCATGCCCACCCACGCCGCGATCGAGACGTCGTAGCCGAGCAGGTGGAACAGCCCGATCGCGCCGACCGCCGAGAACGGCACGGCGAGCATCACGACGCTGGTCTTGAACACGCTCTTCGTGTTCGCGAACAGCAGCACGAAGATCAGCACCAGCGTGATCGGCACCACCAGCTTGAGCCGCTCGCGCACGCGGATCATGTTCTCGTACTGCCCGCTCCACTGCAGCACGTAGCCCTTCGGCAGCTCGAGTTCGGCGCGCACGAGACGCTTGGCCTCCTCCACGTAGCCGCCCACGTCGCGGCCCGCGAGGTCCACGTACACGTAGCCCGCCATGAAGCCGTTCTCGTCGCGGATCATGGACGGCCCGGACGCCAGCTTGAGGTTCGCGAGCTGCCCGAGCGGCACCTGCGGCCCGGCCGGCGTCTTGACCAGCACGCGCGACAGGCTCGCCATGTCGCTGCGCAGCTCGCGCGGGTAGCGCACGTTCACGGGGTAGCGCTCGCGGCCCTCGATCGTGGTGGTCACGTTCTCGCCACCCACGGCCGACAGGATCACCTCCTGCAGCTCGCCCACCGTCAACCCGTAGCGCGCGAGCTGGTCCATGCGCGGCTCGAGATCGAGGAAGTAGCCGCCCGTCACGCGCTCGGCGTACACGCTGCGCGTGCCGGGAATGCGGCGCACGATGCGCTCGACTTCGAGACCCAGCCGTTCGATCTCGTGCAGGTCGGAGCCGAAGATCTTGATGCCGACCGGCGTGCGCACGCCGGTCGTGAGCATGTCGGTGCGCGCCTTGATCGGCATGGTCCACGCGTTCGTCACACCGGCGATGCGCAGGTGCGCGTCCATCTCGGCGACCAGGTCCTCCCACGAGAGCCGGTCGGGCCAGAACGGCCGCACGATCGCCTTGAGCGGCCCGGGCAGCCAGCTCGAGTACCAGCGCTGCTTCGGCCGCCATTCCGACTGCGGCTTGAGGATGACCGTGGTCTCCATCATCGAGAACGGCGCCGGGTCGGTGCTGGTCTCGGCGCGACCGGCCTTGCCGAACACGCGCTCGACCTCGGGGAAGCCCTTGAGCACGCGATCCTGCTTGAGCAGCAGCGACTGCGCCTCCGCGACCGACAGGCCCGGCAGCGTGGTCGGCATGTAGAGGATCGAGCCCTCGTGCAGCGGCGGCATGAACTCCTGCCCCAGCCTGAAGTACATCGGGATCGACAGCGCCACGACCGCCGAGGCGGCGATCACGACCTTGCCGGGGTGACGCAGCACGAACCGGCACGCGGGGTCGTACACGCGGAAGATCGCGCGGCTCACCGGGTGGCGTTCCTCGGAGTGGTACGTGCCCACGAGCGCCGACGTCGCGAGCTTCGCCAGCGCCGCCGGCTTGAACGTGTACGGGTTCATGCGGCTGAACAGCATGCGCATGGCCGGGTCGAGCGTGACCGCGAGCAGCGCGGCCAGCGCCATGGCGAGGGTCTTGGAGTACGCGAGCGGCTTGAACAGCCGGCCTTCCTGGTCCACGAGCGCGAAGATCGGCAGGAACGACACCGCCACGACGAGCAGTGAGAAGAACACGCTCGGGCCGACTTCCTTGAGCGCTTCGAGCCGCACCTCGTGGAAGTCGCCCTTGCGCCCGCCCACTTCCCACTCGTGCAGCTTGTTGTAGGCGTTCTCGACTTCGACGATCGCGCCGTCCACGAGCACGCCGATCGAAATGGCGATGCCCGCGAGCGACATGATGTTCACGCTCACGCCGAACAGCTGCAGCGGGATGAACGACAGCAGCACGCTGATCGGGATCGTGAGGATCGGCACGATCGCCGACGGCACGTGCCACAGGAACAGCAGGATCACGAGCGACACGACGACCATCTCGATCCACAGCTCGTGCTTCAACGTGTCGATCGCGCGCTCGATGAGATCGCCGCGGTCGTACGTGGTCACGACCTGCACGCCCGGCGGCAGCGACGGCTCCAGCTCGTGCAGCCGCGCCTTGACCGCGTGGATCACGTTGAGCGCGTTCTCGCCGTGCCGCATGACCACGATGCCACCGACGTGGTCGCCGAGCCCGTCGAGATCGGACACGCCGCGGCGCAGCTCGGGCCCCAGCTCCACGCGCGCGACGTCACGCATGAGCACGGGCACGCCGCCCTCGCGCGTGGCCACCACGATGCGGCCGAAGTCCTCGAGGCTGCGCGAATAGCCGCGCACGCGCACCATGTACTCGGCGCCCGACCACTCCACGAGCCGCGCGCCCGCCTCGTTGTTCGAGCCCTTGAGCGCGTTCACGACCGCCGAGAGCGGCAGGTCGTACGCCGCGAGCCGGTTCGGGTCCACGGTGATCTGGTACTGCTTCACGAACCCGCCGATGCTCGCGACCTCGGCGACGCCGGGCACGGACTGGAGCGCGTAGCGCAGCGTCCAGTCCTGGTACGAGCGCAGCTCGTCGAGCGAGTGCGCGCCCGACTTGTCCACGAGCGCGTACTGGAACACCCAGCCCACGCCGGTCGCGTCGGGGCCCAGTTCCGTGCGCACGCCTTCGGGCAGGCGCGACTGGATCTTGCCCAGGTACTCGTTGACGCGCGCGCGCGCCCAGTACGGGTCGGTGCCGTCCTCGAAGATCACGTACACGAACGAATAGCCGAAGTCCGAGAACCCGCGAATCGCCTTCACCTTCGGCGCGCCGAGGAGCGCCGTGACGATCGGGTAGGTGACCTGGTCCTCGAGGATGTCCGGCGAACGGTCCCAGCGCGAGTACACGATCACCTGCGTGTCCGACAGGTCGGGCAGCGCGTCGAGCCGGATGCTCTTGAGCGAGTGCCACGCGAACAGGCAGGCGACGAGCACGCCGATCAGCACGAGCGCGCGGTTGCGCGCCGAGAACTCGATCAGGCGTGCGATCACGGCTGGTGCCCTTCGTGGCCGCTCGACGCCGACGAGCCCGCGATCTGCGCGCGCAGGCGCGACTCGGAGTCGAGCAGGAAGTTCGCCTGCGTCACCACCTCTTCGCCTTCCTTCAGCCCTTCGAGCACCAGCGCGCGGTCACCGCTGCGACCGCCCACGCGCACCACGCGCGGCTCGAAGCGGCGCTCGCCGGTCTTCACGTACACGATCTGGCGCGTGCCGGTGTCGAGGATCGCGCCGTCCGGCACGAGCACGCCCGGGCCGCTCGCCGCGCCGCCGATCGCCAGGTCCACGTCGGCGTACATGCCCGGGCGCAGCGCCTGCGCGGGGTTGTCGAGCTCGAAGCGCACCTTGAGCGTGCGCGTCTGCGTGTCGAGGAACGGGTCCACGTAGGTGACGCGCGCCGTGCGCGTGAGCTGCGGCGCGTCGGCGAACGACAGCCGGGCCGACTGCCCGACCCTCACGAACGGCGCCTCGTTCTCGTACACGCGCGCCTCGACCCACACGCGCGCGAGGTCGGTCACCGTGAGCAGCGTGAGGCCGGCCTCGATGCGCATGCCCTCGTAGACGTCCTTCGAACTCACGAAGCCGCCCACCGGCGCGTCCAGCGTGATGGTGCGCTGCACGTGGCGCGTGCGCTCGAGCTCGGCGATCGCGCCCGCAGGCACGTCGAACAGCTCGAGCCGGCGCCGGGCGGCCGCGACCAGTTCGCGCGAAGCGTCCGAGCCGCCCGTCCGCGCGGCGTCGAGCGCGCGCACGAACTCCTCTTCGGTCGCCACCAGCTCGGGCGAATAGAGCGCGAGCAGCGGCTGGCCGCGGCGCACGGCCTGGCCGTTGAAGTTCACGTGCAGGTGCTCGACCACGCCCGAAACCTTCGAATGCACGTGGCGCAGGCGCGACTCGTCGGCCTTCACCTCGCCGACCGTGCGCACCGTGCGCTCCAGCACGCCGCGCGTCGCGGGCTCGGTGCGGATCCCGGTCAGCTCGAGCGTGCGTTCGTCCAGTTCGACCGCCGTGCGGCCTTCCACCGCACTCGCGGCTTCGGCCGCGCCGCGTTCGGCCTTCACCAGCGCCATGCCGCAGATCGGGCAATCGCCCGGGTGGTCCTGCTTCACGTCCGGGTGCATCGGGCACGTGTACAGCTCCGCCGCCGCCGCCGGCTTCGCCTCGATCGGCGTGAGCGCCATGCCGCAGATCGGGCAGTCGCCCGCCTTGGCCGACGTGTAGTCGGGGTGCATGGGGCAGTGGTACTTCGCGGCCACGACGGCGGCCGGCTTCGTGCCGCCGGACTTGCCGCAGCCTCCGGTCACGAAGGCTCCCGTGACGGCCAGCACGGCGACCAGCAGCAGGTGCAGGACTCGGTTCGTTCGCCTCATCGCCCCTCTCCTTCACGACCGGCTTCGGGACCGCGGCCGCTCAGCGCCGCGAGTTCCGCCCAGGTCACGTACGCCTCGGCTTCGCGCTGCGCGAGCGCGGTGCGCGCCTCGAGCCATGCGCCCAATCCGTCGAGCACGGGTTTCAGTTCGCCCCGGCCGACGCGGTAGTTCGACTGCGCCGCTTCGAACGCGAGCTGCGTGTCGGGCACGACCTGCTCGCGGTAGCGTCGCACCTGACGCGCGCTGCGCTCGGCCTGCGCGAGCAGCCGCGCGGCGTCCGCCTGGGCGCGCGCCTCGGCGTCGGCGCGGTCCGCGCGCGCCGCTTCCAGCGCGTGCTCCGCGGCGCGGGCACCGGCGCGCCGTGCGCCGATGCTCCACAACGGCAGGTCGAGGCCGGCGCGCAACGTGACGACGCGCTCGTACGCGCCACGGAACCCCACGCCGGCACCCAGCGTGAAGTCCGGCCAGCGTTCGAGTCGCGCGGCGCGCAGCCCGGCCTCGGCGGCGGTCACACCGGCCTCGCTCGTGGCCAGCTCCGCCGATCCCGCCGCGAGCGCGTCACGCGAGAGCGCGACCGCGGCGGAATCGAAAGACGGTGGCGAGGGCACGCGCGCATCGGGACCTACGGCCCGCTCGACGCCGGTCAGCCGCACGAGCGCGGCGCCCATCGCCACCACATCGGATTCGAGATCGTCCAACCGTTCGTCCACCCGGTGCGCGGCGAGGCGCGCCGCGAGCATCGGGTCGCTCTCGGCCGCGCCGGCGCTGTAGCGCTCGCGCGCGCTCGCGGTGAGCGCGGCGAGCACGTCACGGCTGGCCGTCAGCGCCTCGCGCTCGCGATCGAGCGCCCAGAGCCGCGCGTACAGCGTGCGCACGTCGCGCGCCACGTCGCGCCGCGCGGCGGCCAGCTCGCGTTCGCGCACCAGCGCATCGGCGCTCGCGGCGGCGCGCTTCGCGCCGCGCTTGCCGGGGAACGGCAGCGCCTGCGTGAGCTGCGGGCCCGTCATGGACATTTCTTCCTCGCCCACCGTGTTGCGCGGGAACCCGACGTCCTGCCACATCCATTCCAGCATCGGGTCGGCGAGCGCGCCGGCGACGCGGGCGTTCTCGCGCGCTTCGGCGGCACGCGCCTTCAGCGCGGCCAGGCTCGGGGCGCGCTGCAGTGCACGCGCGACGAGACTGTCCACGGGCGGCAGCTGGGCCGCGGCGTGACCGGGTGTGACGACGAGGACGGCGAGCGCGACGAACGCGCGAACGCTGGACCGCTTCATGGTGTGCTCCCGCTGTGGATCCACTCACGGCGCAGGAACCGTGCGCCGATCGCTCGCGGCATGCGGGCGCGAACGCGCACGCGGAAGTACCGCGAGGACTCGAGGTCAGCGGATCGCGGGAGGACCGCGCAGCGAGTGCGCGAGGGCCGCTTCGGGAAGCGGCGGGCCGCCGATGTCGGGCGGCGGTGCGGCCACGGTGACCGTGGGCGCGGGCGCGGTGAGCACCGCGCACATGGCGATCGCCGCGAGCGGCGACAGCGTCGGGGCTTCGCTCGCGGGTGCGAACGTCGTGACCGGCGCGGACTCGGCCGGCGCGGAGTAGCAGGTGCAGGCGCCGCCACAGTCGTGCGACGCGCGCGACTGCTTCGCCTGCGCCGCACGGGCCGCGCAGCACGCGTGCAGCGCGGGCGGCGCGACGTCGGCCGCGCGCTTCATGCAGCACGCGTGGCTCGCGGTGGCCTGCGCGTTCTCGGGCATGCGGCACGCGCAACGCGCCTGTTCGAGCGGCAACAGCACCGCGACGAACAGCGCGAGCAACACGCGCACGACGGAGAACGAACGGATCACGATGGCGCCCTCGGGTGAATGCGACGGACGGCAGCCTGCCGGGCGGGTACCCAGCGCGTCAAGCCCGTTATCGGGCCGACGCCCCCGGCACCTTGGCGGAAAGTCGCCCCGGCGCCGCGGTGGGACGGCGCTCCGTGGGATGCCCCGGTGCCCTGCCGGGTTCGCTTTCGGTTCCCGGCGTTGTCAGGGAACGCGCAGCGTGCGCATGCCGGTGGCGCCGACCACGTCGGGACCGGAGTACGCCACGACCTGCCAGGCGACCTCGGCTCCGTGCCGGAGCCCCGCCGGCAGTGCATCACGCCGCAGGGTCGCCTTCAGGCCGTTCGTGACCGGCAGTTCGGCGACCGAGCGCAGCGAGGCGTCGGAGAAGTGGACCTGGTAGCGGTCCGCCCCGGGCTGTGCACTCCACCCGAGTTCCCACCCGTCGCTCACTTCGAGCGCGGGCCGGCTCGCGAACGACTGGCTGCCCGAGGCGTCGCGCATCAGCGGTGGTGAAGTGTTCGCGCGCCACATGGCCACGCCCGCCGACGCCACCACGAGCAGCGCCGCGAACGCCAGCGCCGGGCGCAGGCCGCCGAAGCTCCACCACGGCGAGCGCCGTTCGGCACGCGCCGGCCGAAAGCCCTCCGGAGCCGCCGCGGCGGCGGCCTCCGCCGGACGCTCCTGCACCCCGGTCAGCTCGGCGATGGTGTCGCGCAGGCGAGCGTCGGCCGCGGCGAACCCGGCCTCGACGGGCGTCGTGCCGCCGGCGAAGTCGGCCAGCATCTCGGCGAGCGAGCGGCAACGCGCGCACGACTCGACGTGCAGCCGCCGCGGATCGGCCGCGGGCAGTTCGAGCACGCGCTCGAGCTCTTCGATCGCCACACAGTGCTCGCTCATTCGACCTCCTCGAAGCTGGAGTGCAACGCGGCGCCCAGCTTCTTGCGCGCCGTCTGCAGCAGGCTGCGGGCGCCCGAAGCGCCTTCGAGCCGCAGCAACCGGGTGATCTCTTCGACGTGTAGGCCTTCGTGTGCACGCAGCCACAACGCCCGCCGTTCGATGGGCGACAACGCCTCGTCCATGGCCGCGAGCACGCGCTCCAACCGCAGCCGTGCGTCGGCCGAGTCCTCGGGCCCGGCCGCCCAGTCGTCGAGCGTGTCGGGCTCGATGCCATCCTCGCGCCGGAGCGGCCTCGCGCGCAGTGCGCTGCGGCAGCGGTTCCGGGCGATCGTGAACATCCAGGTGGAAACCGAACAGCGGAACTCGAACCTCGCCAACCCGCGATGCGCACGCACCAGGCACTCCTGCGCGAGGTCCGCGGCGAGTTCGCGATCCCGCGTCATGCGCCAGCACCACGCGTACAGCCGTTCGCGCCAGCGCATCAGCAGCGCCGAAGCCGCGCGGCGGCCCGCGTCGGCATCCGGGTTCCGCTGGACGGTGCGCACGAGCGCTTCGTCGTCGAGGCTCTCGTAGGCGTTCCGTTCCATTCCCTGTGACCCTCGAACGGGAAACTCGTCAGCGGAAGATGTGATCCAGCGCCGGCAGCACGGGACCGGTTCGGCGCGGCAGTCGGACCCGGACCTCCGGATCGCCGAACAGCACGAACCCCGCGCCGGAAGATGTTCGCATTTCCCCGCGGGCGCGCGCCAGCGCTTCCGCCACCGTCAGCCCCCGGTCGCAGGCGGCGTAGAACGCCCGCACGAACTCGGCGGTCGCGCGGTCCTCGACGGGGCCCAGCGAGCCGACCGCGGACCGGGCACCGGCCGCGAGGAACGCCGACGCCAGCCCGCGCTCGCCGCGGACGTCGGACTCGCCGGCCGCCGCCGAACCACAGCCGGCCAGCACCGCCAGCGACGTGCCGGGCAGGCGCCCCTCGAAGTCCACGCTGCGCAGCCACGATTCGTCGCGATCCGCGGGCCCGAGCAGCACGCCGCTGTGCCAGGGGTTTTCGGGGTCGGTCGCGAAGTGCGCGGCCACGTGCACGACGCCGGCGCCTCGCACGGCGGCGAGCGCGGCACGCACCTGGGCACCGGTGCGCGGCGTGCGCACGTCGGCGCCGGCGTAGCGCTCGCGCAGGAACTCGGCCTCGTCCCGGGCGCCCGCCAGTTCGCGGCCGTCGGGCCCCCAGAGCCCGGCCAGCACGCACGGTCCCGGGCGCGGCGCGCGATGGCGGCGATCCCGCAGGTGTGCGAACGCCGACAGCGACGGCACGCTGGCCACCGCGCGTTGCGCTCCGAGCGCACGTTCGCCGGAGGGCACGACGAGCGCGTCCCACGGCAGCGACTCGGTGACGCCGTCGCCGGTCACGATCAGCTGGCGCGCCCCGGCGAGCGTCGCCGCGGCGGGCCCGAACAGCTCGCGCGACAGCTCGCGCGCGGCCGCGGCGCGCAGTTCCGGCGCACCGCCGGGGGCGGCGACCAGCGCACCGAAGCGGGCGCAGCGCTCACCCAGGGCGGCCCGGCCGCCCAGCGTGTACGCGACGAGCCGCTCGCGCGAGAGCACGAACACGAGCAGGCTGTCGTGACCCGGGAACGCGTCGAACGCGACCTCGCCGGGGCGCAGCACACGCGCGCGAAGCGCCTGTTCGGTCACGGGACGCACGCGCGCGCCGCTCATGCGTTCGCCGAACGTGCGCGCCTTGAGCCGCTGCGCGACCTCGAACGCCTCGCTCGCGCCACCGGCGGCAAGCCGGAGTTCCGCGAGCGCCGTGCCCCACAGGTACACGCCGTCGCGCTCGACGAGTTCGCGCCACTGCGGGGACCGGTAGCCGCCACGGCCCCGCTCCCACGCGCGCTGCGCCGCGAGCGTGGCCTCGCGCCCCTCGTTGCGCTGGCCGAGCCCGAAGTGGGCCACCGCCTCGCCGAGGCGAACGAACGAGAACTTCATCTGCCCGGGCGCGTCGCTGGTGTCCAGTTCGGCGCCGAGCGCGTGCCAGCGACCGATCGCCTCGGCATACCGGTGCAGGTGCAGCAGCTGCATGGCCGCGATGCTGCGCGCCATGATCGCGTCGTCACGCTCGAGCGGATCGTCGGTGCGTGCGGAGAACCACGCGTCCACCAGGGCGCGCAACTCTTCGACGTCGCCGCGTTCGGTCGCCAGCTCCGCGCGGGTGGCCAGCAGCACGAGCGTGGGCCGGAGCCCGGCCGCCAGTGACAGGCCCCACGCCTGCGTCGCGAGCCGGTCCGCCTCGGCGTTGCGGGCCTGCCGGGAACGCGCCGAGGCGAGCGTCGCCAGCACTTCGGCGCGCTGCCACACGCGCAGGGGCGTGTGCGTGGAGTCGGCGTACGCCTCGAGCGTGACAATCGCCTCGTCGTAGCGCCCGAGCCGTGCCAGCGCACCCGCCAGGTTGAGCGCGGTCGTGACCGCGTCCTGCGTACGGCCGCTGGCCTGCTGCAGCGCCAGCGCGCGCCGCCAGTTCGGGATCGCGTCGGCAGGATCGCCCGCCAGCACGTCGTGCGCCGCGAGGTTGTTGAGCGCGATCGCCTCCTGCACCACGTCGTGTGCCGCGCGCGATTCGCGGATGATCGCCACGTCGAGCGCGCGCGCCTCGCGGGCCCGCCCCTGGTTGAACACCGCGCGCGACAGCCCCACGCGCGCGACGCGGCGCACGCCCGCATCCCACGCGGGCGAGAACCCGCGCAGCGCCGCGCGGTAGCCGCGCTCGGCCGCCGGCCAGCGGCTGGCGAGAATGTCGAGATACGCGAGCGTCAACTGCCCGTACGCCACGTCGCGCGGCAGTCGCGCCGCGCGCGCGAGCGCCACGAGACGCTTCGCGTGCGCCGGCGCGGGCGCGACGTCGCCCGACAGCGCGTGCGCCATGGCGAGCGCGTAGAGCGCGCGGCATTCGAGCAGCGTGTCGCGCGTGCCGCGCGCGTGCGCGATCGCCGCATGCGCCTGCGCGGCGCACGAGGCGTAGCGCGCGCCCACCAGGTGCAGGCGTGCGCGCAGCGCGGCGGCCACGGCGCGCGCGCCGGTGTCCGCGCTCGCGCCGCACTCGGGCCCGCCCAGCCAGCGCATCGCGCTGTCCGGCGTGGCGAACGCGGTCAGCGAGTCGGCGTGCGCGAAGAGTGCACGCGAGGCACGCGGGGACGCGGACGCGACGCTCGCGACGGCCAGGGCGGCCAGCACGAGCCACGCGATCCGTCCGAGGGGGTGCGGGCGGCACTGGCGGCGCATCACGCCGCCAGTATCCCCGCGCTCCCCCACGGGCGAAATGCACCTTTGGTCGCCATGGGCGCGATGCCCGTGACGCCGAGCGGCCGGGGATCGCTCCCCGGCCGCCGTCACCGCCACCCCACCCTTCCCGGTGCTTCGCTCAACGTACGATCGTCACCCGCCGCTGGGCGGTGGCCCGGCCCTCGGTCAGCCGCAGCACGTACACGCCGGGCGCGAACTCGCCCGCGTCGCCCAGTGCCACCGCGTGCTGGCCGGCGCCGAAACCGACGAGCGACCAGTGCCGCACCAGCCGCCCGGCCACGTCGAGCAGTTCGAGCCGCGTCGGGCCGGCACCGGTGAGCGCGAACGCCACGCGCAGGTCACGGCGCACGGGATTCGGCCACGTGCCCGCGAGCGCGAGCCGCGCGCGCAGCGGCACGTCCACCCACGTCTCGGCGCTCGCCTGCGTGCCGCCGACCGCCACGATCCGGTACGCGTAACGCGCGCCGGGCGTGATCGCCGGGTCGTCGTACACGAACAGCCCCGTGCCGTCGCCGTTCAACGTGCCCAGTTCCTGCCACTCGCCCGCCGGTTCGCGGCGCTGCACCGCGACCACGAGGCTCGCCGAGTTCGCGGCCCACCATTCGAGGTGCGCCACTTCGCTGGTGGCGCGCATGCGCACGAGCGACCACGCGGTCGGCACCACGCCGCCCGCACTCCAGAGCGCGTTGCCGGCGGCATCGAACCGCTGCACCGCGACGTGGCCCCGGCCGTTCACGCGCTCGTCGTGCCACGCCACGATCATGCCGCCGCTGCCGTCGGCCAGCGGGCGTGCGGCCCACTGGTTCCACGCGCTGTCGGCCACCACGATGCCGTCGGCCGTCCACTGCGCGGCGCCCGTCGCGTCCAGGTGCTGCGCGTACACGCCCCAGTCGGCACCGCTGCGGTAGTCCCCCCACGTGACGAACACGCCGTCGGCGCCGTCGGGTGCGAGCCGCGGCTCCAGCTGCGAGTCCGCCGCCTGGCACACCGTGCGTCCGCCGTTCGACCACAGTCGCGCGCCCGTGGAATCCACGCGCTGCGCCGCGATGTCCTGCACGCCACCCACGCCCGCGCGCGTGAACGCCACGAACGCACCGCCCGCGCCGTCGGACAGGACGTGCGAATAGCCCTGCCACTCGACCCCGGTCGTGAGCATGACGCCGTCGCTGCCCCAGAGCGTCGTGCCGTTCGCGCGCACGCGGTGCGCGAAGATCCGGAACTGGCCCGTGCTGTAGTCCGACCACGACACCACGGCGCCGCCGAGCCCGTCGGCCGCGATCGAGGGGTCCATCTGCATCCAGCCCGCGTGATTGAGGCCGGTGCCGAACGCGCCCCACGGCCGCGCGCCGGTGGAATCCACGCGCTGCACGAGCGTGTACAGCGGCGGGTCGTCGGGGCCGTGCTGGTACAGCACGATCGCGCCGCCCGCGCCGTCGCTGGCGGCGCGTGCGTAGGTCTGGTCCACGGCGTCGTCGGCCACCTGCAGGCCCGCATCGCCCCACAGCGGCACGCCCGCGGGGTTCACCTTCTGCGCACGCACGCGGTACAGGCCGGCGTGGCGCGCTTCCCACACGATGATCGCGTTGCCGAGCCCGTCGCCCACGATCTGCGGCGTGCTCTTGGACGACGTGTCCTCGCTCATCGCGACGCCGTCGGCCGCCCACTGCAGCGCGCCGTTCGCGTCGAGCCGCTGCGCGTAGATCGCGCTGTGGTTCGCGCCACCGCGCTGGTCGTACCACGCGAGGATCGCGCCGCCCGCGCCGTCGGGCGCGATGACCGGCCAGAACTGCAGGTCGGGTGCGGTGCACACGGCGACGGTGGGCGACAGCGGGTGCCCCGCCGCGTCCACCTTGCGCGCCATGATGTCGTACTCGCCGTTGCGCTTCTGCCACCACGTGACGAACGTGCTGCCCGCGCCGCCCGCGCACACCGCCGGGTACAGCTGCGGCCCGTGCTCGTACACCGGCACGCCGTTCGCGGTCCACAGCAGCGCGCCGGCCGCGCTCACGCGCTGCGCGAACACGTCCTGGTCCTGGCGGCTGCGCGTGTCGTACCACGTCACGACTGCGCCGCCGGCGCCGTCGGACGACACCTGCGGGTCGATCTCGTACGCGAACGCCGCCGACAGCGACATGCCGTTCGTGCCCCACTGCGGCGCACCGTTCGAGTCGAGGCGCTGGCCGTAGAGATCGAACGGCTGCGACGCGCGCTGGTCGCGCCACGCGAAGATCGCGCCGCCCGCGCCGTCGGTGGTCGCATCGAGGCTGCCGCCGCCGCTCGGGTCGTCGCACAGCACGGCGCCGTTCGCGGTCCACAGGCCCGCGCCGGTCGAGTCCACGCGCTGCGCGTAGAAGTCGCCGTCGAGATCGCCGCGATAGTCCGTCCACGCCACGATCAGGCCGTTCGCGCCGTCCTCGACCGCGATCGGGGCCATCTGCGTGTCCGTGGCCGAGCACACCACCGCGCCGTTCGCGCCCCAGCGCCGCGTGCCGTTCGCGGCGAAGCGCTGCGCGCGCAGGTCGGCCTCGAACGTGGGCGACAGGTCCACCCACGCCACGATCGCACCGCCCGCGCCGTCGGAACCCACCACGGGCGAGAACTGCTCGGTCCATGTGGTCGTGACCGGCAGGCCGTTCGCGGTCCACTGCACCGCACCGAACCGGTTCACCCACTGCGCGTAGATCGCCTCTTCGGTCTCGCTCACGCGCTGGTCCGTCCAGACGACGATCGCGCCGTGATTACCGTCGGTGCACAGCCGCGGTGCCGACTGGTCGTTCGCCGCCGTGCAGATCGCGATGCCGTTCGCGGTCCATGCGGGCGTGCCGTCGGTGGTGACGCGCTGCGCGTAGATGTCGCCCATGATGCTCGCCCGCCGGTCGCTCCACGCCACCACGATGCCGCCCGCGCCGTCGGACACCGCCTGCGGGTCGATCTGGCGGTTCGCCGCCGCCCCGATGGCGAGGCCGTTCGCCGCGAGCTGCGCGGTGCCGGCCGCGTCGAACCACTGCACGCAGATGTCGGTCGAGAGCATGTCGTCGGCGAGATCGTTCTCCCACACCACCCACACGCCACCGGCGCCGTCGGACACCACGCTGGGATCCGAACGCCGCGCCTGGTCCACCGACACGGGCGTGCCGCCTTCGGTCCACTGCGGCACGCCGGCGGCGTCGAGCTTCTGCACCCACAGGCTCGAGCCCCACGGGCCGCGCGTGTCCACCCACGTCACGAACGTGTTGCCGGCCGGATCGGGTGCGCTGCGCCCGCCGAGCTGCGCAACGCCGGCGCCGGCGGACGCCTGCAACCGGGCGAGCTGCCGGGCCGAAGGCGCGCGGGCCGCGAGCGTCGGGCGCACGAGCGGGGACGCGCCGGGTGCGGGAGACGCGAGCACGACGGCGATCGCCGCCGCGAGCACGAACGACGGGAAACGCAACGGGCCACGCATGAGTCCTCCGATCGCCGGGTGCCGGAGGATGGAAGGAGCCACCGGGCAAGGATCAGGTGATGGAGTCTCGAGGGGTTGTGGGGCACGCTCGCACCGGGCCGCGGGGGCGGCAAGCGTGGATGCGTACGCGGTTGTTGTCGTGCACGAGCCGCGGAAGCTTGCGCACGAAGTGCGTGCGGGCGCATCGCGAGTCGCCTGCGAGAGAACGGCCGCCGGGCCATGCGCGACACCCCGGGCGAACCGCGACGGGTGCGCCTACTCGCGCACCTCGAGGTCGTACGCCGCGATCTCCTCGAACAACCGGCGCGGGTCCTGCGGCTCGAAACGCTCGGCGGGCAGCCCGTGCGCTTCGCGGATACGGTCGAGCCGGAACATGCGCGGTTGCTGGCGCAGGCGGTCGTGCGCGAGCAGGTACCAGAGCGGCGGCCCCACGAGCAGGCCGTGCGGCTCGACCACGCGCTTCGTGGCCGCGCCGTGGCGGTCCACGTACGACAGCTCGAGCGCGTGGCTCGCGATGAACGCCTGCTCGCACACGCGGTAGAGCCGCGGATCGAGCGGCTGCGCGGCCGCGGCGCGCTCGGGCGGGCTGGGGCGTGCGATCACGATGCGCTCGATCACCGCGCGGATCGCGTCGCGCTGCTCGCGCGGCACCGAGCCGAGCACCTTGTCCACCGCCGGCGCCAGCGCGGCCCGCGGGCAGCGTGCCGAGCACCGCCGCCAGCCGGTAGCTGAGCCACAGGCCGACCGCCTCGTCGAGCGACAGCAGGCGAGCGTGCGGCATTCCGTAGTCGCGGTGCAACTGCAGTCCCCCACCCCGGCCCGGCTCGCCCACGATGGGCACGTGCGCTGCTCGCGCAGCGCCGCGGCGTCGCGGAACACCGTGCGCTCGTCCACATCGAAGTAGCGCGCGAGATCGGCCACCGTGACGGGCGTCCGGCGGCGGCGCATGTACTCGGTGATGGCGTGAAGCCGTTCGGAACGCTTCATAAGGGTGTGGAAGAAAGGTGACAGGGGTTGTCAGTTGCCGGGTGTACTGTTCGGCGTCGGGGCGGCAGGGAGATTCGCGCTGCCTGCGATGCGAAGCGCGGGCAGCATGCGCGACACCCCGCAGGCGACGCAAAGGCACCCGCAGGAATCCCCTCACCTGTTTCGAGAAGGAGCATCACGATGAACCAGCAGGCACACCTGAGCGGCGTGGGACATGATGCGGCTTCGTCACGGCGTCACGCTGCGCGTGATCGAGCAGTTCACCGACGCGCAGAGCTGACGAGCAACCCGATCAAGGGCATGCGCACGCCGGCCGAGCCGTTTCCAGCACATGTACGCCGGCATCGAAGGCATGACCGCTGCCGCGCGCGACGGCAAGATGAGCCAAGTTCGACGAAGCCGCGATCACCGCCGGCATCAAGACCAAGGCGCAGCCGTTCGAGTACGTGAACAAGGCGTGGGCGGCGGGCGACAAGACCGCGCGCGCTGACCGACGCGCAGCTGGGCCAGAAGGTGTCCACGCCGTGGGGCGACACGTTCCCCGGCTTCGCGATCGTCGGCTTCATCTACGACGAGTACCTGCACCACTGGGGCTGTACTGTACGCGTTCCTGCGCACGTTCGAGTGGAGCCGATCATGCTGCGGGACTTCGACCACAGCGCGCGGCGGAGTTCCAGCCGGGCGTGAAGGCGTAGACGTACGCAGGATCGTCGCCCCCGGGGTGTGGTACCTACCCCGGGGGCGTTCGTTTGCGCGGCGAGTCAGCGGCGCGCGGGACCGTGACCGCCGGCGCGTTCGCGCGCTTCGCGATCCTTGTCGGCGGCCGCGCCGATCACCGCGACGCGCCGCGCGATGTCGGGGATATGCACCGCGATCTGGCGTGCCCCGCTCGCTCACCAGCTGGCGCAGCGCGACGAGCGGGTCGGGGGTCGGTGAGGTCGAGCCGCAATGCATAGAGGCAGGCGCGCGCCGATTCGGCATACTGGCCCGTGCGCTCCCATGCGATCGCCAGTACCTGCCACGAGAGGGATTCGAACGGATCGAGTTCGATCGCCTGCGCGCGCACTCGAGCACGTCGGCCACCGGCGCTTCGAGCACCGCGCAGGCAGCGCGAGCGGATGATCGTGAGCCAGCGCCGCAACGGCACGCTGGGCGATTCGCACGCGAGCCCGAGATCGGACTGCGCCAGCGCTTCGGCGTGACGGCCGGCTTCGAACGCCGCGAGCGCCGCCTTCGCGTGCTCGTGCGCGGCGATCGTGGCCGGCGGCAACGCGGCCGGCTCGCGCGCGGTATCGGGTCCGGCGTCGCCGCGCGGCTCGATACGGCGGCGCAACTCGGCGAGGCGCGCATCGAGATCCGGCCACGCGAGCAGCAGCGTGTCACGCTGCTCGGCCGCGAGCGCCTCGAGATGGCGCAGCGCGCGCGGGTCGCGCGGCGCCGGCGATGCACGCGTGCATGAGATGCAGCGCGCCCTCGACGTGGCGCCCCTGCCCGCCAGCGCGAGCCCGGGAGGTTCTTCATGGCGTTGTGGCGCAGCCGGTCCACCTGCTGCGCCGTGCGGCAGAACGCCTCGGCCTGCGCGAAGCGTCCTCGCGCCTGCAGGATGTAGCCGGTGTTGTTGTTCAGAAGTACGCCGTGTCCTCGTCGAACGGCCTCGAGCGCGAGCCCAGCTGCTGCGCGAGCGCGGTCGAAGTGCCCCGCCGTCTCGAGCACGCGCCCCGAGTCGAGGCAGCGCGCCGCGCGGACTTCGGAGTTCTCGGAGCGCTTCCGCCACGCCTGCAGCCAGACCTCCGCCATGTCGGGCTCGCCGGACTGCAGGCAGGCGCGCGCGAGCGCGAGGGCATCGGTCGGACGATCGTCGGGGCCGGCTTGCGAGGCTTGGAGGGTATGGGCTCGTGCGTGTGCGGTAAGAACCCGGGTGGGGTCGGGAGCGCCCCGGTCGCGGGCAAAGGAGTACGCAGTCGTCTTGGATCGGTCCGGGACGGAAGCGTCGGCCGGGGCGCCCACTCCGGGAACAGGCACCAGCGCGGGTGGAAGCCTACTCGGCGCTTCGTGCGCGAGCGAGCAACAGATCCTGCGCCTCGCTCGGAGCCGCCACGGTGCTGGCGACGCGTTACCGGGGCGCCGACACTCACAAACGTGCCGCCCGGGTCAATTCACCGCGACTATTCTTCCGAGGGCGCTCTTCGTTTCAGGTCGCGCAGAACGCGAGCGGAAGTGCCACCAACACGTGCGCGCACACGAGTTGCCCCCTGATTCGCTGCGGAACTCGAGCGTGAGCGCAGCGCGTCCGGTCGCGCGACCACTATCTATTCGGCGTCGGTTCCCGCATGGTCCGTGTGCCCTGCGAGGAACCCGGGGCAACGGTCAGGATGGACCGGACGTCGTCGCGGCGGTTATCGCGGCAGTGAGTGCGGACCTTCGGGTCTGCACAACGGTGAGGACCAGTGGCGAGCGGCACCGTGAAGTGGTTCAACGGCCAAGCGCTTCGGCTTTCTTCGCAGGTGATGGTGACGACGTGTTCGTGCACTTCTCCGCGATCGCCGGCGACGGTTTCAAGACCTCGCCGAAGGCGCGGCGGTCGAGTTCGACGTGACGCGCGGCCCCAAGGGCCTGCAGGCGTCCAACGTTCGTCCCGCCTGATCGTTCGACTGCCTGAACAGCCGGGGGCGGCGTCCACACGGGACGCCGCCCTTCGCATGCTCGTCGTGGTAGGCGCTGCGCGGCACGTGTGGTCCGACGCCCCGAAGGGCCGCCTACCCCGTTCGCCGTCCCTTGCGCGGACCAGTCCGTCGGGTTGCTGCGGCGAACGCCGCCCCCAGCCGTTCGAAGGTCCGCCACTCGCCCGCGAGCGCGACCATGCGCCTCGCCGATGTTTTCCCGGGTGCCGCACTTCGTCGAGCGTTCGTGCCGGCAATGCGAGGAATCGCCATTGGTCGAGATCCATCGGATCGGCGGACGGCTTCGTCACGGTGAAGAGCGAGAACACGTAGACGTCGGCCCAGCGCTTCGACGGCTCGACGAATTCGCCGAGCCACGTGACCAGCCCAGATGCCGCGCGATGCCGAACTGGATACCGGTCGGCTGCTTCTGCCCCCATACTTCCAGGTAGCCGCTGCACTTCGACCGATGCGCAGCCCATCGGCAGTTCCGATGCATCTCCACGCGCCCCATTCGTCGCGCAATGCGCAGCGATGCCCAGCGCCTTCGCCATGAGGAACTCCGCCAGCGCGCCGCGCAACGCAGTTGCCGAGCAGGTCGGAGCTGCGCGACGACCAGAAGTCGGCCAGCAGCCCGAGATTGGCGTCGGCCCGCCGAGTGACGGAACTTCTCATCAACGCGCAGGCGCCTCAGGGGCTGGCGGGCAATCGCAGATCGAACGGCGCTCATGGACGTGCTCCGTGGAATGCAACTGCTCGCCGCGCTCGAACGCCCGGCGGCAACGGCAAACGCGACTATCCATGCGGGCGAATGCAGCATCAAGCCGCCGCGGAGCACCGTGCCCCCGGCTGGTTTCAAGACCACCCACCCGCGCGAAACCGCCCGGGGTGCCGCGCTCTCACACGTGGCACCCGGGCGTTGCGTCGGATGGGTGGGTCAGCGCACGACCACCACGCGGGTCGTGGCGGTTGGGCGGCCGTCCTGTTGCCAGCGGGCGAAGTAGGTGCCGGGCGCCACGCGGTCGCCGCGGGTAGTTGCGGCCGTCCCATGCCAGCGACAGGCGCGTGCCCGAGGGCGTGGTGTCGAGCATGCGCAGGCACGATGCGGCCCTGTGCGTCGTGGATCAGCAGGCGGCCGCTCAAGGACGGCGCGGCGGACATCGAGAACGTGCAGGCACCGCGCACGGGGTTCGGGAACGCCGCCAGCTTCGCCGCGCCGGGCAGTTCGTCGCCCACGCCGGTAGTCATCGCCACGTGCGGACCGCCGTCTGCGCGCCGTCGCCGTGGCACACCGCGCACTCGCGCAGCACGCCGGCGTAGCCCTGCAGCGCGATGTTGTTGGCGTTGTCGTTGGCTTCCTGGGTGGCTCGAAGTCGGCATGCGTGCCGTTGCGGCAGGCTTCGCACGCCACGCCGCCGTGACCGGTGCTCATGCGATAGAGCTTGCCGGGGTTCCCGGCGTACGCGGCGCCGTGACAGGCGCTGCACTGCGGCTCGTTCACCCACGGCACGCGACCGTTCTCGATCGGTTTCTGCCATGGTGGACATGTTGCCGTGGCGTTTCCGGCACGTCAGCGCGTGCCGCTGGCTCATCGCGCCGCGCAGGCACTGCGTCTTCGGGCCGGGATGGCACTTGTTGCACAGGTCCACGCCGCTCATGCGCGAGTCGAGGAACTTGTGCTGGTCGTGGATGCGGAACGAGAAGTAGCCGCGTCGCGGATGCCGGTCGTGCCCAGCGCGGGCGACGCGTGGCACTTCGCGCACAGGATCGGGCGCGCGGCGGGATCGAACCCGGCCTCGCGCGGGTGCCCGTTGAGGATCGAGTTGACGCTGGAGTGGCAGCTCCGAACTCACGCAGTTCACCTCGACCGACACGGGGATCACGGGCGTGCTGCGCGAGTTCGCGGACCCGCGCGCCGCGCGCGATCACGAGCGCTCTTCTGGTACGGCTTCTCGACCGTGGGCTGGGCGTCGTCGAACGGCGTCACCGGAATGCCCTTGGCTTCGAACAACGCACCGCCGATGGGGCCGAGCGCGTGCCGGTCATGCCCTTGCCGGTCAGGCCCACGTCGGGCGGCAGCGTCACGCTGAAGATCGCCGGCGACACGATCCAGAAGTCGGTCTTGCCCACCGAGGTCGTGTTGCCCGGGATCGAGTAGTCGAGCGTGAAACCTGTGGTCAGCAGTTGCGGCCGGTGGTCAGCGTGCCGCGCTTGACCACCTGCGCCTGCAGGTTGTTGAACGGCGGCAGCACCATGAAGTCGGCGCTCCACTGGTTCATGCAGATGCCGATAGTCGTTCCACGACAGCACCACGTGGTCCCCGAGCGGCGGATCGTGGCGGCCGCCGCGGGCATTGCGGCCAGTGCGAGCACGGCGAACAGCGCGAAGCGGGTGCGGCGGGGCATACGTCCTCCAGTACGAGGGGTATTGCGTGGACTGGTGACGGGGTGCTGATAGGAGACGCGAGGCCGCGCGAGGATACGGGGCGGCTCCGCGATTCCTCGCCCGCCGTCCAGCGAACCGGTACTTCGTTTCTCCTCACCGAACCACGCGTGTGCACGCGCAGTTCGCGCCGTGGCCGCGTTGCCCGGCCATACGCGCCCCGAAGACCGCAGTTCGCCCCTCACGTCCGCCCCTCCCCGACTGGTCCCAATGGACCGCCTCGACAGCGCAGAGGTACGCGGCGGCGTTCCCGCCGCGGGAGGAGTAGGCTTGTCGGCGTCCTTGCATGCGACCTGCGGCCGTGCCGCGCCGGTCGCGAGCGATGCAGCCGACCGATACTTCCGAACTTCTCCTCGAGGACCGCATGCACTCCAAGCACCTCGGCACCCATACGCAGCCTGTCCACGCCGGTCATCACCCTGACCCCACGGGTGCGGTGACCGTGCCCATCTACCAGGACCTCCACTGCTCGCCTTCCGCAACGCGGCGCACGGCGCCGAGCTGTTCGCGGGCGGTGACGACGGCTGGATCTACACGCGCCCGGCAACCCCACCATCCACGCGCTCGAAGAGGCCGCGCAGCCGAGCACGGTCACGCCGGCATCGCCACCAGCTCGGGCATGGGCGCGGTCTCGGCGGTGTACCTCGCGCTGCTCGAGCAGGGCGGCCACATGGTCAGCACCGCGTCCGTGTACGGCCCGTCGCGCACGCTGGTCGAGAAGCACCTGTCCCGCTTCGGCGTCGCGGCGACGTTCGTGGACACGACCGACGCAGGCGGTGCGCGGCGATGCGGCCGAACACGCGCATGCTGTACGTGGAATCGCCTCCAACCCGGCCATGCAGGTCACCGACCTGCGCGCCATGGCCGCTTCGTGCCGCGAGCACGGCTGCGCTCGTCGTGGACACTACATTCGCGTCGCCCTACCTGCAGAAGCCGCTCGATCTGGGCGCCGACGTGGTGCTGCACTCGGTGACCAAGTTCATCAACGGCCACGCCGACGTGGTGGGCGGCATCATCGTGACGCGCACCGAAGAGATGTACCGCCGCATCCGCCCGGCTCATGGTCGCGGTCGGCAGCACCATGACCCGCACCAGGCCTACCTCGTGCTGCGCGGCATCAAGACGCTCGGCCTGCGCGTCGAACGCGCGCAGGCGGGCGCGCTCGAGATCGCGCGCTGGCTCGAGAACGTCCGGAAGTCGCGTGGGTACGCTACCTCGGGCTCGCTTCGCATCCGCAGCACGAGCTGGCCTGCCGCCGATGCCGGGCTTCGGCTCGATGATCGCGTTCGAGCTGCACGGCGGCGTCGAGGCCGGCGTGGCGGTCATGGACCACGTGAAGCTCGCGATCCTCGCGGTGTCGCTGGGCGGCGTCGAGACGCTCATCGAGCACCCGGCGTCCATGACGCACGCCGGGATGAGCCGTGACCTCGCGACCTCGAGGCGGGCATCACCGACGGTCTCGTGCGCTACTCGGTCGGCATCGAGGAGCCCGCGGATCTCATCGCCGATCTCGAACAGGCGTTCGCCGCGATCCCGGAGCACGCGCGCACCAAGGCGGCGGAGCCCGCCGCCGCGCGCTGATTCCGGCGAGCACGACGGCCGCCCGCGTACGCGCGGGCGGCCGTTCGCGTACCGGCGCACCTACCCAGCAGCGCCAGCTCCTGCAGCGTGCGTTCGTCGCCGCACTCGGCGACCACGAAATAGACTCCCGCGCGCGCACGGGCGCCGTTCGCGGCGTGGCCGTCCCACGCCAGCTCGCTGGTCGCCGGCCTCCAGCAGGTCGTCGCACAGCGTACACACGCCGCGCCGCGCACGTCGAGCACGCGCACGCGCACGCGGCCGCGCTCGCGCATGCGGAACTCGATCGTCGCGGGCGCGGCGCCCGCCAAGGCGCGGCGGGGTTCGGCCACACGCGCATCTCGCGCACCCGGCCCTGCGCGCTGGGCAGGGTTTCGCTGGGCATGGGCGCGGGCTTGATCCGGTACGTGCGGTTGCTGCTTCGCCAGTCCGTCGCTCACCCACCCGGCGTCGGCCGGCAGGGCGAGCAGGTCGGTCTCCACGTGCGTCGTGCGCGTGGCCACGATGTCTCCGAGCGTGGGCAGCGACAGCGCGAACGTGGCGGGCGCGTTCGACAGGTTCCACACGCGCGATCACGCCGCTCGCGATGCCTTCTTCGGCGGGCTTCAGCGCCCACAGCAGCACGTCGGCCGAAGGCATCCGCACGAACGCCAGCGTGTCGGCGGGCAGCGCGGACGGGCCGCCGGTGAGGCGCGCGCCGACAAGCGGGTTCTGGTGCTCGAGCGCCATGCGCATCGCGGCGGCCGGGTCGTACGCGCTGTGACGGCGGATCGCGAAGCGGTTGCGGAACTGCGTGTCGCCGCCCTGGTCATGATGCCGTAGGTGGTGCCGTCCACCTGCATGCCCACGGCGCGGATCTGGGGCGAGTTCGCGTCGAGCGTGGTCGTGGTGCTGGCGCCGAGCTGGAAGAACGGAGCAGCTCGGCATTCGACAGCGCGGATGCCGCGGCCGACTTCGGAGAAGTCGGCGAAGTGCCCGAACGTCAGGTAGTCGGTGCGCGCGTTGGCGTCGGCGTAGTCGCCGCCCGCGGCGGCGCGCGCGGCGTTCGCGATCATGCCGACTTCCTCGTGGCGCACCGTGGGCGACGCCATAGCTGAACCGCCAGAAGTACTCCTGCGTGCCCGAGAAGTTCGCCGTGATCGTGTTGTCCACGTCCACGCGATCCACGCCCGAGTACAGCGTCGGCCAGCGCGTGGTGCGGCGGCACGCTCGCCGCGCTCACCCGCAGCGTGGTGGACACTGGGCCGGTGCTCTCCAGCGTCACGGTGCCGGTGCCGGCGTTGTCGTCGCCTGCTCGCCGCTCGCGGCCAGGCGTGGTCGCCGTCGCGGTGGTCCACCACGCTCGGAGGTGGCCGCGATTGCCCAGCGTCACGCCGTAGAGGCCGTTGTCCACCATGGGCAGCGTCACCGTGGCCGCGTCGCTCCACGCCGCGGGCGCCACCGGCTGCACCTCGTACACGCGGTAGCCCACCGACGGCACGTCGGCGGCCAGCACGCGCACCGCGCCAGCCGACACGGTCTGCGAGCGCACCTCGGTGCCGGTCGCCACGTCCACCACGCGCGGCGCGGCGACCGACGTGGCGATGTCCACCGCATCGGTGCGCGACCACGACAGCGGCTGAACACCAGGTTGGCGTTCGGCGCCGCCGGGCTGCGCCACGTCGGCCGCCAGCGCTGGCGAGCGCGTCGGCCTGCAGCGTGTTCACGTAGCGCTCCATGAGCGCGAGCTGGTCGCGCTGGAACTGCGCCCGCGCCGCACGCGGCACGGGACCGTCCGCGGTCCAGTCGTGTTCGTAGTAGAGCCCGGCCGCCATGAACGCGCTGTCGCGCAGCGCCTCGCGCCCGGCGAGAAACGCGGGATGCCGCGTGGCGACGATCGTGGCGAGCGCTTCGGCCGTGCGCAGCTTCTCGATCGCGTTGCGGAACCGCGCGGTCACCGCCCCCATGGACGCCTGGTACAGCTCCCACTCGTTGCCGAAGCTGCCCGAAAAACTGCTCAGGCTCGCGCCGTGACTGGCGACGAAGTCCTCGAAGAAGTCCACCTCGTTCGACACGATCACGCGCCGCTGCGCGTTCGACTTCTGCGCCGAGGTGGTGAGGAAGCCGGTCGTGTAGGTGGCGAGCGCGTCACCGCCGTATCCGAACGCCGCCGACACGTCCCACGGCCACACGTTGGTGAACGCGGTGCTCTCGAGGTACGTGACGATGGAACCGAGCGACGACGCCTCGAGGTAGCCGCCGATCCCGTTCGTGCCGTTCGTCTGCGTGTTCCACTTCATCACCACGCCGTCGCCGTCCGGCCCGGTGTAGCGGTAGATCTCGCGCGGCCGCGGCGCCCACGTGGTGCGCGACGCGCAGCCGCACACGCCACGCCACGAGTACTTGGCGCCGGAGCCCGCCCACAGCGACGCGAGCCCCGCGGGCAGCGTCTGGTTCTCCATGGCCACCGCGAGCGGGAACCGCACGCCGAAGCGGCGCTCGAGCCGGCCCGCGTAGTACATGCTGCGCAGCACCGCCTCGGCCGGCGAACCGCCGTAGCACAGCACCGCGTTGTTGAGCGGCATGCTGATGTCGCCCTGCTGCACGTGCCCCATGAGCCGCGCGAACTGCGCCGGGCTCCTGTGACGCTCGTAGTCCCACATCCACAGGCTGCAGTCGGCGTTGAACCGCCCGCGCGAGTCCACCGGGTTCGACACCGTGGACTCGGCCTGCGCCATGTAGAAGTCGAGCATGCTGGTGAACACGTCGGTATAGGTCGCGTCGTCGGCGGTCCAGAAGTAGTCCGTGTGCTCGTCGTTCGCGAGGTAGATGCGCTTCACCGCATGCGCCGGGGCGGCGGCGCAGGCGAGTGCCAGTGCGCCGAGGCATGCGGCGAGCAGGCCTCGCCGGAACGAGTGCAGGAACGAACGTGCCTTCATGTGCCTTTCGGGAACCGAGGGAAGCCCGGACGCCGGGCGAAGGGGGGCCCCAAGTGTATCCAGACGCGGGGCGGCCGCGGAAGTTTCGATCTCGTTTCGGCCCGGGTGAAATCGCCCGCGCTTGCCCCGGCGGGGAGCACGTTCAGCGAGTGCGCGCCCCGCCCAGCGCGGCCCGTGCCCAGGCGGCACCGGTGCGCGACTTCTCCCGATCCTGTTTGAAGAAATCCATCAACTCTCCGCGGCGTTCGAGCGAGTCGTACACCTCGAGCGCGCGCGCGAACGCCGAGTCCGCGCCCGCCCACGCCACCCGGGCCTCGGCGGCCGGCGTCGCGCGATCGCGCGCACGCCAGGCCTGCGCCAGCCCCAGCGCCCCGGCCGCGCTCGCGAGGTTGCCTTCGGCGGCGGCATCGCCGCGCGCGTGCAGCAGCAGGGCTTCGCGCACCGCGAGCGCCTCGCGAGCGAGCGCCACCGAGCGCGCGTGCTCGCGCAGCTTCGAGAGCACCTGCGATTCCCACATGAGGCTGGTGGAGAGATTGCTGCCGTCGGAGTGGTTCGCCGAATCGCGCGCGAACAGCCAGCGCTGCTCGGCGGCCGCACGCTCGAGCGGGGCGATCGCGCGCTCGGGCGTGTTCGAGTCGAGGAACAGCCCGCCGAGGTGGCTGTAGGCCGAGCCGAGGTTGCGTCGCGTCGAGAAGTTGCTCGCGTCCACGGCGTACTGCGCCTCGGCGATGGCGATGGCCTTGACGTACACCTCGCCCGCGCGCCGCGGATCGAACGTCTCGTACGCCTCGCCGAGCTGGCGCAACACGCCGAGCCGGCGGCGCTGCAGCCGCACGTGCAGCGGCTCGCGCGCCGCGAGCGTGTCGAGGTCGGCGAGCACGGGCTCGAGCGCGGCGACCACCTCGCGGTAGCGGCTCGCGAACTTGAGCCCGTCGGTCAGCACGATCGCCTGCTCGGCGCGTGTGAGCGCGAGCGACACGTCGCCGGGATACCGTGCGCGCGACGAATCGAGCAGCGCCATGCCCTGCCGCACTTCGGCGATGCCCGGCTCGAGATCGCCCGCCCAGATCCGGTACCAGCCGTGCTCGGCGCGCACGCGCGCGACCGCCCGCGCGAGCGTTTCGTCGCCGGGCGCCAGCCGGCGCAGCGCGACCAGCGTGTCGAGCGCCTCGCCCGCCAGCGTCACCGACTCGTCGTTGCCGCCGCCCCACGAGCGCGTCAGGGCGTAGCGCGCCGTGACCAGCGCGTACGCGCGCGCCGCATCCGCTCGCGCGCCCACGCGGCCGCGGCGCGCGGCGTCGTCCAGCGCCAGCCGGCGCAGTTCGCGCGCCTTGCGGTAGCTCGCGGTGGCCGCGGGCAGGTCGCCCAGGCTCGCGTAGCCGGGATCACCCTGCAGCTCGCCGAGCTGTTCGTACGCCGCGGCCAGTTCGCCGCGCAGCGCCGGGTCGCGGCGCGCGTCCTCGGCCAGGCCCGCCAGGTGCGCGGTCGCGCGCGCCACGATGCGCTGGCGCAGCGGCGTCATGCCGGGCCGGTCGCGGATCTCGCTGTTGATGTCGAGCAGCAGCGTGTTCGCCAGCGCGCGCACCTGCTCGAACCGCCGCTGCGTCTCGCGCGCCTGCCGCGCGGTCGCGAACGCCCCGGCGCCCAGCGCCACGGCGAGCAGCGCCGCCACCGCGAGCACGCCGCGGTTGCGGCCGGCAAATTTGCGCGCCCGGTACGCGAGCGTGTCGGGCCGCGCGCGCACCGGCAATCCCTCGCGCCAGCGGCGCAGGTCGTCGGCCAGCTCGGCGGCGCTCGCGTAGCGCCGCGCGGGCGACTTGGCGAGCGCGGTCAGCACGATCAGGTCGAGGTCGCCGGCCAGCTCGCGCGCGAACGGCCCGCCCCATGCCGAGGGCCGCCGCGGTTCTTCGGTGCACACCACGCGCTCGGCCTGTGCGGCGGTCAGCCCGTGCAGGCGGTGCGGCCGTTCGCCGGTGAGCAGTTCGTACAGCACCACGCCGAGCGAGTACACGTCGGACAACGTGCTCGCGGGTTCGGCGCGGAACTGCTCGGGGCTGGCGTATTCCGGGGTGAGCACGTGCTGGCCGGTGCGCGTGAGCGTGCCGTCGGGCTCGCCCGTGTCGCCCAGCCGCTTGGCGATGCCGAAGTCGAGCAGCCGCGGATCGCCGCCGCGGTCCACGAACAGGTTCGACGGCTTGAGGTCGCGGTGCACGATCAGGCTGCGGTGCGCCGCCTGCACCGCCGCGCACACGTGCTCGAACAGCTCCAGCCGCGCGCGCAGCCCGAGCGCGTGCACGCGGCAGTGCTCGAGCAGCGGCAGCCCGTCCACGTACTCCATGGCCAGGTAGGGCGTGCCGTCTTCGGTCACTCCCGCGTCGAGCAGCCGCGCGATGTGCGGGTGCTCGAGCCGCGCGAGGATCCGCTGTTCGTCGCGGAAGCGCCGCACGTCCTCGCGCCGCCAGTCGCGCCGCAGCAGCTTCACCGCCGCACGCTGGCCGAGTTGCGCGTCCACGTGCTCGGCGCGGTAGACCACGCCCATGCCGCCGTGCCCGATCAGTTCCTCGAGCCGGTACGCCCCCACGGTGTGCCCGAGCCGCGCGGCGCCGTCCTCGGGTTCGGGCTCGGCCGCGGGCGCGTCCATGGCGCCGGTCAGCGCGCCGCTCGACTCGGCGCGCTCCCACGCCGCGAGCAGCGACTCGACTTCGGCGCGCAGCGCGTCGTCCGCGCCCGCGGCACGCGCCACGAACGCCGCGCGCGCCGGCGCGGGCTGCGCCAGCGCCTCGTCGAACAGCTCCTTCACCCGCTCCCAGGCGGGAGCCACGCTACCGGCCATGCCGCGACCTCCCGGTGCACCCCTGACCGGACAATCGCGAAACGCGCCCGCGAGGGATCACGCGCCGCGCTCGATTTCGCGCTGCAGCCACGCCCGGGCCATGGCCCAGTCGCGCTTCACGGTCGGCGCCGACACGCCGAGCGCCGCGGCCGTCTCCTCCACGTCGAGCCCCACGAAGTAGCGCAGTTCCACCACGCGTGCCTGCCGCGGGTCGAACGCCTCGAGCCGTTCGAGCGCCTCGTGCACGGCGACCACTTCGTCGTCGCGCACGGCCGGCAGGTCGTCGGGCTCGACCCCCTCGGCCACCGCCGCGCCGCCGCCGCGTTTGGCCGCGAGCCGCCGCCGCGCGTGGTCCACGAGCACGTTGCGCATCACCCGTCCCGCCATGCGGAAGTAGTGGGCGCGGTCCTGCCAGTCCGGCTCGTTGCCGCCCGACAGCCGCAGCCAGGTCTCGTGCAGCAGCGCCGTGGTGTCGAGGGTCTGCCCCGCCCCCATGCGGTGGCGGTGGTGTCGCGCCTGCCGGTGCAGTTCGGCGTACAGCAGCGCGGCCACGCGTTCACGCGCGTCTGCGCTGCCATTCGCGGATTCACGCAACAGCCGGGTGATGTCGGGCGCAGCGTCGTCGAGGGGCATGGGAAGACATCCGGTACGAGGCCGGGTTCGGGAGATCGGGGTCCGGGAAGTCTAGCGCAGCCCCACGTGCGTTCGACCGAAAAACCTTGGTTGTGGTTCGCAGACTGTGTCCCGCCATCGGCGCGGCCTTCGTGGCCGCGCCGATGTGCGTTCAGGCGGCCAGCTTGAGCGTGTGCCGCCTCGGGTTCGCGATCTCGGCCGTGTCCACCCCTCCGAAGTAGTACCTGCGCCATTCCTCCGTCAGCTCGACCTGCGTCACGAAGTACCGCTTCTTGAGCAGCACCTCTGGCCGCAGGGGCGTGTCGAACACCCCCACCTTCATCGCCGGCGTCCCCCGGTCGTGGTTCACCGAGCTCGGCGCCCAGTAGTTCGCCAGCATCAGGTGGATCGCCGCCCGCTCCACCACGCCCTGGTCGCGCTTCGAGAACGCGATCGTCTCGCGCCGGTGGTTCGCCCCGTTGTGCCGCAGCATCAGGTCGCGCTTGTTCACCGGGAACAGGTCGTTGTCCACCGTGCGCGGGTCCGTGGACGGTGTCTCGCGGTGCTCGATCGCGTAACCCTGTAGCCGACAGAACGCTCGCTTGTACGCCGGGTGCTCGTCGAGCGGATCTCCAGCGACTGGGGCGCCGGCGCCGACATGCGGATCGCCTCGGCCATGCCCTTCTCGACGGCCTTGGGATCGGGGCGCCCGTACGTGGCTTCGAGGGCCTCGCGCCGGACCTTCTGGTGGCTGGTCATGGTGCCCTTGCGGCGCAGCGGCGAGTGCGTGAACGCGTAGTGGAACCCGGTCACGGCGCCGATGGCGAGGTTCAGGTGCAGCGGGTGGTACTGGCTGTACGCGAAGCTCTCGAACCCGTCGATGACCAGCGGTTCCTGAAGCGGCCCCTTCGGCCGGTGCTCGGCCATGAACAGCAGCGCATGGCGCCCGAGCCGGGCGGCCTGGTGCACCAGCGTGCTGTGCGCGCACCGCATCTCGCGCGCCATCTGGCGGTAGCCGGAGCCGGCGTCGATGCGGTAGAGCAGCGGCAGCTGCAGCTCGGGGCGCTTCAAGTAGTAGGTCGTACTGAAGGTCTGGGAGGAGAAGCTGGCGCCGCAGTGACAACAGCGGAAGCGAGGTATCACCTTCGGTGACGCCTGCCGTGTGTAGGTGCCGGCGCGCTTGAAGCGCCAGCCGGTCGGGTTGACGTGGTAGGGACAACGACTTCGCGGGCAATGCGGGGGCACGAATGCAGCGATCGTGCGATCCATGCCCGCAGCTCACTGCACGCCGCGGGCCGGACCATTCTGCGAACCACAACCAAAAAACCTCGCGCGGGCGGGGGCCGATCTGCGAGTCTGCGACCATGGACCTTTCCGCGGGTACCCGGCTCGGCCGCTACGAAATCGTCTCCCTGCTCGGCTCCGGCGCCATGGGCGTCGTCTACCGCGCGCGCGACAACAGCCTCGGGCGCGACGTCGCCATCAAGGTGCTGCCCGCCGCGTTCAGCAACGAACCCGAACGGCTCCGCCGCTTCGACCAGGAAGCGCGCGCCGCCGGGGCGCTGCAGCACCCGAACATCGTGGCGATCTTCGACCTCGGCTCGCACGACGGCGCGCCGTTCGTGGTCACCGAACTGCTCGAAGGCCACACGCTGCGAGGCCGGCTCGAAGCGCGCGGGCTGCCGCTGCGCAAGGCGCTCGACTACGGCGTGCAGGTGGCGCGCGGCCTCGCGGCCGCGCACGCCAAGGGCATCATCCATCGCGACCTCAAGCCCGAGAACCTGTTCGTCACCGACTCGGGGCAGGTCAAGATCCTCGATTTCGGGCTCGCCAAGCTCGTGCGCCACGAGCCCGGCTCGAGCAGCGGCACGGCGGACTCGCTCGCCGCGACCGCGATGACCGAAATGGGCCGCGTGCTCGGCACCGTGGGCTACATGGCGCCCGAGCAGGTGCGCGGCGCCGCGGCCGACCAGCGCGCCGACTTGTTCGCGCTCGGCTGCGTGCTGTACGAGATGCTCACCGGCGTCGCGCCGTTCCGTCGCGAATCGCCGGCCGAGTCCATGGCCGCGATCCTCGGCGAGGACCTGCCGAAGCTCCCGGCCGACGTGTCGCGACAGGCGCCGCTGCTCGACTCGATCCTGCACCGCTGCACCGAGAAGCTGCCCGGCGAACGCTTCGAGTCGGCGCGCGACCTGGCGTTCGCGCTCGAGACGCTGGCCGAGTCCGGCGCGGGCGGTACGGGCGGTGCGCCCGGCGGTTCCGGCGCCACGGCCGGCGACGTGCGCTACGAGCGCGTGTCGTTCCGCCGCGGTGCGATCTGGTCGGCGCGCTTCACGCCCGACGGCCACTCGGTGGTCTACAGCGCCAGCTGGGAAGGCAAGCCGCTCGAGGTGTTCTGGTCGCATATCGGCAACCCCGAGGCGCGCTCGCTCAACTTCACGAACACCGACCTGCTGAGCCTGTCGCCCACGAACGAAATGGCGGTGCTGCTGCGCGCCGAGTTCGTCACGTCGTTCGACCGCCGCGGTACGCTGGCGCGCGTCCCTCCCATGGGCGGCGCCGCGCGCGAAATGCTGCACGACGTGCACGCCGCCGAATGGAGCCGCGACGGCCAACAGCTGGCGATCGTGCGCATGAAGTCGGGCATGATCCGGCTCGAGTTCCCGGTCGGCAACGTGCTGCTGCAGACGACCGGCTGGATCAGCGCCATGCGCTTCTCGCCCGACGGACAGAGCATCGCCTACATCGACCATCCGTCGCGCAACAGCGACTCGGGCTGCGTCGCGATCGTGGACCGCAAGGGCGCGCGCCGGGTGCTGTCGAACGACTGGGGCACGCTGCGCGGGCTCGCGTGGGCACCCGGCGGCGACGAAGTGTGGTTCTCCGCCGATCGCGGCGGAGCCGCGCGCGGGCTGTACGCCGTCACGCTCGACGGCCAGCTTCGCCGCGTGCTGCAGCTGGCGAGCAACATCACCGTGCACGACATCGCGGCCGACGGCCGCGTGCTGATCGGTCACGGCCCCGAGCGCGCGGGCATCAACGCGCTCGGCGCCGGCGAGACGCGCGAGCGCGACCTGTCGTGGCTCGACTGGTCGCTGCTGCACGGCATCTCGAGCGACGGCCGCACGCTGCTGCTCGACGAGACCGCCGAAGGCGGCGGCACGCACGGCTCCGTCTACCTGCGCGACATCGACGGCTCACCCGCCGTGCGGCTCGGCGACGGCGCGGGCCGTTCGCTGTCGCCCGACGGCGCGTGGGTCGTGGCGATGCGCTACGGCGCCGGCGGGCTCGGCGCGCCGATCGTGCTTCCGACCGGCGTGGGCGAACCGCGCGACGTGCCCACGGGAAACCTGCACACGCACATGGCCGCGTGGCTGCCGGACAGCCGCCACGTGATCGTCTCGGCGAACGAACCCGGGTGCGGCGTGCGGCTCTACCAGCTCGATTCGCACACCGGGGAATCGCACGCGTTGAGCCCCGAAGGCGTGGACCCGACCGAGTTCACGGTCGTCCCCGAGATCGAAGGCGTCATCGCGATGGGTGCCGACCACGACTACTGGGTCTACTCGCTCACCGGCGCCGATCCCAAGCCGCTGCCGCAGCTCGAGCGCTTCGACCGCGTGGTCACGTGGCTCACGGGCGAGAACGCGCTGCTGTTCTTCCGCACGAACGAGATGCCCGCGCACCTGTACCGGCTCGATCTCGCCACCGGCGAGCGGACGCTGCATCGCGACCTCACGCCGCCGGACCCGACGGGCATCTACCGCATCGGCCGCGTGCGCGCGAGCGCCGACGGCAAGGTCTACGGCTACACGTACTACATGCAGCTGGTGGACCTGCACGTGATCAGCGGGCTGAAGTAGCCGCCAGCAGGTCGCGCACCAGCTTGTCGCCGCCCACGTCCATGCCGGGGCCGCGCTTCGCCGCGCGCGCGAGCGCCGCGTCGCGCGCCGCGCCGTCGCCGGCGAGCGACGCCACCGCGGCCTCGGCCAGCTCGCGCAGCGCGCCGTCCACGAGCCCGCCCTTGCCGCGCGCGAGCCACTCGCGCGCCGTGCCCAGGTCGCGCCGCGCCGTCGCCACGTACCACGCCAGCCACAGCGCGAGCACCTGCCGGAAGCCGTCCGGGTAGTCGTACCAGCGGCGCGCGATCTCGGCGAACAACGCCGCCGCGTCGTCACCGCGGTCCAGGGCCGCCGACGCCGCGGTGGACAGCAGCGACAGCCGCTCGAGCGGCGTGCCGTCGAGCGCGAGCCCGCGCTCGATCAGCGCGCGGTCCAGCTCGCGCGGTCGCACGCCCGCCATGCCCGCGCCCGCGAGCGCGAGCAGCAGCCCGCGCAGTTCCATCTTCGCGTCTCCACGCCGGTACGCGAGCAGCTGCGCGCCGTCGCTCGAGAACCCGCCGATCGTCGAGGGCAGCAGCGTCGCCACGCCGATCGCCCCGGACATGAGCCCGAGGGTGGCCGCCGGCATGGCGAAAGCCGGTCCCACGATCGCGACCACTCCCGCGCACACCGCGGCGAACGCGAAGCTCGCCAGCGGACCGCCCGCGACCACCCACGACATGCGCTCCGAGAAGCGCGTGGTGTCGTGCGGCACCGACGCCGCCAGCCCGCCCCACGTGGCGAAGTTGGCGTTGAAGCCCGCCCGCATGCGCGTGCCGTCGCGCGCCACGCGCAGCGGCCCCGCCACGTAGAGCACCGGCGTCATGCCCATGCGCACGCCCATCCACAGGTGCCCGGCCTCGTGCACGGCCACCGTCACCCACCAGGCGAGCGGCAGCCACCACCACAGGCCCGCCGCGCCCCCGGCCTGCGGCAGCGCGTCCGGCGCGGCGTGCTTGAGCGCGCGCCCGATCATGCCGCCGCCCACCAGCCCCACGGCCATGCCGACCGCGAGCATCAGGAACCAGCCCAGGAATCGCTTCGGCTTCGCCGGTGGCGCCGGCGGCGGCGCAAACTCGACGGCGGCGCGTGGGGAGTCGCTCATGCGCGCACCATGCGCCACGGGAAAGCGGCAACGCCAACGCCGCGCGACGAACGCGGCGACGGGCCGCTACCGCCGCAGCGGGTGCGTCTCGCGTTCCAGGCGGCCGGTCGCGAGCACTTCCTCGACCTTGTACACGCCGAGCTTGCGGTTCTTGATGAACCCCGCCAGCGCGCGCTCGGCGAGCGAGCCGTCCTTGAGCCGGTCGGTCAGCCACTCGGTGGCGTGCAGCGGCGTGTACTGCGGCAGCGCGCAGCCCTTGTCCATCAGCCAGCGCAGGTTCTTCTCCTCCTGCGAACCCAGCGGCGTCGCCGCCACGATCGGGATCCCGAGCGCCGACCAGAACGACAGCTCGCTCGGCTTGGTCCAGAGCAGGTCGGTCTCGCGCATGAGCGCGTTGAAGCGTTCGAAGTACGTTCGCTTGTCGTGCTCGAACACGACTTCGATGCCGTCGCCGAGTTCGGCCGCCAGCCCCGAGCGCAGCACCGCCTCGCGGAACGCCAGCGCCACGGCGCGGTGCGTGCCCGCCACCAGCACGAGCCGGAACCGCCGCGCGCGGATGCCCGGCGCCAGCCCGAGCAGCAGCTGCAGCGCGATCTCGACCTGCGCCGCCGCGCCCCCGACCGCGAACGTCACCGTGACGCGCGCGTTCGGGTCGGGCTGCGGCCGGTCGCCCAGCAGGTCGCGCACGGTGGAGCCGTACACGCTCGTGAAGCGCGCGCGCGGATCCAGCCGTCCGAGCCGCGCGAGCAGGTCGCGGCGCAGCACCGGCATGTCGCGCCCGCCCACATTCTCGCGCGGAAGCGTGAAGCCCGTGATGAAGATGCGCTCGTCCGGCACGCCGTACTGGCGCAGCCGCCGCATCACGCGCCCGCACGGCGCGAAGTAACGGATGCGGCTGCGGTCGCCGCGCGAGGCGACCCAGACGCGGTTCAGGTCGGCGTCGCAGATCACGCAGTAGTTCTGGTCGAGCCCGGCGAAGTCGGCGACGTGCGCGCTCGCGTAGAACGTGGACACCAGCGGCAGCGGGCGTTCGAGCCACTTCGCGAGCAGGCTGCGCCCCAGCCCCGAGCGTACGAGGTGGTCCACGATGGCGTTGTTCGGCGACGGGTGCGACAGGTCGCGCAGTGGGTAGAACGGCGGGATCTTGAGCAGCGAGTCGAGCGCACCGAAGAGCGGCGGCCCGATCAGCGGGATCGTGCGCGTGCGCGACAGCGCCTCGTACGACCAGCGCAGCCGGTTCCAGAAGCGCGTTTCGTCGGGGTCCGTGTCGCCCGGGGCGCCCGCGGTGAGCACGCCGTCGGGCGTCAGGTGCGCGAGCGCATGCGCGGCACGCTGGTGCCCGAAGCCCATGTCCGCGGACATGACCCACGCCTGCAGCGGTGCGACGGGTGACGGCGATGCGCCCAAGCCGGAAACCTCCGGGCGCGCGGGCAGGAAGCCGACGGCCCCGCCTCCAGTTTCGGAAGCGGGGCCGCCGGCCTGAAGGGGCGTCTGGGGGGCTACTTCCGCCCCAGCCCCGCGCGCCAATTCACCATCACCGTCATGGGCGTGCTGCTGTCGTTCAGCGGCAGCATCCACAGGAACCGCTGGTCGTCCTTCGCCGGGCAGTACACGTTGCGGCGGCGCGACTGCTCGACCTGCACGCGGTACAGCGGCTGCGGCAGGCCGAAGTCGAACGCCGCGCCCGGCATGACCGGCACCGCGGTGAAGTTGCCGTCGGCGGCGATGAAGTAGAGCTCGCGGCCGTCGGCGCTCCACTGCGGGTCGGAACCACCGCGCGGCGAGATCTGCCACTTGCCGTCGGTGCCCGTAAAGGGCACCACGTACACCTCGGGCCGGCCCGACTCGTCGGACTCGTACGCGACCCAGCGGCCGTCGGGCGACACGTACGCGCGCTGTTCGACGAACTTCGAGTTCAGGAACGGCGTCAGCTGCGGCGCCTTGTCGTCCATGTTCAGCTTGAACGCGTCGTAGGCACCGTTCGGCAGGGCGAAGTGACCGAGCAGCCCGTACGGTGACCACTGCGTGATCGCGCCGTCACCGGGCGCGGTCAGCAGGCGCACGTCGGCGCCGACCCCGTTCGACGGTTTCACGTAGATGCCCTGCTGGTTCGCACGGAACGACGTCCACAGGATCTTCGAGCCGTCGGGCGACCACACGGGATTGCCGTCGTCGCCGGCGTCGTAGGTGAACCGGCTCGTCGTGTGGCGGGCCATGTCGATCACCCAGATGTCGAGGTTGTTGTCGCCGGGATCCACGACGCGGATGGCGACCTTGCTGCCGTCCGGCGACAGCGCCGGCGCGCGCATGTTCGCGGGCGAGCCGACCTCGCCCACCTGGCGGCCGGTGCGGTCGATCCACGCGAGCCTCGAGAGCAGCGATCCCGTCGCGCGGTACACGAGCACGCCGTTGTCGGACACGGAGAAGTTCGCCACGCCCGAAGCGCCGGTGGGCAGGTCCTCGGCCACGGGGAACGCCTCGCCCACCACCTTGAGCGCGCCGGCGTCGAACTTCTGCGCGAAGAGCGCGCGATCGCGCGCGAACAGCACGTAGCCCTCGCGCGTGTACTCGGTGCGCGAACCGGCGAGCGGCAGTTCCCTGCCCTTCGGGTTGCCGAGCGTGCCGACCATGAGCTTCGAGCTCGAGCCGCCGATGAACATGTAGAGGAAGTGCTTGCCGTCGGGCAGGAACTCCGGCCAACCCACCTGGTTCACCGAGTCGCCGGGCACCGCCACGGTCGGCGTGCCGCCCGTCGCGTTCACGCGGTAGATGGGGTCGGCATCGGCGCCGTCGAACAGGATCACGCCGTCCTTGCTCCACGAGCCGTCCGATCCGGTCGGGGCGTCGCAGATCACCTCGGCGGGCCCGCCGGCGACCGGGATGCGCTTGAGCTTGCCGCTCGCGACGAACGCGAGGTAGCGGCCGTCGGGCGACCAGAACGGCGGGCGCGCGCCCTCCGTGCTCGGCAGAGGGTTCGCGGCCAACGAATTCAACGGACGCAGCCAGATCACCGTGCGGCCGAGCGAATCGGTCGCGGTGAACGCGATGCGCGTGCCGTCGGGCGAGACGCGCGGCATGGACTGCGCCGTCACGCCCTCGGGGATCGGCACGATGAAGCGCATCTGCTGCTCGCCGATGCCGCCCTTCGCGCCCATGGAGCGCCAGCCGAGGAACGCCGCCGCCAGCAGCATCAGCGCCGCCACGCCCCACGCGATCGCCTCGCGCTTCGACGCACGCTTCGCCGGCGCCATGCCGATCGCGGCGGGCGCGCCCACTTGCGACGCCGGCTGCGACATCCAGGTGAGCTGCAGCTTCACGTCGTGCGCGGTCTGGATACGCTCGTCGGGATCCTTCGTGAGGCAGGCGCCGATCAGCGATTCGAGCGCCGGCGGCAGGCCCGGCGTGATCGTGGACGCGCCGGGCGGCGTCGTGTGCATGACCGCGCCGATCAGGCTCGCCTGCGACTTGCCCTCGAACGCGCGCTTGCCCGTCGCCATCTCGTACAACACGCAGCCGAGCGCCCACAGGTCGCTGCGCACGTCGGGCTCGCGGCCTTCGAGCTGCTCGGGCGACATGTAGAGGAACGTGCCGACCAGCGTGCCTTCGGCCGTGAGCGGCGACGCCATGGTCGGCGACTGCGTCAGGTGCGCCATGGTGATGCCCGAGCCGGCGGCGGTGCCGCCCAGGCCGGTCACGCGCGCGAGCCCGAAGTCCATGAGCTTGGCGCCCATCTTCGACAGCATGACGTTGCCGGGCTTGAAGTCGCGGTGCACGATCCCGGCGCGGTGCGCGCGGTCGAGCGCGTCGGCGATCTGCACGCCGATCCGCAGCAGTTCGGGCAGCGGCAGCGGCCCGCGCGCGAGCCGCATGGCCAGCGTCTCGCCCTCGACGAGCTCCATGACGAGGTACTCGTTTTCGCCTTCGCGCCCGACGTCGTGCAGCGTGCAGATGTGCGGGTGGTTCAGGCTCGAGACCGTGCGGGCCTCGCGCTCGAACCGCGCGCGCACCTCGGGGTTGGCGGTCAGGTGCTCGGGCAGCACCTTGATCGCGACTTCGCGGCCGAGGCGCGTGTCCTTCGCGCGATAGACTTCGCCCATGCCGCCGGCGCCCAGGGGCGCGACGATTTCGTACGGGCCGAGGGTGGTGCCGGGTGTCAGGCGCATGGGGCGGCACGCTACGCGAGCGGCCGGGCAGGCGGAAGGACTATCTGTGAGGGCGCCCGATCAAACCCGGGGCGGCGCTCCCCACCCGGCCTCGACGGCGGCCATGTCCTCGGCCGCGTAGTACGCGGCGATCCGCTCGCGCGCGTCCGGCCGCGTGTACACGTCGGCGCGCGGGCGCTCGATCAGGTCCACGATCACCGCGGCGACGTCTTCGGCGCTCTGCGAACCCGCCATCCTGCGCGAGTCGGGACCGCCGCCGATGGCGTTGACGCCGAACTCGGTCGCCACCACGCCGGGCGACACCGTGCTCACGTGCACGCCCGGGTGCGTGCGCGACAGGTCCACGCGCAGGCACGCGGTGAGCGCGTTGAGCGCGTGCTTCGCGGCGCAGTAGGCGGCGCGGAACGTGGCGAACGGCATGCGGCCGAGCATGCTCGACACGTTGATCACGTGGCCCGTGCCGCGCACGCGGAAGTGCGCCGCGGCGACCTGCATGCCGTACAGCGCGCTCTTCACGTTCACGCGCATCATCTCGTCGAGGTCGTCGTCGGTGAGCCGCTCGACTTCGATGGACATGCCGCGCCCGGCGTTGTTGACCCACACGTCCACACGCCCGAAGCGCGCCACGGCCTCGTCCAGCGCGCGCTCGACGTCGGCACGCTTCGTGACGTCGGCGACCACCACGAGCGCCTCTGCGCCGCACTCGGCGGCCACCGCACGCAGCTCGGCCTCGCGCCGCGCGACGAGCACCACCGACGCGCCGCGCGCGGCGGCGAGCTTCACGACGGCGGCACCGATACCGGCGGACGCGCCGGTGACGAGAACGACTTTCGAGGCGAGCGGAGCGGGCATGGCGGACTCCCGGGGATGGTCGTGGCGTTGCGGCCGGATCGTGCCGCGACCCTACGCGCCGGCCCGGCGCTGCGCCACGGCGGCCGGGCCGGGCGCCGGCGTCGGGCCCGGTCCCGCAGGAGCGAACCGGCGACGCGTGCGCCGGCGAGGGGACGCAAAAGACTCTTGCGGCCGGCGCGCCGCTGCTCCTAACGTCCGCGCGGCGCGGACGACCGGTCCGCGCGGCGTATTCCGTTCCCTTCTCGAGGAGGCTGCACATGAAGAACGTCCAGGCCCCGATCAAGAAGCTCGAGCTGAACCGCGAAACCCTGCGCTCGCTCACCGAAGCCGAGACCAAGCAGGTCGAGGGCGCCGCCCTGACCAAGTCGTGCCCCTGTACGCACACCAGCTCGCGCACGTCCTGCCCGATCTTCTGCTAGAGCGACGAGGCCCCAGGGAAACGAGCGATCCCGCACGCGGGGTCGCTCGTTTCTTCTCCCTCCCATGACCGACTCCCCCACGCTGCTGACCGGTGCACGCCGCGCCGCGGCCGAAGCGCGCGTCGCCGAGATCGCCGACGCGCTGGTCCGCACCGGCGCCGACGACTGGCCGCTCGCGCGGTTCTCGGCCGAGCGCCCGAACGGCATCCGCACGCTCTCGCTCGCGCTCGGCCGTGCCGGGTTCGCGCTGTTCCACGCGTGGCACCACCGCGTCACCGGCGCACCCGGCGCCGCCGACATCGCCGTGCAGCGGCTCGGCGAGGCGATCGAGGGCCTGCCCGCCGTGCGCATGGACGACTCGCTGTTCTGCGGGTTCACCGGCGTGGCGTGGACCACCGAGCACGTGCTGCGCGTGCTCGACGCCGCCGACGGCGACGACCCGGTCGAGGGCATCGACGACGCGCTGCTCGGCCTGTTCGCCGACCCGGCGTTCCGCCCGGCGTACGAGCTGATCGGCGGCCTCGCCGGCATCGGCGTGCACGCGCTCGAGCGCCGCGCGCGCGCGACCGGGCCGGCGCTCGCCGCCGCGGTGCTCGAGCGGCTCGAAGCGCTCGCGCGCCCGCAGCCGGTCGGCGTGTCGTGGCCCAGCGGCGGGCTGACGCGCCGCGCGGTCGCCGACGAAGTCGAGCCCGGCGACGTCTACTTCAACCTCGGGCTGTCGCACGGCGTGCCCGGCGTACTCGCGGTGCTCGCGCGGCTGGCCGCGTTTCCCGAACTGCGCGCGCGCGTCGTGCCGCTGCTCGTGGGCGGCTGCGAGTGGCTGCTCGCGCAGCGCCTGGACGCCGGCGCGATCGCCGCGTTTCCCGACTACGTCGCGCACGACATCACGCCGGCGCCGGCACGGCTCGCGTGGTGCTACGGCGACCCCGGCGTGGCCGTGGCGCTGCTCGCGGCGGCGCGCGCACTCGACGATCCGGCGCTCGAACGCGCGGCGCTCGACGTGGCGCACGTGGCCGCGCGGCGCGATCCCGCGACCTCGCAGGTGGTGGACGCCGGGCTCTGCCACGGCTCGGCGGGCGTCGCGCACCTGTTCCACCGGCTCCATCGCGCGACCGGCGACGCGGCTTGCCGGGACGCGGCGATCGCGTGGTTCGACCGCTGCCTCGAGCGCGTGGACGACCGCCCGAACGTCGCCGGGTTCGCCACGTTCAGCTTCGAGCGCGACCGCGACGGCGAGTACGTGCAGGACGCCGGCGTGCTCACCGGCGCGGCGGGCACCGGGCTCGCGCTGCTCGCGGCGATCAGTCCCGAGGCGCCGGCGTGGGATCGCTTCCTGCTGACCGACCTGGACGATTGAGTTCGGCGTAGAGCCCGCCGGCGCGCAGCAATTCGTCGTGCGTGCCGCGTTCCACGATGCGGCCGCGGTCCATGACCACGATCAGGTCGGAGTCCACGATCGTGGACAGCCGGTGCGCGATCACGACGCGCGTGCAGCGCATCTCGCGCAGCGTCTCGTGCACGCGGCGCTCCGAGCGCGCGTCCAGGTGGCTCGTGGCCTCGTCGAGCACGAGCAGCGCGGGCCGCCGCAGCAGCGCACGCGCGAGCGCGATGCGCTGGCGCTGGCCGCCCGACAGGTTCGCGCCGCCCGCCACGAGCCGGGTGTCGAAGCCGAGCGGCATGGCTTCGAGATCGGCGGCGAAGTCGGCCTCGCGGATCGCGCGCCCGATTTCGGGGAGCGCGGCGCCCGCGTCGGCCATGGCCACGTTCTCGCGGATCGTGCCGGCGAACAGGTACGGGTGCTGCGGCACGAAGCCGATCTGGCGGCGCAGCGCCACGAGGTCGTGGCCGGAGAGATCGGCGCCGTCGAACCGCACGCGGCCTGCGGACGGCAGGTAGAGCGCCGCGATGAGCCGGGCCACCGTGGACTTGCCCGAGCCCGACGGCCCCACGACCGCGACCTGCGCGCCGGCGGGAATGTCGAGCGTGACGCCGTCCACCGCGAGCGGCGCGTGCTCGGAGTAGCGGAACGACACGTCGTCCAGGCGCAGCGCGCCCGAAAGCTTCGGCGGCGCGGGCCGCCCGGCGGGCTGCTCGGGCTCGCGGCGCAGCACTTCCTCCACGCGGTCCACGTAGCTGCCCAGCTGCTGGAACTCGAGCGCCTTGGTCACGAGCGAGCCGAGCGGGTGCAGGAACCCACCGGCGAGCGCGGCGACGGCCAGCATCGCGCCCAGCGAAAGCGAGCCGTCGAGCACGAGCCAGGCGCCGACCAGCAGCACCACGAGCGGCGACACCACCTCGAGCGCCAGCAGCGCCGAGTCCACCACCGCCGACAGTCGCCCGCGCTTCACGGTCACGTTGAGCACGTCCACGAACAGGTTCGACCAGATCTCGGTCGCGCGGCGCTCGGCGCCCGAGGTCTTGAGCGTCTCGATGCCCTCGACCATCTGCACCTGCCAGTTCGACGAGTCGGCCTGCGCCTGCAGCGCTTCGCCCATGAGCTCGCGGTAGCGCGCCTGCGACAGCGCGAACACCGCGAGCCGCACGGCGCCCAGCGCCAGCACCAGCAGCCCGAGCCCGGCGTGGACCCACAGGATCACCGCGAGATAGCCGGTCACGAGCAGGCCGTCGAGCAACGCGCTCATGGCCGCCGACGTGAGCGACTCGCGGATCACGGAGTTCGAGTTCAGGCGCATGACCAGGTCGCCCGTCTGCCGCATCTGGAAGAACGGGAACGGCAGCCGCAGCAGGTGCTCGAGGAACCCGATGGACATTTCGAGGTCGAGCCGCGTGCGCAGCGCGAGCAGCAGGTGCGCGCGCACGAACGCCGCGAGGAACGTGTAGAGCGCGACCAGCGCCACACCCGCCGCGAGCACGCCCAGCAGCGGCGTGTCGTGGCGCGGCAGCACGCGATCCACGATCGTGCCCGTGGCGATCGGCAGCGCCATGGCGAGCAGCTGCAGCAGCGCCGACAGCACCACCGTGCGCGCGAACAGTCCCGAGCCGAACACCACGCGGCGCGCGTACGCCCACAGGCGCGACGCCTCGCGCGACTGCTGCACGAACTCGTCGGTGGGCTCGAACAACAGCGCCACGCCCGTGAACGACCGGCCCAGCTCGGCCGCGTCCACGAAGCGCGGCCCGCCGTCGGGGTCCACGATCTCGGCGCCTCCGTCGCGCAGCTTCTGCAGCACCACGAAGTGCGTCATGCGCCAGTGCAGGATCGTGGCCGGTGCGAGCAGCGGCATGGCGTCGAGCTCGAGCCGCACCGCGCGGCCGCGCAGCCCGAACGCGCGCGCCGCCTCGAGCAGGTCGAACGCCGACACACCGTCGCGCCCCGAGCCGATGCGTTCGCGCACTTCGTCGAGCGACGCGTGCCGGCCGTGGTACGCGAGCACCATGGCCAGGCTCGCCGCGCCGCAGTCGGCGAGGTTCAACTGCTGCACGAACGGTACGCGCCGCGCCCCGAACCACGCGAACGCGCTCATCGCGGCTCCGCCCCGAGCCGCAGTTCGCGCCACAGCGAGCGCGTGCCGACGCGCACGTGCACGACGGCGGGCGTGCCGGGCGCCGCGCCGGCCGGCAGCGCGCCTGCGGCGCGCACGATCGCGACCGGGGCGGCGAGCGGACCGAACTCGGCCGCGGCTTCGGCGGCACCGCGCGCCTGCGGCTCCACCGCCGTCACGCGCAGTGCCACCGCCGCGCGGCTCGCGGCGCCGAAATCGAGCGCCACCGCCTGCCCCGGGCGCAGCGTCGCCAACGCCTCGGCCGGCAACGCGCACCGCACCTCGCCCGCCGCGCCACCGCTCACCACGCGCGCCGGCCCGCTCACCTCGACCGCCATGGGCGCGAACGCGACGAACGCCGCGGCCGCGGCGAACGACGCCACGAGCAGCCCGAACGCCCACACCGACCACGCGGGCGAGATCGCCACCAGCGCGCCGTGCTCGCGGCCGCGCAGGTATTCCTCGACCGCCTCGCGGCGGAACAGCGAGTCGTCACTCATGCGGGATTCCCGGGCTCCGCCGCGCGCGCGCGTGCAAGGCGCGCCGCGTAGGCGTTCTCGAGCCAGTGGTGCAGCACCAGTTCCTGCGCGCGCTGCGACGAGCGCAGCACGCGGTTCGCGTGCATGTGCAGCAGGCTCTCGAGCAGTTCGTCCACGCTCACGCCCAGCTCGCCCGCGGCCTCGAGCGCCAGCAGCGCCTCGACGTGCGGCCGCTGCGCCGCGGAACGCGCGGCGAGCAACGCGGCGCCCTGCGCGAGCCGTTCGCCCGCGGAGGCCGGATCGGCGAGCAGCGCCTCGACCGCCGCGCGCTCGTCGCGCCAGCGCGCCATGACGCGCTTGCGCGCCGGCGAGTCGAGCCGGAACTCCGCGGCGAACGCGCGCGCCTGCGCGCCGGCCAGCGCGTGCCGGCGCTCGAGCGGGAGCCCGAAGTCGGCCATCAGCCGGTCCATGCCGAGCAGCGCGAACCGCCAGCGCGCGTCGAGCCCCGCTTCGCCCGTCGCGAGCGCCACGAACGCCATGGCCGCGAGCGAATCGTGGCAGAACAGCGCCTCGGCGTGCGCGATCGCGCGCGGGCCGCCGTAGCGCGCGGTCTCGCGCACGTACGGATCGAGCTGCACGCGGTGCACGGCGCCGTTCCCGACGAACGGCGCGACGCCCTCCTGCAGCGCGGGCAGCGCTTCGGCGAGCAGCCGCCGCGGCTCACCGTGCAGCCGCACGCGCAGGTGCCAGTCGGGATCGGCGTAGCGCACGAAGAACCCGCCGTCGGCGACGCCGTCCGCGAGCAGGCGTTCGAACGTTTCGCGCACGCCGTCGGCGAGCACGCGATCGGCGGTCGCGGGGCCGCAGTACCACTTCACCGTCAGCCACTCCGAGCCCGGCATGAACGTGCCCTCGCGGGAGCGGCGCTCGGCGTCGGCCGCCGCCGCACGCGGTGCGCGCGCGGGCGACGGCGCGCGCGCGGCACGCACGACCGGCACCACCAGCTCGGCCACGTGCCGCCCCTCGGGTGCGCTCACCGCATCGGGCGGCGCGCCGGGGAACAGTTCCTCCAGCGTGAACGGCGCGCCGGGGACGAGCTCGGACAGGAACGCGTCCACCGACAGTGGCTGGTCGAGATCCACCGGCAGCACGTTGTCGGCGTACGACAGCCCGACGAACCGCGGCAGGGCGCGTTCGGCACGCCAGCGCTGCACTTCGGCGAACGCCGCGTGCCCCGAGCGCGCGCGCAGGCGGCGCGACTCGTCCGCGCCCGCGTTCCAGCGCTGGCGCGCCAGCACGAGCCGGCCCATGCGCACGCGCGGCAGGCGCGGCTGGTGTTCGAGCGGTCCCCAGTTCCACGCCACCCCCAGCGACGTGCCGTGCGTCTGCAGCGCCACGAGGAAGCGGTACACGCCGAGGCTGCGCTCGCCCGTGTAGTGCGCCGACGTGAGCCGCGGCCGCACCTCGCGGCCCAGGCGGCGTGAACGCAGCACCACGCGTCCACCTTCGAGCCGCACCGTGAGGTCGTCCAGCGTGAGCACGCGTTCGCGCGGCACGCCGGGTTCGCCGAGGTAGGCGAACTCGTGCTCGCGCAGCACGGCGCGCGCGAGCACGTTGCCCACGCGCCCCTCGGGCAGGTGCACGATCTCGAAGTACGTCACGCCGGGTTCGCGCGCCGCTTCGGCCGCGAGGTGCGCGCGCACGTGGTCCGCCAGCGCCGGGTCGGCCTGCGTGAAGCGCCCCAGCAGTCGCGCGCCCGACGGGCCCGCCGCCACCTCGAACAGCGCACGCGGCGCGTCGGGGCGGCCGGGATCGTCCGCCAGCGGCACCGCGAGCAGGTGCATCGCCGCGGGCAACGGCGGCGCGCCGGCGCCGCGGAAGCGCTCGAGCTCGGCGGGCTCGATCACGATCTCTTCCTTGCCTGCCGCCACCGCGCGCGCGAGCGTCCACTGCAGCCACTCGAGCCGCGTGCCCCACGCCGGACGCTGCTCCGTCGTGCCCGGCGGCAGCGCCAGCCCCGCCAGCAACGGCGACGGATCGGCGCCCGGACCCTGCGCGGCGCCGAAGCCGATGCCGAGTTCCTCGTCGAGCACTTCGGCGAGCGCCACTTCGCGATCGCCGTAACGGCGCTCGAACTCGTCGCGGAACGCCGTGAGCGCGTCCACGTGCCCGTGCGTGAAGAGCCCGGCCAGCCGGTCGGCCGCGTCCACCATCTCGGCGACGAGCGACTCCTCGAGCACGAGCCCCGCCGCCGGGCGGTGCAGGTCCACCTGGAACAGTCGCGCCGGATCCACGGGCGCCAGTTCCGCGAGCGCCGCGGCGAGTGCCGTGTAACGTTCGATCGGCGCGCCCGCTCCCCCCGCGTCGAGCGCCGCGAGCGCCGCGCGGGCCGCCGCCAGCCCGGTGCGCGCGGCGTGCTCCGGCGCGCACGCCGCCAGCCGGTCGAGCAGGTCGTCGAGTGCGTCGGCACCGGTGACCACGGGACCGAGCGACGCGACGAGCAGCTGCGCGTCCACCAGCTGGTGCGCGAACGCGAGCGCATCGTCGTGCGACACGTCGCCGCCGAACTCCGCGACGAGCGCCTCGGCCACCTGCGCGAGCGTGGCGCCTTCGCGTGCCGCCGCGAACGCCGCGCGCACGGCTTCGTTCGCCTCGACCTGCACGAGGTAGTACGCGCGCTGCCCGCCCTCGTGGCGGCCTTCGGCGTAGCGCAACGATCCCGCGGCTTCGTAGGCGCTGGAGTTGGGACGATGGACCGCGCGTGCCCGCACCGCGGGATCCGCCTCGAGCGCGGCCACCACGCCGGCGAGGTAGTCCATGTCGAGCCGCGTGTGCCGCGTGGCGGCCTCGCGCGCGGGCAGGGCCAATGCGCGTTCGCGCCCCAGCTCTCCCGTCGAGTGCGATGCGAACGTGCCGAACGGCGTCGCGCGCGCCGCCATGCGCGAGACGTACTTCGTGAGCGCCGCTTCGACGCCGGGCTCGGCTTCGGGGTTCGCGAGCCACGCGTCGAGCCGCGACTCCAGCGCCGGAGACGCCAGCCACACCGCTTCGCGCACGCGCGGGTCGGCGAGCGTGGCGCGCAGCCGCGCGCGCGGCCTCGCGGTCGCGCCGCCAGGCTTCGGCGTCGTCGGGCGTGCGCGCGCAGTCGAGCCCTTCGCCCGCGCCCGCGAACGAGGCGAACGGCAGCGCCGGTGCGCGCAGCGCGAAGCAGCCGGATGGCACGTGGTCGCGGCGGATCGGGGGCCCCCTGCGGCGAAAGGGACGCGCCGCGGTCGCGGCGCGGGTGGTGCGAGCGCCGCAGCGTGCCTGCCCCGCCGCGCGAGCGTCAAGAGCCGAGCCGCCGGCAACGGAACGAGCCCGCGCGGGTGTCGCGCGGGCTCGAACGCCGGCACGCTCAGGCGTGCGCGAGGATCGTCTTCTCGGCGAGCCGGTCGAACGCGGCCACGCAGAGTTCGAGATGCTCCTTCTTCGTGTCCTCGATCTTGTTGTGGCTGATGCCGTGCAGGCTCTGCACGAACATCATCACGGTGGGCACGCCGGCGCGCGCGACTTCGGCCGCGTCGTGCAGCGGGCCCGACGGCAGCAGGTGCACCTTGCCGCAAGTCTCGAGGATCGCCTCCTCGCAGAACTTCTTCAGCTGCGGATCGAACAGCACGGGCTCGATGCTCCAGAGCCGCTCCCACGCCACCGTGACGCCGCCCTCCTTCGCGAACCGTTCGCTCGCGGCCTTGGCGTCGCCGTACAGCTTCGCGAGCGCGGCGGCGTCGAGGTTGCGCTGGTCGAGCGTGATGCGGCAGTCCTCGACCACGCTGGTCACGATGCCGGGCTTCGTCGTGCACGAACCGATCGTGCACACGCCGCCGTGGCGCGCGGCGATCTCGTAGATCTCGGGGCTCAGCTTCGCCGCGGCGAGGAACGCGTCCTTGCGGCGGTTCATGGGCGTGCTGCCCGAGTGCGCCGCCTGCCCGTGGAACGTGATCGCGTGGCGCTCGACGCCGAACGTGCCGAGCACGACGCCCAACGGCAGGTCGAGGTCGAGCAGCACCGGGCCCTGCTCGATGTGCAGCTCGAGGTAGGCGACGGCGTTCTTCAGTTCGGCGCGGCTGTCCTTCACCTTCTCGAACTCGATGCCGACCGCCTTGAGCGCGTCGGGAAGCCGGATGCCGGCCTTGTCCACGAGCGCGCGCGCTTCGTCCATGTCGAGGTTGCCCGAGCACGCGGACGAGCCGAACAGGCTCTTGCCGAACCGCGCGCCTTCTTCGTCGGCCCAGTCCACGAGCCGCACGGTCACGGGCGGCACGCCGTCGTACTGCGCGGCGATGCGGCGCAGGATCTCGACGCCGGCGAGCACGTTCAGGCAGCCGTCGAGCCAGCCGCCGTTCGGCACCGAGTCCATGTGCCCGCCGATCAGCACGCACTTGTCGGACTTGCCCTTCAGCGTGCTCCAGAGGTTGCCGGCGGCGTCCACGTGCGTCTCGACCGGCAGCGCGGCGAGCTTGGCCTTGAGCCATTCGCGGACCTGCACCCACATGGGCGTGAAGGCGATGCGCTGGGCGCCGTCTTCGTTGGCGGAGAAGCTGCGGAGCTCTTCGAGCTCGGCGATGGTGCGCTTGGGATCGAGTGTGGTGGCCATGCGCGGAATGTAAACCGAACGCCGGGCCGCGCGCGAGAGTGCGCGCGTGCCCGGCGGGAGGATGCGCGGCGGCCGCCGCGGCGCGTCAGGACTTGTCCACGAACGCCGGTCCCGCGTCGTGCGTCACGGGCGCCAGGGTCTTCAGGTAGCGGTAGATCGCGCGCACGTCGTCCTCCTGCAGCCCCTTGAACGCGGGCCACGGCATGGGCGAACCGGGAATCAGCGTGCCCGCACGGAACCGCTCGACGAACTGGTCCTCCGTGAAGCGTGAGAGCCGCCCCGTGGTGGGATCGCTCGTCAGGTTCGGCGGGTTCCACGTGCGCTTCGGGTTGAAGTCGTCGGGCATGCGGCCGCCGGCCAGGTGCGCGCCGGTCATCTGCCCGGTGTTGTAGTCGCGCTCGGTGTGGCACGACCAGCAGTTCGCGACCGCTTCCACGATGTAGCGCCCCGCCTCCACCGTCGCGCCGCGCGGGCTCGTCGCCGGCGGCGTGGTCTTCGGGCCGACGGGATTGGCGAGCATCGTGGCCTTCACCACCTTGCCCACCAACGTGTACTCGTGATCGGGCACGACGCGACGCACCGGCGGACGCGAACGCAGGTACGAGATCACCGCGACGAGATCCTCGTCGGACAGGCCCTGCATTTCCATGAACGGCAGCAGCGCGCGGCCGTCGTGGCCGACGCCGAAGCGCAGCGCGCGTGCGACCTGCCCGTCGGTGAACGCGCCGATGCCCGTGGCCGAGTCCGGCGTGATGTTGCGCGTGTAGAAGGTTCCCGGCGGGATCTTGAACGCGAAGCCGCCGGTGAGCGGCACTTCCTCGCCCGCGGCCGCGGCGTCGCGCTGCGTGGGATCGCCGTGGCAATCGGCGCAGTTGGCGAGGTGGCGGACCAGGTAGCGCCCGCGCGCGACCGTGGCCGAATCCGTCGTCGCGGCGATCGCGGGTGCGGCCACGTCGAAGCGCAGGTGCTGCCGCGACGCGACGTAGGCCGCGAAACCGGCGACCGCGACGGCCAGCACGACCGCCACGGCCAGGAGGAACTTCATCATCGTCTCATCCGATCCGGACGCCGAGGTGCCCAACGGGGACGATCCGCGGCGTCTCGCGGCCGAATCGGTCCCCCACCAGAGCGCTCGACCGTGCGCGCGCACACGCGTGCGACCTCGTGTGACGGATTCGGGCGGCCGAGAGCAGCGCGCGTCTGACTGCGCGACGAGGCTACGAGGCAAGCGGAATCCGGGTTTCACCCACACCCGATCGCATGCGAACGGCCCGGCGCGACGCCATCCGGGCCAACTGCCGGGATAGCGCGCGCCGGGCCGTGCGAGGGCCGCGCCTGCTACTTCACGATCGCCACGCGCCGCGCGAGCGAACGTCCGTCGGCCTGCACGCGCACGAAGAACAAACCCGGCGGCAGCGCCGCCCCGTCGAGCGTCAGCGTGTGGCGGCCCGGCGCGAACGCGCCGTTCGCGAGCACGCGCACTTCGCGGCCCATCACGTCGAGCACGCTCACGCGCACGTCGCTCGCGCGCGGCAGCGCGAAGCGCACCGGCGTGGCGCCGCGCGCCGGGTTCGGCGCGATCGGGTCCAGTGCGAACGCCGCGACGCTCTCGTCGCCGACGCCCGTGAGGATCGCGTTGCCGATCGTCCACGGCCCGTCGCTGCGATCGTTGGCGGTCTGCCCCGCCCAGTCGCGCGCGTCCACGCGCATGTAGCAGTTGGTCGGCCACTGGCCCGGCGACGGCAGGTACAGGTCGTACGAGCCGGTGTTGGGCACGCCCGACGCGTACAACGTCCACGGTCCCGCGGGGCCCGAGTAGCTGATGTACAGGTCCACCGACTGCACGCCGGGGTAAGGCGCCGTCGCGGACCACATGACGTGGTAGGTCGAGACCTGGTTGATGACCTCGCCGCCGTTCGGCTGGAGCAGCGTGACCGTGGGCCCGCTCGCGGGCGCGGGCAGGATCCGCGCGAGCCCCCCCACGGGCGCGGTGCCCATGCGCGTGAAGCCGCCGCCCACGACCATGGCGTTGCCGTCGGCCACGAGCGAGTTCACCTCGCGCACGTCGGGCATCGGCGCCCAGCTGGTGGGCAGGTGCGAGAACGCATTGCTCGCGCCGAGCCCGTCGCGCACGGCGTTCTCGAGGTAGTGGAACCCGCCGGCGAAGTAGATGTTCGTGCCGCTGAACGCGAACGCCGAAACCAGCGAGTCCACCAGGAAGTCGTCGGGGTACGAGTTCGACCCCAGCGTGTCGGTGATGAAGAAGTTCGCGGAACGCTGGCCGCTGACGCCGGGCATGTCGCCCGAGATGTAGTTGCGGTTGCCGGAACGCGTGATCTGGGTAACCGGACTGCCGGTCCCGGTGGGATTCCACGAGTTGAGCGTGGCGTCGAGGATGCTGACCGACGCGAGGTTCTGCCGGCCCACGCCACCGACGCGGTTGAACTTGCCGCCGAAGTACAGCGCGCTGGCCTGCAGGCTCATCGTGCTGACGTACGTGTAGACACCGGTGCCGATGTTGGTGGTGGTCACGTTGGGGTTGAACGAGAACGCTCCGCCGGTGGTCACGTTGACCGAGGCGAGCCGGTTGCGCGCGGCGCCACCGACGTTGAGGAAGTGCCCGCCGAGGAACACGTTCGCCGGCGTCGCCACGATGCAGCGCACGAGCGAGTCGGGATTCGGGTCCCACGTGGAGGCGAGTCCGGCCGTGGTGTCCACGCGAGCCACGAAGAACCGCGACGCGCCGCCGATGTACGAGAACGGGCCGGCCGCGTAGAGCCAGCCCGACGCCCGCGCCAGCGCGATCACCTTGCCGTTCGGGTTCGGGGCCCACGAGTGAGCCGCGCCGGTCGTGAGGTCGAGCGAGGCGAGGTTGTCGCGCAGCACGCCGCCGGCGCTCGCGAACGCGCCGCCGAGGAACACCTCGCGCGACGCCGGAGCGACCACGAACACCTCGCCGCCCGCCGGCACGGCAGGTGCGACGGCGGCGCCGGTGGTGAAGATGCTGACCACCGCGTAGTTCTCGCGGCGCTGGCCGCCCATGTAGCTGAACCGCCCGCCCAGGTAGACGTTGAAGTCGTCGGTCGCGATCGCGTTGACGAGGCCGTTCTGGCCGGGGTTCCACGCCGTCGGCACGCCGGTCGCCGTGTCGATCGCCGCCGCCGCGTAGCGCGAGGCGGCGCCGGCGGTCGAGAAGTTGCCGCCCACGTACAGGGTCGCTTCCCGCAACGCGAGCGCGAGCACGCGGCCGTTCGCGCCGGGATTCCACGCGAGCGGCGCCCCGTTCGCGGTGCCGACCGCCGCGAGCTGCGAGCGGCCCAGGCCGCCGACGAGCGTGAAGTCGCCGCCCATGTACACGCGGCTCGGGGTCGCGAGCAGCGTGAACACGGTGCTGTTCGCGTTCGGGTTCCACGCGGTCGCGGCGCCCGTCAGGGTGTCGAGCGCGGCGATGCGATTGCGCGTCTGCCCGCCGGCGCTGGTGAACGCGCCGCCGACGATGATCTTGTCGTCGAGCTGCGCCAGCGCGTACACGGTGGCGTTGACGCTCGGGTTCCACGCGTTCGCCGAGCCGTACACCGCCTCGAGGCACGCGGCGCGATTGCGCGCAGTCGAAGCGATGCTGGTGAAGTCACCCACCACGTAGACCTTGCGACCGCGCACCACGATGCCGCGCACCGCGCCGTTCGGGTTCGGGTTCCACTGCACCACGCCGCCGTTCGCATCCACGTGCGCGACGTTGTTGCGCGGGTAGCCGCCGATGCGCGTGAACGTGCCGCCGAGGTACCACCCGCCCGCGCCGTCGGAGGCGGCGCAGAGCACGGTGCCGTCCACGCGGGGCCAGCGCGTCTTCACGTGCTGGTCGGTGCGGTCGTACGACGTGAACGATCCCGTCTGCGGCCCCACGTAGGTGAACTGCCCGCCGACGTACAGCCGCGAACCGTCGAGCAGCGTGGTGTTCACCTTGCCGTTCGTGACCCACAGGTTGGGATCGGGAAACTGGGCGTGCGCGGCGGTCGCGGCCATCAGCAGCACGGCGGACGACAGGATTCCGACGGGGGACACTCGGCGCATGGCGGCTCAGGCTCCGGGTTCGGGATCGCGGCGGACGCAGGATGGAAGTGCGCCGGGAGACCGCGAAGCCCCCGGGCGTTCGTGTGAGCGTAGCGGCTGGGCGCCGCCGCCGGGAGCGGAATCTGCGCCGACGCACCCGCGGGACACGCGAGGCCGTGCAGCCTGCAATGCGCACGACGCGTGGCGTGCGATCAGCGCGGCGCGGCTTCGTACGCGCGTTCGGCGGCCTCGACCCGGTAGCGCTCGGCGAACTCCGCCGCCGGGAGCTTCGATCGCCAGTGACCGCTCAGGCGCGCGACCGCGTAGCCGCCGAGCAGCACGAGCACCGTGAGCGCCGGCACCCACAGCGGCGACCAGCCGCGCTTCGCGGGGCGCCCCACCGTGAGGCAGTCCTCGACCGGGCACACGGTGACGCAGTCCATGCAGCCCGTGCATTCGGGCGTGAGCACGCGCAGCTCGGTGTGCACGCGGATCGCGCTCGGGCAGACCTGCGTGCAGCGCTTGCACGACGTGCACGCGACCGGGTCGCGCACCACGCGCTGCGGCGACGCCCAGGCGAGCAGCCCGAGGAACGCCCCGTACGGGCAGAAGAACCGGCACCACAGGTGGCGCACGAACAGCGAGCCCACCACGAACCCGCCGATCACCACGATCGCCGTGGCCGAGGGTGCGGCGAAGAACGCCAGCAGCCGCGCGTCGGCGACGTGGTTGTACGACGAACCGAGGAACTCGCTCACCGTGCGCACGTCCATCACCACGAACATGAAGTACACGAAGAACGCGAGGATCACGTACTTGGGTGCGTGCGCCAGAAGCGCCATCGCGGGCTTCACGTGGCTCGGCTTGCGGCGCTTCATCCAGCGCAGCCGGCCGCCGATCGCCTCGAGCGCGCGCGACAGCATGCCCACGGGACAGATCCACGCGCAGAACGCCTTGCGCGCCACGAACGCACTCACCAGCACGGCCACGAGCACCGTAAGCCCGGCCGGGTGCAGGTCGTCCCATTGCCCCGTGGCCACGAAGCGGCGCAGCGCCATGAGCGCGCTGATCGGGAGCAGCGACTCGACCGTGGCCGGCCGCGCCGGCAGCAGCGCGTCGCCGCGCAGCGCGGCGGCGTGGAAACGCGCGAACTCGACCCCGACGAGCACCATGAACGCCGCGCACACCGCCTGCACCGCCCAGCGCACGAGCGGCAGCTTCGCGAACGGGTTCGGGTGATCGGTGTGCGACGGAGGGGCGACGTCGTCTTCGGACGTGGTCATGTCGGGCTCGTGTTCGGGGTGACCGGCGGGCGCGTGCCGCCCGCCGTCGCCACCATAGCGCCGCGCGGTGCGGCGCGCGATGCCCCACGCTCCCGCGAGCGCTTCAATGCGCGTCGAACGCGTCGAGTTCGCGCGCGACCTGCTCGAGTCCCGCCGTGCCGAGCAGGTTGCGGCTCATGGGAAACAGGATCTGTTCCTCCTTCGCGAAGTGACCGTCGATCAGGTCGAGCAACTGCGCGCCCAGCACGCGCAGCACGCCCGCGTCGGCGGCGTCGCCCTGCACCAGTGCGGTCAGCCGTTCGCCGCCCGCCACGATCGCGGGGTGCTGCACTTCGTGCAGTTCGTGCAGCGTGGCGCGGAAGCGATCGGCGCCGTCGTGGATGTCGGCGTGCTCGCGGCGCATGACGCTCGTGGGCCCGAACGCACCGCCGATCGCCGCCTCGACCGCGGGAAAGAAGACGTCGTCCTCGCGCCGCGCGTGCGCGATCAGGTCCGTGGTCAGCACGTGCGCGCCGTCGCGCAGCACGGCGAGCTGCGCCTCGTCGGGTTCGGCGGCCGACTCGCGCAGCGCCTCGAGCGTGCGGCGCAGCGGCGCGAGTCGCGCCATGAGCGTGACGTGTTCGGCGAGCAGGCGTTCGATGGGATCGCGAGACATGACGGAAATCCTCCGGGCAAGGCGCACGAGGCGCGACGGACCAGCAGTGGCACGACCTCACCTTGCCGCGGCCCCGCGGCGCGCGACATGACGGCGGTCATGCCCGGGACCGAATTACACGCATTCGTGCGATCGGCTCTGGTGCGGCGGCGGCCGCTCGGGCACAGTCCGCGCCGCAACATCCCCGCGGCGTTCCATCCCTCCCGTCTCGAGGAGACTCCATGCTGATCGTTCGCGAAGTCATGTACTGCAAGCCCGGCAAGGTCCGGCCGCTGGTCGAGAAGTTCCTCGCCATGAACGTGCTCATGAAGAAGAACGGCATGGGCGCCATGCGCGTCATGACCGACCTGAGCACCGACCGCTACTGGACGCTGGTCGCCGAGATGGAAGTCGAGAGCCTGGCGGCGTTCGAGAACATGATGGCGCCCGGCAAGATGAGCGACGCGGACGCCAAGGCGTTCGAGGAGATCATGAAGGGCTACCACGACCTCGTGGAGTCGGGCCGGCGCGAGATCTACAAGCTCGAAGGCTGACGCGCGGCGCACAGGAACGACGAAGGGCTCCGGGCCGATCGCCCGGAGCCCTTTCGTCGTACTCGACCGTATCGCGCTCAGGCGGCGTGCCGGCGCTTGTCCACCTCGCCCACGAACGACGTGCGGTCCTTGCGCCACAGGTTCGCGAGTTCGTCCGAGTAGCCCGCCACCACCCACGGCGCGCGCGCCGCCACCGCGCTCGCGAGCGCGTCCGCCTGCTGCTCCTTGCACGGCACCACGAACGCGTGGCCGCCGCGCGTGTAGAACGCCACCGCGTGCGTCTTGCCCGCGGGCACCACGAACCACACGCGATGCTGCGTCACCTGGCGGTGCACCCACACCACGTCGTCGAGCCGCACGAGGTGCGTGGAGAACGTGGTGGGCATGGCGATCCAGTGCGGCGTGAGCCGCGCGGGGCCGAAGCGTTCGGCGAAGCTCGCCATCTCCTGGTCGAGCTGCAGCCCCTGCGACGCCAGCACGGTTTCGCCGCCGGCGCGCCGGGCGATCGGGTGGCTGGCGTACTCGCGCGTGCGGCGCGACCAGCGCACCAGGTTGAGCACCGCGAGCGCGGCGCACACGACGACCAGGAACAGCACCGTGCCGCGCGACGAGCGGTAGCGCGTCTGGTCGATCATCAGCGGCATGATGCGGTCGCGCTCGGCCGCGGGCAGTTCGGCCTGCAGTCCCGCGACGACGTCCTCGGGCGCGCTCCGGAGTTCGCCCACGATGTGCGTGCCCGCCTGCCCGGGCTTCGACTTGATCAGCAGCAGCCGCTTGCCCGCCCACACGGCGCCGTAGTCGGCGGTGACGCCGGTCTGCTTGCCGTTCTCGGTCTCGACCTGCTGGTAGCCGGTCGAGAGCACTTCGGGCACGTCGAAGGTGAGCAGTGCGGGCACCGGCCGGCCCACCCCGCCGAGCGCCGCGACCTGGTCGGCGGGCACCGGCGTGGGGCCGTTCATCCACGCCTGCATCTGGGGCCAGCTGCTCGTGAGCAGCAGTACGGCGACGGCGAGCAGTGCGACGTTGGCGAGCAACAGGCGCGTGTTGGCCCGGCGGATCTGGCCGCCGGCGTATCCGTTCCACATGATCGGGGTCCTCCGGAGGGGCTGGCGTGAGGATTGAGACGCCGATGTCATCGGCAGGCCCGCTCGCGTTCCTGAGGCCCCGGTACTCTTTAGAAGTGACGCTGCGCCTCGAGCGGCTGGGTGCGAAGCCGCAATGCGTTCGCGATGACCGACACCGAGCTCAGGCTCATCGCCGCGGCGGCGAGCATGGGGTTCAGCAGCAGCCCGAATGCCGGGTACAGCACGCCGGCCGCGATCGGCACCCCGAGCGCGTTGTAGGCGAACGCGAACGCGAGGTTCTCGCGAATGTTGCGCACGGTGAGCCGGCTGAGCCGGCGCGCGCGCAGCACCGCGCGCAGGTCGCCGCTGACCAGCGTGACGCCGGCGCTCTCCATGGCCACGTCGGTGCCGGTGCCCATGGCGATGCCCACGTGCGCCTGCGCGAGCGCAGGCGCGTCGTTCACGCCGTCGCCGACCATGGCCACCACGCGGCCGCCGTCCTGCAGCGCCTTCACGTGCGCGGCCTTGCCTTCGGGCAGCACGCCCGCGATCACCTCGTCGAGCCCCAGTTCGGCCGCCACCGCGCGCGCGGTCTCCTCGCCGTCGCCGGTGAGCATCACGAGCCGCAAGCCTTCGGCGCGCAGGTCACGCAGCGCCGCCGGCGTGGTGGCGCGCGGGATCGGCCACCGCGAGCCAGCCCACGAGCGCGTGATCCGCGCGCCAGGATCACGGTGCGGCCGCGGCGGCGCTGTTCGCTCACGCGCTCGGCGAGCGCGGACGGAACGCCGCCGCCGCTCGCGATCCACGCGGCGCTGCCCAGTTCGACCGCGTGGCCGGCGACGTGGCCTTCGAGCCCGCGACCGGTGAGCGAGCGAAAGCCGCTCACCTCCTCGAGCGCGAGTCCGCGTTCGGCCGCGGCGGCGACGATCGCCGCGGCGAGCGGATGCTCGCTCGCGCGCTCGAGGCTGGCCGCCAGCCGCAGCAGTTCGTTCTCGCCGCCCGGCTGCAGCGCTTCGACGTGCGCCAGCCGCGGACGGCCTTCGGTCAGCGTGCCGGTCTTGTCGAACACCAGCGTGTCCACCGCGCGCAGCACTTCGATCGCCTCGGCGTCGCGGAACAGCACGCCCGCTCCGCCGCACGCCCCACGCCGACCATGATGGACATGGGCGTGGCCAGTCCCAGCGCGCACGGGCACGCGATCACCAGCACCGCGATCGCGTTCCAGGTCGCGTACGCCAGCCGCGGCTCGGGACCGAGCAGCGCCCACGCGACGAACGTCACGAGCGCCGCCAGCACGACCGCGGGCACGAACACCGCCGACACGCGGTCGGCCAGCTTCTGGATCGGCGCACGGCTGCGCTGCGCTTCGGCCACGCGCTGCACGATGCGCGCGAGCAGCGTTTCGGCGCCCACGCGTTCGGCGCGCATGACCAGCGTGCCGGTGCCGTTGAGCGTCGCGCCCACCACGCGCGCGCCCGGCGTCTTCTCGACCGGGATCGGCTCGCCGGTCACCACGGACTCGTCCACCGCGCTCTCGCCTTCGAGCACGCGACCGTCCACGGGAATCTTCTCGCCCGGCCGCACGCGCAGCCGGTCGCCCACCACCACGAGTTCGAGCGCGACGTCCTCTTCGCCGCCGTCGGCGCGCAACCGCCGCGCGAGCGTCGGCGCCAGTCCGACGAGCGCACGGATCGCCGCGCTCGTGCGGCTGCGCGCGCGCAGCTCGAGCACCTGCCCCAGCAGCACCAGCGTGACGATCACCGCGGCGCTCTCGAAGTACACGGCCGCACGCCCGCCGTGACCGCGGAACTCCTCGGGGAACCACGCGGGCACGAGCACCGCGGCCACGCTCACGGCGTACGCCGCGCCCACGCCGAGCGCGATGAGCGTGAACATGTTCGGGCTGCGGCGCTGCACGGACTGCACACCGCGCACGAAGAACGGCCAGCCCGCCCACAGCACCACGGGGCTCGCGAGCGCCAGCTGCGCCAGGTCGAGCCACCCCGCCGGCACGCGGTGCAGCCACGCGATCGCGCCGGGCAGCATCGCGCCCATCGCGATCGCGAGCAGCGGCACCGTGAGCGCGGTCGCGACGGCGAACCGCCGCGTCATGTCGGCGAGCTCCGGCAGCTCGGCGTCGTCGGCACTCACGTGCACGGGCTCCAACGCCATGCCGCAGATCGGGCAGTCGCCCGGGTGAGACTGGCGCACCTCCGGATGCATCGGGCAGGTGTACCCTGCGCCGCCTGCGGTGGGCAGGGCCACCGGCGCCGGCCGCGGCACCGGCCGCGGCGCCGGCCGCGGCGCGTGCGCGCGTTCGGCCGCCGCGTCCCGCCAGCGGCGGGGTTCGGCTTCGAACTTCGCGCGGCAGCTCGCACTGCAGAAGAGGTGTTCCTCGCCCTCGAAGGTGGCGCGATGAGGCGAGTCGGGCTTCACGGTCATGCCGCAGACGGGATCCGTCACGTGTGGTGCGGCGCCCTGCGGCGACTCGGCGTGCACGTGGGCGTGGCTCACGAGCGGCCTCCCTTCACGCGCCGCGGCGTACCGCAGCGCGAGTGGTCGTGCTCGAACGCTTCGAGGATCGGGCACGCGCCCGGGCGCCCGGCGAGACAGTGATCGAGCAGCTCGGACAGCGCGCCGCGCATGGCCTGCAGCTGCGCGATGCGCGTGTCGATGTCGGCGATGCGCGCCTCGGTGAGCTTGCGCGTGCGCGGCCGCGGCGCGTTCGTGCCGCGCAGGCCGAGCAGTTCGTCCACTTCCGCCAGCGTGAAGCCGAGCGACTGCGCGCCCTTGATGAACCGCAGCACGCGCAGCGCTTCGTCGTCGTACACGCGGTGCCCGCTGTCCGTGCGGTGCGGCTCGCCGAGGATGCCGCGCCGCTCGTAGTAGCGGATGGTCTGGATGTTCACGTTCGCCCGTCCTGCCAGTTCACCGATTCGCATGTGCACCTCCTTGGGACCCGTAGGATGCAACCTGTACCTTGGTACAGGTTCAAGGAAGTTCTTCGCGAACGCCTTCTCGATCCGTTGGGGTGCGGTCCGGGTCGGCAGTTCACCCCGGCGTCGTCGCGCGAGCCCCGCTCGCGAGCGAAACCTGCCTGTTTTCACTGGCCATTCGAGTCGCACCTCGGTGTGCGGCGCGCCCGGCCGGCAAGTCGACGACCCCCGGCAGCCGGAATCCCGGCCGCGAGCGCGCGTCACGCAGACGAGGTAGCGCCATGCCCCGAACGCCCGTTCCTTTCGCCGTACCCGACCTGTCCGTCTTCGCCCGGGCGCTCGCCCGCGCTCTCGCGGAACGTGATCCGGGTGCGCCCCCAGCCACGTCGAGATGCTCAACCTGATCGCCCGCGCCGCGGGCCATCGCAACCTGCAGGCGATGCAGGCGGCCACACGCCTGCCGGCGCCCGCGCGCACGCCCGAGGACGACGCGGTGCTCCTGCCGCTCACGGACCACGCGCGCAAGGCACTCCGGCAGTTCGACGTGCAGGGCCGGCTCGTGCGCTGGCCGAGCCGGTTCGCCGTCCAGCGCGTGGCGCTCTGGCTGCTGTGGACGAAGTTCGAATCCCAGCGCACGTACACGGAGAAGGAAGTCAACGCGGTGCTGCGCGACGCCCACCTGTTCGGCGATCACGCGACGCTGCGTCGCGAGCTGGTGAACCACAAGCTGCTCACCCGCAAGGGTGACTGCTCCGAGTACCGCAAACTGCCCGCTCGCCCCGACACGGAGGTGCGCGCGGCACTGGCGGCCTGGCGGCGTCGCGCACGCGAGGCGGGCACGAGCGCCTGAAGCACGGCGGGCGGACGGGAAGCTCCCGTCCGCCCGCACACCGTCGGCCACGCGCTCACGTTCGGTGTCCCGTGCGGTAGCGTCGCGCCGCGCGCCGACGGGATCCCACAAACCCCGTCGGCGCGCCCGCCTTCGCCTACCGCAATTGGATCATCTTGCGCGTCTCGCGCACGCCGTCCACGACCAGTTCGTAGAAGTACGCGCCGGCGTTGACGCGCTCGCCGGACAGGCCGCGGCCGTCCCACACCTGCTCGTGCCGGCCGGCGCTCAGCTGGCCGTTGACGAGCCGGTTCACCAGCCGTCCCTGCGCGTCGAAGATCTGCATCTGCACGCGCGCGGTGGTGGGCAGTTCGAACGCGATGCGCGCCGGGCCGTACGCGGGGTTCGGCGTGCTGGGCATGAGCCGCACCTGCGTGGTGAGCGGTCCCTCCTCGGCCGCCAGTGCCGGCGAGCTGTCCCCGATCAGGATGTTCCACGCCTGCGTGTGGTCCACCGCCTCGGCCGTCACGAGGACCTGGTCGAAGCCGTTGCCCCGGAAGTCGTCAATGAAGACCGAGAACGTGTAATTGCCGCTCGCGGGCCAGCTGCCGTCGGTGTCGGCGCGATAGCGGACCACACCGGTCTGGCGCACGATGTACACGTACTTCGGACCCTGGAACACCATCGCGTTCGGGTTCCCCGCGTTCAGGCGCATCGTGCCCACGAACTGCACGTTGCGCTCGAACAGCGCCACCTCCGGGAACACTTCCACCATGGAGCCGCCGGAGTACCGCTGCAGGCTGACGAAGGTGATGGACTGGCCGACCGCCTCGTTTCCCACGGCGAGCACGTCGTCGAAACCGTCGCCGTCGAAATCCTCGAGATGGTAGCTGCGGACGAACGTGTTGTTCGATGCGACGAGCGGCGCGAGCGCAATGCCGGTGGCCAGGCTGTAGACGTTCGTGAAGTTCGTCGGCGTGGTGCCGACGCACTCGAGCCCGGCGTCCGGCGTGATCTGCCCGATCGAATGTGTCCAGATGTGGGGCGAGGTCCGGAGGACCCCGACCACGGCATTCGATTCGGCGGGCAGCAGGACGAGCAGTGTGACGAGGCAGGCGGCAATCGAAGGGATGCGGCGCATGAGGGCTCCTGTCGGATGGAGGACGGGGTTTCCCAGAAGAACCTCATCCTAGTGGGCGAGCGGGCGACGCAGAAGCACTCCCTGCACGACAGGCCGTGTCCACGCGACCTCCTGCCGCGCGCGCGCTCCCATCCGCGCTCGGCGCCGCTCCTTCCGCGCCGGGCCGCCGAACGCTGCGCGGGCCGCCGCGGGCGTTGTGGAATGCCGCGCGCGAGCCTTAGGTTCCGGCGTCGCTGTCCGCCGCAGTCCCACCCGTTCACTCCGGGAGCCGCCCAGACATGAAGAGGAACTACTCCACGCTGCTCGCGGTCGCGCTGCTCTGCGCGGCCGCGCTTCCCCTGCACGCGGCGCCCGCGAAGCCGGCCGCCAAGAAGCCCGACGCCAAGCCCACCGCGCCGGAGCCCGCGCTCTCCAAGGTCTCGCTCGACGGGCTCGCGTTCCGCAGCATCGGGCCCGCGGTGACCGGCGGCCGCGTGGTCGTGATCGCGGTCAACCCGCGCGACAAGTCCGAGTGGTTCGTGGGCGCCGGCCACGGCTCGCTGTTCAAGACCAGCAACGCGGGCGTCACGTTCTCGCCCGTGTTCGACGGCGAGTCGGCGTTCCCGATCGGCGCGGTGGCCTACGACCCGTCGAACCCGCACACCGTGTGGGTCGGCACCGGCGAGAACAACGCGCAGTCGTACGTGGTTCCCGGCGACGGCGTGTACCGCAGCACCGACGGCGGCGCCAGCTGGACCAACATGGGGCTCAAGGAGTCGCAGCAGATCGGCGCCATCGTGGTGCACCCGAAGCAGCCGAACACCGTGTGGGTCGCGGCCTACGGTCCGCACCGCGTGTCGGGCGGCGAGCGCGGCGTGTTCAAGACCACCGACGGCGGCAAGACGTGGGTCAACGTGCTGCACCCGAGCGACCACACGGGTTGCTGGGAGCTGTACATGGACCCGCGCGATCCCGACGTGCTCTACACGGTCGCGCACCAGCGCCAGCGCTACCTCACCACCACGATCGCGGGCGGTGACGAGAGCGGCATCTACAAGAGCACCGACGGCGGCACCACGTGGAAGCGCCTCACCGGCGGCCTGCCGCAGAAGCAGGTCGGGCGCATCGGCATGGCGATCTCGCCCGTGAACCCCGACCGGCTGTTCGCGGTCGTGGACGCCAAGGAGAAGAAGGACAAGGGCACGTACGTGAGCAACGACGCCGGCGCCAGCTGGACGCGCGCGAGCGACTACGTGACCAGCTACCCGTTCTACTGCCAGAAGCTGGTGTGCGACCCGAAGAACGTGGACCGCGTGTACGCGCTCGACGTGTTCAACCAGGTGTCCACCGACGGCGGCAAGAGCTGGTCGCGGCTGGGCGAGGACCTGAAGCACGTGGACAACCACGCGCTGTGGGTGGACGCCGACGATCCGCGCCACATGATCTCGGGCAACGACGGCGGCGTGTACGAGTCGTTCGACGGCGCGGCCACGTGGGCGTTCAAGGCCAACCTGCCGCTCGCCGAGATCTACAAGGTCACGGTGGACAACACGAAGCCGTTCTACCACGTGTACATCGGCACGCAGGACAACAACAGCCTCGGCGGCCCGTCGCGCACGCTCAACTCGAGCGGCATCACGAACGGCGACTGGACGTTCACGCTGGGCGGCGACGGGTTCCAGTCGCAGGTGGACTGGGCCGACCCGAACACCGTGTACTCGCAGGCGCAGAACGGCGCGCTCGCGCGCTACGACCGCACCACGGGCGAGCGGCTGTTCCTGAAGGGCTTCGAGGAAGCCGGCAAGGCCGCGTACCGGTTCGACTGGGACACGCCGCTGCTCGTGTCGCGTCACGACCACAAGCGGCTCTACCACGGCGCGCAGCTGGTGCTGCGCTCGGACGACCGCGGCGAAAGCTGGCGCGAGATCAGCCCCGACCTGACACGCGGCGTGCCCAAGGAAATGCACGACCTCATGGGCCGCAGCTGGAGCAGCGAGGAGATGGCCAACAAGGGCTCGCTCGCGCACATCATCACGATCGCCGAGTCGCCCCTGGACGAGCAGCGGCTGTACGCCGGCTCGGGCGACGGCCTGCTGCACTGGACGCACGACGGCGGCAAGACGTGGCAGCGCGCGGTGCTGCCCGGGCTGCCCGAGTTCGCCTCGATCCACGAGATCACCGCCTCGCCCACCAACGCCGACGTGGCGTACGCGGCGTGCACCAACTTCTTCGCCGGCGACTTCGCGCCGTACCTGTACAAGACGGCCGACGGCGGCAAGACGTGGGTGTCGGTGAACGCGAACCTGCCCACCACGCACGGCGTCACGTGGACGATCGACGTGGACGAGGTGAACCCCGACCTGCTGTTCGTGGGCACCATGACCGGCGTGTACTTCTCGAACACGGCGAAGCCCGAGTGGGTGAAGCTGTCGGGCGGCATGCCGGCATCGGCGCAGGTGATGGACCTGACGATCCAGCGCGACGAACACGACCTGGTCGTGTCCACGTACGGCCGCGGCGTGTTCATCCTCGACGACTACACGCCGCTGCGCACGCTGAACGCCGCCGCGATCGAGAAGCCCGCGGCGCTGCTGCCGTGCGCCGACGCGGCCATGTTCGTGGCCGCCGACCCGCTCGGGTTCCCCGGCACGGGATTCCAGGGCGCGTCGTTCTATTCCGCCCCGAATCCCGAGATCGGCGCGACGATCACGTACTGGGTCAAGGACGACTTCAAGTCGCTCAAGAAGAAGCGCATCGCCGAGGAGAAGAAGCTGCAGGAAGCGGGCAAGCACGTGCCCTACCCCACGTACGAGCAGCTCAAGAAGGAAGCCGACGAAGAAGAGCCGTCGCTGCTGTTCGTGATCGCCGACGCGCAGGGCCACGTGATCCGCAAGTACAAGAAGTCGCTCAAGGCCGGCCTGCACCGGCTGACGTGGGACTTCCGCACGAGCCGCTACGGCCCGATCGAACTGACGCCGCCGGCGAATCCCGCGCCGTGGGACGAGCCCGAGAAGGGCTGGATGGTGCCGCCGGGCACGTACACCGTGACGATGTACATGAACGCCGAACGCAAGCTGACGCCGGTGGGCACGCCGCAGACGGTGAACTGCCAGCCGCTGTACGCCGCGAGCATTCCGCCGGCGGGACAGGCCGCGCTGCGTGCGTTCAACGAGCGGGCCGGCGCGCTGTCGCGTGCGATCTCGGCCGCCGACGCGCACCGCGAGCAGCTGAACGAAGTGCTGCCCTTCCTCGAAGCCGCGGTCATGAGCCTGCCCACGCCGGGTGAGGACCTGCTCGCCGAGCTGGCCGCGATCAAGGTGCAGCTCAAGGCGCTCGACGAGGCGCTGAACGGCGACAAGCTGCTGCCCAAGTTCGAAGGCCAGGCGCGCATGTCGCTCAAGGGCCGCACCGACCTCATCATCGGTTCGCTCTGGAGCACCACGTCGGGCCCGACGGGCACGTACTCACGCGCGTACGACGAAGCGCGCGCGTCGTTCGGCAAGGTGCTCGCCGACCTGCGCGCCGCGCACGATCGCGTGCAGGCGTTCGAGACGCGCCTCGAGCAGGCCGGCGCGCCGTACACGCCGGGCCGCATGCCGGTGTGGGTGGACACGAAGTAGCGCACACGCGCCACAGCCACACCGGAACACACGCGGGCGCCGGTCTCGAAGGAGACCGGCGCCCGTCGCGTTCGTCAGGACGTCACCTCGCCAGCACCACCCGCCGCGTCCGCGTGTGGCCGCCCGCGTCCAGCCGCACGAAGTAGTAGCCGGCAGACGCGCGCGCCCCGTCTTCGCTCACGCCGTCCCACTGCGCGGCCTGCCGTCCCGCCGCCATCACCGCGTTGAGCAGCGTGCGCACGCGCCGCCCGCTCACGTCGTAGACCGCGAGATCCACGTGCGCGGCACGCGGCAGGTCGAACCGCACCGTGGCCGGGCCGTGCGCCGGGTTGGGCGACACGTCGTGGATCGCGAACGCGAGCGGCAGCCCCGCCGCTTCGTCCTCCACGTCGAGCAGCGCCGGCGACAGCAGCGTCTGCCACGCGGGCAGCGTGGAGCCCGCGAAGCTCGGGTCCACCGCCTGCACGGTGAAGTAGTACAGGTTGTTCGGCAGGCCCTTCACCCAGGCCGAGTCACCCGTGCACACGCCGCCGCGCGCGATCCGCCGCGTGCCGGTCGTGCTGTCGGACGGCAGCGGCACGATCTGGCCGCCGCGCGAGGAGATGCCGAGCCGCACGTCGTACGACATGCCCAGCGTGGGCGTCTTCGAATCCGTGCTGCGGACCCAGTGCAGCGACGCGCGCCCCGCACCCGAGAGCGTGCCGGTGAGACCGGTCGGCGGGTTCGGCGGCGCGTTCACACCACCGGTGAGCCGCGTCCACACGCCCGCGATCGCGGCGGTGCCGTCGAAGCCCGTGAATGCGAGATCCATGCGGTTGTCGGCGTTCACGTGGCCCCACGCCATGTTTCCCATGCCCACGTCGGGCAACGCGACGTCGAGCACCCGGAAGCCCGCAGCGCCGTCGTCGCGGATGATGCGCGACGCCGGAGCGCCCAGCGAGTCGGTGCCGCACACGGCGAGATCGAGATCGCCGTCACCGTCGTAGTCGCCCCACGCCGCGCGGCTCTGCGTGACGCGCAGCAGGTTCGAGCCGTGAGCGGTGAACGTGCCGGTGCCGTCGTTGTCGAGCACCTGCACGATGCCGACGCCGTCGGTCGAGCGGTTGCCGGTGACCACGAGGTCGAGGTCGCCGTCGTTGTCGTAGTCGCCGAGCGCCACCGAGCCGGCCGTGGTCGCCATGCCGGCGATGGTCGTCGTGCTGGCGAAGAAGCCGCCGTTGTTGCGGCACACCACGAGCTGCGCCACGCCCGCGCTGTTCTGGCCCACGGTGACGATGTCGGGATCGCCGTCGCGGTCCACGTCGCCCCAGATCGCCTGGCCGTTGAACGCGCCCGGAAGCGAGATGCCGTTCTCCCACGTGAACGTGCCGTTGCCGTTGTTCCTGTAGAGCCGGGTCAGCGCGAACGAGAGCGTGCCGTTGTCGGACCCGCCCACGAGCAGGTCGGGGTCGCCGTCGTTGTCGTAGTCCGCCCACGCCACCGACGCCGATGCCACGCCCGTCAGCCCGGCCGCGATGTCGGTGAACGTGCCGTTGCCGTTGTTGTGGTACACGCGCGCCAGCCGTGCGCCGGTCGAGTCCACACCGGCGATCGCCAGGTCGAGCCGTCCGTCACGATCGTAGTCGGCCCACGCCGCAGCGCCTTCGGCCAGGTTCGGGAACGTGGTCGGGTACGCGAACAGCGTCGAGCTGAGGTTCCGGTAGAGCCGGGTGCGCGCGTTGGCCGTCGCGCCCGTCGTGCCGACCGAAGCCAACAGGTCGAGGTCGCCGTCGTTGTCGAAGTCCGCCCACGCGACGAGCGGCGGCCGGTAGCTGCCGGCGTTGGGCGTCACCGCGCCCGCCAGCGAGCCGCCGGTCGCGGTCATGCGGTTGAACGTGAACGCGGCGCTCGCGAGCGGGCTGCCCACGCCGCTGGGATCCACCGCCTGTACCGCGCAGAAGTAGTCGCCCTCGGCGAGCACGGGCAGCACCAGCGAATCGCCCTTGAACGACCCCATGCTCGGCACGCGCCGCAGCCCGCTCAGGCTGTCCGCGTGCAGCGGCATCACCTGGTTGCCGTTCGCCGAGCGGCCGATGCGCACGTCGTAGCCCAGGCCCGCCGACGCGGTCTGCGCATCGCTGGACGCGTTCCAGCGCAGCACCATCCGGGTGCCGTTGTCCGCAAGCCGCAGGTTGGAAGGTGCGGTGGGCGCGGTCTCGGCGAGGTTCGAGAAATTGACGAACACCTGCGACAGGCTCCCACTGCCCAGCGCGCCGGAGAGCGCGACGTCGAGGTGGCCGTCGCCGTCGAGCTCGCCGAGCGCCAGAGCGGACAGCGCCACCGGCGACAGGCCGTTGTCGGAAGCCACGAACGCGCCGCTCCCGGTCGAGTTGAGCGCCACGCGATTGACGGGAAGCCCGCCCGCGTCGAGCCCGGTGTAGACGATGTCGGGCAGGCCGTTGCCGTCCACGTCGCCCGTCGCGATCGCACCATTGCACGAGTTCGTGAGCCCCGAGCCCGCCACCTGCGTGAACGTGCCGGTGCCGTCGTTGCGATAGACGCGGGTCGTGGCGCCGGCGACCGAACCCGCGATCGAGCTGCCGTTGATCGCGATGTCGAGATCGCCGTCGGCGTCGAAGTCGAAGAACGAGAAGTTCGGGCCGAAGTCGAGCGCCGGCAGCCCGCTCGGCACCGGCGTGAACACCGAGCCACCGGCGTTGCGGTACATCTGCAGCATCGGGACGCCGACGCTGTCGCGGCCGGTGACGAGGAAGTCCATGTCGCCGTCGCGGTCCACGTCCGCGAATCCCACCGTGGACAGGTACGCATTGCGGAAGAACTGGCCCGAGTTGACGAACGTGCCGTCGCCGTTTCCGTGGTAGAGGAACGTCAGCGCACCGCTCGCCGCGGTGTTCGTGGATCCCGCCACCAGCAGGTCGAGCTTGCCGTCGCTGTCGTAGTCGCCGAGCGCGAGCGCACCGCGCGACACACCCCTCAGCGTGGACGACAGCGCGAACGTGCCCGCGTTGTTGCGATACACGTACGTGCGCGAAATGCTGTTCACGTCGAGTCCGCACAGCGCCACGTCGAGATCGCCGTCGTGATCCACGTCGCCCCAGGCGACCGAGGCGTCGGTCAGGTGGGGCAATGCGGTCGCCTGCAGTGCCAGCCCGGCGACGGTGTTGCGGTACAGGAGCGTCTTCGCGTTCGCGGTGGCGCCGTCCGTCGAGCCGGCGAGCAGCAGGTCCTGGCGGCCGTCCGAGTCGTAGTCGCCCCACGCGGCCGCCACACGCGAGTTCGAACGCAGCGGGCTCGGCGAACCGCTCACCGAGCCGAAGCCGATCGTGAAGCGCTGCTCCGGCGTGAACGGGCTGCCGGCAAGGCTGGCGTCCACGGCCTGCATGGACCAGTAATAGGTGCCCGGTGCCAGGTCGAGCGTCCAGAGCGAGTCGCTGCCCTGGCTGCCGAACGCCGCCACGCGGCGCTGGCCCGTCGCGAGGCTGGCGCGCAGGCCGGTGATCTCCGCCCCACCCGGGGTGGTGCCGACGCGCAGTTCGTACGTGATCGATCGCGCGGGCGTGTGGTCGTCGCTGGAACGTCCCCAGGTGAACGTGACCTGCGCGCCGGTCAGCGTGGGCTGCACGGTCGCGGTCGGATGGCCGGGCGAGCTGGGCGGATTGTTGAGGGCGCCCGAGCTCACGTACCAGGCGCCAAGCGGCCGGCCCGCGACCTGGTTGGCGCCCATGAGCAGCATGTCGGGCACTTCGTCGCCACTGAAGTCCGCCCACATCCCCACGCCGTGGTTCATCGTGAGCGAGCCCGAACCGCCGAGGTCGATGGCCGAGCTCACTCCCGCCGCGGCGCAGATCCGGATGAGCGTCGTGTCCAGTGCGCCGTTGCCGCGGCCCGTCGCGAGCTCCTGCATGTTGCCGTCGCAGAACGCGTCGGCCAGGGACACGCTGCCGTCCCGCATTCCACCGAGCATGCCGACCCATGCCATCTGTCCACCGCCCGGCGTGGCCCAGCCGTCCAGCGTCGTCCAGAACGATCCGGAAGGTCCGCCCTGGTAGGAGATCTCCGGCTGCCCGTCACCCGTTCGGTCGTACCAGCGCCCCGAGGGGCTGGCCATCGCCGGGAACGTCTGCAGGGTCTGGAAGTGCCCGCCGCCGATGTTGCGCCAGGTGGTGACGCTCCACGCGCCCAAGGCGTCCACGCCCATCTGCAGCACGTCGAGCCGGCCGTCGAGATCCGCGTCCATGAGGTCGAGCTCGCCGCCCGACAATCCGGGGAGCGAGTCCACGACCGCGAACGTGCCGTCGCCGCCGTTGCGGTAGATCAGCGTACGCGGCGTCTGGGCGACGGACGCGTCGGTGCCCTGCACGATGAAATCGAGCCGGCCGTCGTTGTCGAGATCGCCCCATGCGGCGCGCGAGTTCCCGAGCGGCCGCAGGTTCGCCCCGATGTCGTGAAACGTGCCGCCGTCGTTGTGGTAGATGCGGCCGACGGGACCACTGTTGCCGGTGCCGTAGACCAGCACGTCGAGCCGGGCGTCGCCGTCGTAGTCGCCGAACCGGATCGCGCCCTGGTCCACGACCGCGAACCCGGGGCCCGCGGTCCAGGTGAACGTGCCGCCGTTGACCCAGATCCGCGAACGCCGCGCGTTGGTCGAGTCGAGTCCGCACACCGCGAAGTCGAGGTCGCCGTCGTTGTCGAAGTCACCGGCGTCCGCCGACGCGTTGCGCAGCGGCTGCGTCATGAACGCGGCCACGCTGTACTGGGGGCGG